>JAFSFB010000004.1 GCA_017435385.1 Clostridia bacterium | reverse complement strand
AACCATTACTATTATACTTGGAGGTTTGATTTTCTTTCAACCTTTCGGGCTTGCTTTTAGCTCGCCCGTTTTGGCTTTGCTGAAGCCGTCTTTAACCCCTGGTAGAACCAGGGGTTTATTTCCACACCTGAAGGCACCAATCATAAAGATATGCTATCATAACGGTAGCATATCTTTTATTAATTTATTATGAGGTTTATTTATGAAAAAGCTGCAACTCCGCACCGAAAGCATAAAAAATCGTAACTCTTCGATTGAATTGTTAAGAATTATATGCATGTTTATGATTGTATTTCATCATTTTGCGAGGCATGGAGAATTTCAGTTTTCCGATTACGAATTAACGCTTCCTAAACTATGGTACAACTTTATCATAATGGGCGGCAAAATAGGAGTAAATATTTTTGTCTTGATTTCAGGCTACTTTTTGATTAACAACAAAACTTTATTTAACTTTCAAAGAATCAAAAAAACATGGGACCAGGTATTCTTTTATTCCGTTGTCTTTGAAGTGTTTTTTGTTTTCCTGTATTTTATTATTAAGCAGCGTCTCGATTTATCAAACTTGCTGAATTCATTTTTCCCTATCACAACTTCACAGTGGTGGTTTGCAAGCACTTACTTCGTCTTATATCTTATGCACCCGTTTATAAATAAAACTCTTCTTTCAATAAGCAAAAAAACATATCAGGGCATTCTTCTGTCTGCAGCTTTTTGCTGGTGTATTATTCCAACATTTACAAAATCGGGTTACGAAAGCAACAGCCTTCTTTGGTTCGCTTTTCTCTACTCATTATCGGGTTACATTAAACTTTACGGCTTTAACCCCAAAATCAAAAACTATCACTATGCAATTTCAGCTTTAATTGCATCTGTCATTATGTATCTTTCTTCTGTTTTTATATCATTTTTAGGGACAAAAATACCCGATTTCAATTTACCATCAAATTATTTTTACAGCACACAATCATTAACTGTGTTTTTAATTTCTGTTTGTCTGTTTATGACATTTGCAACAACAAGCATTAAAAGCAACCGAATTATCAACACCATAGCTTCTGCAACTTTTGGTGTATATCTTATACACGAAAACCACTTTTTAAGAAATATTTTTTGGCAAACAATTTTTAAAAACGCAAACTATCAAAACACGCTTAAGTTAATACCGGTTTCTGTCGTTGCCGTTGTTATTGTTTATATTGTATGCACAATAATAGAACTTATAAGACAAGTTTTTATCGAAAAGACATTTTCAAAAATCACGGATATTTTGCTTATGCCGTTCAAAAAATTTCTCTTACTGCTGACTAAACACGCTTCGGCACTGTTCAATCAAAATACGCAAATATAGCGGCAAGGCATTCGCAGGTATTCTTCAGAGATATTTCGGTTAATTCCCCTACCCTATAAAAAACAGACGGAGCAGAGAGAATCTGCTCCGTTTTTGCTTTATATTTCGGGCGGTTCGTGAATCGCCGTGTTTTGTCAAGGCATAAACATTCTCATAAGTATGCCTACAACGTTGGTCATTAATCAAAAATATTCAAGCGATTTTTAAAATCAATATTTTTCATATGCTCCGTACATTTCAAGAACATCCTTGATCATCGCCTTGTCCTTGGCTGAAACGGTCAGATCGTAATAGTATTCGTCACCTTCAAATCTGACGATGGTTTCTTCGGAATCGGCAATTTTCTGAAGCATCTGAATTTCCTTGGTATCCATCGGTGCATCATAATCAAGCATCCAATCATACCATTCCCAGACAACGCCGCCGTCATTATCTCTGACGGTGTTCAGACCGCCGACATATTTAACGGTTTTCTCACCGTCAACCATGATAGTAAGCTTTTCCCAGAAGATCCAGTCGTCATCGGTATAATTGAAACGGATGCCGATCCATGCCTTGCCGTTCTGAACACCGACATAGGGAATAAGATAGCTGCGCACATCAATATATTCGGGCATATTCTTGGGCATATACCAGGAGATTCCCTCAACCTTGTCATAGTCAACACGGAAGTTATCCTTATATGTTTCAAGAGCCTTTTCCTTCACAGTCTTTGCAATACCGTCATATGTGCTGATCGCAGCTTCAAGAACACTGTAGTTTGTAACCTTAGCCTTATTCTCGGAGCTTAAAGCTTTGTATGCTTTATTTGCTTCGTCGATCTTTGCCTTGGACTCAAGAGAAACATTTCCGATGCCGTTGATGAGTTCGATAACCTCAGCTGCCTTGTCTGCGCTTTCTTCGGTTTTTTCCGCCTCGCCCGAAACGGAGGTCTTTTCGTCAACCTCGGGCTTGTCCGAACCGCCGCATGCCGCAAATGACAGGCACATTACCGCTGCCAGGATCAATGCTAACCATTTTTTCATAATCTTTTTCCTTTCTTTCTCTTAAATGAGATTTGAGCCGATGACCGCAAAATTTTACGCTACCCCTGCTCTTTTGACATTATATATCAACTTTTGACTTGTGTCAATAGCGTTATGCGATTGTGACAAGGTTTATTGTATGTGCAAATCACAATACAATAATACTAAGGAATGTATAAGGGGGATCGCTATGAAGCAGGAATACAGGGAGCTTTATGAAAAATTCGGTCTGAATGTTGTGTTTTACCGCAAAAAGAAAAAGCTGACACAGCTTCAGCTCGCAGAGCTTGCAGACATTGACAGAAGCCATATCAGCGCAATCGAGCTTGGCAAGGTCGGCGTTTCTTTCGATGTTATTTTCAGGCTATGCGAGGTTCTGGAAATAACTCCCAAGGAGCTTTTTGATTTCAGATGAGAAAATAAGAGTGCAAACAAAAAAGAGCAGGTTCATCGCCTGCTCTTTTTGTATGGGATTGTCGAAAATAAATTTATCAAAATATGACAGTTCAGAACGGGATCTGAACGAATGCCTCCCCTGCAGGGGAGGTGGATTTTGCGAAGCAAAAGACGGAGGGATTTATCGGTAAAAACAATTTATCAATCAATGCGCCACGCAAAACCCGAAACTTCCTCAGTCACTCCGTGACAGCTTCCTCAGGAGGGAGCCGAAACAGCAAATCACGGTTTGATCATGAAACCGACTTTTCGGGCGATTCATGAATCGCCCCTACGAAGGTTTTTCCGCCACGAACCTCTGCTTACTCCCACCATTCGGGGGTGTCGCATTCCTTAGGCATTCTGTCAGTCCAGCCGACGGAATATGCCGTAAAGGCTCCGACCGTACTGCTGTTGATATTCTCAAAACAGCAGAGCATTATATCATCGGGATAGAGTCTGCTTGCCAGGAGCCTTCTCTTGGGGAATTTATGATAAGGGTCATAATAATCCTCTGCGCCGAAAAGATGAAGAGTTTCGTGAGCTGCCGTAAAGCTCATGAAATCATATTTCTCATCCCCGTCCTTCGCAAAAAGAACGCAGTATTCAACATAGTCCCTTCCGTCGTTTATCATGTCGCTCATGGCGTAGGATCTGCCCTCTTTGTTCAGAACGATGAAATACATCACCTGCTCCTCGCCCGAAAATTTCTTTATATATTTATGGAACTCATCGATCGAGGAAAAACCGACGGAGCGTGCCGCCTGCTGAAGAATATCTGCGGAATGAGGGTTGCTGACTATATCGGATTCAACGCATCCGCTGTAACGCACATGAGTGCCCTCCGAAAAATCCGTATAATAATTACCTACCCTGAATTTAAGATATGTATTCCATTCCCCTGCTTTTCTTGAGAGAAATTCAAGCCCGAGCTTCAGCTTGGGTGCGCAGCCGTAGGTTATCTCGGTATGGCTCCATGAGCTGACATCGTCATCAAGATAGATCACCAGAGCATAAACCGAACCCTTCAGAGCTCTGCAAGTTCCGAGGTTATAGAATTTTCTTTTTGATTCGCAATTCAAATCCGCTTTCCCCCTGCCGCAAATCGTTTTCTGACGGAATTTGTCAGAACAGCTCAATAAATAATAGCAGATTTTTCACGGCAAATCAACAGCAATAAATAATTTCAGCCGGATGTTTTCTCGGCATCCGGCTGTCAATGTTTTTATAAGGTTACCGCAACCTTTTTCTCTTCGGTTTTTTCCGCTTTTTTCTTTTTGTCCGATGCGGAAAGAATGATTCTGAAAACGAAGCCGCCGACGACCGCTCCGAGAAAGCCTGCCAGAAGATCGGTCATCGTGTCAAACAGCGGAAACTGGTCGGCATGGGGATTGATTATGTTGACGAGTATCGCCTCGGGAGTAACGGTATGTCCCTGAGTGTTCGAGGTCATGATCGCATCGAAAATGAACTCATATATCTCCCAGAAAACCGCCGCAAAGCATGAAAGTCCGAAGCCCGAAATCGTTTTTATGTTCGTATCAAACTTATCCTTGCTCGAGGGAGCAAGAGCCTTTGCGAGGTCGTAGCCGACAAAAACGCAGACGATTCCGCTGAAGAAATGAACATAAAAATCGAACGCTTCGATATCGCCGTAAAAATCACGGTAGTTGCCGAGATATGAGGTCAGCAGAACCATCAGCGCAGCAACGGTCTGATTATGATGGCTGAGCCTTGCAAAAAAGCACCATTTTCTCGGCAGGATATGAAATTCGGGAAGAACAAAAAGCAGAGCGGTGTTAGCCCACATCTGCAGGATCAGATGCCCCGTATCGCCGCTGTCCATGCAGTCGACCGAGCCGACAAACATCAGAATTCTCACAAGCCACCAGAATGCATATTCAACGGGACCTATCTCCCTTTTGAGCTCCTTCAATTCAAAGCGGAGCTTGTTTTTCAATTTCTCCATATCACACCTCGGATATTTTGATATAAATATCTGCCCCGAAGGACATATTCACTATAGCATCAAATGAATTTTTTGACAATAGATTATGCATAACTGTATTTATATTGTAATAATTTTTAACAATTTTGTAATCTTTTACAAAAAACCGAACATTTTTGCAAGTTTTGAAAATAACACTTGCAAAATTTGCCGTAATATTATAGAATATAACCTGTTCACGATTATTTTTCGGAGGTAGTCAGAAATGGAAATTCAAATTCCGGCTTTAAGCAAAGCTCAGCTTTCGGAACGCCTTGCCGTTCTGAAGGATGAATATAACAAATATAAAGCTCTCGGTCTGAAGCTTGACATGTCAAGAGGCAAGCCCGGCGCTGACCAGCTCGAGCTTTCAAATGCTCTTGTCGATCCCGGGCTTCTCGGCAACAACAAGGCTTCAAACGGCTTCGATGTCAGAAACTACGGCATTCTCGACGGCATTCCCGAATGCAAGAAGCTCTTTGCGGAGATCCTCGATGTTCCCGTTGACAATGTTATCGTTTTCGGCAATTCGAGCCTCACGATCATGTATGACTATATCGCTCAGTGCATGATCTTCGGCGCAGGAGCCGAGCCCTGGAGCAAGCAGAGCGGTATCAAGTTCCTCTGCCCCGTTCCCGGTTATGACAGACATTTTGCGATCCTTGAGCAGTTCGGCATCGAAATGATAAATGTTCCGACAGACGAAAACGGTCCCGACATGGATATGATCGAAGAGCTCGTCAGAGATGAAAAGGTCAAGGGCGTTATCTGCGTTCCTATGTATTCAAACCCCTCGGGCATAACATATTCCGACGAAACGGTCCGCCGTTTTGCTGCTCTCAAGCCTGCCGCAAACGATTTCAGAGTTATCTGGGACAACGCATACTGCGTTCACCATGTCGGAGCTCCCGACAAGCTTCTCAACATCTTTGAAGCATGCAAGGAGTTCGGAACAGAGGATAATTTCATCGAGGTTACCTCAACATCGAAAATATCCTTCCCCGGCTCGGGCGTTGCCGCTCTTGCCGCTTCGGCAAACAACATCGCCGCAATCAAAAAGAGAATGACGGTTCAGACCATCGGCTATGACAAGATCAATCAGCTCCGCCATGTCAACTATTTCAAGGATATGGCAGGCATCGAGGCTCACATGCTCAAGCATGCCGCAATCCTCAGGCCCAAATTCGACGCCGTTCTTTCGGCATTCGACAAACACCTCGCAGGCAAGGGCATCGCATCATGGACCGTTCCCAACGGCGGCTATTTCATCAGCCTTGATGTTTATAAGGGCTGTGCAAAAAAGACCGTTGCTCTCTGCAAGGAGGCAGGCGTCACTCTCACGGGAGCGGGCGCAACCTATCCTTACGGCAACGATCCTGAAGACAAGAATATCCGCATTGCCCCCACCTTCCCGTCAAGGGATGAACTCTGCAAGGCGGTTGAGATTCTTTGCATCTGCGTCGAGATCGCCGCAATCGAAAAGATTCTCGAAAAATAAAAATCCCATTCAGAGAGAGCGCAGAAAGCGTTCTCTCTTTTTTATTCATTCAATATAATTTTAGGCACTTCGGTGAAAAATAATTCATGTTTTCCCACAAATACTTTTCCGAGGCAAAATAAACTGTTGATTTTTGAGCCGTAAAGCTATATTATATAGTTGATTACTTTAATATACAGAGGTAAAAGTATGAGCATTTTCAATATTTTCACCTTGCTCGGCGGTCTTGCCTTCTTCCTTTTCGGAATGTCGACCATGTCGAACGGTCTGGAGAGAGTTGCCGGCGGAAAGCTCGAACGTATCCTCGGCAAAATGACGGACAAGCCCATCAAAGGTCTTCTCCTCGGCGCAGGCATAACGGCAACCATTCAGTCCTCGTCGGCGGTTACGGTCATGCTCGTCGGTCTTGTCAACTCGGGAATCATGAAGCTCGGGCAAAGCGTCGGAGTTATCATGGGTTCAAATATCGGAACAACGATCACCGCATGGATCCTTTCCCTTGCAGGCATCGACAGCGACAATTTCTTTGTCAGCCTTCTCAAACCGTCATCCTTCTCCCCGCTCGTTGCTCTCGGAGGCATCCTTCTGATGATGGTTGCAAAGAAGAGCAGAAGCAAGGATATCGGCTCTGTGCTCATGGGCTTTGCGGTCCTGATGTACGGAATGGAGCTGATGAGCGGTGCTATGGATCCGCTTGCTGACAGCCCGCAATTCGCCGAACTCATGGTCATGTTCACGAATCCCCTGCTCGGTCTTCTCGTCGGCATCGGTCTGACGGCGGTTGTCCAGAGCTCATCCGCAACGGTCGGTATTCTTCAGGCTCTTTCAATGACGGGCAGCATTTCCTTCGGAGCAGCAATTCCGATCATCATGGGTCAGAACATCGGAACATGTATCACCGCTCTGATCTCAAGCATCGGCGTCGGCAAGCACGCAAAAAGAGTTTCCGCAGTTCATGTTTCGTTCAACATGATCGGAACGGCTGTCTGGCTCACTCTTTATCTCGTTCTCGATGCGATACTCAGTTTTTCATTCACCGATACGGCGATCGATCCGTTCGGCATCGCCGTCGTTCACTCGGTTTTCAACATCGCAACAACAATTCTTCTTTTCCCCTTCTCGAAACAGCTCGAAAAGCTTGCGATCAGGCTTGTCAAGGATAAGCCCGAAAAGGTCAAGAGCGTTTTCCTCGACGAACGCCTTATCGCAACGCCCTCTCTGGCGGTTGCTCAGTGCCGTGAATTTACTTCTCAGATGGCAAGGCTTTCGGCTGAAATGCTCCTGAGCTCCGTTTCCCTGATCGAGAACTTCAACCCGAAAACTGCGGAAAAGCTTATCGAAGACGAAAAAACACTTGACGACTACGAGGACAAGCTCGGAACCTTCCTCGTCAAGCTTTCAGGTAATCAGCTTTCCGATGCAGACAGCAACACCGTTTCAACCATGCTTCACACCATCGGCGATTTTGAGCGCATCGGTGACCATGCTCTGAACATTGTCAATGCCGCTCAGGAAATTTATTCAAAGGAAATTTCGTTCTCAGCTCAGGCAAAATCCGAGCTGAAGGTTGCGGCAAATGCGATCTGCGAAATAACAGGTCTGACCTCCGACGCCTTCTGTTTTAACAATTCATCGCTCGCTCTTGAGGTTGAGCCTCTCGAGCAGGTTATCGACGATATGATCGATGAGATCAAGAGCCGCCATATAGCAAGACTCACGGGCGGAAGCTGCACGATCGAGCTCGGCTTCGTTCTCTCTGACCTTCTGACGAATTTCGAGAGAGTCAGCGACCATTGTTCAAACATTGCGGTCTGCATCCTGCGGATCCACGATTCCGTTTTCGATGCTCACGAATACCTTAACAATTATAAAAACGAGGGCGGCGAGCATTTCACAAAGTCATTCAACAGCTATGCGAAAAAACACCGTCTTCCCGAATTCAAGCAGAAAGGAAACTGATAAAATGAAAAAAATTATTGCGATCCTCGCCGCATTTTCAATCATCTTCACCCTTGCCGCCTGCGGAGCAAAGCCCGACGGTTCAGAAACAACAACTCAGCCCGCTGAAAATCCTCAGGCAACTGTTCAGGCAACCGAGCCCTTCACCATCAAATCGGGCATCAGCACCTTCGGCGACAAAAACGATTACAAATACGCTTTCTACCTCGAAATCGTCAGCCGCAACGGAAACACCGCTGAATACGGCATTTACACCAAGGCAGACAAGCTCGGGGACGCACTCGCCTCAATGGGCATTATTGACGGCGAAGAAGGACCCTACGGTCTTATGATCGAATCCGTTCTCGGAGAAGAGCATATCTACGAAACGAGCGGCTACTGCTGGATGATCTATGTCAACGGAGAGCAGGCTCAGACGGGCGTTGACTCGATCGCTCTCAAAAACGGCGATACCTACTCGCTCAGAGCAGAAACATTTTAAGTCAAAAACCGACAGATAACAGCGCATCTGTCGGTTTTTTTGTTCGTTTATATTGAAATTCTCTTAAATATATGTTAAAATGACTTCCATAATTTATCAAAAGGAGTTACTGAACATGCAAATCAACTTCATTGACTGGGTTGCCTTCAAGGACATCTGGGTTGATGCAAACATGACCCTTGCCGAATACTGCGCTCAGTATTCAGCTGTCCAGACAAACTGGGTCTACACTCTCGCAGGCATCATCGGCATCATCATTCTGCTGATAAACAAGAACAAAAAATGGTATTGGTACATATTCCTTGCACTTTATACCGTAATGTCCGTCACCTCGGTCGGAATGCACACCGCCGACTACGGCGAATTTGAGCCGTTCAAAATGACGACGAAGCTTCTTGCAAGCTATGTTGACATGTCGCTCACGGAATACACGGTCTGGTGGGGCGCATGCTGCGCCGCAATGGAATTCCATCCCGGCAAAAACAAGAAGAAGACCGCATTCATCGGCGTCGTCACTGCCATCATGCTCGTTGTCATCGCTGTTCTTACCTATGAGGTCTTTGTCATCCACAACCGTCCTCTCTATATCGGCGGCGGCGGAGCTCCCATGGACGGAAAAACGGGCGGACTTTCGCTCGCTGAGCTCGGATGCTTCCTGACAGCCGTTCCCCTCTTCTATCTCTTCGGTTCAAACTTCAAGCATATGGAAAAGAACGAAAAGCAGCTCATCATCCTTCTCGTTTCAACTCTTCTTATCGCAGTTGTTATCACCTCTCTCTGGGGTGACAACGAGATCAACGGCTTCCTTCTCGGCAACTTCCACGGTCATTCCCTCTGGCACATTCTCGGCGGTCTTGCAGAGCTCGAGGTTGTTTTCTGGGTTCATCAGAGAGAGATCAATCAGAAATTTGCCGAGCTCAAGGCAGAAAAACAAGCCGCATAAGCATTTCGCCAAGCAAACATAATAAGAAAAAAAATCGGATTAAACGGGCTTTCCGCTTAATCCGATTCTTTTTATGCCTTTAATGATTATTTACCGAGAAAAATAATTCTTGAAAATACTGCGGCAAGCTTTGTTAATACGAGAGCGAAATCTCCGAGGAAGTTCATGAGCATTGCGCTCGCCTTGCTTGCTCCGGTCTTAGCCGCAAAGTCCTCGTTTTCGATCACAAGATCATTATATGTGATGACTTCGCTTGTGAAGTTCCATGCATCGTCTTCCTTGACGGTGATAAGACGGGCACCGTTGTTGACGGCAGCTCTGTATGACTCTGCAGATGCGCTGGGAGTGTTGATGATCTTGACGCCGTCGATCTCCGTTTCAAAATCGTTTACATGATCGTGACCCGAGAAAATGCCGAGAACATCGCCCTGCTCAACCATCGCATCGAACTGACCGAAGTTATAAACGCCGGGGCAGGGATATTCAAGCAGGAAGCCCGAGAAATTATGAAGCTTGGGGAAGAATGAATAGATCTTGCCGTTGAATTCTCTTGTGACAGCGCCGAGAGCGATGGGGCTTTCAGCAAAAAGAGCGTCATAAACATCGCCGACAATGATATGCTGGAATGCAAGAGAAGGAACCTTGCCGCCTGCCTGCTGAGCAAGAGCGTTGCTTGTGTCCTTATACCACTTGATCTGATCCTCAGTTACGCATTCATAGCCGAGGTCGTTGCCGTTTTCGTCCTTAACATAGGTTCCCGAATCGAACATCCAGAGATTGAACTTGATATCATCGCTCTTTGAAGCGTAAACGGGAAGATTATGGGTTGCCGTGCCGTGAAGCTCGGGAACTGCATCATAAGCAAGGCAGTATTCGCCGCCGTATCTCTTATACATCTCGAAAAGCTCATCGTTGTTATAGCCCTGCTGATGGTCATGGTTACCGAAAACAAGAGTGAAGGGAACCTTGTTATCAACAAAAGGCTTGACAAGCTCTTCAACTGCAAGCTCCTTTGTTTTTTCTTCGCCGACGGTGTTATCGCCGCCGAGAATAACGAGGTCGGGCTGATAAACCTTGAGAACGGTATCAAGATAATCAAACATCTTCTGATTTGCAGGATATCCGTCCTGGCAGTCACAGACATGGAGAATCTTGAACTCACCGTTTTCATCAAATTTAAGTACGGGTGCTTCCTGAGCGAAAGCAACTGCGCTCACTGAAAATACCATGCAGAGAGCGAGAACAAGAGAGAGAATGCGCTTTTTCATTGTTTTACCTCCTGAACAATGCATTAGTTATAAATAACTCTATAATTTTAAAACATTATTCAATTAAAGTCAAGCCGATATATTGACTTTGATTTCATTTTGTGTATAATAATTTAGGAGTTATTCTCAAATTCGGAGGAATATGATAATGAAAACATATCATACCCATCAGCGTCAGAGCCTTCTCTGCTTTCTTAAAGAAAACGCCGAAAAGGCTTTCACGATTGAAGAAATAATCGAAAACATGAGCGGCGACCCGATAAGCCAGAGCACGGTCTACCGCCTCATGACAAAGCTCGTTGAGGAAAACCTCGTTCACAGAACCGTCAAGGGCAACAGCCGCAGCTTTGTTTATCAGTTCATTTCGGAAGAGAAATGCGAAAACCATCTTCACATGAAATGCACCGACTGCGGAAAGGTCTATCACCTTGACAGCAGCGTCACATCGATAATTCAGAACAACATCAGAAGCAACACAAGCTTTGAAATCGACAGCCACACCGTTTTGCTCGGCAAATGCGGCTCGTGCGGAATAGAGGAAAACAAATGAAAAAGATCTCAGCGGTCATTCTTGCCGCTATAACCGTTCTTCTTTCGTTATGCTCGTGCAGGAGCAATATAACGGAGGATGGAAAACTGAAGATAGTCTGCACGGCTTTTCCGCAATATGACTTTGTGCGGAGCATTCTCGGCAGCGATGAAAACGTTTCGCTTCTTATCAAAAACGGCTCCGACCTTCACGGATTTGAGCCGACGGCAAAGGATATCGTCGAGATCCGAACGGCGGACATGTTTGTTTATGTCGGCGGAGCATCGGATGTCTGGGTTGAAAGAGCCGTCAACGCAACGGAAAACCCGAACCTCAGATCGGTTGCGATAATGGACTTCGTTGAAACTCTTTCCCTCGAGGACATTGAAAGCCTTGAGCACGGCGGTCACCACGCCCACGATCATTCGACGCACGACCATGACCATTCCCCCGAGGATGCAGACGAGCATATCTGGCTTTCGCTGAAGAATGCAATCAGCATCGTCAACGCTCTCTGCGATGAGATATGCGCTCTCGATTCGGCAAACGCAGAAAAATACAGAAAAAACACTCAGAAATATATCGAAAAGCTTGAAGCTCTCGACGAGGATTATCAAAAAGTATTCGGCGAAGCGGAAAAGGATGTTCTTCTTTTTGCCGACCGCTTCCCCTTCGGATATCTGACCCATGACTACGGCATCGCACATATCGCCGCCTTCACGGGCTGCTCCTCCGAATCGGAGGTTACTGCCGAAACCTTCATCCGTCTTATCGAACAGACAAAGGAGCATGACCTGAATTATGTTCTTATCCTTGAAGGCTCCGACGGAAGAACCGCAAGAACCGTCTGCGAGGCAACGGGCGCAAAGGCGCTGACGGTTGACTCATGCCAGACCGTTTCGGAGGATGACATTCTCAACGGCGCAAACTATCTTGACATAATGACAAACAATCTGAAAATATTTAAGGAGGCTCTGAACTGATGGCTTTAATTGAATGCAAAGACGTTTCCCTCGGCTACGAAGGCAAGCCCATCGTTACGGGGCTGAATTTTGAGGTCAGCGAAGGCGATTATCTCTGCATCATCGGCGAAAACGGTTCGGGCAAAAGCACGCTGATGAAGGCTCTGCTCGGGCAGAAAAGCATTCTTTCGGGCAAGATCACCTTTGACAAAAGCCTTGACAGAAAAGAGATCGGCTATCTCCCTCAGCAGACGGTCGTTCAGAAGGATTTCCCCGCTTGTGTCAGAGAGATCGTTCTTTCAGGCTGTCTTAACGGCTGCGGTCTAAGACCGTTCTATTCCGCCGCTCAGAAGCGTCTGGCTGAGGATAACATGAAAAAGCTCGGTATATCCGACCTTGCCGACAAATGCTACAGAGAGCTTTCGGGCGGTCAGCAGCAAAGAGTTCTTCTTGCGAGAGCACTCTGCGCAACGAAAAAGCTTCTGATTCTCGATGAGCCCGTTGCGGGACTCGATCCCGTTGTCACACGAAGCCTTTATGCTCTTATCAAAGAGATCAACGAAAACGGAATAACCGTTATCATGGTTTCTCATGACATGAAGGCATCGGTTGAATATGCTTCCCATATTCTTCATATCGGTCACACTCCCCTTTTCTTCGGAAAAAAATCCGAATATGCAGAAAGCGACATTTCGGAATTATTCACTGTTTCGGGAGGTGACAGCCAATGATTCAGACTCTTTCACATTATCTGAGCTTCACCTTCGTTCAGTATGCACTCATAGCAGGACTTCTGATCTCTCTTTGCGCTTCGCTTCTCGGCGTAACGCTCGTTCTGAAGAGATATTCAATGATTGGCGACGGACTTTCGCATGTTGCATTCGGAGCGATGTCGGTTGCCGCAGTATGCAGCCTTGCGCCCATGGCGGTCACTCTTCCCGTGACGATCATCGCCGCCGTCATTCTTCTCGGAGTCAACTCAAACGGCAAGATCAAAGGCGATGCCGCCATAGCGATGATCTCGGTCGGTGCGCTCGCAATCGGCTATCTTCTGATGAATGTTTTCACGGTTTCGACCAATATCAGCGGAGATGTCTGCACAACGCTTTTCGGCTCAACCTCGATTCTGACTCTGACAAAGAGCGATATCGTTCTTTGCTGCGTTCTTGCGGCGGTCGTGATTCTTGTTTATATTCTTTTCTATCACAAGATCTTTGCCGTCACCTTTGATGAGGGCTTTGCAGGCGCAACGGGAACAAACACAAAGCTTTATAACAATCTTATCGCCGTTGTTACGGCGGTCGTTATAGTTCTTGCGATGAACCTTGTCGGAGCGCTTCTCGTTTCCGCTCTGATAATCTTCCCCGCTCTGACGGCGATGAGAGTTTTCAAAAGCTTTTTCTCGGTCATCATCGGTGCGGCGGTCATCTCCGTAGCCTGCACGCTCATCGGACTTCTGAGCGCAATCGTTTTCGGAACTCCCGTCGGCTCAACGATAGTCGTTACCGACATCGTCGTTTTCTTTATTTTCTCCGTTATCGGAAAAATTTCGGGCAGAGCAAGAGCATAAAAAAATCAACGGTACATTATCTTTCGATAGTGTACCGTTTTTTATTATTTCTCAGCCCTTGCCGCATTGACAAAGTCTTCGATCTTCTTTCCGTCGGCATAGCCGAGCTCATAGAGCTTCTGCATGCCGGCCTTATCTCTTTTTATCGTATCAACGCCGAAGCATTCCGCAGGATCGACAACGAGAACCTTTCCCTGCCTTTCAAGCTCGAGAAGCTCCTCGATTCCGTTGTTATACATATTATGCATAATCAGAATGTTATCGAGGACCTTGCGATGGTTGGCAACGAGAATGTTTGCCGCCCAATGAATCTTTGTTTTTCTGAAATCTCTCGGCTGAGTTATGCAGACGATAACCTTGTCGCAGCCGTCGGCAAAAGCCTTTTTGATCGGAATCGGATCGGAAACTCCGCCGTCGAAATATTTTGTTCCTCCGATCTTAACGGGACGGCACGCAACGGGAAGAGCGCATGCCGCCTTCAGAGCGGTATAGTTATCCTGCCCGAAATCTTCCTTCGTGAAATAACGGGGCTGAGCCGTCACCGAATCCGTCGCAACGCAGGTGAAGCGGCATTCGTTATTCGCAAAGGCTTCGTAGTCGATCGGGTCCTTTCCCCTGCTTCCCGAAACCTCGGAATATATATAATTGAGATTGATCAGATTTCCCGATTTCAGAATCGCAAGAGGTCCGAAATAATCTTTATCAAACGAATAATCCGTATAGAATTTTCTGCTTCTGTCCCTCTGACGGGCAACGAAATTCAGAAGATTTCCGCTTCCCGAGGAAACGCCGATGCAATAATCGATTTTTACATTATTATCGAGCAGATAGTCATAGACTCCGCTTGTGTAAACGCCACGCATGCCGCCGCCGATATCAATAAGTCCGATCATAATTTTTACCGCCTGATGATTATTTTGTTGCTTCTTCTTTTTCTTTAATGAGCTTTGCTCTGATAACCTTATCGTTCTTTTTGACGAAATATGCAGGGATGAGCGCAAAAGCAACAACGACTGCTCCTGCAAGGAAAAGCTCGGGAGGATAGAGGATAGTTCCGTCAGCCGCACGCATATTCACGCTGTTGATCGTGAACTGCGCAACGCCGGGGCCGATAAGCATCGGGACAAGAACGAAAAGGAACATTCTCATGCCCATGAACGAGCCTTCTTTTCCGTGAGGGATATAATCCCTGAACGCTCCGAGGAAAAGACCCGCCATAACGAGGGATGCACCCATGACCATGACTCCGCCGACCATGATGAGAGGAAGCATTTTGCTTTTGTCGCCGAGAACATATTTAAGGCAGAAAACGATAACCGCTCCGAGAACATTCACGAATATCGTCGGATAATAGAATTTCTCCTTGCCGTATTTATCCATGAGATTACCCATGACAACGGAAAGAACTGCCGAGCCGAGAACGATAACGATAAGCGGAATGACATAGTCCGTAATGCCGAGAGTTTTCTCGACAAAATTGATGAGATATGACTGATAGACCTGAATGCTTGCGCCCGAGCACATGCTGCCGAGAAGGCAGACATAAAGCATCTTGTTATCCTTGATAACGGAAGGCTTGAAGCTGTAAAAGACATTGTTCCAATAGTCCGAGGTGTCCGCCTTTGTAACATTCGGGGCATCCCTGAGCATGAACAGACCGAGAATGCCGCCGACAATGGGAACAAGACCGAGAACGGTGAAGAACTCACCCCAATGGTCCTTTCCGCTCGTCATCGAGTCAAGACCGATGAAAACAACGCCCATCGCCGCAACGGGCATGATTGCAAGAACAATATCGATCTTGCCTCTGTTGGTCGTATCGGAAATATCGGTTACCCATGTATTGAACGCCGCATCGTTTGCCGCCGCACCGATAAAGGACATCACGCAG
This sequence comes from Clostridia bacterium, assembly GCA_017435385.1. Classification (GTDB taxonomy): domain Bacteria; phylum Bacillota; class Clostridia; order Oscillospirales; family Acutalibacteraceae; genus CAG-177. Next base: position 185,131 of record JAFSFB010000004.1, on the reverse strand, counting down.
TCCATGACAACGATAAGAGCAACCATTTTGATCTTCGTTTCTTCGGAAATGTTCACGGGAATGAAAGCGAACGCAATTGTTGAAAGTCCCCAGAGAATATAGCCCCAGCAGATGATCGGCTTTCTTTTGCCGATCTTATCGCAAAGAGCTCCGCCGAGAACGGTTGCGAGGGTTGCGGCTATTGCCGAAAAAGCAACCATGAGTGTTGTCGCATAGGGCTCGGGCTCAATGTTATTCTGAAGGAATTTTGAAAAATACATGTTCTCAACTATCCATGCTATCTGACCGATAAGCCCGAAAACGATAACGGAAAGCCAGAGCTTGAAGCCGAGCTTCGTTGTTTTGACGGAACTGTTTTTCATTTTAATCCTCCTTTTTCATTTTAAGGAATGCACCTGCCGCAGAAAGAACGGTCGAGGCGGACTTTCGGATGAACGAGGTTTTATCCTGAATATATCCGTCGGCATCGATCATATAGCGAAGCTTTGCCGCCGCACCTCTGCCGCACAGTTCGGCATAGTTAAAGAAATATGTAATATACTCCGACGGATCTCTTTCGTCAAAATCAAAAACACGAACGCCTCTGCTTTCGTTTCCGTAGCAGCGGAAGGAGGCGCAGGAGGTCTGAATGAATTCAACTCCCTTGTATTTACCCTCGAAGCAGTTCGTATGGTCATGTCCCGTTACGATACCCTTGACATCGCCGCATTCGAGAACGGCATCGAAAAGCCCTGCTCCGTCTTCAAGAACGGAAGGGTATTCCCCCATCGAGCCTCGGGTGATATCGGGCTTGAGTCTGCACCATCCCTTTTTATGAGTATTGATCGCTCCGAGCTCATCGGGCATGCAGGGCTCAATGAGATTCTCGATTTCGGGAAGAGGAATATGCAGAAACATGAGCGACGGCAACGGCTCGCCGCCGTTCTGCTCCTTTAAAAGAGCCGATGTCTTTTTATACCATTCGACCGTTTCGGGCTTGATCTTTTCATGGCAGACATCCTCTTTTCTGTCATACCATGCGCTGTCAAGCATCCAGAGATTGAACAAAGGATTATCGCCCTCACTCGGAAGAACGGTTATGTTATAGGTATCGCAGTCGAGCCCGTTTGCGCTCGTGTTCATAGGCAGACATCCCGAAAAGCTGCGGTAGATATCCGCCTGCTCCTGCTTCGTGACATCATTTCGGTCATCGTGATTTCCGAATATCATCGAAAAGGGAATTCCCCTCTTTTCAAGCGGCGCAACGATATTTCTGATAGAATCACGCATGATCTCATAAGTTGCGGACTTTCCGCCTGCAACGGGCTTATCGCCTATTCTCGCATCGAGAAGATGGTTTCCGAGAATGTTGTCGCCCGTGAAAAGAACAAGGTCGGGGCAAAGCAAATCATATGCATTGTCAAGCATATTCACCATCGCCTTGCGGACATATTTCATATCCTGAGGATCACTGACCTGCATGATTCTCAGCTTTCCCGCTGCGTTGAATCTGATTGAATTTGAATCTTTCATAATTACCTCAAAAAGAGCGCAGCTTATCAGGATACCCGAAAGGATATCCCTCGACTGCGCTTTGAATTATTGATTATCCTGACCGAGGCGTTTTGCACGCTCCTTGAGGAATTCGGATTTTGCAGGAACAACATATGTTATACCCTTTTCGACTATTTCAAACGAAGTGTCGGTTACAAACTTGCATTCGCCGTCAACATTGACTGCGGCAGGCTTATCGCTGTGAATAACGATCTTCTTGCCCCTCTTGAAGGTTGTTTCCTTCCAGTCGAGATGCTCGCCTCTCTTATAAATGTTGAGAAGCGAAACGAGCTTGAGTCTTGAGAAGCCGCTCTTGACGAGAACGAAATCGAGAAGTCCGTCTTCGGGGAGAGCGAGAGGAGCCGCCTTGAAGCCGCCGCCGTACCAGCGTGAATTGCCTGCAAAGCAGAAAAGAACATCGTCGGTTACGGGCTCGCCGTCATCGATGGTATAAGTAAAGCGGTTCTTGAATTTCTTGATAATGGCATAAAGACAGCCGATATAATATGCACCCTCACCCGTTACGAGAGGAAGCTTTTTGATCTTACCCTGCATGGCGCAGACCTCGGCATCCATGCCCATCGAGCACTGATTGATTGCGATTTCGTCGCCGCATTTGATAACATCAAATTCAACGGGAACGCCGTTGATCTGATCTTCAAGAACAAGGAAATCGTCCTTCGTTCCGAAAAGACGGATAAAATCGTTGCCCGAGCCGAGAGGAATAACGGCAACCTGAACATTCTTATAGCCGAATGCACCGTTGACTACCTCATAGAGAGTGCCGTCGCCGCCGCAGGCATAGAAGCGTATCTCCTCGCCCGTTTCAGCTCTTTCTCTGACGAATTCGATTCCGTCGCCCTGAGCCTTTGTGATATAAATTTCGCAGTCAAGGCTGTATTTCTCGCATACCTCCTCGATTTTCGGTCTGATAACTCCGAGGGATTTTCCCTGACCTGCCGCAGGATTGATAATAAAAATATGCTTCATTTTCATCTGCCCTTTCCGTTTATTTAAAATACATATAAAGCTGGCATTTGATCATGCCGTTATATAATTTTCTGCGTTTGTCTGCTTTTCTGCCGAATGCCTTTTCAAACTCCTCGTCGGGGCTGATTATGCTGTAGGACCAGCCGTGCTTTCGCTCAAAAGCCTTGCCCATCGCCGCATATATCTTCTCGCACTCGGAAAGCTCGAGAAGTCTTTCGCCGTAAGGCGGATTGCATATCAGCGTTCCTTTTTCCGTCATCGGTCTGAAATCGGCAACATCGCAAAGACTGAAGCTGAGCTTGTCCCCGACACCTGCTCTGTGAGCGTTGATCTTTGCAATTTCAAGAGCCTTGGGATCAATATCCGAGCCGAAGCCCTCGAAGTCATCGCAGGGTCTTTCAAGGCTTCTCGCACGCTCTCTCTCCTCATCCCAGACATTTCTCGGAATAACTCCGAAACGCTCGGCGGAAAAGCTTCGGTTAAGACCGGGGGCTTTATTCGCCGCCATCATCGCACCCTCAATCAGAATCGTTCCCGAGCCGCACATCGGGTCATACAGCTTATGATACGGTCTGAGATGCGAAAGACTGCAGAGAGCGGCGGCAAGGGTTTCCTTGATAGGTGCATCGTTTGCGTCAAGACGGTAGCCCCTCTTATGGAGTCCCATTCCCGAGGTGTCGATAAGAAGCGAAACCTTGTCCTTCATTATCGAAAACTGAATCTGATGAACGGGTCCCGTTTCTTCAAACCATTGGATCGGATATTTTGATTTCAGCCTTTCAACAACCGCCTTCTTGATGATTGCCTGGCAGTCACGGGTGCTGAAAAGAGTTGAATTGATCGAATAGCCCTTGACGGGAAATGCATCGAGAGAGCCTATCCATTCCTCCCAAGGAAGAGCTTTCGTTCCCTGAAAAAGCTCCTCGAAGCTTCTCGCTTCAAACGAACCTACAAGTATCTGAACTCTTTCCGAAAATCTCGAGCAGATATTGACTCTTGCAAGAATATTTTCATCGCCGCTGAAGAGAACTCTTCCGTTTTCGCTGACAACATTTTCAGCCTCAAGCTCCTTCAGCTCGTTGGCGATAAGCGATTCCATACCGAGAAGGCAGGGAATGACAAAATTGATCTTCATATATTTCTCCTGCTGAATAAAGATTACACTATAATAAAGGCGGGAACCCTGAGATTCCCGCCCGTAATTATCTTATTTAACGCCGTGCAATTATTCGATCTCAGGTGCAATAAGACCGTAGCCTGCATCGCTGCGTCTGTAAACAACATTGATCTCTCCGTTTTCTTCGTTAAGGAAAACATAGAACTGATGACCGACAAGGTTCATCTGGAGAATTGCTTCGTCAACCGACTGAGGCTTGAGAGCAACCGACTTTCTTCTCACAAGCTCATATTCGACCTCTTCGGAAACAGCCTCTGCCTCATCGGCAAATGCATCGAAGTTTCCTGCACGGAGCTTCTTTTCAATGCGTGTTTTGTTTTTTCTGATCTGTCTGATAAGGGTGTCAACACATTTGTCAAGAGCCTCGTTCATATTCTCGGCTCTTTCCTGAGACCTGAATATCATGCCGTTGTTATTGACAGTGATTTCGACGGTTTGTGATGACTTTTCAACAGTTACCGTTACCTTAGCCTCTACATCGGGTCCGAAAAACTTCTCGATTTTGGCAAGCTTTTTTTCGGCATGTTCCTTGAAAGAGTCTCTGGGTGAGCATTTGCGCCCCGTAATTGTGATTTTCATACAGTCATCCCCTTTATTTAGCATTGAGGTGTTTATCCTCAATAAGATTGTAGCACATATACACAAAAAAATAAAGAGTTTTTTGAAAATTTTATTCAAAATTATAAAAATTCACAATTCCGTATTGTTTATGACATCTTTCCCATCGGGAACAAGGTCAGATAACCGCTGATTCGTGCCTTGTCACATGACATCCCACATTGACGGCTACGGGCAGGCCGGCAATATGAGTCGGACTCGCTTCGATCGCAACGGAAAGAGCGGTTGTTTTTCCGCCGAAGCCCTGCGGTCCGATATCAAGCATATTAACTTTTTCGAGAATCTCAGCTTCCATGGAAGCGTAGAATTCATCTTCGTTCTTTTCGCTGACATTTCTGCAAAGCGCAGTTTTGGCGAGCAGCGCACACTGCTCAAACGTTCCGCCGATCCCGACGCCGAGAACCATCGGCGGGCAGGGATTGCTCCCCGCCGTTTTAACGGCACCGACAACAAAGTCGATAATATCTTCTCTCGTTGCCGCAGGCGTCATCATCTTCAGGCAGCTCATATTCTCGCTGCCGAAGCCCTTGGGCGCAACCGTGATCTTCACCTTATCGCCGTCAACGATTCTTGTGTGTATAACAGCGGGAGTGTTATCCCCCGTATTGACCCTGCGGATGGGGTCGGCAACAACGGAGCATCTGAGAAAGCCTTCCGTATAGCCTCTCGAAACGCCTTTGTTGACCGCCGCCTCAAAGCCTCCGCCGACAAAATGAACCTCCTGACCGATCTCGGCAAAAACAACAGCCATTCCCGTATCCTGACAGACGGGAATATCAAGCTCTCTCGCCGCCGCCATGTTTTCCTTCAGCGTGTTCATAATGCTTTTCGGGAGCTCGCAGACCTCGCATTCGGCACACTCGAGTATTCTGTTTTCAAGGTCGGAGGGCAGGATCTTGTTTGCGCTGATGCACAGATCTCTGACAACCTGCTCAACCTCTTTGACATTGACCTCACGCATATAAATGCCTCCTGCAAAAAAACAGGGGGCATAAGCCCCCGTGAATTTCAGATGATTAAGATAGGCTTATTATTTTGAGCCTCTGCGGGAATAACCCATGCTGCCTCTCTTTGAATCGACTCTCTTGAGGGCGGTCTGCTTTTCTTCGCTCTGCTTCTTGAAGGAAGCGATCATATCATCGAGCGACATCTTCTCTCCGCTTGCGGGAGAATCGGATTTCTGTCCGTTCCATACGTTGGGTGCAGGACGTCTGTCCTGTCTGGGGCGTTGCGTGCGCTGCTGAGGCTGACGCTGCTCCTTTTCTTTGGGCTGTTCGTTAAGCTTTCTGATCGAAAGAGAAATCTTTCCCTCGGGAGAAACGGAAATAACCTTTGCGTTAATTTCCTGACCGACAGTAAGATGCTCTCTGATGTCCTTAACATAGTTGGGAGCAACCTCGGAAATATGAACCATTCCCGTTTTTCCGCCTTCAAGCTCAACAAAAGCTCCGAAATCAGTCAAGCCTGTTACTTTGCCGCTTACAATTACGCCTTCTTCAATTTGCATACGATAAGAAATCCTTCCATTTAAAAAATCTGATATTGCGAATCAAACGGTCAATCCGTTGAATCGTAGTAAACTCTTTCATCGGGATCGGCATAGCCGTACTGCTCCCTTGCGATGCGTTCGATATTCTCCGACTCTTCGCCGTTAGCGATCCTGTCCTCAAGCTCTGCGTTTTCATCGAGCTGCTGCTGATAGCTCTGAGCAAGCTCATCGTTGATATTCTGCTGAGCTCTGACCTTCGACTGAATGCTAATAAGAGTTGCAACAAAATAGCACACGAGCGCACATAAAAGGACAGCAAGCATGATGCTTTTCTTTTTCTGTTTTATCTTTGCTGCAGCCATATCATTTTCCTTTATTTTTATTAAAATTATAGTTATAGAAATAACTATAAAGATTATACACTAAAGACTTGCCGTTTTGCAAGATAAATTTTGATTTTTTACTGTTTTTTTTAATTCTTTTTTTAATAAAATCCGCAATTTTTTTAAAGAACATCATTATTTTTCTTATAACGAATTTTATCGGTTTAAAAACGAAGCTCATGAGCCTCTTTGCGGTTCTGACAGCCGCTGCGCTGACCTTCATTGCAACCGTTCCCAGGGAGAAATAATATATCATCCAGCCGAGGGCTTCTCCGAGAACGGTATAAAACCTCAGCCGTCCCTCGTCGGTAACAAGAAGGAAGAAAAAGCTCAGGACTCCGCAAATCAGAAAATAGAGCAGATCGGCGGCAAAGATCAGTTTATCCGAGGAGCCGATCGTCATTCTCAGGGTTCTGAAAACATCATAGAGTATCCCGAGAAGAAAACCGAAGCCGAGCGATAAAAGAAACAGTTCAGTCTGAGCCGGCAATCCCTGAATATATTCCATTTATCTGAACACCTTGCTGAAAAATCCGCCCTTCTGAACATTATCCTGAGAATAGATCAGAGCGGAAATATTCCCCTCGACCGTCAGCTCCCCTACCTCAACGCTGAGCCGGTTGATATGAAGATCCGAGCCTCTGACCGTCAGCTCGCCGAGGTCGGTGAAAACGACGACCGTTTCTTCGTCAAAGCTGTCAACATCTGAAACGCCCGAAACCGTCAGAAGCCGTCTGTCCTCGAGAACAAGATTATGCGGCACCGATGATATTTTCTTTTCTTCTGCCATAATAAAAAGCCTCCCCGTTAATATCTGTCAGTTAATGATATGCCCGGGAAGGCTTTTATATTCTCTTTTTAAAGCGTTCTGAACATGAGCGCCGCCGATTCCTTCGTTGCGTGCTCGGAAACGCTGAGCACCTCGAAACGGCTTGTATTGCTGCCGAAGGTTATCTCGATGATATCCCCGACCTTGACATCGTAGGATGCTCTAGCAACCTTGCCGTTGACCGTTACATGCTTTGCATCGCATGCATCGTTGGCAACGGTTCTTCTTTTGATTATTCTTGAAACCTTGAGATATTTATCGAGTCTCATTTCATGCCTCTTTCGGAAAATTTTAAAGTCAAAAGGCTGCCCTTTCAGGCAGCCTTGAAAATCAGATATGATTATTTTGCAACCTTATCCTTGAGAGCAGCGCCTGCCTTGAAAGCGGGAACCTTTGTAGCTGCAACTGTGATAGCTTCGCCTGTTCTGGGGTTACGGGCTGTCTTTTCAGCACGCTCACGAACCTCGAAAGTACCGAAACCGATGAGCTGAACCTTTTCACCTGCTGCAAGAGCGTCTGTGATAGCTGCAATAACAGCGTTGACTGCCTTTTCAGCGCACTTCTTTTCGATGCCTTCGTTCTTGGCGATTGCGTTTACGAGTTCTGTCTTATTCATTTTTTTGTTCTCCAATCTTTTGATTTCTATTTTACAAATACCGAAGTATTTATATTCAATTATTTTTTTGACCTTGCCTTGACCTCATCCCAGAGAGCATCAAGCTCTTCGAGCGAAGCGGCGGTCATATCAACAGATCTTTCACGGGCAAGCTCCTCGACCTGAGTGAATCTCGCAAGGAACTTATCGCTCGCATGAGTCAGGGATTCCTCGGCGTCAACCTTGATAAATCTTGAAACATTGACGGCGGAGAAAAGGATATCTCCGAGTTCTTCGTCGGCATTCACGGAATCGTTATTCCCGATCGCCGCACGAAGCTCCGCAATTTCTTCCTCAAGCTTATCAAGCGCTCCCGAAACATCGTTCCAGTCAAAGCCGACATCGGCAGCCTTTTTCTGAAGCTTTGCCGCTCTCATGAGAGCAGGTAGCTCACGGGGAACGGAGAGCATGGAATCCGTTGCCGTTTTCTGACCCTTGGTCTTCTTCTTTATAGCATCCCAGTTCGTGAGAACATCGTCAACACCGCTGACACTCACCTCTCCGAAAACATGGGGATGGCGCTCAACGAGCTTTTTGCACACGCCGTCGCACACATCGTCAAATGTGAACCCGCCGTTTTCCGCCTCCATCTGAGCATGGAAAACAACCTGCATGAGCAGATCGCCGAGCTCCTCGCAAAGAAGAACCTTATCATTTTTGTTGACAGCCTCGATAACCTCATAGGTTTCCTCAATGAGATTCTTTTTGATGCTTTCGTGAGTCTGCTCGGCATCCCACGGACAGCCGCCGGGCTCTCTGAGCAGACGCATGATATCAACAAGGTCCTGAATATTATAGCAATCTTTATGCTTAAAATCAACCATTATTTTCTTCTCCGGAAATCACTGAAATCTATTTTAACCCAAAAGTCCGTATTTTTCAAGGGTTTTTGCAATTTTTTCTCCTTTTGGAAGAACAATTACGTCTTCCTTTGCCACGCCTTTGATAAGAAGGAGCGAAATCGCATAAACAATTACTGCAAGAACAACGGAAATTCCGACCGAAACCGTACCCATGTTAAAGATGCTCTCGGATGTGTCGGCAGGGAAAATCTTGTTAAGCAGAGCGTTGGAGGCGAAAGCGGTAACACCGCAGAGAGCGGCACAGATAAAGGGCTTTACGAAAACTGAGAGCCAGTTGATCTTTACCTTTGCAACTTTTATGAGCGAAACAAGGTTGCACGTTACGATCACAACATAGAAAAGTATTGTTCCGGCAACCGCACCATAAACATTGAATTTGGGGTTGCCGACAAGAATGAAGTTGCAGGTCAGCTTGCAGACAGCACCGACAACGACCGATTTGACGGGAATATCCGTTCTGCCGATAGCCTGAAGCATATTCGTAACGGGCGTTGAAATAGCCATTATAAAGGTTGCAAGACCGTAAGCAACCATGATGGGAGCAACAACGGAAATCGCATCCGAGCTCTGTCCCCTGCCGTAGATAACGGTCAGAATAGGCTCTGCAAGAGATGCCATTCCGATACCCGCAGGAAGAGCGATGAGCATGCCGATGCGGATAACGGTTTCGATCGTTGAACGGACATTCGTCTTATCCTTGACTGCCCATGCGGCGGCAAGAGCAGGCAATGCGCTGACACCGAGCTGAACGGTGATTGTCGGAACAAGGTTTCTGAAGTCGAGAGCCATACCGTATGAGCCCCAGAGATATTTGACAACCTCTTCCTTGTTGGAAATATCAAGTCTTGAAAGGCTGACCGCTTTTGTGATTGCCTCCTCATGCATCGAAACAACGGCGTTGAAATCGGTTTCGAGAGCGGTTGCAAGCCTTGCCTGAATGGTCGTTGTGTCAATAAGGTTCGTTATGTTTAAAATAAGAGCACTCACAACCATGGGAACGGCAATTTTTATCATGTCCTTTGCAAGAACGCTGCCCTCGGCGGATCTGGGGGAATTGACAAGCTGAACCCTCGTGAAGCCGTCGCCCTTGATTTTATGATGTATAACAAGGAACACCGTGCTTGCGACCGAGCCGACGGTTACGCCGAGAACGGCACCTGCGGCGGCAAGAGGAGTTATAACGCTGTTTGCCTCGGTAAGGCTCGTTACCGTTGTGCCGAAAACCTCTGCGCTGACATTACCCGAAGCGAGCATGCCCGCCTCATACTGATTCAGTCCGCCCGAAACGACAAGCTTTGCAAGGAGAAGTCCGATAACAAGCTTGCCGAGAGCTTCAATAACCTGAGAGATCGCCGTCGGAGTCATGTTGCGAAGACCTTCGTAATAGCCTCTGTAAGCCGACATAAAGCAGCAGAAGAATATAGAAGGAGCAACGCAGAGAACAGCAGGAAGGCTCTTGCTGCTGACGCCCTGAATGAAATGAGTGTAGGGATAGGCGGCAAGCAGAAGAATTGCCGTGCCGACCGTTCCGACGATCAGGAATATTCTCTGAGAAACCCTGAAAACGTTTCTTGCCTCTCTGTAACGCTCAAGAGCAACGTTTTCCGCAACCATTCTCGATACCGCAACGGGCAGACCTGCCATTGAGATAGCGAAAATGGGGGTGTAAACCTCATATGCCGAGCTGAAATAACCTCTGCCGACGCTGCCGATAAGGTCGGTGAGAGGAATTTTGAACAGCACTCCGATAAGCTTAACAAGCAGAACGGCAAACATAAGCACCATCGCACCGTTAAGCACCGATTGTTTTTTTTCTGAAGCCACAAGGCTCACTCTCCTTTATATTATTCTTACGCTCCCGTGAACTCTCTGAGAAGAGAATCATCGGGCAAAAGAGATTTGTCGATCCGTCTGAACAGACTGAGCTTTTCAGCAAGAGAAGCCGCTTTTGAAGCAAATTCGCCTCCGACTCCGTTGAGCAGAGGTATCGCCTGAGCGGCAAGCACGCAGGGCTCACACGGATGAAACGAATTGAGTCTGACATCCGCAAGCTCCTCGAACGGGAAAAGATATTTGTCCTCTCCCCTCATGACGCTCTGCCATATCTCAAAGGTCCTTTCGGGAGGAGTTGCTCTGAAAGAATTGTCCCTGACCATGCGGCGGATAAATCTGAGATCCCTTTTGGAGAGAAGAACGCTTCCGTCATTCTCATAAACTCTTGAAGAAACGCTGACATATATTTCAAAAATGTTTTCTTTTTTCAGGTTTTCTGTTATTACGGGGTTGAGAGCATGAAGCCCCTCGACGATTATGATATCGTTTTTGCCGAGAACGATTTTTCTCGCTCCGTCAATGCGTTCTCCCTTTGTGAAATCAAAAACGGGAAAAACGCTTTCTCCTTTTTCGGCAAGCTCTCCGAAGCAGCGGTGAAGCCTATCGATATCAAGAGCATAAACGCTCTCGTAATCGGGCTCGCCGTTTTCGCCGAGCGGATATTTGTTCTCGCTGTGAGAATAATAGAAATCATCAAGCGAAACCGTGAATGCCTTTGCGCCGAGCTTCCCGATCGACCTCGAAAGAAGCGATGCCGTCGTCGTTTTTCCCGACGAGCTCGGTCCCGCAAGAGTGATTATCTTTTTGCTTTCGTCGGAGAATATCCTGCGTGCGGTTTCCCCGACGGAATCCATATAGCTTCCGGAGCAAGATGCGAGAAATTCACGGGGCTGCAGCGCAAGATTATTTATCCGGCTGAAGGTATATTTTTCTGAGCAGTTCATATTCATCACCTTTTTCAAACAGCAGTCTATAAAATTTAGTATGACAAATAAAAGCTCTTTATTCCGTTTTTACGCTCTGTAATTTTATCAAATCCCGATATATATTCATAAGGATATTTATAATTAAAAATACGCTCTATGTTCGTTCCGTCGGGTTCACGCAGCTTCGTGACGGCACCTGCGCCGACGGCAAGAACGGAATGGCATTCCTCCATCATGAAAACATTATAGAGGCATTCGTGTCCGTCAAGGCACCAGCCGACATTTTCAAGGTTTCCGACGCACTTGCTCTGCCTGTACATATAATAAGGAGCATACCCCCTGCCCGAAAGAGCGGACGAAGCATATTCAAGCATTCTCTTCGCCGTGTTTCCGTCGGCAACTCCTGCGCCCGAGGCGTTAAGCTCCGAGGAGCGTTTGAGAGCGAGAGTATGAACGGTTATGTTCTCGGGAGAAAGCGCAAGCGCCGTGTCAACGCTCGCAACGAAATCCTCATAGCTTTCTTCGGGCAGACCTGCGATGAGATCCATGTTGATGCTTCTGAAGCCGTAGGTTTTCGCCAGCATATAAGCCTTCAGCGACTGCTCAACGCTGTGATTTCTGCCAATAAGCTCAAGAGTACGCTGATTGAATGTCTGCGGATTGATGCTGATTCTGCCGACATCGTGAAGCCTGAGAACCCTGAGCTTTTCGGGCGTTATCGTATCGGGTCTGCCTGCCTCAACGGTATACTCACGAACGGTTGACAGATCGAAGCTGTTCTCTATCTCACTCAGAAGCCTGTCCATCTGCGGAGCTTCAAGAACGCCCGGTGTTCCTCCGCCGAAATATACGCTTTCAAGTCTGAGTCCGAGCTCTGAGGCAGCCGAGCCCGTAAGCCTTATCTCTTCCGCAAGCTTATCAAGATAGTCGGGAAGAAGCTTTCTCGCATTGGCGTTTGCTATCGAATGGGAAACAAAAGAGCAATAGCTGCATCGGGTCGGACAAAAAGGAATCGAAACATAGAGGCTGAACGATTTTTTGTCCGAAAGATTGACTATCTCCTCCTCTGCCCTTGCAACGGTTTTCGCAAGCTCAGCCTTTTCGGGGCTGACGAGCAGACTGCCGAGGAAATAGTTCATCGCCGCTTCTTCGCCCATATCGGCTATAAGCCTGAGCATGAGCTTTGATGGGCGCACACCCGTGAGCACTCCCCAAGGCGGAGTATAGCCCGTTATCTCCGACATCGCCGCAAAAATAAGCTGAGCGGTTTTAAGCTCCGATTTATCACGAAGCTCGTTTTCGGGAGCAAGGACCTGCGCCTCGAGAGATTTCTCCGCTCCGTCAACGGTGACGGAAACATAAATATTATTTCCACCGTCAACGGGCAAGCATCGGGTGACGACCTCCTTCGGGTCCTCTCCGCTTTCATCATAGACTATATTAATTTTTTCGTTCGGGAAATAGACCCTGCACAGATTTTCGCATTCGTAATGAAAATCGTGCCCGAAAATCCTTAATATCACTTATCTTACCATCCTTCTGATATACCAGTTACGGGTTCTTTCTCTTTCGAGAGTTGTTTCACGGTTATGACCGGGAAGCACTCTGTAATCGCCGTCAAGAGCGATCAGCCTCTTCAGCGATGCGATCATCATTTCTTCATTACCGCCGTAAAGATCGGTTCTGCCTGCGGTCATGCAGAAAAGAGTGTCGCCGCTGAGCATGACACGGTCATTTTCAAGGATATAGCATACGCTTCCCATGGTGTGACCGGGGGCGCTCAGAACCTTTATCTTCTCTTCTCCGAGCATGAGCTCAGAGCCGTCTTCGACGGTTATATCCGCAACAACGGGAAGCTGAGGCTCGGGGAAATTGTTTTGGGCAAGACTTTTCCACGGATCGTGAAGAAATTCGGCGTCCGCATCGTGGATAACGACCTTTGCGCCGCTCGCTTCTTTCAGACCGTGAACGCCGAAAATATGGTCAAAATGACCGTGGGTAAGGAGAATGTATTTCGGCTTCTCCGCCCCTGCTTCTTTGAATTTTTCCGCTATCTCAGCGTTGTAGTAAGCGGGGTCGACAATTGCTGACTCCCCCGATTTTTCATCGACAAGAACATAGCAGTTGGCAAATATTTCATGACCGAGGTCAACTTTGGTAATCTTCATGTTTTATCCTCTTTTATTCCAGATGTCCGTATCCATAACTATTGTAACGGGACCGTCGTTGCTGATTTCAACAAGCATTTCAGCCGCAAATACTCCCGTTCCGACCTTGGAAACACCGTTTTCTTTCAGGCATTCACAGAAATAACGGTAAAGCCTGTCCGCTTCGTCGGGCGCAGCGGAATCGGTGAACGAAGGTCTGTTACCCTTTTTGATATCGGCGCAGAGGGTGAACTGAGAAATAACGAGTATCTCTCCGCCGATGTCAAGAATGCCCTTGTTCATCTTTCCGTTTTCGTCCTCAAAAACACGAAGCTTTGAAATTTTAGAAGCAAGAAGCTCCGCCTCGGCATCGGTATCGCCGTTCATGACACCGAGAAGAACATTGAAGCCCTTGCCGATTTTTCCTTTGATCTCGCCGTCAACGCTGACGGACGAGTTTTTGACTCTTTGTATTACAGCACGCATAATTATTTCTCCGTTATATACCGCTTCTCTCGATGCTCAGCACTCCTGTGACCTTTGACATCTTTGCGACGAGAGCATTCAGGTGCTCAACGCCGTTGACCGAAACGGTGACCATGATATTCGCTCTGCCGTCCTTCGTGTTTCTCGTGCTGATATCGTTTATCATGATATGCATATTGGCGAGAAGGCTCGAAACATCCGCAAGCAGACCGATGCGGTTAAGACAATGAATGTTGAGAGTACACTTGAACTCTTCCTTGATATTTGAATCCCAGTATGCCGTTATCCATCTCTCGGGCTCACCCGCCTTTGAGATATCCTCGGGAACATTGGTGCAGTTACGGGTATGGATCGAAACGCCGTGTCCCCTCGTTATAAAGCCGATAATATCGTCGCCGGGAAGCGGATTGCAGCAGCGTGAGAACTTGATAAGGCAGTTGTCGATTCCTTCGACAACAACGCCCTCCTTGCTCTTCGTCTTCTTCTTGGCAGGCGTTATCGTAACAACGGGCTCATCGGTTTTGATGAGCTTCGCATAGTCTTCCTTGATCTTCGGCATCATTCGCATGAGCGAAATTCCGCCGTAACCGATAGCGGCATAGAAATCGTCGACCGTTTTGCAGTGCTGACGCTCCGCAATTTTTTCGATGAACTCATCGAACTCGGAATCCGAAAGCCTGATGAAGTTTCTTCTGAACTCCTTCTCGACCTCGGCTCTGCCCTCGGCAATATTCTCATCCCTGCGTTCTTTTTTATACCACTGTCTGATCTTCGCTCTCGCCTGACTGGTCTTGACTATCTTCAGCCAGTCACGGCTCGGTCCCTTGCCCTGTGCAGACGAGGTCAGAACCTCGACGATCTCACCCGTTTTGACATTATAGTCAAGCGGAACGATCCTTCCGTCAACCTTTGCGCCGACCATTTTGTTGCCGACGGCGGAATGGATCGCATAGGCAAAGTCTATGACGGTTGCACCCATGGGAAGGTTGAAAACATCTCCCTTGGGAGTGAAAACAAACACCTCTTCGGGAACAAGATCGCTCTTGATCGTCGAAACGATATCTTCAACATTTTCGCTCTCGCTCTGGCTTTCAAGAAGCTGTCTTATCCATGCAAGACGCTCCTCAAACTTCTGGGTTCCGTTGACGCCGAGCTTATATTTCCAGTGAGCCGCAATACCGTATTCGGCGGTATGGTGCATATCCCATGTTCTTATCTGAACCTCGAACGGAATGCCCTCCTTGCCGAGAACGGTCGTATGGAGCGACTGATACATATTCGGCTTGGGGGTTGAGATATAATCCTTGAATCTGCCCGGAATGGGCTTGAACATATCGTGAATAACGCCAAGACAGTTATAGCAGTCAATGACCGACTCAACGATTATTCTGACGGCATAGATATCATAGATCTCATCAAAATTCTTGTTGCGCATATACATCTTGCGGTATATGCCGTGAACGGATTTGATTCTTCCGCTTACCTGCGCACCGGAAACGAGAGAATGGATCCTGTCCTCTATCCTCGTTTTGATATCGGCAAGATATTCGTTTCTCGAACGGCTCTGAGCCTCAAGGTTTTCTTCGATCTCATGATAAGCAACGGGGTCAAGATAGCTGATCGAAAGGTCCTCAAGCTCCTCCTTGATGGGTCGGATACCGAGTCGGTGAGCGATCGGGGCATAAATCTCAATCGTTTCGAGCGCAATTTCCCTGCGCCGTTGTTCGGGCTTGAACATGAGCGTTCTCATGTTATGGAGTCTGTCGGCAAGCTTGATGATGATAACTCTTATATCCCTCGACATGGCGAGAAGCATTTTGCGGATATTCTCCGCCTGCTGCTCTTCCTTTGTCTGAAGAGGCACCTTGCCGATTTTGGTTACGCCCTCAACAAGGTCGGCTACGGTCTGACCGAAAGCAGCCTTGACATCGTTATATGTCATCTTGGTATCCTCGACCGTGTCATGGAGAATTGCGGCGATAACCGATGCATCGTCCATGCCGAGCTTTGAGAGAATGAGCGCAACATTCAGCGGATGCATGATATACGGCTCGCCCGAAAGACGCTTCTGCTCGGCATGGGCCTCGGAAGCGGTTTCATATGCCTTTCTGACAAGGGAGATCTCCTCCTCGGTATAGGATCTTGAGATCCTTTCGAGAAGAGCCTCAAAGCATTCTTCGGGTGAATTGTAAACGGTCGGAACATTGATTCCATTCATATAAGCGGTCACCTGCCAAATCAAATAAAGCTTTTAATTCTTTTCATAATTGCGGAATCCTCAAGATTGACCTTGGGAGGATTCTGAGGAACATAGACGGAGTTTTCACCGTCAAGAGCAAGAATGCCCATGTCGAGCATGATTTCAACAACTGCGGTTATTGCCGCAAGCTTTGAGCCGTCATCGCCAAGACGGACACAAAGCATTTCACAGTAATTATCGGTAAGAGGCTTATTTTTGATGCTCTTGAAAACAGCAACCTCGAGCTCTCTTTCGGGCAAAAGCCTGCGTGCCTGCTCGGGAGTCAGCTTTTCGCCTCTTGCAAATTTTTCGTAAAGGCTGATCGAAGAAAGAACCTTTTCCTCGTCGGTCAGAGAAGGTCTGATACCTTTGACTATAACCGAGATACGCTCTTCTCCGTTATAAACATTTCTGTCAAGATTAACGGCAAGGTCAACGATATCGCCCCTGCCGAACGGGAAACGCTTTTCGGGCATTCCGAAATAAACAACTCCGATCCTCGTGCCGTTTTTTGAAATGTTCATGCGGACATGCTTTCCCTCGGATAATCCCGAAACATCCTCGATCCTCACTCCGAAAAGACCGAAGCTCGGCTGCTGATTGCCCGAGCCGAAGGGTTCAAGAAGAGAGAGAGATGAAAGAAGCTCGAGATTGACGGATGACGGGAGAAGCCTGCAGTCGATCTTCTGCAGAGCAAAAGGCATTTCAATGCCTGCCGCATATTCGTTGATTCTTTTTCTGAATTCGGCAATACGGGATGAGCGGATACCTATGCCTGCGGCAAGAGTATGACCGCCGAAATGCTCAAGGCAGTCCGAAACAGCCTCGATAGCATCGTAAATCGAGAAGCCCTCAACGCTTCTGCACGAGCCCTTTGCCGTTTCTCCGTCGCACGAAATAACGATGCACGGTCTGCCGAATCTTTCGGTTATTCTTGCGGCAACTATTCCGATAACGCCCTGATGCCAGCCCTCTCCGCTGACAACGATAATCTTATCGTTCATCATCTCGGGGTTATCGTTAAGCATCGACACCGCACTTGCAAATATATCGGTTTCCGTTTTCTGACGGAGAGAATTCATTGAATTGATCTCATCGGCAAGAGCCGCCGCTTCTTCAGCATCTTCGCAGAGGAGAAGGTCGAGAGCCTTATGAGCCGAGCCCATTCTGCCTGCCGCATTGATTCTCGGGCAGACGGTAAAAGCAGCCGAGGATGCATTGAAAACCTTGTCGCCGACTCCCGCCGCATTCATCAGAGCGGCAATACCCGGTCTTGGGTCATCGTTGATAAGGCGGAGTCCACGGCGGACCATTATGCGGTTTTCGCCCGTAAGGGTCACAACATCACCGATAGTACCAAGTGCAACGAGATCGCCGTATTCTTCAATGAGCATATCGTCGGCTCCGCCCTCGAGAGCGCAGACAAGCTTGAATGCAACTCCGACACCGCTCATCTCCTTGAAAGAGCTGGGGCAGTCCTCTCTGTGAGGGTCAACGACCGCTTCCGCATCGGGAAGAATTTCTCCGACCTTATGATGGTCCGTGACTATCAGCGATATTCCGAGCTCCTTGGCTCGCTTGGCTTCTTCAATTGCGGAAACGCCGTTATCGACAGTAACGATGAGGCTGACTCCCCTGTCGGCAAGCTCCTCAACGGCTCCCGCATTCAGTCCGTAGCCCTCGGTAACTCTGTCGGGTATATATCGGATTGCATTTGCGCCTCTTGCTTCAAGATATGAAAAAAGCAGAGCAGTTGCCGTTACGCCGTCGGCATCGTAATCACCGAAAACGCAGATAAATTCACCGTCATCAATGGCTCTGTTTATCCTTTCCGCCGCCTTATCCATATCCTTTATCGAAAAAGGATCGAGCGATAAGGGTGCATCCGAATCAAAAAAAGCATCAATGTCATCTATATTTTCAAAACCTCTGGATGTTACAAGCAAGGCGGCAAAGGGGTCAACGCCGAGCTGCTGAGAAATCTGCACGGCAAAGTCCTTGTCGCTTCTCGCAACGACCCATTTCTTTCGTTTCACAGGTTATCATTCCTTTCAATATCTTCTTAGTATATCACTTAAAGAAAAATATTTCAATAAAAAATATAATAAAAAGAAAATTATGGAATTGCACCGATTTGTGAAAATAAACGGAAACGCAAAAAAAGACTGCGCTTCTCGACGCAGTCCTGTTAATTCATATTAAATTGTAAGTTTTCCGCTCACAGCCGCTTTTCCGGATCAATCAACAAAATCTGTTGTAATTGCGGCTTGAAAGGATCATTACAGTTGATTTTTCTGAGTTCACCTTCAAAAATCCGCTTGATTCAGGATTCGGTTTCTGCGGCTGTGAGCGATGAAGCTGATGAGTACATCGGTATCGCCGCCTTTCTTTCATTTTCAATGACATTTTTTGACCTTTGACTGATGAGATATATGGTCAAGAGGGGTTCGGATAAAGAAAGATCAAACCTTCCGAAGTAATGTTATTCCGGTCATACTTCAAGATTTTGGCTGTCTTTTTTCTGAGCCTTATGAGCTTCGGAATTTTTGAAACTCTTTGATCTCCGTTTCCTTTCCTCGACTATAATATAGCACAATTGTTGGCATTTGTCAATAGTTTTTTATCAGATTGTTTATAAGTTTTGTAACAAATCAACAAATGAATATTTTGCCGCCGATATAAAGATTTTCTATTGACTAACAGCGGTTTTCGGGTTAAAATATAAAAGGTACATGTAAAGAAAGGATGTTTAATAAATGGAAGAATATACACCCGATATCGTCAGCGTCGTTGACGAGGAAGGCAAAGAACACATTTTCGAGGAGCTTGACAGAATCGAAACCGACAGCGGCAAATATGTTGCTCTTCTTCCCCTCCCCGAAAATCCCGATAAGATCACCGAAGAGGATAACGAGCTCATCATCCTCAAGGTTCAGGAAGAAAAAGGCGAAACCTACCTCTGCCCCATCGAGGACGATGCCGAGTTTGAAGAAGTCGGCACCGCTTTTGAAGAAAGACTTGCAGAGATGTTCGATTTTGAAGAATCTGAAGAATAATTGAATTTCACACCCTGCCTTGTGCGACAAATTGCAGTCAATATGTAACCCAACACGTAATTACAGGGAGCTAATCTCCGGCGTAGGATTGCAGACCTCCCGCCCTCGGGCGGACGAAGGGAGCGAGAGACCGTCGGGACGCACCCACCTGCTTTGGAGCAGGTTACAATCGGCTGCATACGGCTTGGCGGGGCATTATTATTTTGCCGGAGGCATTAAAAGTGCAGAAACTTTTCAACGCAGATATTCTTGATATAGTTCCCGTTGAGCGGGGCTTTGTTTACGCCTGCAGGGAAACCCTTCAGAACGGCAACGAGGCCGTTGCTTTTTATCACTATAATCAGGAAATTGATATTTTTGACAGGATCCCTGTCGTTTCATACATAAATTATAAGTTCGGCGAGTGCTCCTACGATGTTGCAAGAGTTCTCGGAAATTTCGTGACATGCGATGTTGTCAGCCTTTCGGGCAGCACAAAAGCCGTTTCCTATCCCGACGGAACTCTCAAGCTTCTCGGAAGCTCGGGAGAAATTCTCTCGGAGCATAAGGTCTTATATCTTGACAACCCTGCCTGCTCCCCTGCCGTCAACGGAGCCGATCTCTGGCTCGTTGTTCCCGAGTCGAACGCAATAATCAACTATTCCGCAAAGCATGACAGGATCGAATTCCGTGTCGGAAGCTCAAAGGACAAAACCTTCTGCCATCCGAGCGACATCTCAGTTTACGATAACAAGCTTTTTATCAGCAACGCTTATTCTTATAAGATAAGAACGATCGATCTGACAAACTATACCGTTGCGGATTACTGTCTGTTCAACGAACCCGTTTACAAATATTTCAGAGTCAAAGACATCGAATATGCCGTTCTGCAGTCCGGTGTTTACAGCTTATAAATTTTTTACAGGAGGATCAAACATATGAAAACCGCACTCGAATACAGCAAGGATTTTGATTCAAAGAAGCTTTCAAAATTCAGCGTCAAGGGAATCACCCGTATCTGCAATGAGATCGGTCCCCGTCAGCCCGGCTCCCCCGAAGAGCTTAAAGCGCAGGAGCTTATGGCGAAAGAAATGAAAAAATACTGCGACGATGTAAAGCTCGAGGAATTCAAGGTTCACCGTCAGGCATTCATGGGCTTTATCCCCTTTACGGTCGCATGTGCTGTTGCAAGCGTTTTCATCAACGCATTTGTCAACCCCGTCATCGCTCTCGTTCTCGTTGTTCTCGGCTTCATTCCGCTTCTGCTTGAATTCCTTATGTATAAGCAGTTCATCGATCCTCTTTTCCCCGGTCATCCCAGCCACAATATGATCGCAACGAGAAAAGCTTCGGGCGAAACGAAGAAACGCTTCATCATTGTCGGCCATGCTGACAGCCAGTATGAATGGACTCTCAACTATCTTCTCGGCGGTGTCGGCATGAAGCTCGTTCTCATCCCCGCCGTTGTCGGTCTTGTTGCCGACCTTATTATTGCGATCCTCAGCATTGTTTTCGCAGGAACAAACGGTGCTCTCAGCGCCGAAAAGGCTCACGGACTCATGATCGCAGGCTTCGTTATCGGCTGCATTTTCGTTCCCTTCCAGCTCGGCTTCCTGCTTTTCCAGAACCCCTTCAAGAGCGTTCCCGGCGCAAACGACAACCTTACGGGCTGCTATGTTGCCATGAGCGTTGCCAAGGCTATGGCGGAAACAGACACAAGATTTGAAAACACAGACCTCGTTGTTATCTGCTCGGGCTCCGAGGAATCGGGTCTGAGAGGCGCAAAGGCTTATGTCAAGGCTCATGAAAAAGAGCTCAAGGATATCGAAACCGTATGCGTTGCATGCGACACCTTCCGTGACCTCGAAACAATGGCGGTCTATGACAGAGATATGAGCGGCACGGTCAAGCACGACTGGGGCGTCAAGCATCTCGTTCAGGAGGCAGGCAGGAACTGCGGCTACGATCTTCACTTTGAATCGGTTTATATCGGCGCATCCGATGCCGCCGCATTCACTCAGAGGGGCATCAAGTCAACGGGCTTTGCCGCAATGGATCCCACTCCTCCCCGTTACTATCATACAAGACTCGACAATGCCGACAATCTCCGTGAGGAGGCGATCGCAGCAGGCATCGAAATCATGCTCGAAGCTGCATGCATGTATGACAAGAACGGTCTTCCCGAAAAGAAATAAACATAACTCATCTTGCCGCAGACTTGAAAAAGTTTGCGGCAATTATTATTTTTATATTGATTTGGATAAATTATGATGATATTATAAAAAGCGGAAAGGAGTGTTCTTTATGCGCACTTTAAAAATCGGCATTCTCAAGGATATGCACGAGCAACTGAAAAAGCATTTTTTTATTGCTAAAAAAGAGATTCCCGTCTGGGAATATACAAGAGGCATGTTCCTCGAATCTCACTACGAGATGGAGGATTTCAAGGGCGAGATCAAATGCGGCGACAGATGGTATGCCGCCTATGACTCAGCCCATTTCTTCAAGGCAAGCATAACCGTTCCCGAGGAAATGGACGGCAAAAAAATTAGAGCCGTGCTTCCCGTCGGCGGCGAAGCGCTTGTCAAATGCAACGGTAAATATGTTGCGGGCTGCACCTCGAGAGAGTGGCTTCCCGACAGAACGGATGTTGAACTCGGTATCCGCAAGGCGGGCGAGGTTCTCACCTTTGAAATCGAAGCAACGGTTGACTCCATGTCATTCTGCGACGATGCCATGGAAGGTGCAACGCATCAGGAATGCCGTTTCGGCAGCACCTATATTGCCGTTGCCGACGAGGATGTTGAGGGCTATTATCTCGACCTGACAGTCGCTTTCGACGCTCTCGATTTCATCAAGGACGAGCATATCAAGGCAAAGGTCTATGCCGCAATCGACGACAGCATGCATATGGTAGACTATGACTTTTCCGACGAGGAGGTCAGAAAGTCTGTCAGAGAAGCAAGAGCCTTCTACCTCAAAAAAATCAGCGAAATCGAATGGACCGCTCAAAGCAGAGTTATTCTCACGGGACACAGCCATATCGATGTTGCATGGCTCTGGAGAATTCAGGAAAGCATCCGCAAGAGTGCAAGAACCTTCTCCAATGTCACAACGCTCATGGGTGAATATCCCGAAATGACCTTCGGTCAGAGCGAAGCCGTTCTTTATCAGATGATGAAGGACCATTATCCCGAAATTTTTGAGAAGATCAAGGAGAAGGTCAGAAACGGTCAGTGGGATATCTGCGGCAATGTCTGGGTTGAGGCTGACACAAACATCGCTTCGGGCGAGGCTCTCATCCGCCAGGTGCTTTACGGCACGGAGTTCTTCAAAAAGGAATTCGGCAAGGTTTCAAAAACATACTGGCTTCCCGACTGCTTCGGCTTCACATGGGCTCTGCCCCAGATTATCAAGGGCTGCGGCATGACAAACTTTATCACCTCGAAGCTTTCATATAACGACACGACAAAATTCCCCTACAGCATGTTCATGTGGGAGGGTAACAACGGCGACAAGGTTTACGCCCATCTCATGCGCCCTGCTTATAACTGCCATTTCAGAGTTGACGAGCTCATGACATTCGACGAGGAATGCAACAACAAGAGCGAGCTGAACACCGCCATGGGCATGTACGGCTACGGCGACGGCGGCGGCGGTCCGACAAGAAACATGCTTGAAAGAGGCAGACGCCTTCAGAATTTCCCCGGTCTTCCCAAGGCAGAAATCGGCCATGTTGACGATTTCTTTGAAACAATGGCTGAGCACGAAAAAGACCTTCCCGTCTGGAACGGCGAGCTTGTTTACGAAAACCACAGAGGTACTTTCACAAGCCAGGCTTTCGTCAAGAAGAACAACCGCAAGGGCGAATATCTTTTCACAAGAAACGAAATGCTCTCCGTTTTTGCAGAGAAGCATCTCGGCAAGGCATATCCCAAGGAAGAGCTTGAAAAGGGCTGGAAAATCCTCATGACCAACCAGTTCCATGACATTCTTCCCGGCTCATCGATCCACGAGGTGTTCGAGGATGCACGCAGGGATTATGCGATAATGAACGAAATCGGCAACAACATCAAGGATGATGTTCTCGCTTCTGTAAACGCCGCTGTTTCCGCAGATGCAAACACCGTTACCGTCTGGAACATGGCAGGCTGCGAAAGCTGTGAACCCGTTGAAGTTGAGGGTGTTCCCGAGGGTATGTATATTACCGCCGCTGACGGGCTTTCACTCCCATGCGCTTATATCGGCGGAAAGTTCGTATTCCTGCCCGATGTTCTTGAGCCTCTGAGCAGCAAGGTGTTTTATCTCAAAGAGGGCGAAACTCCCTTTGCTCCCGTTGAGGCTGAAGCAAATTATCTCGAGAACGCAATTCTCAGAGTCGAGCTCGACGAAAACGGCATCATCACAAGCATTTATGACAAGATCAACGAGCGTGAGGCTCTTGACGGCAGAGGCAATATCCTCACGGTTTCTCTCGACAAGTGCATCCATGAAACCGCATGGAATCTCGAGCTGAACTATCAGAAGAAGATGTGGGAGCTTACCGAAGCGGAAAGCATTGAGGTCGTTGAGAGCAACGCTGTCAGAGGCGTTATCAGGATCAAGCGAAGATTCAACAAGTCGCTCATCACTCAGGATATCATCCTCACTCAGAACGGCGAAAGCGTTATCTTCGATACGACCGTCGACTGGCACGAGAGCGACAAGGTTCTCAAGGCAGGCTTCGATGTTGCCGTCAAGGATACCGATGCAACCTATGACATAGCTCACGGTGCGGCAAAAAGACCGACTCACTGGAACACCGCATTCGACCTGACAAGATATGAGGTTGCCGCTCACAAATGGGCTGACCTTTCCGAAGGCGGTTACGGCTGCAGCATCATCAACGACTGCAAATACGGCTATGATATCCACGGCAGCCACATGAGGATCACTCTCATGAGAGCCCCCACCTGCCCCGACAGAACGGGTGACCACGGCATCAACACCTTCAGATATGCCTTCTATCCGCACGAGAACGACTGGCGTCACGAAACTGTTCAGAAGTCACTCGCATTCAACATTCTTCCCGTTGCAAAGTATAACAAGGAAGCCGTCGAAGGCTCTCTTGCGGGCGAATCATTCATCGCAAAAACGAGCAAAAAGAATGTTATCATCGATGCGATCAAGAAGGCTCAGGACGGCAACGGATACATTATCCGAGTTGTCGAGGAAGAGCAGAACAGAGGAAAATGCAGAATCGACCTCGGCTTCAGCTTTGAGAAGGTTATCGAGTGCAACATGATCGAAGAGGACAAGAACGAAATCGCTTGCGATGCAAACGGATTCGAGTTCGCAATCAAGCCCTTTGAGGTCAAGACATTCAGAGTTATCTAAACATAAAAAGGTCGGTTCCGAAAAAAGGAACCGACCTTAATTTTTTTGATTATCTAAATGAATAACTGTAAACCTTCGACCAGGCGAGAACTCTTTCTCTGTTCCATTTCTTGGGCATCATGGCGCAGGTCGCAACCGCCTTGCTGATCTTTCCGACAACGGGAAGAAGCTTTTTCAGCAGGTTGGGGTCCTTGCAGACGGTCTTTATCTTGTTAATCATATCGTTGATATCGCCGTCAAGCAGACTGCCCATATCGCCGAAATCGGCACCCATGGTTATGTCATCCTCGGTAATCATGCCGCTGCTGAAGCAATAATCGATCTCATCGGGCGTGAGGGTCAGAAGCAGCTTCTTACCGCATGCAAGAGGAGCAAGCCCCGCACCGATTTTTTTGTAATATTCCGTCTGATATCTCCAGAGAGTCTTTGCGGTGAATTCTCCGTTTTTGTCCGCAATAACCGTATCCGCAAGCATCTTCGATGCCTTGAGCGTGTTTGCAATACCCGAGCCGATGAGCGGAACTGTCATGAATGCGCTGTCACCAATCGCCGCATAACCGTCGGCAAC
Source organism: Clostridia bacterium (assembly GCA_017435385.1). Lineage (GTDB taxonomy): Bacteria > Bacillota > Clostridia > Oscillospirales > Acutalibacteraceae > CAG-177. The sequence goes on along the minus strand of JAFSFB010000004.1, from coordinate 159,984 downwards.
CATGACCGAAAGAGGCTGGCGAACGGGAATTTCAACGAACTGACCGCCTCTGACGACCTCAGTTCCGAGTCTGGGATTTTTCTCACGCAGCCAGACGAGAAAATCGTCTATCTCTTCTTTTGTGACATCCTCGAATCTGCCGATGAGAACATCGGTATATTCGTCCTCTGATGCAACCCAGCTGATTCCCTTGATGCCCTTTCCGAAGAGCATGATACGGAACTTTGCATCGACCTCTTCGTCGCTCGCTTTATTATAAAAAGCTCTGTAAATGGTTATCTTTTCGGAGCGGTCGGGTCCTTTCTCTATGCCGAGAAACTCGGGAAGATTTGAACGCACGGGCGAATTCATTCCGCATGCATCGATAACGAGATCGCCGTAAACATCGCCCTTTGAGGTTCTGATGCCTGCAACTCTGTTACCGAGCATGATCGGTCCGAGAACCTCGCACTCATATTCGATCTTCACGCCGAAGCCGAGAGCATGGTTGATAAGATGCTCATAGATATCACGGCGCTCCATTTTGATCTCAAGCTGATCCTCGGGCACATGCTGACGAAGCCCTTTTTCGCAGGTGGGTGCGAAGAAGGTCATGTCCTCCTTGTATTCATACTTGTCCTCGGGAGGCATGGGAATGCCTGCGTATTCGAGCGATCTGGGAGCGAAGATATCGGTCCAGTCATAGCCGAGAGTTCCCTCTTTTTTCTTTTCGTAAACGGTAACATCATATCCGTTTGCTGCTAAGATCGCAGCGGCTGAAATACCGCCGTGACCAAGACCTGCAACAATAATTTTCTTGTTCATATACACAATCTCCTCTGTTTTGAATTATGCACCGAAGCCTGCATTTTCGCAAACCTCAAGATAAAATCTGCGAAGCTTAACGGGATTATGGAAAACGCCCATGTAGTCGGTATGATCCATCGATTCGATGAGGGGCATAACATTCCATACGCCCGTTTTCACCTCCGACGCATCAAAGTCAGTATACGGCTCGCCGTCGGGATGATGAGCCGAATTCGTGCTGACGATTCCGTCGTTGACTCTCCAACTCTCATCGATCGGGATTCCGAAAAGCTCATCTCTGTCATAGCGGCAGATGTTGGGCGAGGTCAGAAGGAAAAGCGGATTCATGGACAGCTCGGGATAAAGTCTGCCCGTTATCGGTCCTTCAAAAACGCATTCCGAATGATATGAATAATAATAGACATCATCAAGCATCTTTATTCTCTCATTCGCCTCAGCCGCACCCTTGACCGTCAGGTCATAATATGCGCAGTCTTTGGAATTTAGCATGCTTTCGATAAGGTCTAAATCAAAATTACCCTTGAAGCCGTCGGCAGGATAATCCGTGAAGCCGAAATGCTCGAGCTGAATATCCCAGAGCGGTCGCAGCGGAGTGTTGTCAAGAACGCCCCAGATATAATAGAAGCAATGCACCATGAGATCGATTATGGGAAGATTATCCTTGTCTGCGGCAAGAGAGCCGTTATGAGGAGCGGAAAGAGTTGTTATCGAGTGGATATATTCACCCTTGCCACCTTTGAAAAAGTCGGAAACATCGTCGCCTGCCGCAACCTCTTCGGGTGCGCCGTGCTCAAGGATCGATGCAAAAAGACGGATAGTTACGCCGCCCATGCTGTGACCGACAAGATTGATCTTTATGATATCGCCGTTTTCGTCACGCTGACCGAAACTTTCGCACAGAGGCTCGGCATATGTTCTGCCGTATCTCGAATGACCGTGCTCCTCGGAATGAGCCTTTCCGTAGTCGACCCGTGTTCCCGCAAGCTGAGCATAAAGTTCGCACGCTCTGTCCCATGCGGAGGAATTGCCTCCGACCGTTGCGGCGCAGACATCATAGCCCTGCTTTTCAAGATAACCGAGAACATCGCCTGCCGTCGTTCCCCAATAAGGAACAAGGCTGTCAATAATCTGATAATCGCCCCAGCCCATCAGTCCGTGAACAAAAACGAAGGGATAGGCAGAGTCTTTTTTGCTGTCCGCCGCAAACGAGGTTACGGAAAACGCACAGAGCATGACCGCAGCGCAAAGGATAACGGATATTATTCTTTTCATGAAAGGTCCCCCTGATTATTAAAAAGGTACAATAACAGTATAAAATATATGAGTTTATTTGTCAACCTTGATATACTCAGGTTGCTCCGAGTCTGTCTGAGGCAGTAACCGCCCCTCGTCATTTCTGTTTTTGCCTTTTTGAGGCGGCGGGTACAACAAAGACAGACGAAGGCGTATGAAGATACTCCGAGTCTGTCTGAGGCGGTAACCGCCCCTCAAAAAGGCAAAAAAAATGAACAATGAATAATTCGGAATATTTTTTCTGTGCGTTACAATCGGCTCTTGCTTCCAAAAAACGCTGAAAAAAATTCCAACTATTCATTATTCATTAATTAATGCCCCTGATCGCGCAAGCAAAGGCATTCTGGTGCCGGTGACCGGACTTGAACCGGTACGGTGTTGCCACCGAGGGATTTTAAGTCCCTTGCGTCTGCCGATTTCGCCACACCGGCATCTGAGATTCAAACGGGCATAGCTATCCCGTCAGAAATCATCCTGGTTATTATAAAACTTTCTCTCGCTTTTGTCAATAAAAATACTTATTTTTTAAAAATTGTAATTCAATTTTAACAATTCACAAACATATTTTTCACTTAACAAATCATGAAGTATTGAAATTATTTCCTGAGCTGTGTATAATATATTGGTTATTTAAAATTATCTACGGAGGAAAACCATGAACATTTATCCCCTGAATCTCGCAACGCTTATTGAGGAGCGCAATTTTGACGGAATAGCCGCACTCATCATTTCAAAGCTTCCCGTCATAATTGCGGCGGTCATCATTCTCGTCGTCGGCTTCATCGTCAGCAACCTTATCGGCAAGCTCGTCGTCAAAGGCATGCAGGCAAAGGGAGTTGACCCCTCGATCCATTCCTTTATCAGAACCTGCATTACCCTGCTGATAAAGTTTGCGGTTATTCTTTCCGCTCTTTCAACGCTCGGTGTCAATGTCACATCGTTTCTGACCGCAATCGGCGCCGCAGGCGTTACCGCAGGTCTTGGCTTGCAGGCAAGCGTCAGTCAGCTCGCCAGCGGAGTTCAGATCCTTATAAACCATCCGTTCAAAAGCGGAGATTTTGTTGACCTCGGCTCTGTCAGCGGTAAGGTTCAGGAGATCAAGCTGATGTATACCGTTCTTGTGACCGTAGACAACAAAAGGGTCATCGTTCCCAACTCGACGATAACAACAAGCAACATCATCAACTTTAACGGAGAAAACAGAAGAAGGCTTGATCTCGTTTATTCCGTGGCGTACGATCAGAACATAGAGGAAGCCAAGGCGGCAATTCTCGAGGTCGTCAGAGGCAATGAGCTCATTCTCACCGACCCCGAGCCCCTCATTGCAGTAAAAGAGCATGCCGCAAGCTCGATCAACATCGCCTGCCTCATCTGGTGCAGCAGCGATGATTACTGGGATGTTTTCTATTATATGCAGGAACAGGTCAAGCATAAGTTTGACAAGAAGGGCATTTCCATTCCCTTCAATCAGATTGATGTCCACATCAGCAAGGAGGATTAATCTTGACCGATCTACTGATTAAAATTTTCATCGGCAACGAAAAAAAGGCAACCGATGAGCATACGAGAACGAAATACGGCGTTCTCAGCGGAGTTGTCGGGATCGTTCTGAATGTTATCCTCTCGGTTTTCAAAATGATCTTCGGCGCAATAACACGAAGCGTTTCGATAATCGCAGACGGCGCAAACAATATCTTCGATGCCGTATCCTCGGTCATCAGCCTCGTCGGCTTCAAGCTTTCGGGAAAGCCTGCCGACAAGGACCACCCCTTCGGTCACGGCAGGATAGAATATGTTTCGGCTCTCACCCTCGCTTTTGTTATCATCATGATGGGCATTGAGCTGATAAAATCCTCCGTCGGAAAGTTTTCCGATCCCGAAAAGGTTATTTTCAGTCTTCCCGCCGTTATCGTTCTCGTTTTCTCGATTGCCGCCAAAATATGGCTTGCCCTTTTCAACCGCAAGATCGGCAGAATAATCGATTCGGTTTCGGTCGATGCCGTTGTTGCCGACAGCATCGGCGACATTGCCGCAACGACCTGCTCGCTGATAGCTCTCGTAGCCTCTAAATTCACCGACCTGCCCGTTGATGCGGTTATGGGTATCATCGTTGCAGGCGTTATTCTCTATGCGGGAATCGGCATCATCAGGGACACGCTCGGTCCTCTTCTCGGCGAGCCGCCCGACAAGGAAACCGTTGAAAAGCTTGAAAAGCTCGTGCTTTCCCACGAAAACATAATCGGCATTCACGACCTCGTTCTCCACGGCTACGGCCACGGAAAGGTTTTCGGCTCTCTGCATGCGGAGGTGCCGTCGGAATGCGATATGCTCCATATCCATGACACGATCGATCTGATCGAAAACGAGATAAAAGACTCTCTCGGAATTGACATTTCGATCCATATGGACCCCGTTCTCATCGGAGATGAAATGACCGAATCGCTCAAAGCTAAAACGGCGGAAATCCTCCACGGAATTTCTCCCGACCTGACATTCCACGATTTCAGGATCGTTGCAGGTCCGACGCATACAAATCTCATTTTCGATGTCGTTATCCCCTATGAATCAAAGCTGACCGAAAACGAAATTAAGCAGAGGCTTGACAGCTCTCTCAACTCGTGTGAAGCAAGGTATTTCACCGTTATAACCTTTGACAGAAGCTACACATAAAACTCTAAATATTGTGTCCGCCGATATTCAGATGCGGATATTTAGTTAAATTGCTGAAAAATAACAGATTATTTTCTATAATTTTTTATAGACGAATTTCAATAATATGCTTTTCAAAAGTTAAAAATTATTGTAGAATAATAGCATAACAATTTTCGGAGGAATTTGCCATGCCTGAACGTCACGAAGAATTTACAACCATACCCGTAGGTAAGCTCGGAATCATCGCTCTTCCCGGCTGCGAAAAGGTTGCGGAGAAAATCGATTCATACCTTGTCAAATGGAGAGAAGAGAAAGAAAGCGAGCATAAGGACACCCTTCAGTTCAAGGGCTATGAAAGAGATACATATATCATCAATGCATCCTTCCCCAGATTCGGTACGGGCGAAGGCAAATGCGTTATCAAGGATACCGTAAGAGGCTATGACGTCTTCATTCTCTGCGACGCCTTCAACTACGGCGTTGAATATAAAATGTACGGCAGATATGTCCCCATGAGCCCCGATGACCACTATGCCAACCTCAAGAGAGCTATCAGCGCTATCGCAGGCAAGGCAAGAAGAATCACCGTCATCATGCCCATGCTTTACGAGGGAAGACAGCACAGACGCTCAAGCAGAGAATCTCTTGACTGCGCCGATATGCTGCGTGAGCTTTGCCTCGAATACGGCGTTGACAACATCATCACCTTCGATGCTCACGACCCCAGAGTTCATAATGCAATTCCTCAGAGCGGCTTTGAAAACGTTCAGCCCGTTTATCAGATGATAAAGGCTATCTGCAAAAATGTTGACGATCTCAAGATCGACAATGACCACATGATGGTTATTTCCCCCGACGAAGGCGGCATGGGACGATGCATCTATTTCTCATCCGTTCTCGGCGTTGACCTCGGCATGTTCTATAAGCGCCGTGACTATTCCGTTATCATCGACGGAAGAAATCCCATCGTTGCCCACGAGTTCCTCGGAACAAATGTTGAAGGCAAGGATGTTATCATCATTGACGACATGATCTCATCGGGCGATTCGATGATCGAGGTTGCAACAAAGCTCAAGGAGCTCAAGGCAAACCGTATTTTCATCTGCGTTTCCTTCGGTCTTTTCTGCAACGGTCTTGAAACCTTTGACAAGGCTTATGCCGACGGACTCATCGATAAGGTTTTCTCAACCAACCTTATCTATTCATCTCCCGAGCTTCTCGAAAGAGAGTGGCATGTCAGCGTTGACCTTTCAAAATACTGCTCCTACATCATCGACACTCTCAACCACGATGATTCAATCAGCTCTCTTCTTGATCCCAAAGACAGAATCAACAAGATTCTCATTAAATACGGCTTCAAAAAAGAAGGCGAAGAATAAGAAACACGCCGTCGGGAGTTTCTCGGCGGCTTTTTTTACAGAGGTGTATCTTATGCAGAATATTGATTTAAGCTTCAGAAACGGAAAATTCAGAATCATGCAGATTGCCGACACTCAGGAATCCGCAAAGGTTGCCGTTGACACAATTCGTTTCATCTCTGCCGCTCTCGAAAGAGAAAAGCCCGACCTTGTTGTTTTCACGGGCGACCAGATAAAGGGCTATTCGGCAAGCTTTCAGGGAGAGAAAGGCAAGGAGAATGTCAGAAAGGTTCTCAAAGAGCTTGTCGCTCCTCTTGAACAAAAAGGCATTCCGTTTGCCGTGACATTCGGAAACCATGACAGCGACTCCGCCATGAGCAACAGCGAGCAGTTTGAGATCTACAAGGAATCCCCGATGTTCGTATATGCCGACCCCGTAAGCGATGATGACAAAGGTACTTATTGCCTTGAGATCAAAAATGAACATGGTGAAGTCAAACGCCTTGTTTATCTTTTCGATTCGCACACAAAATCCGATGACGGCAGCTACGGTGCGGTACAGAGCTATCAGCTCGAATGGTACAGAAGCGTAAGAGATTCATTTGAAGCTCCCCTGCCCTCGATTGCTTTTCAGCATATCCCTACTCCCGAATATTTCGACGTTATCAGACAAGTAAAACGCTTCTCAAAAGACAGCGTGAGAGCCTACGGAAACCACAAAAACGAATGGTATGTTCTCGACAAGCATAACTGCGGTCTGCGTGATTTCATGGGCGAAACTCCTGCGGCACCGTTTGTCAATACCGGCGAGATCGATGCTTTCCTTGAAAAAAAGGAGGTCGAAGGTCTGTTTGTCGGCCACGACCATAACAACTCCTTCGTAGCCGATTATAAGGGCATCAAGCTCGGATACACTCAGGGCTGCGGCTTCAATGTTTACGGTCCGGGTTATAACAGAGGCTTCCGCATTCTCGACCTCAATGAAAACGGCGGATTTGAAACAAAAACAGTTACCTTCGGCGAACTCTTTGAGAAAAACGATGTCACAAACAAAGCAAAGTTCTGGCTTTACTCATATGCTCCGACGAGCGTTTCGGGAGTTGTGACCGCCGTCAAAGAAGCGGCAATCGTTGCTCTCGGCGTCGGTGCAGCCGCACTTGTGCTCAAAAAGCTGAAGAAGAAATAATAAGACAAAAAAATAATCAGGGTTGCAGCAAATGCCGCAGCCCTGATCTTCTTTTATTTAACTTCCGTGAAATACTTCTTGAAGCTTGCTCCGTCACGGTTTTCGGTCCATGTCAGACAAAGACCCGCATTCATGAGAAGCGCACCCGAATAGACCTCGCCCGTTTCCTCGTCACGGTAATATTTTTCGGGATCAAGTCCCTTGAGCTTCAGGCAGAATGCATCGTCATATGACTCACGCATGACAACGCTCGTCACAAGAGCCTCGGATTTATCCTCGGAAACGAACATCCATGCCGCTCTGAAAGCATTTTCAAAGGGAGAAATGAGTCTGTAAAGATCTCCGAAATGGATAACATCATAGTATTTATGGTACTCCGCAACCTGCGCTCTGACAAGCTCAGCATCCTCTTCGGTATATTTGTTGGGATTAAGCTCGTAGCCGAACGAGCCCCAGAGAGCAACATTGCCCTTTGTGTCATAGCCCGTTCTTCTGCTTGCGGAAACATGAGCGCCCATCGTTGAAGCAGGATAGCACATTGATGTTCCGAACTGAATTGCAAGGCGTTCGATGGGATCGGTGTTGTCGCTCGTCCAGATCTGCGGTGAGAAATAAAGCATACCGGGATCGAAGCGTCCGCCGCCGCCCGAGCAGTTTTCAATCAGCATATCGGGGAATGCCTTCGTCAGTCTGTCCATGACCTCATATGTTCCGAGAACATAGCGGTGGAAGACCTCCTTCTGTCTGTCGGCAGGAAGAATTGCGGAACCGACCTCGGTCAGATTGCGGTTGAAGTCCCATTTGAGATAATCGACCTTGTTGACTGAAAGAACCTTATACATCTCATTGAAGATATAATCACGGACATCCTGCCTTGAATAGTCGAGAACATACTGATGTCTGCCGATCGACTTCTCTCTGTCCGGAACATGCAGACACCAGTCGGGATGCGCTCTGTAAAGATTGCTGTCCCTCGAGATCATTTCGGGCTCATACCAGATGCCGAATTTCAGACCGAGAGCGTTGATTCTCTCGATAAGGTTTGCAAGCGTTCCGCCGAGCTTTTCTTCGTTGACCTGCCAGTCACCGAGCGAGCTGCGGTCATCGTTTCGGTTACCGAACCAGCCGTCGTCCATGACAAGCATTTCAATGCCGAGCTCCTTGGCTTTTGCGGCAAACGAAACGATCGTATCGCCGTCAAAATCCATGCCCGTTGCTTCCCAGTTATTGATGAGCAGAGGTCGCTTGATATTCTTCCATTTGCCTCTGATGAGGTGCTTTGCATAAAGTCTGTGGAAAATGCGGCTCATTTCGCCGATACCCTCCGAAGAATAAACCATAACCGCTTCGGGAGCACTGAAGCTCTCGCCTGCTTCGAGCTTCCAGCCGAAGGTTTCGGGATTGATACCCATGAGGAATCTTGTTCCGCCGTAGCCGTCAACCTCAACATCAACGGAGAAATTGCTGCTGTAAACAAGGTTGAAGCCGTAAGCGTTTCCGAAATCCTCGGTCGCATTGTTATCAACAAGAGCGGCAAAGGGATTCTGGAAATGGCTCGATGAGCCTCTCTTGCTCGAAACACCCTGTCTGCCTCTCGCAAGAGCCCGTCTTTCAAGGCTTCTTTCCTTAACCCACTTTCCGTAAAGAGTAAGAAGGTCGTAATCGTAGGTCATGAAGTCGACAGCGCAGCTGTAAACCTTTTCAATGTCAACGGTCTTATCGGTTGGATTGATGATCTTCGTGCTTCTGGTCATCGCACCGAGCTTTTCAAAAACGGTATAGAAAAGCAAAGCCTGAATGCCCGTTACGGAATCCTCTGTAAGAATTTCAAGCGTCGTCGCCTCGGAATCGTCTTCAACATAAAGCGAAGGAAGTCCCTCGATCGCAGGCTTGCCTGCATAGATCTTATGCGACTTATAGCGGAAATCGGTAACATTGTTGCCGTAGGCGTTTCTGATTGCAACAGCCGAAATCCTGAAATCACCCGAGCCCTCTCCCTGATATTCAAGAGGACAGACATCGGGAGAGAATTTCCAGTTGTCGATATTGATATTGTTGGGGCTGAACGAAGCAAAGGGGCTTCTGAACTTGAATGCGGAAAGATTCGTGTCGGGAATCTTTTTGCCGTAATAAAGATGGGCAAGATAGCCCTGCTCATATATTTCGATAACATAGCTCGAGGTTGCGGTGTCGAGCTTGAAAATGCGTTTTTCGCTGTCAAAAACAATGGACATATCAGATATTCTCCTTAATCATAGCGTTGATTTTTTCACGGGTTTCAAGAAGCCATTCCGCCGAGCAGGGGTACTCTGTAAAGCTCAGAGGCTTTACAGCTTCTTTTTCAAGAAATTCAAGGACCTTTTCTCTGCCCGTAATATTTTCAAGGGTTTGCAGAGCCATCATGTCCTGAAGAGCATCATAAAGCACCTTGAGTCTGAGGCTGGCAAGGGCTTCGCCTTTACGTGAAGGATAGACCACGAACGAGTCACCCGAGGGGAAACTTCCGCCTGCATCGGTAATCACATAGGGATCGATCGCCTTGACGGAATACTGCAGATTATAGAAATTATAGCCCCACTGAAGAAAGCCCTTGACATCGTATTTATAGAGAAGCATGCCGAGAATTCTGTTTCTCATTGAAGGCATTGCAACGAAGCGGTTGGGAAGATGATCCTTATCCTGGCCGCAGCAATAATATATCCAGAGCTCGGGAACCTTTCCCGCAAATTCCTCGATCTCACTTTCGCAGGGAACGGGAAGCTTCACCGCACCTGTTTCGTAGAATTTAAAATCGGAAAGAGCATCGATGACCTTCATTCCGCTGAAGATCTCGGAAATGAGCTTCGCTCTGCGTTTATATATTTTGAGATGCTTCATGGAAGGTTCATCGGAAATATGGAAAAAGCATCTTTCTCTCAGATCATTTTTATCAATAAATCTGACAAGTTCCTCGCCGAACTGACGGAGAAAACTGTCATATTTTTTGCTGGAGGTTCTTGTTTTCCAACCGAAGATCTTTTTCTCTCTTCCCTTCTTGTCGGTTGCAACGATCTTAGGAGCATGCTTTGCGCCCCACTGGGTGAAGAGATGGCTGATCTCCAGATACTTCACGCCGCATTCGTTGCACATATCGACCCATTTCTGAAGGTTTGTGAAATCAAAGGAATATTTTCCCGAATTATATTTCACGCCGACAAGCTGAACCGTTCTTCTCTCGCCGCCGACCTTTGTATCAAGCGGAGGAGTGAAAACGGGAGTCAGAATGCAGTTTATGCCGTGGTCAACAGCAGTCTTGATGAAGTTTCGGTTGATTCGCCAGTATTCATCGCTCATTGCCTCAACGCCGTAATAATTGCAAAGACAGTCGGAATGATACCAGCAGGTATGAGTGAGCTTCTGTTCATTCAGGTTGTAATCGATAACATCAACGGAAATCTTTCCGCTTGCAACGGCTTTGCCGTTTTCCGAAAAGACGATTTCAAGCTCGGTTTCGCCTGCATATTTTCCTTCGGGAGAAACCTCGACCCAGATGCTGTACCATTTTCCGCCCCCGACCGATATGCTTCCCTCAACGGGCTCGAGAACATCGGGATACATGCCCGAGGTCTTTCTCAGGAAGAAATCGTCGGCATCCTTGTTGCAGGCTGTTCCGACGGGAATATCCTTGACAAGATAAAGCTTTGAGCTGTCGGCAAGAGCACCGCCGAGAGCAACGCTGAGCTGAGCATCAGACTCACAGCAAAAAGCCGCCTGAAACGAGGCTCTTTCATTTTTCAGCATGGAAAATTTCGTCAGCGGTTTGGCTGACGGTCTTTCGTCATAAAAAACTTTTTCAAGAGAACTGAGAATTATAAGCTCCATAAAATATTTCTCCCCATTTTATCTGGCACTCATTTTTCTGTCTTTTTCAACGGTCTTGTCGATTGCGGTAATAACGGAATTTTCAAAGCCCGTTTCTTTAAGACTGCAAACGCCTTCAATCGTTGTTCCGCCGGGTGAGCAGACATTTCTGACAAGCTCGCTGACGGAAAGAGGGCTTTCAAGAAGTGTTTTTGCACTTCCGAGAAGCATCTGCGCCGCTATATCCTGCGAAACCTTTGCAGGAATGCCGTATTTGACTCCTGCGGCGGCAAGAGCATCGGCAAAGATATAAGCGAATGCAGGAGCAGAGCCTGCAACTGCCGTAAATGCCGAAAAATATTTTTCCTCAAGCTCAACCGCTTTTCCGAAGCAGGAGCAGAAGCTCATCGCAAAAGCACGGTCATCTTCCGTTACGGCAGACGAAGCGCAGATTGCGGTCATCGATTCTCCGACGGCGGCATTGATATTCGGCATGATGCGGATAACTCTTGCATCGTAACCGAGGCAGGAAACGAGCTTTTCAACCGTTGTGCCTGCGGCAGTCGAAATGAAAAGCGGATCGTTTGCCGCAGCCTTATCTCTGAGCGATTCAAGAAGGTTACCGATATCCTTGGGCTTGACCGCAACAACGATCCTTTCGCATCGGGAAACCGTTTCCTCCGCCGAAGCAAGGGGCACAACGGAAAGCTCATCACGAAGCTGAGCGGTTTTTTCTTCGCTGATATCATAAACAGCAATATCCGACGGCGCAACCATTCCCGAGGCAACAACTCCCCTGAGTATCGCCGAGGCAAGGTTACCCGTTCCGATAAATCCTAATTTCATGGGAATAACTCCTTTTGTTTTAACTGTTGAGAAAACCCAAAAATGATTTTTGAGCTTTATCAAGAGTTAAAAGCGCAGAGTTTTCGCTCTGCGCTTTTTTGAATTAAAGCTGAGATGTGCAATGGGGGCATCTTGTTGCTTCGATCGCAATTTCGCTCTTGCAGAAGGGGCAATCTTTGGTTGTGGGCTCTGCGGGAGCTTCCTCTTCCTTCTTCTTCGATTTGTCAGCAACTGCGTTGATAGCCTTGATAAGGCAGAAAACAACGATCGCCATGATGAGGAAATTGATAACTGCGCTGATGAAGTTGCCGTATGTAATAACAGCCGCACCTGCTTCCTGAGCAGCTTCAAGCGTTGCATATTCATTGCCGTCAAGAGCAACAAACAGCTTTGAGAAATCAAGTCCCTTTGTCAGAAGACTGATAACGGGCATTACGAGGTCATCAACGAGCGACTTGACGATTGCCTGAAAAGCACCGCCGACGATAACGCCGACTGCAAGGTCAATAACGTTGCCTCTCATGATGAACTTTTTGAACTCTGCCATGAAACCTTTTCCTTTTGCCATGATAAAAACCTCCTAAAAATAATAACATTAACAATTTAACAAAAAAATCGTCAAAGGTCAACACCTTCGAGATCAAAATTTGGAATAAAACTTTCGGTTGCCGCCTCTCCGCTCTGGAAATTGCAGTTTTCAAAGCCCATGGCGAGTATTTTCTGCTTTACGAGCGAATATTCCCTTGAAGAGAGCTTTCGGTCGATCGGCGGCATTTCCTTGGCTTTGCCGAACGGAGTATATTGGCGCATGACGCTGATATATGTTTCGGCGGGAAGATTTTCTCTCACCCACTCAAAAACCTTGATCGCCTGAGAAATGTTCCCCGGAAGAACCATATGGCGGATGATCAGTCCCCTGCGTGCAATTCCGTCAGCGTCGAGAACGGTTTCTCCGACCTGCCTGTGCATTTCGAGAACCGCCTTCGAGGCATACTCAAAATAATCGGCGGCACCCGAATACTTGAGAGCAGGTGCGGAATCGAAATATTTTATGTCGGGAAGGTAGATATCCACAAGTCCCTCGAGCATTTTCAGAGTTTCGGCTTTTTCGTAGCCGGAAGAGTTATACACGATCGGAACGGGAGATTTATATTCCGCAAGGGTTTTGGCAAGCATAGGAACGAAATGAGTCGGCGTGACAAGATTAAGATTATGGACTCCGCTTTCGAGAAGTCTGTCAAATATTCTTTTAAGCCCGTCGGAGGAAACATCCTTTCCGAATGCTCCGTGGCTTATCTGTTGATTCTGACAGTAGACACACCCGAGGTTGCATCCCGAGAAAAAGACCGTTCCCGAGCCCCTCGTTCCGCTCAGACAAGGCTCCTCCCAGAAATGCGGAGCTGCCCTTGCCACTCTGAATTTTTCTCCGACTCCGCAGACACCTGCTTTCTCTTCTCTTTTTGCGGAGCAGCTGCGGGGACATATGTTACAGATCACGGTTTTCACCTCGTTTCTTTTCTGATTTTATATTATACATACAATTGTTTACAATTACAAGTTGATTTTAAATATAATATAGTGTATAATTAACGCTGTATATATCCGAAAGGGTGATTTTATGTTTCTTGCAATCGACATCGGCAACACGAACATAACGATGGGAGCATATGACGGCGACGAGCTTGTCTTTGTTTCAAGACTGGCAACCGACCGTTCAAGAACTCCCGATCAATATGCCATTGAATTCAAGCAGATATTTTCGCTTTATAATGCACCTACGGAAGTTTTCAGCGGAGCCGCTCTGAGCAGCGTTGTTCCCGAGCTTTCCTCGACGATGTGCGAAGCGATCGAAAAAATTACCGGACACAGACCGCTGGTTCTCGGCCCCGGAATCAAAACGGGAATGAACATTCTAATTGACAATCCCGCTCAGCTCGGAGCCGACCTTCTCGCAGGCTGCGTCGGTGCGGCGGCACTCTATCCGCTCCCCTGCCTCGTCATTGACCTCGGCACGGCAAGCAAGATAAGCGTGCTCGACAAAAACGGCGCATTCAGAGGCTGCACGATCGCTCCCGGAATCGGCATTTCTCTCGATGCTCTCTCGCAGAGAACATCCCAGCTTCCGAGCATCAGTCTGAAAACGCCCGACCACGCAATAGGAACCAATACGCTCGACTCCATGCAGTCGGGAACGGTATTCGGCTTTGCCGCCATGATCGACGGTCTTTGCGAAAAGCTTGAAGCTGAGCTCGGTCAGGGAAAAATGTCAAGCGTTGCAACGGGCGGTCTTGCAAAAGACCTGGTCAAAAGCTGCAAAAGAGAAATCGCCTTTAACCGTGAGCTCGTTCTCTACGGGCTGAAGGTGCTTTACGAAAAGAATAAAAAGTAAATAATTGTTCCGCTAATAATTTTGCTTAATTTTGCGTTGCATCCTTTTCCGGAGCAACAGCAAGGAGGTATATATTATGTCAAAATCATCAGCCATGAAACGAAACCTTGCACTCGCACAGCTCGGTATGCTCAGCGCACTGATAGTCATTATGACCTTCGTGCCGTATATCGGATACATCAGCATCGGTGCGCTGAGTATCACGTTGCTGCATATTCCGCTGATCATCGGCGCATGCGTGCTCGGAGTCAAGGGCGGTCTTGTTCTCGGTGCGGTCTGGGGAATCACCTGCATTATCAAGGCAGCGACTTCACCCGTTGCGATCACCGACCCGCTTTTCACCAACCCCCTCGTTTCGCTTCTCCCCAGACTCATCGCAGGTCTTGTTGCAGGTCTTGTTTTTGAGTTCGTATCAAAGAAATTCAAAAAATTCCACCTTGCATCAGTCCTCAGCGCTGTCTTTGCCTGCCTGACAAACACGGTGTTCGTCATGGGAAGCCTCTACCTCGTTTACGGTCAGTCCTCCGAGGCGGCAAAGCTCGGAATCGTTCAGTTCGATTTCGGTTCGTTCATCTATTTCATTCTCGGCGCATTCGGCACAAATGCCGTTTTTGAGATGATAATTGCGATCGTTATTGCAGTTCCCATCAGCCATGCTCTGAGAAAAGCAAAAATAAAATTCTGATAATTACGGAGTATCTGAAATGCCTATCAAAATCTCAAATGAGCTTCCTGCTCACAAGGCTCTCGAAGCGGAGAATATTTTCGTTATGACGGAGGAAAGAGCCGTCAGCCAGGATATCCGTCCGCTGAGGATCATTCTTCTCAATCTCATGCCCACAAAAATCGAAACCGAAACGCAGATTCTCAGACTTCTGAGCAACTCTCCGCTTCAGGTTGAGGTTGAGCTTCTGCAGGTAAAATCACATAAATCAAAAAACACCTCTGCCGAACATATGCTTAAATTCTATAAGACCTTCGATGAGATCTGCGACCAGAAATATGACGGAATGATCGTCACGGGAGCGCCCGTCGAAAACCTCGAATTTGAGCAGGTCGATTACTGGGATGAGCTCTGCACCATTTTTGAATGGAGCAAGAAGCATGTCTATTCGACCTTCCACATCTGCTGGGGTGCTCAGGCAGGTCTTTATTATCATTACGGCGTGCCTAAATATCCGCTTGAGAAAAAGCTCTTCGGAGTTTTCCCTCACAGAAGCCTTGACGATCTTCATCCTCTTATGAGGGGTCTTGACGACGAATTCTTCGTTCCCCATTCAAGACATACAGAAAACAGAATGAATGATATCGCTCTTGTCAAGGACCTGCAGATCATTTCATATTCCGATATGGCGGGAGTCCATCTGATTTCCGATATGGCATGCAGAAACTTCTTTGCAACGGGGCACTCGGAATATGACAGAGATACGCTTTCAAAGGAATATTTCAGAGATGTCAACAAGGGGCTCGAAATCGATGTGCCCCACAACTATTTCCCCGATAACGATTCAACCAAAACCCCGAAAATGGAATGGCGAAGCACCGCAAACATCATTTTTGCGAACTGGCTGAACTATTTCGTTTATCAGCAGACACCCTATGACCTGAGCACTTTATAATTATTTCGGGAATAACAAAATGCCGCTCTGCTTTTTTGCGGAGCGGCACGGAAAGAGAAAATTACGGAATTAAAAATAACATACTGCGGCGATTATAAGAACAACATGAATTACCATGATGGCAGGAAGACCAATCATAAACAGCATATGCTTGGTTTTATGCCTGATTTTTTTCATCGTTATCAGCATGGGTAAGGCTCCGCCCGAAACCGCAAATCCGATAAGCATTTTTTCGGGTATGCGCCATGCACCCTTTTTTGCGGCAGATTTATCATAAACGGTGAGTGCGACCGAAACTGCGGCAATTATCATATAATAAATGAGAAAGGGAATATAATCCTGCAGGAACGAAAGCATTTTTACCATCCTTACTTTGAAAAATATGAGAGGACCGATATGAAAAGATTATCGTCACTTTTGATCATTATATGTCTTCTGCTTGCATCTTGTCAAGTTGAAGCACCCGAGCCTTCCCCGACGAGCGGAGAAGGAACCACCTCTCCCACGGAGAGCATAATTCAGATTTATGAACCCACCGAGTTTTTCTCCGAGTCAGTCACTCAGATATCAACCGAAAACACGGAGATCATAACCTCCGGCACAAGCGAAAGCTCCGTTTCTTCAACGGAAAGCTCAGCAAAGCCTACGGCTCAGACGACGAAGCTGACTCAGACTCCGACAAATCCGACCGTACCGCCGACGGTAAAACCCACCGTTCCTGCCACCAAGCCCGTGCCCGTAACCTCAACCGAGATGAGGGCGATCTGGATATCCTGCTATGACTATACCTCTGCCGCAGGAAAAACGAGGGCTCAGTACAAAGCGGTCACGGACACAATGTTCAGAAACATCAAAGCAAACGGACTGAACACGGCTTTTGTCCATCTCAGAGCCAACTCCGATGCATTTTACAAATCGGATATTTTCCCCTATTCCTCATATATTGCGGGAAAAGAAGGAAACTCTCTGCCGTTCGACCCCTTTGAGGTTCTTCTCGAAAGCGCAAAGGCAAACGGAATTTCCGTTCACGGCTGGATAAATCCGTTCCGTGTTTCAACGAAAAACAACGCTTCTCTGTTGAGCGCATCAAACCCTGCCAAAAAGATTCTCGATTCGGGAAACGCCGAAGCAAGAGTATGTATTCTTTCAAACGGAATCTACTATAACCCTGCACATACGGAGAATCACAAGCTGATTCTTGACGGCGTGCGTGAAATCCTCAGAAAATACGATATCGACGGAATTCACATCGACGACTATTTCTATCCGACTACAAGCGAAGGCATCGACTCGGTTCAGTACAAAGCATACAGGGATTCGGGCGGCAATCTCAGCCTTTCAAAATGGAGAGTTGCAACCGTCAACTCGTTTGTTTCCGCTTTGTATTCGGCGGTCAAGGCGGTTGACTCCTCCGTTATTGTCAGCATCAGCCCCTCGGGACAGATCGACAAAACGCTCGCCGAGGCATACGCCGACTGCAGGACATGGCTCTCGCAGAAGGG
Organism: Clostridia bacterium; assembly: GCA_017435385.1. GTDB lineage: Bacteria > Bacillota > Clostridia > Oscillospirales > Acutalibacteraceae > CAG-177. The sequence goes on along the minus strand of JAFSFB010000004.1, from coordinate 142,492 downwards.
TTATGCCGACATGATAATCCCTCAGATCTATTTCGGCTTTGACCATCAGACTCAGGATTTCAACAAGCTCCTCAGACAATGGTCATCCCTGCCCCGACACAGCTCGGTGAAGCTCGTTTGCGGTATTGCGGCGTATAAATGTGCAAAAGAAGACTCCTATGCAGGCACGGGCAAAAAAGAATGGCAGACCTATTCGGACATTCTTTCCCGCCAGATAACGGCAATCAGAAGCAACAAGGCTTACGGCGGTTTTGCTGTTTTCTCTTACAGCGACCTCGGAAGAGCTGCATGCAAGACCGAAATCGAAAACATGAAAAAAACGATCAATTCATAAATAACGGAGAAATAAAATGAAAAACAACAAGGGACTTATAGCCGCAATAATCTGCGTCGTCGTCGCCATCGTCGGAATCGTTGTCGGCATGGCGGTGACGGGGAAATTCCGTCAAATGAGCGGCAAAGATGAAACAACGGCCACCTCCGCATCGCAGGAAACAACGGCTCTGCCTGCAAACTCCCGCCCGAAAAGCAAGCTCCCCGCTTCAATCGTTGCGGCGGTATACGGAGAATACTCCGAAAAAAGCACCGAGGAGATCGCAGGCTTTGAATCGCTCGGCTTCAACACGGTAATTTTTGAGCTCGATGAGGAAAACTCAGAAAAAGTTGTTCCGCTCCTCGAAAAAGCAAAAGCGGCAAACCTCTATTTCGGCGTCAGAGCCGATATTTCAGAAAAAAGCGATTATCTGACAAGCTTCGTTACGGGCAACAATGTTGATTTCGTTATCCTTTCGGGGCTTGACGATTCGCAGGCGGAATTCACACATGCCGCAGGCAAAATCTGCGAAACGCTCAAAGCAACCGATGCCGCAACGGTCATCGGCATTGAGCCTTCGGATTTCACAAAGGCAAGCGAAAACATTCTTGCGCTTATCGGCAGCCGTGCGGATTTCGTTTTCCTCTCTCAGAAAACCAACGATTCCGCAAGCAACAAGGCTTTTGCCGCCGCTCAGCTCACATGGAGCGAGGAATCTGCTCCCGTCTGGCTCTGCCACAGTCTTGAAGGTCTTTCAGAATTCGATGCCGCAAAGGCGACCGAAACGATCAGCCTTATCACAAGCTCAACGGATATGGCTCTTTGCAGAGGCATTGTCTTTTCACCCTTTGCGGATATTGCATCCGCAAGCGGTGCTCCTGCCGAATCGGTCATCAATTATATCAAAACAAGGGACACATATCTTCTCGACAAGGAATTTGAGATCACAAGCCATAAATCGACAAGCATAACGGTCGAGCAGTCGAGAATCACCTTCAGAGGCTCATCGAGCCCCGCATATGACCTGCTGTGCAACGGTCAGAAGCTTTCAGTTGCCAAAAACGGTGATTTTTCCGTTGACTGCGAGCTGAAGGCAGGCGCAAACACAATTAAATTCGAGCATAAAGGCAAGACCTATACATACACTGTTACCTACAAAATCAAGCTTCTCAGATCGGTTTCGCCGTCTGACGATTCAACCGTTCCCGGCGGAATGCAGGTTGAGGTTTCTGCCGTTGCGCTCAAGGGAGCAAAGCTGACCGTTACCTTCAACGGCAAGACCGTTCAGATGACCGAGCTCGGAAACATCAACGAAAACGACGATACCTCTCCCGACAGCGAATCGGATTTTGCCGATTATTCAGCAACGCTCACAACTCCTCAGAGCACCTCATCCGTTCAGAAGCTCGGCAAATTCACCGTCAAGGCGGTTTACGGCTCGCTGAGCGAAACTCTCAGCGGCGGCAATATCAATGTTTCCGCAAAGGTCATTCCGACACCGCCTCCCGCACCGCCGATAACGACCACCACCTCAACAACTCAGACGGAAACTGCCCCTACCCCGAGCGAATCTCAGAGCGAAACATCATCGGGCAGCAGCGATGTTCCCTCGTCTGTCACCGTTTCGGGCGGAGTCGGAAGCGATCTGCTCGAAAGATATTCCTTCAAAAAGGATTACGGACTCGGTGCGGCGAAGATATGCGAGATCGTTGACGATTATGTTGAAACCTATCCTGCAAACACTTCGGCAACCTATTCGGTTCCCGACTGCTCACCGCTTCCGAAAATGACCGTTGACTATGTTGAAAATGTTGCTGTCTTTGACGAAACGGACACATATTATATTCTCGCTTCGGGAGTCAAGGTTCCCGAGCTTCGTGAGGAAAGACTCGCTTCGGGCGTTGAAGGCAAGATCACGCATGTCAGGATTTCCGACGGCTATGTTATGCCCAAGAACACGATCAAGGTTGTTTCGACGACCTGCAGCGATGACAAGACCGTTATCGTTCTCGATATGAACAGACCCGTTGCGTTCAACGCAAAGCTGACAGGTCAGAGCTACGGCTTATATGCACCCGGCAGACCCGTTACCGTCAGCTCCCTTAACTGCACGGGGCTCGAATTCGTTTTCAGCGATACGGAATCTGCAAGCGGTTCAAACACCTTCATGAACTCCGTTCTCAAGAGCAGCAAATGGTCCTCCGATAAAGCCAAATCGACCGTTACTCTCTCGCTCACTCTTGCAAACAAGGGAAAATTCTACGGATATCATTATGAATATAACAAAGACGGTATGCTCGTCATAACCGTCAGCCACAAGGCAAAGTCCCTCAGCGATGCGGTCATCATGCTTGATCCCGGTCACGGCGGAGTCGATCCCGGAGCCCCCTGCTCAGTAAACATTACGGGCTACAGCAACGAAAAAGATATCAACCTTTCGATCGCCACAAAGGTCAAAGAGCTTCTCGAGGCTGAAGGCGCAACGGTCATCATGACCCGCTCGACCGATGCATGGAAGAGCTATACTCAGAGAAACGATGCCGTCAGAGAACGGGATCCCGACATGTTCATTTCGATCCACTGCGATTCAAGCGGCTCGGCTTCGGCAACGGGCACATCGGCTTATTATTACCGTGCATATTCTCAGCCTCTCGCAAAATCGGTTCATGACTGTCTTGTCAGCGCATATAAGAACGAGATCTATAAAGACCGGACCGATATCAAGATAGACAGAGGCACCAATTTCTATGCATTCAGAGTTGCGAGAGTTGAGGAATGCCCCGCAATTCTCATCGAATACGGCTTCGTTTCAAATACAGACGAATGTCAGGCACTCCAGTCCGCCGAAAACAGAGATATTCTTGCAAAGGCTACGGTTGACGGAATCAAGAAATATCTTTCCGCAAACTGAAGCGTCGGCTGATGAGGTCGCACAGCTTATAGGCAGGCAGGCTGATAAGAAGCCAGCAGCCGCAGAAATGCAGACAAATCTGTCCGAGAAAATTGAAGGGCTTCGCAGAATAGTCCCAGACATTCCAGCCCATGCGGATATTGACAAGCATTCCCACGGCAAGCTCAAGGCTCGTTATGACGACCATGCCGAGAACGCATTTGACAAACAGGCTGACATCACGGCTTTTGTTGATCAGATTCAGAAGCATGAGCACGGCTCCGCCCGTGAGCACCATTGACCAATGGGTATAGCCTCTGACTGCGATCTCGACCATGCCGTATGTCACTCCGCCTATCAAAAAGCACATTGTATATTCCTTTAATTTATTCATCAAATCACCCTGATTATATTTAGCAAAAGAGGTTCTGTTATGCGAAAAATGACCGCTCTGGTAAAACCTGCTTCATCGATGTGCAATCTGAAATGCAGCTATTGCTTTTACTGCGACGAGGCAGAAAACAGAAACGGCGGCAAAGCCTCGGTTATGTCGGATGAAACCGCAGAGAATCTGATAAAGCGTGTTTTTGATTTCTGCGGCGAAAATTCCGAGATCAGCTTCATGTTCCAAGGCGGCGAACCGCTTCTTGCAGGAATCGATTATTTCAGAAGCTTTATCGATAAAGCGAATGAGTTCAGGGATAACGGAACGGTCATCCGTTATTCTCTCCAGACAAACGGCACTCTGATCGACGAGGAATTCTGCTCACTTTTCAAAGAAAACGGCTTTCTTATCGGAGTTTCAATTGACGGCGATGAGGAAACGCACGATCTGAACCGCTGCGGTTCCTTTGAAAAGGCAATGAACGGCGTTGAGCTTCTCAGAAAGCACGGCGTTGACTTCAATATTCTTTCTGTCATAACCGCTCAGACAGATGCCGCAAAGCTGTTTGATTTTTATAAAGCCAACGGTTTTCGGGATGTTCAGCCGATCTACTGTCTTGATCCTCTCAGCGGAGAAAAAAGCGGCTTCAGCCTTGATGCCAAAGGCTTCGCCCGCTTTCAGAAAAGATTTTTCAACCGCTGGTTTGATGAGATCTCAAAGGGCGAACGGTTCTTCGTCAGGGATTTCGACAATCTTCTCTCTCTGATGACCAACGGATATGCCGAGCAGTGCGGCGCAACGGGAAGATGCAACGCTCAGCTCGTTGTTGAGGCTGACGGCACCTGCTATCCCTGCGACTTTTACTGCCTTGACGAATTTGAATGCCCCAACATAAACAGCTCATCGATTGACGATATCCTCAGAAGCGAGGCTCTGAGAAAATTCATGGAATTTGACGAGCCGAAAAACAAATTATGTGCCACCTGCCCCGTTCAGCGTTTGTGCGGCGGCGGATGCAAAAGATACAGAAGCTTATATAATCAGCTCAGCGGCTATTGCCCGAGAATGGATTTCATAATGCATGCAGTCGAAAAACTCAGGAGTGTGAGATAAAAATGAAAAAACCGAACATTATCTTTTATTTTTCCGACCAGCAGAGGGCGGACAGCGCAGGCTGTTACGGTCAGAAGCTGCCCGTCACTCCCAACCTCGATGCACTTGCGCAGGAAGGCACTCTTTTTGAAAACGCCTTCACCTGCCAGCCCGTTTGCGGTCCGATGAGAGCTTGCCTTCAGAGCGGAGTCTACGCTTCGCAGATCGGCTGCTACAGAAACGATATCGCTCTGCCCACCGACTGCAGAACGATCGCTCACTATGTCAAGGAAGCGGGCTACGACACCGCATACATCGGCAAATGGCATCTCGCCTCCGACAAGGAGCATAACCTCAAAACGAAGCCTACTCCTCCCGAAAGAAGAGGCGGCTATGATTATTGGCGTGCATCGGATATTCTTGAATTCACCTCCCACGGATATAACGGATATATCTTCGACGAAAACTGCAACCGCCTTGATTTCAAGGGCTACAGAGCCGACAGGATCAACGATTATGCGATCGAATATATCAAAAACGTAAAGCACGAAAAACCGTTCTTCATGTTTGTTTCTCAGCTCGAACCGCACCATCAGAATGACAGACTCCGTTTTGAGGCACCCAAGGGAGCGAAGAAGAATTTCAGGAATTATGAAGTACCGGGTGACCTCAAAGGCATGCTCGGCGACTGGCGCATTCAGATGCCGTCATATCTCGCCTGCTGCAACAGAGTTGACATGAACTTCGGAAAGCTCATTCAGACCTTGAAGGATGAGGGACTCTACGATAACACGGTTATCATTTACACCTCCGACCACGGCTGCCATTTCAGAACGAGAAACTTTGAATATAAGCGTTCATGCCACGAGGCGAGCATCAAGGTTCCGCTTGTCATCTGCGGCGGCGGCTTCACGGGCGGAAAGAAGGTCAGCGACCTCGTTTCTCTCATCGACCTGCCTGCAACGATCCTCGACATCGCAGGAGCCGAAATTCCCGAGCACTTCATGGGAAAAAGTCTTACGGACTTAAAGGGTCACGAAAGCGTTTTCATGCAGATCTCCGAAAGCCAGATCGGCAGAGCAGTCCGAACGGACAGATGGAAATACAGCGTTTCGGCAAAGAACGAAGATAAGGCATTCGCCGAATGCTATTATGAGGATTGCCTCTATGATCTTGAAGCCGATCCTTATGAAAAAAACAATCTTATCAAGGATTCAGGATATGAAAACGAAAGAAAAATGCTCCGTGGCATCCTGCTCGAATATATGCAGAAAGCCTCAGAGCCTTGCCTGACGATCAAAGAGAAAGAAGATTAAAATGAACCACAAGCTCATAACAAGAAAAAAGCTGCTCAAGCCCGACGGCTCGCTTTCCGAGGCGGGTTGGGCGAACCACCTCATATTTGACTACAGTCCGTTTGACATCAAAACAAGCAAACTCAGACTCAAGGAATGGGATTATTATGTCGTCGTTGACGATGACTTTGCGTTTTCAACGGTTATTGCGGACAACAGATATATGGGACTTGCAAATGCATCGTTTTTCGATTTCAGAGAAAACAAAAAATACACCTTCCTCAACCCCCTCGTTTTTCCGATGGGCAAGCTGAATATGCCGACCGACAGCTCAAAGGGCGACATCTTTTATAAAAACAACTCCTCGTCTTTGGCATTTATAATCGAGCCCGAGGGCAGAAGGCTTATCGGAAAATACAAGTCCGTTGCGGGAAGACCCGAGCTTGAATTTGACATTCTTCTCAGACAGAATAAGGATGACGATACCATGGTCATCGCAACGCCCTGGGAAAACGATAAAAAGGCGTTCTATTATAACCAGAAGATCAACTGCATGCCTGCAAGCGGATTCATAAAAATCGGCGACAGACACATCGACATTTCGCCCGAAAAGCATTTCGGCACTCTCGACTGGGGCAGAGGTGTCTGGACATACGAAAACATCTGGCGCTGGGGCTCGGGAAACGGATATATAAACGGCAAACGCTTCGGCTTCAATATCGGCTACGGCTTCGGAGATACGACCGCCGCAAGCGAAAACATGATCTTCTATGACGGAAAATGCCACAAGTTTGACCGGATCCGTTTTGAAATTCCGAAATGCATCATGCAGCCGTGGAAATTCATAACGAGCGACGGAAGATTCAACATGGATTTCTTCCCCGTTTTCGATAACAGAAATGACTTTGCGCTCGGACCGATCTCCCAGCATTCTCATCAGGTTTTCGGCAAGCTGTTCGGCAAAGCAATTCTCGATGACGGAACGGAGCTGAAGATCGAAAACCTCACCGTTTTTGCGGAAAGGGTTCATAACAAATACTGATTATATACGATTCTTCGAAATACCGTGTAGGGCGACTTGCCCACAAGCCGCCGAAGAAACATGCAAAATTTGCGGCGGGATGAGGGCATCCCGCCCTACTCAATATAAAAAGCCACTGCTGATGCAGTGGCTTTTCGCATTTGAATTATTCGATTATCTTGAGGGGTTTGCGGTCGTCTTGAGCATAACATCATGATAACCGCCTTCAACGATGCTCGTTGCCGAAACAACTGTGAGCTTCGCATTCTTCTGAAGATCGGGAATGTTGAGCACGCCGCAGTTGCACATCGTTGACTTAACCTTGTAAAGGCTCTTTGCAACGTTGTCGCTGAGCGGACCTGCATAGGTTACATATGAATCAACGCCCTCTTCAAAGCTGAGCTTTGCCTTGCCGCCGAGGTCATATCTCTGCCAGTTTCTTGCTCTGTTCGAGCCTTCGCCCCAGTATTCCTTGACATAAGCGCCGTTGATCATGAGCTTGTTTGTCGGGCTTTCGTCGAATCTTGCGAAATATCTGCCGAGCATAAGGAAGTCTGCACCCATAGCAAGAGCGAGAGTCATGTGATAGTCATGAACGATACCGCCGTCAGAGCAGATGGGAACATAGATGCCTGTTTCCTTATAATACTCATCTCTTGCTGCGGCAACCTCGATGAGAGCAGTTGCCTGACCTCTGCCGATGCCCTTTGTTTCTCTCGTGATGCAGATCGAGCCGCCGCCGATGCCGACCTTAACGAAGTCTGCGCCTGCTTTTGCGAGGAAGAGGAAGCCTTCTCTGTCAACAACATTACCTGCGCCGACCTTTACCTTGTCGCCGTATTTTTCACGGATGAAGGCAAGAGTCTGCTCCTGCCATACTGTATAGCCCTCGGAGGAGTCGATGCAGAGAACATCTGCGCCTGCCTCAACAAGAGCGGGAACTCTCTTTTCATAGTCAAGAGTGTTGATACCTGCGCCGACGATATAGCTCTTGTTTGCATCAAGAAGCTCCTGGGGATTTTCCTTATGCTGAGAATAGTCCTTGCGGAAAACGAAATAGCGGAGCTTGCCTTCGCTGTCAACAAGAGGAAGAGAATTGAGCTTGTGCTCCCAGATGATGTCGTTTGCATCCTTGAGAGTTGTTGTGTCGGGTGCGGTGATAAGCTTTTCCAAAGGAGTCATAAAATCGGAAACAAGAGTTTCGGGAGCCATTCTGCTGACTCTGTAATCTCTGCTTGTTACAACGCCGAGAAGCTTGCCGTTTGCAGTGCCGTCATCGGTGACAGCCATTGTGCTGTGGCCCGTTTCTTCGATAAGAGCAAGAACATCTGCAAGAGTTGCGTCGGGCTTGAGGTTTGAATCGCTTACAACAAAGCCTGCCTTGTAGCTCTTTACTCTTGCGACCATTGCGGCTTCGTCTTCAACCGACTGAGAACCGTAAATGAAGGAAACGCCACCCTCTTTAGCAAGCGCTATTGCAAGAGTGTCGTTTGAAACAGACTGCATGATAGCGGAAACAAGAGGAATGTTAAGGCTCAGGGGGCATTCTTCTTCGCCCTTTCTGAACTTAACGAGAGGTGTTTTCAGCGTAACATTTGCAGGGATGCACTCTCTCGAAGTGTAACCCGGGATGAGAAGATACTCGCTGAATGTTCTTGAAGGCTCCTGACAATAAATTGCCATTTTAATCACTCCTTATATGTTAGTTATATTTATTATTAAATTTAAATCATTATTATCTGCAGAACTCTGCAACATAGTTATCGATGCAGGACCTGATGATTTCAACCGCCTTGTCCCTGTTCTGCACCTCGTCAACAACGGTTTCCTTACCCTCGAGGGATTTATAGACCGTGAAGAAATGCTTCATCTCATCAAAAAGATGAGCAGGAAGCTCGGAAATATCCTTATAGCCGTTATAGTTGGGATCGTTGAAGGGAATCGAGATTATCTTTTCATCGAACTTTCCGCCGTCTTTCATCGTGATAACGCCGATGGGATAGCAGCGCACGAGAGTCATCGGGTCGATGCTCTCGCTGCTGATAACAACAACATCGAGCGGATCGCCGTCATCGCCGTAGGTTCTGGGGATAAAGCCGTAGTTTGCGGGATAATGCGTTGAAGTATAAAGAATGCGGTCAAGCATAAGCAGACCTGTTTCCTTATCAAGCTCATATTTCTTTTTGCTGCCTTTTTTAATTTCGATAACAGCCATGAAATCATCGGGCGTTATTCTTTTGGGGCTTATGCTGTGCCAGATATTACTCATTGAAATCACCTTTTTTATAGGTTACAAACCGGAATTTTGTTCCGTTATGTTCGTTTTCTTCGCTTTCGCAGACGACCGACCATTCCTCTTTTTTATCGAGATCGGGAAAGAATTTATCGGCAGGCTTTGAAGAGTCGACCTTTGTCACATATACCGTGTCGCACTCGGGAAGGAGCTGTTCATAAACGGAAGATCCTCCGATAACATAAACGGTATTGGTGTCATATCTTGCGAGCTGCTCATGAAGCTCGTCGAGAGAATGGCAGGCAATAACATCAGGAGCGCTCCAGCTTCTGTCGGAGGTCACAACGATATTGACTCTGTTGGGGAGTGCCTTGGGTCCGGGAAAGGTCAGGAAGGTCTTTCTTCCCATAACGACAACATTACCCGTCGTTTTCTCCCTGAAGAATTTCATATCCGCAGGGATATAGTTCAGCAGCGAGTCACCGTTACCGATAGCCCAGTTGCTGTCAACATTTACAATGGCTTTCATTCAATTTTACCTCTAAATACAAACTCTTATATACAGTACCCCTGCTCAGATTGCAACGGGGATTTTCTCCGTAAACTCATGGAAATTATAGTTTTCAACCTTGAAGCTGTCCTTCGTAAAGGAATAGAAATCCGTGACGCTCTTGTCAAGAGTTACCGTCGGAGCATCGAACGGAGTTTTTTCGATAAGCTTTTCAACGATGGGAACATGCCTGTCATAGATATGGGCATCTGCGATGACATGAACGAATTCGCCCGGCTCAAGACCGCTCACCTGAGCGAGCATGCAGGTAAGAGCCGAATACTGGCAGACATTCCAGATGTTTGCCGCAAGCATATCCTGCGAACGCTGATTGAGAACGGCGTTGAGCTTGTTGCCCGTGACATTGAAGGTCATGCCGTAAGCGCAGGGATAAAGAGCCATTTCGCTCAGATCCTGATGAACATAGATGTTCGTGAGAATGCGTCGGCTCTGAGGATTATGCTTCAGGTCATAAAGAACTCTGTCGACCTGATCCATGTCGCCCTCTTTATAATGATGCTTGACTCCGAGCTGATAGCCGTAAGCCTTGCCTATGCTGCCGTTTTCGTCAGCCCACTGATCCCAGACATGGCTGCCGAGATCGGCGATGTTATTGGATTTTTTCTGCCATATCCAGAGAATTTCATCAACCGCACTCTTGAGAAAGGTCTTTCTGAGAGTGAGCATGGGGAACTCCTTGCTCAGGTCATAGCGGTTGACAACGCAGAATTTCTTGATCGTATGTGCGGGAGTTCCGTCTTCCCATCTGGGGCGGACATCGAGGTCTGTGTCCCAGATTCCGTTCTGAAGAATATCCTTGCAGGTGTCAATAAAAACTTTATCGGCAAAGCTCATCGGTTTATCCTCCCAATTTTTTTATATAGTCCCCGATCCCCTGCTCGAAGTTGACTCCGAAACGGGTATCGGTTCCGGCATTATAGGTTCTTCCGATTGCGGCGCAGGTGAACTCCAGAGCAATATCGGAGCTTTCAAAAATATCCTTGCCCTTCATATATGCCCCGATAAGAGCTGAGGCAAAAATATCGCCCGTGCCGTAATAGATTCCGTCATATTTTTCCGAAAATCTGTAATGAACCGTTCCGCCGCTGAAAACAGCGCAGCCGATTTCATCATCATTGAACGCAACGCCCGTGAGAACGATCTTCTTCGGGCCGAGCTCAGTCAGGCGTTCAAGCAGACCTTCGATATACTCTTTTGAATAAGGCGGTTCACGGTATTCCTCACCGAGAAGAAACGCCGCTTCTGTCAGATTCGGAACGATTATATCCGCCTTGCCGCAAAGCTTCGCCATTTCCTCCGCAAAGCCGTCTTCAAAGGTCGTATACATTCTTCCGCTGTCAGCCATGGCAGGGTCAACGAGAATGACCGTTTCGTCAGAAGCAAAGCTGTCAATGAAATCGCAGACCATTTCAACCTGCTCCGTTGAGCCGAGAAAGCCGCTGTAGATACCGTCAAACCCGATACCGAGAGCTTTCCAATGAGCCGCAACGGCAGGCAGATCGCCCGTCAGGTCACGGTAGGTATAGCCCGAAATATCGCCAGTATGGGTTGACAAAACCGCCGTCGGCAACGCCGCCGCTTCGATTCCCGCCGCAGAAATAATCGGCAGAGCCGCAGTCAGAGAGCATTTGCCGATGCCCGAAATATCGTGGATTGCGGCAACCCTCTTTTGCTTTTCCACTCCCGATCCTTCCTTTTGATTAAAAGTATTTTATCTATTATACAACCCGAACCTGAAATTTTCAACCGCTAAAAATAAATTTGTATATTTTCATTCTTTATTGTTCCCACAGACAGTTTTTTTTGGATATTACGATAAAAAACACTTTACAGTCAGATTGAAAAGTGCTAATATATAGAAGTGTTTATACGCAAATTCAGTTAAAGGAGTTATTTCAATGAAAAAAATCAGCAAAAAAGTTGTCAGCGTCATTCTTGCGCTCTCAATGATTTTCGCATGCGCTTCATCAATGGGTGCAAGTGCGGCTTCGTCAGCAGGCGAATTCTTCACCGATGTCGGTGTTTTCGCTCTTGACAAGCTTCTCAATGTAATCGTCGGAGCTCTCAACGCTGTTGTTCCCGACACCAAGGAGATCTCCAGAATGAAGGATTACACGAACGATTATTTCTTCAGCGGCACCGAAACAATGCTTGAGGAAGCCGATGAAGCTGCAAAATGGAAGCTCGGCTACGGCAAGGCTTCGATCGTTCCCGAAGACTGGCAGACAAAGGAATACTACCTCGGCGGCTTCATGGCAATGTCAAACGGCATGAAGAACAAGGTTGAAGAGGTCGTTGACGGCGTTGACGTCAGAGTTATTGCAGTTGATGACGGCTCAGGCAGAGGCATCGCAGTTTTTGCAAACATTGACTCGATCGGTATGTCAAACTATGACATCAAGAACATCAGAAAGGCTCTCATTGAGCTTCTCCCCGACCAGAAATTCAGCACGATCACCGTTACCGCAACTCATGTTCACAGCGGTATCGACACTCAGGGTCTCTGGACAAACCTCTTCCCCAAGCTTTTCGGCAACATGGCCAAGGCTTTCCTTCACGTTGGTAAAATGACTCCCGGCGTTGACACGGAATATCTTGATTTCATCACAAAGCAGGCTTCAACAGCTATGAAAACTGCTATCGAAAACATGACTGAAGGCACAATGACATACGCAGTCAAGGAGCTCAGCGAAGAATATTTCAACAACAAGAACAGACCCTCTTCCGACTCCCTCATTCAGGAGATGGCAAGATTCGTATTTACTCCCGATGTTATTGACGACAGCCACAAAAAAACAATGATCGTCAACTACGCAGCTCACCCCGACATCACAGGTCTTGCTGTTGACGATATCGATAACGGCAGACAGCTTTCGGGCGACTATGTTTACAGCATGGGTCAGACGATCGAAGCTGCAGATTATAACTTCATGTTCTTCAACGGAGCTATCGCAGGTATCTACACAGGCAGACATCCCTCAAGCGACGGCGTTCCCAACGCAAGACGCTGGATGGAAGCTTCAAGAATCGGCAGAGAGCTCGGTCAGATCGCTCTTAACCTCACAAATTCAGAAGAAGTTATCCGTGCAAACGCTGACTGGGAAACGATCAACAAGGAAATGGAGATCGGCGGCGACTATTACACTCTCTGGTTTGAAGGCTGGGAACCCGCAACCGAAAAAGAGCTTGATCCCCTTCTTAATATCAGAATTGACGAAGTTAAAATCAAGGTTACAAACCCCCTTATCAAGCTTGTCGGTAAGCTCGGTCTTGTAAACTACAATGTTTATAAGGAAGGTCTTAACTACTACATCTTCGTTGAGATCGGTTACATGGAGCTCGGCGATGTCAAGGTTGTCATGATGCCCGGCGAAATCGTTCAGGACCTTATTGAAGGCGGCTCATCACTTACCGCTGAAGGCTCATACTCAGGCAAGGATTTCGGCATCCCCTGCATCGATGATCTCTTCGGAGAGGACACTCTCTGCTTCGGTCTTGCAAACGATGCTATCGGCTATGTCGTTCCCGATAACGACTATGCAATGGCACTCATCGCAGGCCACTATCAGGAAATGATCTCTCTCGGCAAATATGCCGCTTCTTCGATCATGAAGGGCTTTGTTGAGATCGCAAAAGATGTTGCATAATTGAATCACAAGTTTTAAGGAGCTTGCTTCGGCAGGCTCCTTTTTAATTTTTATATTGAAAAGTCTTAATTGATTTGTTAGAATATTAACATAAAATCTGTTATGTTCCGGAGGGCAATATGCAAAAACTAATCAGCTTGATTCTCGGACTTCTGACCGCTCTTTCGCTTACAGCCGAGGGCATACCCTATATGTTCAGACCGACGGTTGAGATCGACGCTTCTCAATCTCTCGGTGAGATCTCAACAAAGGCTACGGGTTTTCTTTACGGAATAGCCCAGAGCAATGTTCCCGACTCCAACATTGTTGAAAGCCTTGACATTTCAAGCGTTTCGCAGAAGGTTATCGGCGGTCTGCAGCATCCCATCGGCGATGTCGACTGCGTTTCGCCTCAGCTTGACTCCTGCGACTATATCGTCGTTTATCTTCAGGACTGCTTTGACACATGGTATTACTGCCACGAAGAAATAAACGAAATGAGAAAAAACGGAACCTACGATGCGCTCACCTTCGTGCGTGAAAGATTTCTCCCTCAGGTGAGAGAAAAGGTCACGGAGCTGTCAAAGAAAGACTATGCGGACAGACTCGTTTACTGCATATATAACGAGTGCGACAACGCCGTATGGTTCGGCACTCCGAACAAAGACAAAACATGGTACGGCTTCGACGATGCGGCAAAGGCTGAGTTTTACACCGCATGGAAGGAAACCTATGACCTTGTCAAAAGCATCGATCCCGATGCAATGATCGGCGGTCCGGGCTACTGCGATTATGATGCATATGAGATCCGACATTTCCTTGATTACTGCAAAAAGAACAGCTGTCTGCCCGAAATCATGATCTACCATGAGCTTTCGGAAAGATCATCGGCGATGTGGAAGCTGCATGTTGACGAATACCGTTCGATCGAAGCAGAACTCGTCATGGAGGAGCTTCCGATAATCGTAACCGAATACGGAACGATGCAGGAATGCGGCAATCCCGCAGACATGCTTCAGTATATCGTTCAGGCGGAGCAGACGGGTACATACGGCAATGTTGCATATTGGCGGCTTGCCAACAACCTTTGCGACACGGCGGCAGACAGCAATTCCCCCAACTCAAACTGGTGGCTTTACCGCTGGTACGCCGATATGGAGGGCAGTCTTCTCAAATCAAAAATCATCGATATCCCCCATTCCGATTTCGCAAATGTTATCAAATATAACCGCAGCGAATTCTGCTATGACGAGCTGACGGGAATGGCATCGATGAACGATAACAAAATTGAAATCCTCTGCGGCGGATGCGATTACTCCTCCGATATCGTTATCAAGAACCTCGGAAAAACCGACCTCAAAGACAGCAAATTAAACATAAAAATCGAATGCGTTTATTACGAAGGGCTGAGCGGAACCGTCAGCAAGCCCGTGACAGTCAAAGAATATTACGACAGAGTCAGCCTCGGCAGACTGAAGATAAAGCTTGATTCGCCCGATCCGACGGCGGTTTATCATATCGTTGTAACCGAATCCGATGGGGAAACAGAAGCGTATGTCAACAATAAACTGCCCGTCAGATACGAGTTTGAAAACGGCGATCTCCTCGGAACGGCTTACACCTACGACAGCGCATACGCAACAACGGGCGAGATCAGCGGCATGGTCGGCGGCTTTGAGCATGACGGCGACGGAGTAAAGCTCGGTTTTGACATTCCCGAAAGCGGCTATTACAGCCTCGGCATCATTTTCGGAAACTCAAACGACGGCAGGACTGCTGACGACAGAACATTTTCCTCGGCTCTTCTTACGATCGACGGCGAAACCGACGAAATTCTTTTCCCCAACACCATCAAAAGCGAATATACCGACAGATATGACATCGAAAAATATTTTGAGAAGGGCAGACACTCAATAACTCTTTCTCACAAAAACGGAACCTTCGTTGTTGACAGCATGCTTGTCAGACCCGTTGACACGCATGAGCATATCGCACTTCTCCCCGATTCCGACAGAAGCACGGACAGCATCACCTCTTATCTCGCCGTTGCTCCGCATGACGGATTTTACAGCCTTGAAACTTCGACGAACGCAGATATTTCCGTTGACGGTGCAAAAGGCAAAACCGAAAACGGCAAGGCAACCGTTTATCTCCGCAGAGGTCTGAATTATATTGATATCTCTGCAAAGGATGCTCCGCTGACCGTAACGGCATCGGAAACCGACGGCTTCTCGGAAAGCTTTTCGGCATCGGATCTCATCCTTGAAAACGGCGCTGTTCTCAGCGGAAACGGCTATATTGAAAGCATGTCCGCAAATGGAGGCTCGGCTTCCTTCGCCGTAAGTGTTCCCGAGTCGGGAAGCTACCGCTTAACACTCACATATTCCAACAATCTCGAGGGCGGTTATCATGCATACAATGTTGACCTTATTGAAAGCTTTGTTACCGTAGCAGTCGGAAATATCAGCGAAAATATCTGGTGCAGAAGCACTTACAGCTGGGACACATATAAAACCGTAACATTTGACCTTGAGCTTGAAGAGGGCGAAAACAATATCGTTCTTTCAAACAACGGCGGTTACGATTTCAACGGCTCAGTCCCCGTTTCACCGAGAATAAAAGAAATAACCGTTAATCGGGCAATCGGTTAAATGATTTCTGCTAAAATCGTTGAAACGGAATTGTTTATATGATAAAATAGAATTTATTAACAACAAAGGCGGTGTTTGACAATGGTTTTTATTATCAAAAAAATCCTTTCGCTTATCACATCTCTGCTCGTTCTCGTTTCGTGGCCCGTTTTCGGCAACTTCAAAGAAAAGTCCGAGCCCATTAACCCCGATGAGTGCAGACTCAATTTTGCAGTTATTTCCGATACTCACATGAAAGACGAATTCATCCGTCAGTTCATGGTCGAGCTCGGTCTTGAGGGAATGGAAAAATCCGACAGCCGTCTTGATGCGCTGGTTGTTTCGGGTGACCTCACCGACCACGGCGAATATGACGAATGGACCGCTCTCGCAGAAAGCTTTTCAAAATACGATCCTGCCGACGAAATCGTTCTCGCCTGCGGAAATCACGACACCTGGACCGATGAAAGCTTCGATAAAGCAAAAGAGAATTTCATCGAATTCAATGACAAGATCAGCGGCAGAGAGATCAGCGAAATGTATTATCTGACCGAGATCAACGGCTACCCGTTCGTTGTTCTCGGAAGCGAAACCGACAGAACAGCCGCTTATTTCAGCCCCGAACAGCTCAGCTGGCTCGATGCTACCATGGCTGAGGTTGCAGAAGACGGAAAGCCCGTTTTCGTTGTCAGCCATTGGCCCATCAACCAATCTCACGGTCTGCCCGAAACATGGGGCGACGATGAACCCGAGCCCGATGACGGCGGCATCGGCGATGAATCCGCCGCTGTTGAAGAGATCCTCAAAAAATATGACAATGTTTTCATGATAAGCGGTCACCTTCACAACGGCATCGGTGACAAGGGAACCAAGAGCATCTGGGACTATGCCTCGGTTGAATCCGACGGATCGTTCCACAGCATCAATCTTCCCGCTTATACATATTTCAACGCAAGAGGTCAGATGGTCAACGGCAACGGCTTCAACTTTGAGGTCTATGATGACGAGGTTGTCATCAGAGCGAGAAGCTATTCAGCCGATATCTGGTATACATCCTATGAATATGTTATTCCTCTTGTGTAAGAAAAACGGAGTTGAATAAAATGAAAAAAACAATCAGCCTTCTTCTTGCTTTTATCATAGCTTTTTCAACCGTTTCCGTTGCTTTTGCCGAGCCTCTGACCGAGGAACCCGAGATCTGCGGCGGCAACTGCGGCTGTACTCCTATCGTCTATATTCCCGGCTTCGGCGCAGGCATCTATCTGAACCCCGAAAGCGATGACAGAACGCCGATCTTTCCTCCGAGTGCGCAGGATATCATAAAAGCCGTTCCCGACCTACTTTTTGCCGTTATTGCGATCGCAACGGGCAACAAGCCTCTTTTCGGCAAAATGGCAGTCAGAGCCATGAACAAGCTTCTTGGCAAGCTTGCCTGCGATGACAGCGGAAAGCCCGTCTTTGAATCTTCAATCGAGCCTTATGAATATCCCGAAAACGATATTCACCGCAACATGACCGACGATCCGACCGACAGAAGCTTCGACTTTGAATATGACTGGAGGCTGTCACCCGTTGACAATGCCGCAGAGCTGAAAAAATTCATCGACCATGTAAAAGAGCTGACAGGTCACGATGAGGTTTCGCTCATATGCCACAGTCAGGGCAACACCGTCGTTGCAGCTTATCTCGAGCTTTACGGAAATGACGGCATAGAAAAGATCGCCTTTCTCTCCCCTGCCTTTCAGGGAATATCGATCCTCGGCTCGCTTTTCAGAAAGGAAGCTGACCTTTCAAAAAAATCGGGTGAGCTTCTCACCTTTGTGAAAACCGCCATGGGTGAATCCGCAGGCACGGATATTCTCTCGGGGCTTCTGGGCATTCTTAATGCTACGGGCTTCACGGACAGCCTTCTCAGCTTCCTCCAGAAATATCTGACGAGCGAATTCGACATGATCTATGCCGAAAGCCTTGCTCCCGCATTCGGAAACCTTGCAGGCATATGGAGCTTTGTTCCCGACGAATATTATAACGATGCAGTCAATGCAATGTTCGAGGGCAGAAAGGATGCTCCGATTCTTGAAAAAATCGAATATTATCATGACAATGTTATGGTAAAGCTCGAAGAAATTCTTCAGAATGCCATGGATAACGGAACGGAAATCATCATCTGCGCAGGCTACGGAATGTCATCGATTCCCGTCAGCCTTACTCCTGCGGTTCAGTCCGATTCCCTAATTGATACGGTATATATGTCAATCGGCGCTCTCTGCGCTCCTCTCGGAGAAACCCTCGGTGACGGCTATAAGCAGGCTGTTGACTGCGGTCACGACCATGTTTCCGAGGATATGCTGATTGATGCTTCAACAGCCGCATTCCCCGAAAACACATGGTTCTTTAAAGGGATCAGCCACAGCGATTTCCCCGATGAATACTATAAATTCATCAACACCTTCCTTCTCGAAGAAGAAGAAATGAATGTCAGTACACATGAGGAATATCCTCAGTTCATGACGCTTGACGGTGACGGAAAGCTCATTCCCGTCACGAAGCCCGAAGCGGAAAAGAAAGGCTTTTTCGGGTTCTTCGCCTCTCTTTTCTCAAAGAAGCAGGCTGCATAAAAATCCGATACATATGACAAAAGCTCTCTGTTTACGCAACAGAGAGTTTTTTCTTTGACATTATTTTTAATCTATAGTATAATGAGAATACGGAGGTCGGTGTTATGAAAAAGAAAACATTTTTAAAAATATTCTCGGTTATCGTCAGCCTTATGCTCGTCTTTGCCGTGACCGCTCACGCTGATTTCGGAGATATCGGCGGAGATTACGATTTCGGCGGAGATTTCGGTGCCGATTTTGATGTCGGCAACGATTACGGCGGAAACGATTACGATTATGATTACGATGATGATTATGATGACAGCTACGGCAACAACGGCGGCGGTGTTGTTTATTATGACGATTATTCCGATAACTCGGGCGGCGGAGGTTCAGGCTCGGGTCTGCTGATCGTTTTTCTCCTTGTCGCTCTGATATTCGGTATCGTCATTCTCAGATCCGTAAAGAAAAACAAGGGTGACAAAGGAACTGTCGTTCCCGGTGCATTACCCACGGATGTATCAACGCTCAGGGATATCAACGAATATAATTCCGTTGATGCAAACTTCTCTCAGCGTGATTTCTGCGAAGAGATCTCAAACATGTATGTCAGATTCCAGAACGCATGGCAGGCAAAGAAGCTTGACGATATCCGTCCCTGCCTCTCTGATGCCTTCTTCGCTCAGGTTGACCGCCAGCTCGATGCCTACAGAAAGAACAGACAAACAAACCGCATCGAACGCATTTCGGTTCTCGGCGTTGACCTCGTCGGCTGGAAGCAGGAAAGCGGAAACGATGTTATCATCGCAAGGCTGAGAACGAGAATCGTCGACTATGTAGTTGACGATGCAACGGACAGCATTGTCAGAGGCAGCAACACGGCCGAAAAATTCATGACATATGAATGGACTCTCACCAGAACGAGCGGAAGAACAACCGGTCAGGAGAGCGGCACAAACGCAAGCTCCTGCCCCAACTGCGGAGCACCTCTCGAGCTGAACAAATCCGCAAAATGCGAATATTGCGGCTCGATCATCGAAAGCGACAACTTTGACTGGGTCCTCTCGGGCATCAAGGGTCTTTCGCAAAGAACAATGGGCAACTGATAACAAAAAAGCCTGCAGGCGTTGAACCTGCAGGCTGTAATTTTTCTGTTTCCGATGCGGGATTTCCCGCTCGGGTTATATTAAATCACAGCGAAAAGCTGCGATATTTTTGCGGGCATAAAGCCGCAGACTGCTCTTTATCTGTTGAGCAGTGCATTGAGCTCAAGGATTTTAAGAAGCTTTCTGAATGTGAACTTCTTTTCCTGTTCGATTTCCTTGAGAAGTTTTCTTTCGACTTTGCTTGTGTAAATGATGTCGTTCATTTCATTCATCCTTTCTTCTTGTTGATGTCTTTATTATATACGGTTTTTCAAAAAAGTCAAGTCATTTTGCACAAATACAGGCACCTGTTTTAGTGCAATATGCACAAGAATTTAGGTTCGTAAAACTATCAACGCTTAACATATTTTGTTTCAGAGCTCAATTTATTTTGTGTATATTTACCAAACTCAACTGTTTCATTTTGTCAATTTCAAACAAAGAGTGTCGACTGTTTAAAAAAAGCAAAATAAAAGTTTGTGAAACTTTTTTCAAAAAAATTGCTCCCCACCGATGTGAGGAGCAGTTTTTATTTTATCGCATCATAGAGTCTTTTTCTGCAGTCCGTATCCTTGTGCAAGAAGAAATTCTCCATGCGGCTCTTATAGGGCTCAACGGGTTCAAAGTTATTCGCCGCATATTCTTCGAGGCTGTCAAGCAGCTCATCGGCTGTCTGAGTGAAGGGGCCGAAGCCCTTTTCAAGCGGCAGGTCAAGCCTTCTGTAGCTGTGAGAGATGCCTGCCTTAAACTTGTCATAGTCCGGCACAAAGTAGATTATCGGACAGTTCATATAAACCGAATCGAAAACGATCGATGAATAGTCGGTTATCATCAGACGGTATTCATCCTGCTTCGTGTCAAATCCGTCAATGCAGACTCTCTTGTTTGTGATGTTAAACAAAGAGTTATAGCATTTGAAAATCGGATGATTCTTGAAATCGAGACAGAGATCATATTTTTCGAGAAGCCTTTCAAGTCTTTCCGAATTGAGAAACTCGCTGACCGCTTTATAGAAATCGGATTCAACAAAAGCCTCGGGCTTCTCTTCCCTGCTGTTATCCCTGAGCGGACCGATGAGATTGCCTCTCCATGAGGGCGAAAAAACAATGCGGTTTTTCTTTTCGGCATCGGTTCTGAAAAAGTCATAGCGGGGCATGCCGCACTTTATGAGGTCCTTTTCGTCATATCCGTAATTCTTAACGAAGTTCTCAACCTCGAAGCCGCTCGAAACAACGACCTTGTCAATCAGACAAAGCTCCTTCGCATAGAGCTCCTTGAGGTCAGCATGAAGAATGCCGTGCTGAAGATAGACTATCTCAAACTTTGTCAGATCGGAATACCATCGCATCGGGCCCGAATCAAACGGAGAAACGTTGGAAAGATTCGAGAACGAGGTTATTATCTTCTCCGCCGCAAAATATAGTTTCTTATGCTTTCTCGAACGGAAAACGATCAGATGCGCTCTTTCCTCGGGCGTGAATTTTTCATCAACCGAATCAAGGTCGCATTCATTGATGACATAATAGCGTTTCACTCCGTCATCGATCTGAATATCATGCTTGAACTGGTCATAGGCATTGTCGAAAAGTCCGTAGCGGTCGAGATAAAGCCATATTCTTTCGTCAGACCTTGCGGCATGAGCGCCGACCATACGGTTATATATGATTCCGGGATTGATCTTCAGATAGTAAAAGAAATTATAAAGAATTACCCTGAGCCTGAACAGACGGGATTTAAGGCTGTTGACTCTCGTAACGCTGAACACTCCCGAATCCTCTCTGAAGCATTTTCCGTCTTTATAGAAAGCCTTCAGCTTTTTGGTCTGAACAAACGGCAGACAGAGTCCGTAATAATATGACACACCGTATTCATTGCCGTTGATCCTTACGCAAAGCGAGAACTCGGTATCCTCGCTGATATCAACATCAAATCTGACTCTCCAGAAGGTTGCAGTTCTGATTTTTGCACGGTAATACTCATAGACCGATTTCGTGAGCTCAACGGGAATCTCTTTTCCGTTGCACCTGAGAACAACCTCGGGCTTTTCGCAGTACATGAAAACGGGAGATTTGAGGAATGCGTCGAAGCTGAGCTTGCCGTCGGCAACGCTCATCCTCTTGACGACCGCACCGACATCCGCCGTTTCATAAACGACCTCATCGTTATCATAAAGAAGCTTCAGACCGTCATCGGCGCATTCGAGAGAAATTCTGTCGCAGCCCTTGAGTCTGAGCAGAAAATGCTTGTGGTAAAGGTCGGTCACGGGTCTTTCAAGAATCAGCTTGTCATCGACCCTCCTGAGAAGAGCAACTATCCTGTCGACCGCCCTGTCAAATTCCTCCTCACCGTAATGATACGGGAGAAGAACATCGCTTCTGCTTTTCCAGTTGAGATCGTTGATATAAAGCGACTGGAGATATGCAGGGACCTCGTTTTCGTATCTTCCGAAAAGCTCCTCCCACATCGCCATGGTGTCTTCAAAAATATAATAGGCATAGCACTTGTTCTGCGTTACGCTTGCAGGATTTCGCAGATACAGGTATTCGGCATCGCCGCAATAGCCGATCGTCATTTTATCCTGAACAACATCGAAGCAGAATTTCTGATCCTCGTGATATGCAAGAGAAGTATCAAAGCTGACCTTTCTGCCGCCCTTAGGATTTTTGATGCAGATATTCATTGTCGTCTGCGTGATATGGCAGTTTTCCTCGTCATTGAGGTCAAAAATGCCCGACTCTCTCAGAATTCTGTATCTGTAATGAAGGGCATACCGTTTTTTTCCGTAATAAGGAATGATTTTATATGTAACAAGATCCGTTTCGTCATAATGCTCTTCAAAGAATTCATAAAGGCTTTTCAGCGTATTCTCCGAAAGCTCATCATCGGCATCAAGGAAGATGATATATTTTCCGTCGGCAAGCTCCATACCCTTGTTTCTTGCTGCGGAAACGCCGCTGTTTTCCTGCTCGAAAACAACGATATTGTCATATTTTTCAGCAAGGCTCCTGCAGATCCCGCCGCTGTTGTCGGGCGAGCCGTCATTGACAAAAACGATCTGAAAGCTGTTTTGCGGCATGGTCTGTTTCATCAGCGAATCAACACACTTGCCGATGAACTCCTCGCAGTTATAAACGGGGATAACAACAGATATTTTATATTTATAATCCGTCACTTTCGCATCCAACCCTTTACATAATTATCTCATTATATAATACACTATGATTTTTGAAAATGCAATAGCATATGAACCGATTTTGATTTATGCGATAAGCATAGTTCTTGACATTACGCTGCGTCAAAACTATAATGTAAAAAAAGCAAAGCGGAAGGAGAAACAACATGTCAAACAGTCTTGCAGAAAAGCATCTTACCTCTGAACGCACCGCAAAATGGGATATACTCAAGTTTGTAATGATCTTTCTGGTCGTTCTCGGGCATGCCGCCGATTATTATACGGACGACTCAGCAAAAATGAAAAGCTTATTCTTTTTTATATACACTTTTCACATGCCTGTTTTTATTTTTGTTTCGGGATTATTTTCAAAGAGAACAGTTAACGAAAGAAAAAAAGACAGAATCTTCGGCTATCTCGTTTTATACCTTGTATTCAAGGTTTTTGTTTTCTGTTATAAATCAGTACTCACAGGCATACCGAAGTTTTCTCTTCTGACGGAAAGCGCAGTGCCCTGGTTTATGCTTGCTCTCTTCGGATTCACGGTGATAACGGTTATTCTGAAAGACTTTTCGCCGAGGTTTGTCCTGCCGCTGAGCATACTGCTTGCATGCATTGTCGGATACGATTCCGAGATCCGTGATTTTCTTGCGCTTTCAAGAGTAATCGTTTATTTCCCGTTTTTCTATGCGGGATATATCATTGATGCAAAAAAGCTTGAAGAATTCTGCAAGAACAAGCTTCTGAAGGTCTTTTCAGCCGTTCTCCTTGCAGCATATGCATTGTTCGTTTATGTTTTCAACGATAAGATTTACGGAGCACGTCCCCTGCTGACGGGAAGAAATCCGTTTTCAGCCCTCGGAGAACTCTCGGATTACGGGTTCGTACTCAGATTGGCTTATTATGCCGCAACCGCAATAATCTGTTTAGCCGTTATTGCGATCACTCCCGACAGAACACCGTTCGGAATTATACCGAAATTGGGACAAAGAACGCTTTCGGTTTACTTTTTCCACAGCTTTGCATTCTATCTCATCTACACATATTTTGACGGAAAGGCATTTTTTGACAGCATTTTTCCGGGCGGAGCCGGATGGGTAATTCTTCCCCTCTCGGCAGCAATAACTCTCCTCTTCTCGCTCAAGCCGTTCCACAGGCTTCTGTCAACTTTTATGACTCTTCCATACAAAAAATATTAAAACCTGACACACAAAAAAAGCCTGAAACTTTTACGGTTTCAGGCTTTGATTTCATCTGTGGTCTTCAATTATTTTTTCGAGTATCTCCTTGTCCGCAGGGCAGAATTCATACTGCGGAATCTCCGACGGAGTTATGAATCTGATATCGTTATGCTCGAGCCTTTTCGGCTCGCCGCAAAGACGGGCGTTAAAAAGCGTGAGATGAATGGTAATATCGGGATAAACATGGTCAAGCTCCATATAGACCGAACCGACATCAACGCCGACTCCGATCTCTTCGATGCATTCTCTGTTAAGAGCCTGCTCAAGGGTTTCGCCTTCTTCGACCTTGCCGCCGACAAACTCCCACTCGAGAGCTCTCGTTTTGTTGACGGGTCTTTGACATATCATGAACCTTTCGTCTTTCCAGATAAGCGCAGCAACAACCTGAACCATATAATCTCTCCGAATCATAAAATATTTGTAAATAAATTTAATACATTTTATGTAGATTGTCAACGCTGAACAGGTTTTTCTTTTTTCTGCGAAGATCGGTCAGCGCATATATTCCGATGGCGGCGAATGAAGCAAGGCTGACTGCCGCACCTGCCGCAAGACCGGGAACAGTGAATCTGAACTCTATTTCCGCCCGTCCCGCAGGAACAACAATGCCCATCAATCCCCCGTTTACGGTATATATCTCCGTTTCTTTACCGTTCACATAAGCCTTCCATCCGTTATCCTTGGGAATGCTGAAATAAATGAGGCGTTTGCTTTTTCCGTCAGATACAGCCTTGAAGCCCGAGGTGTCCATAACGAAATCCGTGCATGCGGTATTTCTCCTTTCCCCGCAGGCAGATTTCCAGTCGGTCACTCTGCCGTCAAGAGGCTTCACAACATCGGAAAGCGCTTGTGCCGTTTCGGTGTCAAGAAAGCACGCATAGGTCATCTGCTCAATGCGTCTGTCATTCTCTTTGATATTCTTGGTGAAAACGCAATTATCCTCAACATAATAATTATAAACATATCCCATGGGAGTATAGTACGGTGCAGGAGTTCTCTCCGAGTCCTTTGAAACAAGCGTTTCAATGCTCAGGACGGTCTGAATTGCAGGAGTTGAAAAATACGCCTTTGTGTCGGGCATCGGTCCAATGTCATAGCCGACGATTCTTGCAAATTCGCTCGTCGCATGGGACTTGAAGCTGTGAAATGTCGAGATCGCAGGTTCGTTTGAAATCATTGAAAAATTCGCAAGCGATTTGTTATTCCGGACCCGTGATGTGTATTCGGTTTTATCGGAAACAGATGCCTCTGCTTCCTCGCTGTAGGTCTGAGGCGAACGCCGATAATATGTCACGAATTCGTTCGTCAGATATGTTCCGAGGGTTACGGCGCAGATGACCGCAACGGCAGGAACGACCTTTCGGGTGAAAAGCCATTTTCTTTTAACCGCAAAGAAAAGAGGCACATAGGACAAAGCGGTCAGAAAAACGAGAACGAGAAGATATCTGATATCCGTTGAACCGAACGGCTGAGTGAAGCCCGATGAGGAGAAATATTTAGTTACGGCTTCGGGCAGGATTCCGCTCAGCCATTCGCCGACGGCATATGTCCCCAAAGCCTTGACAGCAAGCGGTCCGAGCACGGAGATGCCTGCAAAAACAGCTATGAGCTTTCCGCTTTTCCGAAGCTCAGTTTCGGATTTCAGACCGTCTTTTATGCTTTCCGAAACACGAAGAGATTCGAGAATCATTATAATAACAAAGCCGTACCACCATCGGGTGTAGCTCATGTTTGTAAACAGCGAAAACAGACCGTTTCCGAGCGGAACAAGAGTCAGAACGGTAAAGAACCTGAGCAGCCGTGAGCTCCAGATTTTCTCTTTTCGCATAAGAGAAACGAAATAAAACAGGGCTCCGAAAAACGGAAGAAACGCCGCCGTCGAGGAATAGACGAAATAGGAAAATCCCGTTCCCGAGTTGAGTATCCCTTCGCTCGGAAGAGTGACTGCTTCGATGAATTTTATATATTGCGGAAACGTTGAAAGAACGCTCGCAAAGCCTGCGGAATAGCTGTTCGTTGCCTTGCTCGTTTCAAGCAGACAAAGAGCCGACGGAAGGAGTATCACCGCCGCCGCAAGACCGCCCAAGCCGTATGAAAATATGCATCGGATTCCGTCTTTTATACCGTATTTTCCCTCTGAATATCTGACACGGAAGAACAGATAAAACAGAAAAATGAACGAGGTGCTGATGAAAAAATAGTAGTTAGTTATTGCACAGAAAAATGCGGCAAGCGAGAGCATCGGCTTTCTTTTTCCGTCAAGAACACAGTCCGAAAAATAAAGGATCAGAGGGAAAAGAGCAATGACATCAAGGAAATGATAGTAAAATCCCGAGTCGATTGAAAAGCCCGAAAATGCATACATCAGCGACCCGATAACGATGAGATTTTTATTGTTTATATGCCTCGAGAGGAACATGCCCGAGGTGAGTGCGGCAACGGAATGCTTGAGCACAAACAAGGGCGCAAGAGCATATGTCATCAGCTTTTCGGGAATCAGCAGAAGAGGTAAAAAGAACGGACTGCCGTAAACATAAAACGAATATGTTCCGATGAAGTTTGCGCCGAGAAAGGTGTTGGCACTCCAGAAGGGCGTGCCGCTGAGAATCACCCGTCGGCATTCCTTCATAAAAGGAATCTGCTGAGTCATATAATCTCCGACGAGAAATAGCTGTCCCTTGTTGAATATAAGGACAGGCAATATTGCAATTGCCGCAACGGCAAAAGAGATCAGCGCCGCAGTAAAAGCGGCGTTATTTTTATATCTGTCATTCATCATCCTTATCCCCTGCCGTTTCGTCGATTATGTATCTCGGGCGGTGCTTGACCTCGAAATATATTCTGCCGATATATTCGCCGAGGACTCCGATGCACAGCATCAGAACACCGCCGAGAAGCCAGACTGAACACACGATCGCAGTCCAGCCTTTTACCGCCGCTCCGCTGAAATATGAAATCAGGGCATAAGCGAGTCCGAAAGCGCTGAGCACGGAAAACAATAAACCGATAACCGATATGAGTCTGAGCGGTCTGACCGTAAAGGAGGTTATGCCTTCAAATGCAAATTCAAGCATTTTCCGCAAGGGGTATTTGCTCTCGCCTGCCTCACGCTCTTTTCTGTCATAGTAAACACAGCTTGTTTTAAACCCGAGGGTCGGAACTATCCCTCTGAGAAAAAGATTGGTTTCGCCGTATTCCGAAAGAGCTTCAAGAGCTTTTCCGCTCATAAGACGGTAGTCGGCATGGTCATAAACGATATCAGTCCCCGCAGACCTCATCAGCTTATAAAAAGCTCTTGCCGTACATCTTTTAAAGGCGGTGTCGGTTTCCCGTGAATTTCTCACGCCGTAAACGATCTCGCATCCGTTTTCGTATTTCCTCAGAAATTCATCGAGAGCATCGATATCATCCTGCAAGTCGGCATCCATCGAAACGATGCAGCCGCACCTGTTCTTTGCATACATCATGCCTGCCATAAGAGCATTCTGATGCCCTCTGTTATGCGCAAGTCTGACGCCGCAGAAAAGCCCGTCGTTTTCGCATGCCGATCTTATGATCTCCCATGTTTTGTCACGGCTTCCGTCATCGACAAAAAGGACCCTGCTGTTTTCGGAAATGAGCCTTTTTCGGATAAGCTCCGTCATTTTTTCTCTGAGCCTTCCGACCGTTATGCCGAGCATTTCCTCTTCGTTATAGCAGGGAATGACAACATATAACCTGTTATCCATACGCAACCCCTCTTTTCGGTTTGTTGAAATTACCCTTTCAGCCTAAACGAAAACTCTTACAATTCAATTACGAAAAAGTAACAAACAGACAAAAAGCCGACATCATTTTTGTGAAAAATAGACATTATTTTTTTCTGCTCAAATAATATCATTGTTGCAGTATACGATTTTGATTTTGCATGGTTTTAACAGCCCCTTTTTTATTGACTTTGGATAGTCTTTTATATATAATATTATGAAAACATTAAAATGCATTAGTGTTTTTCTGCTTGGCAGGCAGCAATCAATATCCCTTGCAGGATATGTTGTTCTAATCAATGCCGTCAGGATACGGCAAAAAAAGGAGAGGTTTTCAAATGAAAAAAATCATCATCGCAGATGCAACGCTCAGAGCATTTGCACGAAGAGGCGACCTTGCGCTCAGCTTCAAGGAGAAGCTTGAAACAGCAAAGCTCCTTGACAAGCTTCAGGTCAATGTTATCGAAGCGGCACCCATTGCCGACGAAAAGATTGACACTCTTGTTTTGCGCACGATCAGCCCCCTCCTAAAGAACAGCATTCTATCCTGCCCCGTCGGTCTTTCCGTTGAAGATGCGGACAGAGCCATGAATTCCATCGCCGCTGCCAAGAAGCCCCGTCTTCTCGTTTCGCTTCCCGTTTCGGCTGTTCAGATGGAATATATCTGCCATAAAAAACCCGCTCAGATGCTTGAGCTTATCAAAACATTAACCGCTCACTGTGCTTCGCTCTGCGCCGATGTCGAGTTCGCCGCAGTCGATGCAACAAGAGCCGAAAAAGAATATCTTTTCGAGGCTGTCAGAGCCGCAATTGCTAACGGCGCAAAAACCGTTACCGTCTGCGACACGGCAGGCGCTCTGCTGCCCTCTGAATTTGCTCAGCTTATCAGAGAGCTTTACGAAGCAGTTCCCGAAACCGCTCAGGTTACTCTCGGCGTTGAATGCAGCAACGAGCTTGACATGGCGAACGCCTGCGTATTCAGCTGCATTGCCGAAGGTGCCGTCGAGATCAAAACGGCAATCGGCTGCGAAACTCTTCCCGACCTCGAAAAAGTCATGAAGGCTCTTCAGGTCAAGGGTCACACTCTCGGCACAAGCTACGATGTCAACTCAATGGCGATCAACCATTCCGCAAATCAGATCCTCCGTCTTATCAGCCCCAAGAGTGCTGATTCGGATAAATTTGATTTCGGCGTTGCATCAACGGCAGGAAATGTTCTTCTCGATGACACCGCCGATATTTCAAAGGTCAGCAAGGCTATCGTCACTCTCGGCTATGAGCTGACAGAGGATGACACCGCAAAGGTCTTTGAAGCCTTCAAGAATATTGCAGGCAAGAAGCAGGTCGGCGCAAAGGAGCTTGATGCGATCATCGCAAGCGTTGCAAATCAGGTTCCCCCCACCTACAGACTTCAGAGCTATGTCATCAACAGCGGAAATGTCATTTCATCAACCGCAAACATCGTTCTTGAAAAGGGCAGCAGAACCCTCAAGGCGGTCTGCATGGGCGACGGTCCGATCGACGCCGCATTCCTCACGATCGAGCAGATCATCGGTCATCACTACGAGCTCGACGATTTCCAGATCCAGTCCGTAACCGAAGGCAGAGAAGCCATGGGCGAAGCTCTCGTCAAGCTCCGTTCAAACGGCAAGCTCTATTCGGGCAAGGGCATCGGCACGGATATCATCGGTTCGAGCATCACCGCTTACATCAATGCTCTCAACAAAATCGTTTATGAGGAGAAAGAAATATGAAACTGTCATTTTCAACCAACGGATGGCAGGAGCTTTCATGGTCTGACTTTGTAAACACAGCTAACGATCTCGGCTTCAGCGGCATTGAGATACATAACATAACAGATTCCAGATTCACGGGCTCCGATGCTCCGTTCAACAAAACAAACTCCGCAGCTACTCTTCATAAGCTGCTTGAAAATTCGCTTTCGATCCCCTGCATCGACACCTTCTGCAACATCGCAGACGGAAAAGCCGCCGATGACAGCTTTGAGGAAATCGCAACCGCAATCGAAATTGCGGCAAGAGTCAGATGTCCCTATGTCAGAATCCACGCTTATTCTCTCGGTGAGGACAGACAGACCGAGGATTCGCATGTCACCTCCCTCATCGGCAGACTCATTTCAAAAGCCGAGCAGGACGGAGTTGCGCTTCTCATTGAAACCGTCGGTATTTATGCCGATACAAAAAGACTGCGTGACGTTCTCAACATTTTCGCCTGCGACAATCTCGCAGCCCTCTGGGATATCAACCATCCCTACCGCTTCTTTGAAGAGGATCCCGACACGACGATAACGAATCTCGGCGCATACATCAAGCATGTCCATGTCAAGGATTCGGTCGTTGAGAACGGAGAGGTCAGATACCGTCTTATCGGCGAAGGCACTCTCCCCATCGGAACGATGCTCAGAGCCCTCGATTCCGTAAACTATGACGGCTATCTCTCATATGAATGCCAGCCCGAAACGATGGAGGATTTCGGAATCGCCGAAATCGTTTTCCCCCACTTCGTCAACGCAATCAGCGTTTACGATAACAAGAAGAAAGCCGAAGAGCTTCTCTATTCAAACAGAGCGGGCACGGGCAAATTCGTCTGGGAAAAATATTCGCTCATCAACAAGACCTTCTCCGAGGTGCTTGATGTCATGTGCGAAAAGTTCCCCGATCAGATAGCTTACAAATACACGACTCTTGACTATACGAGAACATATTCACAGTTCAGAGATGATGTTGATACCTTCGCACGCTCGCTTATCGCTCTGGGCGTAAAGCCCGGCGACAAGGTTGCCGTCTGGCTGACGAACCTTCCCCAATGGTTCATCGCCTTCTGGGCAACGACAAAGATCGGTGCCGTTCTCGTTACGGTCAACACGGCATATAAAATTCACGAGATCGAGTATCTTCTCAGGCAGTCGGATACTCACACTCTCATCACCATCGAATCCTGCCTCGACTCGAACTACGCTCAGTCGATCGCAGAGCTCTGCCCCGAGCTTGAGGTTGCCGTTCCCGGCAAGCCGCTCCATTGCCGTAAGCTCCCCTTCCTGAGAAACATCATCACCGTCGGCTACCGCCAGAAGGGCTGTTTGACATGGGAAGAAGCCATGGATATGTCCGTCAGAGTTCCGATCGAAGAGGTCTACCGCAGAGCGGCGGCAGTCAACTGCCACGATGTTGCAAACATGCAGTATACCTCGGGAACAACGGGCTTCCCCAAAGGCGTTATGCTCACTCACTATAACATAGTCAACAACGGCAAGATCATCGGCGACAGAATGGATATGTCAACCGCTGACAGAATGATGATTCAGGTTCCGATGTTCCATTGCTTCGGCATGGTTCTTTCGATGACCTCGATGATGACTCACGGCGGAACGATGTCACCGCTCCCCTATTTCTCCGCAAAATCCTCTCTTGCATGTATCAATCAGGAGCATATCACATGCTTCAACGGTGTTCCGACAATGTTCATCGCCATGTTCCAGCATGAGGACTTTGCTTCGACCGATTTCTCCTATATGAGAACGGGTATCATGGCAGGCGCAAACTGCCCGCCCGACCTCATGAAGCGTGCCGCCGCCGAAATGAACATGACTGAGATCATCAGCGTTTACGGTCAGACGGAGGCTTCTCCCGGCTGCACGATGGGCGAGGTCAACGAATCCCTCGAGGACAGAACAGAAACCGTCGGCAGCGCATTCCCCCATATCGAATGCAAGATCATCGATCCCGAAACGGGCGAAGACCTTCCCGACGGCGAAAACGGCGAATTCGTTGCAAGAGGTTATAACATCATGAAGGGCTATTACAAAATGCCCAAGGCTACCGAGCTTGCAATCGACAAGGACGGCTGGCTTCACAGCGGCGATATCGCCTGCAGACGTCCCGACGGATATTACCTCATCACGGGCAGACTCAAGGACATGATCATCCGAGGCGGTGAGAATATCTACCCCAGAGAGATCGAGGAGTTCATATTCACTCACGATTATGTTCAGGATGTTCAGGTTATCGGCGTGCCCGACAAGCGATACGGCGAAGAGATCATGGCATGCATCATCCTCAAGGAGGGCAAGACCATGACCGAGGAAGAAATGAAGGACTATATTATGTCCCACATGGCAAGGCATAAGGTTCCCCGCTATATCGAGTTTGTCGAAGATTTCCCGAAGAATGCGGCAGGAAAAATCCTCAAATACAAAATGAGGGAAGCCGCCGCAGAAAAGCTCGGACTTAACTAAATAAATAAATAATTCTACCGAAAGGGTGTTAAAAATGTTAAATATCAGAATTGAGAAAACAACCGCTCCCAAGCAGAAGCCCGATGAGAATAACCTCGGCTTCGGCAAGATCTTCACTGATCACATGTTCGTTATGAACTATACAGAGGGTCAGGGCTGGCATGACGCAAGAATCGTTCCTTACGGCAACCTCTCCCTTTCACCTGCCTGCATGGTTTTCCACTACGGTCAGGAAATGTTTGAAGGTCTTAAAGCTTATAAGGGTGCTGACGGCGAAGTCCGTCTTTTCAGACCCGACATGAACGCAAAGAGAACAAATGACACAAATAAGCGTCTTTGCATCCCCGAGCTTCCCGTTGAGGACTTTGTTCAGGCTGTCAGCGAAGTCGTCAGAGTTGACAAGGATTGGATACCCTCCGCTCCCGGCACCTCGCTTTACATCCGTCCCTTCATCATCGCAACCGATGATTTCCTCGGCGTTGCTCCCTCAAAGACCTATCTCTTCATCGTTATCCTCTCCCCCTCGGGTGCTTACTATTCAAGCGGTCTTGCTCCCGTCGGCATCTGGATCGAGGACGACTATGTAAGAGCCGTCAGAGGCGGCATGGGCTTTGCAAAGACCGGCGGTAACTACGCAGCCAGCCTCGCAGCTCAGGTCAAGGCTCATGACGACGGTTATTCACAGGTTCTCTGGCTTGACGGCGTTGAAAGAAAATATATCGAAGAAGTCGGCGCAATGAACATCTTCTTCAAGATCAACGGAACGATCGTTACTCCCATGCTCAACGGCAGCATCCTTCCCGGCATCACAAGAAACTCGGTTATCGAGCTTTGCAAGAGCTGGGGACTTCCCGTTGAAGAAAGAAAGATCTCCGTTGAAGAGCTTCTCGAGGCTCAGAACAACGGCACTCTCGAGGAATGCTTCGGCACAGGCACAGCCGCTGTCATCTCTCCCGTCGGCAAGCTCCGCTACAAGGATGATGTCATGACCATCAACGGCGGCGAGATCGGTGAGATCAGCCAGAAGCTCTACGATACCGTTACGGGCATTCAGGGCGGCACGGTTGAAGATAAGTTCGGCTGGGTAACAGTTCTTTAATATGGATTATAAAAGAATAACTCTCTTTGCAGGTCATTACGGCAGCGGCAAAACAAATATTGCCGTTAATTACGCACTTCATCTGAAGAAGAATTTCGAGAAAGTGAGCATAGCCGACCTTGATATCGTCAATCCCTATTTCCGCACGAAGGACAGCGAGGCTTTCCTCGAAAGCAAGGGAATTCACCTGATATCATCCGAATATGCGAACTCAAACGTTGACGTCCCCGCACTCCCCGCCGAGGCTTATACGATAATCGACGATGAATTGCTTCATGCCGTCATTGATGTCGGCGGCGACGACAGAGGAGCTCTTGCGCTGGGCAGATATGCTCCCGCCATTCTCAGACAGAATGACTATGAGATGCTCCTCGTTATCAACAAATTCCGTCCCCTGACTCCTGACTGCGCTTCAACCGTCGGAGTCATGAGAGAGATCGAAACAGCGGCAGGAATGAAATTCACGGGCATCATCAACAACTCAAATCTCGGAGATGAAACAACCGCCGAAGACATTCTCGGCTCCGTCGGATATGCCGAAGAAATCTCTGCGGCAAGCGGTCTGCCGATAAAAATGACGACAGTCAAAGAAGATTTGTACGAATCAGTAAAAGATAAAGTTTCAGATTGCTTCCCGATTAAGCTGTATGTCAGACAATCGTGGGCAAAACAGGAGGAAAATTTATGGCAAAAGTAACATTCAACACAGACCGCTGCAAGGGCTGCGGACTCTGCGTGGGAGCTTGCCCCAAAAAGATCGTGGCTCTCCTTAAAGACGAAATCAACGCCAAGGGTTATCATCCCGCAGGCATCACCGACCAGTCAGCTTGCATCGGCTGCGCTTTCTGCGCAACAATGTGCCCCGACTGCGTAATCACAGTTGAGAAGTAAGGAGGAAAAGAAAATGGCTGAAAAAGTTTTGATGAAAGGTAACGAAGCTCTTGCAGAAGCCGCCATCATGGCAGGCTGCCGCCACTACTTCGGCTACCCCATTACCCCTCAGACCGAGATCGCCGCTTATATGGCAAAGAGAATGCCCCTCATCGGCGGAACATTCCTTCAGGCTGAAAGCGAAATCGCCGCTATCAACATGGTTTACGGCGCAGCGGCAGCAGGAAAAAGAGCCATGACCTCAAGCTCAAGCCCCGGAATCGCACTCAAGAGCGAAGGTATTTCCTACCTTGCAGGCTCCGACCTCCCCGCACTCATCATCAATGTTCAGAGAGGCGGCCCCGGTCTCGGCGGCATCCAGCCCTCACAGTCCGACTATTTCCAGGCAACAAAGAGCGCAGGTCACGGTGACTTCCACCTCATCGTTCTTGCTCCCGCTTCCGTTCAGGAAATGGTTGACCTGACCTTCAAGGGCTTCGACCTTGCAGACAAATACAGAATGCCCGCAATGCTTCTTTCCGACGGCACGATGGGACAGATGATGGAGCCCGTTACACTCGACATGGGCAAGGTTACAGAATATGACAAGTCCTCATGGGCTGCATGCGGCACAAAATGCGAGAGAGAGCACAATGTTGTCAACTCCCTCTTCATCCAGCCCGACGAGCTTGAAAAATATAACTTCGAGCGTTTCGAGAGATATGCTCAGATCGAAGCAAACGAAGTAATGTATGACGAATACCGCATGGACGATGCCGAAATCTGCATCGTTGCTTACGGCGTTGCCGCAAGAGTTTCTCAGAACGCTATTGACAAGGCAAGAGAAAACGGCATCAAGGTCGGTATGATCAGACCTATCACTCTCTGGCCCTTCCCCAAGGCTGTCCTCAACGCCGCCGCAGACAAGGTCAAGGCATTCATCAGCGTTGAGCTTTCAATGGGTCAGATGATCGAAGATATCGAACTCGCCATCCGCTGCAAGAAGCCCGTTCTTCTCTGCAACAGAACAGGCGGTATGATCCCCACAACGAACGACGTGCTTTCCAAGATCGAGGAAGCAAATAATATCGGAGGTGACAAATAATGGTTGTTTTTGAAAAACCCCATGCCCTTGCAGATGTTCCGCTCCATTATTGTCCGGGTTGCACACACGGCATTATCCACCGCCTCGTTGCCGAAGTTATCGACGAACTCGGCATTGAAGGCAGAACAATCGGCATCGCACCCGTAGGATGCTCCGTTTTTGCTTATAACTATTTCAACTGCGACATGATCGAAGCCGCTCACGGCAGAGCTCCCGCAGTTGCAACGGGCGTTAAGCGCTCAGATCCTGACAACAACATCGTTTTCACATATCAGGGTGACGGTGACCTCGCAGCTATCGGTACTGCCGAAACAGTTCACGCCGCCGCAAGAGGCGAAAACATCACCGTTATCTTCGTCAACAATGCGATCTACGGCATGACGGGCGGTCAGATGGCTCCCACAACTCTTCCCGGTCAGGTTACCCAGACCTCACCCTACGGCAGAGATACAAGCAAGGTCGGTTTCCCCGTAAAGGTATGCGAGATGCTTTCCAATGTTGACGGCGCAGCATATCTTGAAAGAGTTGCCGTAAACAATGTCAAGAATGTAAAGAACGCAAAGAAGGCTATCAAAAAGGCTTTCCAGAATCAGCTTGACGGCAAGGGCTTCTCCCTTATCGAGGTTGTTTCAACCTGCCCCACCAACTGGGGTCTTACTCCCGAAAAGGCTCTCGAGTGGCTCGAGGAAAACATGCTTCCTTACTATCCTCTCGGTGTTTATAAGGACAAGTTTGCAGAAAAGGAGGATAAATAATCATGACTCATCAGATTCTTCTTGCCGGCTTCGGCGGTCAGGGTATCCTCTTCTCGGGCAAATTCCTTGCTTATGACGGTCTTATCGAGGACCGCCAGGTAAGCTGGCTTCCCTCCTACGGCCCCGAAATGAGAGGCGGCACATGTAACTGCTCCGTTATCCTCAGCGATACTCAGATCGGTTCCCCCATCGTTTCAAATCCCGACATTCTCATTGCAATGAATCTTCCTTCTCTCGACAAGTTCGAGAACGAAGCCGTTGCAGGAGCAAAGATTTTCGTTGACAGCTCTCTCATCGACCGCAAGGTTGCAAGAGAAGATGTTGAAGCTTATTACATCCCTGCAACAAAAATGGCTTCCGACGAGGGTCTGAGCGGTCTTGCAAACATGATAATGATCGGCTATATGATCAGAAAAGCGGGCGTTATGCCCTACGAAAATGTTGAGAAGGTTATGGCAAAGGTTGTTCCCGCAAAGAAGCAGGACAAGCTTGCTCTCAACATCAAAGCTGTTGAGCTTGGTTATAACTTTGAATAATTATTAAGGAGAACTCAGATGCTTGAATTAAAAGAAATCGGACTGCGAGTTGCTTCTCTTCGTGAAATGTGCGAAATTTCTGCCGCCGAAATGGCTGAAAAGCTTGAAATTTCAGAGGACGATTATATCGCCTTCGAGCACGGAGAATATGATTTTGCAATCAGCACTCTCAACAACATCGCCCTGATTCTCGGCGTTGATATCCTTGATATCATCAGCGGTGAATCTCCCCGCCTTTCAACCTGCACGGTTGTCAAAAAAGGCAAGGGCTTCGTTGTGAACCGCAACCCCGGCTACGAATTTTCTCATCTTGCATATACCTTTAAGGATAAGAAGGCAGAGCCCTTCCTTGTAACTATCGAACCCAACGGCAACCCTCCCGTTATGGATGAACATGAGGGTCAGGAATTTGACTATGTGCTCTCGGGCAGCATGATGCTCTATATCGGCGACATCTGCTATGAACTCAATGAAGGCGACAGCGCATATTTCGATTCAACAATCCCCCATGCACACAAAGTTATCGGCGAGAGCTCCGCTCAGTTCATCGCTCTCGTTCTGAAATAATCCAAACGGAGAAAGATTTATGGCAATTTACGAAAAATTCATCGGCAGAACGAGAGATTCGTTCGTTTCTCTCCAGGACTGTCAGGAGAACTTCAAAATCACCTGCGAGGACAGCTTTAACTACGCTTATGATGTTATCGATGTTCTCGGCACGGAAAAGCCCGATAAGCAGGCTCTCCTTTATATCTCGAACAAGGGTGAAGAAAAACGCTTCACCTTCGGAGATATGAAAAGACTTTCCGACAAAGCCGCCAACTATTTTGTTTCTCAGGGCGTTAAGAAGGGCGATCCCGTTCTTCTCGTTCTGAAAAGAAGCTATCTTTTCTGGATAGTCACGCTTGCGCTGAACAAGATCGGCGCAATCATGGTTCCCGCCTCGAATATGCTCAAAGCAAAGGACTATGTTTACCGCTGCAACAAGGCGGAAATAAAATATGCCCTCATCACGGGCGATGACGAATGCACGGAATATTTCGACGGCGGCGAAGGTCAGTACGAAACCATTCTCAAAAAGTTCGTCACGAAGCATAAGAATGTCGAGGGCTGGATCGATTTCGAGGAAGGCTTCGAGAAGGCTGACGAAAGCTGGACAAGACCTGAGGGCGATGCCGCAACAACCGTTAAGGATACGATGATCATTAACTTCTCATCGGGCACAACGGGATATCCCAAAATCATCGCTCACGATTTCAAATATCCTCTCGGTCACATCATGACGGGCGTTTTCTGGCATCATGTTGTTGACGGCGGCGTTCATTTCACCGTTTCCGACACGGGCTGGGCAAAGTCCCTCTGGGGCAAATACTACGGCCAGTGGATGGGCGAAAGCGTTATCATGGTCTATGACTTTGATAAGTTTGACGGCGCCGATATTCTTTCAAAGCTTGAAAAATACAAGGTCACAACCTTCTGTGTACCGCCCACAATGTACCGCCTCATGCTTCAGAACGATGTCAGCAAATATGATCTTTCATCAATCGTTCATTGCTGCACGGCAGGCGAAGCACTCAATGCGGATATCTTCAACAAATGGAAGGAAGCAACGGGGCTTGAGATCCACGAGGGCTTCGGCATGAGCGAAACTCCCGTCAGCATCTGCACGCTTTATCCCTGGACAAAGCCCGTTCCCGGTGCGATCGGCTTCCCCGCCCCCGGACTCAGGGTTCATATCCTTGACGATGACGGCAACCATTGCCAGAGAGGTACGGTCGGCGAGATCTGCATCAAATCCCCCTCTCCCGAAGAGCATCCCTGCGGCGTTGTTGCAAGCTATAACTTCAGCGAAGAGGAAACCGCAGAGGCTTACAGAGGCGGCTTCTTCCACACGGGCGACCTCGCATACAGAGATGAGCAGGGCCGTTTCGTTTACTTCGGAAGAAACGACGATGTCATCAAGTCATCGGGCTACAGAATCGGTCCCTTCGAGATCGAAAGCGTTATGCTCGAGCATCCCGCCGTTCTCGAGGTTGCAATCACGGGTGTTCCCGACCCCGTCAGGGGCTTCGTTGTAAAGGCAACTGTTGTTCTGCGTGAAGGCTTTGAGGGCTCTCCCGAGCTTGTCAAGGAGCTGCAGAACTATGTCAAGGTCAACACCGCTCCCTACAAATATCCCCGAATCGTTGAATTCGTTGACGCTCTGCCCAAAACCTTCAGCGGCAAGGTAAGACGAGTTGCAATCAGAAACGGCGAAAAGGAATAATTGATTAAAGGCTTGTATGTTTGTGCATACAAGCCTTTTTCAGTGAATGGTGAATAATAATAGTTAAGGAAGGGCTTCGCCCTTAGCCATTAATATGATAAATTGTTCAACTGA
This sequence comes from Clostridia bacterium, assembly GCA_017435385.1. GTDB lineage: Bacteria > Bacillota > Clostridia > Oscillospirales > Acutalibacteraceae > CAG-177. The sequence continues at coordinate 103,535 of JAFSFB010000004.1, read as the reverse complement.
TGATTATAACAAATAAAACACCGCAATAACCGCCGCACCGAGGACAATGCGGTATATTCCGAATGCCGTGAAATCACGGCGGCGCACATAATCCATGAGAAACTTGACCGCAAGCATTGAAACGGCAAACGCAACCGCCATGCCGATGATAAGAGTTATAAGCTCTGCCTGAGAAAAAGCAAAGCCGAATTTCAGAATTTTCAGAACGCTCGCCCCGAGCATCGTCGGCACGGCAAGAAAAAATGTGAACTCTGCCGCCGCCGTTCTTGAAACTCCGAGAAGAAGCGCACCGAGAATCGTTGCTCCCGAGCGGCTCGTTCCCGGTATGAGCGAAAGAACCTGAAAAAAACCGATCATGACCGCCGTTTTTAAATCAATGCCTGCAAGGGAAAACCTTTTCGGCGGTTTGTTTTTATTCTTTTTTTCTACGGCGATGAACGCAATTCCGTAAAGAATGAGCATTGCGGAAACCGTGACGGGTGAGCCGAAATTCGCTTCGAGCCAGTCATCGGCAACCAATCCGATGACCGCCGACGGCAGGCATGCCGCCGCAACTCTGAGCCATATGCCGAGAGTTGATTTGTCGAGCGATATTTTCCGTTTATCAATCACTAACGGATTCATCTTCTCCCAAAACATTGCAACAACGGCAAGGATTGCTCCGAGCTGAATGACAACAAAGAACATCTCCTTGAATTCCTCCGTCATTTTCAGCGGCACGAATGCATCGAAAAGAAGCATATGCCCCGTGCTGCTCACGGGCAGCCATTCGGTTATGCCCTCGATAATTCCTATCGCAACCGTTTTCAAAAGCTCGATCAAATCAAAAGTCATATCATTTTGCTCCGTCAAAAATTAAAATCAGTATTTTCGGGCGATTCGTGAATCGCCCCTACGAAATTCAGATTGAAATTATATACTAAAAATATATGCCGAAGGCAAAAAAATATCCCGAAACCGCATTGGCTTCGGGATTTGTTGTTTTACTGTACGCTGAAAAGCAGATCGCCGTATGAAGGATAGGGCCAGTATTTTGCGCTTGTCATCGACTCCGCTTCGTCAACATCCGCTCTGATGCTCTCCATGGCGGGGATTATCAGATCCTTATACATCGTGGCGATTTCAAGCTTGTCCGAATATGCCTTGATGTTATCGAGAGTCGCTTCAAACTCCGAGATCTTTTTGCAGATCGAGTCGCTGAGCTCCGAAAGTCTGCCGACGGTTGCCATTTCATAGGTGCATGAAGCTCCGCATGCACTCTTGACGGCAAGAGCGTTTCCGCTGAGAACGCCGATATATGCGCTGATTGCGGGAAGAATGTCCTTTCTGACCATATCGATCATCGTCAGAGCTTCAATGTTTATCGTCTTGCAGTAGTTTTCAAGATAGATCTCATAGCGTGCTTCAAGCTCTTCTCTTGTAAAGACCTTGTGGTTTGCGAAAAGCTCAACGCTCTTTTCGCTGATAAGAGCAGGCAGACAGTCGGGAGTTGTTTTGAGATTTGAAAGCCCTCTCTTCTCAGCTTCCTTGATCCATTCATCGTCATAGCCGTTGCCGTTGAAGATGATTCTCTTATGATCCTTGATCGTTTTCTTAATAAGAGCGTGAAGCGCTTCTTCAAAGTTTTCAACATTTTCGAGTCTGTCGGCATATGATTTGAGAGATTCGGCAACAGCGGTATTGAGAGCGATGTTTGCGCTCGAAATCGAGCTTGCCGAGCCGAGCATTCTGAACTCGAATTTGTTGCCCGTGAAAGCAAAGGGCGAGGTTCTGTTTCTGTCGGTCGTATCCTTGGGGAATCTGGGAAGAACATGAACGCCGACCTTCATCTGAACCGCTTCCTTTGCGTCATATGCGGTATCGTTTTCAATAGCTTCGAGGATATCGTTAAGCTCATCGCCCAGGAACATCGAAACGACCGCAGGCGGAGCCTCATGAGCACCCAGACGGTGGTCATTTCCTGCGCTTGCAACGGAAATTCTCAGAAGATCCTGATAATTGTCAACAGCCTTGATAACCGCACAGAGGAAGAGAAGGAACTGTGCGTTCTCATAGGGAGTTTCACCGGGCTCGAGAAGGTTGACGCCGGAGTTTGTCTGAATCGACCAGTTATTATGCTTACCGCTGCCGTTGACGCCCTTGAACGGCTTTTCGTGAAGAAGGCAGACAAGACCGTGCTTTCTCGCAACTTTCTGCATTATCTCCATCGTGAGCTGATTATGGTCAGCGGCGATATTCGTTGTTGTGAAAATGGGAGCGAGCTCATGCTGAGCGGGAGCACCTTCGTTATGCTCGGTTTTTGCAAGAATACCGAGCTGCCAGAGCTCCTCGTCAAGATCCTTCATATAGGCGGCAACTCTGGGCTTGATGCTTCCGAAATAATGGTCATCCATCTCCTGACCCTTAGGAGGTCTTGCGCCGAAGAGAGTTCTGCCCGTATAGCGAAGGTCTTTTCTCTTATCATACATTTCCTTGTCGACAAGGAAATATTCCTGCTCGGGGCCGACGGTCGTTTTGACAGCCGTCATCTCCTGACCGAAAAGCTTCATGATTCTGACAGTCTGCTTGCTGATCGCTTCCATTGAACGGAGAAGAGGTGTTTTCTTATCGAGAGCCTCGCCGCCGTAGGAACAGAAAGCGGTCGGGATATAGAGCACTCCCTCTTTGATGAATGCATACGAGGTGGGGTCCCATGCGGTATAGCCTCTCGCTTCAAAGGTCGCACGAAGACCGCCCGACGGGAACGAGGAAGCGTCGGATTCTCCCTTGACGAGCTCCTTGCCCGAAAACTCCATGATAACATTTCCGCCTTCGGTGGGAGAAATGAAGCTGTCATGCTTTTCGGCGGTGATTCCCGTCATCGGCTGGAACCAATGGGTATAGTGCGTGGCACCCTTTTCAATCGCCCAGTCCTTCATCGCATTTGCAACAACATTGGCAACGCTCAGGTCAAGACGCTTATTGTCCTGAATAGCCTTCTTCATCGCCTTATATGTTTCCTTGGGCAGGCGTGACTTCATCGTCTTATCGTCAAACACCATGCAGCCAAAATAATCGGGAACGCTTCTCATCGTCTTTCTCTCCTTATAAGAAGTCTAAAAATACAAGATTAAGTATATAACCATTATATTTTAAAATCAAGTTTTTTCGGGTCGGAAAAGAATATTCTTGCAAACTACCGATAATCGGGATTTGAGCAAGGTTTAATTTTGTAAAAAATTATGAAACAGCCCTCTCATATCTTGACTATCTCATTCTTAAAAGCTATAATAAAATGGTTAATAATCTCACGGAGGTTAGATATGAACAGATTTGAAAGCGCAAAAGAGATATACGCAAAATACGGCATTGATGCAGAAAAGGCTCTTGCCGATCTTGCAGGCGTAACGGTTTCCGTTCACTGCTGGCAGGGCGACGATGTCGGCGGCTTCGACAGCGAAGATGCTCTCTCGGGCGGTATCCAGACAACGGGCAACTATCCCGGCAAGGCAAGAACTCCCGATGAGCTCATGGCTGACATCGACAAGGCTTTCAGCCTCATCCCCGGCAAGGTCAAGCTCAATCTCCACGCAAGCTATGCGATTTTTGACGGCAACAGAGCTGACAGAGATGCTCTCAAGCCCGAGCATTTCGCAAAATGGGTCAAGTTCGCAAAGGCAAGAAACATCGGCATCGACTTCAACCCCACCTTCTTCTCTCACCCCATGGTCAAAGACGGTCTGACTCTCTCCTCTCCCGACGAGGAGGTCAGAAAATTCTGGGTTGAGCACGGCAAACGCTGCGTCGAGCTTTCCGATTATTTTGCAAAGGAAACGGGATACCCCTGCGTCATGAACATATGGATTCCCGACGGCTATAAGGATATCCCCGCCGACAGACTTTCACCCAGACTCCGCTTCAAGAAATCGCTCGACGAGATTCTTGAAACACCCTACGACAAGTCGAAGGTTTTCATTACTCTTGAATCGAAGGTTTTCGGCATCGGTCTTGAAAGCTATACCGTCGGCTCGGCTGAATTCTGCCTTAGCTATTCAACAAAAGCAGGCATCGTTCCTCTCATGGACAACGGTCACTATCATCCCACGGAGCTCGTTTCCGACAAAATCTCCGCTCTGCTTGCTTTCAACGATAAGATCGCTCTGCATGTCACGAGAGGCGTTCGTTGGGACAGCGACCATGTCGTTCTCTTCGACGACGAAACAAAAGAGATCGCCAAGGAGATCGTCAGAAACGATGCTCTCGGCAGAGTGTTCATCGCAACGGACTATTTCGATGCTTCCATCAACCGCATCAGCGCATGGGTAACAGGCGTTCGCAATGTTCAGAAGGCTCTGCTTTTTGCTATGCTCCAGCCCGATGCAAAAATGAAGGAGCTTCAGGATGCGTCGAACTTCACAGAGCTCATGGTGCTCAGCGAGGAAGCAAAAACCCTGCCCTTCGGCGATATCTGGGCTGAATATCTCAGCAGACAAAATGTTGAAACAGATTATATTAACATAATCAAAGAATATGAAGAAAAGGTTTTGGTGAACAGAAAATGAAAAACATTATGGATGCACCCTTTGTCAAGGGTATGATGAAAACAACAGCCAACATGTACCGCATGGGCTGGGACGAAAGAAACGGCGGCAACATCAGCATGATGCTCGAAAACGATGAGGTTGCGGAATATCTCGATATCAATACTCCCATCAGAACGATCGAAATGGGCTTCGACGCAAGCGTTCTCGTCGGCAAAATCTTCATCGTTACGGGCACAGGCAAATATTTCAAGAACATCGAAGACGATCCCGAAAACAACCTCGGTATCATCAAGATTGCAGAAAACGGCACAACCGCAGAGCTTCTCTGGGGCTACAGCGACGGCGGCAGACCGACCTCCGAGCTTCCCGCTCATCTCATGAGCCACATTTCAAGACTCTCAAAGAACCCCGAAAACAGAGTTATCATGCACTCCCATCCCACAAACACCCTCGCCATGACATATGTTCATGAGCTGAGCGAAAAGAAGTTCACTCATTCTCTCTGGGAGATGTGCACCGAATGCATGGTCGTTTTCCCCGACGGCATCGGCATTCTTCCCTGGATGGTCTGCGGCACCAACGAAATCGGTATTGCAACCGCTGAGAAGATGAAGGAATTCAGACTCGTTGTTTGGGGACAGCACGGCATCTACGGCTGCGGCAAGGACCTCGACGAAGCCTTCGGTCTTATTGAAACGGTTGAAAAGGCAGCTCAGCTTTACATGATGACCGCTCACCTTCCCAGAGTCAACACTATCACCGATCCCGACCTCGTTGAAATCGCAAAGGCATTCAATCTTCTCGATGTTTACAGAAGAGATTTCCTTAATCTTTAATAATCAGGTGCGGACAGAGTCCGCCCTCAACTATTCACTATTCACTCTTAGCTATTCACTATTATAAACGGAGGATTTTACCATGGCTAACAGATTTGTACTCAACGAAACTTCATACCACGGCAAGGGCGCAATCGCTGCTATCGCCGATGAATTCAAAGCAAGGGGCTTCAACAAGGCTCTCGTTTGCTGCGATCCCGACCTCATCAAGTTCGGCGTTGCAGACAAGGTTCTCAACATTCTCAAGGGTGCAGAAATTCCCTATGACATTTTCAGCACAATTCAGGCTAACCCCACGATCGAAAATGTTCAGGCAGGCGTTGAAAGCTTCAAGGCAAGCGGCGCAGACTGCATCATCGCTATCGGCGGAGGCTCGTCAATGGATACCGCAAAAGCTGTCGGCATCATCATCGCTAACCCCGAATTTGCTGATGTCCGTTCGCTTGAGGGCGTTGCTCCCACAAAGAACAAGTGCGTTCCCATCATCGCTGTTCCCACAACCGCAGGCACAGCCGCTGAGGTTACGATCAACTATGTTATCACAGACGCTCAGAACAACCGAAAGATGGTCTGCGTTGATGTTCACGACATTCCCGTTGTCGCAGTTGTCGATCCCGACATGATGTCAACAATGCCTGCAGGTCTTACAGCCGCAACGGGCATGGATGCTCTCACCCACGCTATCGAAGGCTACATCACAAAGGGCGCATGGGAAATGAGCGACATGTTCCACATCAAGGCTATCGAGATCATCGCAAAGAGCCTCAGAGGTGCGGTTGCAAACACAGACGAGGGCAGAGAAGGCATGGCTCTCGGTCAGTATATCGCAGGCATGGGCTTCTCAAATGTCGGTCTTGGCATCGTTCACTCAATGGCTCATCCTCTCGGCGCACTCTATGACACACCTCACGGCGTTGCAAACGCAATCATCCTTCCCACCGTTATGGAATACAATGCACCTGCAACGGGTGACAAATACAGAGATATCGCAAAGGCTATGGGCGTTGAAGGCACAGAAGCAATGAGCATCGAGGATGCACGCAAGGCAGCAATCGATGCAGTCAAGCAGCTTTCGATCGATGTCGGCATTCCCGCTGACCTCAAGGAAATCGTCAAGGCTGAGGATATCCCCTTCCTTGCTCAGAGCGCATTCGACGATGCATGCCGTCCCGGCAACCCCAGAGATACAAGCGTTGAAGAAATCTCCGCTCTTTACAATTCACTCATCTGATTATAATACAGCACAAAGCCCCGAAGCTTTCCGCTTCGGGGCTTGATTTTTATATTTCGGGCTTGAAGGTCGGCATAAGCTGAAGCTTGAAAAGATTGGCTTTATGCTTTCTGTCGATAAGCTCCTTTTTCTCAGGGTCGTCAATTTCGCCCGTGCGGATATATCTGTCAAGCTCGGCATAGGTGAAGCCGAGGTTTTCTTCGTCGGTTTTGCCGCAAAGTCCGTCAATCGGAACCTTGTCGACAAGAACATCGGGAAGACCGAGAAGCCTGCCTATTTCCTTGACCTCGGTCACGGTCAGGTTTGCCATGGGCGAAAAATCGCCTGCCGCATCGCCGTATCTCGTCGAATAGCCGACCCAGTCCTCGGAGAGGTTGCAGGTGTTGACAACTCTGCCGTTGAGCGACTGACTGACGGCATAAACCGTTGACATTCTGATTCTCGGAGGAAGGTTTGTCCTTGCCTGAACGGAAATTTCAAGCTCGTCGGGAATGCTGCCCAGAAGACCGTCAACCGCCGCCTTGATGTTGACCTCGAAATGCTTTATGCCGAGATGATTGACAAGCAGATACGCCATATCGATATCGTGCTGCTCGCCCTGAGGCATGAGCACTCCGATAACTCTCTCCTTTCCGAGTGCCTCAACGCAGAGCGCAGCGGCAATCGAGCTATCCTTGCCGCCCGAAATGCCGAGGACCGCATTGCAGCCCCTTCCGTTTTCCTCAAAGAAATTTCTTATCCATTCAACACATTCGTTTTTAACTTTAACTGCATCAAACATGGTTTCACCGCCGTTTACTTAATATCGATCTGACACATTTTCATGGTCGCAAGCGCCGCAGCATGGGTTTCGGGAGTTACGCCCGCACAGCACGAGGCATCAACGCTGACCTCGGCATCGGGAAACGAAGCCTTAATAATAAGTGCGTTTGAAACAACGCAGATATCCGTGCAAAGGCCGATGATCTCAACCTTTTCGAGGCTTTCGTTTTTCCATTCGGGCCAGCCGAAATTGGGCTTGTCTATTATCTTACAGCCCTCAACATAAAGCCCGTCGGCAATCTCCCAGCCGTGAGTACCCTTTATACAGTGCTTGACAGGAAGCTTCTTACCCTCGGGAGTTTCAAGATAATCTTCGGAATGGGTGTCCCTTGTAAAAATAATCTCGTCGCCGTTTGCGACATATTCTTCAATTTTCTTTTTAACATTCGGAACGATGGCAACTGCCTCTTTTGTGCCGAGAGCCTCATTGATAAAGTCGTTCTGCATATCAACAACTATGAGAGTTTTTTTCATTTTAAATTCCCCTTTTCTGTTCTTATTATATCACCGATAACAATAAAATCAACCGTCAGTCGGACATATATGCTCCCCTTGCATAGAGGATCCACTTCGACCTGTCGAGCGGATTGACTCCTCTGCGTGGATTAATATGCTCCATACCGTCACGGCATTCTCTGTAGCCGAAAAACGACTGGTTGAGAACGGCTTTTCCCGAGGACATGACAGCAAGCCTTGCAGGGAAATCCATGGAGGTTGCAACGGGAACAACAGCCTCGAGCGTTGCCGTCTGAGAACGGATAACGGGAGCGTCATATTCGCCGCCCATTTTGATTATTTCGGAAAGCACCTTGCCCGAAAGCTCCTCGGGAACGGTGACTCTGATTTTAAGCAGGGGTTCAAGAACCGTTGAGCCGAGCTGTGAAAGTCCGTTCATGAACGCCATCGGGGTGCAGACAAAGAAATCGAGCGGATGGGTATGTATCGTGTGATGCTCACCGCCGACAAGAGTGCATCTGAAATCCGTGACCTCCCAGCCGTAAAGTCCCTGCTCAAGGCAGGAATTAAACGATGTTCTGATATGGGACTGATATCTGTAAAAGCACTGGTCGGAGGGCAGTCTGCCGTGATAGCTGACGCCGTAGCCCCTCGGCATGGGTTCAAACAGAAACTCAACGACCGCCCAGCAGGGCTTGGGCATGGTGTAGCTTGCCCGTGCAAGTCCCTTTGACGACGGTGTTTCTTTATATATAACGGTCGGAGGTGAAAAGCTTGCCGACAAGCCGTAACGCTCCTTCAGAAGATTGTCGATAACCTCGAGCTGAATTTTACCCGTCGTGCTGATGGTTATTTCCTTCTGACCGTTTTCCCATTTTGCGTCAATATACGGCTCTTCGTCGGAAAGCTCACCGAGAGCCGCCGCAAGAGAAGAAAGCTTGAGCGCATCGCCGTCAGACGGCGTTACCTTGACACGGAGAAACGGATTGACAAGCTTCGCCGTTTCGCTTCTTGCGAGAGAGCCGATGAAATGCCCCGTTTTTGCGCCCGGGAGTCCGCAGAGAGCAGCAATCTCGCCGCTTCGCACGATTCCCGAATCAATGAATTTTGCTCCCGAAAAGCTCTTTATCTGAGAAACCTTTTCTGTGACGGGCGGCTTCTTTTCGATCTCTACCGCCGCATTATCGTCGTTTTCCGCCGTCACGGCTTCGTCGGGAGAAAATATTTCAACCTCGTCACGGTTTGCGATCTCTCCGCCGAAAAGTCTGACATGAGAAATCTTGCCGAGGTTTTTATCGTGTTCTATTTTATAGATGATTCCGCACAGCCCGTCGGTTGCCCTTCGCTGAGCAGACGGCATAAAGTCAACGAGAAAATCGGCAAGCTCTTCAACGCCGACTGAATATTTTGCGCTTCCGCACAGAACGGGAATCAGACGGCAGGAGGATATTTCTTCCCTGACAAGCTCCGCCGCTCTCTGATACGAAAGAACAGAATCGGAGAGAAAAGCCTCCTCCGCTTCTTCGCAAAGCTCGGCAAGAGCGCAGGTTGCATCAAGAGCAAAGCTTTCGCTGTCGGTTTTACTTACTGCCGCATTTTCCTCTCCCTCGTTTTCGGTTACAGAAACGCAAAGACATTTCCCCGACGATATTTTTTCAAGCTCTTTCAGAACGGAAGAGGAATCGGCGCCCGCTCTGTCAATTTTGTTGATAAAAACGGCAAACGGAAGCTTCGCCGCCTCAAGGGAAGCGAGAATATTCTCCGTATGAGCACGGATCCCCTCGACCGCCGAAATAACAACGACCGCATAATCAAGAGCCGAAAGAGCTCTTTCGACCTCACCCGCAAAATCAACATGCCCGGGGGTGTCGATAATATTGACGGTCACATTCTTATGCTTTATGCTTGCCGCCGCACTTCTGACGGAGATTCCTCTTTGCTTTTCAATTCCGAGGCTGTCGGTTGCGGCAGTTCCGCTGTCAACGCTTCCCGCCTTGCGAACGGCACCCGTGAGAAAAAGCAGCTGCTCGGTAAGCGTTGTTTTACCCGAGTCAACATGAGCAAGTATACCGATGTTATGGATTTTGACCTGCATTTTCTCACCTCATTTCATATTTATAAATTATAAATCAGAAATCAATATTTTTCAACAGCTTTCAGCGACAAGATTTTATTTATTTTATTTCAGTAAAATGATGACAAAACCGAAAAAGTATTATATAATATATCAAAATGTCTTATAAAGGAGAGATCTGCCATGAGCGATAAGATCATAAAATGCGGCGTTGTCGGTCTCGGAAGAGGAACCGCCGTTGCAAGATGCCTCAAAGGCGTCAAAAACGCAAAGCTTGTTTCGGTCTGCGACCATAATCCCGCTATTCTCAAAAAAGGCTATGATGAGCTTTCGGAGGTTCTCGAAGATAAGAACCTCATTCAGTTCAGCGACTATGACGAATTCCTCAAATCGGATATCGATGCGGTTATCGTTGCAACCGAAGCCGTTTACCATGTTCCGATCGTTATAAAAGCATTTGAAGCAGGCAAGCATGTTCTCTGCGAGATTCCCTCGGTCAACTCCGTCGAAGAAGCAAAGGAACTCAAAGCCGCCTGCGAGGCTCATCCCGACCTTACATATATGGCAGCCGAAAACTGCTGCTACTGGGCATTCATTCAGACATGGAAGAAGATGCATGAGGACGGTCTTTTCGGCGATATCGCATATGCCGAGGCGGAATATCTTCACGCTCTCAATCCCGATGAATTCTCTCCCACATATTATCCCGAGGGACATTGGAGAACATATCAGCCTGCAATCAGATATCTCACCCATGAGCTCGGTCCCCTTCTCTATGTCATGAATGACAAGGTCGTCAGCGTAACCTGCCTTGAGGCAGACATCAATTACGATCCCTATACACCCGAGAGAAAAGAAACGGGCGTTGCTCTTTTCAAGACCGCAAAGGGTGCGGTCATCAGACTGCTTGTCAGCTTCGGTGCTTACACAAGCTATGACCATAACTACCGCATCTGCGGAACAAGGGGCACGATCGAAACCGACAGATCAAAGGTCGTTGACAACGCTCCCTCTCTCGCAAGCCTCCACAGCGTTCCCGGAACCTTCAACGCAAACTCGAAGATCGTCATTCCCGTAACGACCTGCTACGACGGCGAGGATTCAAGCGGTCACGGCGGTGCAGACGGAAAGATGGTCAAGGACTTCATCAACTGCCTTGTTGAGGGCAAGAAGCCCGAGCTTGATGTTGACTTTGCAATCAACATGTCACTTCCCGGCATCATCGCTCACGAGTCCGCAGTTCAGGGCGGCATGCCCATGGAAATTCCCCAGATATAATTACAGGAGAAGAATTAATGAAGAAGAATACGCTTCACTTCGGTGAATTCATACAGTACGATAAAAAATTCCTTACTGCAGAGAACGGTATCGACCTTGAAAGCGTTTCGTCCGTTGCTTTTGAAGGCGAAACTCTTTATATCGCTCAGCCCGACTGCCTTATCGAATACGCAGACGGAAAGACGAAGAAGCTTGCCGTCAAGGCATCAAAGCTCTTCTCCGAAAACGGAAAGCTTTACGCCGCAATCGGCAACAGCCTTGCTGAGATCAAAAAGGGAAAGGCTAAGAAAATCGCAGAATTCGACTCCCCCGTTGTCGATATTTCGGTCGGTCTTGACAAATCCTTCTGGCTCATAACCGAGGACAGCCTCTATCTTGAGGAAAACGGCGCATTCAAAAGAATAATGCATGCCGCTGAGGATACCGTCTGCCTTGCCGCACTCGACAACAAATCAAAATACGGCGAAACCGTTTACACGGGCTCAACAGCCGAAGGTCTTCTTTCGATGAAGGGCAAACGCCGCCATTGGGCTGAACTCATTCCCGATACAACGGGCGTTCTCAGCCAGAAGATCAACTGCATCGCCATCGACGGACTCGGTCATCTCTGGGTCGGCTCTGACGAAGGTCTTAATATCTATGACGGCAGAAACTATTGGTTCAACGGCAACGATTTCTATTCCGTACCCGACGGCTCGTTCAACGATATGTATTTCGCTCCCGACGGAAAGAAATATTTTGCAACGAACACGGGCGTTATCACGCTCATCGAAGGCAAGATCTCATATTTCTCATACGGCGTATGGCTCATGCATCCGACGGTAAAGAAGATTACCGTTTCCGCAAACGGCACCATCGCCGCCGTCACCCCCGAGGGCATCAGCATTATCACCTCGAAATATATGACTCTCGAAGAAAAAGCGGCTCACTACGATGCATATGCCGAAAAATATTTCACCCGAAACGAGGGCTATCAGGTTTCGAGAAAGCTCACCAAATACGGCGACATGGATTCGGGTAAGCTCCCCGCCTCCGACAACGACGGTCTTTTCACGGGCGTTTACTGCGCCGCTGAATGCTTCCGCTATGCGGTAACGGGCGACAAAAAAGCGAAGGAGAACGCCAAGAGAGCCGTTGAAGCGATGATAAAGCTCACCGAGATCACGGGCAGGAAGGGCTTCACCGCAAGAGCAACAAGGCATTCTTACGAAGATGACTTCGGAACGGGCAACCGTGAGGAGTGGCATATCTGCGAGGATAACCCCGAGATGGAATGGCTCGGCGAAACCTCGAGCGACGAGATGACGGGCCATTATTTCGCTTACGGCATTTACTTCGACCTCGTTGCAGACAAGAACGAAAAGAAGAAGATCGCCGAGGTCGTTAAAACGATAACCGATCATATCATCGAAAACAATTTCCATCTGACTGATATTGACGGCGTTCCGACAACATGGGCTAACTGGGAACCCGACCTGCTCAACAACGACGACCGCTGGTTCTACGAAAGAGGAACAAACTCTCTCGAGATCCTCTCCTTCCTCAAGACAACATACCATGTCACGGGTGAAGAAAAATATAACGATGTTTACAAAATGCTCATCAGCAAGCATCACTATGCAATGAACTGCATGCAGTATAAATATGAGGATGCTCACGTTGCTCATATCGATGACCAGCTCGATTTCATCAACATCTATCCCCTCATCGTTTATACCGACAGCGATGCTGAAAAAGAGATCTTCAAAATGGGACTCACCCATCATTGGGAATACGAAAGACCTGAGCGTTCGCCGCTGTTCAACATCGTTTACGGTGCTCTGACAAACAACAGCTGCGACATTGAATTCGCCGCAAAATCCCTCTCGGAAATGACTCTCGATCTTATCAGATGGCCCGTTTATAACAGCCACAGAAAAGATCTCGTCTGGGATACCGAGCAGGAGGAGGTCGGAGTTCCGCCTCAGCTCAAATATGCTCTTGAGTATTCCGCAAGAGTCCTCTCCCATTATGACGGCAACCAGCTCGTATGCGATTCGGGAGCCGAAAGATTCGTTGACATCAACAGCAAAACCGTCAACCGCACCTCCACTCTTCCCGGAACCGCAGGTGCAAACGGCATGAGAGCAATGATGCCCTATATCTACCTTCTTCCCTATTGGATGGGCAGATATTACGGACTTCTCGGCGACTGATAAATATTACAGATAAAGGAGAACACAATGGCTTCCTTTCTTCTCGCTTTAAAAAATATTTTTTACGGCTTTGTCGCTGCGGCGATGCTCATTCCGATTCTTCTGACGATGGGCAACGAAGGCAGCCCCGACACTCCCGTTGAGAATTTTCCCGATTCGGACAACCCCTATATCAGCGAATATCTCGATCCCGATATTTCGGCTCACCGTTCGGGAGCGGGCATCGCTCCGCAGAATACGCTCATGGCTTTCGAGAACATCATTGAGAATCAGGATTCGCTGGGAGTAAGCACTCTCGAGTTCGATGTTCAGATAACATCCGACGGAGAGCTCGTTCTTCTCCATGACCTCACATATGATGCAACCTCAAACGCCGTTGAGGCTTTCGGAAAGAAAAACAACTATGTTTCCTCGATAAGCTACGAAGACGCTCAGGTGCTCAACATGGGAGAAAACTTCAAGGTCGACGGTGAATATCCTTACCGTGGTCTGAGGGGCGACGATATCCCCTGTAATCTCAGGGTTGCGAAATGCGACGAGGTTATCGACTATATCGAAGAAAACTGCGGTGACAGAGAATACCGTTATGTCATTGAGATAAAGAGCATCGGCTCAAACGGCAAAAAAGCGGTTGACAGGCTTTATTCGATCATTACCGAGCGAAGCCTTCAGGACAGAGTCATCTGGTCGACCTTTGCTCCCGATGTTTCTTCCTATATGAAATCTCATTATCCCGAAATTTCAAGGACCGCAGATGCCATTGAAGCCGTTCAGTTCTATTTCTATTTCAGAATGAACTGGGAGCTTTCCGATGTCAGCCCGTCATATGTCGCCCTGCAGATTCCTTACGGCTCAAGTGCATTTGACAACCTCATTAACCTCGGAACAAGAGAAATGCTCAACTACGCCCACAAGAACAATATTGCGGTGCAGTATTGGACGATAAACAGCGAGGAAGAGGTTCTGACTCTTGCCCGAAACGGTGCAGACTGCATAATGACGGACTATCCTCAGATGGCATACGAAGCCGTAAACAGTCTTAAATAATCGCATACCCGAAGCTCTGCAGCAAAAACAGGCTTCGGGTTTTCTTTTACCGATTTGTATAAATTTATATGTTGAAATAACAGATATTATATGTTAAACTTATAATAAAATATATTATAAAGCAACGGAAAGAAGTTCAAAAATGATTCAGAAAAATTTCAGACTTACAAAGCTGTCGTGCTATACCGCATATTTCACGATGTCGTCAATTTTCAGCCTTCCTCCCCTTTTGTTCGCAACGCTTCAGGATATGTACGGAATATCCTATACCCTTCTCGGAACTCTTGTTCTGACAAACTTCTGCACTCAGCTTGCGATAGACCTCATATTCACCTTTTTCACGAAGTATTTCAACATCGCAAAAACGGTTAAGATCATGCCGCTGATAACCTCGGCAGGCATGCTTATTTACGCTTTCGTGCCCCGCTTTTTCCCCGAATATGCTTATGCCGGTCTGCTCGTCGGAACTGTTCTGTTTTCCGTTTCCGCAGGTCTTTCTGAGGTTCTTCTCAGCCCCGTTATTGCGGCAATCCCGTCAGATAATCCGCAGAAGGACATGAGCCTTCTCCATTCGCTCTATGCGTTCGGCGTTTTTACGGTCGTTGTTATCAGCACTCTTTTCCTCAGAATCTTCGGCGCCGAAAACTGGTTTTATCTCACGCTCTTCTGGGCTGTTCTCCCGATTCTGGCAGCTGTCATGTTTGCCGCTTCCCCGATGCCCGACTCCATCATTTCATCCTCCGATGAAGGCACAAAGGGAACAAAAAGAAGAGCTTTCGGACTTGCTCTTTGCGTCGGCTGCATTTTCTTCGGAAGCTGTGCAGAGAACGCCATGAGCAACTGGATTTCGAGCTTTATGGAAAACGCTCTGCAAATCGACAAAACCGTCGGCGATATTCTCGGAATGGCGATGTTTGCGATTCTTCTCGGTGCCGCAAGAGTCACCTATGCAAAATTCGGAAAGAAAATCATAAACACTCTCCTCATCGGCATGATCGGTGCCTCCGCATGCTATCTGATCGCAGGTCTTTCTTCAAACATAATCTTTGCCTTTGCCGCATGCATTCTGACGGGACTTTTCACCGCCATGCTCTGGCCGGGCAACCTCATCATGATGGAAGAAAATCTTCCCTGCATCGGCGTTGCGGCATATGCCCTCATGGCGGCGGGAGGAGATTTCGGAGCATCGGTCGCTCCTCAGCTTCTCGGAATCGTTGTCGACACGGTTGCAGAAAGCAATCTTGCTGCTGAGCTGAGCGTATCAATGAGCCTTACGACCGAGCAGATCGGTCTTAAAGCAGGCATGCTCGTGACCGCAATCTTCCCGATCCTCGGAACGGTGCTTACCGTTATTGCGGCAAAATATTTCAAAAAAACAAAGACTTCCACGGAGGGATAAAATGAAAAAGCTTATCTCCGCTTCTCTGATGTGTGCAGACCTGATGAATCTGCAGACCTCGATCGATGAAATTGCAGACTCGGGCGTTGACCTTCTTCACATTGACATTATGGACGGCAGCTTTGTGCCCAACATAACTCTCGGCTTCGATCTTGTCAACGCAGTCAAGAATTATACCGATATTCCGCTTGATATTCACATGATGGTCAACGAGCCCCTTCGCTTCATTGACCGCATGAACCTTGATAAAAACGATATCGTCAGCGTACATTACGAATCGGATATTCACATTCACAGAACTCTTGAAGCCATAAAAAACAAAGGAATCAAGGCAGGGCTTGCTCTCAACCCTCAGACTCCCGTCAACTGCCTTGAATGCATGATCGACTATATCGATATGGCTCTCATCATGACGGTCAGCCCCGGATTCGCAGGGCAGAAGATGTTTTCGGGAGCCCACATCAAAACAGTCAGCGCAAGACAGTTTCTCAACAACCTCGGCCGTGCCGACATTCCGATCGAGGTTGACGGAAACATCAGCCCCGAGAACGGCTGCAAGCTCAGCGTTTACGGAGCGGACATTTTCGTTCTCGGAACAAGCAGTCTTTTCATCAAAGGAAAAGACATGAAGCAATCTGCCGCCGAGTTCAGAGCGGCGCTGAAGGAATTTCGTTATGTATAAAAATATTCACGCCGCCGTTGTCGGCAGCATAAACATGGATATTATTCTTAATATGGAAAGAGTTCCCGAGGCGGGCGAAAACGTTCTCGGAACGGACTACGGATACACCTGCGGAGGCAAGGGAGCAAATCAGGCGATCGGACTCGCAAGGCTCGGAGCAAAAACGAAAATGATCGGCAGGGTCGCAAGCGATGCAAACGGCAGACGGCTTCTTGACAATCTCTGCGAAAACGGAATCGATATTTCGGGCGTTTCCGAAAACGGCTCTCAGACGGGGCTTGCCGCAATCATTCTCGACGGCGAGGGCAGAAACCGCATCGTTGTTTACGAGGGTGCCAACGCCGAAATCGATGCCGATGAAGCCGCAGATGCGATAACCGACGGGCTTGACCTTCTTCTGGTGCAGTTTGAAACCGACGAAAAGGTTGTTGCCGCATGCGTTAAGCGTGCCGTTGAAAAAGGAATAATGACCGTTATCGACTGCGGTCCCGCAAAGCAGTTTTCTCTCGAATCAATGCAGGGAGCGACAATTATTTCTCCCAACGAAAGCGAAACAAAGGCTCTGACGGGAATCTTCCCCGAAACAGAGAAGCAGATCCTTGAGGCTTCAAAAATACTCTCGGAAAGAAGCAAGGCGGAATATGTTGTTCTCAAGCTCGGCGAAAGAGGCTGCTCCGCATGGAACGGCAGCGAGCTGAAGCTTTTTCCGGCTCTTCCCGCAAAGGTCGTTGACACGACTGCCGCAGGCGACTGCTTCACGGCAGCGCTTGCTCTCGAATATCTCAGAAGCGGTGATATCAGCTCGGCATGCATGCTTGCCAACAAGGCGGGAAGCATCGCCGTGAGCCGCATGGGAGCTCAGTCCTCAATGCCCACGGACAAGGAGCTTTTCTCCTCCGGCAAATAATTTACGGTAAAAAATGAGCAAAGGATGTCCGCTCAATAAAAATAAAAACAAAAGAAAGACGAGGCAAAACCGATGAAAAAACAGACAACCCCCGACTCCAACGGTGTCCGCAAATTCGGCATGCTCGACAAGCTTGCCTACGCCGCAGGCGACTTCGGCTGTAACATGAGCTTTGCGCTCAAGGGAACAGTCCAGACCTTCTGGCTTGTTTACATGATGATGGAAACAGGCATGCTTTCCATTCTTCTGCTTCTCGTTCAGATCTGGGACGCAGTCAACGATCCGCTTATCGGAAGCATAATCGACAATGACAAGAGAAAATATAAAATGGGTAAATTCAAGACCTATATCTTTGTCGGCGCATGCGGTCTGCTTGTTGCAGGCGCAGCAGTCTTCCTCCCCTTCCCCAAAGCAAGCGTTCTCGTTAAGGCAATTCTTTTCGTTCTCGGCTATATCGTCTGGGATGCATGCTACACTATCGCAAACGTTCCTTACGGCTCAATGCTTTCCCTCATCACAGAGGACAGCGGCGAGAGAGCTCAGCTTTCAACATGGCGCAGCATCGGCTCAATGTTCGGCAATATCGTTCCCATGATCATTCTCCCCATGCTCATCTGGCAGAAGGTTACTTACGACGGAACAGGCAGCTATCATACCAACCCCGTAACGGGCGAAGCATATAAGATCGGCGATCCCGTTCTCGACCCTCTCACGGGCAAGCAGTTTGAAACCCTTCTCGGCGAAAGAGTTTTCTGGGCAGCGCTCATCATGGGCGTTTTCGGCTTCATCGCTTTCATTTTCATGATCAAGAAGATCACGATCCGTGTTGACGAAAACACCGTAAAGACCAACGAAGGCGGCGGAAAGATCAACATCGTCAGCTCCTTCGGCAAATTCATGAAAAACCGTCCCGCTGTCGGCGCAACGATCGCCGCTATGGGTATGTTCCTCGGCATGCAGTCCGCAACAACCGCAAACACGATCATGTTCGCAACCTATTTCAACAAGGCTTCAATGTCGGGCGTTGTTCAGATGATCGGCTTCCTGCCCATGGTCCTCTTCCTTCCCTTCATCAAGAAGCTCGTCAACAAATACGGTAAGAAGGAAGCCTCCGTTGCAGGAACTCTCGTTTCCGTTGTCGGCGGTGTTATCATGATGATTTTCCCCATGGTTGAAAACAGAGATACCGCTCTCATCGTTTATCTTGCAGGTCTTGTTGCTTTCGGCATCGGCATGGGTGTTTACACCTGCGTTTCATGGGCTATGATGGCGGATGCAATCGATTATAACGAATGGAAATTCAACACAAGAGAAGAAGGCACCGTTTATTCGCTCCACTCCTTCTTCCGTAAGCTTGCTCAGGGCGTAGGCCCCTCGATCGTTCTTGCCATCATGGGCGTTCTCGGCTATCAGTCGGAGCTCGGAACGATCGGTCAGAGCTTTGAAACCTCGCATAATATGTGCTGGCTCGTTGCAGGTCTTTACCTCTTCAGCGCAGTTGTTCAGTTTATCGGTATTGCTTTCGTTTATAATCTCGACAAGAAGACCCTCGCTCAGATGAATGCAGACCTTGAAGCAAAGCATTCCAAAGAAACCGTTACGGAATAAAAAAGATGCTGTCCGGCAGAGTGATCTGTCGGACAGATTTTAACAAGGAGAAAACCAATGAGAAAAATCATCAACATCAACCGCAAATGGTCTTTCACAAAAGACTTTAACGGAATACCTGCCGTTGCGGATGCAAAATGGAACTTCGTCAATCTTCCCCATACATGGAATGCCATTGACGGTCAGGACGGCGACAACGACTATTACAGAGGCACATGCCTTTATATGAAAACTCTCGACAAAGAGGAGCTTCCCGAAGCAGACAGATATTATCTCGAATTCCGTGGTGCAAACTCCTCAGCGGATGTTTATGTCAATGGTAAGAAGCTCGCTCATCACGACGGCGGATATTCAACCTGGAGAGTTGACATTACCGAAGAAATCGGTATCAAAACGGTTATCGCTGTAACGGTCGACAACAGCCCCAACGAAACCGTTTATCCTCAGATGGCTGACTTCACCTTCTACGGCGGTCTTTACAGAGATGTAAATATCGTTGCTGTCAGCAATTCTCACTTTGACCTCGATTATTACGGCGCACCCGGCATCAAGGTCACTCCCGCTATAGACGGTACGGATGCAAAAGCTGAGATCGAAGTTTTTCTCACCGATGCCATGGAGGCTCAGACTCTCGTTTATGCAGTCAGGGATGCAGACGGAAATACCGTTGCGGAAACAAGCCTCGATGTTTCATGCACGAAGGCTGTCCTTGACATCAAAAACGTTCATCTCTGGAACGGCAGAAAGGATCCCTACCTTTATACAGCAGAGGTAAAGCTTATTGCAGGCGATGATGTTCTCGACAATGTCAGCACCCGTTTCGGTTGCCGTACATTTGAGATCGATCCCGAAAAGGGCTTCATTCTCAACGGCGAATCCTATCCCCTCCGAGGCGTTTCAAGGCATCAGGACAGATGGGGGCTCGGCAACGCCCTCCTTCCCGAGCATCATGAGGAGGACATCGACCTCATCTGCGAGGTCGGAGCAACAACAATCCGCCTTGCTCACTATCAGCACGATCAGTATTTCTATGATCTCTGCGACGAAAAGGGTCTTGTTATCTGGGCTGAGATTCCCTATATCTCAAAGCATATGCCCACGGGCAGAGAGAACACAGTTTCTCAGATGAAGGAGCTTATCTCTCAGAACTATAACCATCCTTCGATCGTTGTCTGGGGACTTTCAAACGAGATTTCAATGGCAGGCTCCGACGAGGATCTTCTCGAAAATCACAGGATACTCAACGACCTCTGCCATAAAATGGACAAGACAAGACTCACGACGATCGCCGTTGTTTCAATGTGCAGCACAGACGATCCCTATATTCAGATTCCCGATGTTGTTTCCCACAACCATTATTTCGGTTGGTACGGCGGCGACACTTCGATGAACGGTCCGTGGTTTGACAGCTTCCACGCAAAATTCCCGAACATCCCCGTCGGCATGAGCGAATACGGCTGCGAAGCTCTCGACTGGCACACCTCGAATCCCATGCAGGGTGACTACACGGAAGAATATCAGGCATACTATCACGAAGAGCTCATCAAGCAGCTTTTCACAAGACCTTATATCTGGGCAACTCATGTCTGGAACATGTTCGATTTCGGTGCCGACGCAAGAAACGAGGGCGGCGAAAACGGTCAGAACCACAAGGGTCTTGTCACCTTCGACCGCAAATATAAAAAGGATTCCTTCTATGCATATAAGGCATGGCTCTCCGACGAGCCGTTCGTTCATATCTGCGGCAAGAGATATGTTGACAGAGTTGAGGATGTGACAAAGGTCACGGTCTATTCAAACCTGCCCGAGGTTGAGCTTTTCGTCAACGGAGAATCTCTCGGCAGAAAAGCGAGTGCAGAGCATTTCTTCTATTTTGATGTTCCCGTCAGCGCAGAAACAAAGCTCATTGCCGTAGCGGGAGAATGCAGGGACGAAAGCCTCATCCGCAAGGCCGAAGCTTTCAACGAGGCATACAGACTCAAGGAAAAGGGAGCGATCCTCAACTGGTTCGATAT
Organism: Clostridia bacterium; assembly: GCA_017435385.1. GTDB lineage: Bacteria > Bacillota > Clostridia > Oscillospirales > Acutalibacteraceae > CAG-177. The sequence goes on along the minus strand of JAFSFB010000004.1, from coordinate 82,462 downwards.
AACCGAAAAAGAGGGCTATTACTCACTCAACGATAAGATGGGCGAGGTTATGAAAGCCCCCGAGGGTGCCGCACTCTTCGGTCAGATAATGAAGAATCTGATGACCGTCGGCGGAGAGAAGAACGATGCTATGATGGGCTTTGAAATGAACGAAGGCATCATGCAGATGATGAACGGTTTCACCGTTCTCAGACTCACGACTCTCCTTGCAACCGCAGGCATCAAGTTCACAAAGGAACAGCTTCTTGAAATGAACGCTCAGCTCAATCAGATCAGGAAACCCGAATAATCGCAAAAACGAAACGGGACTGCCGCACCGAAAAAGTGAGGCAGTCCCGTTATTTGTTTGTTATTAAAACCTTTATAATATCTCTGTCAGCTTATCAAGAAATGCTTCTTCGCCAAGTGTATTGATTTTAAAGAAGGTTGCCTGACTGCCGCCTGCGGTGATTGCAGAAAGGCAGACGGGACCGTTACCGTTCTGAAACAGCGTAACGCTCATGCTCACTCTGTTTCCGCCCGAATAGCTGTACCGTTCAAAAACACGCACGCTGCAACGGGCATCTCCGCTCATGAAATCGCTTGAATCCTCAAGAGTTGCCGAAACGCTGCCGTTTAAAATACCGCTCTCGATCCTGCTGAGGATCTGATCAAAATTTCCGCTGAGGGTCCGTTCAAGCTTTGCCATAACCTTTTCCTCCCCTGATATCAGTATCAAAAAATCAAAAGCTTGTTGATTACATTATACATCATAAGCTTCAAAAGGTAAATATATATTGATAAAAAAACAGGACAGAGAGCATGCCCTCTGTCCTGTTTGCAGTATTGTAATGTCGGATTTATTAAGCCGCAATTGTTTTCTTGGTTTCCATCGGCTGCTGCGTGTTTCTGTAACGGATGATTCCGATCGTAACCGAAACAAGCGATATGAATTCGCTCAGGATGCCGCTGTATGAGGAAGCAAAGATATTGTAAATGAGAATCAGCGACGAAGAGATGAGTATTGTTTTGCGGAAGCTTTTTGCATCGAATATGCCCATGCAAATTGTATTGACGACCAGACCCAGCGTTATCAGCAGAGAGTGGATGCCCTCCCACGAAAAAAAGCTGACCGCCGCCATGCAAAAAGCAAAAAGAACAGGCGACACCAAGTCTGTGCTGTGTTTTTTATCACGGTAATAGAAAGTGAAATTGCGGATAATGCACACTATGTTTAAAGCAAAACCCGAAAAAGCACCTATAAGCAGATACTGAATGCAGCTTAAAGCCGTTGCAACAGTCTGAATTATCATTATCATTCTTTTCTGAGTGCGCTGATAAGAATAAAAGAATAATCCGACGGAAACAAAACCCAATAAGTGACCGATTAATGTGACAAAATTCTGCATGAGTACCTCTGAAATCCTTTGTTTATAATTTTTCTGTTACCGACAGATAATTATACTTATTTTAAGCTTAAAGTCAAGGAGTGAATTTGCAGATATTGCACAAATTGTTTGTGATATTTTTAGTTAATATGCCGAATAGAATTGCCCGCTTGCTCTGTACCGCTCGTCCTTCAAATCCTGTCAGATAAAAAACAACAGCCGACCAAAGTCGACTGTTGTTTTCTGGTACGAGTGTTCATAAGGGATTTACTTAACATCAATAAAAATCGACACAGACATATTTCAAAATTATCACTTTTCTTCTTTTGCACATTGTTGTTTTTCTTTCATCACTTCAAATCCTTATTGTTTTTTCATTTGCCTCAGGAAAAAGAACACACTTGCCACAGTAATAAATACGCTGTAGAGAAGAATTGGCAGAATATGACCAAAAGCAAGCTCGTAGTTTCCGCTGAATAAGGCTTTTTCCGTTTCTACTGCATGGACAAAGGGCAAAACTCCTGCCAATTCCTCTAAGAAGCCTTCCACAAGCTTCAGATCAAACCATACTCCCGAAAGCCAAGCGGAAAGATTGGTGAGTAATGCTCCGCAGATACTGCCTACTTGCTTAACACCCAATATACTGCCACATAAAAGTCCCAATGCAATGTTGAATATTACCATAGGTACTATCCCTATTATGGCATAGAAAATATTTATGCTTACAGTCAACCCTAACGGTATTGCAAAAAGGTAGCATACAACTGTCTGCCCGACGGCAACAGGCAAAAGCGGCAGCATATAGCCAAGTATAAAGTCAAAGCCTGTAAGCGGAGTTGTATATAATCTCTGTAGCAGTGCGCTTTCACGGTCTTTTGCAACAAGGGTTGCAGAAAAAAGTGTGATAAATGACAATCCGAACACGGTAATGCCCGGAGTAAGTGTATCAATTTCAAAAAGATTCACCGGTATATTTGCTTGTATAGCGCTTAAAAGAAGCAGCAAAATCAAGGGGAATCCTAAACCGAATATAAGATTGATGGGGTCGCGCAAAATCTCTTTCAAGTTTCTTTTAGCAAAAGTTAACATTCTCATTTTGTGCCCTCCTTAACAACAGAAAGGAAGGCTGACTCAAAATCCGTTGTTCCTGTGTTTTCTTTCAATTCTTCTACGGTTCCTGTTGCAAGAAGCTTACCGTCTTTCATAATACCTATACGGTCAGAAAGAGCTTCGGCTTCTTCCATATAGTGTGTTGTCAGGATAATGGTAGTTTTACCCTTCAAGGAGCGAATCTCATCCCAAAGCTCGTGTCTTGCAATAACATCTAAACCAAGAGTAGGTTCATCCAAAAACAGAATTTCAGGTTCACTTATAAGAGCCATAGCAATACTGACTCGACGCTTATAACCGCCTGACAGCTTACCGGCTTTTCTGTTCAAAACAGACTCTAAAGTAAATTGTTTTGAGAGTTCTTTGATTTGTGCTTTTGTTCTTTCTTTGGAAAAACTGTGAATACCGCATATCAATTCAAGGTTTTCCCTAACAGAAAGATTTGGTGCTACTGCAGTTTCCTGCGGAGAAACCCCAATCAACTGCTTTACCTTTTCAGGTTCATTAACGATGCTGTGTCCGTCTACAAATGCATCTCCGTCTGAGGGCTTTGTTATACAGGTCAACATCTTTATTGTTGTAGTTTTTCCGGCACCGTTAACACCTAACAATGAAAACAATTCGCCATGATAAATTTCCAAATTAAGCTTATCCACAGCAGTAAGGTTTTTATACCTCTTGACAAGGTCTATTGTCTTTATTTTCTGCATTTGTGTTATCCTCCTTTTTATTTGTAGTACCATCATAGCAAAATAAAAAGAAGATTTGTTTATTTTTATCTCTTCGGTCGTTTTTTGTATCTCATCGGTAATAAAATATTTTATTACCTTTTTAAATTGCTGCGGATGTTTCTAAATTAGACATAAGTCCCAGCAAGCATTGAATTTGTGCATACAAATTCCACTTGTTAGGGACAGCCCTAAAACCCACAAAAAAAGTCGCACTCCGAAAGGAATGCGACGATACATAAAACTATATCAAACTATATACAAAACTCTATTTAAAGCGAAAAAAATTGAGTATTCACAGGTCAAATCCCTTGTGAATACTCAATATGGTTGCGGAGACAGGATTTGACTCGCGCGACTGCGGTCGCTTGGTCGCTCGCGGTCACAACAGTCCACCGGACTGTTGCTCTGTACCGCTCGTCCTTCAAATCCTGTCGGATAAAAAAACAACAGCCGACCAAAGTCGACTGTTATTTTCTGGTTGCGGAGACAGGATTTGAACCTGCGACCTCCGGGTTATGAGCCCGACGAGCTACCGAGCTGCTCTACTCCGCGATATATCTGTTTGCTTAGTGCTTTATTATTATACACGGTTTTCACGAAATGTCAATAGCTATTAACAAAATTGTTTCCGTTTTTTTGAATTTTTTTCTTCTCCGTATATTCTATGCGGTTTTATTTGCTTTTATTCACAGAAAGTCATACACTTTTTTGATTATATTGCCAAATTACCGATAATGTTTGACAGTCGTTATGACCGTATGATATCATATTATTAATTATATAAGAAATATTACCCGTTTCAAGGGGGATTTTTATGAGCGAAAATGAAAACAGAGCAGCAGAAGTCAGAACCGAAAAGCAGGAAATGAAACGGCTTGTCCGTCCCCGTGAGATTGCAGCTTTTGCGCTGACATCCTATTCAATAAACAATCTCACCTCCTTCATCGGCGCAACAAAGCAATATTTCATGATGAGCTTCATGGGCTTATCGGGAACCGCATACGGAACGCTGAGCATGGTTTCGACGATATGGGATGCTCTTGACGATCCGATCTCGGGCATCATCATTGACCGCTGCCGCACCCGTTGGGGCAGACTCCGCCCGTTCCTTATCTTTTCGATGCCGTTCTGGGCAATTGCCTCTATCCTTTTCTATACCGTTCCCGCTTCGTTCAGCAACACGCAGATGTTCTTTTACGCTCTCATCGGAACGATCGTCTACGGCATCGGCTTTTCCTATCTGAGCGGCTGGGAGCTTCTTCTCTATAACATAACTCCCAACACGATCGAGCGAGGTACTCTGATAGCAACTCAGAAATTCGTCAATCTTTTCACATGGCTCCCCTCTCTCGTTCCCGTTTTCGTCGACTTCGTTCCGAACATCACGAAAAACTCGGTTACTCAGCCCGAGGTCTACAAGGGCTTCTCGACCTTCTTCGTTCTCTTTGCGGTTGCTGGAGCAATTTTCGGCTTCTTCAACATGCGTGAAAGAGTTTCCATCGCTTCCAAGGAAGAAATGAAGGAAACCGGCTTCTTCAAATCAGCAAAATCGATTCTCACCTGCCGCCCCCTCGGCGCACTTCTTCTTTCCAATTTCTTCGGCGGAATCAAGGGCGTCGGCGGCGCATCGGAGGATTTCTTCTGGCTCAACTGCACGGGTAAGCTCTCAAACCGCCTGCTCTGCAGTCTGTTCACGGGCATTCCCAACTATTTCATAACTCCCCTTGCACCCAAGCTTATCGGAAAGATCGGTCTGAGAACGACCGCCGTTTCCGCAGGCATTTTCAGCGGCGTTGCATATACCGTTCTCTATTTTGTCGGCTATAAGCCCACGGGCAACAGCCTCATCGACTTCATCTGGGTTACCGTTGCTCTGACGATATGCGGTCTTCCCAACCATGTCATGGGCGTTTGCGATCCCCTGCTCAAGGGCGACATGTACGACTATCTCGAATGGCAGACGGGTATCCGCAACGAGGGCATCGTCAATGCCGTTTCTAGCTATATCAACAAGCTTTCGTCAAGCGTTCATTCGTGGCTTTCGGGTGCGGTTTTCGACTGGATCCATTTCAAGCCGCAGAAGGATATTTACGGAAACATCGTTCCGCATAAAAACCCGAAGGTGCTTCAGGGCATCTGGGGAATCTTCTGCCTTGCTCCTGCCGCCGCAAGATTCGGCTACGGTCTTTCGCTTCTTCTTTTCAATGTTCACGGACAGAAGAAGGAGCAGATGCTTGCAGAGCTTGAGGAGCACCGCATAGCAAGAACTGCCATAAAACAAAAAGAGCTTGAAGATTGTATATCGGAGAACAAACAATGATGACTTTCAATGAATTCAGAATATTTTCGGAATCACCCGCAGCTTCGGAGGCTGCGGGCCTTTTCCGTGAAGAGATCGCAATCAGGTCAAGAGCCTTCAAAACCTGCCTGAGCTCAAGGGAAGAAGCAAACATCCTGTTTCTTGACGATGCCTCTCTTTCAAAAGACAGCTATAAGATCGACAGCATAAACGGCTGCATCAGTTTTTATGCAAGCGGAATCAGAGGCTTCATTTTCGCTTTCGGCATGTTCCTGCGAAAGATCGAGAAGCACTCAGACACCATCCGTCTTGCCGACGGTATTTCGGGCTGCTATATCCCCGACAAGAGCATCAGAGGCCATCAGATCGGCTACAGAACAACGCCCAACACCTACGATGCATGGAGCTATAAGAATTACCGCAGATATTATCTTGACATGATGTTCTTCGGAACCAATACGGTTGAGCACATTCCCTACGAAAGAGGGGTTTCAAAGCGCAACCGACTCATGAAATATGACGAAGAGGAATTCATCGTCAATGCCTCTGCGATGGCTGACGATTTTGACCTCGATGTTTCCGTATGGCATCCCAACAATGACGGTGAAACGGTTGAGTTTGCAGTCGAAAGACGCAGAAAGCTCTATGAAAAAATGCCCCGTCTGAATGTCGTTTTTCCGCCCGGAGGCGACCCCGGTGAGCTTCAGCCCGAGGAATTCGTTCTTCGCTGCAGAGAAATCGCAAAGGCGGCAAAATCGGCGCATCCCGACTGCCAGATGTGGCCCTCCGCTCAGCAGCCGCATTCCATTCCCGACTGGGGAATCCGCTTTATCGGTGAGATGGAAAGGCTGCCCGAGGAGATCGACGGCGTTATCATCGGTCCGAACAAGGCGTTCCCTATCGACGAGCTTCGCCGCAGACTTCCCGCAAAATATCCGCTCAGACTTTATCCCGACATCACTCACAATGTCAGATGCGAATATCCCGTTCATTTTGACCGTGACGACTGGCATTTTGCTCTCACAACGGGACTGAGCCGTGAATGCACAAATCCGAGACCCCGTGAATACAGACTTATCCACCGCCTGACAAGACCCTATGTTGTCGGCTCCGTCAGCTATTCGGAAGGCATAACCGACGATGTCAACAAGGCAGTCTGGGCTGACATGGACTTTTTCCCCGACTGTGACCTCAACACGACCCTTCTTGATTACTGCCGTCTTTTCTTCTTCGGCGCAGATGTCAAGAAGGCGGCTGACGGAATCATGCTTCTCGAGCTGAACTGGCAATGCGATCCTGCTGAGAATCCGTCGATCGACAACACGCTCCGTCTTTTTAAGGAGCTTTCGGAGGATTATCCCTTCCTCAATGAAAACTGGAGATTCCTTCAGCTTCTCATGAGGGCGAAATGCGATTGGGTCCTCCGCCACAGAAGAATTTTTGAGCTTGAGCTCATCCGTAAAGCAAGCCGTGAGATCAGAAACGGCAGTCTTGATACCGCAAGAGATATCCTGCTCACGGATTTCACCGATGAATACAAGAAAGAGCGTGACGATATCACCGCTCTTGCCAAAAAGCTGTTTGACCTCATCGGACTTCAGTCGGATATCGAAAACTACTGTGCAGACAATTGGGAAAGAGGCGCAATCCTCGAAACGATGGATCTGCCGATAACCGACAGAAAGTGGCTGCTCGGCAGACTTGATGCGGCGGCAAACGCCGATGATCCCGTTTCATATATGCAAAAGATCCTTGACCGCAACAAGGTTGACAGCGACGAATACTATTTCTCCGTTGCGCTCAACGGACTCGAGCAATGCGGCGTTCCGCAGAGCGGCGAGGTCTACATGAATTTCCAGGGTGACCGACCGAATGTCAACAACGGCTCAATGCCCACCTGCATGTTCAAGGTTTACGACAATCTGACCTTCCGCTGCAAGCTCGGCGGTCTGACGGCTGACTGCGATTACACGCTCAGAATCACCTATATGGATAGGAGATCCGATTCGCAAAACCATAAAATAACCGTCAACGGTACTGTTATTTATGAGGGAGAGCAGTTCGGCGGAGAAACGGATGAGGCATACGACTCAATGATGCTCTGCGACGGCTTTGTCAGCGCAAGCTACACGATTCCCAAAGAAGCTCTTGTCAACGGCTGTGCCGAGCTTGAATTCAGCGAACCTGAAGCAGGCGTTATGTTCAGCGAATTTGTTATCAGAAAGAAGAAGTAACGAGCTTCATCGGACACCGATAACAGCAATACATATTTCAAAAGGCATGAAGCACATCGCTGTGTTTCATGCCTTGATTTTATTTATTGAAAAGCGGATAATCGCCTGCAAATCCGAGCTTTTTAATATAAGTGCATCTTCGTTTGGCGGAGAAGTCGGGCTCATCCGTCGCATGATAAACCATGTAAACATCTCCGTTTTCACGGTAAAGAAAGCTGCAATGCCCCGTATGATAAAGTCCGTTGCCCTTGCCAAAAATCTTGTTCGGACTTTTGCGCCACGAGGATTTTTTCATCACATCTTTGCCTCTGAGCGTAAGCATGCCCATGCAGTATTCACCCGAGCTGTAACCGCTCGCCGAATAAACAATATACACCTTATCATTTCTATAAAGCACCGCAGGACCTTCGTTGACCCACCAGCCGTGTTTTTCCCATGATCTTTGCGGTCTTGAAATCATGACGGCGTTGTTTCTGCCGTTTTCATCGGTTTTCAGTGTATAAGGATTCTCCATTTCGGCAATATACAGACATTGGTGAGCAACATCAACATATGCCGAGCAGACATAATAGAGCCTGCCGTCTTTTTCGAGATATGTTCCGTCGATGTTGTTGAGTCCGTCGGGAGCAAGCCTCGATTTGAACTCATATTCTCCGAAAATTTCTTCCGTTTTGCTTTCAAGCACAAAGCCGTAGCGGTAATAATCCGAATGCGGTTCATCCGAATTTCTCTCGGGCATCGTTCCCTTCGGAACGGAATCCTCCCTGAATTTTGCGCACGCAACGATATACCATTTTTCTCCGATACGGTGAATCTCGGGAGCCCAGATCTCTCCCTCGATTCCGTCATTACCTGCCCAATAAACAGTTTTTGATTCAACCGTTTTTGCATCGTCAAAGGCGGAAATTTTTCTGATATCTATTCCCCCGCCCGTCGTGAACATATAATAAGTGTTTCCGCCGTCCTCAACGATGAACGGATCTCCGCCGTCGGTGTTGTCGATCGGCTCGGGCTTTCCGGAAGAAAAAGAATTTCCTGCTCCCACGATCTGCAGGATGATAAGAAATATAACCGAAATGCTTTTCAGAACTGAGTTCATACACCTTCTCCTCTGCTGTTTATATTCCGATTTTACAATAAAATGCACAAAAATGCAACAGAAACAGATTTCAATTCAGATATCCGAAAAATTTTGTGAATTTTTATTCATCCAAGATATTGCATAATGAATAAAAAAGGTATAAAATATATATCAAATTTCTAGAAAAGAAGTGTTCCGCATGAGTATGATTTTTGAAAGAAAGCTCCCCATCCCTCAGGAAGTCAAGGAGCAGTATCCCCTCTCCTATGATCTCGAAAAGCTCGTTGAAGCAAGAGCGATCGAAATAAAGAATATATTTACGGGCAAGAGCGACAAGCTTGCTCTCGTTATCGGTCCCTGCTCGGCTGACAACGAGGACAGCGTCATCGACTATATCTCCCGCCTTCGCACCGTTCAGGAAAAGGTCAGCGATAAGATTTTCATTATTCCGAGAATCTATACCAACAAGCCCAGAACAACGGGCGACGGCTACAAGGGCATGCTTCATCAGCCTGATCCCAACGAAAAACCCGATATGTATAAGGGCATCGTTGCCATCCGTCAGCTTCATCTGAGAGCTCTGAAGGAAACGGGCTTCTCCTGCGCAGACGAAATGCTTTATCCCGAAAACTACAGATATCTGAGTGACCTTCTCGCATATGTTGCAATCGGTGCACGCTCGGTTGAAAACCAGCAGCACCGTCTGACTTCGAGCGGACTCGATATCCCCGTCGGCATGAAGAATCCGACGAGCGGCGATATTTCTGTCATGATGAATTCGATCACAGCCGCTCAGCATAAGCACACCTTCCTCTACAGAGGCTGGGAGGTGCATTCCGAGGGCAATCCCTTGGCTCACGCAATCCTCAGAGGCTATGTCAACAAGCACGGTCAGTCGCTGCCCAACTATCACTATGAGGATCTCGTTCACCTTGCGGAAACCTACGCAAACAGCGGACTTGCAAACCCCGGCGTTATCGTTGATACCAACCATGCAAACTCGGGCAAGAAATATCTTGAGCAGGTCAGAATTGCCAAGGAGGTTCTTCATTCCTGCCGCCACGATGCCGATGTCAAGAAGCTTGTCAAGGGCTTCATGATCGAAAGCTACATTGAAGACGGCGCTCAGAAGATCGGCGAAAACATCTACGGCAAATCGATCACCGACCCCTGCCTCGGCTGGGAAAAGACCGAAAGACTCATTCTCGATATTGCGGATCTGCTTTAAAAAAATCAACCCTCTCTGCATCACGCAGGGAGGGTTTTGTTATTACTTTTCAATTTTCACCTTGACGGGCTTGCGGTTTTCAAAATATGTCACATACTCAAAGCCGCATCTTTCCGCTATCGCATAGCCCTCGTCGATGCCTGCGCCTACATGCTCGGTGAAATGAGCATCCGAGCCGAGAGTCAGCAATTCGCCGCCGAGCTCACGGTATCTGCGGACATAGTCCTCTGTCGGCATAGTCTTGCCTATGGGCTGGCGGAGTCCGCTCGTGTTGATCTCGAGAGCCTTGCCGTTTGCGATCAGCGTTCTGAATATCTCATCCGTCACCGGATCAAAACGGCTCAGTTCGATTTCATTTCTTCCCGCCTGAACGATATATCGCATGGGGTATGTAAGATGAGCAAGAGTATCAAAGCCGTTCCACCTTGCGAGAAGAAGCATCTCGTTGAAATATTCTCCGAGCAGCTCATATATTCTCTCCTCGGTCATGCTCTTATAATCAAGGTCACCGAAATCGGGCATGTTTCTGAGGTTATGTATCGAACCGATAACGAAATCGTATTCGTATCTCGCAAGAGATCTTTCGGTCAGCTCAACATCGTAAGTCGGCTGTCCCATCTCAATTCCCCTGAGAATGCGGATCTTGTCCGAAAAAGCTCCTTTTGCCGAAACGACATCCTCGTAGCTTGTCTGCTGACGGACTCCGAGATTATGTCTTTCATAAAAATCGACATCAAAATGGTCGGTTACGGCAATTGTTGAAAGCTCGTTTGCAACCGCAGATTCAAACATTTTCTCTGCAGGATAGTTTCCGTCAAACGAACTGAGAGTGTGCATATGCAGATCAATTCTGTTCTTATAAACAGCCATAAAATCACCTCAAAATAAGACTATAAAATATACCGTCAGAAAGTATACCACAACCTGTGCTCTCTGTCAAACGGACAGATAAATAAAAAAACAAATCGGAGGCTGACGCCAATGCGCCAACCCCCTTCACCGTGAAATATCTTTATTTCATGCCGTTTTCATAAGCCTCGATCATCTTCTTGACCATCTGGCCGCCGACAGAGCCTGCTTCCTTGGAAGTGAGGTCGCCGTTATAACCCTGCTTGAGGTTTACGCCAACTTCTCTTGCAGCTTCCATCTTGAACTGATCAAGTGCAGCTCTTGCCTGAGGAACAACTGAATTATTCTTTGACATTTCGTTTACACCCCTTCAAATTCAATTTGCGTTTGCCTTATTATTGTTGCAATCATTCAGGGGTTTATTAATGTTAATTTTTTGATTATTTTGAAAGTTTTGATCTATAGATATCCTGCATTACGGCAGAAATATCAGACCTATAATGCAGAGAGGTGTTCGAGCAACCATAATGGATATAACAGCTGCCATCAGTATATCCGCTGAAAAACGTTCTTCCAAATCACAACATATTTTTTTGAAAAATCATGCAAAAAAGTTTAATTTTTTAAAAATTCATGCTATAATACCTAAAAATAAATACGGCTATGAACGACACACGTTGCACCTTTGAGTGCGTAAATCTGATTACGGTACACAGATTTACAGGTGTGTCTTTTTTTATGCCCAAAAGGAGTTTTTATTATGCCAAGAAATCAATTTCAAAGAATGGTGTTCGCATTTATTACTGTTGTAATCACCGTTCACGCTTACGTATTTTACAGCCTTTATGTTATTCATGGCAATATGTTTATGCAGATTACGGGCGAATCCGGTGTGCTTGCCGCTATCAACAAAATGGGCGGTTTTCCTGTTTGCATTCTTTACTCAACTTTTCTTTTTTCAGCCTTTGGTAAGAACCATATTCAAAACTCTTTTTGCAAAGGATATCAAAAGCAGCAAAAATCACGAAGAAAAAGAGAAAATAACCAATTGATTTTCAAATAACAGTTCACAGACAAAAGGAGCTGCCTCACTTCATTCGTGAGACAGCCCTTTGTGGTTATTTCCACAAAAACCAAGCGCAATAAACACCATACAAAATATGAAAAGTTACTATTGAAAAAAGTAAACTAAGTGCTATAATAACCTTAAAATCATAAATAAGTCGGTGGTTATATGATTGCAAATATTATCGGTGCTGTTATTGCGGCGGCGGTCGGTCTTTTGATAGCCTTTGCAAACTATGTTTTCTCAAAAAAAGTGCTTTTAAAATCTCCCGAAAAATACTCGGGCTCATTTGTTATCCGTCAGATTCTGCAGGTGGCATATCTTGTTTTGGTATATTTCATCGGTTCAAAAACACAGATTGCTGACCTTGCATATCTTCTTGTTGGTGCGGTAGCAGGAATGACGGTGCCCATGTTTTTCTTCACAAAGAAACTTTTATTGCTTAATGACACGATAAAAACAAAGAAAACAGAAAGGGAGGATAAGACCGATGGGTGAAAAATCAGAGGTTATTATCAGTCTTTTCGGGATTCTTGATGTAACCGGCGAGGTTATCACAATGTGGATAATGCTTTTGGTTATCGCATTGCTTTCACTGATTGTGAAAAAGAATCTCAAAGAAAGGCCCGGAAAATTTCAGAACATAATTGAAACCGGTATTGAATATCTTGACAATTTCTTTTCTGATATTCTCGGCAAAAAGAAATCAAGAAAATATTTTACTTTTCTTGCATCTCTCTTTATTTTTATTATTTTCTCGAACTACTCGGGATTGATTCCCGGAGTGGGTCTGACAGATTATGTAAAAGCCCCGACGGCATCGCTTTCGGTTACGGCGGCGCTCGGTGTTGTTACATTCCTGTTTTTACAGATTTCAGGTATAAGACACAACGCAAAGCATTATTTTAAACATTTTGTTAAACCGATGTTCTTTATGTTGCCGCTTCTTGTGCTTGATGAAATAATCAAGCCGGCATCTCTTGCGCTGAGACTTTACGGCAACATTTTCGGCGAAGAAACTGTTACAGAGGAACTTTACCATATCTTCCCCATTGGTGCTCCGGTGGTAATGATGGTGCTTTCTCTGCTCTTCTGCGCTTTGCAGGCAATGGTATTCACAATGCTCGTTTCAATTTATCTTGACGAGGTTACAGAATAAAAATTTTTATATCTAAGGAGTAATTAACATGACTAATTCATCAATCATCGCAATCGCAGCGGCAATCGCAATTGCAATCAGCACACTCGGCCCCTCAATCGGTCAGGGTATAACAGCAAAAGCAGCAATGGAGAGCATTGCCCGTCAGCCTGACGCCGCAAAGGATATCCGTTCAACACTCATCATTTCTCTTGCACTTATGGAAGCGCTCACAATTTACGGACTTCTTATCGCATTTATGCTTATTTCAAAAATCTGAGGAGTAAATTATGAATATTCAGCCATCCGTTATGGTCTGGACTGTAATTTGCTTTTTGATTCTTACGGTAATACTCAAGAACCTGCTTTTCACTCCGCTTCTTAAAATAATGGACAGCCGCCGCGAAAAAATACAGGCTGCCTCAAAAAAGAAAGAAGATATTGAAAAGTGTATTCTTGAGCATAAAAATCTGGCAGAAAAAGAAAAAACTCTGGCGGAAGAAAAAGCCAGAAAAGAAACAAAACAAAAACTTGAGCAATTACAACTTCAGAGCAAAAAAGAAATCGAAACCGCACAAAGGCAATGCATTGCCGATGTTCAGAAATACAGAGAAGGCATTACTGACGAACACGACAAAATCGTTTATTCCGTTGCTCCGAAAATGGAGACAGCGGCGGCTTTGTTTGCGAAAAATATTATCTCGCATAGGATATGATGTGTTATGCAAATACAATATGTAATAATCAATTTTATTATTCTTCTTGTTATTCTTGTTCTTGCAGGCAGAAAAACAGTAAAGCGCATATTCGGCGGCCGACTTGAAAAGATTAACAAGGAACTTGATGAAGCAGAAGAAATCGAAAGGCTTGAAATGCCCGTTTTCGAATCAGTTTCCGAAGAATCTTCCGAAGATGTTCTCGACGAAGAAATTCTGAAGATAAAAACACAAACGAAAGAAAAAATTGATTCAATAAATGCTTTCGGTGAAAGAGAATACAGCGAAATCCACCGTCAGATGATCGAGGATGCACGAAAAGAACTCTTCTCCGTTATGAAAGAAAATGTAATCAAACTTTTCTCCTATGAAAAATATGCAAATGAAATCAAATCCCTCGACAGTCAGGTAATCGATACCATACTTTCGGAAATTTGCCTCACCCCCGGCGACATGGCTTATCTCAAGCACCATGACGTTCTTTATGTTACCCTCACATCAGCATTCCCCCTTAAAAAAGAGATTGTTGAAAAGGTTGATAAGGCAACAACGGAACTTCTTGAAAGCGTGGGAGGGAAAACGTCTCTTTGGGTGCTTGAAGATTCCTCTCTTATAGGCGGTCTTAAACTTCGTATAGGCGATACCGTTTATGACGGTACGGTAAGTGAAGAACTTTATCACTTTGAAAAAAATATGAACCATGAGCCGATTATGGATGACGATACCGTAGGACTTCTCATCCAGGAATTCACGCAGAAAGCCGAAGAATTCAGACCGCAGATTCATAAATATCAGTTGGGCCGTGTTATGACGGTTTCGGACGGCATTTGCTGGATGGACGGTCTTGCCGATATTATGTACGGCGAGGTTGTTGAATTTGAATGCGGTGAAACGGGAATGGTTCTCGATATTCAGCAGAACAGAATCGGCTGTGTTATTTTCGGCGAATTTTCCAATATCGAATCGGGCAGCCGTGTAAGAAGAGTCGGCACAATAGCATCCGTTCCCGTCGGCGAATGCCTTCTGGGCAGAGTTGTTGATGCTCTCGGCAATCCCATTGATGCAATGGGCTATCTTCCTTATAAAAGCACAAGACCCATTGAATATAAAGCGCCCTCAATCCTTGACCGTTCTCCCGTAAACTCACCCTTGCATACCGGTATAAAGGCGATTGATGCTCTTGTTCCTATCGGTAAGGGACAGAGAGAACTCATCATCGGCGACAGACAGACGGGTAAAACCGCCATTGCCGTTGATACAATTATCAACCAGAAGGGCAAAAACACAATCTGCATTTACGTTGCAATCGGTCAGAAGGATACTCTCGTTGCTGAAATCAAAGAAAAACTTCAGTCAAAGGGAGCGATGGAATATACAACCATTATTGCAGTGCCTGCTTCTTCCTCGGCAGCGCTTCAGTACATTGCACCTTTTTCGGGCTCAGCCATGGCTGAATACTTTATGTATGAAGGAAAAGACGTTCTCATAATCTATGACGACCTTTCAAAGCACGCCGTTGCTTACCGCGAGCTTTCGCTTCTGCTTCACCGTCCGTCAGGCCGTGAGGCATATCCCGGCGATATATTCTATCTTCATTCAAGACTTCTCGAGAGAGCGGCTCATCTTTCCGATGAACTCGGCGGCGGTTCAATCACCGCTCTTCCCATAGTTGAGACCCTTGCAGGTGATATATCCGCATATATTCCCACTAATGTTATTTCAATCACCGACGGACAGATTTTCCTTGATGCAGAACTTTTCAATGAAGGTCAGAGACCTGCCGTAAATGTCGGCCTTTCGGTTTCGCGAGTCGGCGGTGCAGCGCAGAAGCCCGTTATGAAAAAGATTTCCGCAAGTCTTCGCACAAGACTTGCTCAGTACAGAGAACTTGCCGAATTCATGCAGTTCGGTTCTGATATTGACGACGCAACAAAAGCAACTCTCGATTCGGGCAAACGCCTCACAGAGGCTCTCAAGCAAGGAAGATATGCTCCTGTTGCGGATGAGCTGCAAGCCGTTCTCATATATGCCGTCAGCGAAGGATATGCCAAAAACGTTGCCGTTGAGGATATGGAAAGATTTGAAAAAGAGCTTTACCGCTTCTTTGAGAGCGAAAAGAAATCTGTTCTTCTCAAAGTCAAGAACTCAAAAAAACTGGATGATACACTCAGACAAGAGCTTGATAAAGCTGTTGCTGAATTCACCGAGAGGTTCTGATTATGCCCACGATACAAAATCTAAAAAAGAAACTGCAGGTAATTCTTTCAACACGAAAGCTTACCCAAGCAATGAAAACGGCTTCTACGGTCAAATATTCAAAGCTTTCCGCTCTCTATTCGGATTATGAAAAATACGAAGAGCAATGCAACCGTATGTACCGTAATTACCGCAAGGATTTCAACTCTGTTTTTTCGGTTAAAAATCCCGAAGCACCGGTTTTATACATTGTTATGACCTCAAACAAAGGAATGTGCGGCAGTTTCAATACAGAACTCATCTCATTTTTTGAGAATATTCTCCGCAAGCAAGAATCCGAGCCTTTTATTATTTGTTGCGGCAAAAAGGGTAAGGACTATCTTGAAAGCAAAAAAATTCCTTACAGCAAATCATATATTTTCTCCGATATACCGTCATATCAGGATGCGCACGGACTTTTTGACGATATCAGGGAACTGATTGGAAACGGAAAAACATCTTCGGTAAAAATCATACATTCTAAATATCAGAATATGATGAAGCAAAGCCCCGTATGTGAGGATTTGTTTACACTTGATAACGAATCGACAGAATCCGAAGAGCCTTTGTTTATTCCCGATAAACAAACAGTTATAAGCCAAACTGCCGAAAAAATCCTGATTTCAATTCTTTATAAAAAAATACTTGAAACCGCACTCGGTGCTCAGGCAGCAACGCTGACAACAATGCGCAGTGCATACGATACCGCGTGCGAATACAGCGCTCAACTTGAAACGGAAATAAACCGCAAGCGTCAGAGTCAGGTTACCGCCGATGTTCTTGAAGTTTCGGCAGATTATTCAAAGGAAGGGGAAGTGTAATTTATGGCAAAAGGTTCTGTGGGAATGGTGCAGAGAATAACAGGTCCCGTTGTTGATATTCTTTTCGATATAAATGAAATTCCCGATATTTTTAATGAAGTTAACGTTCAGGTAAATGACGAATTATATACCCTTGAAGTTTCGCAGCATCTCGGAAACGGTGAGGTAAGATGCATATCAATGAACCCCACCGACGGTATGTCAAGAGGCATGAAAGCAACCGACACGGGAGAACCCATCAAAATCAGTGTCGGCGTTGAAACTCTTGGCAGAATGGTAAATGTTACGGGAAAACCTATTGACCGTGGCGAGCCGATAAAAACAGAAGAACAGTGGCCGATTCATCATCCCGCTCCGGCTTTTGCAGAGATTGTTTCGTCCAACGATATACTCGAAACCGGCATAAAGGTTATAGACCTCATGACCCCCTATGTAAAGGGCGGAAAAATCGGCCTTTTCGGCGGTGCAGGTGTCGGAAAAACAGTTCTTATTATGGAACTTATACGTAACGTTGCTTTTGAACACGACGGATATTCTGTTTTTGCAGGTGTCGGTGAGCGTTCAAGAGAGGGCAATGATCTTTGGAATGAAATGAATCAGTCAGGAGTTATTGATAAAACAGCTCTTGTTTTCGGTCAGATGAACGAAACTGCCGGTGCAAGACTCCGTGTTCCTCTTGTGGGACTTACAATGGCTGAATATTTCCGTGAAAAATCGCACAAAGACGTTCTTCTTTTCATTGATAATATTTTCCGTTTCACTCAGGCGGGCAGTGAGGTTTCGGCGCTTCTCGGAAGAATGCCGTCTGCTGTAGGTTACCAGCCTACCCTCGCCTCTGAAATGGGCAAATTGCAGGAAAGAATTGTTTCAACAGGTAACGGCTCAATAACATCCGTTCAGGCTGTTTACGTTCCTGCCGATGACCTTACAGACCCCGCTCCCGCAACAACGTTTTCACATCTTGATGCAACTACCGTTCTCTCAAGAAAAATTGTTGAACTCGGTATCTATCCCGCAGTTGACCCTCTTGAATCGTCATCAAGAGCTCTTTCTCCCGATTTTGTCGGTGAAAGACACTACAAAGTCGCAAAAGAAACCCAGCGAGTTTTGCAGAAATACGCAGAGCTTCAGGATATTATCGCAATTCTCGGTATGGACGAGCTTTCGGCAGAAGATAAACAAACCGTAAAAAGAGCCAGAAGAATTCAGCGCTTTATGAGTCAGCCGTTCCATGTTGCGGAAGGATTTACGGGACAAGCAGGTATATATGTACCGCTTGAAAAAACCGTTGACAGCGTTGAAAGTATCCTTTCGGGCGAACTCGATATTATTCCAGAGCAGTATTTCCTCATGTCGGGAACAGCCGATGATGTATATTCCGCTTATAAAAAGGAAAACGGGTGACGGATATGAAAGATGTTCTTACCGTTAAGTTTTTCACCGTCGGGCAGCAAATTCCCGATATGGAATGCGACAGCGTCCGTTTACCGATTTCTGATAATGTGAAGGGTGAATTTTCAGGTTCTTACGGAATAAGAAAAGGTCACGCAAATGCAGTGTTTTCTCTTAAATCAGGAAAAATAAAATTAACTGCGAACGAAAAAACTGTTTTTGAAGCAGATATTTCCGACGGTTTTGCAACGGTTGAAAACAATGATATTTCCATAACCGTCAGCGATGTGAAAGAATAATCAAATATTATAAATCAAAACCCCCGGCTGAGCCGGGGGTTGTCTTTTGCTTAAGAATTAAAAAGCAAAAGCTACCTTTGTGAATCAAAGGCAGCTTTAAAGCACATTATATCGATTATGTTGTCATAGAGTTCACTATATGTTGTACACTTTATTCAAGAGGTGATTGAATGCCAACTTCTCTTGCAGCTTCCATCTTGAACTGATCAAGAGCAGCTCTTGCCTGAGGAACAACTGAATTATTCTTTGACATTTCGTTTACACCCCTTCAAATTCAATTTGCGTTTGCCTTATTATTGTTGCAATCCATTCGGGGTTTATTAATGTTAATTTTTTGATTATTTTGAAAGTTTTGAACAAGAAAACCGCCTCACAAAAGTGAAACGGTTTATAATAACGGGAATCAGATTATGTACTGAGTTTATTATGCGGATTTTCTCATCCGCTTTTTTCGCCCTTTGAAAGCCTTAAATTGTTCCTTCTGCTGCCGTTGCTTCTTTGAGTGTTCCCTCTATGTTTGCGATAAGGGAATTACGTCTTTCAATCATGGCGGCGGAATCAACCGGAATTCCTGCATGAAGCCCGCCGGGTTCAATAAAATTAAGTCCGCCCTCATATTCTGCAGGAAAATAACCTTCTTGGGCAAGTTTTTCCCTTTGTTTCAGAACCTCCATGACATATTCGTGCTGCGGATTGTTGAAATCCCAGAACAGATACGGAACAATCATCATAACGAAACCGACAAGGTCAAATATCAGCGGAACTGCAAGAATGTTGAATCTTGCAGAATCTATATAGAGAACGTCCCAGTTTGAATTGAATCCGTTTCTGAGAATGATTACGGGTATTATCAGGCTGACAAATGTTGTAACGGGAGAAATAATCCAGTTAAAAACTCCGCTGAAATTCTCAAGACGCTCACCGGAAAGATACATCTGATAGTCATTCTTTCTGACACCCATATCACTGTCGGCAACATCGGGAATTGATGTTGCAAGACCCTTGAAAAATTCACACGCAAAAATTACGATACCGCAAAGATTCTGCTTTGTGGGGAATGCCATAATCGTCAGCATTTCAGCAACAGCACTCACAGCACAAACAATAAGTTTGGCAATTTTCAGACTTCTGTATGAGAAACGCCTTACAAAATACGGTGCAACAAAACTGAGAGGCGTTGATCTGAAACTCATCAAAGTTTTCATCAAACCGTAAATTGCACATTGGGTATACATTCGGAACGAGAAGAAATACATAACATTTACTATGCTTATCATTCCGTTACCGAACGAATCAAGCAGTGTGGAAATAGTGTTCAGCCAGTTATACTTGTTTTTCATAACCTGAGAAATCCCGTACCATAAGGATATCTTTT
The DNA here is from genome assembly GCA_017435385.1 of Clostridia bacterium. GTDB lineage: Bacteria > Bacillota > Clostridia > Oscillospirales > Acutalibacteraceae > CAG-177. The sequence goes on along the minus strand of JAFSFB010000004.1, from coordinate 62,521 downwards.
GCTTTTTTTCAAGCGGAGGCTGAGGAATTCTCTCTGAAATATTTCTGACACTCAGCAGGGTCAACGCTCCCATAGGAATGAACACTGCGGGAATAACAAACTTATAAAATCTTATATCACTGAAGGCAATTCCGAAAATCGGGATAATAACGTCAAACACATTCTTCACAAAATGCGAAAGCTTTACAGGCCAGGTTCTTATAAGCATTCTTTCGTGGGGGTTGGGAGAAATATTCTGAGTACACTGCTCAATAACATTATCAAACGGGAACATATCATATACCATAAACAGAAGATATGCCATCCACATTCTGTCTTCAACAAGCTTTACGTTGTAAATCGGAAGCCAACCGATAAGGATTATCATAGCAGACTTCTGGACAAAGTTTGAAAACAGCACATATTTATATCTTCCGTATTTGGGAACAAGTTTCTTTCTCCAAAGAATATTACGAAATCCGCCGTATGCGTTCACAAACAGCTGTATGCCGAATATTTTAAGAAAACTTCTTGCACTTACACCGTTTATTCCGTTAAGAACTTTAACCAATGACAAGGGAAGAAACGCGGAGGAGTCGAACAGTATCATACATAATCCGGCAAGTGAAACTATGCCGTAAAAAGCAAGAAGTTTTCTCTCTGTTTTCTTTTCAAGAATACCGAGATTATCGTTAACGAACCAGTTAAGAACATTCCACAGATAGGTCAGCGGAAGTCCGATGAGAGTAATGACGGAAAACGCAAGATAAGGAAGCTTGTAATGATACATTATGAGGAAACATGATGCACTGAAGCCAAGATATTCAAGAGGAGATTTGATGCTGTAATTCATTCCGACTCCGAAGAATACTGTCAGATACTCTTTGAACGGAACGTAGTTTCCTTTTTCTCTGTCAGGTTCATTCCAATGATTTTTTACATTTTGAAATAAAGCTGTCATTTTACCGTTGCCCATCAGCTTGCCCTCCTTTCCTGACCATAAACAGCCTCTATATCTTTAAGAGAGGTCGTACTTTGTTTCGGAAGCCAGTTTTCGCCAAATTCGATCATATCTTCATTTTCGGCACCGAGATATATTTTTTCGCATCCCAGGTTGCCGAAAAAGGCGTGGTGTCCGATAAACTTTACGCTTTCGGGCACATAAATATATGTAACTCTTTCGCAATACGAAAATCCGTCAGAGCCGATTGATTCAACCCCGTCGGGTATTGTAATCGTTTCAAAACCCTTGCACTTGAAGAAAGCAAGGTTACCGATTTCTTTAACTGAAGAAGGAATTTCAACATATATCAGTGCTTCGCAGTCGCTGAAACACGAATCCTCAATTTTTGAAACCGAATCGGGTATTACATAGAAAGCATGCTTTGAAAACTGCTTGCCGTATTCTTCGGCATCGGCTGTTGTTTCATCGCCGTATTTTTTTGAAAACTCACTCAAAAATACTTCGGCAGTTTTTTCATCGGAAGGAGCAACACATCCTGCTCCGAGTGCAGCTCTGTACTGATGATTTCTCATAGGATGGAGAATGATTTCTTTCATATCCTTCGAATAAAGAACGCCGTCAACAGAAACGTAGTTCTGATTTTCAGGATCAACTATTACCGCCATAAGGTTTTTGGTATAGTAAAAGCAATGAGGTTCAAGCTTTGAAACATCTTTTCCGATAAATATAAAACGCACATATTCATTACAGCTCATCGAAAATTCGCGCACTTCGGTAACAGGTTTTGACTGATTGGCATTGCCCGTCTCATCCCTGACGTAATCAACGTGCAGCGTTACGTCATCCTCCTTGCCGACAAACTGATAAAGGATATATCCGTTATCTGTTTCCTTGTATGTATATTTGTCGGAACTGATTGAATTAAAGCTGAAAAATAAAGAAAGACCCACAAAAACCGATATTATGATAATAAACAGCGCCTTGAACACCGTGTTTTTTCTGCCCTTCATTTTCAGATCCGGTTTTTTGTCAAAAAGCGGATCGTAAAGCAAATCTGTTTTGCTGATTGTAATATTGTCAGCCATTCAGATTCTCCTCCTTTTTACTCTGCAATAACAGCCACAGCCTGACCTGCCGTTAAACTGAGTGATATTTTTTTATTTTCAACCGCAACGTCGCAAAGATATTCATTGCCGTCAGCGGTGATGATATATACCCCGGCTTTGTCAAATTCAGCATCGGGAACATTCCACTCGCCGTCTTTTCCGTTTTCGGAATATGCGATAAAGATTTTGTTATCTTCCGTTAACGGCAGAATAACGTCGTAACCTTTTTTTATTTCAATGCCGTTCTTGGTGATTGAAAGTTCATTTCCGCAGGTTTCAACACCGTCAGAGAAAGTCACTTTATAACCTTCTTTGTCATTACCCGTATAGCTGAGCCTCTTATATCGGTTAAGATATGTATACGGCATCTGCATTGTGCAGAACTGCCTGATAAACATCGGCACCCATACGTCTTTTTCAATGCCGTTATTCATCCAGATATCTTCACCGTGCACCGTACCGTAAAACACATTTCTCAAAGGCTCGACGTTGAGATATCCGCTGAATTCACCAGCCTGAATATTGATGCAATCGTCGATTGTCATATTGCTCATCCACCAGACGGCAGGGATTCTTCCTAGCGTGCGGATAGGTGCATCGCGCCAGTCTGTATCAATAATTTCAGCACCGCATTTTTCGTAATACTTTCTTATGGGGTGGTTACTCTCGGAGCGTAACGGCATTTCACGGTAAGTATATTCACTCGTAACGTCAATTCCGAGGCTCATAATATAGTCGAGCATCTTGTTTCTTGCCTCATCCTGCTCATGCATTTCTGTTCTTGGTCCGAAATTTTCCGCAATGCAGAAGTTATCGAGATGAACCGTGCCCGCCTCTCTGACAGGAATAACCTCACAGAATCGGTCAAAATATTTTTTGAAAAGACCGCTTTCCCAATACTGCTTATATGATGTTTTATATGCATTTCTGCCGTAGAAAACCTCAATAACCGCCGGAGTACCGTCGGGATACTTTGTTATTGCGCTTGCTTCAACAAATTCGGGATGTGATTGATTTGCATCATATTCGTCGGCAAGGTTACCGTGAACACTTACTACCGTGTTGTATTTTTCAGCTTCTTCAAAAAGCCACATAAAGCTGTCTCTCACCGTAGCATCGCAGTCTCGCTTGAGATACGGATTAATAACTTCCATTTCGGGGTAACAGTCATCATGTCCGAGTCCCTGCCAACCGACAAGGTAAACAATCTTTTTTATACCCTGCGTTATGTTATCCATCATCCTGATTATTTCAAGTGCCTGTTCAAAATTGATAAGAACTTCGGATGTTCTTTTCTCCCAATCGGGTTTTGCAAGAAACATCTTCATCCACAATGTTTTTGAATAGTCATAGTTGAATTTTTTATGGTTCATTATTCACCATCCCGTTTGACACGCTTTTATTTTGCATAAATCGCAATTTAAATTAATATCTATATTATAATATAACAAAATGCACAAATCAATACCGATAAGTGCATTATTTTTGTGTTTTTTAATCAGATAATATAAATTTCTCTGATTGGTGAAGAACCTGTTGTAATCTGAAATATATTACCGTTTCTTCAGAAATCTCGTAAAAATTACCTTTCAAAAAAGCTGTCTTTGTGATTCAAAGGCAGCTTTCGGCACATTATTATTGATTATGTTTCTGTAGAATACAAATTTCTTAATATTATATTTTCACAAGTTGTGAATTTTAAGATGTAGTGAGACATCAACCTCTCTTGCAGCTTCCATCTTGAACTGATCAAGAGCAGCTCTTGCCTGAGGAACAACTGAATTATTCTTTGACATTTCGTTTACACCCCTTCACATTCAATTTGCGTTTGCCTTATTATTTTTGCAATTGATTCAGGGGTTTATTAATGTTAACTTTTTGATTATTTTGAAAGTTTTGATTTAAGAAAACCGCTTCACAAAAAGTGAAACGGTTTGTAAAAATGTATTTGGTTTTTGTTATGTGTTTTTTATCAAAATATTACCGAACATATTTCCGCCGTCTTTTATGATGAACTCATTGGACACTTCATGCGAAGCATTATCATTCGGCATATCGGGTCTTTCGCCAAACGGTTTTTCGGGTCTGTCGCCTTCGGGTATTTCAGGCGGTGTTTCACCGTTTGGATGTGTAAAATCTTCAGGCGGTTCAAAGCCTTGGGGAGGTATTTCGTTTACGGGAGGCATTTCACCTTCAGGCATTTCGGGAGGTGTCAAACCGTCGGGTCGCATTCCGTGGTCGCCCATCATACCGCCGCTGTTACCTGCAAGCAGTTTGTCACCGCACCAAAGAGTGTAGGTGCCTGCCGTTAAATCGGGACTGCTGAAAATCAGAATTGAATATGCGTTTTCGGGGCAGACTTCAAGAACGGTTTTTCCTTCATTATTTTTGAGGGTGACTGCTTCGCCGCCCTTTTGTTTTTCTGCAAAATTGAATACGGCATAATTCTGTCCGCCGTCTTCAATTCTGTCAAGCATATTACCGCTTGCAATAACCGTTCCGCCGTTTATATGAATGCCCATATCGGAATCTATACCCGCATCCGCACTGTCCGAGCAAGCTGAAGCAATAACCGTGCCTCCATTGATTACGAGCCAGCCGTTGGAGTCAATTCCGTCACCTTCGCCCGTATCACCCGTAACTTTTATTGTCAGTTTACCGCCGTTAACGGTAGTAACTGAAACACCGTCTTCGTTGGTGTTTATGCCGTCATTGCCCGACTTGATATTGATTATACCGCCGTTGACTGTCAGGTGCATTTCGCTGTCAAGACCTTCGTTGGCTGCGGTGATATTCAGAACACCCGAGTTCTCTTTTTCGCCGTTTATGTTCATTGACATCCTGGAATAGAATGCACCGTCATATTTATGGAGCTTCTTTGCATCCTCAACCTCGGTTTTTTCGTCATTCATAACAACGGTTTCGGGTTTATATATTTTTTCAACATAAGAGCCATTGATCTCATTAACTGTTCCGTCTGCGATGATTACATTCGCACCCGCTGCAGAGGTGTCAACATCCTTTGTTGCTTCATCGGTTGCGCATTCATAAACATTATAGAATATCACCGCAGGAGCAACGGAGCAGGATATATCAGCACCGTTCAGAATGAGTGTTACAACAGCATCGGGATTTTCTTTTGCACCGTCGCCAAGGTCAACCGCAATCTGACCTTTTGAGAGCTTTCCGCTTATGCTGTATGTGCCCGCCTTTGCGATGTGAACAACGGTGTGTGCCGCCGCTTCATCTGCAGAATGAGCATCCTTTTCCGAGCCTTCGCCATAGGTGAAATCTTTGCCTGATTCATAATAAATTATGTCGTTTGCGGTATAAACGGCACTTGAATTATTGCTGCTTACAGTTTCACCGTCAACCGTTATGCCGTTATCACTTAAAAATATTTCAACAGCATCCGTTACGGTGTCGGGAACTTCGTCGGGAATTTCCGTCGGTGTTTTTCCGCAAGCCGTAAGAGCAAATATGAGTGTAAAAATGACAGATAAAGCTTTGGTGATCTTCATACAATCGCCCCTTTGTATTATTTCAGTACAATTATATATTGTAAATATGAACATTTTTACAGAGTATTGTTAAAAATCATTTTTTGTATGACAACAATCAACGCTGTTCTCGGACTCTTGAATCGTGTGTTTTCACAAAATTGAAAGCCGACGGAGTTTGATCCGTCGGCTTTTTCAGATATGAGGTTTTGATTATCCGAGGGCGACCATGCTGAAAACGAGGGCAAAAAGCGCAACGGTTTCGCAAAGACCGACAACGGTGATGTACTGCGAGAAGCCCTTGCCCGTTTCGGCGAGAGCGTCTGCGCCTGCGGCACCTGCCTTACCCTGAACAACGGCGGAAACAGCCATTGCTATACCAGATGCGATTCCGAGTCCGAAAAGGAATGCGGGGTCTTTATCCGAGCCGCTCATCTGCTGCATGAGAAGGAAGCCGTAGATAGTCTGAGTAAGAGGTGCACCTGCGAAAACGGTAAGAATGAAGGGTGCCGCCTTATTGCTCATGTAGCACTTTTTCCATGCACCGATTGATGCCTGACCTGCAATTCCGATACCGATTGCAGAACCGATTGCGGCAATACCCATTGACAAAGCTGTTGCTAATAATCCTAAATTCATAATGACTCTCCTTAATCTTCAATTTGTTCTTTAAAAGGTTTGAATTTATGTCCGCTCCAGGACATATCGAGATGCGACGAGAACTCCAGAGTGTTGAGTCTAATGCCGTGAACGATAACAGACAGAACATTCAGAATCATGTTCAGTCCGTGACCGAACACGAGGAGAACGATCGCAATAATCATAAACATAAAATTGCCCAGCAGCGGACCTGCAAGCTCATTAACGGTTGCGGATATCGCCGCACCTGCAAGACCGACAGCCCAAAGACGGATATATGAAACGATATCCGAAAAAACATTGACAACGCCGAGAAGAACGGAAACGATATTCTTCAGACTTTCGAGTACCGATTTGATAACGCTTCCCTCATAGTTCGAGAAAACGAAGCTCATAACGAAGCCTGCTATGACCAAAACAAGCGCAACCGTTCCGACGGGAATTCCGCCGAGAACAAGTCCGAACGGGAAAACCTGAGCGTTGACAACAAAACTGAGAACGACATAGAATATGCCGAAAAGCTGCATCACCGAGCCGATATCGCCGAGAATCTTTATCGACCTTCTGTTTCGTGCGGCAACCTTGATATGCGCAACGGTAAGCTGAACAAGAGCCAGCGAGAAGCAGAAAATCTGAAGATTCTGCGCCGTTGTGAGTCCGTATTCGCCGTTTGTCCAAGGAGGATACCATATTCTGTCGGTATAAACATTGGAGATAACGGGAACCGACAAACCCTTCAGCCATTCGGGAAGCTGCTCGGGAGAAAGACCGAACCATGTGCAGGTCAGCGTTCCCCAGAGAATCGTTGACAATCCGAAAAGTCCGACAAGAAGGAATGCGGGAGGCACCTTCTTTTTCGATGCATATGATTTCGCAATCAGAATTCCCGTGACTGCCGTGATCAGAAGACCGTATCCACCGTCGCCGAATATGATTCCGAAGAATATGAGGATAAACCCGAGAAACCATCCCGAGATGTCATATTCAAAATACCCCGGAACCGTTCCGAGAAAGTCGGTCAGCGGATAGATAAGGCTGACAAACTTGTTGTTTTTCAGCTTTGTGGGAACATTATCCTCTTCGGTGGGTTCTTCAATGAGCAGTCCCCATGAATTCTCCTTCGCCGTCTGCTTCAGACGTTCAAGGTTTTCGGCTTCGACATATCCCGTAAAATATGCCACGGAAACATTGTTTTTCCCGTTATCCGACAGACTTTCGCTCGCCATGCCGGTTGCGTAAACCTCAAACTCGATCTCGCTTTCACACGCACCGATCGCTTTTTTAATGCTGTCGGCATAACCTGCAAGCGAAGAAATTTTTTCATCGATCTCTTTGATCCGATCGGTCAGTTCTTCAATTCTTCGCTTTGTTTCAGCCGTTGAGATGCGGGGCAATTCAAGGCGGTATGCCTTCAGAGAATCAACCGTTTTCTCTTCGTTCTCCGATCCGACAAGCAGGAATTTGACGGAGGCTTTTGTTTTTTGAAGGCTGAGAGTTTTTACGCCTTCGCCGAGCTCTTCATATTCCGCCTTCGGCATTTCATAAAGCGAAAGATCAATACCCTTTTCCGCTAAAGCATCAAGCTTTTCGGGGTCGATCTCTCCCCAGCCGGCAAGACGGTCAAGCTCTGCATTGAGAGCTGTTCTTTCGGAAGAACGGAGCTTTTTTTCATCCCCGAGAGCAACGATTTCCTTTGATACGGAAACTGCCTTTTCTGCATCGGCTTTTTCCTGCTCTGTCTTTTTGTTCTTCTTTTCCGAAATGCTGAAAAGAGCTTTTTCGAGCAAAGCAGCTCTTTCTCTGAGCTCCTCAAGCTTTTTGCCCGAGCCCTCAACCGCTTCGATATGAAGGATCCCGAGCTTGCGCAGCTCTCTGAGCGTCTGAGCTCTTTTATCTGCATTGATAACGAGAGATATTTTTTTCATAGGCACGATCATGACGGACACACCTCCGTTTCGGAGGGCACTTCGCTGCGTGCCGCAATTTTGCGCTTTGATATCTTTGAGCGGACAACGGCACTCACCTGCTGGTCCGCCATATAGATCGAGATTTTTCTGATGTTTTCCTCAGTTTCGGGGATCTTGACCTTTTCAAACAGATTTACTCTCTGAGAGGTTGCACGAAGCTCCTGCTCAAGAAGCCTGACCTGCTCATCCAACACCTCCGCTTCAAGATCGAGCGACATCGCCTTTTCCATATGGTTTGCGGCAAGGTCAACCCAGAGCGGAGTTTCATACAGATCATAATCGCTGCGGGAGAAATCCGCACCTTCATAAACGGGGATAGGAACGCCTGCGATGTTCCCCGTACCCTTACGGATATTGCTTACGGTTATTATTCCGTCGGGGAAGGCGTCTGTTTCGCTGAAAACGGCGATCCACGAGCTGAAGCCTCTTTCAAGGTCTTCCTTCTCTTTTCTCACCGTTTCGGCTTTTGCTTCAATGGTGCGTATTTCAGCCTGAAGCTGCTGTTTTTTAAGTGTCAGAGTAGGCAAATATCTCCGATACATTTTGAGGGCATCCTTCTGTATCTTCAACTCATTTTTAGTCAGTTTGATTTTTGCCAAAATAACAGCCCTCCTTACTTAACGGGCCAGAATTCTTCGGTAAGGTCTGATTTTATGCCTGTTTCATCCTTTTCAAAGCAATCGGCAAGGATTTTCCAGCCAAGGTCAAGGGCTTCCTCGAGAGAAAGATTGACCGACAGATCCATGAGCCCGTTTTCAAAGAGCTGACCGTATTTCAGAAGCTTTTCATCCCAGCGTGTCATGGCAAAGCCCATGTTCTTCTTTTCCAATGTTTCTTTATAGGAAGAATAAAGACGGATCATTGCATCCATGAGCGCACGGTGGTCTTTACGGGTCTTGCCGTTGACATTCTGCTTGAGTCGGGAAAGAGAACCGAAGGGCTCGATTCTTCCGCCCTTGAGATAATACTGACCCTCCGTTATATATCCCGTGTTATCGGGAACGGGATGAGTTACATCATCGCCGGGCATGGTTGTGACGGCAAGAACCGTGACAGAGCCCGAATCGGCAAAGTCAACCGCCTTTTCGTAGCGTGAAGCAAGCTGTGAATAGAGATCGCCGGGATAGCCTCGGTTTGAGGGAACCTGCTCCTGAGTGATCGCAATTTCCTTCATGGCATCGGCAAAGTTGGTCATATCGGTGAGAAGCACCAATACATCCTTATTCTGCAAAGCAAACTGCTCCGCTGTCGCAAGAGCCATATCGGGAATCATCATGCATTCAACGGTGGGATCCGATGCTGTATGAATGAACATGACCGTCTTGCTCAGCGCACCGCCGTTTGAAAGCTCTTCTTTAAAGAAAAGAAAATCGTCATATTTAAGTCCCATACCGCCCAGAACGATAACATCCGCCTCAGCCTGCAGAGCGATTCGGGCAAGAAGACGGTTATAGGGTTCGCCCGAAATTGAGAAAATGGGAAGCTTCTGCGAAACAACAAGCGTGTTGAACATATCGATCATCGGTATGTTTGTTCTCATCATGCGGTTTGCAAGAATACGCCTTGTGGGATTAACGGAGGGACCTCCGATGGGCTTCATGTTTTCGGTAAGAACGGGACCTTTATCTCTCGGCTCACCCGAGCCGTTGAAGATTCTTCCGAGCAGATCCTCGCTGAAGGACACACGCATTTCTCTTCCGAGAAAACGGACCTCATCGCCCGTTGAAACGCCCTGACCGCCGGCAAAAACCTGAAGCGAAACGATATCGCCGTCGATTTTGTTGACCTGGGCAAGCGATTTGCCGAAACGGGTGGTTATCTGAGCGAGCTCATTATAGCGCACGCCCTGCGCCCTGACGGTGATAACGTTACCCGTTATGGATTCGATTCTGTTGAAAACTTTATTCATTATCACTCACCGTCCTTTAATAAAAGCTCCGCCTTGCGGCTTAATTTTCCCTGACCGTCGGCATACATTACATCAATTTCAGCCTCTGCCTTTGCAAAAGCTTCGCTTTCAAATTCGGCATAATTCCAGTCGATGAATTTCTGGCGCATGCGGTTAAAGAAGCTTCGGGCTTCGTCCTTGCCGCCGAGAGCATAATCGCTGCCGAGAACGTTTATAAGCTTATCCGTAACATAGCGCTGACGGGCGGTCGAGCAGTTGGCATCGACCGGATCAAAAGAGTTCTGCTGAAGATAAACGGAATCAAGCATTTCCGATTTCAGATATATGATATAGTCCTCGAGGCTTGTTCCCTCTTCGCCGACGACCTTCATCATCGAACCGATCTCATCGCCGTGAAGAAGAATATTTCTGCAATATTCCGATTTTTCGGAATCGGTAACCGTTTTATATTTCGACCACGAGATCAGCGGATCGATTGCGGGATATTTTCTCGCATCCGAGCGTTCACGGGAAAGACCGTGGAATGCACCGACGACCTTGAGCGTTGCCTGCGTTACGGGCTCTTCAAAGTTACCGCCTGCAGGAGAAACCGTGCCGCCGATCGTGACGGAGCCCTTGCTTCCGTCGGGAAGAAGAACGCAGCCCGCTCTTTCATAGAAAGCGGCGATATAGGATTCGAGATATGCGGGGAATGCCTCCTCGCCGGGAATCTCTTCAAGTCTGCCCGACATTTCACGAAGAGCCTGCGCCCATCGGGAGGTCGAATCGGCAAGAAGAAGAACATTGAGTCCCATCTGGCGGTAATATTCGGCAAGAGTTACCGATGTATAAACCGATGCCTCTCGTGATGCAACGGGCATCGAAGAAGTGTTGCAGATAATTATTGTGCGTTCCATGAGCGAGCGGCCCGTTCTGGGGTCTTTAAGCTCAGGGAATTCAGTCAGCGTTTCAACGACCTCACCTGCACGCTCACCGCAGGCGGCAATGATAACGATATCAACATCGGCATATTTTGAGGTCGTATGCTGCAGAACCGTTTTGCCTGCGCCGAAGGGACCGGGAGTGCAATAGGTTCCGCCCTTTGCAACGGGGAAGAACGAGTCGATAAGACGCACCTTTGTTTCCATCGTTTCAACAGGCGCAAGTCTTTCGCTGTAGCAATTAACAGCTCTCTTAACGGGCCACCTGAATGACATCGAAACGGGGATCTCTCTTCCTCTCTCGTCGGCAAGAACCGCAACGGTTTCATTAACGGTATATTCGCCCTTATCGGCTATTGATCTGACTGTATAGCTTCCGAGAAGATTGAACGGAACAAATATCTTATGAGTGAAGGAGCCTTCGGGAACAGTTCCGAAATATTCGCCTGCACGAAGGGTATCACCGATTTTTGCGGTGGGAGTGAACTCCCATTTCTTTTCGGTATCAAGTCCGTCTGCATAGATTCCTCTTTCAAGGAACCAGCCTGCCTGCTCAGCCAATACGGGCAGAGGATTCTGAAGTCCGTCATAAATCTGACCGAGAAGACCCGGACCGAGCTGTGCCGAGAGCATCTCGCCCGTGAAATCAACATCATCTCCGCACTTGATTCCGCCCGTCATTTCGTAGACCTGGATCTGTGCGATATCACCCCTGATGCGGATAACCTCGCTCTTGAGCTTTGTATCGTCAACATTAACGTAACAGATCTCGTTCATCGAAACGTTACCCTCGAACCTTACGGATACAAGGTTACCGTTAATGCTTACTACCTTACCTTTGTTTTCGGTCATTATATAACCTCCGTTCTGTCCCCATACATAATGGAGTCATAGATATTTCTGTATGCGGCTTCTCCGCTTTGCGAATCAAATTTTCTCATGCGTTCAAGGAGCTTCAGCTTTAATCCGTAATAGAACACATACTCCTCAGAAAACGAATCCGTCGGTCTGAGCGTTTCAAGAAAATCAAGACGGTATTTGTTGAGAAGCTTTTCCGCCTCCATGGGATTCTCGGTTTCAACGGCTGTGCGTGCCGCATGCAAGAGCTCCGCAGGAAGCTGCTGAGTCTGAGCATCAAAGCTTTTGTTCATTTTTTCGGCACGAAGCTTTGCGAGTGCAAGGCGCAGGCCTCTCTCGCCCTCATTCCATCTCCCGATCAAAGCAGAGGATGCTTTTTCATACTCTCTTTGCGGAGCAAGCGTCAGTTCTCCGAGCCCTGCCTTCGCTTTTTTGCCGAGAAGCCCGTGGCAAAGCTCCTCAAACCTCTCCGATGTTATGGGAAGAGGCATGCTTTCGCTGATTCCGTCAAGCGACGGCAATTGAGATATCAGATAATATTCAGCCATATTATTCAGCCTCTTTCAGAAGAGCGGTCACCTTGGGGCTGAGATAATCCGACAGCATATCGGTAACGGCATCTGCCGAATAATCATAATAAACCGCACCGTTATCAACGGCAATACGGAATCCGCCGTCAAAATTATCGTTTGCTTTAAGAGTGACACCGCCGAGCATTTTTGCATTAAGCTCTGCAAGAAGCGCTTTCTCAAGCTTTGCAAGGTCGCCGCTGTTCAGAATTACGGAAAGATCCTCAGCTTCGGGTTTCTCTGTCCAGCATTCAACAGCTTTGATGATAAGCTTCGCAAAGTCATCCGATGAATAAATGTTGCTGACATTATCGCTGACGATCGCTTTAAGCTCTCTCGCCACACTTTCTCTGAAGGATATGAGCAGATTTCTTCCTGCTTGGCGGAGTGCATCCTCGCCCGATTTTACGGTTTTTGCATTTTCGCTTTTCGCATCGGCAGTCATCTTATCCGCCTGAGCCTTCGCATCGGAGATGATCTTTTCGGCTTCTGCCTTTGCAGAAAGAATTATTGCCTCAGCCTGAGCTTCAGCCGCTTCAACGCCGTCTTTTTTGATCTGGTCAATAAGTTCCTGAAGTTGTACTTCCATAATGCTTCTCCTTTATGATGATGTATATTATTTGTATTTTTCTGCAAAAAAACATAAAGGAACCAACATCCTCTGCAGACAGCTGGTTCCCTTAAAGATTTTAATTTTTATAATATTATAGCACACTTCGGAGGTTTGTCAAGATTTTCGGATAAAAAACCGGAGTCAGAATTATTCCCGTATGCTTTCCTTATTCTTCAACGCTCTCTATCTTCATCATAAGATTATTCTTCCTGAAATAAAACCTCAGGTTGATCGCCGCTTTTTCAGACAGCCTGCGGTCTTTTCGCAGATATGCAAATCTCACGGCTTTTCTCTAAACAAAAAGCAGTCTTTGTCATGCGAATAAATCAGCCCGACCGCCTGCAGAAAAGAATAAACGATCGTCGAGCCGACGAATTTCATGCCTCTCTTTTTCAGATCATCCGAAATTGCATCGGACAAGGCGTTCGTTGTTCTGTCGGTTTCAAAAATAATTTCATCGCCTGCAAACGCTTTCAGATAATTATAAAACGAACCGCATTCGCCGACAATTTCTTTGAATATCCTGCTGTTGCCGATGCTTGCATTTATTTTCAGTTTATTCCTGATAAGCTCTTTATTATTCATAAGCTGTGAGATCTTTTCCTCACCGTAGCGGCAGACCTTTTCCAAATCAAAATCATCATACGCCCGTCTGAAGCTTTCCCTTTTATTAAGAACGCATTCCCATGACAGCCCCGCCTGAAAGGATTCCAGAATCAGCATTTCAAAAAGATATCCGTCATCGGTGCGCAAACGGCACCACTCGTTGTCATGATAGTCAACATACAGAGGATTTTTAAGGTTGCACCATTTGCATCTTTGCCTGCAGTCCGTAATCGCTCTCCCCTTTTCTGAAAAGTTCACGGTAAAATTATATCACAGACCGTTCACCGATTCAACAATTCCGCTTTACAAAAACAGGGTTTCTTATGCTTGACTAATAACGGAAACAGTTGTAAAATTCAGATAGGCTGGTGATGAAATGAATACATATTTCAACGAAATAACATCAAAACCCGTCAACACTTATGACGGCAATATTCTTTATAAGATACCCGCAGGCGCAATGTGCGGCAACGGTGACCTCGGAGTTGTTTTTGACAATGACGATAACGGACTTGTTATCCACATTTCAAAATGCGATTTCTGGAAATTCAGAGCCGGTCATAGGAATGACGGAGGAATCAAAGCTGTCGCCAGTCTGAGGATCGGCGGTGTTGATCTGTCTGAATATAACATAAAGCAGTATTTTGACAAGGGCTTGCTTGACTGCACCTTCGGCAATGTCGGAATGGAGTTTTTCGTCGCTCCCGAAAACCTCATTTATTTTGAAATAAAGGTTCCCGAAGGCGACGCTTTCCCGACTGTCGGCATCGAAATTCCCGACACATGCGGCTCGGTCAATTCCGAATATTCCGAAAACGGAGTCAGCTGCTTCATCCGCAGATTCGAGGGCGAAGAGCTTGAAAGGGACTCCGCCGTTATTACTTGTCTGAAAAAACTTGAAGAAAGAAACGCCGACGGCTTCACGGCTGTCCGCTTCTGCGTTTCGGTCGTCACGGATTTTGACAGCTCCGATTATGTCAAAAAAGGCGTCGATATGGCTCTGAACTGCGATTATGAAGCAGACAAGGCAAGAACAGAGGAAAAATGGAAAAAATTCTTTTCCGCTTCCAAAGTTACTCTTGAGGACAAGGAGATCGAGAAATTCTATAATTCGAGCCTTTATCACCTTGCAGGCTGCATGGGCAACAAAGAGTTTCCGCCCGGACTCTTCGGCAATTTCATAACCGACGATTTCTTCCCCTGGGCGGGAGATTACCACATGAACTATAACTACGAAGCCCCGTATTACTGCATATTCTCAGCCAATCATCCCGAGCTTTTTGACGGCTACATGACACCCGTCAACGAGATGAAGGAATACGCAAAAAAATTCGCAGGCTTCTTCGGCTGCAAGGGATATGCCTTCCCCGTCAGCTTCGGTCCCAAGGCACTTGATGTTTTCACTCAGGAGGAGTGCAAGGAGCACGGAGTTCTTTTCCTCGGTCAGAAAAGCCACGCCGCATACGCCTGCGTGATTCCGATAATGCATTGGTTTTCGACCTATGACAAGGAATATGCCAAAGAGAATTATTACGATTTCGTTCTGAACACCGCCGCTTTCTGGGAGGATTACCTCGTCAAAAAGAACGGCAGATACATAATCAAAAACGATGCGGCTCACGAAATCCCCTATTACAGAGGAGAGAAATTCAGATATATCACCCACAAGGGTCAGATCGAAGCCGTAAACGCCATCAACTCCCTCGGTCTTGTCAAGCTGCTGTTTGACGGCATTTATGATATGGCAAAGGAGCTCGGTCTGAATGAAGAAAAATATCCGCTGTGGGAGGATATCATTGATAACCTGAGCGATTTCCCGACATTCATAAAGCACGGCAAAAAATGCTTCCGCTATTCAAAAAGAGGCATCCGCTGGAGAAATGACAATACCGTCGGTCTTCAGCATATCTATCCCGCCTCGCAGATCGGACTGTCATCGGGTGAAAAGCTTCTTAAAATCGCAAGAAACACATATTTTATCAATGACAGAAGACTTGACGACAACGGTTCAAATTCATATCTGCCCGCAGGCGCAAGAATCGGAGTCGACCCCGTATTTCTTATTGACGGAATACACATGAACATAAAGGAATTCAGTCTTCCGAACCGACTTTTCCGTCATCACGGCGGCGGAATCGAGCATCTGACGATGGTTCCCGCAACCGTCAACGAAATGCTCATGCAGAGCCACGAAGGGATCATCCGCCTTTTCCCCTGCTGGGACAGAAGCTCCGACGCTTCGTTTGAAAATCTCCGTGCAGACGGTGCTTTTCTCGTTTCAGCAGAGCTCAAAGACGGAAAGGTCATTTCTCTGAAGATCAAAAGCCTCAGAGGCAGAAAATGCACCGCTCAATGCGACGGCATAAAATCAGTTCTGAGAGAATCCGACAAAACGGAGATACCGTTCAAAAAAGACGGCAATACCGTTGTTTTCGATACCGAAGCGGATACTACATACATTCTGATATAACATTAAAACCCTTGCAGAGAAATCTCCGCAAGGGTTATCTTTTTTATGCTATGCCATTCTTTCAAGCGATTCGAGAGTTACCTCGTATCTCGTCGGCTCACCCGAATTCAGTCTTTCCATTTCCTCCATCATATAATAAGCCATTCGCTGCGGCTCTCTGCCCGTGCTGCCCGCAATATGCGGTGTCAGAACTGCATTCGGGCACCAGAAAAGAGGACAGATATACGGAAAAGCTTCATTCTTGATAACATCCGCAACAAAGGTTACTGACGGATGGAGAAGCAGATGCAGAGCGAGAGAGCATTCCGCAACCTGCGCTCCCCTGCCCGTATTGATGAAGGTCGAATGCTTTTTCATTTTTTTGAAAAGCTTTCGGTTGAATATGTTTTCAAGCTCGGGCTTGTTGGCAAGATGGTTGCTGATAATGTCGCATTCGCTGAAAAGAGTTTCCATGTCAACGAGCGTGACTCCGAGCTCCTTTGCGGTTTCTTCGGACACGAACGGATCGCACGCATATACCTCAACATCAAGTGCCTTCAGTCTTTCCGCAACCATTTTCCCGATCGCTCCGAGCCCGACAAGACCGACCTTGCAGCCGAAATTGCCTGTTGCGGAATTTGCAAACGAATGCGAATATGCAGGCAGCAGGCGGTAGTGCTTCGCAGACTGAAAATAACCTTTAGCCGCAAGAGTTATCTGGGCAAAGGTATATTCCGCAACGGGAACCGCATTTGCCGCAAATGCGCTGAAAACCTTTATTCCGCTTTCGAGAAACGGACGGGCAAAATACTGCACCGTGCCGGCGGAATAGAACACCGCTTTCAGCTTAGGCATATATTTTCCGATTTCTTCCTTCGTGAATTTCGGCATTCCCCATGTTGAAAATGCGATTTCGCACTCGGCAAGAAAATCCGCATTTTCAGCAAGATTATTCCGATTGATCTTTTCCGAAAGCTCACCGTATTCCCCGAGCTTTTTGAGGACCTCGGGAGTATAGACCTTTGAAAACTGATGCTGATTCGTTCCGAAAAGAGCTATTTTCATTCCGTTACACTGCCTTTATAGCGACAAACTTTAACATAATTTTTTACGGTTTAAGTGTAGCACATATTCTCCAAAAAAACAACAGCCAAACTGTCCGTAAATCATTTATACAATTTAATTCTTTTTACAATTATTGTTTACTTTTCCTTAAAATGATGTTAGTATAAAAACAGAAAAACCGATTTAAATTTGTTTTGCAGGAAAGAGGTAGTTTTGATGAAAAGAAAGTTTCAGAAAGCAATTTCCGTCATTCTCGCCGCCGCAATAATGCTCACGGGCTCCGTCTTTGCTTTTGCCTCCGATGGCGAAGCGGCTGACAACATCGGAATCATCGCCGTGACGAACATCGTCAACGGTCTGCTCAACGCTGTTTTCAAGGGCTTCGGAGCGCTTTTCCCGAAGGACTTTGAAACGGTTGAGGAATACTACTCAAAAGAAAACAACGATTTCTATGAGGGAATGAAGGTTTTTCTTGACGAGCCTGCCGAAAACGCAAAATGGCATCTCGGCTTCGGCAAAGCAAGCATGGTTCCCGAAAATCTTAAAGACGGCTCAAAGGAATATTACACAGGCGGATATTTCACCCAGAAGATCAACGGAGTTTATGATGACCAGGGTGCAAACGCCGTTGCCATGCACGACAACTCGGGCAGAGGCACGGTCGTCACGGTTGCCGTTGACGGCATCGGAGTCTGCAGCGAGGATGTGCGCGCCATCCGCTGCGAGGCTGAAAGAAAGCTGAAGGAAAGCGGCGTAACGAGCGACATCGTTGCAATCAACATCAACAGCACACACTGCCACACGGTTATTGACACTCAGGGCTTCGGACTCGCTCCGCTCATCAAAACCGTTTTCCGGAATCTCTTCTCATTCCTTCCCTTCATTGAAAGAACAAGAAGCATCGATCCCGAATTCCATGAGCTGATGATCGACGGCGCATCGGATGCCGTTGTCGGGGCTTATCTCGGAATGGAAGCGGGCGAGCTTTATTATTTTGAAACCGCAGGCATCGGCAGAAGCGAAAGAAACAACAACTACCTCGATGATGAATACGATTATATATTCAACAAGAGATACGATATGGAGGGCTATCAGCATGTTATCGCATGCTTCAAGTTTGTTCCTGACAACACCTCCTCCGCTCCGACCGTTCTTGCAAATTTCGGCGGACACCCCACAACGATTGACAGAGCAACAAAGCTTCTCTCCGCCGATTTCCCCAACTTTATCGAAGAAAAGCTCAATGCGGCAGGCATGAATTTTGCTTTTATTCAGGGCGCACAGTCACCCATTTCGGTCAACAAGGGCGGAGTCAGGACTCAGGAAATCCTTGATGAGATCGATGCTCAGATTGCTGAAAACCCTGCAGTTCAGGACTATGCCGATGCAAAGAAGCTCGGCTATGAATTTGCAAGGCTTATTCTCGATGCCGAGAAAAACGCAAAGCCCGTTGCACCTCTTCTGAATGTCAGAATGGCAGAGGTTACTATCCCCCTTGAATACGGTCTTATGGAGCTCGGTGCAGTATCAGGTCTTCTCGGAATGACTGTCGTGCGTGACAAAGCCTCGCCGAGCAGATTCTCGATCATCAGCGAGGTCGGTTATCTTGAAATCGGAACGGACACCGTTATGCTTACCGTTCCGGGAGAGCTTGTTCCTCAGCTTGTCTACGGCAACGTTGTTGACAAAACTCAGTCGTATCTCGGAACAGACTGGGAGCTTGACTATACCTCCGACATCGTCGGCGAAGGCAAGACCGTTCTTGTAATGGGTCTTTGCAACGATGCGATCGGTTATATCGTTCCCGACAACGACTATGCACCGTTCATCGCCGATTCGCTCTGGAACACCGACCTTGGCGAAAAGCTCTTCGGCAAGGCTCATCGTCACTATGAAGAAATGCTGTCAACGGGAAGCAAAGCAGGCTCAACCGTTATCGGCGCACTCAATTCGATAGTTAAGCAATATAATTAAAGGAGCAAAAAAATGTCATCCGAAAAGGAAATCAGATATATCAAGCCCGAAGAAGCTGCCGATTTTCAGAAGGTTTCAGCGGCTTCGTTCATATGGAAATTCGATGCCGAGGTCGACAGCACCGTCAAATGCCCCGTTCTTGCGGCTTTTGACAACGGAAAGCTGATTGCAGGCGTTGAGACGTATGACTTCAGGACAAATTTCTGCGGAAACATTCTCAATGCTCTCTTCGTCGACGGAGTATGCAGTCAGCCTGAGCACCGCAGAAGCGGAGGAATCAGGGAAATATTCAGAAAAATCGGAGAAACAGCCGTTGAAAACGATTGGGTTTTCGGTTTTCTTCACCCGTTCTCTGTTTCTTATTATGAAAAATTCGGATATGCATATCTCAACCGCATGTTCGGAATCATAGTTCCTTTTGACAGTCTCAGAAATATCCCCCGAAACACCGATGCCGCTCTTTATACGGACGAGCAGTTTGAGGAGCTGAGCGCTCTGCATAACAAATGTGCACTCAAAGAAAATCTGATACCTCTCAAGGACGACAAAAAGCATTTCTGCGACAAGCCTCTCGAAAATGCGAATTATACATACTTCCGCCGTAACGAAAACGGAGAAGCCGACGGATATGTCCGCTTCACGGTCAACAAACCGAATGACCTCGTTGTCAGCGAGCTGTTCGTTCTTTCCCCCGAGGCACTCAGAGGTATCATCGGATTTTTGCGGAACTATGACGGAATCGCCAAGAATCTGGTCGTTCAAAACCAGTATCAGGGTTCGCCCTTTGCATGCATGGCGGACAGACTTGACGGCGTTGTTTATGAGCGTAACGGCGGATCAGCAGGCAGAATCTATAACATGAAAAAGCTTCTCGAAAACAACGCCTATCCCGAAGAATACGGAAAATTCCGCATTCTCAGCATTGATGAATTCGAGCAGAACAAAGGCGTTTTCGAGGTTGAATATCAGAACGGCAAAGCGGTCGTCACTCACAGACCGCAGGGCGATTACGACATTTCTTTGACCGCCCCCGCCGCCGCAAAACTCATGCTCGCAGGCGAAGGGCATACAGCAGAAACCGCCGCTTACATAGACGGCGTTGAGATCAAAGGAAATGCAGACGACTTTTTCAGAGCATTCCCCCACCGTCCGACACGGTTCTGCGATTGCAATTGGATGGTATAATTAAAGACGGGACAGTCCGACTGTCCCGTCTTTTTCATTTGATTATTTATCCAACAAGCAAGCCGATAAAGCTGTTTACGGTTTTATAGATGCTTGTATAAATCTTGAGGATGGTGAGATAGGGCATTTCGCTGAAGCCGTTGGCACCGTAGTTATCGAAGAGCCAGAGGCTGAGCTTCGTGAAGAAGGTTGAGGGCTCTTCCTCGACCTCTGCTTCTTTGACGCCGATCTTAACGAGAATGGCATCAAGTCTTTCCTCGATCTCTTCCTGCTGACCGTCATAGCATGCCGTGCTGTTTACAAAAGCCTCTGCTTCTGCAAGAGCTTCTCTGAGCTCTGCGGCATCCTCTGCGCTGAGAGCAGATGTGTCAACAGCCTTTGCCTGAGGAATATAATGATTCTTCAGGTCACGGGGATCTCTTCTGCCGTTGAACTGAGGATAATCTTCACTTGAATAGACATCCTTGATGTCATCGGTTGAAAGCAGTCTTGTTGCAAGAGAAATGATCGCATCGTTTCTTGCTGTCTGCTCATGAGCCTGACCGTCAAAATAGAAGGTATGGTCGGGAAGAAGACCTGTTGAAGCATCAACAACTCCGTCGGGAGAAATATGGTTATGGGATTTATCGGAGCAGTTTACGCTCGTGTTTGCCTGCCGATAATCCTCGCCGAGAGTTTCGCCGACAAGTGCGCTGTGAACGCCCATAGCGGTCGATGAAAGATGGATGACTCCGTCACCGTTGTCATCGTTCCACGAATTACCTATGAGATAAAGCGGGAAATCATAGTCAACGATGTTAAACACCTCAACACCCTTGTCAACAAGAGTCTGGATGTTTTCAAGAGAATCGACCTGTGCCTGATAGTACATATCGGTCTGCTTCTTTATTTCGGGCTTGTCTGCAAGAAGAGCAGCCGATGCTTCGGGATAATATTCCTTGGGGCAGAGTCCCCAGAGGCTTGTTATGTTCGCCGCAACATCCTCTACGAGGCAGTCCGCAACATTATGAAGAACATTTGAAAGAACCTGATCGGGAAGGATTCTTGCGATGACCTCGATCATTCTTGCATCCTCTTCGTCCATGAGAGCCTCAAGGAAACCGTTATAGAGGAACTCCGTATCGAAGAATGCAAAATTCTTTGTGTAGAGGTCGCCGACGATCGTTGAGCCATTGAGTGCGGGAACGATATAAACGACCTTGTTAAGATCATCCATGACATCGGGATAGTAATCAAGAAGAGCGTTTGCAAGAGAACCGCCCATGCTGATGGGAACGATGTTGACCTTATCGTGACCCGTTTCCTCTTTTACCATCTGAATGAAATCATAAAGCTCGGCAACCGTGTCATAGTTATTGCCGAATGAATTATAAGCGAAATAATAGAGGTGATCCTCGCCTGCTTTTTCCGCAAAAGCCTGAAGAGGAATGTTGTCATAGATCTGCTCTTTTTCGTATTCGGAGCATTCGGCAACGGAATAGAGATATTTTTCAACCTCATGGTTGCCCGTGTTCTTTCCTTTTTCATCGCAGAGGTTGACCTCGAACGCATCGAGAACAACGCTGCGAAGAGCATTTGAAAGCCCCATATCTCTCTGAGTAATGAGAGTGAGAAGCACAGGAACAAGAACCTTTGCAACGATCGAGCCGACATTGAAAATGGCGGGGAAGCAGCTGATCCTCTCTCCGTCGCCATCGAGGAGATAGTCACCGTTTTCGTCAAGTGCCCAGACATTGGACTGACCGATGCCGGGAACAACGATAGCGGGACAGATGTCACAGTCACCGTTGCATTCGGTTTTGACTGCCGCAGATGCGCTTACCGAAAGCATCGAAAACGCAAGAGCGAAAACAAGAACAAGAGAAATTACCTTTTTCATTACGAAACCCCTTTCGAGTTTATTGTTCCGGAATATTATATCATTATATTTTCCATAAATCAATCACTTGTTTTACCGTTTTTTCTGAAGCGGTAAAGAGCTGTCAGCGATGAGATAACACCTGCTATCTGAGCAAAAACGGCTGTCGAGCCGAGGATCGAATGGTATACCGTCCAGAGCGAAAGATTAACAAGAAGCATCAGACGGATGTTCTGCTCCTTTTTCTGGAATACGGCAAGCATATAGAAAACAGCGGCAACGGTTGAAAGAATGTCAAGCGGAGAAGTGTAACCGATAACACCGCCTGCAATATACAGAGCAAGAAAAACGATCTTTTCCGCCGTGCCCGACTCCGTTCCTTTCTTTTCATGCCATATTGAGAAGAGAAGCTGCAAAATGGCAACAAACATCACAACCACGCCCGAGCTGAAGCCGTCAAGCAGAAGAATGTTTGCAGCTGAAAGAGCATTCACCGCAACCGAAACGATCAGCATCTGCTTTTTCTTTTTGAGCTGCATTGTCAGAACAACTCCGACCGTGACAAGAATGCCGCAAAACTGCGCTATGTAATAACTCATAAAACCCCCGATATCATAAAGTCTTTTGTGACAATATATATTACCACAAACATCATAGATCTTACAATACAAATATTCTGAATAAAACAACGAAAACAGGAAGGAATCGTTTATGATTTATATTTCAGCTTTTTACTGCAGATCCACACATAAATCACATCCCGTATTTTCGGATGAAATATGACGGCGTGCAGCTCCACGCATGGCAAAGACTGTTTATCATTCTGTCCTCGTACGGTGAAAAATCAAGGTCATCGGGAATGTAAGCCTCCCAGAATGTGTCTGCGCCGCATTCAAGCATTCCGCCCCAGAACTTCTTCAGATACTGAACAGCTTCATCCTTCATATCCAGCTTTAGCATAGCCTCTGTTACATAATGGCGCATATACGGAGTGACGGGCTGTTTGGCTTTTTCATTATCAAGGCAGGAAAGCAGAAGCCCTTTTGCTCCCTCTCCGCTTATTGCACCGCCCAATATCATCCATACCTGAGAATGAACGCTGAACTGATCGCTGTCAAAGCCGTTGATAAATGCATTTTCTTTTTCGTTATAAAGATGTTTTCTGCATGCGCAGCGCACCTCATAAAGATGAGATGAATATTTTTCGCTCTCTTCATCACCGATTGCTTCAAGCAATTCCGAAAAGCGTTCGAGAGTGTAGAGATAAACGCCCTGCAGCGATGTCAGGATTTCCAGACCCGGACACCAGTCGATAAAAGCAAACCAGCCGTTCTGTCTTGTGACGATCAGGTTTTCATCAATCGTTTTTCTGAAGCCTTCAAGCTGGGATTTGCAGATCTCAAGAAGGTCATTTATTACGCTTATATCCCCGGTATGCTCATAATAATCGCATACACTTACGACATACAAAAGTGCATAATCCTCAATATGCGTTGCACCCGAATGATAATAAGGCGTTTCGTAAACAAATGACGGCAGAAAACCGAGATCGTTACATTCACCTGCGGCGAAAAGGTATAAGCATCTTTTTACGATTCCGAGGTTATTGAATGTGTAATAATTTGCGAGAGCCTCGAGGCGAAGATCGCCGATCCAAAGACGGCGGTCACGCTTGGGTCCGTCCTCAAAGAAGGTCTGCATGCATTCTTTGAGCGTGTCGGTTGCAACGAGATCGATTTTATTCAGCAAAGCATCCTTTGTGTTTGCAGGCTTCAGAACGGAAATATCGGCACTCGTTGAAGCACGGAAAGAAAAATCAGACAGCCGTATCGGTCTGTTGGCTTTTTCAACCGTTATTTTTATGTATCTGCAAGCATATCTTCGGGGCAGGGTCATCCTTTGAGGAAAATCGAGATTGATTATTTCTTCCTGTAACCATGTCTTTGAAAGCGTGCCCTTATATTGAGAAAAATCATCGTTGATCTCTCTCATATCCTCGCCAAACTTTATGACCAACCGAACGGGAGCGTCAACAAAGATATCCACCCTGTCAAAAGCGAAGGAAAAATGTCCGACGGCGTGTTCGCCAAGGTCAAGAAGTATGCTGTCACCGCTTGTGGCGGTGAATTCGGTTATATCGGGAGTAAGGACTGTGTAAATAAGTTCAGGGTAATTATCCTGAGCTTTACTCAAAAAATATTTCGGTTCTTTCATAATATAATCTCACTTTGCAACTGCATTTTTCATTGACAAATCGGAGTTTGCGGTTATGATTCATTGACAATTTTTCCTGTAATATGTTCAGGCTGTAATTCATAACAAACGGTATCTTTTGCAAATTTACGGATCTCCGAATCAATATATTCAATGTCAGAAGTGTATTTAAGACTCATACTGCGATATATTCGGTTGGCTTTTTCAGAATCTTTAACAATATTCATCCTGCCGAAAACAATCACGCTGCTGATATTCAGCGACCATTCTCCGTCTTTTCTGTAACCTTCGTCATATACGCAAAACGAAACTTTGTTGTCAGCTGATACGGCATCGGTTTTGTGTCCCTTTTTACCGCTGTGAAAATAGATATATCCGTTTTCTTCGTTATACCAGAAATTCATCGGCAAACCGTAAGGATAGCCGTTATCACCCTGAACAGATAAAACACCTCTTTTTTCCGCTTTCAATATTTCGGTAATTTGTTCTGATGTAAGAACCTGTTTTTTTCTCGCAACTTCTCTGAACATATTTTTTACCCCTGTAAAACCTCCGAATTTTATCTTATCATTAATTATAACAACTTCAGATTGACATATCAAGTAAAATAAATACTACGATTTAATGTAAACCGTAGTATTACAGACTATAATTCAAAAAAATGTTTTATGAAATATTTGCCATTGGGCAAACATGAAATAAATTGCTTTGCAACTTATGAAATTTTCTGCTTTCGCAGAAAGTGAAATGAAATAAAACAACCCATGAGCGCAGGCATTTCATATTGCGGAACAATATTTCACTCACAAAGTGAATTTCACAATCCCCGAAAGGATTTATTTCATTGAAAAAGCCGCTTCCGAAGAAGCGGCTTTTTCTGGTGCCGATGGCGGGGGTCTGCCCCCGGCTAAAAAACAGTCCACCGGACTGTTTTTTCCCCGACTGCGGTCGGGTCGCCTTTTCGACCCCTCGCATCGCATTCCACAAAAATAACCCCCAACGGCGGGAGTCGCCATTGGGGGCAATTTTTTGGTGCCGATGGCGGGGGTCGAACCCGCACGGTATCGCTACCAACGGATTTTGAGTTATTTGGAGCATTCGGAAATTGCCGCCATATAACGGAATTTAACGGAAGGAAAATTTCGCAAAATCCTTGTATATCAACGGTTTTTAATGCCGATATTATAAACTCTCACCATTCACCGCCAAAAATCGAGTGCTTCAAAAAAATTATGATGTCGTCGGTTCGGGGTCGATTTTAAAAAAAGTCTCATTTACGTACTTAACTTCAAATTTAAGTACGTAAACATATTGCAAAAACAAATTATTAGTTATATAATACGTTTGGATGTAAAGTCCACAGCGACAAAGCATCCGCCATTGACAACGGACAAGCCGTAACATTTTTGTTACGGCTTGTCTTATTGTATCAATACATATTGATACATTTACTATATCGAATAACCATTTTAAAAGGCCCGCAACTTTTAGTTTTGTTTAAAATCACTTTGAGGCTTCATAAAACAAGAAATCTACCCCAAACGATTCCTCATCAAACCAATTAATAGCTATTTCTAAAACTTGCTTTGGCTCTACCACTTTTTGAATAATTGGCAATAACACCTCTATTGGCAACAATTTTGGTGTCATAAACATCACTACATAGTTTTCTAAACTCGAACGAAGCGAGTGCCTAATACCCACAAGACCTTGCTTTGCCTCACTCTTAGTTTGCTCAAACAATTCCCAAAACTCAATTATTTCTCCCCTGTTGAAATGAGCAAGAAAAAGCAGGACTTCATAGCTTGCATCTTCTTCTGAATTGTTTATGCTGCGTTTAGGCAGCAAGCGTAGAAAATTTCGAAAATATTGAATGGGTAGTTTCTGCTTATCAGACTCCTTCATTCCATATTTTTCTGCTAAAAACTGATGCACCAATGATTCATTTTTCCTTGGCTTGGTAAGAACCATTTCGTTATCCATACCATTGAAGATAATGAAATCTACATCTTCACATTCTTCGTATATTTTCTTTCTGTATTCCAAATATTCGACAATTTCTATAGGTGTAACCAAAACACGACACATTTCACAATAGTCAGAAAAAGACATACAGTTTATGTTCATTCCGGAATCAGAATGTTTTCTCAAAAGATGAGGATAATCTTCAATTTGGTTATTCTCAAAAACAACCAAGGGTATTACCTCTGCATCTGATCGCACAAAAACCTCTTGACCGCGTTTGTTATGGAATGCAGGTAATGTTCCTGATGAAATAAACTGCAAAGTTTCCTTAACTTGTCCTTTTGCAACCTTGCATTTCTTTCGAAGCCATTTGTCTTCTACAGAGAAGTCATCTGTCTGATCTTTGTCGTTTCGTGATTTCAACTGAATTGCGATAATAATGTCGTCGAGATTAATTAACAAGTCAGCAACTTCTTTCTCTGAAGATTCATCTGGTTTGAAATGTAAATCGTCAACTACAAGTTCTTTAAAAAAATAATCCGCTGAAAATGCACTTAACAATTGTTCAGATTTATTCATAGTTACCTCCTTATTATTATGCACAACAATCAGTTGCTCTTGTCTTGGTCTTTGAAACACCGTCATAAAGCAGCCAATTCATCATCGTCGGCATTTCGGATAATATACTTTCGCATCAGTGTTTTTTGCTCTTTTCTGCATACACGAGAGATTGCACCATTCATTTTCTTGTAATCGACTCCCAAATATTCACAAACAGACTTAACACTATCAAAAGTTGCGATAAAAGCAAGAGTGTTAGCATCATACAGATTTATTTGTCGCTTTCCTTTTTGCTCCTTGTAACATTCTTTACAACCTCTGCCACTAACCCTACCACTTACTGTAGTTTCCCATTCATGTCCCTGTTCACATATCCACCAAAACTTTTTGTTACAGTGTGCAGTAACTTGCGTGGGTAACACTTCTCTGTTTTTTGCATAGTTCCACGTTTTAGCAACATCGGGACAAACGGTTGCTAAATCGTTAAATCCTGCAAGAACTTTTTTGCCTGCACAAATCGGACAGCCTTCACCTCGAATACGCTTTAATATTTTCTTGGAGTAGCTATGCCCTTTTTCGCATATCCAATATACCTCTTTTTCTCCTCCGCCATAAATTTCCGATGGATCCACTTCATTTTTTTCGTAGTCCCAGTATTTTAACAATTCGGGATGCCTGGAGGCTAAATCATTTTCTCCTTTTTTCAAGAGATTACGATGTTTAGAGCATACGCTACCTTCCGCAATTTTACTTGGCAATGCCAAATAAGATCTGTTACATATTTTACATTTCCAGTAAAATTTCTGACCTGTGCCGAGTGTTACCATTTCTGGTGTTATAGACCCATTTTTCTCATAATCCCATCTACTAACCAAATCTGGTCTAACAGCGGCGATGCTATTTTCTTTCCGTAAAATAACATATTGATTTTTTATGGAAATCGCATCTTTTGAACAATCCACAATGATTGATTCGTCAATTCCCAAAGCATTAAGAATATCAGTAATAAGGCAAGTTAAATCATTAAAAGACGTTCTTTCATGAATATAAAAATCTGCTTGTTTCTTATCTTCTGGATATTTATATTCCTTTACTACCAATAGATTTATACCGAGCGATTTAAAAAACTCTTTTTTCAGAATATCTTTTTCAGCCTTTTTCTTGTGTGAAAAATAGCCATTATATTCAATGCCAATATTTTTTGAAGGTATAAAGATATCGATTTCCTTTCCATCAAAAATATATCTGTTTATCGCATCAGAAAAAACCTTTTTCAAATAATATAAAATAGCCTGTTCGGGAAACGATGTTTGACTTTGTTGTGCACAAATACGGCAACCTTGCCTGTTGCTTCTTTGTTTTACTGACATCAAATAATCGTCATGACCTAGAGGGCAAATCCAATAAACCTCTTTGTTTGAATGTTGTGTAACTTCAGTCGGTTTAATTGTATTTTTCTTGCTCCATTCAGCTGCTAAATCTGGAGAAACTGTTTGTAAGTCATTGTAACCAACAAGCACTTTTTGATTTGCACAGTAAGGGCACGAAGAACCTCGTGACGTACGATTAACAATGTATGCTTCGTATTCGCCGCCACATTTTTTGCATTTCCACCAAACCTTTTTATTTGAACCCAGTGTTAAGATTTTCGGATCAAAACCTAAAGCAGTGTTCTTCTCCCAAACCCATTCTGTTATAAGTTGAGCATTATCGCTCACATATCTTTTTGGTTTCTTTTCTGCCACAATGCTCACCTCTTTTTTAAAAGCTATTTAGATAATTATATCACCAAAGGTAAACTATTTCAATTACATTCAAACTATTCTTTTTATTATTAGACACATCTAATAACAATAACACTAAATGATACTGAAAAAAGCGCAAACAAAATTTTGTATCAAAACACATAAAAAAGAACTCAAGTATCGAGCTGACACTTGAGTTCAAATATGGTGCCGATGGTGGGACTCGAACCCACACGGGTATTCCCAAAGCATTTTGAGTGCTTCACGTCTGCCAATTCCATCACATCGGCGTATGTCGAAATTTGAGTAAATTTATCGAAAAAAGTAACTTTTGGAGTCGCTCGGGGGTCGATTGGGTGCCGATAACCGGGGTCGACAAATTTTTCAAATTTTAACTTACAAGCTATTTTGTTATATAAATCAAAGGATTTGAGCAATATCAACGGATTTAAGGATTTGCCAAAAACGCTGACGTATCGGATTTTGAGTCCGTCACGTCTGCCAATTCCATCACATCGGCAAATCAGCTTTTCTATTATAGCCGAAGCTCTGCGAAAAATCAAGAGTAATCTTTGCTCTCCCGAAAAATTCTTCTCCGTTCCCCCGCCCGACGGCTAATTTGATGTTGAAAATCCGTTAATAATATGTTATCATTTCATTCGATAAAAGAAACGGAGGTCTGTTATGTTTTTCAATCTTATACCCGAGAAGCTCAGTCTGCTCGGAATCGTTATTCTCCCCCTCGCTCTTTGCGCTGTCCTTCTCTCTCTTTTCAAAAACAAGCTCCCGAGAGATCAGGGCCGTGATTTCGCCTTCAACGGCAAGCTTTCCGCAGGAAAGATCAGAGGTGCGGGCATTATTTTCGTTTCCGCTTTCACCGTTGTTTCTCTGCTCACCCTCGCTCTTCCTCTCAATTCAACAGCTCTGATGATGAACCTTGAATATTATTTCTATCTGATCCTCATTTTCCTCGGCATGCTTTCGGGTTATCTCGACGATGCATCCGACAAGCCCTGGGGAGAATATAAAAAAGGTGCGATCGACCTTATCATTTCCGCTCTGACAGCCGCTAACTTCGTTGTTTTCAACCCCGATATTCTGAGCGTCAGCCTTTTCGGCATGACTCTGAACATTCATCCCGTTATTTTCGGCGTAATCGCCGCCGTTCTCGTCTGGATGCTCATCAACGCAACGAACTGCTCCGACGGAATTGACGGCTTCTGCGGAAGTCTGACGATCGTTTCTCTCGTTTCGATCATGCTCGCAAACATTTTCCTCGGCGCAGAAGATGTCAGAATCAATTATCTTACCATTATAATGATTAGCACGCTCGTTCCCTACCTCTGGAAGAACGCAGAGCCCAGCACGATGATGATGGGCGATGCAGGCTCGAGAGCACTCGGTCTTTTCCTCTGCATCTGCATTCTCAAAACGGGCAACATACTGCTTGTCATTCCGTTCTGCTTCATGCTCTGCCTCGACGGACTTCTCGGAATCGTCAAGGTTTCGCTCATCCGCTTCCTCAAAATCAAAAACGCATTCAAGAATATCCGCACTCCCCTTCACGACCATTTCAGAAAGAACAAGGGCTGGTCAAACACTCAGGTCATTTTCCGTTTCTGCATGATCCAGGCGGTCATTTCGGCAATAACTCTCATAGCTGTAAAATAAAAAAGGGTTGCTTCCCGCATTCATCAGGGAAGCAACCTTTCTTTTATTTATACCGTTTGACCTTCAGAAGCCGTGCGGAGTTGAGTACGCAGGCGATCATCGTTCCGACATCCGCAAGCACTGCCGCCCACATCGGGGCGATTCCGATTATGCCGAGAATTATAACCAGAAGCTTGACTGCAACGGCAAAGCAGATATTTGCTTTAAGAACGCTCATTGTCCGCTTGCTCAGATACACCGCATCCGCAAGCCTTGAAAAATCAGACTTTGTCAGAATAACATCTGCCGCCTCGCAGGCTGCCTGAGTACCGAGCCCCATCGCAACGCCGACATCTGACGCCGCAAGCACGGGCGCATCGTTGATTCCGTCACCGACATAGATAACTCCGTTTGAGTGTTCTTTTATTTCTTCGAGCTCATTCAGCTTATCCTCGGGGAGAAGTCCGCTTCTGAAGCTGTCGATCTCACACGCAAGACAGATTTTTCTTGCCTGACTGTCGTTGTCACCCGTGAGGATCATCGTTCTTTCCATGCCAAGCTCTTTGAGCTTTCTTACGGTCTGAAGGGCGTCTGCTCTGACCTCGCCGTCGGTTTCTATCGCACCGACTGCCGTACCGTTGAGCGCAACATAAACGGGAGCCTTGGGAAACGCCGATATATCAACCGAATTGCTTCGCATCAGCCTTTCTCCGCCGCACAGAAGCCTTCCGTCGGGAGTGTCAACCGCCGTGCCGCCGCCTGCAATTTCGGTGAATCCCGTGCAGTCGGAAACATCGGTTGCTCCTGCCGCCGAAACGATCGCCGCCGCAATCGGATGGCTCGAAAAATGCTCGCACCGTGCCGCCAGAGAAAGAACCTCTTGCGCAGAATATCCGTCTGCAGGATAGATCTTTCCGACCGTCAGCTTACCCGTTGTCAGAGTTCCCGTCTTATCAAAAACTGCGGCATCCGCTTTGGCAAGCGACTCAATGAAATTGCTGCCCTTGATTATCATTCCGTTTTTCGCCGCCGCACCCATCGATGAGAAAAACGCAAGCGGAACTGAAATGACTATCGCACACGGACACGCCGCAACGAGAAGCAATAAGCTTTTCTTTATCCACGCAACCCACTCGCCCGTTATCAGCGACGGAACGACTGCAATAACGACCGCCGCCGCAATTATTATCGGAGTATAATATTTCGCAAAAACGGAAACCGTTCTCTGTGCTTTTCCTTTTCTGTGAGTTGCTTCGTCGACAAGCTCAACAATTCTTGCCGCCGCAGACTGAGCCCTGCCTGCCGAAGTTTCAATCAGAATCAGCGAATCTCCGTTGACCGCTCCGCTCGAAACAGACGAGCCTGCAAAAACCTCAACGGGAATGCATTCTCCCGTCAGAGAGGATTCATCGAGAGTGCTTTCGCCCTCAATGACCTTGCCGTCGGCAGGAACGATCTCATGCGGCAAAACAGCAAGAAGCATTCCTTTTTCGATTTCATCGGCATCAATTCTCTTATAGCTTCCGTCGGGCAGAACAAGATTTGCCGTGTCGCTGACTATGGAATAGATCGATTCGACCGACCGTCTGCTTCTGCCCTCGGCAAACTCCTCAAGCATTTCTCCGATTCTGAAAAGAACGGTTACCGCCGCAGCTTCAAAAAATTCTCCGAGAAGCAGCGCAGCAATAACGGCTATAAAAAGAAGAACGGTTTCTCCGACCTCTTTGTTTTTCAAAGACTTCAGAGCATGCCCGAAAACGGGCAGACCGCAGATAACCGTCACCGCCGCAAGGAGGATTCCTCTGAGCGAAATATTCATAAACGGAAGGAAGGTCAACGCCGTTACAATAACACCCGACGCAACAACAATAACCGAAAGCTTTCCGCTCTCCTTTTCTTCACGGCAGTGACCGCAGCCGCAGGAGGAATGCTCCCCGTGCTCATGCTTATGTTCATGCTCGTGACAGCACTCATTGTTGCAGCTCATACCGTTCCACCCCGCTTTGAATGCAGAACATGCTCAAGACCTGCTTCGAGAATTCCTCTGACATGATCATCGTCGAGAGAATAATAGACGGTCTTGCCGACTCTGCGGGGTCTGACCAGCCCCGCCGCACGCAGTATTCTGAGCTGATGCGAAACCGCACTCTGCCCCATTCCGAGGCGGTCTGCGATATGAAGAACACACATTTCCCCCGAAATCAGCGCCGTGAGAATGCGTATTCTCGTGCTGTCGCCGAAAACCTTGAAAAGCTCCGACAGATCGTAAAGAAGCTCTATATCAGGTTCCGATGACAGACTTGCGGCATCGCAGATATGTCCTTTTTTCTCTGTTTTATCATTCATTGAAACTATGCCTCACTTTCACAACATATGAACATATATTCATATGTTGCTTTGATTGTATCATTTTCAGTCGGGGTTGTCAACCCGTATTTCCGCATCTATAATCAAAATAAAAACATTTGACTAAATATAGAAAACATATTATAATAATTGTAATTATATTAACTTTTATGAAAGGAGCTGCTGCAGATGAAGAAAGTCCTTGCTTTTTTCATGACACTTGCTCTTGTTTTTTCTTTTGCCGCCTGCAATTCCGATGAACCCGAGGTTCCGTCCGAGACCTCTGTGCCGTTCGGTGAGAACAGCGTCAATTCGTATGTCGGTCAGGGCGAAAAGGAGATCCTCCGCACTCTCGTTCTTGCAAATGCGGATTTTGTTTCTGACGTTTTTGTCAAAGATCATCTTCCCGCCGATCAGGCTAACGCCGTCGTTATCAACGGAGCAAAATATGCCCCCGTTAACGATAAATCAAAAATCAAGACCTATTCCGAGCTTATGGACATGCTTAACTCGGTTTATACTGCCGAAGCGGTCAGAGCGGCAATCGGCAATCCGCCCGTTTATCTCGAGCACGAGGGAAGGCTTTATTATAATCTTGACTACACTTCGGGATATTTCAAGGGCGAAGCTCCGTACCCCTACAGCTGGGATAATGTTGAAATCGAAATCTCGGTCAGAACCGCCGATTCGATCAGCTTCCTTGTCAACACGACTGATTCTCTCGGCACACCCACGGTCTATCCGATGACTGCCGTCAACGAAAACGGCAACTGGAAGCTCAGCGAATTCTATATTGTAAATAAATAAGCCAAACAGGAGGCAGATATCATGAAACACATTTCAACCCCTTGGGCAGAATCGGTCAGCAAAACAGCTCCCCTGCCCGAATATCCGAGACCTCAGCTTGCAAGAAAAGACTGGATGAACCTCAACGGCGTGTTTGAATACGCCGTGACAGATAAGAACGCTGACCTTCCCGAAAAATTTGACGGAGAAATTCTCGTCCCCTTCTCGATCGAATCCGAGCTTTCGGGAGTCGGCAAAGCAATCAATGAAAACCAGCTTCTCTGGTACAGAAGAAAGTTTTCGCTTGACAGCTCCTTCAACGGAAAGAGAGTTCTTCTTCATTTCGGTGCCGTTGACTGGAAATGCACCGTTTGGGTAAACGGCAAAACCGTCGGAGAGCATACGGGCGGCTACAACCCCTTCAGCTTCGACATTACCGATTTCCTTTCTGACGGAGAGAACGAGCTGACCGTCAGGGTTTACGACCCCACGGATGCAGGTCATCAGCAGAGAGGTAAGCAGATCCGCAAGCCCGTCGGCTTCTGGTATACCGCAACATCGGGCATCTGGCAGACTGTATGGCTGGAGCCTGTCAATCATTGCAGGATCGAAAACATCCGCCTCACTCCCGACATAGACAGCGGAAAAATAAAAATTGAAACCAAGCATACATGCGAATGCGGCGGCAAGCTTTCCGCCAGAATCCTCGATGAAGGCACAGTCGTTTTTGAAGGCGAGATCGATGCAACCGCAGAGATTCCCGTTCCCGATGCAAAACTCTGGAGTCCCGAATCTCCCTTCCTCTATGACCTTGAGCTCACGCTCGAATGTGGCGGCGAAAAGGACGAGGTTTCAAGCTATTTCGGCATGAGAAAATTCTCAATCGTCAAGGATGCGGCAGGCTATCCCAGACTCGCTCTCAACAACAAGCCCTATTTCCAGAAGGGTCTTCTCGACCAGGGCTACTGGCCCGAATCCCAGCTCACTCCTCCGAGCGACGAGGCGATGATCTTCGACATTCAGAAGATGAAGGACCTCGGCTTCAACATGCTCCGCAAGCATATCAAGGAAGAGCCCATGCGCTGGTATTACCATTGCGACAGGATCGGCATGCTCGTCTGGCAGGATATGATAAGCGGCGGCAAGCCCCTCAATCCCATTCTTGCAGGTGCGCTGCCCAACATCAATGTTCATGTCAAGGACAATCTCTACAAAGCCTTCAACAGAGATCTTCCCGAGTGGAGAGAAGAATTCAAGGCTGAGCTTTTTGAAATGCTTGACAATCTTTATAACTGCGTTTCGATCTGCTGCTGGGTTCCCTTCAACGAAGGCTGGGGACAGTTCGATGCCCTTGAAATCGGCAACAAGGTAAAGGCATATGACCCCACAAGACTTGTTGACCACGCAAGCGGATGGCACGATCAGGGCGGTTGCGACTTCAAGAGCGTTCACAAATATATCTTCCCCATCCATAAACCGACCGCCGCAAGAACCAAGGGCAGACCCTTCGTTCTCAGCGAATACGGCGGATACAGCTGGAATATCAAGGAACACGCATGGAATCCCATCCGTTCTTTCGGCTATATCCCCTTCACAAGCAAGCAGGCAATAACAAAGGCTTATGTGAAACTTCATGAAAAGCAGGTTATTCCGCTCATCGCAAAGGGTCTGAGCGCAACAGTCTATACTCAGGTCAGCGATGTTGAGTTTGAGGTCAACGGCATCTATACCTATGACCGCAAGGTTCTTAAAATCGACGAAAAAGCAATCGTTGATATAAACAGAAAAATGACATATTAAACCTGAAGGACGGTGATTTCCGTGGCTGAAATCCAGAGTGCAAGAGCCCGCCTGCTCGTTCTCATGGACATTCTCAAGGTCTATTCCAACGAATCCAGCGTTCTCAGCGCCGAAGAAATCTGCAGTCATCTGGAAGAATACGGTTACAAAACGACCAAGCGTAATGTTATCGCCGATATCAAGTGCATCAACACCACCCCCTATAAAGTAATATATGTTACCAAACCGAAAAAAGGTTACTATCTCGTAAGAAATTATACTCTCTCCTCCGCAGATGCTCTTCTGACTGCGGTTTATTCCTCGGAAATGCTTACCGAAGCCGAGAGGAGCAATGCCCAAAAAACTCTCAGCAGAATCATGAGCCTTCCGACAAACGATCTGCTTATGAGCACAACGGAAAGAGTTTCTGTCGAAATCCCCCGTGAGCCTAACTCATGGGAAAACACCATGTCGCTCAGGCAGGCTATCTATAAGAAGAAAAAAGCCGAAATCACCTTTTCGGTCACCAACCCCGGTGATGGCTTTGATCTCCCCGAAAAAGAAGAAACCGTCATTGTCAATCCCGTTAAAATTGCGATCAGCGCATATACCTCGCTTCTTGTCTTTACCTTGAGCGGAGAAAACGAGGCAAAATGCATGCACCTTTGCAGAATCAAAAAGGTTGAGATCCTCGATGAACCTGCAGAGGAATTCACGGGCAGCATTGAGGATGCCACGGGCTTCTTCTCGGAAACGGTGATAAAAAACCGCCATAAAACAGCAAAATGGGTATTCCTGAAAATCAGAAGCGAGCACGCCGAATTCGTCAGAAACTATTTCGGAACTCCTTCGCAGTTCAGAAAAGCCGACGAGGAAGGATATCTGATCGCAAAGGTATATGCAGTTATTGACGAAAGATTCATCGGCTGGCTCCTCTGCTTCGGGGATATAATTGAGATTATCGCCCCTGCCGAAATCAGAGATTATTTCAAGGAGAAACTGAAAAACAATATTTTATCCGAATAACCGACCGGAGGCATACTATGCTTAAAAAAACACTATCGCTTATTCTCGCCGCCGCTCTTCTTTTTTCCTTTGCGGCATGCGGAAAAGAAAAGCCCGACAACGAAACAACGGTTCCCGTGACCTCGGAATCGATTCCCGATGTTGAAAAGAAGATCGCCGTTCTCGTTCCCGCCGGCTCTCAGTTCATCGAAGCAGAGCTCGCAGCAAAGAAGCTTGCCGCCGAATATCCCGAAAAGATCGTAATCAAGGAATTCGACAATTCGAGCTCACTCATCGAGAACAAAAACAACCTCATCAATGTTACAAGGCAGATCGCTCAGGACAGTGCCTTCGGGGCAATTGTCTATTCCAAATCTGTCCGACTGACAAACGAGGCTATGCTTGAGGCTCAGACATATAATCCCGAGCTGAAGCTCATCTGCATCGAGCCTGAGGCATCCGTTGCAAATGTTTCGGAAAAAGCCGATGCCGTTCTCTGCGTTGACTGGGTCAAAGCAGCGGCGGATATTGCCGCCTGTGCCAAGTCGCAGGGTGCAAAATATTTCGTCATGACCTCTTTTAACCGTCATATCAGCGGCAGCTCCGTTGTTGACAGCCAGTCGCTTCTCGCTTCAACAATCAAGAGTGCTCTGAACACCGAATGCAAAAAGCAGGGCATTGAATTCATTTATCACAACTCACTTGACCCGATATCCTCGGGCGGAACGCAAGCCGTTGTCAAGGAGATCAGAGAGAGCATCGCAAGATATAAGAAGGCTGAAAAAATCAGCGGCTCCGATGTTGCAATTTTCTCAACCGACTATTTCATCCAGAAGGAGCTCATCGGAATTGCTCAGGAAAACGGATATATCTATATAGGTCCCTCATTCCCCACCGCATTCAACGGACTCGGTGATATTCTTTCGGTTCCTGCCCCCTCTGGCACAGACGATATCGAAGCTTACAAAAACAGCGTTATTGCAAAAATGCCCGAGGGCTTCAGAGCAGGCTTTTACTCATATCAGCTTGAAACGGTTCTTCTGAAAAGTGCGGTTCATATTGCCATGGATCTGCTTGCAGAAAAAACGGACTCCGATAATCTCACGGACAGAGTTACCATGAGAATCAACGATGCGGCTGCAAACGATGAGGCGGTCACCGTCAAGCTTTTCGGCGGCTACAGCAACGTTTTTGCGGTTTACAGACCCGCCTTTGAAAAAATAGGATAACAGACTCAACAAAAGCCGCTTCGGATGAAGCGGCTTTTTGACTGTCGTTGAAGTAGCTTTTTATTGACAAATTATGCTTTTATAATGTATAATGATTGTGTTAATTGCAACAAGGATGTGACAATATGCACAAGTATCTCAGCGTTCTCAAAATGTGTGAACTGTTCGACGGAATCAGCGAAAACGAGCTGACCGATGTTCTCGCCTGCCTCAACGCAGAGGTCAAAAGCTTCCGCAAGGGCGACACGGTCTGCCGTGCAGGTGAATTTGCAAACTCGGCAGGCGTTGTTCTCACAGGCAGAATTTATCTCGAGAGCAACGACTTTCTCGGAAACAAATCGATCGTCACGGAGTTCACTCCCGGCAGATGCTTCGGCGAAAGCTATGCTTTTGCGAAAAACACCTCCATGCCATTCAACATCGTTGCAAAAGAAAACTCGGAGATTCTTGTTTTCGATATGCGCCGCCTTGCCGCTCCGTGCGTCAAGGACTGCATGAATCACCGCATGCTGACCGATAATCTTCTCTGCTCAATGGCGGCAAAGCATTGCGAGCTGAATAACAAAATCACTCACCTTTCAAGAAGAACTACAAGGGAGAAGCTGATTTCCTATCTTTCCGAGCAGGCAAATCTGCAGAAAACGATTATTTTCACAATTCCCTTTAACCGTCAGGAGCTTGCGGATTATCTCTCCGTTGAGCGCAGCGCAATGTCAAAAGAGCTTGCCAGAATGAAAAACGACGGACTGATTGACTATGACGGCAGAACCTTCAAGCTTAAAATCTAAACTATTCACTTTTCACTAAAAAAGGCTTGCACGAACCGTGCAAGCCTTTCGCTGTTTTTATTTATTCTTGTTTGCCTCTCTGAGCTCAACTCGGCGGATCTTGCCGCTGATCGTTTTGGGAAGCTCATCTCTGAATTCAACGATTCTGGGATATTTGTAAGGTGCGGTATGCTCCTTGACATAGGTCTGGATTTCTTTCTTGAGTTCATCGCTCTTTTCGGTTCCCTTTGTGAGAACGATATCAGCCTTGACGACCTGACCTCTGATTTCATCGGGTGCGGCTGAAACGGCGCATTCAAGAACATAGGGAAGCTCCATGATAACGCTTTCGATCTCGAACGGTCCGATACGGTAGCCCGATGACTTGATGACATCGTCAACTCGACCAACATACCAGAAGAAGCCGTCTTCATCTCTCCATGCGGTGTCGCCCGTATGATAGATATTGTCGTGCCATGCTTCCTTGGTCTTTTCTTCGTCAAGATAATATTCCATGAACAGACCGCAGGGTGAACCCGCATCGGTTCTGACAACGATTTCACCGACCTCACCGACCTTGGCAGGCTTGCCCTCGGAGGTGATGATATCAACATCAAACAGCGGACTGGGCTTGCCCATTGAGCCGACCTTGATTGAAGTGCCGACGAAGTTTGCAAGAGCAAGGGTCGTTTCGGTCTGACCGAAGCCCTCCATGAGTCTGATACCCGTTGCCTTGAGGAACTGCTGGAAAACCTCGGGATTGAGTGCCTCGCCTGCAGTTGTTGCATATTTTATCGAGCTCAGGTCATAGTTTGAAAGATCTTCTTTAATGAAGAAGCGGTACATCGTGGGAGGTGCGCAGAAGGTCGTTATCTTATGCTTGCCGATCATCTTGAGTATATCGTCGGCAACGAATCTGTCAAAGTCATAGGTGAAAACGCCTGCTTCGCAGAGCCACTGACCGTAAAGCTTACCCCAGAGTGCCTTACCCCAGCCCGTGTCGGAGATCGTGAAGTGAAGTCCGTTGGGATCAACATTGTGCCAGTATTTTGCGGTTATGAAATGACCGAGAGGATATCTGTGGGTATGAAGAGCGATCTTGGGATAGCCCGTTGTTCCCGAAGTGAAGAACATGAGCATGGGATCATATCCGAATGCGCCTTCCTCGGGAGAAGGTCTTTCAAATACATCGCTGAAGTTGCAGTATTCCTTATCGAAGCTGAGCCAGCCCTCACGCTCGCCGTGAGCAATGATCTTTGTTTTAAGAACGGGGCATTTTGCCGCAGCAAGCTCAACCTGATGCGCAACATCTCCGTCAGCGGTGCAGACGATTGCGCTGATCTTACCTGCATTGAAGCGGTATTCAAAATCATGCTCAACGAGCTGATTCGTTGCGGGAACAACGATTGCACCTATCTTATGAAGAGCAAGAATCGAGAACCAGAACTGATAGTGACGCTTGAGGACAAGCATAACCTTATCGCCCTTCTTGATGCCGAGCGACTTGAAATAGTTCGCCGTCATTGAAGAATGTCTGCTCATATCGCTGAAGGTGAAGCGTCTTTCAACGCCGTCTCTGTCAACATGGAGCATCGCAGTCTTGTCGGGTGACTTCTTGGCAAGCTCGTCAACAACATCAAACGCAAAATTGAACTTGTCGTCATCCTTGAAGGTGATGCCGTTGAGAACGCCTTCCTCGTCAAGAGTTGTTTCGATGAACTTTGAATAAACGGGATTCTGAAGATTGGCAAGGTCAACATTCGTTGTGCTTGCGGTTTTGATCTCCTCGACATAATCGCTCATTTCGGTCGAGCCGTCGGGAGAAATAACGATTGCGTAGAATTCGCATTCCGTTCCGCCGACAGCGATCTCATTATGAGGAACGGACGAATCGAAATAGATGCAGTCGCCCTCGTTGAGGGTTTCGGTTCTGTCGCCGATAATCATTTTCAGAGTGCCTCTGATAACGATATTGATCTCCTGACCTTCATGGCTTACGCAATGGTAGGGAGGATTAAGAGCCTCTTCCGAATAAGGGATAATGACTCTGAAGGGCTCTGCGATTTTATTCTTGAAGAAGGGAGCAAGGCGGTTATATACGAAGCCCTCTCTTCTCGTTATGGGCATACCCTCGCCTTTTCTCGTGACGGTATATTCCGTCAGGCTGGGGCTGCTGCCCTCCATGATATCCGTAATTTCAACGCCGCAAACCTGAGCAAGGTTATAGATAAATGTGAAGCTGAAATCTCTGCTGCCCGATTCATAGAAGCAGTATTCTTCTTCGCTAAGACCGATTTTCTCAGCCATTTCTCTCTGCGAAAGCCCCATATCGAGTCGGAGCGCAATAATTCGCTGAGCAACCTCCATGATTTTGTTTTCAACTGAACCTTGACCAAAAGTTATCATCATTCATTCTCCTTTCACGATGATTCTGATTTGCTGCCTTGGGGCAATAAAAAAACGCCCCAAAACAGATTTGACTCTGCTTTGAGACGAGTAAAAATCTAACCCGCGGTACCACTCAAATTGCGCATAAAGCGCCGCTCATCAGGCTCAATCAAGCCCCACGCCTTAACGCAGCGTCTACGGAAGCTGTCTACTTGCCCGAAGGGACTTTCGGAGCTTCGGCTCGGAAGGGATAGCCATTGAACTGCTTCGCTGACGGCTCGCACCAAACGCCGTCTCTCTGAAAGCTCTGCAACTCAGCCTTCTTCGTCATCGCTTTTCAATATGGTAATAGAATAACACCGTCAAACAAGTTTGTCAACATTTTTTTATTGTTAATTTTTCACAAAATAAAAAACTGCCCTGCGGTAAAAATTCATCGCAAGGCAGTTTTCCGTTAATTATAGATATAATACTTCGGATTCTGCGTTTCGCCCTTATAGATAACCTCAAAATGAAGGTGCGGACCCGTTGAGT
This sequence comes from Clostridia bacterium, assembly GCA_017435385.1. Lineage (GTDB taxonomy): Bacteria > Bacillota > Clostridia > Oscillospirales > Acutalibacteraceae > CAG-177. Next base: position 21,391 of record JAFSFB010000004.1, on the reverse strand, counting down.
TGCCCGTTGAGCCGACTCTGCCGATGGTTCTTCCCGCTTCGACATAATCGCCCGTTCTGACGGTTATCGAGCCGCTTATCATATGGGCATATCTGGTCTTATAGCCGTCGCCGTGATTGATGAGAACCATGTTACCGTAGCCCGAATTGCTTCGCTGAACGACCTCGACCGTACCGCTTCTCGAAGCAATAACGGGAGTTCCGTTTGCACCGCCGCCCGATTTGACAAGGTCGATTCCGTTATGCCAGCCGCTGCTTCTCCAGCCGTAAGGCGAGCTGACATAATGACAGCTCGGTGCAGGCCAAAGGAAGCCTGAATCCGAGGGATTGCCGACATATACGCCGTCGTAATAGGTTTTCGTGCCGACCGTCACGATCTCATCGACGGGTTCAACAAGGGTTTCATAGTCATACTTTGTGTCGGTAAGCTCTCCGTCAATGTAAATCTTTGTTTTTATGACTCTTTCGCTGCCGTTGACACCCTTCTGCTCAACCCGCTTATAGCTGCTGTATTTTGAAGAATCCTTTTTCTTGACTGTATCATATTTGATTTCTCTGATCTCGGAGGTTGTGACCGTTTTCTTGATATTGACCGAGCTGAACGAGCTCCTGACCGTTATGCTGTCACCCTCTGCGATGTTTTCAAAATCATAATCGGGATTGAGTGCTTTAAGCTCATCCTCGCCGACTCCGTATTCTTCTGCGATCGATGAAAGCGTATCGCCCTCGCTCGCAGAATGAATGACAGTATCCCCCGAAGGCTCTGCAAGCCTTTCGGCAAGCTTTGAAGCGTCCCACATAATGCTTTCGTCATCTTTATATAAGCCCTGAACATAGTCGATATTCTGGGCAAAGCCGACAACATAACCCTCTTCTTCCGCCTGAGCTTCATACGGCTCGAGGATATTATAGAAAACGGTTTTCGCATCAGCTTCATTCTTGACGGCGCAGATGAATCTTCCGTCGATATAAACTCCGCAGGCATTCGTCAGACTGTCAACGGAATTTTCGATCATTTTATCGGAAATCGCCTGAGCATCGTTAAGCTCTTCAACGGAAACGACCGCAATTTTATAATCTGCGCTGAGGTTGGCAGAGGCTGTCGGACTTTCGGCAAGCCCGTCGGAAATTCCGCCGCCCGAGAGTCTGTCCTTAACGATATCCTTTGCTTCAATATAAACCGATTCATCGGAAATATATCCGATGCTCTTTTCGTTATAGTAAACCTCCAGAGCAAAGGTCACTCCGCTCCAATGCCCGAGAGTCAGAATAAGAACAAACACGGAAAGAACAGGCAAGGCGATATTTCCCGCCGTTTTCAGAAGCTGTTTATGCAGTGACAGAGCCTTTCTGAAATAATGAAGCAGAACCGCAGGCAGGCTTTTCGGCTTGCGGATCGCCTTTTTGAGAGAAGCGGCTGCGGACCTGATCTCTCTTCGGAAGAAAACTATCTCCCTGAGAGTCGAGCGGGCATATTCCCTCGCCTTTCTTCTCGACCTGACCGTCAGAGCATCGAAAAGCCTTCCGAGCGTTTTAAGGCATATCTTGAAAAATCCCGTAACAACAGAAACCAGCCAAAGAAGTATTTTCAGAACGGAATCTCCGAGGAAGCAGACAAAGCCGTATATTCCGCCGTCATCATACGAAGCATCTTTTTCAGGAGCCGTTTTTTTCTTCGGCTTCCTCTCGCTCTTTTCTTCTGTTTTTACAGCTTCAGCTTCGGGAGCATATCCGACATTCACCTCTTGGGCAACGCCGGCGGAGATAAGCTCATCCATTCTGCCGAGCTCCTCGCTGACAACCGATGTGTCGGCTTCAAAATCAATCATAGGCTTTTCCGCTTTTTCAGCGTTTTCCTCTGCGTTGCTCTGCGCTTGCTCAAGCTGAATCGAATATCTCCGTTCGATATCCTCAACGATAGCCTGCATCTCAAGCTCACGGCGTTTCTCATCCCTGAGCCTGAGAGCCTCCTCTCGGGTAAGCTTTTTCTTTGCAGCCACGGGCTTTTCGGGCGCATCCGAATAGACCTCTGTCAGATCATAGAAACCGTCCGTGATGCTGTCAAGAGGCTTTTCGTTTTTGCCGCCGCTATTAACTTTTCTGCTGTTTTCGTCCATCGGCTGCTCCGTCAGTATGATTTATCGGTTTATTATAATATAAACACGCTGTCTTTACAAGTAATATAAGAAATTTAACATTCGTTTAATATTCCGAGATACCTCTCCAAAGCATCCTGCCACGCAGGAAGCCTTGAAAATCCGTTTTCGTCAAGCGACTTCTTCGACATTCTCGAGTTCAGAGGTCTGACCGCAACGGTTTTATATTCCGAGCTTGCAACGGGAATTATCTTTGTTTTTCTTCCCGCAAGCCTCATGATCTCCGCCGCAAACTCCGCCCATGTGCAAAGCCCCTCGTTCGTTGCGTGATAGACTCCGTACTTTTCGGTTTTTATCATATCGCAGAGAAGAACGGCAAGGTCCTCGGTATAGGTCGGAGAACCGACCTGATCGCAGACAACGGTGAGCTCATCTTTCGTTTCCGAAAGACGGAGCATCGTTCTGACAAAGTTTTTGCCGTTGACTCCGAAAACCCATGAAATACGGACAATGAAGCACTTGTCGCAGTTTTCCGACGCCGCAATTTCGCCCGCAAGCTTTGAAGCACCGTAATGATTGCAGGGAGCCTTGGGCGAATCCGTTTCAAACTCCTCCTCGCCCTCTCCGCTGAAAACATAATCCGTGCTTATATAGATCAGCTTGCATGCATTTTTCTGACATGCTCTTGCAACATTGAGCGTTCCCTTTTCATTGACCGAGGAGCAGAGCTCCTTTTCGGTTTCGGCGGCATCAACGGCGGTATAAGCCGCACAGTGAATGAAGCCGTCAGGCTTCTCCCTGCTCACAAATGCACCGACCGCATCCGCATCCGTTATATCGAGCTCGGGCAGATCAACGCCCACTGCCTGAATGCCGAGTGCTTCAAGCCGTTTTATAACATCATAGCCGAGCTGTCCTTTTGCTCCGCTGACAATAATCTTCATGTCATCACCTGTTTTTCGGTTTGATTCTTCGGATATTTTATCATATTTTTCCCTTTCGCACAACATTTTTTTATTTTGCACTTTTTTATTTTGAAATAGTATGGTATTATTATGGTATAAATCATTATATTGACAGCATCACTCCGCTTTCAAGAAAGGAGAAACATTATGATAAAAGTTATTGCTCCCGCAAAAATCAATCTTTTTCTCGACATTCTCGGCAAACTCGACAACGGCTTTCACAGCCTTTTCATGGTCATGCAGTCGGTTGACCTTTACGACGAAATAACCGTCAGCAAGGGCGAATGCGGAATCAGCCTCACCTGCTCAGATGCCCGTCTGCCCCGTGACAAAGGGAACATAGCCTATAAGGCGGCAAAAGAGTTCTTTGAAGCAACGGGAATCGAGCCCAATGCGGTCATTTCAATCGAAAAGAATATCCCCGTTGAAGCAGGTCTTGCCGGCGGAAGCGCAGATGCGGCGGCGGTCATCGTCGGTCTTAACGAGCTTTACGGCACGGGGCTTTCAAAGCAGAAAATGTGCGACATCGGTCTGAAGGTCGGAAGCGATGTCCCCTTCTGCATCAAGGGCGGAACCTGCGTTGCTCAGAACACGGGCGAGGTTCTCTCGAGAGTCAAGCATCTGAAGGATTGCTTCATCGTTCTTGCAAAGCCCGAAAAGGGCGTTTCGACTGCGGCGGCATTTGCGGCGGCGGACAAGGCATATATCTATCATCCCGATAATCTCAAAATGCTTGAAGCCTGCTCAAAGGGCGATTTTGAAGGCATCTGCAAGCATGCAGGCAACGTTTTTGAGCAGGTTATCGAGGTAGTCGAAAGAGTTGAAATCAAAGAGATCATGCGGCTTAACGGCTCTCTGCTCTATCAGATGAGCGGAAGCGGTCCGACCGTTTTCGGCATTTTCGACAGCAAGGAAAAGGCAGAAGGCTGTGCCGCTGAGCTCAGAGAGAAATTCGATTCGGTCTTCGTAACAAAGCCCGTCAAGCACGGCGCAAAAATAATAAAATGTGACGAATAACATGTCCGCACGGAGAGCAAGCTTCTTCGTGCGGATTTTTTATTGACCTTGCCGACAAAAAGTGATAAACTGTTCGTTTGGAAGAAGGTGTTTCTTTTGAAAACTAAAAATAGCAGAGAATCACGCATCATTTTTATCTGCTGGCTCGCATACACGGCGGCATATGTCGGAAGGCTCAATTTCAGCGCTTCAAACGTTGCCATCATCGATGCTCTCGGAGCAACCAAGCCCGACGCAGGTCTTGTAAGCTCGTTCTTTTTCTTCGCATACGGCGCAGGTCAGCTCGTCAACGGCATTCTCTCAAAAAGATACAATGCAAAATATATGATCTTCGGCTCGCTGACGGTTTCGGCGGTTCTCAACCTGCTCATGCCCCTTTGCGGAGATATCTCTGTTATGAAATACATATGGCTCGTCAACGGCATGGCGCAGTCCGTTCTCTGGAGCACGCTCATCAAAACTCTCTCCGATTTCGTATCGGATAAAAGGCTCCCCTCGGCAATTCTTGCCATGAGCACGACCGTTGCCATCGGAACGCTCGTTGCCTACGGAATTTCGGCGCTGTTTGTCCGCTTCGGAATGTGGCAGGCGGTTTTCTATGCGGCAAGCGTTATTCTCATCATTGCGGCGTTTGTCTGGCTTTTCCTCTTCGGTCCTTCGGGAAAAAAATCCCCCGAAGCTGAAAAAGTCAAAACCGATAAAGTCAGAATGAGCCGAGCCGTTGCCTTCGCTCTCATTCTTGCGGCAATCGCAGGAATCGCAAACGGCTTCATCAAGGACGGAATAACGACCTGGGTTCCCTCGGTGCTCTATGAAGAATTCGGACTTTCGCAGTCATTCTCGATTCTGCTCACGCTGTTCCTGCCCATGGTTTCAACCCTCGGCGCAACAATAGCAAAAAAGACTCACGAAAAAATCAAATCCCACGCAACGATGAACATGATCTTCTATGCCGTTTCGGCGGTTCTTTGCGCAGGAATACTGCTCTCGCTGAAGATCCGCTCGCTTCCTGCGATCATGGTCTGCTTCATCGGCGTTTCTTGCGGAATGGCGATGATAAACAATGTTATCACAAGCATGTTTGCTCTTGACTACCGTCAGAGTCTTAACGCAGGCTTTGCCGCAGGACTCCTCAACACCTTCTGCTATATCGGCAGCACGACAACGACATATGCTCTCGGTGCCGTTTCTCAGTCAAAGGGCTGGAATTCGGTTTTCATCATCATGCTTGCGGTCTGCATATCTGCGGCGGTCATCTGCCTTGCAGGTCTTGCCGCCGAAAGAAAGGGAAATAAAGAATCATGAAAAAGCTTCTGATTTCAGCGCACTCCCGTTTTGACAAAATAATTAACCGAGGATATTATTCCGCCGCAAAAGAATATTCAGAGCGTCTGCCCGAGGGCTTCACGCTCACATTCCATGCCGGCGCACTTTTCACAAAGCCGAATACGGTTGAATCGATCCGCACCGCACTTGCTTACGGCGCAGAGGTCGTTGAGTTTGATGTTTCCTTCAGACCTGACGGCACACCCGTTGTTATTCACAACTCTGCTCCCAAAGAAGAAGAGGGTGTTCTTCTTGATTCGGCACTCGCCGCCGTTGCGAGGGATGAAAAATGCAGAATCAATCTTGATATCAAATCAACGGCAAATCTCGCCGAGGTCGATGTCCTTGTCAGAAAGCACGGTCTTTCCGACAGAGTTTTCTACACGGGCGTTTTCAGAGATTGGGTCGATGCCGTAAAGAAAAGCTCCGCCATCCCCTATTATCTCAACCATAATATTACGGCTGAGGAAGCGGAGAATGCAGAGCTTCTGCAAAAGCTTGCGGAAGAGATCGTTTCAGTCGGTGCGATCGGAATCAACAGCCATTTCGGAAACACAATTCCCCTTGTAACAGAGATCATGCATCGGAACGGGCTTCTCGTTTCGCTCTGGACAGTCAACAAAACAAATGATGCGGTCAAGGTTTTTTCCTGCCTGCCCGATAACATCACAACCAAAAATCCGCATCTGATCAATAACATGCTATAATGCAAAAGAGCATCACCGAGGTGATGCTCTTTTTGATTTTAAAAAAGATTGACAAGTCTGAAGGTTACGATGATCTTTTCAAAAACATCGTTGATGAACGAGCAGATCGCCATTGTGATCTTATCAAAGAATCCGATCTCAACATCCTGAACCTGAATCGTTCCGAGGTTCTTATCAAGGAAGCCTTTTCTGACGCTTGCAAAATTGCATACCTTTCCGACCTCAGCCTTATATGCCTTTTCGATCTCTTCAAGGTCATATGTGCCGAAGATATTCCAGCGGACAGCGTTCATGATTGCGGAATCCGTGATCAGATCGGCATAAATCGGCATAGCCTGATTTGCAAGAACAACGCCGTGGCTGATCTTGGAATCCCATGCTTTTTTAGCCGCATCGACAAATTCCTGCTTCTGACAGAGAACATTGAAGAGAGTGGGAACATGATCGACATCTCTGCCTTCAAAAATAGTGTTTCTGTACTGTCTGCCGAAGCAAACCGTAAATTCGTTGGGGTTGGTATAGTCGCAGCCGAAGCGGCCAATCCCGTTGTTTCCGAGAGCGATATCATAGTCCCATACGGGGCCTGCATAGAGAACATCGTTTACGGGCTTATAGAGATATGTGCTGGTCAGACCGCAGTCCATGTTCGAGGTCCATTCGTTGAAAACATAGTATTCCGCAAAAGACTCGACATCGATATATTCGGAATAGTGCTTACCCTGTGAATTTTTGCCGTCTGCCGAAACAACGGCATCCTCAAAATCCTGATAATACTTGCTGATATAATCGATTTCGCCCTTTGAAGCATATTCGGGGGACTTCATGATGAAGGGCTGTCCCATATTTGTAACAAAACCGCTGACCTCATCAACATATCTGTTGGCAATTTCCATTTCAAGGATATAGCCGCCCGTTACGTCGTCGGGCTCGTTGGGCATGTTGACCCATTTGCTCGTACCCTCAAGAAGACCTGCATATCTGCCGTAATATCCGCCGATCGAGCAGTCCTCTTCGATATCGATATCGGGGTTTGCCTCTTCGTTTGCATCCTCAAGATTTTCAATGTCGACTCTTGTTTCGTCAACCTCAACTCTCGTTGTCAGAAGATACTGACCCTGATATTCGTTGTTGATATAAACATCGCAAGGCATACACATGGGGGTATATTCAATGCCTGCATAAATTGCGGCGTAATAGACATATGCGTTTCTGATGAGCGAGAGGTCGGTATGGTTGGCTATGAGGCTCCATTTCTTGCTCTTGCCCATTCCGAAAAGGTCGGTCTTTTTGTCGAGCTTGATGTTATAGGGCTTCTTTTCCATTTTCCAGGTAGAATTTCCTCTGCCCTTAATCGTGTCGAGAATGCCGTCATAAGCCACCGTGCCGTCGCCGTAGACAATTTCGATAAGACCTGATTCTTCGTGACTCTTATCGGCGTGAATTGCATCGAGAGAGCCCGATTCGGTTTCAATGAAAATGCTGGCAATATCCGAGCCGAAAACAGCGTTTACGCTGTATTTATTACCGCCGACTGTCAATTCAGCCTTTTGCGGACCGAATGTGCCCGAGCCGAAAACATCGTAAACGGTCGTTGCTTCGGTGATCTTTACGCCGTCTGCATAAGCCTCGCCGTCAACAACGAAGCGGGCTTCACGGGGCTCGATCGAGGAAGGGATAAAGAAATAGTATTCGCCGTTTGCGCCGAAGGGCTCGATCTTGCGCTGAGCGGAATCCGTCGCCGATTCGGGCTGAATAATATAAGCATTCAGTCCGTCATCAGCGGCATAAGCAAAAATCGCCGCCGACGAGAAAACAAAAACGATTGCGAGAAAAACAGAAAGTAACTTTTTCATTCGTATTCCTCCATTTTAAATTTCTAATCTTTACAAAGGATCATAATCCCATTGTTTCCATAAGCTTTGCGGAGATCGCAGACTGTCTTGCCTTTGCGACCTCTGAATTTTCACCCTTGACCGAGAAATAGAGCTTGAGCTTGGGCTCTGTTCCCGAAGGTCTTGCCGCCGCCCATGAGCCGTCGGCAAACTCGAAGAGAAGAACATTTTCCTTGGGAAGTCCGTCGATGCCCTTTGAATAATCCTTGAGAGCGGAGAGGTCAGCGAAGATCTTTTCGCCGTTTTCTCTGAGAAGTCCCATAGATGCCTGAATCTTTTCTGCGCCCTCTTTACCCTTGAGAACGATGGTTTCGAGGCAGTCGAAATAATATCCGTAAGCGGCATAGATATCGTTCAGAGCGTCAACGAGAGTCTTGCCCTGATTCTTATAGTAAGCCGCCATTTCGGCAATCAGCATCGAAGCGGAAACCGCATCCTTATCCCTTGCATGAGTTCCTGCAAGATAGCCGTAGCTCTCTTCGTAGCCAAAGAGGAAGGTGTTTTCGCCGTTTTCTTCCCACTTGCAGATCTTTTCGCCGATATACTTGAAGCCCGTCAGAGTCTGAACGGTCTTTGCACCGTGGCTTTCAGCTATCGCCGCACCCAGACCGCTCGTTACGATCGTCTTGACAACGGCGGCATTTGCAGGCATGGAGTCCTTTCTGAATTTGAGAACAAAGTCAACGAGCAGAGCACCCGTCTGGTTGCCCGTAAGAAGAACATATTCGCCGTTATGGCAGACGCCCACACCGACTCTGTCGCAGTCGGGGTCTGTGCCGATAACGATATCCGCACCCTCTTCCTCTGCCTGTTTAAGAGCAAAGTTGAGAGCATCCTTTTCCTCGGGGTTGGGTGAGCGAACGGTCGAGAAATTGCCGTCGGGAAGCTCCTGAGATCTGACGATTGAAACATTCTTGCCTTCAAGAATCTTTCTCACGGGGATGTTGCCCGTTCCGTGAAGAGCGGTATAAACGATTTTAAGCTCACTCTTTTCGTTATATACGCTCTGAGTTTTTACCTCTGCGAGGAAAGCATCGAGAGTTTCATCGCCGATCTCAACGAGAAGTCCGTTTGCCTTCGCTTCATCGGCATCCATGAACGGAATTGCCTTGAGGTCGGAAACCGCATTGACATATGCGATAACCTTGTCGGCATATTCGGGAACAAGCTGACAGCCCTTTGCATCGTAAACCTTGTAGCCGTTATATTCCTTGGGATTGTGGCTTGCGGTTACGACAACGCCTGCCGTGCAGTTATGATATCTGACCGCAAAGGAAAGAACGGGAGTGGGCATAAGAGTGCTGAAAAGATAAACCCTGATGCCTGCCGCATTGAGAACGGATGCTGCATCGGATGCAAAAGCGGCAGAGTTGTTTCTCGAGTCATATGCGATCGCAACCGATTTTTCGCCCTCAAACTCGGCGTTGAGATAGTCCGCAAGACCCTTGGTTGCCTTTGCAACGGTATACTTGTTCATTCTGTTGGGACCTGCGCCCATGATTCCTCTGAGTCCGCCCGTTCCGAATTCGAGCTCCTTATAGAATCTGTCCTCGAGCTCTTTTTTGTCTGTGATAGCCTCAAGCTCAGCCTTTGTTGCATCGTCAAAGGTGAGCCAGTATTCATAGCCTGTCATAGTTTATTTCCTCCTTACAATTCAAATCCAAGTGTTATTATTTCAAACGGTGCATAGGCGATTTCATCCGCCTGACCGATCTCATCCTCAAGCATGTTAAGGATTTTTGCCTTTTTCGTGAGCGATATAACTCCCCTTTCGCCGTTCTGCTCGCTGAGTCTGACGACGATCATCCTGCCGTTTTCCGAGAGCTTGACGGCCTGCAGCCAGAGCTTACCGCTCAGTTCCGTGCCGCAGTCGAAGCCGCCCTTTTCAAGCGGAACATTATATTCAAACGCAAGATCGTTTATTCCCGCATCAACAGCATTACCCGAATGCGGATATATCATATAGCAGAAATTATGTCTGCCGATATCCGAGGTCGGATCGGGACGGATCGTTGCCCTGAGAAGAGAAAGCGCCATCGTGCCGTTTTCGGCAGAAACTCCGTATTTGCCCTGATTGATAAGAGCGACGCCGCCGCCCTGCTCGCACATGTCGCACCATTTATGGTGGCAGACCTCAAAGCGTGCCTGCTGCCACGAGGTGTTTCGATGGGTTTCTCTCTTTATGAAGCCCGCCGAAGTGTCGCAGACAAGCTCTCTCGAAAGAACATTGCAGCCGAATTCGGCTTTTGCAAGCCGATGCTTCTCGTTCCAGTCAACGATGTTTTCGACCTCGATTCCCCTTGAGCGGCGGAAAAGACGGATAATCATCTGCCAGCGGCTTTTTGCCGTTGCAAGAACAACCGAAAACTCAGCGCATTCGTCATCGCTTCCGATAAACTCAAGAGGCTTTTCAATCCTGATTTCTTCCTGCTTATCCTTATAATTCGGAAGAATATCCCACGCATCATAGTTGCCGGGGGTATCGTGATATATCTTCAGCTTGTTGAAATCACCCTTTACCCATTCACGGCAAAGCTCTTTATCTTTCAGCGAAACGAAGCTTGCGTCGGGAGCAAACTCTATCGAATAAAGCGGCGTTTCAGCCTTCATGCCGTTAGCCGAAAACCAATCATCGGCTTTTTCTCTTCCGATCTTTCCGCATGAAAGAGCAGGAATATCGGGACAAGCGAAATACCCTCTCTCACCTTTTCTGACAACCGTTCCGTTTTCATCGGAAATGAAGGTAACGGCTTTTCTTTCAAAGTTCAGAGAGTTGAAATATTCCTCGCCGCCACCGATGATTTCGGCAAGTTCCTTTTCCATCTGCTCATAATCCGCCATGGCATCACGGTAAACGGGAGTTATGTGACTGCCGGGAATGATATCATGGAACTGATTTATCATCAGCTTCTTATAGATCTCCCTGAGCTTATCCGCAGGATACCCGACGCCCCTCTTCATTCTCAGAACGGAACGCAGTTCCGCCTCTCTGAGCATGAACTCAAGCTTTCGGTTATACGCCTTGAGGTTCGATTTCGTCGTGAATGTACCTCTGTGCATTTCGAGATAAAGCTCGCCGTCCCAGACGGAAAGCTTTTCGTTGCCGTCAAAATTCTTATGCAGGAATTCCTTTCCCGTTATATGCTCGGTTTCGGGCATGACCGAAAGCTTTTCAAAACGGTGCATAAGCTCAACCATTTCCTCGGTTGCGCCGCTTCCGCCGTCGCCGTAGCCGAACATCTGGAGAGTTGCACTGCCCGTTCCTTTATCCTGAAAAGCCTCCCAGTTATCCGCAACCTGACTCGGCATATTCCATGAAATGAAATGAGTCGGAGGCACGCACGCATAAACCTCGGAGCCGTCGATCCCTCTCCATACAAAGTTGTTATGCGGAAATCTGTTCGTATCGTTCCAGGTCGACATCTTGTTGGAAACGAAATAGTCCACTCCGCTCTTTTTGAGGATCTGCGGAAGTATCCAGCTGTTGCCGAAAACATCGGGAAGCCAGCAGTTATCGACCGTTAAGCCGAATTTTTCTCTGAAAAAGCTCTGACCGTAAAGGCATTGACGGATAAGGCTTTCACACGAGGGAACATTGCAGTCGGGCTCGACATACATCGCACCGACGGGCTCAAATCTGCCCTCGGCAATTCTCCGCTTCAGCTCCTCAAAAACCTCGGGATAATACTTTTCAACCGTTTCGTAGGTATATGCCTGAGTATGGGCATATTTGAAATCGGGGTATTTATCCATCAGACGAAGCTGTATGAGAACCGTTCTGAGATTCTTCTGAACGGCATGAATTCTCCGCCAGTAATAAGCGATATCAAGATGCGAATGAGCAACAAGCGCAACCCTGCCGCTCCCCTTATAATCCTTGTTCGAGAATATGTTTTCTTCAATATAATCCGATGCCGCTCTGACATCCTCTGTTCTGACATCATCAAAATCGATGAGATTGAGTGCTTTATCAAGATTATCGATAACAAGCTGAGAAAAATCCTCGTTGAAGGCTCCGCTGAGAGCCGCATCAAGAAGCATTTCAATATCGTAGACAAGAGAGGTCACCGCTTCATTGACAACTGCGATATATCCGCCCTCAAAAATCTGGCGGCATCCCCTGACGGAAAGGCTCTCGGGGTTTCTCTCGTCGTCGGGCTTTGAGCGGTTATAGCCCATGATTTCAAAATGAAGCCTTCTGCCCTCAACATACTCCGAAAGGTTCATGCGCTCCCTGTTCGGATCGATTCCGCCGACGTATCTGCCGTTGACCCTAACGATCATTTCGGCTGCAGTCTTGAGAGAAAAAACATATTTTTTGCCCACAAGATGCTCAGGCAATTCATAATCCGCCTCGATGAAAGCCGTGCCGTCGGGAGTAAAATACATATCCCCTTTTTTAAGCGGTCGGGGCTGTTCATCGTAAAACTCAAAATTCATCTCCGAGGTCTGACGGGCTTCACGGATAACAAAGCTGTCGATCTCATGCTTCTCGGAATATATTTCCCGTTTAAGCCATCCGAAGCGGAGCTTTATCCATTCCTCAGGTCTCATGCTCCGCCGCTCAACTTTTATATGTGCCATAAAGTACCTCACACATCCTGAAAATAGGGCTTTTTGCGAATTCCGATAACCCTGACTTTTCTGCCGAGATCGGTTTCTGTCCGCTCCTCTATCCATTTCAGACAACGGTCAAGAATCAGACATTTTGAGCATTCACCCTGAAGAAGAACGGTCACTTCATCGCCCTTTTCCTCAACAAACGTTATTTCTCCGCCGTCGCCCTGAAGACGGGGTCGGATATATTCATTGATATATTTTTCCATAACCAACCGTTTCCCTTTTAAAATAATCCATTTTGATTATAACATTATATATTTTCAAGTTCAATTAAAATTTCAAAAAAAATGAAATATTTTGCAGCATACCGATCCTCCCACGCTACCGAACGGATAATAAGCTTTTACCCAGCGTCAATGTCAAGCATTTTTCAAAAAAATAATTGCAAAATCCGTAAATTTCTTGAATAAAACCGCTTTTGTGATATAATATTTGTGTAACAAAGCTTTGGGGGTAAGATTATGTATATCGTCACAAGCAATCAGATGTATCAGGCGGAATGCAACGCCGTAAAAAGAGGCATGAGCTTTCCTCAGCTCATGGAAAATGCAGGCACCGCCTGCGCTCAGCTTATCAAAAAGCATTTCTGCATCAGCAGGGATAACCCGAAAAAGGTTCTGATCATCAGCGGCAAGGGCAAAAACGGCGGCGACGGCTTTGTTATCGCAAGAAAGATGTGGGAATACGGCTGCGAGGTCACGCTGATGCTCGCATGCGGCGAGCCGAAAGACCGCATTTCTCAGGATATGTTCTCGCTTGCCGAAAGCACGGGAATCGACATCCTGCGGTATGACAGCAACCTCACCCTGCTCAAAGGATATATTGAAGGCTCGGATATAATCGTCGATGCCGTTTTCGGAACGGGCTTTTCGGGATCGCTCAGCCAGCCTCTCTCCGCTCTGGCAAAGGCTGTCAATGCTTCAAAAGCAAAAACGGTTGCAGTTGATGTTCCGAGCGGCGCAAACTGCGATTCGGCAAGCTTTGACGGAACCGTTTTCAAAGCCGACATGACCGTTGCGATATCGGCATATAAGCCCATACATATTCTCAAGCCCTGCAACTCCTGCTGCGGAAAAACCGTTGTTGCAGACATCGGTATAACTGACGAGGACTTCACAAGTCTTGACAGCGTTGTCTGCTTCACTCTCGGCTCAAGGGAAGTCAGAAAAATGCTTCCCAGACGCAAGCCCGTTTCCAACAAAGGAACCTACGGCAGAGCTCTCTGTGTATGCGGAAGCATGCGGATGACGGGGGCGGCTGTGCTTGCGGCAGAGGGTGCGCTGCGAACGGGTGCAGGACTCGTCACCCTTGCATTTCCTCAGGCGGCGTATTCGGCTGTCGCTCCGAAGCTGACCGAAACTCTTTTCCTTCCCCTCGACTCAAACCTTGAAGGAACCTTTGCCTTTTCCGCACTTTCGGGCATAACCGAAAACGCCAAAAACTCAACCGCCGTTCTTATCGGCTGCGGTCTCGGCTTCAATAAGGACACCTCGAGGCTTGTCCACTCTGCAATCAAAGAAATAAAAACTCCGATGATTATTGATGCAGACGGCATAAATGCGCTGAGCACTAATATAGATATATTGAAAGAAACTAAGGCACCCGTGATTCTGACTCCTCATCCGGGAGAAATGAGCAGACTCTGCGGAAAAAGCATCGCCGAAATCATAGCCGACCCCGTTTCCGTTGCGTATGAATTCGCTCACACCTACGGCGTAACGGTAGTTCTCAAAGGTGCAAACACCGTTGTCTGCGGTACGGGAGAAAACGAGATCTGTATCAACACAACAGGTAACGCAGGTCTTGCACGAGGCGGAAGCGGTGACCTTCTCTCGGGAATGGTCGTTTCTCTGCTCGCACAGGGCATGAAGCCGTTTGAAGCAGCGGTCTGCGCAGTTTATCTTCACGGACTTGCCGCCGACGAGGTTGCGGAAAAAACATCGATGAGAGGTATGCTTCCGAGCGATATTCTCAGATATCTGCCCGAGTTTTTTTCAAAATTTGAATAAAGGGTGATAATTTGAAAAGAGCCTTGTCACTTTTGACCGCTTTCATGATGATGTTTGCGGCAGGATGTGAAAAGCAAGGCAGCGAAACAACGGCAGTTCCCGAAAAACCGAAAGCATTTTCGGCGGATGCAGAGATAACATACGGCGAGCTGTATATGACGGCGCAGATGGTCTGCACGGCTGAAAACGAAATCCGGATCAATATCCTGACTCCCGAAATATTCTCCCCTCTCGAAATCGTCTGCAAAAACGGAGAATGCACGGCAGCATATGACGGCATCAGCTTTTCCGTTGAAACAGACCGTTTCCCTCAGGCAGAGCTGGTTAAGGTTGCGGCTCAGGCATTGGCGTACGCCAACGCAGGCGTTGAGCTGAAAAAAAGCGAAAAGGACGGCATCATAAGCTATCAGGGAAGCACGGACAGAGGTGTTTTTATTCTCACTCAGGATGCGGAAACATCCGCTTGGCTCGACCTTTCCGTCGAGGGTGCCCAGCTGCATGTTGTTTTCAAAAAATTCAAAAAGCTGTAACAGAAAATCAAACGGGGCTCTTCCGTACCGTTCAGGACACAAAGAGCCCGTTTTTTTGTTGAATTATAAACTTTACGGCAGCAAACAAAAAGCAAAAAGTTTTTGCAATTTTTTTAAAATTATGCTTGACATTTCATGTTTCTGTGTTATAATAGCATTCGTTGAGTCACGAAACCTCAACAAAACCGAATATCCGGGTGTGGCGCAGTTGGGAGCGCGCTTGACTGGGGGTCAAGAGGCCGTGAGTTCAAGTCTCGCCACTCGGACCATCTTAAACCATCGAAACAACAGTTTCGGTGGTTTTTGTTTTATAAAGGTGATTTTATGAAGCTGAATTTGAAAGACAGTTCGTTCAAAACAACATTAATATGGTTCTTAAAAGTTTTGGCTGCAGGTATAGTTTCGCTTGCGGTTTTGTCTGTTGTTGCTTTCTTTTACAGCTATACAGGAATTCATACCACAAACACAACCAAAGCAACTGACTACACCTGGCTGCCCTATCAGCGAATGAACAATATGAAAGAGGGCTTTTCCTTTATCAAAATGGATAAAAACGGTTTCAATAATGCTGAAATCCGTAATGACAAAATTGATATTCTTCTTATGGGCAGCTCTCATATGGAAGCATATCAGGTAAACCAAAACGAAAACTGTTCTTTTATTCTTAATGAATTGCTTCCTGAATATTACACATATAACATCGGAATATCGGGACATACAATTTATCGTGTAGCCGATAATCTCGATAACGCTTTGAACAAATATAAACCTCAAAAATATGTCATAATAGAAACAAACACAATCCAACTTGACAGTTTTCAAATGAAAAAAGTCTTATCAGGAGAGTCTTCCGCAATAAAATCTTATGACAGCGGAGTTTTGTTTTATCTTCAAAAAATCCCCGCATTCAAGCCTGTTTACAATCAAATTGACAACTGGTTGAACACTAAAACAAGTTCGGAATCTTTTTCAGATTCACCAAATATCGAAAATATTGTTGTCGGGGACGAGTACAAAAAAACTCTTTTTGATTTTCTCTCCATTATTGCTTCCGAGTCCGAAAACAGCAGGGTTACTCCTGTTATTGTTTATGCACCAAACGAAACGCTTTCAAAAGACGGCTCTCTTGTTTTCCGGACCAACGACAAGTTCCTTGAAGTTTACAAAGAAACCTGTGAATCGTTAGGCATAATTTTTATTGACATGTCAGAGCCTTTTGCCGAAATGTATAGTGAAGAAAAAAAGTTGGCTCACGGATTTCCGAACACTGCTGTCGGCGTCGGTCATCTCAATAAATACGGACACAGAACTGTCGCAAAGACAATAGCCGAAAAAATATGCAGATCGGAGGGAAAATAATGTCATTTACTGAGTATAGATTTTTTATTTTCTTTGCCGTTGTATATGTTGTATTGTGGCTTCTGAAACTGGCTTTTTCAAGCAAAAAAAGTTTTACTGCCATGAATAAAACAATACTCCTTCTCTCAAGTTACGCTTTAACAGCAATTGTTGACTGGAGATTTTGTATAAGCTTGGCTATCGTTACCGCTATAGTTTATTTTGCTGCATTAAAAATGAATGAAAGCATCAAAATCCGCAGGCTGTTGATGTTTTTAGGCGTGTCTGTTATTATAGCTCAACTCGGTTTCTTTAAATATTTTAATTTTTTCTCACAATCAATCGGAACCTTATTAGGAAAGGATTTTGTAACAATTAACCTTGTTGCTCCTCTTGGGATTTCATTCTATTCCTTCTCGGCAATCGGTTATCTCGTTGATGTTTACAGGAAAAAATACCCTGCCAACAAAAGTTTTTCAGATGTAGCTCTTTATATTTCGTTTTTCACAAAGCTTGTTTCGGGACCTATTGTCAGACCTGAAAAATTCTTTAATCAACTCGATAAAGAGCATTGTGTATCCCTTAAAAATCTTGAGGCAGGAATACAGATTGTGCTTTTGGGAATGTTCAAAAAAATGGTTCTCGCCGATAATCTTTCTGTTTTTGTCAATGATGTTTTCGGTGCACCCAAGGCATTTGATTCAGTAACGGTTCTGTTAGCAATGATATCGTATTCCTTGCAGATATATTTTGACTTTTCGGGATATTCAGACATCGCCATAGGTTTCTCCAAAATTCTGGGCTTTAATTTTGACAAAAACTTTAATTTGCCCTATGCATCGCTTAATCCCACAGAATTCTGGAAACGTTGGCATATCAGTCTTTCTCAATGGCTTCAGGAATACTTGTATATTTCGCTCGGCGGAAATCGAAAGGGCAAACTCAGAACATATATTAATTTACTTCTTACGATGCTTATAGGCGGTTTATGGCACGGAGCAAACTTCACTTTTATAGTATGGGGCGGAATAAACGGTTTGGGTCTGATTATCCATAAATTATTCCGTAGCTTAAATAAAAAGAAAACAGAATCGCCTGTTACAAAAACAATTTCGTGTGTTTTATGTTTTTGTTTTGCAACAATCACTTGGGTTTTCTTCCGTGCAGAGTCGTTTGCAAACGCTGCAGATATGTTTATAGGCTTGACTCAGCACGAGGGTATACGACAAATTTATACCTGGAGCTTTGTGGCTGTCATATTTGCACTTGCTGAAATTATTTTTGCATTTTTAAAGAAAAATGATAATGGCGGAAAAATCTCTGCAGAATACATAACTCTTGATTTAACAAAAATTTCAGGTCTGACTTTGTTTTTTATTTTTGCAGGAATAACCGTTTTGTTTGCATATATCGGTAATACGGCATTTATTTACGGGAACTTTTAATAAATAATCATTTCTGCCTCCAACTCTATTAAAATCGTAAATTGTAGCTGATGATATAATTATCGCAGTCAAAATCATGTATGTTGAAGCAAAAATGCGGTTCTTTCAAAAAAGATCGTCAAGCCCCTTATCGGGATTAAGAACTATCGCAATCCGAACCATCTTAAAAGGCTGAAATCGTTGATATACAACGGTTTCAGCTTTTTTCATTTCCGTTATTTTTACCCCATGGACATTATTTGGACATTATTCTTGAAAAAACAGGCTTTTTTTGCCTTGTTACAAGCGGTTTTGCGAACAAAAACAGGACATTACTCAGAGCCGTTTTCACGGTCGGGTAATGTCCTTGTTTATTTCTGAATATTTGTGTGATTGAAAAAAATTGTGCCCGTCAAATTGGAATTTGTTAGTTTACCCTACCTATCATTTCAAGAGGAATTTCTTTAAAATCAGGAGCGACTTTTCTGATTTCATCAATATCTTTGATATTATAATCTCCGTTATCGATATCGACAAAGATTTCATCGCATTTGCCTACACTATATATTGCATTTTCGCTTATATCGCTGAAAGTCCAGACGGAGCTGTAAACTTCGCCGTAGCCCATATCTTTATTGATGATAATGTTATTTTTAAATGTGCTTGCAGGGTTGGGAATATAATCGGGTGAATCCGATTTTGAAATATCGTCTGTGCAGTTCTTGTATTCGGGGAATGCATTTTGCCAGGTTTCACTCTGCCAGGGTGAATTATACAGTGCTTCCCACATATCGCCGCTGCCAACGTGAGCGTGAGTAAACCATCCGTTTTCAAGGGCACCTTCTCTTGCTCTGTCATCAAATCTCAGGGCGTTGTTGCCCGGATTTACGATGATATTATTGGTTATGACATTGTCTCTGCCGCCGCCGACGTGAATTGAATTGCTCGGAATATTGATAAGAAGGTTGCCGTAAATCTGATGACCTGAAACCGCATCATCAAGATAAATACCGTCGGGTCTGTGATTTTCCGAACCGACGTTATAGATACAGTTGTATCTTACAACATTGCCGTACCACACCCAGCTTCTTCCCGAATAAATTGCACCCGCATCATCCGAAAGAAGGCACACATCATGGATAAGATTATATTCAATAATGTGATTGTTGCCTTTGTAAGTAATTGCTTCGTGAGGAGAATTTGCCATTTCGTTGTGAGAACAGATATTTCCAACACCTTCAAGAGTAACGGCAGGCTGATAGGTCTGATAAATTTCCGACCAATCGTGGATGTAATTGTTGTCAGCCTTGCTGTTGCCGGGAGTAAGAGTTTCTGTATCACCGCCGGAAATAATAATTCCGCCCTTACCTGTACGGGTGATTTCGTTGTTATATGCAAGATTGTTGCTTCCGTTCATAGCAAGAGCATTGCCTGCAACATTTTTGATAAGACAGTTCTGAACGGTATTATTATTGCCCGTTATAACTACGCCGTCACTTCGTGTTCCTTTTACGGTTAATCCGTCAAAGGTGATGTAATCAGCTTCGGAATTTATTACGGGATTGAGTGAGAGGGAAAGAATAATTTCTGCATTATCCTTGTTTTCAGGTTCCCACATACAAAGCAATCCGTTTTCTCTGTCGAGATACCATTCGCCCTCTGTTGTAAGTTCTTCAAGAACATTGAAAAAATAGTACGGTGCATCGGTTTTTGTTCCGTAAAGACTGACAAACCTTGGAGAAAGTTCGCGGGTGTCTTTATCAAAACTTCCTACGGGAGTTGAAGCATCCGCCCAATCATATTTCCAATAGCCGAACATCCACACATCCTCAAGGTGTTTCCAACCTGAAATTTTCTTTGCAAGTTCAGGATCAACTTTGTAAATATCCGGTTCGGGGTTGCGGATTTTATCCCAATCTTTAACCTCTGTAAGCGAACCGTCGGATTCCTTGCCCAAACCTGTTTTTACAACCTCTTCGGTATAAAGATATTCATTATCGGGATATCTTGCAACGGTTTGTCTTATGTCATCCACGAAAAGCTCGCAATAAAGAGGTCCTGTGTAATCGCCGTCATAGTTATCTGCCGTATGGTAAGAGCCGATTGCATAAATCTTACCCCAATCATCGCTTGTGAGAGAATACGGCTCTTTTGTCAGGTCAACAACCGTAACATTTTTCTGAGCATCTGCAGAGAGTCTTTCTGCGATTTCGGGATAACTTTTTACATTTTTAAAATCAGCTGAATCAAGTGTTATACCGCCGTTGATAACAACCTCACCGTTATAAGAGCAGTATGTTACGGGGCATTCCTCTGTGCCTGAATCCTCTTTGGTAAAGTTAAGAGATGACACACGGTATTCACCCGCTTCGATGCAGACGGTTATTCCGTTTTTGCCTGATTTATCTGTGTTTCTTACAGCTTCAACCGCTTTTTCAATTGTCAGAAACGGCGAATCTTTTGTTCCGCTGTTTTCATCATTGCCGTTTGTGCTGACATAAAAATCACCGATAATCATTTTATCATCATTCTTTTCTTTTGATACTGTTGATATAGCAGGCGCAGGCGCAGTGTAATCTTCGTAAAGCAAAACATAAAGCTGTGATTTGATATATGAATAACTTCCGAAGAGAAATCCTATAACAATAAGTACGGAAAGAATCGCTTTTAAAATCTTGTTGCTGAATATTCTGAAAACACAAAGCAAAGCCATAACAGATGTGATAATGAATGTGAGATACACGGGGATAACCATTGCCGCCAGCTCAAGCTCACCGCTGCCGATTATGGCATTTATCAAAAACATAAGTCCGATAAGGACAAGCGCAAAGACCAAAGCCGTCAGGACTGCATTCAATACTTTTTTCTTTTTATCCGTTTTTTTGCTCAGCGGTATCGAAAGCAATGCTCCGCCAAGGCAGACAACAAAGCCGAGAATAAACTGAAGCGGTGTATATTCAAAGCAGAGATACTGCATATGGAAATAATACAATCCGACGATTGCAAAAGCTATGCCCAAAACAAGACAAATTGCTTCGGATATTTTTGCTTTCAAGGTTTTCTTCATAAAAATAAACCCTCCTGAAATCTGATTTATCGAACACATTATACCACCCGCACGAAAAAAAGCAACAGCTTTCGGGCTGTTGCTTTTGAAGTTTCAGTTTAACAAATTGGAATTTATAAAACTCGATAATAAGGACAAATATCTTCATAATATCCGTCTTTCATACGAAAGCCTTTTGGTATTGTCCCTAATTGAGTAAATCCGAGACGCTCATATAAATGTCTGGCATGTGTATTTGTCGCAACAACTGCGTTGAATTGCAAAACAGAAAAACCGTGTTTGCGTCCTTGCTCAATACAATCCAACACCAGTTTTTCTCCTATATGTAATCCTCTGCAACGCGAAATGAGTGCATAGCTTGCATTACAGATATGACCGCACCTTCCCACATTGTTCGGATG
>JAFSFB010000026.1 GCA_017435385.1 Clostridia bacterium | reverse complement strand
GTTTCGGCGTGCGCCGCGTGACCCACGTTTCATCCTGGCAGAGATACGCCTTTTCGGCGATCTTCCTGATCGTGCTGCCTGCGGGCATGGCTTTCGTCTTTTGAGTTGCGCCGCTGCCTTTGAAGTAAACGTCTTCCCAAACGCCGCCGGCGTTTTTCCCGATATAAGACTCAGTGACCTTGCCTTTTTTCATCACGACGTACCAAAAGGTGTTGCCCTTGCCGCCGAGGATCAGATCCACGTCGCCCCGGTACGCCTGATAAAACTCAAAGCCGCCGTTTTCCTCGACAAGTTTAATGAACTTTTCTTCAAACATGGCGTTCATCATTCGTGCATCAGAGCTTCCATCTCAGCGTCGGATTTGACGGTGAGCTCATTTTCGTTATAGAAACGGGTCAGCAGGGTGGCAATCGCTTTTCCCTCGTAGGTGAAAACGAAATCGTAGTAGCCGGGTTCACATTCTTCGGGATGCAGATAAAAGCTGCCCCATTCCGTTTCATCTGGATTTTCCGCATCCTCGGGATAATGAAGATCGCAATAGTTCGCAAAGTTCGGATCGAGATCGGAGAACTTGGCTGTGTTATAATACTCCTGATCGTCGCGGTGCTTCAGGATCCAGACTCTGAGTCCGTAGGTCGCGTCGGTATCCGGGTAGAAATAGACCCACTCGTTCAGTTCAAAGATGCAGCGGACATCGGTCAGAGAGGACTCTTTTCCGTTGATGCCGTCGTAGCTGCCGGCAT
Source organism: Clostridia bacterium (assembly GCA_017435385.1). Lineage (GTDB taxonomy): Bacteria > Bacillota > Clostridia > Oscillospirales > Acutalibacteraceae > CAG-177. Next base: position 10,690 of record JAFSFB010000026.1, on the reverse strand, counting down.
GGTTGCCTTTGACGGTCACGCCGCGAAGTACGGACGGATCCCTGTCGTCGAGTTCGATGAGATTGAGCTTTCCGGTGAGTTTTGCCGCCTCGGCGTTATTGCCGCTTTGCGAAGTGTTGCTGTTGCCGGACTCGTTTCCGGACTGCTGATTATCACCGGTGCTGCTTGCGGGCGGGTTTGTGCCGGTGCTTCCGGGATCGTTGCCTTTGCAAGCCGCCAGGCTGACGATCATTAAGAGAGCAAGCGCGAGTATAAGTAACTTTTTCATAAGTGGCCTCCTGGTTTTAATTTATAATTAAGTCTAACATAGCACACAATATGCGGAATTGCAAGCCATAAAAGCGAAATTATTGTGAAATAACAAGGAAAAATGACTCGTGTCGATTTTAAGTTGTCGCTAAATACCGACACCTGAGAGAATTGACGCGTTTTTTTGATTTAGCCTCTTGGCAAACGAACAAATGCTCTGTATAATGATATCTGTGATTTTGTCGCTTTGTGCGGGAAAGCCACAAAAGCTGAATATCGGTGTCAACATATTTGCTGGCTTTACGCCCGACAACGCGGCGGCAGGCTAACGTAATTGCCGCACACATCCCATTTGCCTTGGATCACAGGCTGGGATGCATGCCGTAAGTGATCCCGGACTCTTAACGGGAGCCGTTACATAGACACACTTTTTAAAGCGAGGTAGTTGTCTCGCCTTTTGGTGTTTCTATGCAACGGCTCCTTTTTTGTTCTTTGAAAACTGAATAGCCGTCCGAACGGGATATGACTTCGCAATGTGAAATTTTCGCTTTGCTCGGGTGAAATCGCTGCGGCGGTGGGCGGATTTAATTTCACTTAATGCATCAGCATTAAATTTCACAATCCGTCAGGACTATTTCATATTTTCGCAAGAAAATATTATATTAAAAGAATTTCTGAAAATTTGTTATTATCATTCATACCCCAAAAAGCATCGACTTTGTCGGTGCTTTTTCATTTAATATACCGGCATTGATTTTCACAACCTGTCGGGGTAATTTCATATAAAGCGGATTATCGCTGCGGATTCAGATTATATACTTTAATTCTTGATTTATGTTTTCTGCAATGATATACTTATAACAGATAATCAAATCAGAGGTGGATCATGGACGTTTTTATCAGCTACAGCTCGTTGGAATCGGAGGAAGCTATTGCAGTCAACAGCGTTCTTCAAAAGAACGGTATCTCAACATGGATGGCTCCGAATTCAATTCCTCCCGGATCAAACTATACGCTTGAAATTCCCAAGGCTATCAGGGCGTGTTCTGTTTTTCTCCTTATTCTCTCCGACAAGGCTCAGAAGTCCATCTGGGTTTCGGCGGAGGTTGAAAATGCGTTCAAAAACGGGAAGATCATCCTTCCTCTTCAGATCGAGCAATGCCCTCTTCGGGATGAGTTTGATTTCCTTCTTTCAAGAAGCCAGAGAATCGATGCATACGAGAAGAAAGCGGATGCAATGAACAACCTCGTGACAACGATCAGGGCGATTCTTGCAAGCAAAAAGCCCGCAGTCAGCGAAGAAACGGATTCTGAAGCGCAGATTAAAAAGACGGATGTCCGTCCGACAACTCCGACTTATGCGGAGAAGAGGGATTCTTTTGCCGACAGATTCAAGTCTGCCGAAATTGAGGATAAGATAAGACGGGCAAACGAGAATTCCCGCATTCTTGAAGAAAAGATAAAGCTTATCGAAGAAAAAGAGGAGCTTATAAGGCGAAAGATCACGCAGTACGGTTCCCTTAAAGCTGAATTTGACAAAAAACTTCAGAGCTTCAATTTCCGTGCATCCACCCGTTCGGAAGAGTCTGTTGAAACGGTGCGTTACAGTAACGGGGATGAGTGGAGCGGAAATCGTGTTGACGGCAAAAGGTCGGGAGTCTGTACCTATAAATGGGCAAGCGGCGGCGAATACCACGGAGATTTCCATGAGAACATAAGAACAGGCTTCGGAGTTTACAAGTGGGAAAGCGGAACTGTTTACGAGGGTGAATTCCTTGGCGGAAAGCTGAACGGAACGGGACGATGCACATGGACCGACGGCAGTGTGTTTGTGGGTACATACAAGGATGATGAGGGAAACGGCATCGGAAAGCATGTCTGGGCTGACGGCACATTTTATATCGGCGATTATCAGACGGGTCAAAGAATGGGGCTTGGCTTATATGACTGCTCGGATAACTCCGGATATACATATCTGGGCGATTTTATTAACGGTTCAAGAAGCGGACTCGGCAAAGAAACCCGTGAAGACAAAATATATAAAGGCATGTTTGAAAACGGCAAAAAGTCGGGACTCGGAATCTTTGCATGGACAAACGGCGACAGCCTTGAAGGAGAATACGAAGATAACCTTCTTAACGGTATAGGTATATACCATTGGAAAAGCGGAACTGTTTATATCGGTGACTATAAAAAAGGAAAAAGAACGGGTCTCGGCAGAGTTGTCTGGCAGAACGGAAACCGTCATGACGGTTCGTTCGAGGACGGAAAAAGAGTCGGCAAGGGAACATATTTTTCGGATAAGGTTATAATTGACGGCGTTTGGGTTGATGATAAGGTCAGCGACGCAATCGAATACGATCTCTACGGAAATATAATTGCCGAATACAAAAACGGAACGAAATATCCGAAATAAAAGCAGACGGCACCCGCAGGAGTGTAAAGCCTGCAGGGTGCCGATTTTTGACACAAAAGAATCAGGAAACGCTTCGACTGCATTCGCTTGACTTTTTTGTTCAAACATAGTATATTTCATTAGGTAAAATTAAATCCGCCCGTGGCGCAGTTGGATAACGCAGCAGATTCCGATTCTGAAGATCGGGGGTTCGAATCCCTTCGGGCGGGCCAGAAAAAGCACTTCGCAAGAAGTGCTTTTTCAACTAAATCCACCCTTTCGGGTGGGTGAAATATTGCTTCGCAATGTGAAATTCTCGCTTTGCCCGAGTGAAATCGCTGCGGCGGTGGGTGGATTTAATTTCACTTAATGCGTCAGCATTAAATTTCGCAATCCGTCAGGATTATTTCATATTTTCGTAAGAAAATATTTCATTTAAAGCAAATCTTCAACAAATCCGTTATTAACAATCGGGCCAGAAAAAGCACTTCGCAAGAAGTGCTTTTTTAACTAAATCCACCCTTTCGGGTGGATGAAATATTGCTTCGCAATGTGAAATTCTCGCTTTGTTCGGGTGAAATCGCTGCGGCGGTGGGTGGATTTAATTTCACTTAATACGTCAGCATTAAATTTCACAATCCGTCAGGACTATTTCATGTTTTCGCAAGAAAATATTTCATTTAAAGCAAATCTTCAACAAATCCGTTATTAACAATAGTAAAAAATATAGGCTCGCATCTTCAGATGCGGATCTTTGTTTTTTAGGATGGAATTCAAATGGTCGATGAGAAAACATCCCCAAACAAAACTTTATATTGATTTCAAGAAATATAAATGCTATAATATAGATATAATTCTAAATTATAAAAATTGCAGGAGTGAGATTATGGCCCATGTATTTATAAGCTACAGTTCAAAGGATATAAAAAAGGCAGATGCTTTTCGTTCCGTTTTCAATATCAACGGGATTAAAACATGGATGGCACCGTATGATGTTCCGTCAGGTTGCAGATATGCCGAAGCAATAACAGATGCAATTGAGCATAGCGATTGTTTCTGCCTCCTTCTGAGTAAGGCATCACAAGAATCCGATCAGGTTGACTCGGAAGTAAATCTCGCCAAAGGGGCAGAAATCCCCTTTATAATCGTACAAATTGAGGATGTAGCAATTAATAAAGCATTTAAATACTATATTACAAACAAACACATCGAAAAGATTCTTGATGTGAATGCGGATTCTCCCGAAATGCAAAAAGTTATTGATGCCGTAAGAAAACATACAGATGCAGAAGAAACCGAAACAGTCGATGTGCTGACACAAACTGCAATTCCCATGCAAACAATCACTTATGAAAGCGGATCGTTTTATACGGGAGAAACACTCAACGGATTAAGACACGGCAAGGGTAAATATGTCTGGCCCGACGGTGAATATTACGAGGGCGAATGGGCAAACGGTGTCAGGCACGGCAAAGGTAAACTCTGTTTCTCAAACGGAAATACTTATGTCGGCGATTTTACAGAGGACACAATAACAGGCAAGGGCCGCATGGAATATCACGACGGTCGGGTTTATGACGGTGATTGGGTCAACGGCATTAAACACGGCAAAGGTAAGCTCACCTGCCCGGACGGAAAGATTTACGACGGCGACTGGGAAGATGACGATATGACAGGAAAGACTCATTTTGTCAACCCAGGCATCGGCGTTATCTATGACGGAGAGGTTTTGAAGGGTAGAATGCACGGAAAAGGCAGACTTACTTATTCCGACGGACGTGTCTTTGAGGGTGAATGGGAAAACGACAAATTTATCGGTTAATAAAATGCAAACGGACAGTCGGGTGACTGTCCGTTTTTTCTTTATTTAATCTTTTCAATAACCTCGCCCGAGGTGGGTTTGAGCTCATCGATAAATTTCTGAACGGCTTCAGCCGAGGGCATTGCCGCCGAGCAGCTGTGAGCCGAAACAAGCATTGACGCCGATGCGGTTGCAAACTCGAGTGCCTCGGGAACGCTCTTGCCGTTAAGAAGCGAATAAATGAATGCTGAAGCATAGCCGTCGCCGCCGCCGAAGCCCTTGAGCATCTTTACGGGGAAGGGCTTGACCTTATACGCCGAGCCGTCATCAAGATATGCAACGGAGCCTTCCTTGCCGTGCTTGATGATAACGATTTTGTTGCCGTAGGAGAACCATCTCTTTGCCGATTCCTCGTCACTCGGGCATACACCTTCAACAGCCTCGGTGAGGTCAAATTCCTCTCTTGAGCCGAGAATGATATCGCTGTTTTTGGCGGCAATTGAATAATAGATCGAGATCTCGTCGTTATTCTTCCATGTATAGCTTCTGTAGTCGATATCGAAGATTACGACAACACCGTTTTTCTTTGCGAGGAAAAGAGTTTTGAGCGCCGCCTCTCTCGAGGGGCTTGTGCAGAGAGCCGTACCCGAAATAACGACCGCTTTTGCGCTCTTGATATATTCCTCATCAACATCATCAACACATACCTGAAGGTCAGCAACGCCTTCACGGTACATGAGAATGCTGCTCTGAGTGGGGCTGAGGATCTCGGTGAAAGTCAGACCGAGCTTCTCGCCGTTTTCGCATCTGAAAACATGCGAAACATCAATACCGTCTGCTTTGAAATAATTCTCGACATAATCGCCGAACTGATCGTCGGAAACTCTTGCGATGAAGCCGCACTTTGCGCCGAGCCTTGCAAGACCGACTGCGATATTCGCAGGAGAACCGCCGACATATTTATTGAAATTGCTGCTCTGCGAGAGCGGCATATTCATATCCGTGGGATTGAAATCGATTGCAATTCTGCCGATGGGGATAACATCGAGTGCCTTTGAACCGTCAAACTTGATATAGCTCATTTTAATCTGTCCTTTCTGTAATATATTGCGGCACACACGGCACTTGTCAGAGGAAGAGCAAGAAGCATTCCCATGCTTCCCGCAAGGGCCTGAAGGATCTCCGCAATAATCATTTCCTTGTTGATGACCTGCTCGATGTTTGCGTTGTATGAAACGAGAAGCAGAACGCAGGTCAGGGAGCTGCCTATATATGCAAGCACAAGGGTGTTTGCCATTGTGCCCATCATATCTCTTCCGATCGTGAAGCCCGACTTCATCAGCTCCGAAGGCTTTATGTCGGGTGATTTTGTTCTGAGCTCATAAAGCGACGATGAAACGGACATCGAAACATCCATCACCGCACCGAGAGCGCCGACAATTATCATCGCAAAAATGATCGCTTTAAGATTTATCGGGTCATCGGGATAGAGCTGATAAAGATAAATCGACTCTTCTTCCAGAAGTCCCGTCATATTAAGAAATTTATCGGTTATGACAACAACGATGCCCGAGCAGAGCACACCGCCCATGCATCCTATGCATGCACACAGCGCCTTCATATTGAAGCCGCTGATCATGCTCAGCGTCATGACCGTAATATAAACGCAGACAATGATTGACCATAAATATATATTGTGTCCGTTGAGGATCGCAGGAATCAGAACGCAGAACACCGCAAGGCATGTGAAGCCGAGGGAAACGATCGTTTTGAGTCCCTGAACCTTTGAAAAAGCAACGATCAGAACGCAGAAAATAACAAGCAGCCATATCAGCGGAGTTATTCTGACATAATCACCGAAGTAAAAAAGAGTTTCACCGTTTTCGGTATAGCTTTCAACGAGAATCTTGTCATTCTGCTCAACCTGCCTCGGGCTGAATGCATAAGACCTGTCAATCTCCTGAATAACATCCAGAGTTTTTCCTCTGAGCTGAGTGTTAAGAGCCTGAGCCTTGAATCTGACCGTTATTATCTCGCTCTCTCCGTTCACGCTCTGCGTTTCGGTATCGGTCACTCTGATAACTCTCGCTCTGACGGTTTCGCCCTCCATGCTGCCTTTGAAGATCGTTCCGTTTCCGACAATATACGAATATGCAGCAATTATCAGCAGAGCCGAAACCGCAACGGTGAGAATGCGTATGAAAAGGTTTTTATTCTTCATTTCAGCTGTTATTGATCGTCACGCCGTATCCGGTTACAAAGCCCGTGAAAGCATCGCCGAAAAGGCTGATAAACGTATCGTTGATATGAGAATTCATTCCGTCGAAATCGATATCCGACGATGTTGTCTGACCGAGAACGAAAGCTTTTCCGTCACCGCCGTAAACAACGCATGAGGAGCGGTCCTTTCTTGTGCCTCCCCTGCCCTGAACATCAGCAAGATTTCCCGCAGGAGTTATCAGTGCAAAGAAGCTGTCCGTTTCTCCTTTGTTGCCGATCAAAGCAAAATCACGGTTAGCCGATGAGGTGTATCCCGAAACGGCAAATCCGCCGTCCTCAACAACCGTTATATCGGTAATATAATCATTTGAAAAGCCTGCAACACTTCTCTGCCAGAGCTTTTCTCCGTCGGGGCTGATGCGGATAACGACCGCATCGATTCCGCCGCAATTGTGAATGTCCGCAAGAGTTCCGTCGGGCGCATAGGTTGTTACAAGCTCATAATATCCCGCAACAACGCATCCGCCGTTTCCGTCAGCGGCAACTGCGCTGAAATCCTCTCTGCCCGAGCCCGCAACCGCAAAGCTCCACTGAAGCTCTCCCTGAGAATTATATTTGATCACCGCCGTATCAAGATATCCGCTGCCCATGCCGTCAATTGCGGCAAAGCCTCCCGTTGAAGCCGCAGTAACGCTTGTTACGAAAATGTTGCCTTCGGCATCCGTGCTGATGCCGTCGATGCACGCACCGTAATTGCCCGCAAGATATCTTGTCCAGAGAATATTGTCATTCTTATCAAAGCCCATCAGAACAGCTTTCGATGCATCTGATTCCGAGCTGTCCGCAAAGGTTCCGTCAACCGAATCCGTCTTTCCTCCGACAACGAAGCCGTCACCGAGAGAATCGACGCACATGAACATGTCCAATGCTTTTCCGCCGTAAAGCTTCTTTGAAATGAGTCTGCCGTCGGCGGAGTATCTGACGATGAACGATTCGATCGAACCTGCAAATTTATCATCGGAAGCATAATCCTGCGCAGAGGAATATCCGACCGCAACAACGCTCGAATCGCTGAGGACTGCAACATCCTCAACTCTTACCGCTCCGTATTCGCTGCCGACTGAGTTTATCCAGACAAGGTTAAGGTCTTTGTCAAACTTGGCAACATAGCCGTAGGACTGGCTCCAGCTGTCATCCGGAACATTTTTCATCGAGCCGTCGGTTGACGAGGTCACTCCGCAGACAACGAATCCGCCGTCGCCCGCAGCGACCGCTCCCGTATAGGAATCCGTTCCGCTTCCGCCGAAGGAAACAGCCGATTCCTGAACAGCCTGCTCAAGTCTGGGGCCCGTTTCCTGAGTCGTTGTCGGTCTTGTTGTTGTCGGAACCGTTGTACCCGTTGCCGAAGGTGCCGTTACAGAGGTCGGTCTTGTCATCGGATTAACGGTTATCCTTTCGGTCGTTGACTCTTCCGTTGTCGGTTCTGTGAAGGACACCTCCTCGGAAATGCTCTGAGTCACGCTCGTTCCCTCGGTTGTCTTGGGCTGAGTGGGAATTATATCTCCGATTCCGAAAAGGTTTCCGAAAAAGTTAAGTATTATCGTAATAACGAGAATTATTGCAGAGGCTATTTTGATTAGTGTGTTACACACTGTAACTATCCCCCTTTCTGCAAAAGCATAATAATGCATTCTGAGTATACCATATTATATGGCAAAAATCAAGACGGGATAAAATGCAAAAAGGTCTGCAGAAAAAATCTGCAGACCTTCACAAGTCAATGTTTTAGATTTCGGGAATTTCGATCTCAATTTCTCTGCCGAGCTCTGCGGAACGGGAAATACCGTCGATGATAGCCTGATTATAAAGGATCTGGCCGCAGGGAACGGGAGCCTCGCCGTCTTCCTTGACAGCGTCGATGAACGAACGGATCTTGATATCGAAGCAGTCAACATCATTGTTCTTCATGGGAATATGAGTTTCGATCTGCTCGCCTGCGATCTCATGATAGATAACAAGCGGACCGCCGATCGAACCGTTCCAGCACTCTGTTGAAGGAACTCTGACCGAGCCCTTTGTGCCCATGATGATGGTGTCACCGGGAGTGTCAAGGTTCATAGCCCATGCAATTCTGAAATCGAGGATAATATCGCCTTCAAGACGGATAAATGCTGCGGCAAAGTCATCAACGCCGAATACATCGTGGTGCTCATAGTCGGGGCTCTTGCCGAAGAAATCCGACTTGTAGCCCGAAACCGTGAGGGGCTTGGGATAGCCGATCGAATTGAGAACCATATCGAGCGAATAGCAACCGATGTCACCGAGAGCACCGATGCCTGCGGTATCCTTCTGGATGAAGGAGGTGCCGAAGGGAGTGGGAATGCCTCTGCGTCTGCCGCCGCCTGTCTGGATATAATAGATCTTGCCGAGCTCGCCCGACTGAACGACCTTCTTGAGCATCTTCATGTTCTCATCGAATCTGGGCTGGAAGCCGATCGAAAGAACGCCCTTGCTTTCCTTTTCAGCCTTGCAGATCGCAACAGCCTCTTCAAGAGTTACGCACATGGGCTTCTCGAGAAGAACGCTCATGCCGTGCTCAAGAGCATAGATCGTGCATTCCGCATGGGTTGCGTTATATGTGCAGACGCTGACTGCATCGCATTCGCCTGCATCAACAAGCTCCTTGTGGCTGGGGTAGAACTTTACGTTTTCGCCGACATTGTATGTTTCGCAGAATGCCTCAGCCTTACCGGGAACGAGGTCTGCAAGAGCAACGATCTCAACATCGGGGCATTTCTGATATGCCTTGACATGTGCCTCTGCGATCCAGCCTGTGCCGATGATGCCGACCTTGACCTTCTTGCTCATATCTCTGACTTTGTTTTCTGCGGGAGCTTCTTTGAATTTATCAAGAATACTTGCTGCCATTATGGTTTCCTCCTAATTTATAAAGCTATTTTACCAGCTGAGAGTTTTGAGATATTCTCTGCTGAGCTTGACCGAATTCATTCTTGTGTCGCCGTCTGCAGGCTCATCCTGCTCAACAACGACCCATTCTGCGCCTGCATCCTCACATGCCGCAAGGATAGCGGGCATATCCTGCATGCCGTAGCCGACGGGCATGAAGCTGAAGAAGCTCTCCTCTGCTTCCTCGGTTTCTTCCTCTTCGATTCCGATAAGAGCATACATCTTGCCCTGACCCGAGCCGCTCTTTTTGAAATCCTTGAGGTGAACAACGGGACATCTGCCGCTGTATTTTTCAATGTATTCTGCGGGATTTACACCTGCAACATTTACCCAGCAGGTGTCAATTTCAGTCTGAAGAAGATCTGCGGGGATCGTTGAATAGAGAACATCGAGTGCATACTCTCCGTCGATAGTAACAAACTCAAAATCGTGGTTATGATAGAGAAGCTGAATGCCGAGCTTCTTGGCCGCCTCGCCGATTTTGCGGATGCCTTCGACCGTTGCGGCAAATCCGTCGGTACCGGGTCTGCATTCCTCGGTAAGATAGGGAACGACGACATATTTACAGCCGATCTCGGCATAGTCTGCAATAACCTTTTCGGGGTCTTCAAGCATGTCATAATAAGGCACATGAGCCGAAATGGGAACGATGCCGATCTCTTCGCAGAATGCCTTTATCTTTGCGGGCTCTTCACCGAAAAGACCTGCGAACTCGACACCGTCATATCCGAGCTCCTTCATTTCTTTTATTGTTCCGTAAAAATCCTTTTCCATCTCATCCCTGACGGAATAGAGCTGAACGGCAACGGGAAGTTTCATAAAACATTCACTCCTGTAATTAATACTGCACAACATATAGTAACATATTATGTTTCGGTATACAAGACAATTTTTAAAATTATTTGTTTTCCGAGAGAATTTTTTCCGTTATTTCTGCGGCACATTTTACAAGCTCGGAGCAGGGGCGTTTTTTATAATACTGTTCCGTTCTTGCCTCGGGCACAGGCTCCGAAGGTCCTTTGCCCAGACCGAGAAGCTCACGGCAGACATACGAGCCG
>JAFSFB010000024.1 GCA_017435385.1 Clostridia bacterium | reverse complement strand
CGAAAAAGTAGTGTATTATAACGTACGTTGCTTGACGAAAGCAACGCCAACGTGGGAGCATAGCTCAGCTGGGAGAGCATCTGCCTTACAAGCAGAGGGTCACAGGTTCGAGCCCTGTTGTTCCCACCATTTGGCCCGGTAGTTCAGCTGGTTAGAACGCTAGCCTGTCACGCTAGAGGTCGACGGTTCGAGCCCGTTCCGGGTCGCCATTGAGTGACCTGTAATTTTTATTACAGGTCATTTCTATGCCTCTGTAGCTCAGTTGGTAGAGCAGTGGACTGAAAATCCACGTGTCGCTGGTTCGATTCCGGCCGGAGGCACCAACAGGTGCGGATGTAGCTCATCTGGTAGAGCGCCACCTTGCCAAGGTGGAGGTAGCGAGTTCGAGCCTCGTCATCCGCTCCATTTTTATTTTTGGCATATTTTCCGATGTGCCGCATAAGTTAATAACACGGTGCCATAGCCAAGTGGTAAGGCATAGGTCTGCAAAACCTTGATCCCCGGTTCAAATCCGGGTGGCACCTCCATGATGTTCACCCAAAAGTGAACCAAAGCCCGAAAACCCTTGATTTATCAAGGGTTTTTAGCTTTTTAAAGCTGATTCTTTACGGTGATGTCTTATATAGCCCAAAATGACGAATTTTACTAACCACTCGGATTTGAACTGAGGAAATCACAAAATTTAATAATTATGACGATATAGTTTGATATATTTTTTTAACCGTTGAAAATATCATTGCAATTATTGAACAATCAAAAAATGCATTTCATTATGCTTTGTACATAACTCCACCTTCTACCATTTTTCGACACTGCAGTGCTTGAAATCCGGTGCTATTCGGTTTATAATAAGATTGTAAGAAAGAGGGTGATATCTTATGAATGATTACGCTTTTGGAAATAAGATTTTTGAGTTAAGAACACGGATTAATCTCTCTCAGGCTGAATTAGCTGAATTGGTTGGCGTGACAAACAAGGCTGTTTCAAAATGGGAAACGGGAAAAGCAAAGCCAACAACCAATGTAATCAGAAAACTGGCAGCACTTTTCAAAATTGATATTAACGAGCTTCTGTTAATGAGAAATGGGGAAAGAAAGATGGAAATTTCAAAAATTGTCATAACCGGAGGTCCTTGCGCAGGCAAGTCCACTGCTATGAGTTGGGTACAAAACGTATTCACACAGATGGGATATACTGTCTTGTTTGTACCTGAGACAGCAACTGAGCTTATTACCGGCGGTGTTGCTCCGTGGACGTGTGGAACAAATGCAGAATATCAGAAATGCCAGTTAAAGTTGCAGATTGAAAAAGAGAATATTTTTGAGCAGGCGGCTCGTACTATGGCGGTAGATAAAGTCCTCATTGTTTGTGATCGCGGAACCCTTGACAACAAGGCATATATGGATGAGGTGGAGTTTGCTGAGGCAGTTCAGTTTATCGGATCTAATGAAGTAGAACTTCGTGACAATTATGATGCGGTGTTTCATTTGGTTACTGCAGCAAAAGGTGCAGTAGAGTTTTATACAACTGCAAACAACGCAGCCAGAACTGAAACTGTTGAGGAAGCAGCAACACTTGATGATAAACTTATTTCTGCCTGGACCGGGCATCCTCATTTGCGTGTAATTGATAACACCTCTACCTTTGAAGATAAGATGAAAAAACTGGTTGTTGAGATTGCTTCGTTCTTGGGCGAACCAGAGCCGTATGAAATCGAGCGTAAATATTTGATTGAATATCCGGATATCAAATGGCTCGAGAGCAATCCCTCCTGCCAACGCGTAGAGATTATTCAGACGTATCTTAATAGTGCTGCCGGTGATGAAGTTCGGGTACGTCAGCGTGGTGTTGATGGCAACTATATCTATTTTCAGACCATTAAAAGAAAAGTGTCCGATGTGAAACGTGTTGAAATTGAACATCGCTTGTCGCAAGCTGAATACTTGAAACTTTTGATGGAGGCAGATACGACTAAGCGACAGATACGCAAGACGAGATATTGCCTTACATATGAGAATCAGTATTTTGAAATCGATGTATATCCGTTTTGGAAAGATAAAGCTATTGCTGAAATCGAGTTGAGTGATGAAAATGCAGTGATTGTATTCCCGAAGCAAATCAAGGTTATTAAAGAAGTTACCGATGATGATTCTTATAAAAATTCATCGTTAGCAAAAATATGAGGTGACAATATGAGTATATTAAATAGTATTTTTAAAAAGAGAACAGACAATAATCAGAGCCTTCAAGACAACAGTTCAATAATACAAACAAAAGAACTTATGACTTCTCAATTTCCGGCATTGTATTTGAAGGAAGGTAACGATATATATAGAAAGCAGTATTTGAAAAGATTGTGTGATATTGGAATCAAAAGAAAAAACGCAGAAGCTATGTTTGATTTTGAGTGTGGTATTATAAAAAAACATAGCAAGGAATTTCTTCTGCATCCTGAATTTACAAAAATGTGGTGTTTTGGATTGAAGCAACCATTTTTTCAGCAGTATCCTCAGAGAAAAGAAGATATTCTTAAAGAACAATTTTTTACTATGAGCGAGTTATGTAAAATGATTGACGAAGCTGAATGGCACTTTTGGAACAGCCATGAAAGGGTTTTATCAAAAAGTGTGTGGGATGAAATATGTGATTGGCGAATGAAAGGTGAAGGGATGACCTTTGCGATAAAATATTTTGATATGATTGTTGAAAAAACAGGAATTTCTAAAGAGGATGTTGGCAAACTTTGCGGAGAACAAGGGGAGCATCTTTGTAAATATAAATGGTAATGTTTTGTTAAGGTATACATAAAATTCTGCAACTTATTATATGAGTTCAAATATATTTTATAAAGAACAAGCCATGGTTCAGATTTGGGAAGTAAGGCCAGAAAAACAAAAGACACGCAATAGCGTGTCTTTTGTTTTTCAATGAAATTCGCCTTGCGGCGAGTGAAATTTGCCTTCGCCAAGTGAAATAGCTACGCTATGAAATATTTGCTTCGCAAATGTTATAGGCGAATTTCATTTCACATTTTGCCAACGGCAAAATATTTCACAATCCATAAGGATTATTTCATATGGCGTAGCCATATTTCATTTTGTAAGGTCACCCGCACCCGATTGTAATTTTACATTGTGTGTGGTATAATCAACTCGATAAATAAGAATTTGCGGAGGTTTATAAATGATACAAAAGACAAACTTGAAAGATATTGTTAACTTGGTTGATGATTTGTTCTTATATAAGAGAGTTGGTACACTCAATAATCATATGCTAAATGTATTACAGGCTGAAAATAGAACTTTGGATTTTCATATACACGAATCCTCTGACGAAATGTTTTATTGTATTGAGGGTGAATTTGATATTGAATTTGAGGATGGATTAACACATATGTGCGAGGGTGATTTTATAATTATACCTAAAGGCACAAAACATCGGCCTATATGCAAAAACTTAGTCAAGTGCCTTTTGATTGAGGTTGAAGGAACATTGAACAATGACAATACAGGTGGCACATACAAAGAGTAAACCAGTATCTTTTCACTAACTTCTTATTTGTTGAACTGTGGTTCTAAAATGAGACGTACTGCCGGAAAAACAAAGACACGCAATAGCGTGTCTTTTGTTTTTCAATGAAATTCGCCTTGCGGCGAGTGAAATTTGCCTTCGCCAAGTGAAATAGCTACGCTATGAAATATTTGCTTCGCAAATGTTAAAGGCGAATTTTATTTCACATTTTGCCAACGGCAAAATATTTCACAATCCATAAGGATTATTTCATATGGCATAGCCATATTTCATTTTATAAGGACACCCGCACCCGATTGTAATTATTACTTATATGTGCTATAATGAGTTCAACAAATAAGAATCTGACGAGGTAATATTATGATTACATATTCGATAATTATGTTTTTGACAGCGGTACTTTTTGCTGTGCTTGGTGTTGCGATATATCGGGGAAAAACCAATTTGATTCATGATTATCATCAAACAAATGTTACCGATAAAGCCGCATACGGAAAATCTTTCGGAAAAGCTATGTTTGTTATCTCAACGGCACTTTTGCTCAGCGGAATAATAAGTCTTCTGGGAGATTCGGAAAAGATTACATTGGTTGCGGTTGCAGTATTGATTGTTGGATTAATAATCGGATTCATCTGCATTTTTTGCGTGCAGAAAAAATATAATAACGGTGTTTTCTGATTGACAAACTCCAATAAGTCGAACTGTTCACCAAACAAGATTTTGCGAGGTTATTATGATTACAGACAAGGTAAAACAGTATATTGAGGAGAACAAGCTGTGTTCGGAGAATTTGTTTCACGATTGGGAAAGCTTCTTGAAATTATTATTTGACCAAGGCGGTTGCGTTGAGGCGATTTTATGGTTTGAGTATGTTCTTATCAGTGAACAGAAAAATTCTCTTGGTGGCGGCGGATATATAGATAAGGTAAATCCCAAGTATATGTTTGCGGAAACACATATTTTTGAAAACGGGATGGAAAACAGATCTTTTGCAGAAATCAAAGAGTATATAAAATCAACAGTTGAGAACTATCCGGATAATAAACTGGTTCCGTCATTTTATATTGCAGATTGACAATTTCTTGTTCATCGTCCTGTCTGCATAAAATTGTGATAAATCTGATATCGGGGTGAATCGTGTGAAGAATTTTTACAGCTTTGTTTCCAACGGAGAATATTCTGTCGGATGTACGGGACAGACGGTTTATGTTTTTGACGAAAACGGCACGGAGCTTGCCTCATTCAAAGACTTGACATATGCTTATGACTGTGCTATATCTCCGAAAGGCGATGCTTTTGTTGTCAGAACAACCGAAGGCAGAATAGCTGTTTATTCGTTATCGGAGCTTTGTCTTGTCAAAAAATTCAGATTTTCCGATGTTGCCGAATCTCAGGATGATAATTTCTTCTTTTCTTCCGGCGGAGAATTGCTTTATAATATTGAAAGACATATTGATTCCTGCAAAACTGCACTTTCGGTTTATAATACAAAGGACTTTTCTCTGATAAAAAGACTGCTTTCGGATAATCACGATATGATGCTGACATGCGGAGAATATGATTCGAAAACGGAAACTGTTTATCTGACGGGATTCTTCCGAAAGAAACGCAGCAGAGTTGCGTTCAATTTCTTTGCCGCACGGCTTGAGAACGAAGAGCTTTCCGATATCCGTTATATTTCAAAGGCGGAGCATGATTATTGCGTATCATATAAGAAGCTTGAGATGAGCGGCTTTACCGAAAAAGGGAAAAGACTTTCGGATTTCAACGGCAGGGAAGAAGATTTGATTAAGGCTCGGCAAGAGGGGTTGTCGATATCCCGTTTATGGAATAAAAAAGGAGAATCAAAATGACGCAGAAAGAAAAAATGACCTCGGGCGAGCTTTATCTGCCCGACGGCGAGGAAATAATGACCGAGCAGCTTCAGTGCCTCGACAGACTTTATGACTTCAATCAGACCAGACCGACCGAGCCGGACAAGCGTGAGAAAATGCTGAAGGAGATGTTCGGCGATATCGGCGAAAACTGCTATATCGAGCCGCCTCTGCATGCGAATTGGGGCGGTAAGCATTGCCATTTCGGCAAGAATGTTTATGCCAATTTCAATCTGACGCTCGTTGACGATTCGCATATTTATGTCGGTGACTATACGATGATAGGTCCCAATGTTGTTATTGCGACTGCGGGGCATCCGATCCTTCCCGAACTGCGTGAAAAGGCTTATCAGTATAATATGCCCATTCATATAGGCAGAAACTGCTGGATAGGTGCAGGCGCATTGATCATGCCGGGTGTCACGATAGGGGATAATACCGTTATCGGCGCAGGCAGCGTTGTCACGAAGGATATTCCCGCAAATGTTGTTGCGGTCGGAAATCCGTGCAGGGTTCTGCGTGAGATCGGCGAGCATGACAGAGAATTCTATTTCAAGGATAAAAGAATCGATTATTCAAAGCTCGGGAGATAATACAGGCGGATGGGAGTTTCTGTTTTCTGCTTCAAAGAATCATGGCAGGGGAACGGACTGCGAAGAAACACGGAAAAATGTGCCCCGAAAAGGCTGTGTAAAAAATAAAATCAGGTACAGTAAGAGTTATATCCTGCTGTACCTGATTTTTTGTTTACGGATTATATATCAGATCAACTTCTGAATCTTCCATCAGTTTTTCACGGAATTCGATCTTCCATTCAATATCGTCTGCGTGCTCAAAGCGCAGAGCCGATAAAGCACAATGCTGTTTGGGCTTTTGTTTCGCTGAAGCGAAAATCGCTGTCGGACCGTCTGCGCCGCCGATGATTGCAATTGCGCAGGCATCATAGCTTGCGTGCGGCTCATGTTGGTTGCGGGGCTTGCGTTTCGGCTGTTCGTTTTCAAGACAATCCCGAACCTGAAAGCTTCTTCCCGGCAGATCGGGCTCCAGCGTGTAGGTCATAGCAGTATGGAGCGTGGGAAATTCATATTCCTCATGCTGAAACCCTCTGCCCGAAAATTCTTGTTTCTCATATGCGATAACGGTCAATTTGTGTTCCGTGTTATGAACGGGATGAACAAAGGAAATGACATCACCGACAGAAGGGTTTTTGAAATGAATGCCCTGAATTGCGACGGGATCTCTTTCTGTTTTCAGCTTTAACGATTTGATTTCGGGCTTTATTTTGGTTGCCCAGGGGCAGGACCAACGGTGAAATGACCATGCCTTTGTTTCGTCCAGTCCGTAGTGCCTGATAATTTCTTTTGATTCCCTTTCGCATACAACGCCGTCGGGCAGACAGCTTTCGGGTATCCATTGGAGCGAACTGCCGTGCTTTGCAACGATCGGTTTTCCGTTTACCTGCAAATGAGTTCTGAAATTTATATCCATCGGGTTTTCTCGTTCGATCTGTTCACGAAGCCTGTTGCTGATATTTTCGTCTTTTGACAGAACGGGATACCATTTATCGATAAAGGCTTTTTCTTTCACGGGGTCGATCTCAATGCAGAAATCAACAACCAGCCCTTCTGAACAGGAATATACGGCAGGAATGTGCCATATTTCATCTCCCCAGGCAAAACGCTTGTTTACGGGGATTTCATCACCCGGCTTGCTTTCGGCGTTTTTGTTCCAATATCCGCTGTCATAATGTACCGCCCACTCTGTCGGAACTTCGGGAGCAGCCGCATTCATTTCGGGGTCATAATAATCTTCGGTGTAAGGAATCTGCGACAGATCGAATTCGGCCTGCAGCTTCTTGACATATGCAAAAGAATCATATATAGGCTCAAGACCGAATTTGCTCTTTATTTCATCCAATGCCGCCTGCTGCTTTTTCGTTATGGGACATTCGGCAAGAAAAGCTTTATACTGTTCTTCATCCCAGGCGTAGCACTGCTCCAAAGCGGCAATATCTCCGCAGTGCAGCAGTAAGCGGAGCAGATCCTCAAAGCTTCTGGCGATGGGATGAACGCAGTCACCGAAATTCATCGGACTAACGGCGAATATTGTTTCGCCGAACTGAGCAACGGTGCAGTAGTGAATGCCGTCGATTCCCGAGGCTGCAATTATTTCTGCGTTTTTTGGGGTGCAATAATAAACCTCATAATCATCGCTTTGAATAAAACCCAACGGCGACAGATCTGTTTTTGTTTTTCTGAATGATTTAAAATCCATAAGCCTTTATCCTTTTAATATAATCAATCCGCAGGCATCGGAATTATGCCCGAGGCTTCGTGTTACGCTTATTTACAGCTTTTATTCCGTGATCCGATTATAATACATAACAAACCAAAAGTCCACCGTAATGATGAAAAACGGCAGAGATTTTATATCTCTGCCGTATGCCGTTAAAGCAATGTCAGTATTTTTCGCTTGTATTCCAGAAATTCTGCAGTCAGGTTGAAATCATCCCGTCGGGGTTTTGGTTCTTTGATTATTATTTCTCCCTTGATTTCTCCGGGCGAACCCGACAGCAGATATATTCTGTCCGAAATAAGAATTGCTTCGTCGATATCGTGGGTGATAAAAAGAGTTGACAGTTGAATCTGCTGCATAACATTCAGATACCATTTGTGCATCGAGCTTTTTGTAATGGTATCCAAAGCGGAGAACGGTTCGTCCAGAAGAGCAACATCCTTTGAGAACATGTATGTCCTCAGGAGCGCCGCCCGTTGGCGCATACCGCCCGAAAGCTGAGAAGGATATTTCTTTTGCGTTCCTTCAAGACCGAATTGGCTGAACATCGGCGACACCTGCAAACGAGCTTCTTTTTTCTTCACACCCTTCAGCAAAAGAGGCAATGCGGCATTATCCTCAATGGTTCTGTAAGGCAGCAGAAGATCCTTTTGCAGCATATAACTTATATGTCCCGGCTGATCGGTGATGTCTTTTCCGTCAAGCAAGACCTGACCTCTGTCAGGTGTCAGAAGCCCCGAAATAATATTGAACAGCGTTGTTTTTCCGCCTCCGCTCACGCCGAGCAGACATACCAATTCTCCACGTTTCAGTTCAATGGAAATGTCCTTCAGAACAGGATTTCCGTCAAAGCTTTTGCTGACATTTTTTACCTCTAATTTTTTCATGTTATTCGGGAAGATAGTCGTTTGTGAAGCCGAAGTCGGGGTCAATCTTGTCTTCAAGAAGGTTCTTTTCGTTCAGCCAGTTATAAAAAGCAGCCCAGCGTTCGGGGTCAAATTCACCCCATTTTGAAGCATCGGCTATGTATTCGTCTGCAAGATATTCCTGGCTTGCGTATACGAGCCCGCTGTTTGATTTGAGCTCGGGTGCGGCATCCATAAGAATGTCTGCGGCATTTTTGGGATTCTCTGCTGCATATGTGTATCCTTTTGAAAGTGCATCAAGGAACGCTTTGGCTGTTTCGGGGTTTTCGTTAAGCCAGGTATTGTTGCCGATGATAACGGGGGTGTAGTAATCAAATACGGGATCGATATCGGCGAATTCAAAATAATCCGTGTCAAGACCTGCTGTTTTGCATGCTACACCTGCCCAGCCGTAAAAGACCCATATTGCGTCAACGGAACCGCTTTTCAATGCAGACACCTCATCGGTTACGGTTGAGGGAATCAGCTCAACGAGATCGAAGTTACCTCCGTCAGCCTTCATTACATCACGGATCGTTTCTTTTTCAACATCCAGATCCCATGTTGCATATTTTTTGCCTTCAAGACCCTTGGGTGTATCCATTCCTTCGCCCTTGCGTGAAATAATGCCCGAGGTGTTATGCTGAATGATTGCGGCAACCGCAGTAACGGGTATAGCCGATTCGCCGATAAAAGCAGGTGCAAGAGAATCCTGGAATGAAACTCCGAACTGTGCCTTGCCCGATGCGACCAGGGCTTCCGCACCGCCCTCGGGCGGCTGAACGATTTCAACGTTCAGACCCGCTTCTTCAAAATAGCCGTTCGCCTTTGCGACGAATATTCCCGTATGGTTTGTGTTCGGTGTCCAGTCAAGAACGATCGTTATTTTGCTCGGCTCGCTTTTTCCGCAAGCCGACAAACAGAAAATAATTGCAACGGACAGTATTAATGCTGTTAATTTTTTCATGTGTTTTCTCCTTTTTTATCTGTGTTACGGTATGGCATACATTTCTTCTCCGCAAATCCGACCAATGCCATAAGTGCAAGAGATATGGCTGAGATCAGAAAAATAACGGCAAACATCTTGTCGAAAGCAAAGGCTTTTTTTACCCGAGTCATATAAACGCCGAGTCCGCCGAAGCCTCCGAGCCATTCGCTTATGACGGCACCGACAACGCTGTATGCCGCAGCTATCCTGAGCCCCGAAAACAACTGAGGCAATGCTGAAGGAAACTTGATATAGCGAAAAATCTGCGTGCGTTTTGCTCCCATGGAACGGAGTAATCCGATTGCATCTTTATCCGCACTTCTGAATCCGTCGAGCAGTCCGACTGTTACGGGGAAGAAGGTTGAAATAATTATCAGAACAATCTTGGGGGTCATTTCATAACCGAACCAAAGCACAAGGAGCGGTGCAACGGCAACGGAAGGGATCGTCTGGGTGATAATGAGCAACGGATAGAACGCTTTGTATAAAACATTGAATGAATCCATTAACACGGCAGCAAAAAAGCCTATGCTTACTCCGAGTATCAGGCCGATAAAGGCTTCTTGCAAGGTTATGGCGGAGTTTTCAAGAAGCAAAGGGAATTCGCTCACAAAAGCATGCATTACCTCTATGGGTGACGGCAGCATATATGAGGGTATGAGTCCCGTTGAGCATACTGATTGCCATATTATCAACAGTGCGGCAACGGCGGTGACCGACGGAATATTACGCTTCAGCATGTTTTTTTATCTTTTTGTCAATGGTCAGTATTTCGCCTTCGGGTCTGTAAACGACCTTCACATAAGCCGAAACGCTTTTTGCGCCTGCCCTTATTGCAACATGCTGACATTCTTTTACAATGTCCATCAGTTGGTCATAGCTTTCACCTTCGACCGTTGTTTCAAACGGACCTACATGGCAGTTCAGACCGCTGCTTTTGATGAATGCGATGACCTCGTCAACAATGCGGATAAGCTCATCCTCGTCTTTTGCTGCGGGAAGGACCTGGATTGCGATGCTTGCTTTCATAGTTTTACCTCCAAAAATAAAAATTACCTCCGCCGGATAAAAGGCGAAGGCTACTGAAGGCACGGCTTGTTTACTGCAGATTCACAATGCACCTCATCTATGCTTCCTACGCCGGCATTATCCGGATCAGGTTTGCGGGTCGCAGGTTTACCTGCCTCTCAGCCGTTCGGAACGGCTCCCCGGAAGTCAGAATGTGAAACAAAAAACAGAAGGCAGCCTTTCGGATGCCTCCTGTAAAAAATCCTTGTGTATGACTTCCTACGGCGGCATTATCCGCATCAGGTTATAGGGTCGAAGTTTGATTACTTCCTCTCAGCCTGCAGCCACAAGCTCCCCTGTATTTATTTCATTTGCCATTATATATCCGCTTTTTCGGAAAATCAAGGGGTTTTTACAAAAAAATAAAAATCCTTTGACTGATACGCACAAATGTTCGATAAAATGTTGATTTCGTGAAAGCAATGTGATATAATAAATGCATATCAAGCAGGGAGGCGGAAGGATGAGCAAGGAAAAAACTTATATCGCAATCGACCTGAAATCCTTCT
The DNA here is from genome assembly GCA_017435385.1 of Clostridia bacterium. Taxonomy (GTDB): domain Bacteria; phylum Bacillota; class Clostridia; order Oscillospirales; family Acutalibacteraceae; genus CAG-177. Next base: position 61,408 of record JAFSFB010000024.1, on the reverse strand, counting down.
ATGCCAGCGTTGAGGCGATGGAGAGAGATCTTGATCCGATGAAGACGAACCTTGTTGTTGCAGACTTGTCGAGAACGGAAAAAACGATATGCCTTGCCGTTTCGCCGAGCCTCAAAGCATGCGGAGTCCCGGGCAGACCGAGGCTTTTCGAGGTCGTTCAGAAGGTCAGGGAGATCAATTCCGTGCGCCACAGTCGGATAAAAGGAAGAAAATTCAGCGGCAGATCGTTCAATGCCGATGAGCTTGCGGCGGATCCTTCGCTCGAGCTTGATTATATCGTCGCACCGCCGCAGATGGGGTATTATATCGAATACAGCAGCAGGATCCTGCAGGTCTATCTCAGGCATGTTGCTCCCGAGGACATTCATGTTTACAGCATCGACGAGGTGTTTATTGATGCGACGGACTATCTGAAGATAAGCGGAATGAGCGGCTATGATTTTGCGATGATGCTTATTAAAGAGGTGCTTGCCGAAACGGGAGTCACGGCAACGGCAGGCATCGGAACGAACCTCTATCTCTGCAAGGTTGCCATGGATATAACCGCAAAGCATATTCCTGCCGACAAGGACGGAGTGCGCATAGCGGAGCTTGACGAGATGAGCTACCGCCAAAAGCTCTGGAATCACAGACCGCTCACCGATTTTTGGCGGGTCGGCAGGGGAATATCTCAGAAGCTTGAACAGAACGGCATGCTGACAATGGGGGATGTGGCAAGGTGTTCGGTATATAACGAGGATATGCTTTACCGCCTTTTCGGGATAAATGCCGAGCTTCTGATCGATCATGCGTGGGGCTGGGAGCCCTGCACGATAGCGGATATCAAGGCTTATAAACCGTCAACGAACTGTCTGAGCTCGGGGCAGGTGCTTCAGGAGCCGTACAGCTTCGCCAAGGCGAGAGTTGTTGTCCGTGAAATGGCGGATTCGCTTGCTCTTGACCTTGTCGAAAAAAAGCTTGCAACGAATCAGCTTGTGCTTGTTATAGGTTATGACATAGAGAATCTTAAAGGCGGTGGCTCCTACAGCGGTGAGATCAGAACCGATTTTTACGGCAGAGAGGTGCCGAAGCACGCAAGAGGAACTGCCAATATCGGCAGACATACATCGTCGTCAAGACTCATAACCGAGGCGGTCATGAGGGCTTATGACGAAAATGTTGACAGAAATCTGACCGTAAGAAGAATCAATATAACGGCAAACAGGGTTATTCCCGAAACGGAAATCGAAACCGAAAATGCTCCCGAGCAGCTCAGCTTTTTTGAGGATTTTGAGGAGAAGGAGAAACGGCGTGCCGAAGAAGAAGCTGCTCTCGAGAAGGAACACAGAATGCAGGAAACGATCGTCGGACTCAAGAAAAAGTACGGTAAAAACTCGATTCTGAAAGGCATGAATTTCAAGGAAGGAGCAACCGCCAGAGAGAGAAACAATCAGATAGGCGGTCACAAGGCATGAGTAACGCTGACAGATATGACGATATAATCAACCTGCCGCATCATGTTTCAACGAAGCGGAAAAGAATGGCGATGATCGACCGTGCGGCGCAGTTCAGCCCGTTTGCGGCGCTGACGGGGCATTCGTCCGCCGTAAACGAAACGGCGAGGCTGACGGACAGCTTTTCGGAGCCCGATGAATATGAGAAGGCAGCCATTGACGCAAAGCTCAGATTCATTTCGGATATTTCGGGACAGAAGCCCGAGATTTCGGTTGTTTATTTTGAACCCGACAAGCGTAAGGACGGGGGAGAATACCTGACCGTTACGGGCACGGCTTCAAGTGTCGACGAAAATCTTGGCTGTCTGATAATGTCTGACGGTCGGAAGATATCCGTTGATTTTATCAGAGAAATCAGAAGCCCTCTTTTCGGCGATTTATTTTCTGAATAATTTGTTTTTTGTGACATATGTCACGGAAAAAACATTTATATCGGGTTATAATTAAATCAAATAAAAAAGAAAGGGGTAATGATTATGTCAGTACTCGTTGTGAATAAAAGCAATTTTGAATCCGTTGTCAAGAGCGAAAAGCCTGTTCTTCTTGATTTCTATGCCGATTGGTGCGGTCCATGCAGAATGGTTTCGCCCGTTGTTGATGAAATTGCGAGAGAGAATCCGCAGTATCTTGTCGGCAAGGTGAATGTTGACAATGAGCCTGAGCTGGCGGCGGCATTCGGCGTTTCGAGCATACCGATGCTTGCCGTGCTCAAAGACGGAAAGGTCGTCGGTCAGGCGGTCGGTGCAAGACCCAAGGAACAGATTCTCGATATGCTTAAATAAATGAAAAGGGACTGCCTTCAACGAGGCGGTCCTTTTACTTTTGGTTCAAAATTAATAACATAAAAGCAAAATAATGTTGTTAAAATGAATTATATATGTTATAATATTATTCATTAAAAGGAGGCGATGCGCAAAATGAACCAACTTCTCGGCAAAGTCAAGGATCTTTTCACGGAAATCAAAACGCATTGGAATACTCCTGCAGAGGGAAAATATGTTCCTTATAAAGAGTATAAGGATGTTGTTTTTGCTGTAGGAAGCAACTACGCAGGCTCAAAGGTGCTTGAGTATATCGGATTCTTTTCGTCATGCTATCTCATCATGCACCATTATAAGCTGCCCTATCTGACCTTCTCGGTCATCGGCATTCTCAACATGCCGCTTGGCTATATTTCGGCGCTCATGTGGTGGCTTGTCTGCGACAACCTCGGATTCCTTCCGAAAAAGACAGAGAAAAAATTCTATCTCGTCTACGGTCTGATGATGCTTTTTGGCATCTCGACGATACTTTTCGATTATTCGCTTTTGTTTGACCAGACGGGTACATTCATAAGGATACTCAACGGTTTTGAGGGTATGAATGCAACGGCGTGCTTCAAAACGTTCGGTACGCATTTCCTTTATACCGGCTGGGTCGGTGCAAGAAATATCTTCTGGCGCAAAAAGCTTCTTCCCAAATTCGGCAGATATAAGTATTCGCTCTATTGCGATGTTGTCCCCAAGTGCATAATGGTTATCCTTATCGGCTGGCTTCCCGTTTATAACATTCCCGATGTTGCGACGAGAGTCTGGGTCGGCAACCTTCTTTTCGCTACATATAATGTTTTCGGCTTTGCAAACAACATGGAAACCTGCACGAAGAGCATCAGCCCCAACCTTCAGGAAAGAATCTATGTCCGCAGCTATCCCGTCAAGCTTTCGCATTTCTTCAACACGATCTCGGGGCTTGTCATTTCGATTGCGATCGGCTTTCTCAGGGATGAATGGGCGGATATCAATGTTTATCGCTATGTTATTCCCGGCGCATTCATTTTCTTTGCCGTGCTCACGATGCTGTTTGCGGGCAGAGTCAAGGAAAGAATTCCTCAGCCTCCCGTTGAAAAGAAGGTTCAGATCAAGTTCTGGGACGGCATGTTCGGCGTTCTGAGAAACAAATATCTGCTTATCAATACCGTTGTCGGTCTTATCGATGCTCTCGGAAACGGCATGCTTCCGTTTGCGACGATCCTCTATCTTTACACTTTCAGACTCAGCGGTCTGCCCTACAGCCTGCTTGTCATGCTGATCTCTTTTGCGGGAACTCCGCCCGATTTCCTCTCTCCCTATTTCCTCAAGAGATTCTCTTATAAGCAGATAATGATTTTCTATCAGGTTTCGAGAGCGGTCGGCAACGCATTGATTGCGGCGGCTATGTGGTTCTGCGGCGATAATGTCAATCTCTGCGGCATCATCTGCGTCGTTGTTCTCTTCTTCATGGAAATGACAAAGACCGTTCCCACAACAGCAGGTCACGATATGAATGTCCGTATCGGTGACTATCAGATGTATCTCTCGGGCGAACGCCTTGAAAGCTTTGCGGGCGTTTTCGGCTGGTTTACCGATCCCATAAAGAATTTTGTGGGTCTTATCATTCCTCTTATGCTTCTCGGCTACGGCTTCAACAGCAACTGGGATATTCTTTTCCTTGATTCGTCAAGAGCGAATATCATCATCGTTCCGCTGCTGTTTGATGTTGTCGGATTTGCTCTGATGACGATTCCCTACCTCTTCTGGGACTATGACAGCAAAAAGCAGAATATGGTTATGGAGGTTCTCAAACGCAGAGCCGAAGTTACCGAAAAGAAGGCAAAAGAAGAGGGCGAAACCGTCAGCGGCGGCTACATAGGATAAGGAGGCGGAAGGCATGAGCAAAAAAGAAATAAAGATCAAAACTCAGCAGGAAGAGCCTGTCCGTCTTGATATCCCTGAAGAGGAGATATGGACCTACCGTGTTGAAGGACTTGCTGCTCCCAAAATCAATAAGATTCCTGAACACTATACTCTCAAAAAGATCATTTTCGCAGTCGTTATCATTGTTGCCGTTTCACTTTCGTGCATTTTCAGCGTTCTGACGCTCAGAAAAGACACCTTTGAATATACGCAGACGCAGACGGGTTACGAATTCACCCGATTCAGCAACACGGGCTTTATAACCGAGATCACGATTGACTATGCTCTTGAGGTTGAATATGAGATCGGAAATTCCGACCCGAAAACCAATTTCAAAATCGTCAAGGATGAAACGAAGCCCATAACCTCCGTCGGAAGCTATGTTCTCAACTGCGACGAAAAGGTTCAGGTCATAACCATCGGCGCAGATGTTGAAAAGGTTGATTCAAAGGCTTTCTATTCATGCTGGGCTCTGCGTGAAATCAGGGTTGACGAAAACAATCCCAATTACTGCGATGTTGACGGCGTGCTTTATAACAAGGACAAGACCGAGCTTATCTGCCGTCCCTGCGACCATGACACATATCTTGCGGAGAAATACGGTCACGCAGTTTATGACGATAACAACTGGCGAATCGAGCCTGCTCCCGAGGATGCGACCTATCAGCAGTATGTCAACGATGTCATGACCTTTGTAGTTCCTTCGAGCGTCAAGACGATCGGAGAAATGGCGTTCAATTATGCCAACATGAAGAATGTCTATCTTCCCGAGGGACTCGAAACGATCGAAACTCTCGGCTTCTTCGAGATTCCTCTGCTCGAAAACATTTATACCTATAAGACCGAGGCACAGGTCACAGATTCTCATTTCACCTCCGAAGAAGCACTCGGAGAGGTCTATCTCTCTCTTCCCGAGGGGCTGAAATATATCGGCTCGGATGCGTTCAGCTATAACCGTGCGATGAACTATGTCTATATTCCCGAGAGCGTGACCTATATCGGTCACCATGCATTCTGGGATACGGTCTACAAGGAAGACGGAGAGCTTAAAGGCGTGTCGGTGATCAACGTTGCCCGTTCCGAAGATGAGCTTGAAGCTTCGGTTGAAATCGGTACGAATTGGAGACCGCAGTATGACTATCTGCTCTTCAAAAAGAGCATAGATGTTGCATATTCTCAGCAAAGAGAATCCAAATAACCGAACCGTCCCGCACAACAAAAATAAAAAAGCGGATTGCAGATGTTTTCAGGCATCGCAGTCCGCTTTTTCTGTTAAGTTTTATTTTCCGAGTATATCCGAAAGATTGCTCTGAATCCTCATCGCAACATCGGGCTTATTCATTGAATAAACGTGAACGTTTGTGATTCCGTTTGCATAAAGGTCGATTATCTGGTCGGTCGCATAGGCGATTCCTGCCTGCTTCATGGCATCGGGGTCTGAGCCGAACTTGTCAACGAGGCTCTTGAATCTCTGCGGCATGAAGGAGTCCGAGAGCTTGATGGCTCTGTCAACCTGATTTGCGTTAGTTATCGGCATGATGCCCGGAATGATCGGAACGGTGATTCCCGCCTCACGGATCTTATAAAGGAAATTATAGAGCAGGTTGTTGTCGAAAAACATCTGAGTTGTCAGAAACTCACAGCCTGCGTCAACCTTTTCTTTAAGATAAAATATATCTTCTCTCTGATTCTTGCTTTCGGGGTGGATTTCGGGATAGCATGCACCGCCGATGCAGAAATCGGGATCGGTTTCCTTCAGCTCACGGATGAGGTCAATGGCATGTCTGTAATCCCAGCCGCTTCTGTCCGCATTTTCAAGCCCTGCGGGAATGTCGCCTCTGAGAGCCATTATGTTTCTGATGCCTGCCGCCTTGATTTCGGTTATCTTTTCTCTGACGGTTTCTTTCGTTGATGAAACGCAGGTCAGATGGGCAAGGCTCGGTACGCCGTATCGCTCCTTGATGTTCTTGGCTATATCGAGAGTATATTTGCTTGTGCCGCCGCCTGCACCGTAGGTCACGCTCATGAATGAGGGTCTGAGCTTTGCGATCTCCTCGGTTGCGTTTTTTACGCTTTCAAAAGCGGTTTCGGTTTTGGGCGGAAAGACCTCAAAGGAGAGCATGAGAGAATTACCTTTGAGAAGCTCGGATATTTTCATTAAAACCATCTCTTTGCTGTTTTTTTTGATAATTATACAACTGTTTACCGTTTAAATCAATATCAAACTGATTTTTGTTGACATTATTTTTCTGTTATGCTATTTTAAAACAAGAGGTGAAGTGACATGATAAAAACAATTCTCAGCATTTTTATATCGGTTATCATGCTTATCAATCCGCAGTTTCTTGACCTGCTTGACATCGGCAAAATGCCCGATAAAAACAAAAGGATTGACATGAGCAAGTTTGAAAAGGTCTGGTGGGACGAGTTTGACGGAACGGAGATCGACACTTCAAAGTGGGGACCCTCTTGGTGGATAACCGAGCGTAAGGGCGGTTACTGGCATGAGGATATGTGCCGTGTTGAAGACGGCAATCTCATCATCACGGCGCAATATCTCGAGGAACCTCTTGAAAACCGATATTACGATAAATGGCATGACACCATCGATTTCAAGGAATATAAGCCCGGATGGTATACCGGTGAGTTGACAACTCAGGGCAAGTACGATCAGACCTACGGCTATTTTGAGGTCAGGTGCATTCTTCCTGCCGCAACGGGCATGTGGAGCGCATTCTGGATGATGAACGACGGCGTTTCCCATGTTGACGGTTCGGGAAAGGATGGCACCGAGGTTGATGTTTTCGAGTCGTTCTATTATAAGGATCACTGGTGGGGCAACGACTGCATAACGACTGGCATAATTTACGACGGCTACGATCCCGAAACGATTCAGAACGCATCGATCGGCAAGCAGTTCATCAAGGGTAACCCATATGAGGAATACAACACCTACGGCGTTGAATGGAACAAGGATGAGTATATCTTTTATATCAACGGCTGCGAAACGGGCAGACTCAGCGCAGGCGGAGTTTCGCAGAATCCCGAATATCTTCTGCTTTCCTGCGAGTTTGCGGGCGAAAACGGAGTTCAGCATTCCGACAGACACGGAACGGGCAAAATCGAAAAAACGCCCGAGGAGAACTGGCCCGCAGAGTTCAAGGTTGACTATGTAAGATGCTATCAGTATAAAGAGCTTCTTAAATAAAAAAACGGTCCCCCGAGGTTCGGTTTGAGCCTCGGGGGATAATTTATTATTCAAAAAGAGTTATCGTTCCCGCATCGTATTCAAACGGAACGAAGCCGTTTGCAACAGCGGGGGAGTTGGTTGCGAGAGTGAAGTCACGGTTTTCTGCATCCTTGAAAAGGGGATCTTCAAAGATTGCGTTGTTATAATAGCCTTTGCCCATCATGAAGGGAATCTTATGGCTTTCAAAAAGACCGCTGTCGCCCGACGAAACATTTCCGCCGTTCTTATAATCCCAGTAGAGATTTCCGTTGTCCTCGAACCAATCAACATCTGTTGTGTTCCAGTACATCGGATTGTCCTCACCGACGAGGATATTGTTTTCGAGGAAGAGTGAATTGTGTTCTTCGTTTTTGGTTATTCTGAACTGACCGTCGCCGCCGAAGGCGAAAATGTTGTTGCGGACAATGTTGTCTTCGCCGTAATGCTGATGGAAGAGCTGGGATGAGCAGTCATAGACGAGGTTGTTTTCAACCGTGATGAAGCTTGAGCCTTCGTCAAGGTAAATTCCCCATCCGCCGTAGCCGTACTGACCTTGGTCGCATCCGACGTTATAGATGATGTTGCCCGAAATAACGGTATCGGGCTGAATGCCGAGCGTGTAAATGCCGCCCATGTCGGAAAGCCAGCCGTTACCGATGTTATAGATAAGATTGTCGCTGATGTTGATGTTGTTGGTGGAATTGTCGGTATAGCCCCAGTTCCAGCCGACGGAGATACCCGTATACCAGCCGTCGTGGATCTCGTTGTTTGTCAGATCACAGTCGATCGCATGGGTGAGAAGAATGCCGATTGCGTTGTTGAATATTCTGCCGTAATTACTTATGTGGCAATCGGTGACATCGATATTCTGAGTTGAAGCCGGAACGACGAAATCGCCGTGGATAAAGACTGCGTTTGCGCCGATCTCGTTGAACAGACAGCTTGTGATGCTGCAGTTTTTCGAGGCGTTTTCAAACTTGACGGCCGTATATGAAATGTTTTCAAAGCGGCAGTCTGTGAAATTGATATCCGAGGATGCCGAAACAAGAATGGCGGCAGGCACTTCAAAGGCTGCCTGAGGGTGGGCTGCGCCGTATCTGATGTTTTTATAAAGAGGATGCGACGGGTCGAATGCTTTTCCTGTATGAACGCCGTCAAAATGCTCCCAGTCCGTGTTGGTGAAATCGATTCCACGGAATGAGATGTTTTCTGCTGCGTTAAAAGTGATGAGCTGTTCGGCATCGCCTGCGTAGAGAACGGTATTCTCAACCGTGTCGCCCTTTTCGGGGATATAATAGAGCTTCTCTTCGGAACGGTCAAGATACCATTCACCGGGCAGGGAAAGCGTTTCCTTGACATTTTCATAGATGAAATTATCGTCAACTCTCAGCTTCATTGCTGAGGGCTTTGTTGTTTCTATTCTGCCCGTTGAAGCATCAACCGAATGGATCGGCATATGTTCGTCGCACCAGAAATGCATGACCTTGACTTCAACATCGCCTGCATTTGCGAAATCCATAATGTTGTCCTTATGTGCATAGAAAACAACGGAATGAGTGAAGAAATCGGGAGCCCATTCCGAAGGAACGGCTTCGTCAAGCTTGGGATCGGCAATTTTGAATGTGCCTTCCTTGGGGTAGTTTGAGCGGGAAAGTCTTTTTCCGTCTTTGAAAAGAGAACGGAAATAATCGCTGTCCGATTCGATCGGAACATCCGTTACGAATGCTTTCACGCCGTTGACCGTTGTTTCGGTGAAGCCTGAGATCTCCTTTGAGCCCGAAAACTCAACCTTTTCGTCGGGATATGAACGGTATGTAATGTCGGATTTGTCCGATGCATCAAATCTGAGAGGGGATAAAAGAGTGTAGGTACCTTCTCTGAACCATACGGTAACAGCACCGTCGCCTGCGGATTTAGCTTTTTCCTTTGCGGCTTCGGGTGTACGCAGAGGGCTTTCAAGCGTTCCGTCATTGCTGTCGTCGCCGTCGGGAGAAACAACGATATCGTTGCTTCCCATGACAAACTCGCCCTCGTCAAAAACGGTTTTCTGAGCCGGAGTTATATCGGGAAAAATTCCCTCAACGGGAGGCGCAACATTAAAAATCGTTCCCAGCCAGATAAAAACGGCCGTGAAAAATGCGGTTATTTTGCTTATTAACATATTCATGACAAAACCTCGCTTATTCGGAATTTCAAATATAATAACATAAAAATGATCTGCTTTCAAGAATTAATCAGGATGATGATGTTATTTCTCACAAAAAAATCAAAAAAACATTGGTGTTTTGGTTGAAATTGATGCATTATTTATGATAATATAATTTTAATTATAAATACAGAGGGTGATTATTATGAACCCCTTCAGCTTTTATCTCGTAACGGATACCCATTATTTCGAGCCCTCTCTCGGCGCAAGCGGAAAGGCTTTTGAGGAGTATATGCAGAGAGAGCAGTATTTCATGGCGGAAAGCAGCGATATCGTCAGAGCGGCTTTCTCGAAAATAGCTGAGGATGAGTCCGTTGACACGGTCATCATTCCCGGCGACTTATCAAAAAACGGAGAAATCGAGAGCCATAAAAGCTTTGTCAAAGAGCTTTATAAGCTCAGAGATTCGGGTAAAAAGATTTTTGTTATAACGGCGGGGCATGATTACGGAGAAAAATCAAGGGCTTTTGTCGGCGACGAAAGAATTGAGGTCGAGGGGACTCCCTTCGGTATTCTTCGTGAAATGTATGCCGATTTTGGCTATTCTCAGGCTCTTGCGGTTGATGAATCGACGCTTTCATATATTGCGGAAATCGCTCCCAAGGTACGCATGCTTGCAATCAACTGCGACAGCGAGGGCAACCCGAAGGGTGAGGTCGATGACCGACTCGGCGAATGGATAAAGGGCCGTCTTGACGAAGCGAAGAAGGACGGCTGCTCGGTCTTTGCGATATGTCATTATCCGCTCATTCCGTCCGTGCCTGTTTTTGACCTTGTCGGCGATGCAAAGCTCAGAAACTGGAGAAAAACGGCATCCTTGCTTGCCGATAACGGCGTTGAGTTTATTATGACGGGGCATATGCATATTCAGAGTATCAATGAATATGTATCCGAAAGAGGAAATAAAATAATTGATATCTGCACTTCGTGCCTCGGCGGCAGTCCTGCCAAATACAGAAAAATTTCCGTTGACGGAGATAAGCTCAGCGTTGAGTCGTTTGACACTCCCGATTTCGGCTGCGATACAAAGGGGATGAGTCTTCAGGAGCATTTTGACAATCAGTTCAGATTATCGATAAGAAACCGCATTCTCGGCGCACTCAGCGGCGGAAAGGGCGTTGGCGCATTCTTCAAGAAGATCGGCAAAAAGATTCTTTCCGACATAACCGTCGGAGGTCTGGGCAGACTGCTTTGGATAAAGGTCGATAAGCCGATAAAAAAGAAAAAATTCATGGATTTTGCCTGCGATCTCGGAATTGCGGTTTTTAAGGGAGATATGCCCTACGGCAAAGGTACGCCCGAAGGGGATGCGATAGCAAGGGTGCTGAAAAGGTTCCGCTTTGTTATAAAAAAGATTGAACCCAAGCTGTCAAAAAACGGAGTTTCCGTTGATCTGACGGATATGCTTCTCAACACGATTTCCAACAACAAAGGCTTTTCGGATAACAATGCAGTTCTTTCTCTGAACGGCAAACAGAGGTGAAAATATGAAAAACAGAAATAATTACGATGTTGTTGTTGTCGGTGCATCGACGGCAGGCAGTTATTTTGCAAGAAGAATGGCGGAAAGAGGTTTTTCCGTTCTTCTTCTCGAAAAGGATGAAAGGGACAGACTCAGCCCCTCGTATGACATCTTCCATATGGGCAAGGAAGAAATGAAGCAGTTCGGTCTTCCCGAGGTCAAAGAAGGCGACGGAATATATGAGTTCGAGTTTTCGGAATCGGCAATCTGCTCGGTTTACGGAAATCATCCCAAGCCGTCGGAGCTTGCCGTTGTCGGAATGCATAAGCATGACTATTGCGTGCTGATGAATGACTGGGCGGTTGAAGCCGGAGCTGAAATCATTTATGAAGCTTCTTTCAAAAAGCTGACCTACGGCGAAAACGGAAAGATAAACGGCGTTGTTTATGAGCATGACGGCAAGGAGAAAACGGTTTCGTGCCGCCTTGTTGCGGATTGCTCGGGCATTCCTGCCGTTGTCAGACGCAGTCTGCCCGACGGTTACGGAATTGAAAAATTTGAGCTGACTCCCAAAGATATTTTCTATGTAACGCTCAGATATATTGATTTTGAAGAAAAAAGAGAAAGCAGATATCTGCGCTCGGATTTCTGGCTGTTCTATAAATCATGGCTTGCCCCGAGCGGCGGAAGCGATGCTCTTATCGGCATCGGTGCATGCGGAGGCTTTGAACAGGCTGAAAAGGTCTATAAGGTCTTTGAAAAGTATGTCAGGCTTCCTGCACACAAGGTTGTCCGTGTTGAAAAAGGCAGAACACCTTATCACAGAGCGCCGTATTCGTTCGTTTCCGACGGATTTATTGCTATGGGCGATGCCGCATGTCTGACAAAGCCCAACTGCGGCGAAGGCTGCACGGCATCTCTTGTTCTCGAGGATATAGCCGTTGATGTTGCTTCGGCGGCGATGAACGACGGAGGATATCCGACGAGAGAGCTTCTCTGGAGCATCAACAAGAGATATAACAACACTCAGGGCAAGGAGTTTGCGAGCCTTATGGCGCTTCTCGGTTCGATTATCCGCCACAGCGCAAAAGCAAACGAATTTCTTTTCAAGAACGATGTGATCTTCAGCAAAAAGCTTCTCGGAAATATGGGCAACGGAATCGAGCTCAGCCTCGGCGATTATGCCAAAACTCTGATTTACATAATCATCGGTCTTGTCACGGGCAACATCAAGCCTGCAGAGCTCAAGGCGGTTATCGATGCGATCGTCACGAGCGGAAAGCTTACCGCTCACTATGAAAAATATCCCGAAACTCCAGAGGGATATGAAGCATGGGCAAGAGAGGCGGAGCTTCTCTGGGCGAAAACGGGCAAGGTGGCGGAATGGGATTCCGTCGATAATTTTTAACGGATGGTGATACCGATGCTTAAAAAAATAATTGCTGTTTTTCTTGCAGTCATAACCGTATTTTCGGTGATGAATATTGCTTTTGCGGAAAACAAAGAAGCTCAGCCCGAAGGCGGATTTACCGCCGATGATTTTCTCGAAACCAAGGGCAGAAAGATAGTTAATCAAAAAGGCGAACGGATCCGCCTTAAAGGTGTCAACCTCGGCTCATGGATGATATGGGAGGATTGGCTCAGCCCTTACGAAGAGGCAACCGACCATTATGATATCCTCACGAAGCTCACCGAAAAATACGGCGAAGAAAAAGCCTATGAGCTGATGGACACATATATGGATAACTGGATAACGGAAAAGGATCTTGATGAAATCAAGGAAATGGGCTTCAACAGCGTAAGAGTTCCTTTTTGGTTCAGGAATTTCTATTATGACGATAACGGCAGAAAGATTCTCGATGAAAACGGAGAATGGGATCTGAGCCGTCTTGAATGGGTCGTTGAGGAATGCTCGGAGAGAAGGCTGTATGTTGTTCTCGATATGCACGGTGCGGTCGGTTATCAGAGCGATGCTCCCCACAGCGGCAAGAAGGGCTCCTGTGGTCTTTATGACGATACCGAGCAGGGCGAGAAGTACCGCAGGCTGACATGTGAGCTCTGGGCTGAGATAGCAGAGCGCTTCAAGGGCAACCCTGCCGTTGCGATGTATGACCTTCTCAATGAACCCATGTGCGAGGTTCCCGGCGGAGAATTCGACCGGAGAAAGAACAATTCGTTCATCTATGACATTCTTTATGATGCAGTCAGAGCGGTCGATGCGGACCATATCATAACCATGGAATGCATCTGGTCGGCGCTTGCTCTTCCGCAGTCATTCCTGAAGGGCTGGAAGAATGTCGTCTATCAGGTCCATCTTTATGACACTTCAAATGCTTCGTTCAATTTCATGGCTCTTCTTCCCTGGCTCGTTTTCTTCAATGTTCCGATGATGATGGGTGAATTCTTCCCTCACGGAACAACGACATGGGAGAACTGCTTCAAAACTCTTGATGCTCTCGGATATAACTGGTTCCTCTGGACCTACAAAGCCTCGGGACACGGAATGTGGGAGAGCGAATGGTGCCTGAGAGGAAGCAAGAACGGCTTTGAAAGAGCAAAAATCGAAACTGACAGCTATGAGGAAATTGCCCGCAAATGGGGCGAATGCATCCGAACCGAAAACGGTTTTCAGGATACGGGACACTATTCGGAAAACATAAAAGATAATCTTTGATAATCCCTTCGTTGAAAGGAGAAACACTATGAAGAAAATAATTACCATCAGCCGTGAGTTCGGAAGCGGAGGCAGAACGATAGGTAAGCGTCTTGCCGAAGAGCTCGGCGTTCCCTGCTATGACAGCGAGATCATCGAAAAGGTTGCCGTTGAAAGCGGCTTTGCCGAAGAATATATCAAGGACAAGGGAGAATATACTCAACCCAGCCTTATCATGGGTCTTTTTACAAACAGAACTCTTTACACAGGTCCGAGCAACGAGGATAAGATCTGGATCATCCAGTGCAAAATTATAAAAGAGCTTGCCTCAAAGGGTCCCTGCGTTATCGTCGGAAGATGTGCCGACTATATTCTGCGCAACAGAGATGATCTCATGAAGGTGTTCATCTATGCGGATATTGAGGAAAGAGCGAAAAGGATAGTCGAGCACTACGGAGAAACTCACGAAGATCCGATCAAACGACTCAAGGACAAGGATAAGCGCAGAGCGGCATATTATCAGCATTATACCGACATGAACTGGGGTGCGAGCCGTAACTATGACGTGTGCCTCAACAGCTCCGTTGTCGGTATTGAGAAATCCGTCAAAATTCTAAAGGATATTGCATTGAATGCGGACTGATCTCCGTTTGAAGCCCCCGTTATTCGGGGGCTTTATCCTAAACCGACAGGAGTAACAACATATGAAATACAGTATTGTTTCTTTATTCAGAAAGGTTATCGCAGCAGCGGTTTCTCTCATTATGACTGTTTTTGGCTTCGTGTTTCCCGATAAAGCTGCGCCGTCGGGGCCTGAGGCAAATTCCGTGACGGCTTATGATGTTTCGGCGGCGGATTATAACATTGATATCAACGCTTCAAAAGAGGTGTATGACATCAGCGATCTTCTTTTCGGAATATTCTTTGAGGATATCAATTTTGCCGCTGACGGCGGACTTTACGCCGAGAAGGTCGTCAACCGTTCTTTTGAATTTACCGAGCTTGCAAAAGACGATCAGCTTTACGGCTGGAGTGCAGTCAACGGTGCGGCTCTTTCCGTTATTAAAAATGCGGCGGACAAGCTTAACGAAAACAATCCGAACTATCTTGTTATTGATAATTCGGGAAGCATATTTGCAGGAGCCGCAAACAGAGGCTTTCTCGACGGAATGTCCGTTGAAAAAGGAGAGAAATACAATATTTCCTTCTATGCCAAGGGGCTTGACGGCTATCAGGGCAAGGTGTATGCAAGGATCCTGAACGGCGGCAATGTCCTCGGCGAGGGTGAAATCGCATCGGTTGGCGGCGAATGGAAGAAATATGAGCTTTCTCTCACGGTGTCGGAAACCGCTTTTGAAAATGTCAGCCTTGCAGTAATGATCGACGGCGGTTCGGCAGCGTTCGATATGATATCGATGTTCCCCGAGAATACCTTCAAGAACCGTGAAAACGGTATGCGCAAGGATCTCGGAGAAATGCTTGAGGCTCTCGAGCCTAAGTTCCTCCGTTTCCCCGGCGGATGTATTATCGAGGGCTATGATGCCGAAACGGCATATAACTGGAAGGATTCGATCGGTACGGGAAGCGACGGAAAGCCGCTTGAATTCGACGGCGTTTACGGCGATATTGCCGCAAGAAAGCAGGGCACAAACCTCTGGACAAATATTGCCGCAACCGACGATCCCTATCCGAGCTTCATGACCTACGGGCTTGGATTCTATGAGTATTTTCAGCTTGCCGAAGATCTCGGTGCACTCGGAGTTCCCGTCATCAACTGCGGACTTTACTGCCAAATGAGAGGCAAGGGTCCCGTTGATATGTATACCCCCGAGTTTGAACAGTATCTTCAGGATATGCTCGACCTCGTTGAATTCTGCAGAGGTGATGCGGAATCGGAGTGGGGCAAGGTCAGAGCATCTCTCGGTCACGAAGAGCCGTTCGAGCTGAAATATATCTGCATCGGTAACGAAAACGAGGGCGAGGTTTATTTCGAGCGATATCAGGCGTTCCTTGAAACCTTCAATGAGGCAAAAGCCGAAAACCCTGAGCTTTATGAAGGCATAGAGCTTATCTATTCATCGGGCGCATTCGATGCAACCCACGGCGAAAACTATCTTCCTTCATATGAATATGCAAAGGAGCAGATCGGAAACGGAAATGCTGCTGATTTTGCAGGTGCAACCGACCAGCATTATTATAACGAGCCTGAATGGTTCCTCAGAAATGCGGATTATTACGATGCCGATAATTACAGCAGGGATGTTGACGGCATGACCGAAACGATCTACGGCGGCGGACTGAGCGTTTTTCTCGGCGAATATGCCGCAAGGTCAAACACTCTCAGAGCCGCACTTGCAGAAGCCGCATATATGACGGGTCTTGAACGCAACGGCGATATTGTCCGCATGGCGGCATATGCTCCTCTTTTCGGAAATCTGACGGCGACTCATTGGTCGCCCGACCTCATCTGGTTCAACAATCATCAGGTGACGGGCTCGATCAGCTATTATGTTCAGAAGCTCTTCTCAAACAACACGGGAACGAAGCTTCTCGATTCAAAGCTCAGCGGTGCGGCTGTTGAACAGAAAGATCTCAGCGGCAGAGTCGGTATCGGCGCATGGTATACAACTGCCGCCTTTGACAATGTTCTCGTGACTGACAACGCAACGGGTAAGACCCTGTATAAAGACAGCTTCGGGATCAATGATTTTGCTTGGAACTGGAATGAGGCAAACGCAGGCGAAATAACTGTTGACGGCGGCAGACTCATTAACGATGCAACCTCAATGCCGTATACCAATACGGGTTCTGTTGCCTATACGGGCTTTGATGAATGGGAGAATTATACCTATACCGTTGAAGCAACAAAGATAAACGGCAGCGAGGGCTTCATCATTCCGTTTGCCGTTAAGGACAGCGACAACTGCTGGTTCTGGAATATCGGCGGCTGGGATAACACCGTTTCCTGCCTTCAGCAGATAGAAAACGGAATCAAGAGCGGACGTATCATCGGAACCGTCAAGCCGTTCACCGCCGAAGAAGGCAAGACCTACAGCTTGAAGGTCGAGCTCATCGGAACCGTGGTCAGATGCTATATCGACGGAGAGCTGTATGTAGATTTCGACACGGGTTCACCTGCCGAGGCGGAGGCGTACCATGTTGTCAGCACGGATGAAACAGGCGATGTTATCGTAAAGATCGTCAATGTGACCGGCTCGTCAAAGACTCTCTCGGTGAATGTCATGAATGCCGATATCGCTTCTGCTGCGGATGTTGAACAGCTCAGGGGCGAAAGCCTCGGGGATGACAACATTCTCGGTCAGCCCGAGGATTGTAAAGTTGAAACCTTTGAGGTGAACGGAATGAGCAGCAGCTTCAATTATACCGTTCCCGCTTATTCCGTGACCGTTATCAGACTTCATAAAGCATAATAAAATGCGGTGCATTACTGAAAAGGAGTGTGCCGTTTTTTGCGGTAAGAAAAAATTTTTATATGCATATTGACAAAAGTTGAAACATATTATATTATAAAATAAACAATGAAAAGCACATAAAATGGAAACTTTTCATTAAAATTCAACAGAAAAGGGTGATATTTATGGCAAGAACACAGCTTCCTCTTCTTTTGGTAGACAACCAGAATGTTATGACGATTCTCAATGACGGAGAATTCAAATGCACAAGCCTGACTTTTGAGGAGGCAAAGGCTATCGTAGACATGCATGACGAGGATGATGTCATCAAAGTGTTCACGGGACGAAACCTTGAAGATATTGTATTCAGGTATCTCAATGTTGAAGAGAGAAACATCGAATATAAAGAAGTCAAGGATATGCGGGTCGGTCAGGATGCAATAGCCTTCAAGCTTTATGTAACTCCTTCGGAAACTCAGCCTATCACCTTAACCCCGACAGGGGCGCAGGCAAAGAAAATTCAGAATATTTACGTTGCCTGCCAGCTTATTTCAAGACTCAAATAACCAAAAAACATTATCTGCCGCTCCGATTTTTGTCGGGGCGGCTTGTTTTATGCCGTATTTGTTAATATTAAGTTTTCATTTTCATCATTTTTTGTATGTTTATTACTGTTGACTGCTTGTATATAATATTATATAATATTAAACTAACCAAATGTTTATTTTAATATTATCTCTAATATTTAAGGAGTTATATAGATTATGAGAGATGAAAGTTTAAGACTTATGCCTGCCGTGGCTCTCAGGGGACTCGTTGTTTTCCCCGAGATGTTCATTCATTTCGATGTGGGCAGAGAAAAATCAATCAATGCGCTGAAAAAGGCGATGGATACAGATCAGGAAATATTTCTCGTGACTCAGAAGGATATCACCGTTGATGATCCCGACTTCAGCCAGCTTTATGAGATCGGCGTTGTTGCGAGCGTCAAGCAGGTGCTCAAGCTTCCCGGAAAGAGCGGAAATGTCAGAGTTGCGGTTGAAGGACTTTACAGAGCAAGACTCGTTGAGGGTATGGTTGCTTCAAACGGCAGCCACCTCAAGGCGATGATATTCCCCGTCAAGGAGCCGTCGGTCAGAGCTGACAAGGCGGATTATGCAAAGGCTCTTGTCCGCCACGCAAAGGATATCTTTGCCGATTATGCCGACTGCGCTCCGCAGATGCCCTCCGACCTTGTGACAAGTGTTATGCAGGAGAGCGATCCCGGCAAGCTCGCCGACTATGTTGCGGGAAATATCATGCTTGAATATGAGGACAGACAGCGTATCCTTAACATCATCAACCCCATCCGCCGCCTTGAGGAGCTTTGCGTTCTTCTTGCGAGCGAGGGAAATCTTCTCTCCATTGAAGCGGAGATCGGGGATAAGGTTCAGGAAGCGATAGACAAGAATCAGAGAGAATACTATCTGCGTGAGCAGATGAAGATTATCTCCTCAGAGCTCGGCGGAGGAGTATCTCAGGAAGAAGAGCTCAGCGAATTCAGAGAAAAGATCTTCTATATGAAAGCATCTGACGATGTCAAGGAAAAGCTTTTCAAGGAATGCGACAAGCTCGAAAAATATTCTCCGAGTTCACCCGAAGCGGCGGTCAGCAGGAATTATATCGAAGCCTGTCTTGCTCTTCCGTGGGATAATTTCAGCAAGGAAAACTCGGACATCAAAAAATCCGAAAAGGTTCTTAATAATGACCATTACGGTCTTGAAAAGGTCAAGCAGAGAATTCTTGAATATCTTGCCGTCAGAGCTCTTGCTCCCGACATCAAGGGACAGATCATCTGCCTTGTCGGACCTCCCGGAGTCGGTAAGACCTCGGTTGCCCGTTCGGTTGCGAGGGCAACGGGCAGAACATATGCGAGGATCTCTCTCGGCGGCGTGAAGGACGAAGCCGAGATAAGAGGTCACAGAAAGACATATATCGGCTCAATGCCCGGCAGAATAATCAACGCTCTTCAGCAGGCAGGAACGAGCAATCCGCTGATTCTGCTTGATGAGATCGATAAGCTCTCATCGGACTATAAGGGCGATCCGACCTCGGCTCTTCTTGAGGTTCTCGATCCCGAGCAGAACAATTCGTTCAGAGATCATTATATCGAACTGCCTTATGACCTGAGCAGAGTAATGTTCATTACGACGGCGAATGTCAGAGCGAACATTCCCGAGCCGCTTCAGGACAGAATGGAGATCATCGAGCTCGGCAGCTACACTTTTGAGGAAAAGTTCAACATAGCCAAAAAGCATCTCATTCCCAAGCAGATAAAACGCCACGGTATGACTGCGAAGCAGCTTCGCATTTCCGATAAGGCTCTGAGTCTCATCGTTGAAGGTTATACCCGTGAAGCAGGCGTGCGTGCTCTCGAGCAGCAGATCGCCGCAGTTTGCAGAAAAGCGGCGATGATGATAATTTCCGACGGAGCCGAAAAGGTAACGGTGAAGCCCGAGGATGTTGAAACGCTTCTCGGATCAAGAAAATTCAGAAACGATACCGTCGTCAAAGAGAACGAGGTCGGCGTTGTCAACGGTCTTGCATGGACCTCAGTCGGCGGAGATATGCTCGAAATCGAAGCTGCCGTTCTCGACGGAAGCGGAAAGCTCGAGCTGACAGGCTCTCTCGGAGATGTCATGCAGGAGAGTGCCAAGGCGGCGGTGAGCTATATACGTTCAAAAGCGGATGAGCTTCCCGTGAGCGGAAGCTTCTATAAAGACAAGGATATTCATATCCATGTTCCCGAGGGAGCAACCCCCAAAGACGGCCCCTCGGCAGGCGTAACGATCGCAACAGCTCTCGTTTCCGCTCTTTCGGGCAGAAAGGTACGCAAGGATGTTGCCATGACGGGCGAGATAACCCTCAGAGGCAGAGTGCTTCCCATCGGCGGACTTAAAGAAAAATCGATGGCGGCTTACAGAGCGGGAATCAAAACGGTCGTTATTCCCTATGACAATATTGCCGATCTTGATGAGGTAGACCCCAAGGTCAAGGAAGCGATAACCTTCCTTCCCGTCAAAACCGTCAGTGCGGTATGGGATGCCGCTCTCGAAAAGACTCAGGACGAAAGAGGCGAGAAGAATATTCTTCCCGTCAGCGAAAGTAGGGGCAAGCGTTCATCAATAACACAGTGATTTAGGAATGATAAAATGAGATTTGATAAAATAGAATTCAGTGCCGCTTACGGTACCTCGAAGCAGCTTCCGCCCTCGGGCATTCCCGAAATCGTTTTTTCGGGTCGCTCGAATGTCGGTAAGTCATCGCTTATAAATAAAGTTTTTAACCGCAAAAACCTTGCGAGAGTCAGCTCCGTTCCCGGTAAAACAATAACGGTCAACTTTTTCAAAGGTGACGGAGTTGTTTTTGCCGATCTGCCTGGCTACGGCTATGCGAAAAGAGAGCAGAGCGAGAAAAAACGCTGGGCTGAGCTTATGGAAGGCTATTTCCGGTCGGGCAGAAATATTGCGCTCGTCATTCAGCTTATCGATATGCGCCATTCTCCGTCGGCGGATGATATGGTCATGCTCAACTTCCTCAGGCAGGCGGAGATTCCGTTCATTATTGCTCTGACGAAATGCGATAAGCTTAATAAGACAGAAACCGAAAAACGCCGTGAGGAGCTGAAAACGGAGCTTGCGGATTATTCCGATATCAGAATGATCGAGTTTTCCTCCGTTAAAGGAACGGGCGTTGAAGAAGTAAAAGCGGAAATAGAGAGAAGGATTTGAAATGTTTGTATCGGATTGCATTTCGATAAATGAAAAGGGGCATCTGACGATCGGCTCGGCTGATACGGTTGAGCTGGCAAAAGAATTCGGCACGCCCGTTTATGTTTTCGACGAAAACGAGATCAGAAACAATCTGCGTGCTTTCAGAGGTTCAATAGAAGAGAATTACGGCGGCAGAGGTCTTGTCTGCTATGCAAGCAAGGCATTCAGTTGCAAGGAGATATACCGCATATGCAAGCAGGAGAATGTCGGAATTGATGTCGTTTCGGGCGGCGAGCTTTATACGGCTCTTTCGGTTGGCTTTCCTGCGGAGAACATTGTTTTTCACGGCAACAACAAAACTCCCGACGAGCTGAGAATGGCGGTTGAAAACGGAGTCGGCAGAATAGTCGTCGATAACCTCACAGAGCTTGAAAGACTCAACGCAATCGCATGCGAGGCGGGCAAAACCGTAGGAATCATGATGCGTATCAAGCCCGGCGTTGATGCTCATACCCATGATTTCATCAAGACGGGACAGATCGACTCTAAGTTCGGTTTTGCGCTTGAAACGGGTGAGGCGCTTTCTGCCGTCAAGGCTGCGCTCGGTATGCCTTCGCTGAAGCTCAGAGGTCTTCATTGCCACATCGGCTCGCAGATTTTCGATATCAGCCCGTTTGAGCTTGCCGCTCAGGTCATGCTCGGTCTGTATAAGCAGATCAAGGATGAAACGGGAACGGAGCTTGAGGAGCTGAATCTCGGCGGCGGCTTCGGTATCAGATATGTTGACGGTGATACACCCGTGCCCTACGGCGAATATATGAAAAGCGTTTCCGCTGTTGTCAGAGCGGAAACCGAAAAGCTCGGTCTTAAAATGCCGTTTATCCTCATTGAGCCCGGCCGTTCGGTTGTCGGTGCGGCGGGGCTGACGCTTTACACAGTCGGTGCGGTGAAGAATATTCCCGATATCCGTACCTTCGTTTCGGTTGACGGCGGAATGGCTGATAACCCGAGATACGCTCTTTATAAAGCGGATTATCAGGTCATCTGCGCCAACAAGGCAAACGAAGCAAAGGACATGACCGTAACCGTTGCAGGCAAATGCTGCGAAAGTGGTGATCTTATTCAGGAGAATACGAAGCTCCAGACCGTTGAGGCAGGAGATATTCTTGCAGTTCTCTCAACGGGTGCATATAATTATTCCATGGCATCAAACTATAACCGTATCCCCAAGCCTCCCGTCGTTATGGTCAATAACGGCGAAGCGAGGATTGCTGTCAGAAGAGAAACCTATGAAGATGTTGCCTCTTGCGATGTTTGATTATTAAACGGATTTAAGGAAGTGATTCAATGCCTCAGATAAAGATGCTTGCCGATAAGGTACGCCTTGTTTCGGAAGCAACGGATAAATTCAAGACGGGATGCATTTCCATTTCAATGGCTCTGCCGATGGATGAAAGAATGGCGGCAAACTCTTTGCTTGTTTATCTTCTCAAGCGTTCGTGCAAGGCTTATCCCGAAATGTCCCTGCTCAGTGGAAAGCTTGATGAGCTTTACGGTGCAATTCTCGGCGCTGCAGTTTCCAAAAACGGAGAATCGCAGGTGCTGACTCTCAGCATAACCTGCCTTGCCGACAAATTTGCGCTTGAGGGAGAAAGCATTCAGCTTGAAGCGGCTCAGCTTCTTGCCGATATCATATTCAAGCCCAATGTCAGGAACAGTTCTTTCGGCGCAGATGCTCTTGCAACCGAAAAGCGTCTTCTCATTCAGCGGATCGAAGAGGAGCTTAACGACAAACGCACTTATGCTTTTAACAAATGCATAAGCTGCATGTGCAAGAACGAAGCCTTCGGCAAGGATAAATACGGCACGGTCGAAGAGATCGAAAATGTAAAGATGGCAGATGTTTACGAAGCGTGGAAAAACATGCTCTCAACCGCCGTTTTTCAGATTACCGTTGTCGGTGCGGCGGATGCAGACAAGGTTGCATCGGCTTTTGAAAAGAACTTTGAGAAGATCGAGCGCAAGCCTGCCGAAATCGAAACCGTTTTCGTTCAGAAAAGCAGACGCTTCAACCGATATGAAGAAAAGTTCCCCGTCAATCAGGGTAAGCTTGTCATGGGCTTCAGAGCGGGTATGAGTCACAGAAAAGATAACATTTTCGCCGTAACGGTCATGAACGATATTTTCGGCATGGGTACCTATTCCAAGCTTTTCACCAATATCCGTGAAAAGATGAGCCTTGCATACTATTGCTGGTCAAGACTTATTGCAAGTAAGGGCATCGTTCTTGTCGAAAGCGGAATCGATACCGATAAGGAGAAGAAGGTTTCGGCTGAGGTTCTCAGTCAGCTTTCAGACCTGAGAAACGGAAAGACCGATCCCGAAGTTCTTGAATCCTCGAAGCGTGCTCTAAGGGAAAGACATGCGTTCACAACTCCCGAAGGCATTCTCGGCTGGTATTCCGCTCAGGTTCTCTGCGACGAAATAATGACTCCCGAGGATATGGTCAGCGGCATTGAGAAGGTGACGATGGACGATGTGTGTGCGGCGGCAAAGAAGCTCTCCGTTGACACGGTGTTCATGCTTTCGGCTCAGGAGGAGGCAGAAAATGAAGTTTAAGAAATATACCGATAAAAAGCTCGGTGAAACCGTATATTGCGGCAAGCATGAGTCGGGACTTGAGATCAGAGTCCTTCCGAAAGAGGGATACTCCTCGGCGTATGCCGTTTTCGGTACGAAATACGGCTCGATCGATACAGCCGTCAGGAATGCAGACGGTGAGTTTGAAACCATTCCCGAGGGCACGGCTCATTTCCTCGAGCATAAGCTTTTTGAAAGCGAAGACCTGAATGCTTTTGAACGCTTTGCAAAAACGGGTGCGAGCGCAAACGCATACACAAGCTTTGAAAAGACTGCATATCTTTTCAAGGGCTCGGATAAGATTGAAGAATCCCTTGAAATCCTGCTCGATTTCGTTCAGAACCCTTATTTTACTCAGCAGACGGTTGAGAAAGAACAGGGCATCATCGGTCAGGAGATCCGCATGTATCAGGATCTGCCCGATTGGCAGGTCATGTTCAATATGCTCAAGGCTCTTTACAGCAGCCATCCCGTGAGAATAGATATTGCGGGAACGCAGGAATCGATCGCTCAGATCGATGCTGATCTGCTTTACAGACTCTATGAAACTTTCTATAACCCCGCAAACATGGTCCTCTGCATAGTCGGCGATGTTGACCACAAGAGGGTCGCTGAAATTGTCGAGAAGAACATCAGAAAGACCGAAGGTAAAAAATGCGAGAGAAAGTACGAAAAAGAGAGCCCTGTTCCCGTTAATAATTATGTGGAAGAAAAGCTTTCCGTTGCTCAGAAGCAGTTCATGCTCGGCTTCAAGGAGGATATTTCCGAACCGTTGCTTTCTCTTGAGGATGAAATCGCATCCCAGATCATGCTTGAAGCGGTTACGGGGAAATCGTCGCCCCTTTTCAAAAAGCTTCTTGACGAGGAGCTTATCGATATGGGCTTCGGCTCGGAGCTTTTCAACGGCTTCGGCTTCTCGTGCGTAATGCTCGGCGGAACGAGCAAGGACCCTGAGAAAACAGCTTCGATCATTAAAGAAGAATTTGCAAGACTCAATGCCGAGGGCATCGGCTCCGATGCTTTTGAAAGAGCAAAACGCAAGCTTTACGGCAGAATGGTCATGAACTATAACGATATCGATGACACGGCAAATATGCTCATGAATCTCTATTTCAACGGCTATGAGCCCTTTGCCGAAATTGAAGCCTGCAAGAGCGTGACTCTCGCTAAGGCTCAGGAAAGACTTTCAAAAATCAAGGATGAATATTCGGCGCTGTCCGTTATCATTCCTGCATAAGGAGGAAAGCAGATGTCGGATTTTACAACAGTAACCTTCAAGGGTCTTGAACAGACATTTGAGGTTCCGAGCGTTCTTGCCGAGTTTTCTCTTTTCGGCAATGTTGTTTCAATCAAAATGTACGGTGCGATCATCGCATTCGGCTTTCTGCTTGCCGTTCTTTTCGGCGGCAGAATGGCGTACAAATGGAAAATGAGCCTCGACAAGATGATCGATGTGCTTATCTACGGAACGGTTGCGGCGATCATCGGCGCAAGACTCTACTATGTTTTTTCAAAGTGGGATTATTATTCGCAGAATCTGATTGAAATACCTCAGATCTGGGAGGGCGGACTTGCAATTTACGGCGGCATTATCGGCGGCATTGCGGCGGCATTTGTCGTCTGCAAGGTCCGTAAGCTCAACTTCTGGAACCTGCTGGATATTGCGGGTATGAGCCTCCTTATCGGTCAGGGTATCGGAAGATGGGGCAACTTCACCAATCAGGAGGCGTTCGGCGTCAACACCGAAAAGCCGTGGGGAATGTGGAGCCCGAAGGTGCATGACTATATCGTTGCCAATCAGGCAGAGTTTGCGGCAAACGGATTCACCGTCGACCCCGACAAATTCGTTCACCCGACCTTCCTTTATGAATCGGTATGGTGTCTTCTCGGAGTTCTTGTCCTTTATATCATCACCCGAAAATTCCGCAAATTCAGCGGTCAGACCTTCCTTTGCTACGGCATCTGGTACGGTCTGGAAAGAATGATCGTTGAGGGACTGAGAACCGACAGCCTCTATATCCCCGGAACGCTTATCAGAACCTCGCAGGCTCTTTCGGCGGCGATAGTCGTTGTCTGTGCCGTTCTTCTGATCGTGCTTCTGATAAAACATACAAGGAATCCTCAGCCCATCGAGGGGATCGATTATTTCGACAAGGATGTTGAAAACAAAAAGAACCAGAAAAGCAGCGAAACAGTTGCGGAAGAGGTGTGAATATGACAAAGCTTATTGACGGAAAGGCTATAAGAGAATATAACCTTGACAAAATTTCGGCAGAGGTTGCCGAGCTTAAAGAAAAAGGCGTTGAGCCTGCTCTGGCGGTTATTATCGTCGGAAGCGATCCGGCATCGAGAGTTTATGTCAACAATAAGAAAACCGCCTGCGAAAGAGTCGGCATGCGCTCTCTCGAGTTTGCCATGCCCGAAGAAACAACAACGGAGGAGCTTCTCGCTCTTATCGATAAGCTCAATGCGGATTCATCGGTCAGCGGCATTCTCTGCCAGCTTCCCGTGCCGAAGCATATTGATAAAAATGCAGTTCTCAGAAGGATCCGCCCCGAGAAGGATGTTGACTGCTTCCACCCCGAAAATGTCGGTCTTCTATCAACGGGTATGGGCAAGCTTATGCCCTGCACTCCCATGGGCATGATGAAGATGCTCGAATATGAGGGAATCGAGGTTGCGGGCAAGCATTGCGTTATCATCGGCAGAAGCGATATCGTAGGCAAGCCCATGGCTATGCTCATGCTTTCAAAAAGCGCAACGGTCACGATCTGCCACTCGAAAACCGTTGACCTTCCTTCAATAACAAGACAGGCGGATATCCTCGTTGCTGCAGTCGGTATCCCCAACTTTGTCAAGGCGGATATGGTTGGCGAGGGTGCGATCGTTCTCGATGTCGGCATCAACAGAAACGAAAACGGCAAGCTCTGCGGAGATGTTGACTTTGAAGCGGTCAAGGACAAGGCTTCGATGATAACTCCCGTTCCCGGCGGCGTCGGACCGATGACGATTGCCATGCTCATGCAGAACACTCTCACGGCTTGCAAAGAGCAGAATAATATTATATAATGTATATAAATAGGAGGAATTAACCATGGAAAAGAAACTTTACAGAAGCCGTACTGACAAAAAGGTTTTCGGCGTTCTCGGCGGACTCGCAAAGTATTTCAATGTTGACGCAACGATTCTCAGAATAATCTATGTTCTTCTTTCGCTCTTCGTTCTCGGCTGTCCGGTCATCATTTACCTCGTTGTTGCTCTGATTATTCCCGAAGAGCCCGAGAACACAAATTATCAGAACGGTAATTTCACCGATATCAACTGATAAATTTTTCAGAAAAATATCAAAAAACGTTTGACAAGGCTTGAACGTTGTGATATAATTCTACATGCCGCATATTCGGGGCGGGTTAGTTATGCCCAAAAACAGGTTCTCTGTGCCTCAGGTAACCCAGTTATAAGTGTTACAAGAATAGCGAGTCTAAAAGAAAAGGATTGATATTCCGAATGTACGCAATTATCGAAACAGGCGGCAAGCAGTACAAGGTTGAAGCCGGCGATGTTATCTTCATCGAAAAGCTTGGCGCAGAAGAAGCAAGCGAATACACCTTTGATAAGGTTATCGCAGTTGGAACCGAAGAAGGCATCAAGGTTGGCGCTCCCTATGTTGAAGGCGCAAGCGTTGCTGCAAAGGTCGTTAAGAACGGCAAGGGCAAGAAGATCACCGTTATGACTTACAAGCCCAAGAAGAACTCCAAGCGCAAGATGGGTCACAGACAGCCTTACACTAAGGTTGAGATTTCTGCCATCAACGCATAATCTTGAACCCTATGATAAGGGTAAGATTTTCTATCGGTAACAACCGACTCCACGGCTTTGAAATCAGCGGTCATTCAATGTATGCTCCGCAAGGTCAGGATATCGTTTGTGCATCGGTTTCTTCGGCGGCTCTCATGGCAGCCAATACTGTAACCGAAATCCTCGGCATTCCTGCAAGGGCAGAGGCTGAAGACGGCTCGATGATTTTTCATCTGAGCGAAACGAATGATAAGACCGAAGCGGTCCTCAGAGGACTTGAGCTTCATTTAACCGAGCTTTCAAAGCAGTATCCACTCAATATTAAAGTAATTTACGGAGGTGTAAAGTAATGCTTAAGATAAATGTACAGCTTTTCGCTCATAAAAAAGGTATGGGTTCAACCCGTAACGGCCGTGATTCCGAATCAAAAAGACTCGGCGCTAAGAGAGCTGACGGTCAGTTCGTTCTTGCAGGTAACATCCTTGTAAGACAGAGAGGCACTCACATCCATCCCGGCAACAATGTCGGCAAGGGTTCAGATGATACTCTCTTCGCTCTCATCGACGGAACAGTTAAGTTCGAGCGTATGGGCAAGGACCGCAAGAAGGTCAGCGTTTACGCTGTTGAGCAGTAATTGAACAAAAAAATTATCCGCTTTGCAAATCTGCAGAGCGGATTTTTTTCGTTTTTTCTCAGCTTCTGATGTCGTCATCGGTATGAACAACGGCGGCTTCCGTATCTCTGAAGAGAAGAGAAATGCACCAGATGCCTGCGAGGGCAATTATCGTATAAATAATTCTGCTGAGAATTGCGCCCTGACCGCCGAAGATCCATGCAACAAGGTCGAACTGAAAAAGACCGATGCTGCCCCAGTTGAGAGCACCGACGATAATGAGGGCAAGCGAAATTTTATCAAGCATAGTTTCATCTCCTTACTTTGCTTTTCACAGATAGTATGGACAGAAATTTTTTTGTTATGCCTGATAAAAACGGAAAATTTTAGAATTTGAAACGGATATCGCTGTCTTTTAAGAGGGGAGCGGCGGTGTCTTTTGCAGAGAGAATCGGATTTTCAACTCCCCATTCAACGCCAAGGTCGGGATCGCACCAGCAAACGCTTCTGTCATTCTCGGGCGAATAGAATTCATCAACCTTATACGAGAGCTCGACATCATCGGAAACTGTCAGGAAGCCGTGAAGACAGCCCTTGGGAATGAAAAGCATTTTTTTGTTTTCTTCCGAAAGCTCAACGGCAACCCATTTTTTGAAGGTCGGAGAGCCTTCACGGATGTCAACGGCAACATCGATGATTTTTCCTTTTGTGCAGGAAACAAGCTTTGCCTGCGCCATCGGATCTGTCTGACAATGCAGACCTCTGAGTGTTCCCGATTTTGCGGAAAAAGAGCGGTTATCCTGAACGAAGTCGACAAAAATACCGAGCTCCTCGAATTTTTTCTTGGAATATGTTTCGCAGAACCAGCCTCGGTTATCCCCGAAAACGGCAGGCTCAATTATAAATACGCCTTCAACGGCTGTTTTTTCAAGTTTCAACGCCTTGTTCCTCCGTTCCCCAACAAGGTCTGACACCGGGTCTGTCTGCGGAATAAAGAATCTTGCCCTCAGCAACGGCACGAAGGTGCTGACCGTAAGAGGACTTGCCGTATTTTTCAGCCGAGCGGAGAAGAGCTTCGCGGCTTATCCAGCGCATATTATAGGCGATTTCCTCGGGAGCTGAGATCTTGATGCCCTGAAGCTTTTCGACCGTCTGAATGAAGTTTGCGGCGTTCATGAGGTTTTCGACAGTTCCCGTGTCAAGCCATGCGAAGCCTCTGCCCATGAGCTTGATGTCAAGATCTCCGTTCTGAAGATACATCTGATTGATGTCGGTGATTTCAAGTTCGCCTCTTTTTGAGGGCTTGAGAGATTTTGCGTATTCGACAACTCTGTTGTCATAGAAATAAAGCCCCGTAACGGCATAGTTCGATTTCGGAACCTCGGGCTTTTCCTCGATAGAAACGGGAATGCCGTTTTCGTTGAATTCAACAACGCCGAAGCTCTGCGGATTGTCAACATAATATCCGAAAATCGTGGCTCTGCCTTTGTTCTTGGCTGCCTGACGGAGCATATGACCAAGACCGTTGCCGTAAAAAATGTTGTCGCCGAGAACCATGGCAACATCGTCATCGCCGATGAATTCCTCGCCGATGATAAAAGCCTGAGCAAGTCCCTCGGGCTTTTCCTGAATTGCGTAGGAAAGGCTCAGACCGAACTGTCTGCCGTTGCCGAGAAGCTCTTTGAAACGGGGGGTATCGGTCGGAGTTGAAATAATAAGAATCTCACGGATGCCCGCAAGCATAAGAGTCGAAAGGGGATAATAGATCATCGGTTTGTCGTAAACGGGCAGAAGCTGTTTACTGGTAACCATTGTCAGCGGATAGAGTCTTGTTCCCGAACCGCCTGCAAGAATAATACCTTTCATCAAACACACTCCATTCGTGCATAATGATAAACAAGAATATTAACGCAAAAGCGTCATTATACTCCAATATAATACCATCATTTGTTAAAAATGTCAAACAAATAAAGGTTACAATAGTGTAATCTTTATGTAAAGTGTTGATAGTTCAATTTAAAATGAGAAAAATACTTTTTAGATATTTACTTTTAAAAAATAATGTAATATAATAAAGTGAACATTTGTTTATATCGAAAAGGAGGTCCGGACATGGATGAATTCAAGCTGCATTCCGCATATAAGCCGACGGGCGATCAGCCGCAGGCGATAGCGGAGCTTGTTGACGGAATCAACAAGGGTTATTCCGAGCAGACGCTTCTGGGTGTTACGGGTTCGGGCAAGACCTTCACGATGGCAAATGTTATTGCTCAGGTCAACCGACCGACCCTCGTTCTCGCTCATAACAAAACTCTTGCCGCCCAGCTTTGCACCGAGTTCCGTGAGTTCTTTCCCGAGAATGCGGTTGAATATTTTGTTTCATATTATGATTATTATCAGCCCGAGGCATATATTCCGACAACTGACACCTATATTGAAAAAGACTCGGCGGTCAACGATGAAATCGATAAGCTGCGCCATTCCGCAACCTCTGCGCTTTCCGAACGCAGAGATGTTATAATCGTTGCCAGCGTTTCATGTATTTATACTCTCGGTGACCCCATCGATTACCGAAGCATGGTCATCTCTCTGAGAACAGGTATGGAGAAAAGCAGGGATGAGCTTATCGAAAAGCTTGTTTCGATTCAGTATGAAAGAAACGATATCGATTTCAGCCGAAACAAGTTCAGAGTCAGGGGAGATGTTGTTGAAATATTTCCCGTTTATTCAAATGAAAATGCTTACAGAATTGAGTTTTTCGGCGACGAGATCGACCGCATCAGCGAGATAAATGCGCTGACGGGTCAGGTCAAAAGCGTTGTTTCACATGTTGCGATCTATCCTGCATCGCACTATGTCATTTCACCCGACAAGATGGAGAAATCGATCAGCCTGATTTACGGCGAGATGCTCGACAGAGTCAAGGAGTTCGAGCAGGCAGGTAAGCTTCTCGAGGCTCAGAGAATCAGACAAAGAACCGAATATGATATCGAAATGCTTAGAGAAACGGGCTTTTGCAAGGGTATTGAAAACTATTCGAGAATCATGTCGGGCAGACCTGCGGGCTCTGCACCGTTCACGCTGCTGAACTATTTCCCCGATGATTTTCTGCTTTTTGTTGATGAATCCCATGTCACTCTTCCTCAGGTCAGAGCGATGTACGGCGGCGACAGAGCAAGAAAGGACAGCCTTATCGAGTTTGGCTTCCGCCTGCCGTCAGCTTATGATAACCGACCGCTGACCTTTGACGAGTTCTATGAAAGAACGGGGCAGAAGATATTTGTCAGCGCAACTCCGGGTGAGCTTGAAAAGAGCAAGAGCCTGCATATTGCGGAGCAGGTTATCAGACCGACGGGCTTGCTTGATCCCGAAATTTCCGTGCGGCCCGTTGAAGGTCAGATCGATGATCTCGTTTCCGAAATCAATATCCGCACTCAGAAGGGCGAAAGAGTCCTCGTCACGACCCTCACAAAGCGCATGGCTGAGGATCTGACGGATTACCTTGAAAATCTCGATATCAAGGTGCGGTATATGCACCATGATGTTGATACGATAGAAAGAATGGAGATCATCAAAGGGCTTCGTATGGGAGATTTTGATGTCCTTATAGGCATCAATCTGCTCAGGGAGGGACTTGATATTCCCGAGGTTTCGCTCGTTGCGATCCTCGATGCGGACAAGGAGGGATTCCTGCGCTCCGAAACCTCTCTCATTCAGACGATAGGCAGAGCGGCAAGAAACTCAGAGGGTACGGTCATCATGTATGCGGACACGGTGACGCCTTCAATGGAAAGAGCAATAACCGAAACCAACCGCCGCCGTGAAAAGCAGTCTAAATATAACGAGGAACACGGAATCGTTCCGAAAACGATAGTCAAGAGTGTCGGAGATGTAATAGGAATTTCCGTGAAATCCGATGAAGAAAAATCAATTTCCAAGATGAGCAGGAAGGAAAGAGAGCAGATGATAACCAAGCTCACCGACGAGATGAAGGCGGCAGCGAAGATACTTGAATTTGAGCATGCGGCATATCTGCGTGACAGAATTGAAAAGCTCAGAAGAGGTAAATAATAATGGCGATTAAAAACCTTACTGTAAAAGGTGCAAGGGAGCATAATCTCAAAAATGTTGATATAACCGTGCCGAGAGATAAGCTCGTTGTTTTTACGGGACTTTCGGGCAGCGGCAAATCATCCCTTGCCTTTGATACGATATATGCGGAGGGACAGCGAAGATATGTTGAGTCCCTCTCATCCTATGCGAGGCAGTTCCTCGGTCAGATGGAAAAGCCTGCGGTTGAAAGCATTGACGGTCTTTCTCCCGCAATCTCCATTGACCAGAAAACGACTTCAAAAAATCCCCGTTCGACCGTAGGTACGGTTACGGAGATCTATGATTATCTTCGTTTGCTTTATGCGAGGATAGGAATTCCGCATTGCCCCGAATGCGGCAGAGAGATTTCCCGTCAGACGGTTGACGATATAACGAATCAGGTTCTTGCTCTCGAAGAGGGAACGAGAATTCAGATCATGGCTCCCATCGCAAGGGGCAAAAAAGGCGAATTTGTCAAGGAGCTTGAAAGCATACGGAAGACGGGCTATGCGAGAGTCAGGATCGATTCGATAGTCTATGATCTTACAGAGGAGATAAAGCTCGATAAGAATATAAAGCATAACATTGAGGTCATCGTTGACCGACTTGTTATTAAAGAAGGAATCCGTTCAAGGCTTGCGGATTCGATTGAAACGGCGGTCGGACTGACTGATGGCTTGCTTATGGTTGATGTTGTCGGCGGAGAGGAGCTTCTTTATTCGCTCAACTATGCCTGCCCCGAGCACGGAGTCAGCATCGAGGAGCTTGAGCCCCGTTCATTCTCGTTCAATAATCCGTTCGGAGCGTGCCCGAAATGTCTGGGACTCAGCGTATTTATGCATATCGACCCCAAGCTCGTTGTTCCCGACGGCAGCCTTTCGATAAAAGAAGGAGCGATAAAGGCGAGCGGCTGGGGAAACGCCGACGGCGGAACGATCGCTCAGATGTATTTTGAAGGTCTTGCGAATGCCTATGACTTTTCGCTTGATACTCCGTTTGATAAGCTGTCCAAGAAAGCCAAGGATGTTATTTTCTACGGAACAAAGGGCAAAAAAATCAAGCTTGAAAGAAAAAGCGAATACGGCTCAGGTTCCTATATGACCGATTTTGAAGGCGTCATAAACAACCTCGAAAGGCGTTATGCCGAAACAACGAGTGAATACTCACGAAATGAAATCGAAAACTATATGTCAAGTGATAAATGCCCCGAATGCGGCGGCGCAAGACTCCGCAAGGAGTCCCTCGGCGTAACGGTCGGAGGCATAAACATTGATGAGTTTGCCAATAAATCGATAACCGAGGAGCTTGAATTCCTTGACACTATTGCTCTCACTGAGCGTGAAGAAATGATAGCGAGCATGATTATCAAGGAGATAAGAAGCCGGCTTCAGTTCCTTTCGAGCGTCGGACTCAACTATCTTTCGCTTGCCCGTTCGTCAGCAACCCTCTCGGGCGGTGAGGCTCAGAGAATCCGCCTTGCGACTCAGATCGGTTCTTCGCTCATGGGCGTTCTTTATATTCTCGATGAGCCGAGCATAGGTCTTCACCAGAGAGATAACGAAAAGCTCATCAGGACTCTGAAGCATCTGCGTGATATCGGAAACACGCTGATTGTTGTTGAGCATGATGAGGATACCATGCGTGCGGCTGACTATATTGTCGATGTCGGTCCCGGAGCGGGAATTCACGGCGGCGAGATAGTTGCATGCGGCTCTGTGGATGATATCATCGCCTGCGAAAAGTCCTTGACGGGACAGTATCTCAGCGGAAAGAAGTTCATTCCCGTTCCCGAAAAACGAAGAGAGGGCAACGGCAAAAAGCTTGTTGTTCACGGGGCAAAAGAAAACAATCTGAAGAATATCGATGTCGAGTTTCCGCTCGGAAAGTTTATATGCGTAACGGGTGTTTCGGGCAGCGGCAAATCGTCTTTGATTAACGAGATTCTCAGCAAGCATCTTGCCTCAGAGCTTAACAATGCGAAAAAGGTTGCAGGCAAGCATGAAAGCATAAGCGGCACGGAGCATCTTGACAAGGTTATCAATATCGATCAGTCACCTATAGGCAGAACGCCCCGCTCAAATCCCGCAACCTATACGGGCGTTTTCAACGATATCAGAGAGCTGTTTTCAGCGACTGTCGATGCGAAAAAAAGGGGATATAAGCCCAACAGATTTTCATTCAATGTCAAGGGCGGCAGATGTGAGGCGTGTCAGGGCGACGGCATCGTGAAAATCGAGATGCATTTCCTTGCGGATATTTATGTTCCCTGCGAGGTGTGCAAGGGACAGCGTTATAACAACGAAACGCTCGAGGTCCGTTATAAGGGAAAGAATATCCATGAGATCCTTGAGATGACGGTTGAAGAGGGAATGAATTTCTTTGAGAACATTCCGAAGATTCACAATAAGATCAAAACCCTTTACGATGTCGGTCTCGGATATATCAAGATCGGTCAGCCTGCAACGACTCTTTCGGGCGGCGAAGCACAGCGGGTCAAGCTTGCAACCGAGCTTTCAAAGCGGTCAACGGGCAAGACGATCTATATTCTTGATGAACCGACAACGGGACTTCATACGGCGGATGTTCACCGTTTGATCGATGTTCTGCAGAGGTTTGTCGATTCGGGCAACACCGTGCTTGTCATTGAGCATAACCTTGATGTTATCAAGGTTGCAGATCACATAATCGACCTTGGACCCGAGGGCGGAAACGGCGGCGGAGAAATCGTTGCCGAAGGAACTCCCGAAAAGGTTGCGGAAAATCCGAAGTCCTTCACGGGACAGTATCTCAAAAAGGTTCTGAATAAATAATGGCTACAGAAAAAGCCGTCGGAGAAATCCGACGGCTTTGCTGTTGATTGTTTAATTATGCTGCCTGCTGAGCAAGGCTGTTTCTGACCTTGTCGCAGAAATCCTTTGAGGACTTATCGATGTTCTTGTCATTCTTGACCATCGTATATTTGCCCTCTTCGCCAACGATTGCTTCAAAAGCATCGCCGTAGGCTTCTTCCTGAAGATTCTCACGGACTGTGAGCTTCCAGTCGGGACCGTTGCTCTTTACATAGTACATGA
Source organism: Clostridia bacterium (assembly GCA_017435385.1). Lineage (GTDB taxonomy): Bacteria > Bacillota > Clostridia > Oscillospirales > Acutalibacteraceae > CAG-177. The sequence goes on along the minus strand of JAFSFB010000024.1, from coordinate 26,275 downwards.
TGTGATAACCGTACTCTGTTTCAACGATTTCGCAGTCACCGGTCTTTCTTGCGGGATCGATAGCCCAAGCCTTGAAGCTGGCGACATAGTTTGAGTTGGGTCTGATATCTTCATAAAGACCGCCGTTTTCGGTTGAAGCGGTGTCTTCGTTATACTTCTTGACGATTTCTTTGAAAGCGTCTTCAGTTGCGCCTGCCTTGATCCACTCGTTCTTGACTTCGTTAGCCTTTTTGCTTGCAGCCATCTTGATCTCGTCAGTTGCAGTCTTGCCTTCTTCAACGTCAAACTTGATGAGGCAGTGGCGTACATCTGCACTTACGCCTTCGTAAGCAGGATTATTAACGAGAACAACGAAAGCAGCTTTGTCTGTTACGAAAACCTTCTTATCGCCGATCTTGGTTGCGGAGTCGAAGATCCAGTTTGCGGCTTCTTCATTGATGCTTGTCTTGATAGCGCTGAAGGTTACGCCCTTGTTTTCAACTGTGGGATCAACCTCTGTGGGCTTTGTGCCTTCCTTGAGATCGCTGTTCTTATGCTCGAGAGCAGCAGTCTTGAAGGTTTCGGCATCTGTAATCTTTTCAAGCATTGCGTTTGCTGCATCGATCTGAGGCTTCTGAGCTTCTGTCTTTCTCTTTGCGAATTCCTCTTCTGTTTCAGCAGCAGCCTTTGTTACTGTTGAGAGTGTGATGGAATAATAACGAACATCGGCATAGTTATATGTTTTTGCGTTTTCCTTATATTCCTTTGCAACCTGTTCATCTGTAACTGTTTCATAAGCCTTGGCTTCAACATCGCTGTTATAACGGGAAGCGAGAAGTTCGGTTTCGAGGAGCTTGCGAAGGCTCTTTTCGTTCAGACCCTTTGAATAGCTGGCTCTGATGAAGGCATTGAGAGAATAGCTGTTTTTCTGAGCATTCTCACGGACTGAATCGATAGCTTCGTCGATCTGCTTCTGCTCTTCTTCGGTGAGCTTGTAGCCTGCGGCAACAGCGTCTTCATAAAGAGCGGTCTGCTGGAATGCAAGGTTTGCAGCGTAGTCAGCAATAACATCGTCATAATAGATGGGGTTGCCGTCTTCGTCCTTCTGGTTTGTTGAAACCTCATCGGGAGCCTTGTCGAGCGGGAAGCCCATTGAAACGCCCTGCTGCTGATAGCTTGATTCCATCTGAGCATAGTACTGATAAGCCATTGAATAATAATAATTGTATTCGGCAACCGAAACAGATGCATCACCGACGGTGAGAGCTTCCGAATACTTTTCAACGATACCGAAATGATCGACAACTGCCCAGCCGATGCCTGCAACAATTGCAACAGCAACAAGAATTGCGGCAGCCTTCTTGGCAATGCCGACAGCGACAGTGCGTGATTTAACGTTCTTGGCGTTTTTCTTTGCTGCCTTAGCTAACCTTTCTTTTCGTTCCTCTCGATAGAGCTCGGCTTTGCTTTTGGAGCTTTCGTTTTTAGCCATTTGTTTTTCATCCTTTTCTTCTGAGAATTAAATGCCGAGGATATGCCGTCGGCATAATGTATATATATTATACTATTTTTAAATATTTTACAAGCCCTTTTTTATGAATTTTTATTGAATGGGCTATAAATTGCCGTTCAGAAACTCATTTTTGAACCAGACATCGGAAACTTCAAAGCTTTTTCCGTTCAGATAATCAAGGCAGCCAGCATCGGTTGAGAAGGTGAATTTCAGGCGGTAGGAATAAAGAAACTGCTTTTTGTAGCCGCCGTGAGCTTTGTTCAGCTCGTTCGTGCCGTATTTTCCGTCGCCGAGAAGAGGATGCCCGATGCTTGCAAAATGAGCTCTTATCTGATGCGTTCTTCCCGTCAGAAGCTCAACCTCAACAAGGCTCAGATTTTTGTTTTCGGCGATAACGGAATATTTTGTGCGTATCTCTTTTGCTCCGTTTCTTTTCTGAGCGTAAACCGCAACCTTGTTTTTCTTTTCGTCTTTAATCAGCCAGCCCTCAAGAATTCCGCTCTTTCTTGTCAAAGAGCCGTGAATGACGCAGAGATAGTATTTTTCCATTTCTCTGTCCTTGAGCTTCTGGTTGAGAATGCGGAGGCTCTCGGAATTTTTTGCGGCTATAACGATTCCGCCTGTGTTGCGGTCGATTCGGTTGACGAGAGAGGGCATGAAGGAATTTTCGTCCTTAGGGTTAAATTCTCCCTTTTCATAAAGATATCGCTTGATTCTTGTTATGAGCGTATCGTTATATTCGGTTTCATCGGGATGGGAGAGAAGACCGACCTTTTTGTCAAGCAGGAGAATGTTTTCGTCTTCGTAAACGATATCGAGCTTTTTCGAGGCGGAAAGGAAATCGTATTTATCCTGCGCAGGGGCAAAAAACTCGTCGTTGATATACATGTCAACGATATCTCCCTGAACGAGCTTCTGCGATATTTCGCCTCTTTTTCCGTTGATCTTTATTCTTTTCATTCTGATATATTTATACATCAGCGATTGCGGAAGGTTCGGAACGGCTTTTGAAATGAATTTGTCAAGCCGCTGCCCCGAATCGTTTTTAGAAATTGAAAAGCTTTTCAAAGTTATTCCTCCGATTATAATATGGTTGAAAAAATCGTCGGTTTGTGTATAATATTAATTGTTTAACCGATAAGGAGATTTTTTATGAGTCAGGAAACCGTCAAAAAAGAAAGTGTTCATAAGAATCACAGAGCGAGAGTCAGGGAAACGATCCGCAAAACGGGAGTCGAAAGCATTCCCGACATCAATCTTCTTGAATATCTGCTCTTTTATTCTATTCCGAGGAAGGATACAAACGAGATAGCGCACAGCCTTCTTGATACCTTCGGTTCGCTGAGCGGAGTTCTCAACGCAAGCTACGAAGAGCTTCTCGAGGTTGAAGGAATGGGAGAAAACTCGGCGCTTCTGATTTCTCTGATTCCCGGTATCAGCAGAAGATATGTTGAAAGCGGAGAAAAGAAGAAAATCAATCTTTCCGAGCCCGAAGAAGCGGCGGAATATCTCCGCACGAAGTATTTCGGAGTGAAAAAAGAGATTTTCTATATGCTCTGCCTTGATGCATCGGGAAATCTTCTGAACTGCTGTAAGCTTGGAGAGGGGATCCCCGACAATGTTCTTGTCGATAAAAGGCAGGCTCTCGAGGCGGCGTTCAGAAGCAAAGCCGACACGGTTATTTTTGCTCATAACCATCCCAACGGAATAGCGGCTCCGTCAAAGGATGATATTGACATGACGGGTGATTTTATCGGAATCTTCCGCAAGGTCGGAATCAGAGTTGCCGACCATATCATTATAGCAGGCAACGATTATCTCTCGCTTGCTTCTCTTCAGAAATATTCAATAATGTTCATGCGATAAATGACAATCGGAGCGGCAGGATGAAAATCCTGCCGCATTTTTGTTTTTATCAGAATCTGACAGTTACCTTCTGCGTACCGACAGAGCCTTTGATTTTAAGCATTGAAGCCTGAGTGCCTTCAACCGGCTCGAGCACATATTCCGAGGTGCATTCGATTGAAGCGGCGGGCTTGTGAATGAATATCTCCGTCGGTGAGTCATACACCTTGTCCTGCTCATATGTAAGGGTGAATATACCGTTTTCTCTGTCAGTCGTATATTCGGTTATGTCGCCGCATACGGCAACGGGAGCCGTTCTGTTAAGACTTGCCATGATCGGATTATCGAGAAGTCCCTCGTAATATGCCCAGTATGTCTGGCTCCAATGGTTCTTGTCGAACTTGTCAAGAAGATAGTTGATGTGGAAAAGCCAGTCCGTACCCTCCGACTGACCGCCCCATTCGCCGACGATGAGGGGAACATCAAGCCTTTGCTGAGAGGCTCTGTGCTGATCGAAGATCGAGCCGACTCTCGAGTTGCTCGCATATTTGTAAGCAGGCGTATCAACCATGAGATCGTAGGCGTGAGGGGCAAAGCAGAGCTTTTCCTCACGAACTCCGTCATAGTTGATTGCAGGTGCGCTGTAGGGAATGCCGAGGTTGGAATAATAGCTGTTTTCCATAATCATTATTCCGTTGTCGGTAACATTTCGGATTGCTTTTGCGGTTCTGTTGATGAACTGAGAATATGCGCCCGTGTCGAACTTATAGATAAGACCGTTGGCGGCGCTTGTTACCTTGCGGAAAAGGTCAGGATCGTTGAAGGGCTCAAGAACCTTTATGGGGTTGCCCGAAACGATCTGCTTTGCCATCCAGCCGAGATTGCAGCGTTTGTCGGTGAGTACCGTTTTGGCGAGGCTTTTGACAAGCTTTCTGAAAACCTTGCCGCCGTCAGAGCCGGGGAAGGGTTCGTTGAGCATGTCAAAGCCGAAGAGGGCAGGATGATCCTTGAATCTTTCCGCAACATGCTGCCACATTTTGCAGAAATATGTCTGAAGAGAGATTCCGTTATATTCGGCATCGTTCCAGAAATTGTCAAAGGCTCTGTGAGTTGCCTTGCCCCAGAAATAACCTTCTGCCCATACGAGTCTTGTTTTTTGGAATTTTGCGCCGTCGGTGAGGCATGCCCATTTCGGAGCACCGTCGCCCGCCATGCCCTTAAAGCCTGCATAGAGGTCCTGATGCATGTCGAGATAGAAATAGATTCCGTATTTGGCGCAAAGGTTGGCAACCTTTTCAACCTTGTCAAGGAATTCCTCATTGTATTTGAACGGCTCGGGTTCGATTGCATCCCATGTCATGCCGAGTCTGACAAGATTGAAGCCATTCTGACTGAGCCTTCTGATAAGCTCTTCGTCAAAGGGCATATCATAGGTTCTTTCCTCTGCGCCGTCTTTGTTGTAACCTTTGTCGCAGAGATTGACGCCGTTGAAAATTCTTTCTCTTCCGTCAGAGTCGATGAATTTTTGCTTGAAAGTAGTAATTTTTTTCATAATACAAATCCTCACAAAAATGTAATCAATTAATTATATCATATGATATACCGTCTTTGCAACAGATTTTTGATCCGTGTATCATATAAATGCATTTATTTAACTATTGCCATAGACTGAAAACTGTGGTAAAATTATTGAGTAAAAATATGGTTTTCTTTCGGGAAAACAAAATCAAGAGAATAGGGGTAATTACTATGGCAGCATCAATTTTATTCAAGGCATTCTGCAGAACCTATCAGGGAATCTTCAGAGTTGCGGTCAACTTCCTCGATTGGACAGAGCCTAAGCTCGTCAAGGGCGCAGGCAGCGTCAAAAAGCTTCCCGAGGTTGTTAAGGCAAACGGTCATGACAGAGTTCTTGTTGTTACCGATAAGGGTCTTATGGGACTTCACCTTCTTGACGGTCTTTTTGAGGGACTCGACAAGGCAGGAGTCAAGTATTTCGTTTATGACGGAACACAGCCCAACCCCACGATCGATAACATCGAAGAGGCAAGAAAGCTCTATGCCGATAACAACTGCTCTGCCGTTATCGCATTCGGCGGCGGTTCACCCATGGACTGCGCAAAGGTTGCGGCGGCAAGAATCGCAAAGCCCAACAAGACGGTTCAGCAGATGAGAGGAACTCTCAAGATCCTCAAAAAGCTTCCCGTTATCTATGCTGTTCCCACAACAGCGGGCACGGGCTCAGAAACAACCATCGCTGCAGTTGTTTCCGATCCCTCGACACATGAAAAATATGCTCTTCAGGATCCTGTTCTCCGCCCGAAATATGCGGTTCTCGATCCCGAGCTTACAATCGGTCTGCCTCCTCACATCACCTCAACAACGGGCATGGATGCTCTGACTCACGCCGTTGAGGCTTATATCGGTCACAGCAATACAAAGGATACCGCCGCTGCTGCCGAAAAGGCAACCAAAATGATTTTTGAGAATATTCTCAAGGTTTATGAAAACGGCAAGGATATCGAAGCGAGAGAAAATATGCTCGAAGCATCCTATCTTGCAGGTATTGCATTCACGAGAGCTTATGTCGGCTATGTTCATGCCATCGCTCATAATCTCGGCGGTATGTACGGCACGCCTCACGGACTTGCAAATGCGGTCGTTCTTCCCTATGTTCTTGAATATTTCGGCGAAACCGCATATGCTCCTCTTGCAAAGCTTGCCGATATCGCAGGTCTTGAAACCGCAGGCATGAACGATGAGAAGAAGGCAAAGCTCTTCATCGAATCGATCAAAGAATTCAACAGAAAAATGAATATCCCCGACAAGCTTGATATTCTTGAAAAGGATATTCCCACCATCGCAAAGAGAGCGCTTAAAGAAGGCAATCCTCTCTATCCCGTTCCGAAGATCATGGATCTCGAGGAATGCATGGCGGTTATCAGAAAAATCGCAAAATAAGCAACAGCAGGTTGCTTGGTATAAAAAGGGTGTGACAAAATGAAATTCAGAAAAGCTGTCAGCATCGTTCTGGCATTCGTGATTCTTGTTTCCTCTTGCTGTGTCGGTGCTTTTGCACAGAACAATATCGTTAAGCCCAAAAATGATGCTCCGTTCGTGTTTGTTCACGGCTTGAACGGTTGGGGCGGCGCAGAGGGAATCGACGGAATCATTCCCTATTGGGGAGCAACAACGGGCGATCTGATGCAGTATCTGCAGTATGAGGGCTATGAATGCTATTCGGCATCGGCAGGACCGCTCAACAGCGCATGGGACAGAGCCTGCGAGCTTTATGCGCAGATAATCGGCGCAAGGGTTGACTACGGCGAAGCGCATTCAAAGCAGTTCAACCATGCAAGGTACGGAAGAACCTATTACGATGCGCTTGTTCCGAATTGGGGAGAACTCGACGAGACAGGCAAAATCAAGCAGATCCACCTTGTCGGCCACAGCTTTGGCGGCACGGCGGTCAGAATGCTTGTTCATCTGCTCACCGAAGGCAGTGCCGAAGAAAGGGCAGTTACTCCGTCGGATGAAATATCGGGACTTTTCACGGGAGGCAAAAGCGAATGGGTCAAAAGTGCAACCGCAATCAGCACTCCCCATAACAGCGCAACGGTCTATTATCCTCTTGATGCTCTCGGAATCATTGATATAGTTACATTTTTCAGTTATCTTTATGCAGGTGTTGTCGGCAGAAGTCCTCTCAACGGCGAGCTTGTTGATTTCCATATGGAGCAATACGGTCTTTCGCAGGTGCCCGGCAGCAACGAATCGGAGCCTTTGTTCAAAGCTCTGAAAAATGTTCTTGCCAACGATGAGGATACCTGCAAGCACGATCTGACTCCCAAAGGAGCACGAAAGCTCAACGAAAAGCTTGATATCAGCGAAGATGTTTATTATTTCTCATATCCGTTTTCAACAACGAAGCCCGTTGATGCACTCGGAATTGAGGTTCCGAGGCTTGGCACAAATCCCATAATTGCGCTTACGGCGGTGCTGATGGGCGTTATGGTGTTCAAGGATCCTGACACGGGATTTGTCTATGACAGAGCTTGGCTTGCCAATGATGCTCTCGTCAACACGGAAAGTGCAAAGCATCCGCTCGATGAGCCGCATGTTGATTTCGATGAGGACAGCATTGAAAAGGGCGTTTGGAATGTTATGCCCGTCAGAGTCGGTGACCACGGTGCAGCAATCGGTCTTTTTGCCGATGAAACCGAAACCCATGAGTTTTATCTTGAAATGTGCGAGATGCTCAATGCTCTCCCCGACTGATTCAAAAACCGTAACAAAAGGGCGATTCATCAGAACCGCCCTTGTTTTTTGAAAGGTGAAGTTGTGAATATGAAAAAATTTTTGTGCATTCTTCTTGCGGTGCTGATTTCTTCAGTCTGCATGTTTCCTGCGTATGCCGCAACGGAAAACGGAGTGTCGGGTGTTAATAAAATAGTCAGAACGGTTGACGGTCTGTTTGAAAACCTTGAAAGACTTATCCGTTCAAAGCTTGAAAACAGAAAGAATTATGCCGATTATTCGGAGCTCAGCACAATACCCGAAACGGAAAACGGCTATGTTCCTCAGGGTTACTGCCTGAGCGAAAACGGCGAAAAGCATATCGTTTCTTATTATCATGCGGATAAAGCATCCGTTCTTGTTTTTATTGATGCCGCAACAACAAGGATTGAAAAAATTCTGAATCTCAGAACCTCGTCGGGCAAGGAGTTTACGGGACACGCAGGCGGAATTGCTCAGGAAAACGGCTGGCTTTATATCTGCCATGGCAGTAAGATTTACAGAATATCAATGGCTGATATTGAAAATGCCGAAAACAACGGGGAGATATCTCTCGGAGCAAGCGTTCAGACAGATGTCAAATGCTCCTATATCAACAGCGACGGAGAATATCTTTACGCAGGTGAGTTTTATACCTTCGACTTTGACGGCGGATATGATACCGACGGCAGCCATCATGTTTCCGTTTCTCTTTTTGAAAGACATTATTCACGCTGTAACGCATATAAGCTGAGTGATTTTGAGGCGGCGTTTGACGGAGCGGAGCTTGTTCCCGAGTTCGTTCTGACAACGCCCAACAGAGTTCAGGGCTTTGCAAGGCTTTCTGACGGCAGCTTCGTTCTGAGCACCTCGTTCGGAAGAAATAACGATTCATTCATGCTTGTTTACGGTGATGTCACAGAAAACGAAGCGGATTCAGAAATTGATTTCGGCGGCAAAAATGTTCCCGTTTATCATCTTTCAAACAGCCGCAAAACCGCAACGCTCAGAGAACCTCCTATGCTTGAAGGAATCGACGGCAAGGGCGAAACGGTTATCGGAATATTTGAGTCGGGTGCAAAAAAATACAGCGACAGTGCATTCATCGTCAACAGCATCTGCGAATTCAAAGTGAAATAAAATAAAGCGTGTCATCGGAGTGATGGCACGCTTTTTGTCTATTGCTTGTTTTTCTTTTTCAGTCTTTCGCAGAGCTCTCTGTCGGGAGTGACCCACATCGTGTTATAGGTGTGGTAGATCACCTTGCCGGGCTTTGCTCCGCTTGGCTTTTTCAACGCTCTGACCTCTGTATAGTCAACCGCAACCTGAGAGGATTCTCTTGCACCGCTGTGATAAGCGGCAAGCACCGCCGCCTGACGGCAGGTCAATTCGGGAAGGATATCACCGTTGCCGATGACAACAACATGCGAGCCGGGGAATTTCTGAGTGTGGAACCAGGAGTCATCCTTTGCGGCAGTTTTGAATGTAAGCAGATCGTTCTGGATGTTGTTTCTGCCGACAAGGATTGTATATCCGTCATCCGAAACATATTCGAGAGGGGGAAGAGGCTTCGGCTTCTTTCCCTTGTCGTTTTTTGCTCTTTTGAGATAGCCCTGCTCATAAAGCTCAGCTCTGATCTCAGCAAGTTCCGTATAGCCGTCAGCTCGGTTGACGCTGTCGATGACCGATTCAAGATATGAAAGCTCCTGCTCGCTCTGCTCGATAAGCTCTCCGAGCATGCTTTCAGCGGTCTTTGCTTTTCTGTATTCCTTGAAATATTTCTGCGCATTTGCAGACGGTGAAAGAGCGGGATCGGCGGAAATTCTGATAACCTTGTTTTCGTCGTAGAAGTTCTCAAGGTCATAGAAAAGAGAGCCTTTTTCGAGTCTGTACTGATTGGCAAGAATGAGCTCCGCATTGATTCTGAGAGCGTCTTTGTCTGCACACGCTTCAAGCTCCGCCTGCCTGCTCTGAAGCTTTCTTGCGGCTCTTGCAGAAGAACTCTGAAGAAGTTTGAGCAAAGACTGGCTTCTCTGACGGGTACGCTCAAAACGGTCTTTCTCATAATAGAAATCGTCAAGAAGCTGAGAAAAGCTGTCGAATTCTTTGATGTCAACCGAAAAGCCGTACTGAGCAATATCCATAAATGTAAAGTCATATGGCTTTACAGAGTCACGGAGGAGCATGGTCGGTGCGGCTTTGCCCGACTCGAGAACGGATTTGATCTGAGAAAGCTTTTTGACGAGCCGCTCAAATGATATATCCGTTATCTCGGTTGCGAGAGAATCGTCGGGGCAGGCATATGCCGCTATCTCACGGCTTATCAAGGGGGAAACGCCCTCGACCGTTTCGAGAATTGCGCCCGAAAGTCTTTTGCCGATGCATCTTCTGATAGCCGATGCGACGGCTTCGGCATCGTTTTCCGTCAGATTCATTTTATTCTGACGGGGCGGCAGTTCATATTTGAAGGAGGGGAGAATCTGTCTGACTGAGGACTGCGTAAAGTCGATTCGCTTTACAGAGTCGACGATGTTTCCTTCGGAGTTCACAAGGATAATGTTGCTGTGCTTTGCCATGATTTCAACGCAGAGCGTGAATGTGACGGCATCGCCGATCTCGTTTGTGCCTGCAAGGTCAAGAAAAACAACTCTGTCAAGACCGAGCTGGCGGATATCGGTTATAACCGCACCCGTCAGATGCTTTCTCAGAAGCATGCAGAGCATTGGCGGAGTTGCGGGGTTTTCGGGGGCATTTGCCGTCAGATGAAGCCTCGGGCTGTTTGCGCTCGCCGAGAGAAGGAGTCTGTAAGCACCCTCTCTTGAGCGCAGATGAAACACCAGCTCATCCTTGGAGGGCTGGTGTATTTTTTCTATTCGGCTTCCGACGATATATTGCGAAAGCTCCTGCTTTAATAAATTCAGAGTAATTCCGTCAAGGGGCATGTTTTTTTACCTCTGTTAATTGTGATATGAAACGGGGGAGTCCTGAGGGATAATGATGACCTCGGCATCAAACTCCTTGCCGAGCATATCCGCAAGACGGGCGACGACGGGATTTTCCGTTTCAAAATGTCCTGCGGCAATCAGCGTCAGACCGAGAGCCTGAGCGTCGAGAAATTCGTGGTGTGAGGCATCTCCCGTTATGAATGCGTCGCATCCCGAGTTGAAAGCATCGGGGGCAAAATCTGCTCCCGCACCGCCGCAGAGAGCAACCCTTCTGATGCTTCTGCCGCTGTCTGCAAGCCTTACGGCTGAACCGAGCTTTTCGGCGCAGAGCTTTGCGAGGGATGATCCCGTCGCTTCAGGGATTTCGGCAACTCTTATCATCGCTGTTTCGCCATCCTCCGATAAGGGAAAAGCATTGTCAAAACCCAAAGCTTCGGCGAGGACATCGTTGACGCCGCCCTTTGCGATGTCAAGAGGAGTGTGCGTGCATATTGCGGCAATTCCGCTTCCTGCAAGCAGAAAGGCGGGGTTGCTGTCCGTAATGCTTTTTACCGCTCGGAATATAACTGGATGATGGCTGACGATGAGGTCAACACCTTCGTTTTTTGCATATTCGACCGCCTGAGGGGTAATGTCGAGAACAACTGCGATTTTCTTAACTTCTTTTCTTGTATCGCCGACGATTATTCCGCTGTTGTCCCATTCGCATTGGGTGCTGAACGGAGCAAAGGAGTCGATGAAAGAATAAACATCTTTAACTGTCGGGCTGCATTTCATTGATTTTTTCCTCCGTTTCGGAAATAATTCGGCTGAGATTATCGGCTTTTTCGGAGCTTCCGTGAAGCTTTTCCGCTTCAAGCTTGGTTTTCAGTCTGTCAACGACCTTGCAAAGATATTGCTTTGCTTCGGGCTTTTTGCACTCGGGAAGTCTGCCGTAGTATATGTATGCATCGGAATATTTCTTTTTTTCTCCGCTGTAACGGGCGGAAAAAGCGCAGTAGAGCTTGCCGCCGTCGGTGCAGGCATCCTCTTCGGTTATTTCAAAGCCGTTTTCGATAAGATGCGCTCTGATGTCCTCGGCATGTGACTGAGGCTGAAGAATCAGAAGCTTATCATTATCCTTGAGCCAATAAGCTCTTGAAACAAGCTCTGCCATAAGAGTGCCGCCCATGCCGCACATAATGAAATCCTGCGCCTCAAAAGGCTCGATCTCATCGAAACCGTCGGAAAGGCGGAGCTTTATTTTATCGGATATTCCGTAATGTTCAACTGTTTTTCGGGCATTGTCAAGCGGGCCCTTGCGCAGATCGCATGCAAGAGCCTCGGGACAAATGCCGTTAAGAATCAGCCAGGCGGGAAGATAGGCGTGGTCAGTGCCGATATCGGCAGCGATGCTTCCTTTACGGACCATCTTCGCCGCCATCATAATTCTTTCGGAAAGTTTAAGCATTTGCAAGGAAAGCGTTCATCTTTGCGATGAGCTCGTCAGCGTTAACGCCGTGAACCATGCAAGCCTGAGCGACTGATTCGCTTCTTGCCGAAGGACAGCCGAGGCAATGCATTCCCATTTCAAGGAAGAAGGGAGCAAGCTCACGGTTAGCGTCAAGAATCTCGCCGATTTTCATGTCTTTGGTAATTTCTTTCATTTGATTGACTTCCTTTCAGAATTGTGTATAGCTATTATATCACAATAAAACGGTTATATCAAGGCTATTAATAATTGACATTCGGCTTATTTAGCGGTAAAATAAAATGTCAGAGATCAATTATGAGGTTTTGTTATGAAAAAATATGATGTTGCCGTTGTCGGCGGCTGCGCTGCGGGATTGACTGCGGCGATAAGCGCAAAAAGAAAAAATCCGCAACTGAATATTGTTATCATTGAAAAGCTTCCGAGGATCGGCAAGAAAATTCTTGCAACGGGTAACGGCAGATGCAATCTGACAAATATCAATGCTGTCGCTTCCGATTATTGCAATCCCGATTTTGTTTCGGATGTTTTTGAAAAATATCCGCCGCAAAAGGTGATCGGGTTCTTTGAATCGATGGGGCTTCTGACATTTGCCGATTCCGAGGGAAGGGTTTATCCGAGGAGCAATATGGCATCGTCTGTTCTTGATACCCTCCGTTTTGAGCTTGAAAAAACGGGAGTTGATGTTATCTGTGACACTCCTGTTTCGCAGGTGAGAAAAATAAACGGCGGTTTTGAGATAAACGGAAACATTTTCTGCAAAAGAGCAGTTATTTCAACGGGCGGCAAGGCATCGCCGTCGCAGGGCTCTGACGGCAGCGGATATCTTCTTGCAAAGCAGCTCGGTCATTCGGTGACACCTCTTTATCCCGCTCTTGTACCGCTGACGGTCAGAAACAATGTCAGACCTCTTAAAGGTGTCAGAGCGAGAAATGTCAGCCTGACTCTCACAGACGGCAAGCTGCTCAAGAAAACAAACGGCGAGCTTCTTTTCACGGATAACGGTATCTCGGGAATAGCTGCCATGGAGCTTGCGGCTCAGACGGAAAAATCTCTTTTCGGTGCAAAGGAAAAAACCTTTACAGATATTGACTTTCTTCCTGATATGTCCGTTGAGGAGTTGACGGAGTATCTTTTTAAAATCAAGAATATCAAGGGAAACTGCGATATTGATATGCTTTTCTCGGGTGTTCTCCCGAAAGCTATCGGAACGGAAATCTGTAAAGCTGTATCGCTTTACAAAAATGAAAGAACATTATCACGGCTCAGCAGAGAGGAAATCGTTTCTGCGGCGCAAAAAGCGAAATGCTTCCGCCTTGAGGTTACGGGAACAAAGGGATTTGAAAATGCTCAGGTGACGAGCGGCGGAATTCCCGTTTCGGAAATATCATCGGAAACGATGGAGTCCCTGCTTTGCAAGGGCTTATATTTTGCGGGTGAGATCATTGATGTTGATGCCGACTGCGGCGGTTTCAATCTGCAGTGGGCTTTTGCATCAGGCTTGCTTGCAGGCGAAAATATCGGATAAGGTAGAGAATATATGATAAAGATAAGCGAAATCAAATTGCCTCTTGACAGCGACGAAAGGGAGCTTCGCCGGGCGGCGGCAAAGGCTCTGCGCTGCAAAGAGGAAAAAATCAGATCAGTTCAGATTTCCAAGAAAGCGGTCGATTCACGCAAGAAGGACAATGTTTTCTTTGTTTATAATGTTCTTGCCGAGGTCGACGGCGACGAGGCGAGCGTTGTTGCCCATGCAAAGAATCCCCGTGTTGAAGCGGCGGAAATCTATAAATATGAAATGCCTGAGATCAGAAGAACAAGCACGCTCAGACCTGTTATTGCAGGTTTCGGTCCTGCCGGATTTTTTGCGGCTCTGATTCTTGCAAGAGCGGGACTCAGACCTCTTGTTCTTGAAAGAGGAGCGGATGTTGACACGAGAACGAAGGATGTCAACGGCTTCTGGACGGGAAGAAAGCTCAACACGGAAAGCAACGTTCAGTTCGGCGAAGGCGGAGCAGGAACTTTTTCCGACGGCAAGCTGACAACGGGAATCAAGGATCCTCTTTGCAGAAAGGTCGTTGATGAGCTTGTGCTTCACGGTGCACCGCCCGAAATCAGCTATTCCTCCCGACCTCATATCGGAACGGACAGGCTCGGTGCTGTTGTCAAGGCATTCCGTGAGGAAATTATTTCTCTCGGCGGAGAGGTGCGTTTCGGTTGGAAGCTGACCGATCTTATAATTGCAAACGGAGTTATTCAGGGGATATCCTGCAGAAGACCTGACGGCGGATATGAGGATATCGAAACCGACACTCTTCTTCTCTGCATCGGTCATTCCGCCCGTGATACCGTTGAAATGCTTCATAAAAAAGGAATCAACATCATTCAGAAGCCGTTTTCTGTCGGTGTCCGCATTGAGCATCCGAGAGAGATGATCGACAAGGCTCAGTACGGCTCGTTCGCAGGGCATCCTGCTCTCGGAGCGGCTGACTATAAGCTTGCGTGCCATCCCGAGCACGGCAGGGGAGCATATACCTTCTGCATGTGTCCGGGCGGAACAGTTGTTGCGGCGGCATCGGAGGAAAACTCGGTTGTTGTCAACGGAATGAGCGAATATGCCCGTGACGGTGAAAACTCGAATGCGGCTCTGCTTGTCGGAATCGAGCCCGAGCATTTCGGCTCCGATCATCCGCTTGCAGGCATTGAACTTCAGAGAAAAATTGAGAGAAAAGCGTTTGAACTCGGCGGCGAAGATTACAGTGCACCCTGCCAGACTATCGGCGATTTTCTTGCAGACAGAGCTTCAACAAAGCTCTCATATGTCAGGCCGACCGTTGCAACGGGAGTTACTCCGTCGGATATCCGTCAGGTGCTTCCCGAGAAGGTTACGGATATTATGGCAAAGGCTATCGTTAAAATGGATAAGAGCCTTAACGGGTTTGCGCTTCCCGACGGTGTCCTGACAGCCCCCGAAACGAGAAGCTCCTCTCCCGTCAGAATTCTCAGAGATGATCTGCTTCAGTCAAATGTCAGAGGGCTTTATCCGTGCGGAGAGGGTGCAGGTTATGCAGGAGGAATCGTTTCCGCCGCAGTAGACGGTATCCGCTGTGCTCATGCCGTTCTTCTTGATGAAAGCGATGAATGGTGATAACATGACAAGGCTTGAAAAACTCAGCGATAAACAGCTTGCGCTGCGTATGTCAAAATATATCGCCATGCTTGAAAGTATAAAGGTCAGAGCCGAATATTATTCGGCAGGTCAATGCCCCGAAAAAGAGAGAAAAGAGCTTAATGCAGACTATGTATGGGTGCGTGACTCTCTGAAGGAGGATTGGCAGTATCTTAATTTCAACCGTAATTCAGGCGGAAAGCTCCTTTGGGATAAGTATTTCCCGAGCGTAAGCGAAGCGGCGGCATGGGGGCTTTATGCAGATGCCGAGGGCGATTTCAGCAAGGAATACTTCAAAAGCATAGACGATGCTTATGACCGTCTGACGAAATATTATTCATATGATTATTGGCAGATAATTGCCGAGTTGTAAAAATATCAAAGCGCTCCGAAAAACGGAGTGCTTTTTTGTTTGTTTCCGATTGACACGGAATTGTTTTGCATAGTATAATATTTCTAAATATAAAAATTCGAACGGAGTGATTACATTGGCTAAAATCAGATTTGGTATTTCCTTTATCATTATGATGGTTTCGATTCTTTTCAATACCATCGATTCGGCTTTGGTTTTCAGAGCTCCCGAGCCGAAAACCGAAAAAGAACTTGTTGAAATGAGCGGAAGATTTGAAACATTTGACCTTGAGGATGAGATTACCGTTGTCAGTCTTTCCAAACTGTCGTCTTCACAGAGACAGGCTATCATTGCTCTTCAGGGTCTTGTCGGCAGAACAAAGCCCGCAATCTTTATCGATTACGGTTATGAGGCAAACAAAAATGCTTTGAGAGAATTTGAAAAGGCGGGATACGAGCTTGTCTATAATGACGAAGCGGGAAATCCCTGGAACTTCGCTTCTCTTGTTGAAAAGTTCAAGTCGCATATTGCGGATAACGGATATATTCTTTATGCAACTGTTGATGACCATGGTCAGCTCAACACCGCAACCAACCTTGCAACGATCAACGGATGGCTGCCTGTTGCTGCAGAGCTTGAAGAATCGGTTATTTCCCTCGGACTCGAAAAAAGAGCCGATATAAGCGCAGACACGATCGACCTTGCTTACCAGAAAAAGTTCTACAGAGAGAACAAGGATTATTTCAGAAATGACTCGCTGGTTCATCTTTATTACTATGCATCGGGGATGAGAGACTTTGCCGTTCAGCAGAATATCTTCGTTATGTATATTGCGGATAACGACTATGAAGGCAGACTTTTCCGTGACAGTGTTATGCGTGATCTCAAGCCGTCTTCAACAATTTTCGGTTGGTGCCTGTATGAGTTCAAGTTTACGGAATCTGCCTCTCGTTACGGCCATCACGTTATTCCCTCCGACCATTCATATAATCTGAGCATTCTTTCATCATTCAATGCAACGGATGAAAAATTCACAACGGAAATTTCCGATGAAAAGGTAACGCTTGATCCCGAAAAGCATTATATTGCCATTGTTTACAGCGATGGCGATAATCTTCAGTGGATTCAGAACGGATTCTCTGAATATCACACTTGGCAGAGTTATAATTCGGATGTTCCCGTCAGCTGGACATTCCCTCCGATTGCAACCGAGCTTTCAGATGTTGATGTCAAGAGAACTCTTGATGCTTCTGACGGAACCGCTTTCATAACGGGACCTTCGGGCGGCGGATATTCGAGAGTTACGAAAATGAACGGCGCTGAGCTTGAAGCTTTTTCGGATTATACCGCTTCAATCATGCTCGAATCGGGCCTTCGTATCATGACCTTCCTTGATGAAATTAAGGGAGTAGGTTTCGATGCAAATATTGAAAAGAGACTCAGCTATTTCTCGAGATATGACAATATCGATGGCGGAATTCTTCAGCTCGACCCCAACAATTATGCGGGTGGTGGCGGCAGAGTTTATTTTTCAAACGATAAGCCCTTTGTTACAGTAGGTTTCAGTCTCTGGCACCCGAGCGGAGATGCAGCGCAGGTTAATAACGAATGGCTCGCTGAGCAGGCGGCGATCATCAACGCAAAGCCCGCCGATATCAAAACGATCAACGGCTATACCGTTATCAATGTTCATCCGTGGACTGTCGGTCCCGATGACCTTGCTTATTTTGTCAGTCAGCTCGATGACGGCGTTGAGGTTGTCGGCGTTGATGAACTGCTGGCGGCGGTTGAACAGAATATACCTCATGAATTCGCTCAGCCGAATTAAATCATTTCGGAATTATTTAAAGGGATTGTGAAAGCAATCCCTTTTTTGCATCTTCTTCAAAATATCCCGTGTATAAGAAATACACAATAATATTAATTATTAATTACATTTTTTGCTTTTTTGGTGAATTGAAAAGAATGCTCCTCTGTGGTATAATATGCTGAAAATTAAAAGTAGCGGCAATGTCTGCCGTCAGCATAGAATGAAGTATACCGAACAGAAAGGTTTATTCAGAATGATTTGTAACACAATTCTCGATGCGATCGGAGATACTCCGATCATCAGACTTCAGCATATGACATCTCCCGAGGATGCCGAGATACTTGTAAAATTTGAGGGCTTGAATGTCGGCGGTTCAATCAAAACCCGAACAGCCCTCAATATGATAAACGATGCGGAAAGCAGGGGACTTCTCAGCTCCGAAACGGTGATCGTTGAGCCGACGAGCGGCAATCAGGGCATCGGTCTCGCCCTTGTCGGTGCGGTCAAGGGCTACAAGGTGAAGATAATTATGCCCGACTCCGTCAGCGAGGAACGCCGCAAGCTTGTTGAGCATTACGGCGCAGAGGTTATTCTTGTTCACGATGCGGGCAATATCGGCAAGTGCATTGAGGAATGCCTTGAACTGGCTCTGAAAATGAAGGCACAGGACAAGAACGTTTTCGTTCCTCAGCAGTTTGAAAATCCTGCTAACCCCGAGATTCAGAGAAGTGCGACGGGTGCCGAGATCCTCAGACAGGTCAACGGTCCGATTCACGGCTTCTGCTCGGGCATCGGCACGGGCGGAACGATAACGGGAATCGGTGAAACGCTCAAGGCGGAAAATCCCGACATTGAAATCTGGGCGGTCGAACCCGAAAACGCAGCGATTCTTTCGGGCGGTTCTATTGAAACCCATGTCCAGATGGGTATCGGCGACGGAATAATTCCCGAGATACTCAACACGGAGATATATAACAGCGTTTGCATCATCGGTGACGATGAGGCGCTTCAGACCTCTAAAGACCTTGCTTCAAAGGAAGGCATTATGTGCGGAATCAGCAGCGGAACAAACGTTGCGGCGGCGATAAGGCTCGCAAAGAAGCTCGGAAAAGGTAAGACGGTCGTCACCGTTCTTCCCGACACGGCGGAGAGATATTTCTCAACGCCCTTGTTTGAATAAAAAAACAAAGTTGTCCTATCCCTCACGGGGTAAGACAACTTTTTTGCTTTTATAAGAATAATCCTGCAACGAAGGCGGCGGCGCATGCCGCAACGGAAACAACGATAAGCGGCAGCTTGAAATATGCAAGAATGACCGCAACAACCGTTCCGATAACGGCGGTGACGGTGTTTCCCGTTGCATAAAAAATCGAGGGGAAGGTCATGGCGCTGAGTACGGCAAAGGGGATATAGTAAAGAACGCTTTTGAAAAATCTCGATTTGATCTTTCTTCTGAAAAGCGCAAACGGCAGCATGCGTATAAGATATGTAACGCCTGCCATAACGAGAATATAAATTGCAATGCTCATTCGGTTTCTTCCTCCGTTTCTTCGGAATCAACGGGGAAAAGCATCGCTCCGATAACAGAAGCAACAACTGCGCTTATGATGATGGCGAAGCCGACCGAAACCGACGGGAGCCAGAGCTTGAACGCACAGCTCAGCATGGCGGCAATTACGATTGCAGAGAAAATCTTGTGGCTTTCTCTTGCAGAGGGAACGATGATTGCGATGAACATGCCGTAGAGCATGATGCCCATAGCGGATGTAAGCGAAACGGGGAGGAGAGTGTTTGCGACTGCGCCTGCGAGAGTGCCTCCCACCCAGCCTGCGGCGGCAACCGAGATCATGCCGTACATATACGCAGGAACGAGCTTGCAGTCCTGAGCGGCAGCAACGGCGAAGATCTCGTCTGTTATTCCGTAAGCCGCAAGGAGTCTGTGCGGAGTTGTGAACGATTTGTCAAGCTTCTGCGATAGTGAAATTGCCATGAGGGCATATCGCATATTGATAACGAGCTGAGTTGCCGCCATTTCGATCAGCGAACCGCCTGCGGCAATTATGGCAACGCCCATCGCCTGACCTGCAGAGGTGAGATTGGTGAGTGATATAATAACGGCTTCAAGAGCTTTCAGCCCCGACTGAACGGCGACGATTCCGAAGCCGAACGAAACCGAAAAATATCCGAGAGCGATCGGCAGACCGTGAAGCATTCCTCGTGAAAAAGGTTTTCTCAAAAAAGGACTTCCCTTCAGTAAAAAACTATTACATAATTAAACAAAGTATAAATTGTTTAATGAAGTATCCATATTTTAACACCGTACGGAGATAATTTCAATCTCTTATGAGAATATATTTATATAATTAAAGCGGCACCTCATGACGAAGCACCGCTTTCTGATGTGGATTTATTTTATGCTGTCAAGAATCTTGAGAATAAGGTCGGAAAGGAACTTCCAATAGTCGTTGCCGCCGAATATCTTTTCAAAAACATCGCTGACTGCCTGAGCGATCTTTGTGAGAATCGGCATGAGAGTGTATGTAACGAAGGGAGCTTTGTCGCCGTCCGAAAGAAGACCTGCCTTATACATAGCGGTATAAAGCTCTTTTTCAACCTCAAGAGCCTTTTCTGCATCCCATGCTCTGTCTGCAAGGAGCTTTTCAGCGTTTTCGTATGCGGCTTCAACGGCTGCGAGGCTTTCGGCGTCAACGCCCGAAAGATCTGATTCCTCAAACTTGTTCATCAGACTTTCAATCTTTGAAAGGTCACGGTATTCAAGGAACTGAGGATATCCGCCGTTGTTTTCTCTTGCATCTGTGATCTCATAGTTTGAAACGAGCTGGATGCAGAGCTCGATAACATCATTGATGCTTGACTGAAGCTTGAGATGGCTCTGCCCCTTGATGAACCATGTTCTGTCGGGGATAGCACATGTTCCCGCATCAACAATACCGTCGGGGCTGATATATGTCTTGTCGATTGCAGGCTTATAGTCATCGGCGAGCTTTGAACCGTTATCGGCAAAGGTTGCACCGATCGAGGTTGACTGAGCCTGAATGATGTTGTCGGAGCTGAGCTTATAATGCTCAATGAGTCCGAGAAGCTCAAGGTCATAGCCGCAGATGACGAAGATGTCAACGCCCTTGCCGCTCATTTCCTTGACGGTCTTTGCGGCATTCTTCTGAATGTTATAATATTTGTCCGTCTTTTCTTTAAGAGCGGCATGCTCCTTGTCGGAGATGAGCTCCTTGCTGAGAGAGGGATACATTTCGCTCGGAACGAGAGCCCACATCGAGGGACAGTTATGAATGAGCTTGCCGAGAACCTCGTCAATTGCTCTTTCAAGAGCTTCGGTCAGGAAGTCGCTGAAAAGCCCCTGAGGGATTGCTCTTGCAACTGCGTTTCCGAGATAAGCGAGGGCTTCATACTCCTCTGCAAGAATGGAAATGAGGTTGGGAATGAGCTCGTTATAAATAACATTTCCGTCACCGAGAGTGGAGTTGCCTGCCATGAGGTCGCCGAGAAGATATGAGCCGTCAACTGCCGCAGCGGCAAAAACGACTCTGTCAACCTCTGTGGGATCGCAGTATTCGGCAAGATAAACATTGCCGATCGTTCCGCCAAGGCTGATGAAAACAAGGCTTACCTTGTCATGTCCGGTCTGTGCCTTTACCATGTCAATATATTCGTTGAGATTTGCGGCAGCCTCGATAGTGTCGCCGAATGAGCTGTATGCATAATAATATGCATGGTCATAGCCGTAATCCTCGCAGAAGCCGCTGATATCAACCTGTCTTTTGATGAAATCATATTCTGTTTCATATTTTGTCGTGGGCAGAGTGTTTCCGTTTTCATCCTTGCCGTAGCCTTTTGCATAGCCGTAGGACTTGTCGGGAGTATTCATGCATTCTTCAAGCGAATACCAGTATTCGTCAACGGCAACTCCGTTTGTTCTTGTGCCGTCGGGATTGAAATAATGGCTCGAGAAGCTTTCGTCAAGAATGCCGAGAACGGTGTCGAGAAGAGAATCTCTGTTGCCCGTTGCAACGGAGAGAAGGATATCGCCGATTGCTGCCTTGAATTCATTTTCAAGAGCAACGGTGTCAAACATGAAAGCCATGTCCATGCCTTCAACGATGGGGAAGCCGTCGCTTGTCATCAGGTCGTTGCCGTTCTTATCCTGAACATAAACCTGCGACTGCATGATGCCGTGAACGATGATAACGGGGCTGACTCCGCACTCGCCGCCGCATTCGGTCTTGCATTCCGACGACCATTCGTGGGTGTGTGCTTCCTCAGCGGAAACGAATGAAGGAACGGCACAGCCGCAGATAAGCATGCATGCGGCAAGAACCGCAGAGAGAATTTTTTTGAGCTTCATTTGAAAAATCCCTTCCGTATAAAAATTACAAATTATTATAGCATATATTTCCTTGTTTAGCAATAATAATTCCGATTTGAACATAAATTCATATTTTTGTTATTGAATTGGCGTAATTAATGTGATATAATCTCAAACTGATAAATTCGAAAGAGGAAATAATATTATGAGTGATAAAAGAAAAATCCTTCTGATAGTTAATCCCTGCGCAGGTAAAAACAAAACGAGAGCGGGAACGTTCGACATCGTTGACCGTTTTTCGTCAGAGGATTATGATTTCACGGTCAGAACAACAACGGGTCCCAATGATGCAACGGAGATCGTTCTCAAGCAGGCGGAGGAGCATGACATGGTTGTCTGCTGCGGCGGCGACGGAACTCTCTATGAAACCATCAACGGAATCATGCAGCTTCCGACACGGGTTCCCGTCGGATATATTCCCGCAGGCTCAACAAATGACCTTGCTTCAACGATCGGTCTTCCCGTCGGCGATTTCAGGGCGGCAACCGACATTATCATTGACGGACATACCAACGGCTACGATATCGGTCTTTTTAACAATAAATTCTTTACATATGTTGCGTCCTTCGGCTTCGGCATTTCGCTGTCTTACGGCACATCGCAGAAAATGAAGAATAAGCTTGGCCATGCGGCGTATGTTGTTGACGGAGCGATCCTCAAGCTTCCTCAGCTTATCAAGGAGATCAAGCCCACCCATATGAAATTTGAATATGACGGCGGAGTTATCGAGGACGATTTCTATTTCGGCGCAATCTCAAACGCAACGACCGTTGCGGGCACTTTCAAATATGACAAAAACGATGTCAGACTTGATGACGGCGTTTTTGAAGTGCTTCTTGTCCGCAGAGTCAACGGGCCTCTCGATATTCTGAAGCTTCTCGGCAAGGTTCGCAAAGGGGATTTTGACGGAGATCAGATACTTTATCTGAAAACAACGAGAGCGAGAATGATTTTCGATAAGCCCGAAAAATGGACTCTCGACGGTGAATTCGGCGGCGAGCATAAGGATGTCCGCTTCTCGGTCATCAACAAAGCGGTCGATATCTGCTCACCTGACGGAAATCCGCTTTTCGTCGGAGATAAGAAAGAGTATTCGGAAGTATAATATAAGAAAAAAGACAAGGTTCGCAGCCTTGTCTTTTTGTTTATCTTGCATTTGAACGGGGGTATTTTTCGGGGTTATCCGTCAGACCGAGAATGTAATCGGTCGAGGTGTCAAAATACTCAGCCAGCTTTATAAGAGTATCGATAGGAAGCTGCCGCTGACCGTTTTCATATTGGGAATAAGTGTTTTGTCTTATATTCAGAAATTCGGAAAGAGTTTTCTGCGTTATGTCTTTGTCTTCTCTGATTGCTTTCAATCTCATTTTGCTCCCTCCCCGATAATATTATATAATTCTCAATTTGAGATATTGACTATTATCTCATTTTGTGATAATATAATTTCGGAGGAACATCGTCAGCAACAGACGGTATTGACTGACTATGCCTGCGGTGATATAATCAAAGTATAAAAATGAAAGCGAGGTATTTTTATGGTGATCTTTTCAAAGATAATCTCTTTCTTCCTCTCGATAGTGATGGCAATTCTGAATATTTTCGGTCTCGGCGGAGAAAAAAGACCTGAATTCGTTCTTGGCGAAAATGTCAACAGCAACGCCGTTCAGGTTCTTGAGGTCTATAACAATGCCGTTATCAAGACCGACGAAGATGCACCGCTTGTCACAACGACCATGTCGCTCGAAGATCTTGTTATGGACGGAATGAACGCCGGCACCGTGACGATGCTGAAATCCATGATGAATGACATGCTTGCGGAAGAAGCTTTTGAAGATTATGATATCCCGGGTAAGGGAGAGCTGACTGCAGACGATGTTGTCAGCGCAAAGATGAGCACGGAAGAAGGGCTGACAACCGTTATCATCAAGGTTAAGGAGCAAATCGACGACGGTTACGGCAATGCAAAAGGCAGTGCCCCTGTTTCAAGAGCTATGAGTACGCTCGGTAATGTTGCGGGAATCATGGAAGAAACAGATTTCATTTCCGGCGGTGAAAACCTTGAAATTACCTATACCGATTGCACACTTGCCTGCATCATTGACGATGCAACGGGCGAAATCCTTTACGGAGAATGGTATTACAATGTTACGCTTGAAATGGATGGGCTTGTCATCAATGCGGGCGAATCACCGCTTGAAATATCCGATGTAAGCTATACCATGGGCTATAAATCCGTACTGTAAACAAAAAATTCAGGGGCGGTAAATGCGGCGTTCCGATAAGACAGCATAGCAGAAATTAAAAAGTGCGGCAGATGCCAAACAGATTGCTTATTAAATTAAGAAAGGATTTCTGCTATGAAAAATCAAATTATGTCTTGTGAATTCAACATTGACACTGCTTGTGTTGAGGTGAAGTTTACCGACGGTTCTATGGTGTCAATCGACTGTGATACAGTCGAAAACGAATATACTCGTAATATGTATGAAGTATCGGAACTCAATTTTCTTATCTGCAACGAACCGATAAGTTATGTCAGATTACTGTTAAACGGAAAGATAGAAGAATATCTGCGAAATAATACGGATTATACTACACTGTCAGATATGAGATAAAAGTTTGGCAGGCAACATCACTTTTGTGGTGTTGCCTGCTTTTTATATTGATATCATTATTTAATATGTCAGCAAGTATCAAATATGATTTAAGTTTGTTATTTCTTGTTTGCCAGGCGGTAATTGTTTACAAGGGCGGCAAGCTCCAAACGGCTGTGAACCGCCAGAGTATAATAAATATCTTTTACATAATCCTTCACGGTATGCTCGGAAATGACAAGGGTTTTGGCGATATCCTTGTTAGTGTAGCCAAGACAGATAAGCTCCGCAACCTCACGCTTCTTCGGGCTGAGTTTTGCAAGAGGATTGTCTGCATCGTCTGCCGAAACGGTTGCAGACTCGGTTTTTACTTCCGTTTCCTCGACGGGAGATTTCTCTGCTTCTTCTGCGGCAGGAACGGTATCGTCGGCAATGCGACGGCGAAGGGTAAACATCAGGAAAGGCTCAACTTGCATAAACACAAACACAAGCACACCCATAATCACTGCGTAAACGATATACAGTGCGACAGGTGCGCCGAGGAACAGCTCGGCAATAACCGCATGAATAAGAACCGCCGTGATTGCAAGCCCGATAATTGCGGAGGCTACGTATCTTGACGGATAGGCTTTCATAATCGGCACACCGTAAAGCGGAGCGAGCATACATACCGTCATACCGAAGCCAATGAGTATGCAGGCGACGTAGGAAAGTGCGGGAACATATGCGGACACAAGCATTACAAGAAAACCGAATCCACCGAGTCCGACAAACAGGGGCACCATACGGAAGGGATGAATGTTCGCTTTCTTATGAAGAAAATACATAGTAAAGCTTGAAAGAGCCACTACCAAATACATAATCGATACGCCGTGCTCGACCTTGCCTGCGACCGCAGGACCGCCAACGCCCATCAGTGCAGCAATGAAAGCAACAAGATAAGCTCCCCGCATCATCTTCTTCGGTGCGATAAGACCTTCGCTCTTTTTCACAAACTGCGGCAGACACTCCTTTCCCGTGGGTATACGGAGGTAGAAGATAAGTAAAAGTACAAGAGCCGCTATCATTGCGTAGCGGAAGGCGGAGAACGGAATCGACACGATCTCGTTCTGAACCAAAGCGATCAGAAACACCGCTATGCCGTAGCCGAAGGTCAGATACTTGATACTGCTTTTTTCGGAAAAGCAGTTGACCACAAGGAAGGTCTCAAAACTGATCATCAGGCAGCAACAGAAGATCTGAAGGTAAATGTTAAAGCGCAGAATATTGTCCGGCAGAGGTAGGAAGAAAGCAACTGCCGAAAGAAGCGCAACGCCCGTGGCGATTCGCTGAACCCACACGATAATCTTCGGCAAAAAGATCATCGTAAGGATACCCAGTATGTAACAAACCGCTGTCAGCGTGGTGCCGTAATCTATGTTGATGTTGATTGGGATTTTTCCATCCATTGCCGAGGACGGCTCAAGGAAATAATAGATAAATCCCATCTGCCAAAAGCTGAACATAGAGAAGCAGACGAGCACCCAAAGCGGAATATCTCTCCTCTTTTTCTGGTTTTCTATGAGAATAGAGTGATTCATAAACCGCACCTTCCTTTGCTGCGAAAAATCATCGCAAAATCGTAAAAATCATTGAATTCTTTAAAAAACTCACCCGAACAGGTGGTTTTTTCCTAAAAACCCCCCAAACGGGGGGTGCAAAACGGACAAAAAAATCAATATAATCAAATCATAACAGTATCTTTTCTAAACAGAATTATAAATTACATTTTTCTTTTTTTCAAGAATATGCGAGAAATACTACCCAAAAAGGTAGTATGTGTGTCAAATCCCCCCGTATTGGGCAGGTTACATCTTCAGCTTGACAAAGTATAATTATCCTTGAAGAGGTGGCGTATGGGAATACTGAATTATTTCGATT
>JAFSFB010000003.1 GCA_017435385.1 Clostridia bacterium | reverse complement strand
ATATGCCCTAATAGCTCAGTCGGTAGAGCACGCGGCTGTTAACCGCGGTGTCACAGGTTCGAGTCCTGTTTGGGGCGCCAAACGATACAAATCCGAACTTTTCACTTTACGGTGATGCGTTCGGGTTTGTTTTTTATTTGTTATAAAATTGCAGGGAGCATATGCTCCCTGCTTTTTCTTTTGCTGTATGTTAAGATATTTTTTTATTATGTTTCCAATCTTCAAATTCTCTTTTTCCTTCTTCGCTTTCATAGAATGCTAATATATCAGGCAAAAATGTTTTTGCCAAATCTATAACCCTATAGGGGAAAAGAATACCAGCGATGCCTGAAGATACCAAATAAAATCACCATCGGACTTGCCTTTAATTATGCAAAACCTACGTGGCAATATTAATATTCATTTCACACATTCGACAGGAAATAGATGGTGATTTATAATTAAAATAAACTGTCAATCTCTATAAGGATTTTATCGGTTTTGTTTTTTGCATGGTAGCATAATAAATTGAAATTATTACGAAGAAAAGCAGATAATTGCGTAGAACTAACAGTTCTAAAATAGTAAAAATATGCAAAAAGTTGTTGAAATTTGGAAATATTATAACATTGCATTATTAATATGTCAAGCAATTTTGTTTTATTTGAATTTTAAATTATAAAATTGTATTAATACTTTATTTATGTTTATTATGAATTATGGTCAGGACCGTGGTCAATTATTATAAACAGAAAGGAAATGGATTATGTCAAGAAGAGGCGATAACATTCACAAAAGGAAGGATGGCCGTTGGGAAGGCAGGTACAAAAACGGGTATAGGAATGATGGTTCCGTAAAATACAGCTCTGTATATGCAAGAACATACAAAGAATGCAAATTGAAATTGGAGCAATCAAGAACAGAAAATTCTCAGAGCATGTTGTATCCGAAAGCTGTCAGGTTTTCCGATGTCATGAATTATTGGCTGGAGGCCAATATGATTCGTTTGAAGGGTTCAACTCAAGCGAAATACCGAAGTCTAATAGAACGCCATATTATACCGTCGCTTGGCGGTTTATTCGTTTCGGAAATAAATTCGATTGTTGTAAATTCTTTCTTGAAAGAAAAAATCAAAAACGGCAGAATATCCTCCGGCAAAGGATTATCTCCTTCATACGTAAAAACAATCGCAATAATTATCGAGTCTGCTATCAAATTCGCTTGTGCCGAGGGATGGTGTCAACCGTTAAAAACTCCGATTAATAAGCCCTTTGTCCCGAAGAACACGCCAAGGATTATGAATAAAGAAGAAGAAAGCAGGCTTTTAGAACTTTTGGTGAATGAGCAGCACCTTGTGGCTATAGGTACTTTAATTGCACTCAACACAGGTATGCGCATAGGGGAGGTTTGTGCCTTAAGGTGGAGCGATATTGATTTTAATAATCGTCTTATTCACATAAGACATACAATTTCCAGAGTTTATGATGACACCTCAAAGAATAAAACCAAATTAATTATTGACACACCAAAAACGCTGTCATCACAAAGAGATTTGCCTATGACAGAAACTTTGATAAGCGCTTTAAGAACGGCATATGAAAAGCGAAATTCAATATTTGTTGTTTCTGAAAACGAGAAATTTGTTTCGCCAAGAACATTCGATTATAACTTCAGAAAAATGCTTGTGAAGAATGGGCTTGCAGTTGTTAATTTTCACGTACTAAGGCATACTTTCGCAACCAGATGTGCTGAATCCGGAATGGATGCCAAAGCATTAAGCTGCTTGTTAGGTCATTCCACCGCAAATATATCTTTAAATGTTTATGTTCACCCGACGTTTGATACGATAAAACAGCAACTTGATTCAATATATAACCCAACCTTTAATGGTCAGCCTTGTGGTCAGAAAAAACAAATTCCGTAAGTTTCAAGGACATCGATGGTTCTGCTGATAAGAACTGTTAGTTCTTCACGAAAACTGTTGAAACTCAGCTTTGCTTGTTATTGCGGCGGTGTGACCGGTATGTTACCGATTACATACACAAATTCTTTATGTACGGAGGATAAAAAAATGAAGATCAAAAAAACAAATAAACACCGTTTGATTTGTCAGGCAATTTCAGTGATTATGTCTTTGTGCATGATGCTGGGCATGGTTGTCTTTGCAAATGCAGCAGAGGCAAACCAAGCGGTAACAAATGCGAGAAACGGTGTTGTGCAGGTTCAGCTTTGGTTCAACGATACAGATTATGCACAGGAATATCACCTTGCTAACGGCACAGGTTTCCTTATCAATGAAAACACGGTTGTTACTTGTCAGCATGTTGTTGCCGGCTTTGACGGTGAAACATACAGCCAATGGGCAAAAGAAACGAATGCAGAGTTCGGCACCAATCTTACTGCTTCTGATGTAAAAGATAATATGGAGTTAAGAATAAGCGTATACCGCGATGTTTATGTTAAGGCAACTATCAAAAAGGCAAGCTACGAGATGGACTATGCTGTTCTGACATTGAATGAGCCTATCGTTAACAGAACTCCCTTAAAACTTCGTAACAGCACTGAACTTGTTCAGACTGAGGAAGTTTTTGCTTTAGGTTTCCCTGCGGATATGGAAGATCTTCAGGTTGACGGAGTTCAGTATTATGAGCCCAAAGACGTTACCATTACTAGCGGTAGAGTTAATAAGGTAGGCGAATCGGATTTTGGCGTTATAACTCCGAATAGTATTATGTATTATGAACATGTAAAGGTTGTTGAGAGCAGCGCTTATACTGCCAGCGGAAACTCCGGTGGTCCTTTGGTAGATACTCACGGTAATGTTGTAGGTATCTGTGCAGCTGGAACCGATACAAGACATTATTCCGTAGCAAGCGTAAATCTTATAGATGTGTTAAACGCATTGGGCATTTCTTTTATTGAAGCAGGTGATGTTGGTTCTGCTGAGCCTCCCGTTTCAGTGCCTAATAATAACGATGATGATGTTACATCTGCTCTCGATACAAGCGTATTAGCTTCACTGATTTCTGAGGCAGAAGACAAAGATTCCGCTGCTTACACAGAGGAAAGCTATAAAGAGCTTGCTGCTGCAATCAAGGCAGCGAAGGCTGCCATGAACGCTTCTTCTCAGAACGAAATTGATGATGCAGCTGCAAATCTCGAGGACGCGGTTGATGCGCTTGAAGAAAACAGCAACAATAATTCACTTGTTATAATCGGTGCTGTTGTTCTGGCTATAGTTGTTATAGCAGCAGTTGTTATCGTTGTTCTTACCAAGAAGAAAAAGAATAATCAGACTGCAGCCCCCGCAGCACCCGCAACAGCCGCAGCACCCGCAACAGCCGCAGCTCCCTCAACAGCCGCAGCACCCGCAACAGCCGCAGCACCTGCAACAGCCGCAGCTTCCGTTGCTCATGCAGTTCCCGTATCTGCCGAAACAACAGTTCTCAATCAGGGTGCCGGCGAGACCACAGTTCTGTCACAGAATGTTAACGGTGGCACTCTGCTTCGCGTCGCTAACAATGAGCGTATTCCGATTTGCTCCGCTGAATTTACAGTAGGCCGTGAGCGCAACAGTGTAGATTACTGTGTTGGCGGTAATACCAATATCAGCCGTGTTCACGCAAGATTTGTCATTCGTGACGATGCTACATATATTGTTGATAACAATGCTGCAAACGGAACGTTTGTAAATGGCGTCAAGGCACGAGCGGGACAGGAAATCAAACTCAAAAGCGGAGACAAGATCGTTCTTGCTGACGAAAAGTTTGAATTTAGCAAATAATTAAAGATTAGCTTACAATATAGAATAAAGGTGGCTATGCTACCTTTATTCTATTTGTGGTTTTATTTTTACATTCCGGGTGTTCGGGAGGTTGTAATTATGGATTTCATTATTTCTGCTAACACAGATATCGGTATTACAAAAGACACAAATCAGGATGGCTTATCTATAAAGGTTCTCAACACCCCTTATGGAAAGATGTCTTTTGCTGTTCTTTGCGACGGAATGGGTGGCCTTTCGAAAGGTGAGGTTGCAAGTACCACAGTTGTTTCAGCGTTTAATGATTGGGTTTACAATGAATTGCCCGCTTTGTGCAAAACAGGCATCACGGATTCAGCAATAAGAAACCAATGGGAAAACATTATTTTTAAGCAGAACAGAATAATCAGCACCTACGGTGCTTCACAAGGGGTACGTCTCGGAACGACGGTTGTGGTGATGCTGATTACGCAAACGAGATTTTACATCATGAACATAGGTGATTCGCGCGCTTATGAGATTTCTGATACAATTCATCAGTTGACAGAGGATCAGACTGTTGTTGCCCGCGAGATTAAGCTTGGCAAATTAACTCCGGAGGAAGCGAAAACCGATCCGAGAAGAAACGTTTTACTCCAATGTATCGGGGCTTCAGACAATATATATCCAGATATGTTTTTTGGTGACCCCAAAAAGAATGCGGTATATATGCTTTGTTCTGACGGCTTCAGACACGAAATTACATCTGATGAAATATATGAGAAATTTCAACCCGACATTTTAGCGAACACGGATATTATGTGCGAAAAAGCCGAACAGTTAATCGAGTTGAATAAGCAACGTTCGGAACAGGACAATATTTCGGTTGCTCTTATCAAAACCATTTAGGGGTGGCAGTCATGTTAGAGGTAGGTTCACTTGTTGACGGTAAGTATAAAATTTTAAATAAAGTCGGTCAGGGTGGAATGAGCGTTGTTTATCTTGCCATGAACGAAAGAGCAAATAAACAATGGGCGGTTAAAGAGGTCCGCAAAGACGGCGTTCTGGATTTTGAGTCTGTTAAGCAGGGCCTTGTTGCGGAAACGGATATTCTGAAAAAACTGAGCCATAAGCATCTGCCGAGCATTGTTGACGTTATTGACACAGAGGATTCCTTTATTATTATCATGGATTATGTTCAGGGTAATTCTCTGGATAAAGCTTTGAAAGAGTTCGGAGCTCAGCCGCAAGAAGATGTTATTGAGTGGTCAAAGCAGCTTTGCGATGTTTTGCATTATCTGCATACAAGAAACCCTGCAATAATTTATCGCGATATGAAGCCTGCAAACGTAATGCTTAAACCTGACGGAAGCATTTCTCTGATTGACTTCGGTACGGCACGAGAGCACAAGGCTTTTAAGGTGGAGGATACAACCTGCCTCGGAACGAGGGGCTATGCCGCGCCGGAGCAATATGGCGGAATGGGACAAACGGACGCAAGGACGGATATTTATTGCCTGGGTGCAACGATTTACCATTTGGTAACAGGCATGAATCCGAGCGAACCTCCTTATGAGATACGTCCCATTACTCAGGTAGATGCAAGTTTATCTACCGGTTTGGAGAAAATTATTCTCAAATGTACCCAGAATAATCCTGCTGACAGATATCAGTCCTGTGCAGAGTTGATGTATGATCTGGAGCATTACAAGGATTTTGAAGACGAGCATATAAAGAAACAAAAGAATAAAATCAAGCTGTTTGCTTCGTCTGCAGCATTAACCCTTCTTTTTTTAATTGTTTCTGTCTGGGGCTTGTGTTCTGCCAAAGGCGCTCAGAAAGAGAATTATGATTATTTGCTGGCCAATGCCAACAGCAAAACAGAATATTATGAAACGATATTAACAGATCCTACCCGTACCGAGGCATATCTCGGTACAGACGATTTCGACGGCCTTATCAGCTATCTTATTTCGGACGGAGAGCTTTCTGCTCAGGACAGCTCGGTTCTTGCGCAGTTAAAGGTTGGTATTGAGAAAATCGGCAGCGGAGGATACAGCAGCACAGTTGACGTGCTGGGACAGCTGAAAAAAAGCGATCCTGAAGGATATAAGCAGGTTTGCTATGAAATAGGAGAGGCATATCTTTTCTATTATAATATTGGTGTGGCAAAGGATAAGTATCAGACAGCCTCATCATGGTTCAAGGAAACGGTCGACAGTTATCCCGTGGCGAAAATCTATTGCGATATTTCATCTTGTCTGCAGAACGTGTATAAATACTCAAAAGCAAACCAGACTGCAAAACTTTATGAAGAGTATGAAAATCTGTGGAACGAAGTGGTCGTTCTGCATAATGAGGCGGATGATTTGGAGGAGGATCTGAAAATTCAGGTCTGGAACGAAATTGTTGGTATGGTCAACAATAATTGCAAGGAGTTCTGTGAGGTTGCCTCCAAGGCGGAGATTAATTCCTTATTAAAGAGAATATCGTCGCAGGCATCAACCGTTACGAACACATTCCTTAAAGAAAGTGTCAGCTCCCTGCAATCAAATATTGATATAACACTTTCCAAAGTCAGTACGGTTGAAAGCAATTAAGGGGGGGCAAGAAATGTCTTACGATTTTTATCAGATAGTTTTTATTGTAGCTCTTGTTCTTTCCGTAATAATGCTGGCAGTAACGGTTTGGCTGTTCTTTGCGTTGAAAATCAGAACGGCGATTGGCGATTTAACCGGTTCAAGTAAGCGCAAGGCTGTTGAGAATCTGCAAAACAAAAACAAAGCATCTCAGACGGATAAGCGGATTAATCATAAAGTCAATTCTGTTGATAATGCCGCAGGAGGTCTTGCACAAGAATCAGTGAAAACCTCCAAAATCAGTCCGCAGGACAGGTATGATACTCTGGAAGCTCCTGAAACGTCACTGCTTGAAATTTCGCCCGTTTTTGAAACGTCGGTTCTGAACTCACCGGCAGAATACTTTGAAAAAACTGCGGAATGCAACTCTGTTACGGGCTTTGATAGCGATTCCGGCTTCAGCATAGAAAGCGAAATCACTTTCGTTCATTCAAATGAGGTTATAAAATGAAACTGATATCTCGCTATATAATTAACGTAAATTTATCGCAGGTATTCACAGTGCTTTCGTCGCTTTCTTTGCTTCTGATTATACCTGAAGTTGAAGAATCAAAAGAGTTTCTGATGATGATTATCTCATCTTTGATATTCTGGTTGTGTCTGATAGGCGAACAAGCCTTTTTATGGTATGCAAACAAACAGCGTAAAGAGATTGAGCGAAGTATTCCTGACTTCAAGGTACAGGGCCTGCCGGGAATATGTTCTGTTTTCAAAACGCTTCCGGGCAAGATTTCGGATATCGTTTTTGTTGTTTCGACAGTTATCTACATTATATTGCTTGTAGGTAAATGGGGAGAAAACGACGCACAGTATGTATTTTTGTTTTTAATGGTTTTGTCGTTTCGTTTACATTGCGTTGCAAACGGTAAAAACTACAGATATAAACAATATTTGCACAAAAGGAGAGCAAAATTATGAGGCTTATGAAAAACAAATCACGCTTTGTCAAGATAATATCTCTTGCACTCAGCGTCATTTTGCTTCTGACTACGCTCAATGTCGGATTGGTCACAAGTGTTTTTGCCACTACAGATTACAGTCCGTTCACGGTAAGCGTAACAACAGTTGACGGTGTTGCCATTGAAGGTGCATCGGTAACAATTGTTCCCGTAGACGATTCAATTGAAATTCCTGAGCTTTCGCCCGTGCTTACCGATAGTGAAGGCAAAGCGGCATTTGAATCTGTTTACAATTATTTTGCAGAAAACACTGAGATTACCGAGTTTAAGGCAACTTATACCGTTACTGCAAAAAACTATCATGAAGCTTCGGTTAAAGAGAAAGATGCAATAACCGTAACGGCAGAAGGCAGCATCAGTGTTACTTTGAAAGACAGCATAAAACCGACAATCATCGATGTTACGGGCAATCCTGAAAACTGGACAAATTCAGACGTTACTCTTGAGGTTGTCAGTGAAGATATGGATGTAGTATCTTATAAGATGTATAAGATGGTCGAATTACTCAATTCCTGGCAAAGCAGTCCGAGTTTTGAAATTTCCGAAAACGATACTTATTATTTTAAAGTTAAAGACTCCTCCGGTAATGAAAGTGAAAGCTATAAGGTCAAAGTTGAATTCATTGATAAAGATGCTCCCGTTTTCGATGAAAATGATATTACAGTTGAACCCTCAAGCTGGACTAATGATACGGTTATTATGAGGGTTAATGCCAAGGACTATGGCTGCGGTATAGAAGAGGCTGAATATAAAATGGATGAAGGCAAATGGCAGAAGAGCAATGCCTTTGAAGTTAAAAATTCCTATGAGCATGAGTTTTATGCCAGAGATAAACTCGGCAATGAAACTCTTTTCCCTGTTAAGAAGTCTGCAGACAATTTTGACAACACAAAGCCTGAAATAGAAGATGTTGATTTTGACAAAGATGAGTGGTCAAATGAATCCATTACCTATACGGTAATTCCTAAAAGCGACAAATCAGGCATTGCATCCTATGGTATTATTCCTAAGCAGAACAGGGTGCGCAGTATCGATATTGAATGGCAGGATTCACCCGAGTTCGTTATCACCGATACACAGATTTACAGTTTTATAGTAAAAGACGGAGCAGGCAATGTTTCCGACTACTATCATATGGAGAAGCCTGCACAAATCGAAAAAGTGAAGCCGCTTATTTCAGAGGTTACGCTTTCTACTACCGAGTGGACAAACCAGCCCATAGACTTCACCGTGACAGCGGCTGATGAAGAAGGTGGCTCGGGAATTAAAGGCTACAGAATCGATGGCGGCGAGTGGCAGGATAACGGCATCTTTGAAAATATTGCCGATGACAAAGAACATAAGTTTGAGGTTATTGATAATGCGGGCAACGTCTCCGAAATTGTCAAGAAGGCTGCTGATAATTATGACGCAGAACCTCCTGTTGTTTCCGTTTCCCCCTCAACAACGGAGCCCACAAACCAGCCGATAACTGTTACGGTAAACGGATCTGATAATAAATCCCAAATCAACGCATACCGCATGGATGGCGGTGAGTGGCAGCCCACTAATACTTTCACTGTTACCGATAAATCGGAGCATGTGTTTGAGGCGATTGACAATGCAGGCAATATTTCCGTAATTAATGAAAATACAAAATACACATCAACAAACTATGATGCGAAAGCTCCTGAACTTAAATGGGTAACTTTCACTCAGGTAAACGACGTGTCATTCACGCATATGGTCAACTTCCTCACTTTCGGCGTATTCTTTAACGAAAAGGTTATGGTTACAATCGACGCTGTGGATAATGAGGATGACATCAGTAATGCAACAGGAATA
The DNA here is from genome assembly GCA_017435385.1 of Clostridia bacterium. Taxonomy (GTDB): domain Bacteria; phylum Bacillota; class Clostridia; order Oscillospirales; family Acutalibacteraceae; genus CAG-177. Next base: position 151,713 of record JAFSFB010000003.1, on the reverse strand, counting down.
AAATCATACTCCATTTATCTTTACAATGAAAACTCAACAGAAGTTTTTTACAAAGAAGAAAACAGCGTTGAAAACGAATTCGCTTTAAACAACGACCTTATCGATAATTTCAAGGGTACAATCAAGGTTGTGATTACCGACAGAGCAGGCAACCAAACCGAAGTTACCGTGACTACGGAAAATTCAAATCTTGAAAACTTCGATTACTTTATGCTCGAAAACGATGCTCCCGTAATCAGTGCGATTACTCCTCCTGCTGAAACTATTCTTAAAAACGATTTTAATTTTGAATTTACTGTTTCTGATGTAGTAGCCGGCAAATATTACTCAGGCATCAATGCTGTCAGAGCAACTGTCAACGATACCGTTGTTCTGCTTGACGATTTCAGTGGAACCGAGGTTGCGGAAAAAGTATACTCACTTGCGGTTGACACCGCTGCAAAAACGGTAAACGGTCAAAAAGTTGTCGATTGGAGAAAGGGCACTCTTGAAATAAAAGTTAATGCATACGATAACTCGGGTAACGCTGCAGCAGAAAAGAGCTCGGTTGTTTATCTGGATCAGAGCTCTCCGGTTATCAAAGGATTTGATTTCAGCCTTTCCGAAAACATTGACGTTGAAAAGGATTCCGTAACCGACCTTTACAGCGCAGTCTTAGTTGATGATTACGGATTCTATTTCAAAGAAACCGTTGTTGTTACCGTTTATGCCGAGGATTTGGTTGGCTCTGATGAAACGGTTGCTTCAGGTTTAAAGAGCATAACCTACAAGGCTGTGGATATAAACGGAGAAGTAAAATACAGCGGCATTGATGTGCCCGTCAGCGGAAGCAACAACAGTGTCAGCTTTGAAATCCGAAAAGAAGATAACTTTAAGGGACAGATTTATGCTTACGCTACCGACAATATCGGCAATACTCCCAATGATTGCGTATACTGCACAGACGATAAGATAGTCACAACCGGTGAGTATAAGGGCTATTCTCATCCCAACAGCTCAATCGTTGAAAGCATTTCAAAGCATGCAACAACCTCGAGCATTGAAATTATCGCTCCCGAAAAAATCGGCACGCAGAACAACGCCTACAGCTACAGATATAACGGCACTGCTCAGATTGTTGATGCCGATAAGGCTTATGATGATTCTCAGCTTGTTCCGCTTTACAACACTGAGGGTAATCTTGTTTTCAATGTAAACGTTACGGACTCTTATTCAGGTATCCGCTTCGTTAAGTGGACAGTAATCGAAAACGGCGTTGCCACAGTTGAAAAGCAGCTTTCCGTAAACAATAGCGGAGTTCTTAGCGGCGATACCGAAGGCTGGAGAATTACCGAAGGCTTAAACGGCGACAATCTTGTTTACAGCGTGAACGGCCAGCTTTCAGTTTCAGGCAATCATAACGATATGGTTCTGCTTGTAGAGCTTACTGACCGTGCAGGGAATACAAGCTATGATTATTATGTGTTCGGAATTGACAGCGTTAAGCCTCTGATTGATGTGAGATATGACGATGATAAATCGGAAAACGACGAAGAATTTGTTGAATATTTCCGCACAGACAGAACGGCTGAAATTACAATTACAGAGCGCAACTTCCGTGCAGAAAATGTTGTTGCAGTTATTACCAAGGACGGTGCAACAGTTGAGATCGTTGATTTGAACAGTAATGTTGTTTGGATGGAAAACGTTAATGAAACAAATCTCGATGAGACTACATATACAGCCAGCGTCACTTATTCGGCAGACGGCGACTATACCTTTGAAATCTCATTTACGGATAATGCCGAAAACAAAAATGAAACGGTAAATTACGGCAGTTCAATTGCTCCAGAAAAATTCACGGTTGATAAAACTATTCCCACGGTTACTGTTGTATATAACAACAACGCAGCGGAAAACGGAAACTATTATAACAAAGAACGTGTTGCCACGATTACCGTTACAGAGCATAATTTCGTTGCTGAGAGAGTGAAAATTCTTGAATCCTCACCTGCAATCAGCGGATGGGAGAGCTCGGGCGATGTTCATACGGCAACAATAGCTTACAAAGATGATGGCAAGTATAAATTTGATATTGAAATTACCGATATGGCAGGCAATTCAATTGAAGATTTTGCGGCGCAGGAATTCATCATTGATAAAACAGCCCCCGCAGTTGTTATTTCCGGCGTTTCTGACCAGTCTGCGAATAACGACGAAGGCAATATAGGCTTTGTCATTACAGCAACTGACGAGAATTTTGACGTATTCTCACCCAACTTAACAGCTGTTGTAATGGTTGACGGCGGTTTTGAACTGAAAACGCTTAAAATCGGCAAAACTGAAGATATTACTAACGGAAAGAAATATACGGTAAGCAACATCGATACTGACGGTGTTTACGGCATAACCTGTGTTGTTACGGATAAAGCGGGCAACGCTTTCACGGCTGTAACTCTTGAGGATGCAAACGGAAAGACTTATTCCAAAAACTGCACTTCAGGCGATAAGATTGTCAGCTTTTCAGTAAACAGAGAGGGTTCTGTATTTACAGTTGATTCCTATACTGAGAATCTTCTGAAAGAATATTATGTACAGAATGTTTCAGAAAAAGTTACTATAATAGAAATCAATGCTGATACAATTACTCAAAGCGATGTAATGCTCAACGGCAAGACTCTTGTTAAAGATACCGATTATACTGTTACTCTGGACCACAGTGCCGGCACATGGTATAAATATTCTTACAGTCTGAATAATGCTTTGTTTGATGCTGAAGGAGAATACAATGTTATAGTTTCCTCAAAGGACAAAGCTACCAATGAGGCATACAGTGACGTCAAGAATGTTTCTGTAAAATTTGTTGTTGACAGAACAGCTCCTGTTGTAACTGTCGGTGGACTTAAATCAGGCGGCAGATATCAGGTTGACAAGCAGATTGTTACCCTTGTTCCGACCGATGACGGCGGTGCTCTCAGCAAGCTTGTTGTCCGTACCGTTGACGATAACGGCAACGTTATAGAAGAATTGCTCAACCTGTCAGGAGATGCGCTGCTTGAAGCTGTTGAATCCGGCAATATTACGTTTGAACTCGGTGAAGGACTTTACCAAAATGTTCAGATTATATGCGAAGACTGTGCAGGCAATGTTGTTGGTGCTCAAGAAGACGAGATTTACAGAAATATCACAATTTCTTCAAATGCATTTATGATCTTCTGGGCAAACAAACCTCTTCGTTGGGGCACAATTTCGGGCATTATATTGTTGATTCTGGCGGCAATACTTATTATAGTATTTAAAAAGCGCAAGAAATAATATTTAACGCTCAGAAACGCACCGCCTTTGCAGAAATGCAAAGGCGGTAAGAAAGCTGACAATGTGCGGCACGGAAATCATGCTTGTCAGTTGTACAAAAATAAAAACAGGTGCTCCGAGAATTATCATCTCGTTGCACCTGTTTTTTAAATGATTATAGCCAAGGAAAAAGTTAGATAAATAAAAACTATAAGGGATTGGTAATATGCAATATAATGCTGAATTTTGAAACGCATTTTTCATTTATCGGGTTGATTACGGATATTTGAAGGATACAACCTCTATGGATGGTACAGGAATAGATGTTTGGGTAGGAAGCGGCGAGAAAAAGGTTGATGCAATAATGTGTATTGTTGACCTAGTAAAAAAAGATTCTGAAATCAAAATATTGATTGGATGCACAGACGAAGAAAAAAGGATAGTATATGAAACACATAATGAAACACAGTTTATGAAAGGTGTTTTGATTCATCGTTAAAAATGGTGGTGATTGAATTTGAATATAAAATATTTTGTCAGAAAAGCCATAATCTCCGATGCGGAAGATATTTATTATATCAACAAAACAAGTCTTGGTTACGAATACGATTTTGAAAAACAAAAGCGTAAAATTGAGGCTGTATTGAATGATAAAACACAGGTTATATTTGTAGCTGAAACCGAAAACAAAGTTGTCGGCTACATTCATCTTGTCAATTACGATGTAATCTATGCAGATAATTTCAAGAACTGTCTGGGATTAGCTGTTGATAACGATTACAAACGAAACGGCATTGGTTCGGCTTTGCTGAAACAAGCTGAAATCTGGGCTAAGGAAAACGGTGCTGTCGGAATCAGGCTTTGTTCAGGTGCAGAACGGGAAAATGCACATAAATTCTATTTGTCACAAGGCTTTGTAAGCAATAAAATTCAAAAGAATTTTAAAAAAATTTTTGATTTATAAATAAAAACACAATTTGCAGGGAGCAATCGCTCTCTGCTTTTTTGTTTCATTTTTCCTTAGTTGTTTTGATTTGCAGATATGAAAATTGTGAGATTATTGTATTTATATTTTTCTTGTGATAAAATTTAATCGGAAAGATGGGTGATGTTATGCAATCTCTGACCTCAAAAATATTTATGTCAACCTTGCGCTTGATTTTTCATTCGCCGTTATCCGACAGCTCAAAGCTGTCCGACAATGCGGCAAAGCTTACGAAGGATAAAAAATCAAAATACAAGCCCTCAAAAAACTTTATCCATTCAAAACATACAACCGACGGTGTGAAATATGAAAAGCTCATAAACCGTAATTGCAAAACAGAAAAAGTTATACTTATGATTCACGGCGGTGGATTTAAAATCGAACTGAACGATTTTTACCGCAGGCTTGCCGAAAAATACAGCAAAATGTTTTGTGGTGCAACGGTTATAAATGTTGATTACGGAAGATTTCCCGAGCATCAGCTCCCGTCGCAGATGCACGATGTTGTAAAGGTTTATCTTCATCTGCTTGACGAGGGTATCAATAATTCCGATATTGATATCATCGGCGACAGCGCAGGTGCAACTCTTGCAATGACATCATCCTTGTGGCTTCGTGATAACGGTTATCCCATGCCGAATCACATTGTATGTTTTTCATTATGGGCGGATGCAACATCAAGCGGTGATTCAAGAATCACAAATGCATATACAGACCCGTTTTACGGAATTGCAAAACATAAGAAAATCGAAGATAATCTTCACTTGCTCAGAAGAATATCGAAGTATGTTCTTAATGTTGACAGAACCGATCCGTATATCTCACCGTTGTTCGGCAGTTTTGAAGATTTTCCGAAAGTCACTCTGATATGCGGAACTGCGGAGCTTGATGAAAGCGACAGCGACAGAGTTTATGAAAAGCTGAAATCCGCAGGTGCAGATGCCGAGCTTCATAAATTTGAGGGAATGTGCCATTGTTTTCAGCTGTTTTCGTTTTTACCCGAAAGCAAAACTGCATATAACCTTGTCAAAAGCAGAATTATGGAGGGACAGCGATGAAAATTCTTGATAACAGCGATAAATATTTATTTCCCCTTTTGCCTCAGATTATTTCTGAAAAGTTTGATAAGAAAGCGGATAATATAAAATTCATCGGCGGCGGCAGTTTCGGCAGAGTATATAAAGCCACGCTTTCAGACGGAGAAACGATCGCCGTCAAAGCATACAGGATTCCAGGCTCGCAGTACGAAGAGGCTCAGCAGCTCAATATCCTCTCTGCAAACACAAGCGTTGAAATGCCGAAAGTTCTTTTTACTTACGAAGATGATGAAACGGCTATTTTAGCTATGACCTTTGTTGAAGGGCAGAATGTGTTAAACCCTGCATTTTTATTAAAAAGCAAGAGCCAAAAACAGAAATTTGCCGATGATGTTATTTCGGGTATGCTTGAGTGGCACAGCGTTACGAATGATAAGTTCGGAGAGTTGTCAGATCCCGTTTATGACACTTGGCTTGAATACTATAAAAAAGAAAAGCAGGAGCCATGGCTAAAAGGCTTGAAGGAATTATCCGATAACGGAAAATTCAGCAAGAAAAAGTTAAATCTTCTTTATGAAGCAACAGAACTTTTCAATACTCTTCCCGAAGAAAAAACAAATCCCGTTCTCATTCACGGCGACCTCAATATAATGAACATAATGGCAGACCCGAAAACTTTAGAACTCTCGGCTTTCATCGACCCGTGCGGAAGTCTTTGGGCAGACAGAGAATATGATTTGTTTCAGTTTCGCAATATGTGGGGCGATGCTTATGGTTTATATAAGACATACAAACAAAAATATAAATTATCCGAATATGCGGATTTCAGAATTGCATATTACGGTGCAATGAATGAAGCGCATTGCCGTTTGGGTGGCGGTCTGATTATGCCGCTTTGGGAAGTTTTATGCAACAATCGACTGAAAAAAGAAATGAAAAAGCTTAAAGAAAAGATGTGATTCAATGAACATAGGCGAACTCGTAACCGTTAAGACAATAGAGAAAAACACGCTTGAAAAACACACGCCGTACAGTGCAGAAATCCGTTTGTTTTCCTGCGTTCAGCAGGGCGACATTGATTCACTGATGATGCAGATTAAAAATCTTGATTCTCTTATTGTTATGGGCAAAATGTCTGACAATGAATTGATGCAGCATAAATATATGGCAGTCAGCGCAATCACCCTTGCAACCCGATATGCAATACAAGGCGGACTCAACGAAAGCAAAGCCTATGAGTTTTCGGACAGAGTAATCAAATCGATCGATTCGCTGACGGATAAAAACGAAATATTTATGTGCCTTGGTATTGAAATATTGAAACTGACGCAGGATGTGAAAAAGAACAAAAAGCAGCCTGAATTTTCTCCGCACATAAGAAACTGTATCAAATATATAAACGAAAACCTATGCAAAAAAATAAGTGTTTCTGCTGTTGCAGAGCATTGCGGAATTTCCGCAGATTATCTGTCACAGATTTTCAAAAGAGAAATAGGAGAAAACCTCAGCTCATATATTGTCAGACAGAAGCTCGAAAAAGCAAAAAGCTTGCTTCTCAGCGGAATGACTTCAAAAAGCATATGTAACGAAGTCGGGTTTTCTTCCCAAGCGTATTTTGTCACCTTGTTTAAACGGTATTACAGCATGACTCCGTCGGATTATGTTAAGTTAGTAAAAAATGAGTTGTGATCGGCTGATATGCGGTCAGTTACATAAACTCCTGAGAAATCAGGGGTTTTTGTTGTTTTTTGTTATTGTTCTGTGCTATAATTATTTTCAAGAAAAAGGAAAGGGAGAATCAGTCATGAGCGAGAGATGGGTTCAGGCTTGGGGGCAGGCACATGCCGCTCTGTCATTTTTCTATTATCCGTCATGTCCAAAAACATACAGAATGGTTGTTCATTCTCCGATTTCGGGCAGAAGCATTCGCATGGAGCTTTCCAACGAGTGCGCAAAGAATGATGTTTATATCGGCTCTGTCACAGTTGCACGCTGCGACAAAAAGGGTTGCTTCGAGTCGGAATATAAAACCGTTTCATATAATTCCGAGAATGCCTTTTGCATCAGAAAGGGCGAGGTCATAACGACCGATGCGGTGGATTTTTCCGTTGAAGCGGGGGAGTATTTCTGCGTCAGCATCTATGTTGAAAGGGGCTCGCTCAGAAGCGGAAATCTGATTGACAGCGTTGATCTCATTACGGTCAAAGGCGATGTCACAAAAGAAAAATGCGTTCAGAATCAGCGCAGAAAAAGAGATAAGGTCAGAGAGGTTGCCTCGAAGCTTCTCAGAATGTATTTTCATAAGCCGATTCCTCTGTTTCAGTCCGTTGAGCTCCTCAACGATTCGGGTGCTTCGGCAATAACCGTTTTCGGAGATTCCATAAGCCAGCAGGGCTATTGGACGAATGCTTTTGCCGAGCGGATCAGAAACGAATTTCCGGGAAGATATTCCGTTATCAATAAATCGATAATGGGCAACCGAACTCTCCGTGATTTCAGCAGGAGATTTTTCTGCAAGGGGCTTTTCGGAATCAGCGGACTCAACCGTCTTGAGCGTGATATTCTGAATTATGATGACACGGAATATGTTGTCTATGCTCTCGGAACGAACGATTTTCTTCAGTATAACACCATAGCCGCTCCTAAGAGCGAAAAGCCGAGCGCAAGAGAGCATTTTGAAGCGGTTGCGGGGGTTTCGGAAACTCTTCGGGAGCACGGCAAGAAGCTTGTTGTTTTCAATGTTCTCAATTTCGGAGAGGCGGTTGACTCAAGACCCGAAAAGGAGAAAATGGTCAGCGAGTATAATGCCATGCTCAGCGAGAATGCAGACAGATTCCATGCCGTTTATGATCAGGCTGCGCTGTGCGTAAATCCCGAAAAGCCGAACTGCTCGAAGAAGGAATATCTCGGCAAGGACTATGTTCATCCCAACAAAAAGGGCGGAAAGCTCGTTGCGGACAACATAAACCTTGACTGGTTCAGATAATAATCCGCTCTGACTCGTCGGGATGAAATCAAAAACATAATTGTTTACAAAAAAGAAAACCGCTTGTTTTTTGGAACAAGCGGTTTTGCTGTATTTATTCGGGAGAATAGGAGGAGAGAATATCCACGATATTTTGCTTATAAATATTTCTGCCGAGGATATCTCCGTTTGCGCTGAAGCAGATTGCACGGATATCCGTCGGATCTTCCTGATAAGGATTTTTGATTTCTTTGTTTAAATCAAAATACTCACCAAGATATCTGAGTGCGTTTCCGCTTGGAAAGATTATGTTTCCCTCGCTTGACTCAATTCCCATCCGATCGAATTCGTCGAGAATGTCCCTTGTTCTGCTGTTATACGGATTATCGGCATCGGCATCAACAAGCCATGCAGGGTGCGTCTGCAGCTTAACATCGGGAACATTAACTGCATCTGCAAACGCCTTGACATATTCAAGCGGAATCGTTTCCTGATGAAAAGCATCAACTGAAAGCAGGATCTCATTGACTCCGCTTTCGGTTATCTTTTGGGCAACAAGCTGAATTTTATCAAAATCCTTGCTGAAATAACCGTTGGTTATGAGCTGCCTTTGAGGAATTTTCATTTCCCTTGCGGCCCTGTGAATTTCACAAACGGTTTCATGGCAGAGCAAAGGCTCGCCGCCGAATGTCATAACGGATTCGATGTCGTATTCTTTTGCTATTCTGCGGACAGCATTTGCCGATAAAAATTTATCAATGCTTTCCGAGTTTTTATGCTCACCTTGGGAACAATGCTTGCATCTGCCCGTGCAAGCCGTGGTAACAACGAACTCTATTCGATTGAGATTTTTCAAGTGCTTATTCATAAATTGCTCCCCGAATGATACCATTTCAACAAATCGGTATAATTACCTTTGAAATGACAGCTTCTTCCGTTTTTATTAAGACCTGTATTGGTCAATCCGAATTTTTCAAGAATACCGATTGATTTACCGTTGCTTATATTTGCATAGGCTTCAACAAAATCGATATCTTCCCTTATATGCGGAATGATAAAGCCGTATAGTGCTCTGAAAATGCCCTTGCTCTGATATTCAGATTTAAACTGTATCTCTTCCATCATAAATGTATCTTTGTTTGTATAGTACTGAAAAAATCCGATGATATCATCATTGTCTTTTATAAGAATTATTTGTCTTTCATCCCGATTCAGACCGTCGGAAACACTTTCGTACCAACAGTTATAATCGTCTTCTCTTGTGTTGCCCGTAGGAGCAATTTTCTCCATATTATCGGCAAGAATATTGAATATATCATTTGATACGGTTGAAAAATCGGGTTTGTTGAGATATTCGAAACTTATATTATGCAAGGTCATCTTCTATATCCTTTTCATCAGTTTGAGATATTCGCCGTCTTCATCTGCGCCGTCGAAAAGCACCTCGGTAAAGCCGTGCTTTCTGTACATATGCAGAGCGTTCGCATTGTCTTTGTCAACGCCGACCGTCATTTCGGAAAAGCCCATGCTTTTTGCTTTTGCGAAAAGAAATTCAAGAATCTCGCTTCCGATTCCTCTGCTGCGGTATTCCTTTTTGACTATCATTCTCGAAACATAAACCCTGCGCTCGGGTATTGTGTAATCGGAATCGCCCGTGTCGAAAACCAACGCACCCTCGCCGATGAATTCGCCGTTGATTTTATAAATGAACACAAGGCGGTTGCCCGACTTTATCTCATCGAGCCATTTGTCGGCAAGCGGCTGAGATTTCATGTTCCATATGTTTGAGCATTTGTGATAGTCTTCGGGTGAGAGTAATTCTATAGTGTGCGCCATTTTGTCCTCCTTGCGTGCAGATGAGTGCAGGTTCTGTGATTAAGCCGACGGTTGAGCTGAGCCCGTCTTGTGATAACGCAGGTTTTGCCTTTATATTTCTCTGCGATTTCTGCATATTTTTTGTTTCTCTCTTTGCTTCTGCAGCCGAAAAGAAGGAACTTGATGAACCACAAATTCAGGTCGTTCTTGTAGCCATCTTTTCTCCGTGAGAAGCTTCTTTTCAATGCGCTGAAAAAGCAGGTTGACCTCGGAAGCAGAAGAAGATATATTTTGTCTGCCTGCTCGAGCCTTTCGTCCATAAGCAGATATTCATACCAGCCGTCGATTATCCAGTCATCCTGTGCCATGAATTCCTTGACCTGCGGCAGAACGACCGAGTCGTCGATCGGTTTCCATTCCTTGTCCCATTTTATCTCGTCAAGATGAAGAACGGGCATCTTTCTTTTTTTCGCTATGTAATCGGACAGCCATGTTTTTCCGCTGCCGGCATATCCCAGAACCGCTATTTTCATAATTCAATCCTTTTTATCTTGTTTATATATTCGTCCGATTCTTCTCTGCTTTTAAAAATTACTATATGTTTTCCCTCTTTATGTTTTTCAATCAGCTCATATATCTTCGGCAAAGTTGTTTGCGGAAATTCTTCAATAAATCTCATGAATTCGGGGTCAGGCTCTGTTTCAAGCCACGGCAGATCATAACGACCTTTGCCGAGTCTGTCCGTCGCACCCTGAATGCAGACTTCCGTCGGCAGATCGAAAAGGAAAACCGTATCGCACTCTTTAAGTCTTATTTCGATCGTTCGGTTATAATTGCCGTCGATTATCCACTCTGGTGTTGCGAAAACTTCAGTTATTCTTTGGTCAAATTCTTCTCTCGGGATATGAGTTTTGTCGGGCTTGTGCCAAATGGCATCAAGATAATATAACGGCAGCCCCGTACACTTATTAAGTTTTTCCGCAAAGGTTGTTTTGCCGCTTCCCGGGCATCCGATTACTATTACTTTTTTCATTGTTATTCCTCAACAAAGATTTTCTCCATTATCGCACTTCCTCCATGGTCTTCAATTACTTTGAATCCGTTTTTCTCATACATTGCATATGATACGGGAGTATGTTTGAAAACATTGAGCACCATTTTTGAAAAGCCTTTTTCACGGGCATCCTCCTGAAGCTTCACAAATGCACTCTTTCCGTAGCCCTTGCCTCGGTATTCCTCTTTGATAACGTTCTCGGTTACAAAAGCGGCGTTTTCCTCAAACGGACTTTTCTGATAACCGATAACGCCGATTTTCTCATTCTTTTCATTTACTACAACATAAAGATAATTGTCGGCGGAATCCGCACCGTCGGGGAATACGTCACGGAACTCACTCTTTGCCGCTCTCAACGCTTTGAATCTGAATCTCTCATCTCCCGATTTTATAAGGTGGTCGGCATAAGCTTTCGCTGACCATTTTGAATATATACGAAATTCATCGCTGTCCATGCGTTTGAAGCTGATTTGTTTTAAGATCATTTTAAAAGTCCTTCTTTCACTTTCTCGCTTTTACTATCAAAAAGTTCGGTTTTATATATTCCTTTACCCATGCAGGAACTTTTTTGATTACCCTTTCTTCGGGTATGGGTTCGCAGACTTCTTCGATAACGAATCCTGCTTTGGCAAGAGCATTGATAATGTTACTGAAGGTACGGTGATATTTTATAACGCCGTCAACATACCAATGGATTTTGCGTTCACCCGGTTGGTTGTAGTTGGAAAAAGTATAAGAAACTTTTTCTCCGTTTTCATTTTTATTGAAATGACCTGCGCCGTCAACGGTTGAGGTTATGATAGGATGCTCCTGAGAGAACAAAAGCTGACCGCCTTCGCTCAGAACGGAATGCATATCCTTTGCAAAAGCATCAAAATCCTTAACATAATGAAACGCAAGTGAGCTGTAAATGAAATCAAAGGTTTCGCCGAGTTTTGATATATCTGTCATACTCATGTTGCGGTATTCAATTTTGCTGTGTGCGGATTCTTCTTTTGCAACGGCAAGCATCTTTTCGGATATATCGATGCCGACAACTCTTGCCGCACCTCTGTTTACAAAATCAACGCAGTTGTGACCGTAGCCGCAGCCCAGATCGAGAACGGATTTGCCGTTCAGATCGGGCAGAAGCTTACGCATGGCAGGCTGTTCGATAAGATCATTGGCGTTGCAATCGCTGTCACGCAGAGCCTTGTAGCCGCTGAAAAATGTTTCGTTGTCAAATATGTTTTGTCTGCTCATAATTTCACCTGTTTATAAATATTTCTGCATATAAACCAAATTCTGATATGTTCCGTCTTTGAGTTTAAAGATTTTCGGTTCTACCGATATGATTTTAAAACCAAATTTCTCGTAAAGTGCTTTGGCACGGTTGTTTTCTTCAATAAATTCGAGATCAACAATTTCTGTGCCGTCGTGTTCTTCTGCCGCTTTTATCAGTTCATTAAACATCGCTGAACCGATACCGATATTCCAATACTTTTTCTGAAGAGCGATACCTACCGTTGCTCTGTGAGAAGTCTTACTGCCGGTCTTAAAAGTGATATCGCAATTACCGGCAATTATACCGTCTATATAACAAGCGATAAACAGAGTGTTCAGACTTTCACGAATATTGAGAATAAATTTTTCTTCATTCTCCACAGTAACTTTTTCCCAGTCTTCAATCGAACGAGAAAGAAACTCTGTTTCATTGCTTGCGGTTTTGATACTGTTAAGTAACATTTCGGCATCTTCAATTTCAGGGGTTTTCAATATGGCAGTTGTGCCGTCTTTTAATATGATTCTTTTATCATCAAATATCATTTCATATTCTCCCTCATCGTATTGATTTTTCAAAACAAGCCAATATCAATCCCGGCGCTGATTCAAGTCTTTTCCCCGTGTCCTTATATCCGCATTTTATGTAGCATTTTCTGTTCTTATCCATATCTTCAGGGAAATCAACATACAGTTTTCTCGGCTTTTTTAAATGCTTTTCCGATTGTAATAACGCCTCTGTTGCAATACCCTTGTTTTGATATTCGGGTGAAATATATACTCTTCCAAGATAATATTTACCCCAACGAAGAGTCTTTACAAACGGTGTTGAGCCTTTGATTCTGTATAAAATGCCGCCAACAATTTTCTCATCTGAAAGAATTGTTAAATACAGAAATTTCGGATTGTTCAATCTGCAAAGTATATCCCGTTTATCTCTTAAACACGGATTTCCTTCATCGTGATATTTTTCATAAAGCGGCTGAAAGGCTTTTTGCTGAATTTCTGTCAGAATAACTGCATCTTCTACTGTAGTTAGTCTTAATGAAATCACTTTAATTCCTCCAAACAAAAAACTCCCCTGATATGAAAATCAGAGGAGTTCAGTATAATCGTAATATATGTATAATCATATTGCGGACAAAACAACATCTGATTTGATATATAGTTTTGAATAATAAACATAATACATTTTCATTTTGTCCACCTGCCTTTCGGAATTTTTCTACATTGTAACAATATAAGAATAATTTGTCAACCATTTTTCTTTTTCGGGTAAAAGCGTTGATTTAAAATGCAAAACTGTCGGAAATATTCGCTGTTGACAAAACGGAAAACTGATGCTATATTATACATAGATACTCTATGTATCGGAATTCTATGTATATGAGGTGATTGTATGAATATCAGAAAAGAGCTGACAAAGGGGAGCAGTGCCATGCTCGTTCTTTCGGTGCTCGAAAAAGAGGACTTATACGGCTATATGATAATCAAGCGTATCTACGAAAGAAGCGAAACGGTTTTCTCCTTCAAGGAGGGAACTCTTTATCCCATTCTCCATAATTTCGAGAGTAACGGATATGTCAAGTCATATACGACCGAGGTTGAGGGCAGAAAGAGAAAGTATTACAAGATAACCAAGAAGGGACTCAAGGCTCTCAACGAGGCAAAAGAGGAGTGGAATTCCTATACGGTTGCCGTGCGGAAGGTCATCGATTCGGGTGCTTCTACAGCTATGGCGTGATTCGGGGGTGAGAATATGAACAGAGTCAAAACCTTTGTTGATTCGTTTGTTCCCGAAAATATTCCGAAGAAAAAAAGACTCGAGCTTAAAGATGAGCTTGAATGCCATATTCTTGACAAGGCGGATTTCTATAAGGAGATCGGTTATTCCTTGGAGGAAAGCCTTGACAAAGCTATTGAGGATTTCGGCACAAACGAGGAAATGCGTTCTCACATCTATAACGAATTTGAAGAGCTTTATCATGAAAGAAGCATATTCGGCATCGCCGCATTTGTTTTAATTTCTTTGATGAATTTTCTCTGTTTTCCGCTCGATTTATGGAGCTTTTCGGCTGACTATAACAGAGATCCCGATCCGATCTCAATTTTTGTCAGCTTCTGCATGATTTTCCTCGTGCTTATCATGATCGCTTTTGCGAGAATCAAAAAATACCGCAAGATGCTTGCTTCGATCGGAATTGCAAATGCCTTGATAGCGGCGGTTATTCTGTTTTCGCTCTATCCTCAGATGGCGGCATTCGGAATCGGATATAACATCATTTACCTTATCGACCGATTTACTCCTTTTTCGCTGGGTGACATGATAACGGGCGGACTCGAAGGTATCTTTATTATGGCGATATGGATGGCGTTTCTCGTCATTCCGTCGGTTTATTGCTTTGTTGAAGCATTTAAAATCAAAAGAGGAACGGCGAAAACTGTTGAAAAGCCGTGGCTGAAAATCGGTTTTTTTACGGCGGTGTTCTTCGCCGTGGGAATTGCATCGAGCCTTCTCTATCCGACCGCAGAACGATATATTGACGACTATCCCGTTTGGTTCAATGAATATAACAGCTATATCTGCGACGAAACAGAGGATATCTTTGCGGAGATACGGGTCGGAAATTCCTGTGAGGATGCTTACGAGATCCTTGCTTCAAGGGGCTACATGACAACAGAGGCTTACGAAAAAACGCTTGACAGGCTGACACTCAAGCAGTTCAGAAACGATATTAATAACCTCAGCTTTGCCGACGGCTATGAAATATGGTTCAATTCAAAGGACATCCCCAAAGGCAACGGCTTTGTCGGAATCATGAGCGAAAACGGGGTTGTGACGGGAATTGCGATCGGCAATATGAGCGGTGAAATGTATGATGAAAATTATGCCGATTTCGGCACATATATTTCGGATTTCTTGGTGAATATCAGTGCTTTTTCGGAATATCTCGAAACGGTTGAAAAAGGCGGAGCCGAGGAGGAGATCATGCAGGGATTTTCAGGCTTCGGAACCTTTGGCGAGGTATATGCAAAAAGGTTTACAGTCGAAAACGGAGTCGAAAAGCATTATTACAGAGTTTATTCCAACGGACCCATGAATCCGGGAATCGTGACCGACCGATATAAAGAGGTCAGCAGATTTACGGAGCTGTATTTTGAAAACGGTGTTCTGACAAAAGGAACATTATATTGGCGTGACTATATCGGCGACGGCTATGAGGTCAGAACAGAAAGCCTCGGATAAAACGAATTTCTCCCGTTGTAATTTCGTGATATGTATGATATAATATCTGTCAATGCGGTTTTCGCAAATAACTGACAAGTGAGAATTACAATGAAAAAATCCAATGCTTTTGCACTGATTCCGATAGGGGTGTTTGTGGCGGTCTATCTTTCCGTCGGCATAATATTTGAATATGTCATGAAGATCCCAATGGGATTTTATAATGTTCCGATCATCGTCGCTTTTCTGGTTGCGCTTTTCGTTGCCGTTATTCAGACAAAGGGAGTTTCACTCGATGAGAAATTCGGAATAATGGGGCAGGGTGTCGGTGACAAGAACATCATAACCATGCTCATCATCTTCCTTCTTGCAGGCATTTTTGTCGGCGTTGTCGGCAGGGATTCAGCCGAAAGCGTTGCATATTTCATGCTGTCGGTCACGCCGCCCCGATTTGCGGTCGTTGTTATGTTCGTCATCAGCTGTTTTGTTTCAACGGCGATGGGAACCTCCGTCGGCACTATAACGCTCATAACTCCGATTGCGGCGGCGATTTCCGCTTCTTCGGGATTTTCTCTTCCGCTCTGCGTCGGCACAGTCGTCGGCGGAGCGATGTTCGGCGACAATCTTTCATTCATTTCCGACACGACCATTGCCGCCTGCAACGGTCAGGGCTGCAAGATGAAGGATAAGTTCAGAACAAACATAGCGATCGTTGTTCCTGCGGCAATACTTACCCTTGTTATTATTTCTTTGCTCTCGTTTAAATCCGATATTCCCGAAAGCATTAATAAAGAATATAATCTGATAAACATTATTCCTTATGTGCTTGTTCTCATCAGCGGAATTATCGGCATCAATGTTTTTGTGACTCTGCTTATCGGCATCGTTTCAGGAAGCATAATCATGCTTGCAACGGGTGCACTCGGCTTCCCCGAGCTTCTTTCGGGTATGGGAAGCGGCGCGTCGGGAATGTTTGAAACTTCGATGGTAGCCGTTCTCGTTGCGGCGATGTGCGCTCTTATCAAGCATAACGGCGGATTTGATGCTCTGCTCAGCGGTATCAGAAGGATTTTCAAGGGCAGAAAGGGCGGTCAGCTCGGAATCGGTCTGCTTGTTGTGCTCATGGATGTTGCGACTGCAAACAATACCGTCGCAATCGTCATGGCAAACCCGATCGCAACTGAAATGACAAAGGATTTCGACATTTCTCCGAAAAAAACGGCATCGCTTCTGGATACCTTTTCATGTATCGCTCAGGGAGCGCTGCCCTACGGCGCACAGATCCTCGTTGCGCTCTCAGCAGTCAGCACTCTCGGATATGAGCTGACGGCTTTTGACATTATCGGTAATCTTTTTTATCCTATGATGCTCCTTTTCAGCTCTCTTGTGTTTATTTTTCTCATTCCCGAAAAGAAAAAGGCATAAGGATCAGAAGGGATACGGCTTGCCGTATCCTTTTTGAATATTCCTGTAATTTACATCGGATTTTTATGGTATGCTCTGTGCGAAATAATTTTTGATAACCGAAATGTTTTCTTGACCTTCAAGGGAATATATGATAACATATAATAGTACTACATATTGACGCTTTAAATCAAAGCATTAAAAACTGAAACGAGGTATGTAAAATGAAAAAAACAGTTGCGGTTGCTCTTGTGTTTGTTATGATGCTTGCTCTTTGCTCATGCGCCCTCACGCCCGAAAAAACGATTGTCGGCTCATGGAGATGCAACACGACCATTCTCGGCGTTGTCACCGAAACGGTTTATACCTTCTATGAAGACGGAACTGGTGTCAGATCAAATGCAGTCAATGTTGATTTCACATATTCCTTTGCCGAAGAGAATAAGCTGACAATTACCGCTTCAGCTTTCGGGTTTGAGAACACAGAGGAATATACCTACGAATTCGACGGCTCAAAGAAGCTTGTTTTGACGGGAGAGGAAAATACCCTTACTCTTGAAAAAATCAAGTAATATCAAAACCTGATCAACCGCTGCATCGGTATATGGTGCGGCGGTTTTGTTTTACAATATATAATTCAAAGATTGACTTAACGGTTGTTTTTTTATATAATTTTTTTGCAATTCAAGTTTTGCTTACGGTTTCGGCTAAGGAGAATATATATGAGAAAAATCGGCAGGCAGGTTCATTTTATCGGGACAAGTGAATTCAACCCCAGAAACGGTGAGGGCTCATTTATAAGGCTGGCAGACGGTTCGCTTATGTTTGCTTACACCGAGTTCATTTCGGGTGACTGGGAGGATGATGCGGCGGCAAGAATTGCGGCTGTTGTTTCCGACGACGAGGGTGAAACATGGGGCGGAAAGAGAGTTCTTTTTGAAAAGCCCGAAAATTCAAAAAACATAATGAGCTTCTCCTTCCTCAGAATGAATAACGGCGACATCGGCGCTTTCTATATCGTCAAGAACGAAGACGGAACGGATAAAATCGTGCTTTCCCGTTCGTGCGACGAGGGCGAAACCTGGAGAGAGCCGGTAAACTGTCTGGACTGCCTTGAGATCGCTGATTATTATGTTATAAACAACGACAGAGTCATAAAGCTCAGCAGCGGAAGAATACTTTTTGCGGCGGCAAGACATACCGTTCTTACTGAGCATAAGGATTTCATGCCGGGCGAAATCTGCCTCTTCTTTTCTGATGATGACGGCGTGACATGGAACAAGAGCGGAACGGAGCTTCCTTGTCCGTTCAAGGGCAATCCCGACGGCTACGAGGAACCCGGACTCTATGAGCTTTCCGACGGCAGGATATGGTGCTATATCCGAACGAGCCTCGGTTTTCAGTTTGAATGCTTCTCGTCAGACGGCGGAGAAAACTGGACTCAGCCCGAGCCGAATCTGTTTTTTTCTTCCGCCTGCTCTCCGATGCTTGTCAAGGACTGCGGGAAATATACCGTTGCGGTTTTTAATCCCGAGCCCGAGCATCTTCTACGAGAAGAGAGTGAGCCGTGGGGCAGAACGCCGTATGTTATCGCAGTCAGCACCGACAGAGGCAAGACCTTTGCGAAAGAGCATGTTTTCTATCTCGAGGATGACCGCAGAAACGGTTACTGCTATCCTGCGATTGCCGAAACGGCTGACGGATTTGTTGTTGCTTATTATCACAGCAACGGCACGGAAGTCTGTCTTAACAGCACGAAGATAGTCAAGGTAACATATTCTGAGCTGGAATCGGTTTTATAATCAATATAAAGATTAAAGCTTCTTCCTTGACGGAGGAGGCTTTTTTGTCTATCATAAAAAATAATCATCCGACACATGAAATACACACGGGGGAGTTATTCTTTGGATGAAAGGAGATGATTTCCGTGAACAGGGTTCTGATCTGTGACGATGAAAAGAAAATCAGAGAAACATATTCGGATTATCTTTCAGCCAAGGGCTTCGAGGTCGTTCTTGCGGTTAACGGTGCTGAAGCGGTCGTGAAAGCGGAAAACGGGGAATTCGACCTTATCGTTCTCGATGTCATGATGCCCGTCATGAACGGCTTTGAGGCTTGCAGGGAAATCCGCAGATTTTCCGATACTCCGATTCTTTTTCTTTCCGCTTTGGGAGAAGAAAAGGATCTTCTTGACGGCTACCGTTTCGGCTGCGATGACTATATCGTAAAGCCGTTTCCACTTGCCGTTCTTGCGGAAAAATGCAATGTAATTATCGGCAGACATAAGGGCAACAAGCTTCAGAAGGAAATCGCCTGTTGCGGAATCGTTGCCGACAAAAGCAGAATGAGCGTGAGCGTTGACGGAGAGGAGATCGCTCTTGCCAACAAGACCTTCCGACTGCTTGTTCTGCTCATGGAAAACAAGAATAATGTTCTTTCGAGAGAACAGATTCTCACGAAAATATGGGGCTGGGATTTCGAGGGCGACGAGAGAGTTGTCGATACCCACATCAAAAAGCTCAGAAAGGCTCTGGGCGAAAGGTCGGTTCATATTAAAACGGTCATCGGCGGCGGTTATTCATTCAGAGAGGAGTGATCGGTATGACGAAAAAGAAATTGACGGCTATTGTGCTTCTCGGCTCATTTATGATGTTTATCTGCGCAACATTTATCAATTATTTCAGTGCATTGGCAGATATGTTGGAGGATATACGTCAGAATTACAAATCAACTTATTCTGATGAAATGATTGTTGATTATATTGAAGGACGTATTGAAGATATAGAATCTCTTCACCGAAACATTTTGGGTTATACTCCTGATTCAACTAATACAAAGCCTGCATATGCTTTTGCTTTGGTTGACAAAAACAAAAATGTTCTTTTCAAAAGTGAGAACGGTTTATGGTGGAGCGTATATGATGAAAAAACAAATCAAAGCAGCATGAACTATGCCTCGATAGAAGAATATATGACCTCCGAAGTCAAGTCAGAAATAATGAAATTCAAGATACAAAGCGGTCATGGCAATATTCTGATACATGAAATCAATCTTCATACTGACGGGGAGAAAAAGATTCCCGTTTCAATAGTTCTTGGCGACCAAAAGGGTGGATATATGACGGTTAAGCTCAATGACCTTGAAATAAATGAAACCGTTAACAGAGAAAAGAACAGATATCTGATTCTGAGCTGGAATTTTTATGATCTCGATGAAAACAGCATCGACCATAAATATTACCAAAAAGCAATGACTAAACTTGAAAATGCGATTTCAGAATATGAATATAACGGAAATGATGGCGGGCACGGTTTTTTCAGCTCAGGAGAATTTAATCGTTGTAGTGTCATTGACGGTTACGCTTTCTTTATGTACGTTGAATACAGTCCGTTTCATAAAATAATTACCTCTGAATTCTTTTGGGCACTGACTTTTTATACAGCAATAATTTTTGCGGTTGCGACGCTGATTGTCTATATCGTTGCAATCAGGCTGTTCAACAAAAGTCAACAGATGAGAAGAAATCAGCAGGCGTTTATCTCCGCAGCGGCACATGAGCTGAAAACTCCGCTTGCGGTTATTCAGAATCAGTGCGAATGCATCATGGAGAATATTGCTCCCGAAAAGAACGGAGAATATGTGAAATCGGTTTATGACGAAGCAGTCAGGATGGATTCGATTGTCAGAACTCTGCTGCTGTTCAATCGGGTGACGAATGCGGAGAGCGTTTTGAAAGAGAGATGCGATCTGTCGGAAATCGTCAAAGCAGAAATCGAAAAATACAGGGCTTATGCAAAAACAAACAACGCCGAAATATCCTGCGACATAAAAGACGGTGTTTTCGTTTCCGCAAATCATGAGCTTATTTCGCTTGCGATCGATAACTATTTTTCAAACGCCGTCAAGTATGCGAAGGGGGAGAAAAAGATCTCCGTCAAGCTTGAAGCAAACGCAAAGGAATTTGTTTTTGAGGTCTATAATGACGGTGATGCGATTCCGTATACAGAAGATATCTGGGGCATTCTGACAAAGGGTGACTCGGCGAGAACCTCGTCGGGAGATTCTTCGGGAATGGGACTTCCTATAAACAAGCGGATTTTTGAGCTTCACGGCTTCGGATGCTCTTATACCAACAAACGGGGAGGCGTGAGCTTCTTCTTTAAAGGTAAAACAATAAAATAATATGCAGTCCCTCGGTGAGAAAATCATCGGGGGACTTCTATGTGTAAAATAAGTCTTCTATTATGTCAGCGACATGATTCGGCTCAACCTCGTTTTCGTTGAGAAGCTCGGCAAGCATTTCCGCTTCTTTTATGTCGCTTGTGAAAAAGATAATATTGTTTTCGCCGTATGAAACGCCGAACTCCTCATGAACCGTATTTTCGATCTCGACCGTTCTCTTTGTTACAAAATACATCAAAATCACCCTTGAAAATGTTCCGTATTGTCACAATAATATATCTTTATTGATGAAATTACAAGTGAAAAGTTAAAATTTGGCATAAAATCGTTAGATTAAACAAAACGGAATCGGTGATTTTGTTCAAAATCGTCACATTTTGAGAGCAAATATTGACTGCCGTAATTCTTGACTGAAAATGCCGACGGTGATATACTTTAAATATATTTGTTATTATTCAAGGAGAAAAAATGGTTAAGCTTATCGCAACGGATCTTGACGGAACGCTTATGGCGCCCGATCATATGACCGTCACTCAGAGAACAAAAGACGCACTTTTTGCGGCACATGAAAAGGGAGTCAGAATTGCCATCGCAACGGGAAGAACGCTCAGCTTTACAGATTCCGTAACGGCTCAGATCCCTTTTGCGGATTATGTCATCAGCTCAAACGGAGCGGCGGTTTATGACCGCAACGAAGAAAAATATGTTTATTCAACCCTCATTCCGAATAAAGATGTTATTGAGGCGGTTGAGTTTCTGAACACTCTTCCCGTTCATTATCACATCTATCTCGGCGGAAGAATCTATATTCAGAAATCTGCGATGTCTTTTTCGGCAGACACGGGACTGCCCGAGGATTTTCTGAAGGATTTTCTTTCAAGGGTTCAGCTTTGCGACAGCCTTACGGATGTTATCGGCTCGCAGGATGCCGAGGTTATCGATGTTTTCTCGATGGGAGAGCATGAAGCGGAAATCGTTGAGCTTTTCAGAAAGAAAAAACTTGTCATGACCTCTGCGGTCAGAGGCGAGCTTGCCGCAACGGCGGTCGGTGCGGATAAAGGTACTGCGCTCAGCGGACTCTGCGGAGTTCTCGGTATAACGGCAGACGAGGTCATGTCCTTCGGCGATGCTGAAAATGACTGCCCGATGCTTGAATTTGCGGGGCTTTCGTTTGCTATGGAAAACGGCAATGCAGTCTGCAAGTCAGCGGCGAAAGCGGTTGCGCCCTCAAATGCGGTTGACGGCGTTGCGCAGATGATTGAAAAATATGCTTTATAACAGAGGAGAATAATTATGGATATCAACAAAATTCTTTCCCATTGTGACCATACTCTGCTTGCCGTTGACGCAACATGGGAGCAGATCAGATCGATCTGCGACGACGGAATGAAATTCTCGACGGCGAGCGTATGCATTCCCGCTTCATATGTTAAGCAGGCAAAGGAATATGTCGGAGATAAGCTTGCAATATGCACGGTCATCGGCTTCCCCAACGGCTATTCGACCGCCGAGGTCAAAGCCTTCGAGGCGGCAGATGCCGTTAAAAACGGAGCCGATGAGATCGATATGGTCATCAATGTCGGCAAGGTAAAGGACGGAAAATATGACGAGGTGCTCGATGAGATCAAAGCTGTAAAATCCGCTTGCTCGGGCAAAATATTAAAGGTAATAATCGAAACCTGCCTTCTGACCGACGAGGAAAAAATTGAAATGTGCAAGGTCGTTACCGAATCGGGCGCAGATTTCATCAAGACCTCAACGGGCTTTTCAAAGGGCGGCGCAACGAGAGAGGATATAAAGCTCTTTGCCGCCAATATCGGCAAGGATGTCAGAATGAAAGCCGCAGGCGGAATCCGTTCGCTCGAGGATGCCGAGGATTATCTTGCTCTCGGCTGCGAAAGACTCGGAACGAGTGCTATCGTAAAGATCGTCAAGAATCAGGAAGTTCAGGGATATTGATAAGGAGCTGATTTTTTATGAGTAAGTTACCCACACCGCATATCGCCGCAACCGAAAGGGATGCGTTTGCAAAAACCGTTCTTATGCCGGGCGATCCGCTCCGAGCAAAGTATATTGCGGAAAACTATCTTGAAAACGCCGTTCTTGTCAACAATACGAGGGGCGTTCAGGGCTATACGGGATATTATAAAGGCAAGAGAGTTTCCGTTATGGCTTCGGGAATGGGCATGCCGTCGATCGGAATCTATTCCTATGAGCTTTTCAATTTCTATGATGTCGAAACGATAATCAGAGTCGGTTCGGCGGGAGCGATCAGCCCGAAGCTGCACCTGCGTGATGTTGTTATCGGCATGGGTGCATGCACGAACAGCAGCTTCGCCAAGCAGTATAATCTGCCGGGTACTTTTGCTCCTGTTGCCGATTATGAAACGCTGACGAATGCCGTTAATGCTGCCGAAAAGCTCGGAATAAAAGCGCATGTCGGCAATATATTTTCCTCGGATACCTTCTATGACGATGCCGCAAGTCTTGCATCGTGGCAGAAGATGGGTGTTCTCGCAATCGAAATGGAAGCGGCGGCGCTTTATATGAATGCGGCGAGAAGCGGCAAAAAGGCTCTATGCATCTGCACGGTTTCCGACTGTCCGCTGACGGGCGGAGAGGAATGCACGGCACTTGAAAGAGAGCAGACCTTCAATAAAATGATCGAAATTGCTCTGGAGGCGGCGGAATGAAAAACGCTGAGCTTATAAATATTGCTCTCAAAGCGAGAGAAAAAGCTTATTCGCCCTATTCGGGCTTTGCCGTCGGAGCGGCTCTGCTCTGCAAAAACGGAAAGGTGTTTTCGGGCTGTAACATTGAAAACTCAGGCTATTCCGCAACGAACTGCGCAGAGCGGACTGCGATTTTCAAGGCGGTTTCCGAGGGCGAAACGGAGTTTGAAAGAATTGCGGTCGTCGGCGGCAATTCGCATGAAAAAATCCCGTCGGAATACTGTCCTCCCTGCGGAATCTGCAGGCAGGTCATGCGTGAATTCTGCGATGCGGATTTTGAGATCATAATTGCAAAAAGCGAATCCGATTATAAAGTCATGACCTTGGCGGAGCTTCTCCCGATGAGCTTCGACAAGCGTGAATTCTGAGGTGAAACATGGATTTCAAATCATTGATTCAGAAAAAGCGTGACGGCTTTGCGCTGACGAAAGAGGAAATTGAATTCTTCGCTTTTTCGGCGGCAAACGAAACCGTTCCCGATTATCAGCTTTCGGCTATGCTCATGGCTATATTCTTCAACAGCCTCAACGAGGAGGAAACTCTCTGGCTGACCGATGCCATGGCACGCTCGGGAGATATGGCTGATTTGTCGGGCATTGACGGAATAAAGGGTGACAAGCATTCGACGGGCGGAGTCGGCGACAAAACAACGCTGATCGTTGCTCCCGTTGTCGCTTCCTGCGGAGTCAGAATGGCGAAAATGAGCGGCAGAGGACTCGGGCATACGGGCGGCACGGTCGACAAGCTTGAATCGATCCCGAATTTCAGAACCTCGCTTGCAACCGAGGAGTTTGCCGACATTGTCAATAAGTGCGGACTCTGTGTTGCGGGGCAGTCGGGCAGGCTTTGTCCCGCCGATAAAAAGCTCTACGGACTTCGTGATGTTACGGCAACCGTCGATAACATGCCTCTTATTGCTTCGAGCATAATGAGCAAGAAGCTTGCGGGCGGTGCGGACTGCATCGTGCTCGATGTCAAATGCGGAAGCGGAGCTTTCATGAAGGATGAGGAATCCGCCGCAAAGCTTGCCGAAAAGATGGTTGAGATCGGCAGGGGGGCAGGCAGAAAAATTGCCGCTCTGATAACCGATATGGACCGACCTCTCGGCAAAAATATCGGCAACTCTCTCGAGGTTATCGAAGCAGTCGAAACTCTTAAAGGCAACGGACCCGAGGATCTGACGGAAATATCCGTTCTTCTTTCCGCAAAGCTTCTCGAGCTTGCGGGAAAGGGGACGTTTGAAGAATGCAAGGCTCTTGCAAAATCGAAAATTGATGACGGCTCGGCTCTCAGAAAGCTTGCCGAAATGGTGAAGCTTCAGGGCGGAGATGAGAACTATATTCTGAACACGGAGTTCTTCCCGAGGGCAAGATGCAGCCGTAAGGTTATCGCACCCGAAACGGGATACATCTCTTCAATGAACACAGAGGGCGTCGGCTCGGTCTGCGTTTCTCTCGGAGCCGGCAGGCAGAAAAAAGAGGACTCGGTCGATGCGAGTGCAGGAATAATCATAGAAAAGAAAACGGGCGATTATGTTGAAAAGGGCGAAACTCTTGCAACTCTTTTCTGCTCTGACGAAGCTCTTTTCGGTGCGGCGGAAAAGCAATATCTCGGTGCGTTGAATTTTTCTCAGTCCGAGCCCGAAAGAATACCGCTTCTTCTTCGCATCGTTGAGTAAATATGCACAAAAACTCAACTCGTTTTTTGACTTGCCAAGAGATTGACATTATGTTATAATTAATCGAATTTATAATGAAAAGGAGAATTTTTCATGGGAAAGTTAAATCAGATCGATAAGGCTGCTGAGAATAAAGGCTCAGGCATTAACACTCTCTGGCAGTTTATCAAATTTATCGTTGTCAGCCTCGGTGCATGCATCGTTCAGGTTGTCACCCTTGCAATTCTTTATAACATCCCCGCAATCAAGGAACTCAGCGACACCGCTTTCCACTGGTGGGTATTCGATTATCCCGTAATCGAAGGTGAGCGTTGCGGTCTTGCTCTCTTCATTTCAGCAAATGCTGCAAATGTTCTCGCTCAGATCGTTGCTTTCTTTATCAACAAGGAAAAGACATTCAACTCCAGCGCAAACACAGCGATTACTCTTCCCATCTACATAGTTTTCACGATCGCACTTGTTTGCTTCTCAGCATGGCTCAACCCCGTTATCTTCCAGCTTTGCGTTAACAAGTTCAACCTTGGCAGCGGTCTTGCTCTCACAATCGCAACTGCTGTTTGCTCAGCTCTTCAGTTCTTCCTTTATTTCCCCGTTGACAAGATTCTCTTCCATAAGAAGAAGGAAGAAAAATAATTTCAGATTTTCAAAGCGGAGCTTCGGCTCCGCTTTTTTAATGCGTAATTCGTAATGCGCAATGCGTAATTTTGGGCTGAATATAAATGTCAAAGAAAAGATTGCTTTGGTAGGGCGGCTTGCCCACAAGCCGCCGTAAGATTGTTGCGGAATTAACGGCGGATGAGGTCATCCCGCCCTGCATGAATAAATTACAACCCCATTTGTAAGGTTGATTTACGAATCGACGGAAAAAATATAATTTACTGTGAGTTTTTGCTTTCTTATTCGTCTAAAGGGTGAAATGAGGTGATATTGTGGATAAAGGTTATGAAAGCTATCAGAGATTTCTTGCAGGTGACAAAAAAGGACTTGTCGAAATCATGGAGCTTTACAGCGATTCGCTTGCGGCGTTCATCAATGGCATCGTGCATGACGGGCATGTTGCCGAGGATCTGATGCAGGATACATATCTGGAGCTGATAATCAGGGAGTGCAACTTCAGGGGCGAATCGCAGTTCAAAACGTGGCTTTTTAAAATTGCACGCAACAAGGCGATCGACCATATCCGTAAGCACAGAAGAATTATCCCCGTTGACGGCTCTTTCGTTTTTCAGCCCGATGCCGATTTTTCGGTTGAGCGGAATGCGGAGGACTATGAAAGAAGAAAAGCAGTTTATTCCGCAATGTCGGAAATCAAGCCCCTTTATGCGCAGGTGCTTTATCTTTCTTTCTATGAGGAGATGTCGAACGGAGAAATTGCTTCCGTCATCGAAAAATCAAACCGTCAGGTCGAAATGCTGATCTACCGTGCAAAGGATTCATTGAAAAAAGCTTTGGAAAAGGAGGGCTTTGAATATGAATAAGTACGAGATGAGAGCAGAAGCTGTGCTCAAAAAGAAAGAGGAGTATCTTCAAAAAAGAGAGAAAAAGCTGAACAGAGCCGTGACCGTGCTTGCCTCTGCGGCATGCGTTGCCGTCGTGCTCGCTGTTGCCTCGGTGTTTCGGAATCTGATTTCTCCGATCAATGTTTTTGTTGTTCCGACCGATAATCCCTCGGCAACCGACGGCGCAACGGAATTCACTCACGAAATGACCGTTGCACAGGGATATAACGGAAAAAGGATTTTTATTTATGCTGAGCAGGAGAATTACGGAGAGTTCAGAACCTGCTATGTCAACGAGAAGGATGAGCAGGATCCTTATGATGAGTCAAACAGATTCGGCGTTGTCAATGCTGAGGGGGAGATAGTTGTTCCTCCGCAGTATTACAGAGCATACGCCGTGGGAGAAAACCGCTTCGTTGCCGAAAGAAAAAATAACGGATATACTGAGTCGGCGTTGATTACCTCCGACGGAAAGGTTCTTTTCGGATTTTTCAAAGGATATCTTATTCCGATTAATTACGGTTCGGAGGTCCATGTTCTGATAGCCGATGTAACGGGCGGAAACGGTGTTCTGATCAGAACCGACGGCTCAAGGGTATATGATTTTGAATTCGACAGCTTGGATATTGCTCACACGACGGGAGCGGCCGGCTATGAAAGCGAAGAACTGGTGAAAGGTATATATAATGATAAATATTACCTTATAAATTATAAGGGTGAAACGGTCAGCGTCTTTGACGAAAGCCCGAAGATAAAAAAGCCGCTCGGCAACGGGATGAATCTGACGGCGGCATACAGACATTATTCGGGTAATTATAAGACCCTGCTTTTCGGTGCATGCGATGACAGCGGAAAAGAGGTCGTGCCCTGCGAATATGCTTCTCTCTTTTTTACGGGCGACAGATTCATCGGCAGACGGGGTGACGAGCAGGGGCTTGGTCCTACGGATGTTGCCGTGATTTACGATACTGAAGGCAACCTTGTCTGCGAAAGCGGAAGTTTTCACCATATCAGCATTGATTACGGCGCAGAAACGGGCATCGGCGTTGTTCTTGGCGAATGGGATAATGAGCTGATGGTGAGCATCGGAGGATGTTGGGTTATTGACAAAAACGGCAACAAGCTTTCCGATGAGTATGACCGCATCGAGAAGAATCCCGACGGCACTTACACCGCCTATTATGACAAGCAGAGCAAAACTCATTTGCTTGACGCAAACGGAAAAATAATCGGATAACCGTTTACCATCTTTTTTCAGCGGAGCTTCGGCTCCGCTTTTTTTAGTGAATAATGAATGGTGAATAGTGAATAGTTAAGGAAGGGCTTTGCCCTTACCCTGTTTAATGCGCAATGCGTAATTTTGGGCTGAATATAAATGTCAAAGAAAAGATTGCTTCGGTAGGGCGGCTTGCCCACAAGCCGCCGCAAGATTGATGCGGAATTAACGGCGGGATGAGGGCATCCCGCCCTACACGAATAAATTGCAATCCCATTTGCAAGGTCGATTAATTATTTGCCCGTAAATCAAAACAAATTCTTTGAAAATTTTTTGGAAATATCTGAAATTGTGGTTTTTGCCATAGAATAACCACTATATCTTGTGTTAATATTTCATCACTGACCAATTATTTTGTGGTTTTCTGAGCGAAAGAGGTGGTTGTTATGAATATTCAGGGGCTTCAGAAGCTCACTCTGCTTGACTATCCCGACAAAATGGCGTGTACGATATTTACGGGC
Source organism: Clostridia bacterium (assembly GCA_017435385.1). Classification (GTDB taxonomy): domain Bacteria; phylum Bacillota; class Clostridia; order Oscillospirales; family Acutalibacteraceae; genus CAG-177. The sequence continues at coordinate 122,866 of JAFSFB010000003.1, read as the reverse complement.
GGCTGCAATCTCCGCTGTCCCTTCTGCCATAACGCAGGTATTGTCCTCAATCCTTCCGCAGAGGGCGAATACAGCGTTGAGGATATTCTGTCCTTTCTGAAAAAGCGTCAGGGAATTCTCGAGGGCGTCGTCATAACGGGCGGCGAGCCGCTCATGCAGAAGGATATCGATGTTTTCATCGAAAGGATAAGAGAGCTCGGCTACAGCGTGAAGCTCGACACCAACGGCACCTACCCCGAAAAGCTCAGAGAGCTTATTGACAGAGGTCTTGTTGATTATGTTGCTATGGATATCAAGGCTTCGCCTGCGGGATATCCGCCTGCAGTCGGCATCGGCGGCTACGATATCTCAAAAATCGAAAAAAGCGTAAAGCTGCTTCTTGAGGGCAGGGTGGACTATGAATTCAGAACAACCGTCGTCAGAGAGTTTCACAGCATCTTTGACATGAACGCTCTCGGCGAATTCATAAAAGGCGCAAAGAGGCATTATCTTCAGGCGTTCAGGGATTCGGGCGAGCTTATCGGCTTCGGACTTTCGGGAGTCGACAAAAAGGAAATGGAAGAAATGCGCAAAATCCTGCTCGGCTATGTTGAAAAATGCGAGCTTCGGGGAATATGATTTCCGTGCATTTGTAAAAACACCCAAAATATTGTGCCTATATAGTGCAGTTTCAACAAACTTAAAAAAAAGAACACAATATATTGTAAAACCCGTTGACAGAACCACAATAATTTGTTATCATTTACAAGCTGCTGCAGAGCGGTATTTGTTGAATGAGAATTTAATTTGTCGAAAATAATTTGATATATATTTATTGAAAGGAACGAGTTGCATGTATCAGGTAATTAAAAGAGACGGTAAAATTGCTGATTTCAATATCAGCAAAATCGCAGAAGCCATCAAGCTTGCTTTTGAATCCAAGGAAAAGCAGTATCATCCTTCAACCATCGATTTCCTTGCTCTCAAGGTAACTGCGGATTTTGAACCCAAGATTGAAAAGGATCTCATCGCAGTTGAAGACATTCAGGACAGCGTTGAGCAGGTTCTCATTCAGGCAGGCTATGCCGATGTTGCAAAGGCATACATTCTTTACAGAAGACAGCGTGAAAAGCTCCGTAACCTCAAGTCAACGATCCTTGACTATAAGGAGCTTGTCAACAGCTATGTTAATGTTACGGACTGGAGAGTTAAGGAGAACTCAACCGTAACCTATTCAGTCGGCGGTCTTATTCTCAGCAACTCGGGAGCGATCACCGCTAACTATTGGCTTTCCGAAATCTATGATGACGAAATCGCCAATGCTCACAGAAACGCTGACATTCACATTCATGACCTTTCCATGCTTACCGGTTACTGCGCAGGCTGGTCACTCAAGCAGCTCATTCAGGAAGGTCTCGGCGGCGTAACGGGCAAGATTACCTCCGCTCCCGCAAGCCATCTTGCAACCCTTTGCAACCAGATGGTCAACTTCCTCGGAATCATGCAGAATGAATGGGCAGGCGCTCAGGCATTCTCATCCTTCGACACCTATCTTGCTCCCTTCGTAAAGGCTGATAATCTCACCTACGATCAGGTCAAGAAGTGCATCGAATCCTTTGTTTTCGGCGTAAATACTCCCAGCCGTTGGGGTACTCAGGCTCCGTTCTCGAACATCACTCTTGACTGGACCGTACCTGCTGACCTTGCTGAGCAGAATGCTATCGTCGGCGGCAAGGAAATGGATTTCAAATATAAAGACTGCAAAGCCGAAATGGATATGATCAACAAGGCGTTCATCGAAATCATGATCGAGGGCGATGCAAACGGCAGAGGCTTCCAGTATCCCATCCCCACATATTCGATCACAAGAGATTTTGACTGGTCAGAAACAGAGAACAACAAGCTTCTCTTTGAAATGACCTCTAAATACGGCACACCCTATTTCTCAAACTATGTCAACAGCGACATGGAGCCCAGCGATGTTCGTTCGATGTGCTGCCGTCTGCGTCTTGACCTTCGTGAGCTTCGCAAGAAGAGCGGCGGTTTCTTCGGCAGCGGTGAAAGCACCGGTTCTGTCGGTGTTGTAACGATCAACCTTCCCAGAATTGCATATCTTGCAGAAAACGAGGCAGACTTCTACAGACGCCTTGACAAGATGATGGATATTTCCGCCCGTTCTCTCAAAATCAAGAGAACTATCATCACAAAGCTTCTCAACGAAGGTCTTTATCCTTACACCAAGCGTTATCTCGGAACATTTGAGAACCACTTCTCAACAATCGGTCTTGTCGGCATGAACGAGGCCGGTCTTAACGCAAAGTGGCTCAGAGCAAACATGATCAACGAAAAGACCCGTCAGTTTGCAAAGGATGTTCTCAACCATATGAGAGAACGCCTTTCCGACTATCAGGAAGAATACGGCGATCTCTATAACCTTGAAGCAACTCCCGCAGAGTCAACCTCTTACCGTCTTGCAAAGCATGATGTAAAGAGATATCCCGACATCATCACAGCTTCTGACGGAACTCCCTATTACACCAACAGCTCACACCTTCCCGTCGGTTACACAGAGGATGTTTTCGAGGCTCTCGATATGCAGGATGAGCTCCATACTCTCTACACTTCGGGTACTGTATTCCATGCCTTCCTCGGCGAAAAGCTTCCCGACTGGAAGACAGCCGCAAACCTCGTTCGTAAGATTGCGGAAAATTACAGACTTCCTTATTACTCAATTTCTCCCACATATTCCGTATGCAAGAATCACGGCTACATCGCAGGCGAGCATTTCACATGCCCCGAGTGCGGTGAAACAGCAGAGGTTTACAGCCGTATCACAGGCTATTACAGACCCGTTCAGAACTGGAACGACGGCAAATCTCAGGAATATAAGGAGCGCAAGGTCTACAGCATCGCAAACTCCGACATCACAAAGCACGGCACGGTCAAGAGAGCCGATGCTCCCGCAGCGGAAGCCGAAACAGCTTGCCCTCTTGCTGACGGACTTTATCTCTTCAAGACCGCAACCTGCCCCAACTGCAAGGTAGCTCTTGCTCAGCTTTCAAAGGCAGGCATCGCTGTCAACGAAATCATGGTTTATGAGAATCAGGACCTCGCAGTCAAGCTTGGTATCAAGCAGGCTCCCACTCTCGTTGCCGTTTCGGGCGGTCAGGCTGAAAAGTTCTCGGGCGTTGCCGAAATCAAAAAATTCATTGATGCAGCAAAAGGCGCTGCAATCTGAAGGATTGTTAATTAATGCATGATATAATTATCGTGGGTGCAGGGCCCGCAGGTCTGACTGCGGCGCTCTATGCCCTCAGAGCGGACAAGACTGTTCTTGTTCTTGAAAAAAGCACATTCGGCGGTCAGATAACCTATTCGCCCCAGATCGAGAATTATCCGGGCTTTGCAACGATGAGCGGCAATGAGTTTGCCGACAAGCTCGTTGACCAGGTTATTTCTCAGGGCGCAGAGATCGAAATGGAAAAGGTAACCGCCATCCGTGATAACGGCAAAACGAAAACCGTTGTAACGGAGGATGGCGAGCACGAAGCAAAGGCTGTTATTATCGCAACCGGCGTCAAGCACAGACAGACGGGTCTTCCCAATGAGAATGAGCTTGTCGGCGAAGGCGTTTCATATTGCGCCGTTTGCGACGGAGCCTTCTTCAAGGGTCAGACGGTTGCCGTTCTCGGCGGAGGAAACTCTGCTTTGCAGGAGGCGGTTCTTCTTTCCGAAGGCTGCAGCAAGGTCTATGTTATCCAGAACCTTGATTATTTCACGGGCGAAGCAAGACTTGTTGAAAAGCTGAAGGAAAAGGATAATGTTGAGTTCATCATGGGAACGGTCATCACCGCTCTCAAGGGTGAAAAATCGCTCGAGGCTCTGACTCTTAAAAAAGAAGCTGACGGCTCGGAAAGCGAGCTTTCGGTTGACGGTCTGTTTGTTGCAATAGGTCTGATTCCCAACAATTCGGCTTTTGCTGAGGTTGCAGGTCTTGACGAATGGGGCTATATCGATTCCGACGAAAGCTGTCTGACAAAAACCGCAGGCGTTTTCGTTGCGGGTGACTGCCGCAAAAAGCAGATCAGGCAGATAACGACCGCCGCCGCTGACGGCTCGGTTGCCGCTCTTGCTGCTTGCAGATATATCGATTCTTTATAAAAAATAATCCGTAAAAACGCTCCCTCGTCGGAATGTTTTTACGGATTTCTTATAGACATATAATATGTGAGGTGATGCCGTTTGAAAAGAATAATTTCGTTTATCTCGGAAAATAAAAAAATGTCATTTTTTCTTCTGCTTTTTCTGATTGTCGGATGCGTTCTTGCGGGCATGTATTTCACTCTTTCAAACGGTGTAACGGATATTCTCCGTCCCGAAAAGGTCAGCGTTGTCATTGATGCGGGGCACGGGGGAAAGGATCTCGGTGCAAGTCTTGGTGAGCGTGCCGAAAAGGACGATAATCTCCGTCTTGCGCTGAAGGTCAGGGATTATCTTGAAGAGAAGAACATCAGCGTTGCCGTTACGAGAACGCTCGATGTTTACCTGAGCCTTGAAAACCGATGCAGGTTTGCGAATATCCGTTCAGCCGATCTGTTTGTTTCGCTTCACAGAAACAGCGTAGCTTCGGGAGAGGCAAAGGGAGTTGAGGTCTGGATAGGGAGCGAAAATCTTCCCGAGGACAGAGCGTTTGCCCAAAGCATTATTGACGGACTCGAAAGGGCAGGGATATCCGAAAACCGTGGAGTCAAGTCGGGATATGCGAGAGAGGGCAGCGACTATTATGTCAACAAACACACCGATATGATGAGCTGTCTTGTTGAACTCGGATTCATAACGAATGAAACAGACAACAAGCTTTATGATGATAATCTTGATGCTTATGCAAGGGCGATCGCCGATGCGATAGAAGCTCAGCTTAACAAGAAAAACTGAAAAGGCTTGCAAAGGTGAATGAACGCCGATGCAAGCCTTTTTTCTTTTGAAGAGAAATTGTTTTACGCAAACGGAGTGCTGATGTTTGTCAGCCTGAAATTAACGGGAGGTCTGTCGCAGTTGAAGCGGTAGACGCTCATGGCAATTCCGATTGCAAAATAAATACACAGGTTCGATGAACCGCCGGCACTCATGAAGGGCAGAGTAATTCCGATGCTCGGCAGAAGCATAAGACACATGCCGATATTGATTATCGTCTGCGCTCCGATCATGAACACCACACCGTAACAGAGAAGAGCACCTGTCAGATTTCTCGATTTCTTTGCGGTGTGAGCGATTTTGCAGATGATCGCCGTGAGCACGAGAAGAAGAGCCATGCATCCGACGAAACCGAGCTCTTCGCCGACTACGGAAAGAACCATGTCGCTCTCGTTTACGGGAACGCCCGTGGGCGACTGAGTATAAGTCCCTTTGAAAAGACCGTCGCCCCATATTTTTCCGGAGCCTATTGCATTGACGCATCGCTGCTGCTGATAGATTATCTTGTTGTAATCGTATTCGCTGAGTGCTTCGGGATAATAAATGGCGAGGATTCTCTGTCGGTGGAAGGTTGAAAGAAACTTTGTCCACAGCAGGGGAACGAAGGCAATACCCGTGCCGAAAGCAACCGCAAAATATCTCAGCTTTACGCCTGCAACGAACATCATGCCTATAAAAATAATTGCGAAAACGATAGCCGAACCGAGGTCATCGGTGATGATGATAAGACCGATGGGAACAAGGGCATGCAGAGCGAGAAGAAGAACATTCTTGATGCTGTTGATGTTGTCCTTGACCGCCTCGATATGAGCCGTGAAGGTGATGATGAAGCCGATTTTTGCAAGCTCCGACGGCTGAAAGTTGACCTTTGTATCGCCGAGAGTCAGAATCGGAAGCCAGCATCGGGCATTAGGTCTGTCAGAGGGACCGTCGCCGAACGGAAAAAGCAGAAGAATCAGCAAAAGACAAACTGCCCCGACGAACGGCCATAAACGGACTATCGAATCGTAATCAAGGAAAGAAATGAATGCACACAGAGCGATTCCCACACCCGATGCAATAATCATTATCAGACAGTCACGGCTTATGAAAATCCCGTCGGCAATGGCGTCGTTCCTCGTTGCGCTGTAAACCATGAGCGCACCGAAAGCGGAAGTCAGGATACATAAAAGATAGAGAATATAATCCGTTTCCTTTAATGTAAATTTCAGGGAACTTCTTTTGCTCATGATTTCACCTCCTGAGCTGTTGAAGAGTGAGAAATCGGGGGTTGGCCTTTGTCAACCCCCGTAATTGTTTTTCAGAAATAATCAGCGGACCTCGTTGAAGAGAAGAAGGAATGCTTCCGTGATATATGCGCCTGCCATGCGGCCTGTTGAAACGATCTCTTCATTTTCTGTCAGATATGAATGCCATTCGTTTGAGGGAAGAAGATAACCGATCTGGTCGTTTGTGATGCCGAAAACGATAAGCTTTCTGCCTTCTGCGGCATCTGCGAAGGAGGTGTAGGTCCATTCGTCGCCGTCCCATGTTTCTTCTGCAGTGTGTGCACCGCCGTAAGCGATTTCGGGAGCAAGCTCACCGGGGATGAGCGAAATTGCGATGTTGTTGCCGAGTTCGCAGTAGCCGACCTCTGTGACAACCTCATAGTTGCCCTTGTTCTTTACGATCTGGTTTGTGAGAAGACCGCCCTTTGCTGCGAGCTTGAGAATGCTGTTGTCAACGGGAACAAAAACCTCTGAGAGTCTGATGTTGAGAATGGGAGCAACATTTTCTGTGTTTTTGATTGAGCAGGCAAGCTTTGCAAGCTCTTCGCCGAAGAGTTTAATTCTTGCATAGCCTTCGCCGTATTCCTTATAGATATCGGTTGTTGTGTCGATTTCGGGGAGATAGTCATGTTCAGCAGTCATTGCGAGCTCTGCGCCGAGAACATAGAATACATTTGCGCCTGCATTTTCGTTGATGTATTTTTCCATGAAATAGGGATAGTCGCCTGTGATGAGCGTTCCTGCAGCGCCGTTACCTACGCAGTGAATGGGGGCGTTGAGAAGCCATGTTTCGGCTGAACCGTCATCGGGAACGAAGCTGAGTCTGTGGAGCTTTGTGTCAATAACCATGGGAGAACGCTTGTCATAGATGTAGTTTGTTGCGTCGCCGTAGCCGTAATAGAGCTGACCGTCCTTCATGTTTGTGACAGCATCGATCATTGACTTGACGGTTACCTTGTAAAGGTTATCCATGAAATCCTTGTTCTGACCGTTGGGAAGCTCAAGACCGAGCATGTTGCGGACAGAAGATGTGAAGAGAGCGTTGATGAGATTGCCGTTAAGACCGAAGGTGTCAACGCAGCTGTGCTGATGAAGAGCGGAGATGTTGATGGATGTAATGTCAAGGTTCATTGAAGCAGCTTCTTTTTCAAAAGCGGCTCTGATGCCTCTGACATCGGTTGAAGACATGCCGTAGGTGTCGATGGCGGAGAAGATGGTTATTCCTCTGCCGTCGGAAACTGCAATTGTTCTGACCTTCTGGTCATCTCTGATTTCGGTTGCGAACTTGTCGCCGATTGCAAGGCTGCCGCCGACATAGTGACCTTCTTCAAGCTCTTTGCCGGTCTGGATGCTTGCGTTTGCATAGCCGAGCGACCATTTTGCGTTTGCGCCGGGTACGGAAATGAATTCTTCGGGCTCCATGCCTTCATAGAAGTTTTCCGAAACATAATTCTTCTTTGCGACCCAGTCACGGGGCTCTGCGATGAGAGCTGAGATTCCGTTTACGAGTGCGTCAAGGAGATTGTCAACAAAGCGGTAAAAGCCTCTCTCAAACTGAGAGGTAACCTCTGTTGCGGCGGATGAGGGGATGCAGAATGCGGCTGAGAAGATCAAAGCCACGGAAAGGATAATTGCGGTGAGTTTTTTTGCCATTTTGATGTCCTCCGTAATCTGTAGTTTTTGAACTGACAGTTAATTCATATTTTTAAGCTCCATGTCACCGAAGCTTATAAGCTTTTTCTTTCTCATGAATTCCGAGATGCCCAGCGTAATGAGTGCGGGAGCGATGAAATGCATGATTAAGATCTCAATAAGAACAACGAAGCTGTCTGCGCCGCCGTCGGTCATCGAGCTGAAGGTCATGAACTGGCCGACAAGCCCCGATGTGCCCATTCCCGAGCCCGAAGCGTAGCAGGTCATTTTGAGAACTGCGGTTGAGATCGGACCGAGGATTGCGCTTGTTATGATGGGCGGAATCCATATCTGCGGATGCTTGACGATATTGGGCATCTGAAGCATTGATGTGCCGACACCCTGAGCGATAAGACCGCCGACCTTGTTTTCTCTGTAGCTTGCAACGGCGAAGCCTATCATCTGAGCGCTGCAGCCGACAACCGCCGCACCGCCCGCAAGACCGTTGAGCCCGAGAATGATGCCGAGTGCCGCTGAGCTGATGGGAAGTGTCAGGCAGATACCCATGATGACCGATACAACGATACCCATGAGGATCGGCTCTTTTTCAACGCCCCAGTTGATGAGCTCACCTATGTAGGTCGTGACCTTTGAAACGGGAGGTCCGACGAAAAGACCTGCCGCACTGCCGACGACGATTGAAAGGGCGGGAGTGAGAATAATGTCGAGCTTTGTTTTTCCGCTGATGAGCTTGCCTGCCTGAATAGCGAAAAATGCGGCGATGAAAGCGCAGAGGGGATCTCCGGGGCCTGATATGCCCGAAAAGGTTCCCGCAACAACATTCTTTGCAAATGCGCCGACAATGCCTGCGACTGCGGCGGATGCACCTGCGAGGGGAGAGCATTTGTATTTGAATGCCATCCCGACGCCGATTCCTGCGCCGGTTATTGATTTTGCAATTCCCGCAACGGCAACCAGATATGTTCCGATGATGCCGGGAATGAAGTTTCCGATCTGTTCGAGGATGGTGCCGATAATAAGAGTGCCGAAAAGACCGAGTGCCATACCTGAAAGACCGTCAATAAATACATAGTTGAGTGCTTTTTTTAACGTATTCACTTTTTCGCCTTCCTTGAAGCTTTGTTATATCATTTTGCCGAATGCATCGGCATAAATTCCTGCAATGAATTTTGCTCCGTTTTCGTTGGGATGAACGCCGTCTTCAGACCAATGAGAAGCATCGTTGCCAACGCATGCCTGAGCCATAAGTCCGTCAAGAGGAATATAGAAATCTGCATATTCTCTTGCGAGCTTTCTTGTGATGTCGATCTTGCCGTTGAGATCTTCTCTGAAATATGCCTTGTCGTCAACGGGAAGAAGGAACTGCTCGATGATGAGAAGTTTTGCGTTTGTTTTATCCTTTATCTCGGAGAGAACCTTTCTGTACTGTGCCTCGAAAACATCGTTGCCGAGCCAGTTTCTCTCCGCAGCTCTGTGCCATGTGTCGTTGATGCCGATGTGAATTGAAACGAAATCGGGCTGAATGTCAATGAAATCGCTCTGCAGACGGTCAACGAGGTTTTTCGTCTGGTCGCCGCTGATTCCGAGATTGATGAATTCAAACTCGGTTTCGGGATATGCCTTGGCGATAAGCTCTGCGGCATATTTGGGATAACCTGCGCCTAAATCGTGGTAATCGTCACGGTTTCGTCCGCAATCCGTTATTGAGTCGCCCTGGAAAAGAATTTTCATATTATTACCTCTTAGAACTGATTCTTGATTTTTCTGAGTTTTTCGGGAATATCGATCTGCTGAGGGCATGCCTTGACGCATTTGCCGCATTTTTGGCATCTCTCCGCAATATATTCGATGTCGGGCATGATCTCCTTGACGAGCCTTCTGCCGCCCGTTGTTATGTTATTGTATGCGGCAAAGACCTTGGGAATCTCAACGCCGAAGGGGCAGGGCATGCAGTATTCGCAGCCCGTGCAGTTGACAGCGGTGAGCTCATCGAAAACAGCCTTTGCATCTCTGAGAGTCTGAAGGTCATCCGCACCGAGCATGCCCGATTCAGCCTTGCATGCATAGCCGATATTTTCGGTCACCATCTTTTCGGAGCCCATGCCGCTGAGGAGCATTGAAACCTCGGGTCTGTTCCAGACGAAATCGAGAGCCCATTCAACGGGAGTTCTTGAATTGCCGAGGCATTCGGCAACGCTTTCGTGCGGAGCGGCGAGCTTGCCGCCGAGAAGAGGCTCCATGACGATAACGCCGAGTCCCTTTGAAGCGGCATATTCAAGACCTTCGATGCCTGCCTGATAATCCGTGTCGATATAGTTGAACTGAATCTGGCAGAATTCAAAGCCGTCATAAGCGTCGATGATCTTTTTGAAAACCTCAAGGTCATCGTGGAATGAAAAGCCGAAATGCTTTATTTTTCCTTCAGAGATCAGTTTTTCGATTTTCGGGAGAATATCGAATTTCAGAACCTTGTTTTCCCATGCATCATTGTTGACTGCGTGAAGAAGATAAAAATCCACATAGTCAACGCCGAGCTTTTCGAGCTGGGTGGCGAATATTCTTTCAACGTCCTCTTCGCATTTAACCTCGCCGAGAGGAAGCTTTGTTGCGATGTATGCTTTTTCTCTGTAGCCGTCGGCAACAGCCTTTCCGACGAGTCTTTCGCTTTCTCCGTTATGGTAAAAGAAAGCGGTGTCGAGATAATTGATCCCGCTGTCGATACCTTCACGGATGATCCTTATTGCTTCCTGCTCGTCAATTCTGTCTTCGCCTTCGATCATCGGAAGACGCATGCAGCCGAAGCCGAGAACGGAAACATCAACGCCCGTTCTGCCGAGTTTTCTGTAACGCATAAGTTCTCTTTCCTTTCAAAAACTCTTTTAATTATAACATAAATAAACGCTGATTACAAGATAGTTTATTCGGTAAAAACCTTGAGAGAATATTTATTTGAAAGAAGAGCCTTTGCTACATCTTTTGAATCGTTTATCTCATCCTCGAAATAAACTCCGCCTGGTTCCATCGTGAGAACACCGTGGAAATCAGAACCCGAAAGCTTTCTGAAGCCGAATTTCTCAGCCCAATGCCAGGCGATGTCGTTGCGTGAATCGTGGTTGCCGTGACCGTTATAGACCTCTATGCCGTCAACGATGTCGGGCGGCATAATGACCATATCGTTTCTGAACGGATGAGCCTGGAAAACGGCAAGTCCGTTTTCTTTTGCGATCGGCATGAAATCCTCAAGGGTCGGGATATGGGCAAGGTCACGGGAATAAAGGAAATCCTCATCGAAGCCGTAAACAAGATAGTCATTATCGTTTTCAAGAAAACGGATCTCCATGCCGAGAATGACCTTGAATTTTTCGTCTGCGAGTGCTTTGCATGCGTGGTATCCCTTCAGAAAACAGCCGATGTTTTCTTCATATGTGCCGCCGAAACGGTCGATTCCTTTCTTTTGCATATGATCGGTGACAATGATGCCGTCGTAGCCGAGGCTTTTGTAGCGGGCAACGATATCCGCAGCCCGGACCTCTCCGCATGCGCTGGACTCTTTTGTGTGAATATGAGTGTCAAAAAGAAAACTCATCAGGTTTCATCTCCTTTTTAGATAACAGATATATATTATAAACCCCTCAAAAACGATAATCAATAGAAAACTTTAAATTTGGTTACCTTAAACGACAAAAATTTTCCGTGGTCTGAGCTTATAATTTCAAATGATGAAGGCAGGAGATGCGGAGGGTGTATTTTGAAAACTGTTATTTATGCCGATATTCTTGTGGCGGTCAATATGATCGTCAATTATTTTCTGCTCAGAGCAAGTGCGGCAATTACGGGGTCGGAGCATAAAACGGTCAGGTTTTTTCTTTCGGCGGCGGCAGGCGGTCTTTTTTCTGTTATAATTTTTGTCGAAGGCATACCGCCGTTTCTGAATGCGGTTATAAAGCTTGCGTTTCTTGCGTTTATGGTTGCCGTTGCTTTCGGCTTTTGCTCGGTCAGAGCTTTTGTGAAAAACTGCTCCGCATTTTTTATTGCAAACTTTGTTTTTGCGGGAATCATGCTTGCTGTTTGCACCTTCGTTGCGCCCGACAGAGCAATGTATAAAAACGGGATCGTCTATTTTGATATAAGCATTCTGACGCTGACGGTTTCTTCGCTTGTCTGCTATGCCGTGCTGAGCTTGCTCACCCGTTTCTCCCGAAGCCGTGCTCCGACTCAGAGCATATATGAGCTCACGGTCAGATATAACATGAAAGAGGCAACGGGAAAGGCTCTTTACGATACGGGAAACAGCCTTCGTGACAGCTTTTCGGGCAGACCGGTAATTATTGCCGAAAAAAGATTTGTTCAGCAGCTTATCGAAAAGGACAGCGATATCACTCTCGAAAAGAATTTCAGGCTGATTCCTTATTCCACAATAAAAAACGGCGGTGCATTACCTGCGTTTATGGCTGACGGAATAACGCTGAAAGGCTTGGGCAAAACGGTTTCCGCCGAAAAAATTTACATAGCGGTCACAGACGGAAAGCTTGTTTCGGGCGATTTCTGTGCGCTGCTCGGGAGTCCCGTTTTTGATGCGATCGACAATGAAATAAAAAGCGGTTTTTCCGCAGTGGGGAGATGAGAATATGTTCAGAAAAATTGCAGAGCTGATAGCGAAAATCAAGTCGAGGGTTTTTGAAATTGAGGTCGATTATATCAACGGACCCGAAACTCTTCCGCCGCCTTTAACAAGAGAGGAAGAAAACGGTTATCTCGAGAAGCTCATGCTCGGTGACAAGGATGCGAGGGAGGAGCTTATCGTGCGGAATCTCAGGCTTGTTGTCTATATTGCACGGAAATTTGAAAACACGGGAATACCGATTGAGGACCTCATTTCCATCGGAACTCTGGGGCTGATAAAAGCAATCAATACCTTCAGAATATCCAAGAATATCAAGCTTGCAACCTATGCCTCGAGATGCATCGAAAACGAGATTCTGATGTATCTGAGAAAAACCAATTCGCTCAAAGCCGAGGTATCGTATTTTGAACCGCTCAATGTGGACTGGGACGGAAACGAGCTTCTGCTCTCCGATATTCTCGGAAGCGAGCCCGACGAAATTTACCGTGATATCGAATCCGAGGACGAAAGGAGCAGACTTTATAAAGCCGTTGCTTCGCTGAGCAAGAGAGAGAGGCAGATAATGACAATGAGGTTCGGAATCGGCGGGGGACGGGAATATACCCAGAAGGAGGTTGCCGATGCTCTCGGGATATCCCAGAGCTATATTTCAAGGCTTGAAAAAAGAATAATCGAGAAAATCAAAAGGGAAATATGACACCTGAGCCCTTTGCCACACAACATATTGTCAAATTCGGTATTTATTCTCTTGACAATTAACCAAATGTAGTATAAAATTGATTACAAGTGTAATAAAATGACACAATATTGCTTTTCGTACTTTTAATAAAAACCGATTGGAGTGGAATATTAAAGTGAGCGAGAATTTGGTACAGTATGTTGTTGCCGCAGGTAACGGCGACACGCAGGCGATGGGTATGCTCTATGCAAAGACTCTCAAAAGCTCATATTTCCTTGCTTCGAAGCTCAGCGGCAGTGATGCCGGGGCTGTTGAGATAGCAAAGAAGGCTTATGCCCGTGCGTTCTGTTCGATTGAAAAACTCAAGAAGCCCGAGGCTTTTGAGATCTGGCTCAAGCAGATAATTGCCTCGATTTATAAAGACGGCGAAAAATTCATTTTTTCGGATGCTGACGGAAACGCTCAGGAGCCCTCGGGAGATTTTCTTCCCGAAGCCGTTCTTGAGGACAGCGAGAAAGCCGCAAGGATATCCGAAGCCGTTGATAAGCTGACTCCCGAACGCAGAGCGGCAGTTATTTTCCATTATAATAACGGCATGCCCGTGAACGCTCTTTCAAAATTCCTCGGAGTTTCCGAAAGCACGGCAAATGCTGTTCTGAGCAAGGCAAGAGAAGATATTCTTGCTTTTTCGGGTGTTGAAGCGGCAAGCACTCCCGAGGTTGCGGCGCTTCCCGTTCTGACAAGACTTTTTGCTGATATGACAGCCAAGACGGGCGTTGACAACGATGCCGTCAGAGATATCTTCGCTTTTGCGGTAGATGCATACAAGGCGGCAAAAGAGGCAGAGGAAAATGCGGAAGCCGAAGAGGCTCAGACTGTTGTATCAGCCGAAGAAACAGCCGCTGAAGATGCTGAAGATACGGCAGAGGTTACCGCAGAAGAAGCATCGGCAGATGAATCTCAGACTGATGAAAAAGCCGACGGAGATTCCGCAGAAGATGCTGCGGAGGATGCCGAGGAAGCATCAGCGGAGGAGTCCGATGACACGGCTGATGAAGCCGCAGACGAAAAGAATATCGAAGCTGAAATCGACGAAGAAAAAGCTCAGATGGAAGAAAATATTCTTTCATTCAAGAATAAAATCAGCAGCATGCTCGGTATTGATACCGAAGAGAAAACCGAAGCTGAAGACTCGGCAGAAGAAGCTGAAAAAGCAGAGGACACGGATGACTCGGATGACACAGTTTCCGATGCTTCCGCAGACGAAGCGGCAGAGGATGATTCCTCCGAAGAGTATTCGGTTGACGACGATGCGTTTGACAGAATCAGAAGAAGCATTGAGGGTCTTGATACCGTAACGGAAATTTCCGATGAAGATATTTCAGCGGATGCAGGTGCGATTTCGTTCGCCGATTTCGGCGGTGAGGCTGCCGATGTTCAGATTTCCGAAGAAGCAAAGACCGAGGAAAAAGCCGAGGTCAAGCCCGAAATAATTTCCGCAAAGAAGCCCGAAAAGAAGGCGGCAAAGGTCAATCCCAAGATCGTTATTATTGCAATTGCGGTTCTTGCCGTTATTGTTATTGCGGTTGCTCTTCTTGTCAAGGGCGGCTCAAAGGATAACGACACTCCGACGACGACCGCTCCCGTTTCCGACACGGTCAAGGCACCCGTCAAGTGGACCGCTCTCCCCGAGCTTTCCGAATATAAAGAAATCGAATTCCTCAACGAAAAATTCAACTCCTTCAAGGATCCCGATACAGGCAAATACGGTCTTATCGACTATCTCGGCAATGTTGTTCTTGCTCCCGAATATGACGGCTTCAGACGCTGCAGCAACGGCAGATATTACGGCGAAGGCAGACTTGATGAGTCGGGCTATCATGTCCTTGCTCTCAAGGGCGGTCAGGCATACGAGGTCGTTATGATGACCGACACCGCAACCGTCAGCAACGAGCCTCACGCAGAGCATGCCTATATCAACAATTCAAGCATGAGCGGCGGAGATTATGACGAAAGAGACCGCTACTATGAGGGCTATGCCGCAGTCCGTAAGGACGGCAAATGGGGCTATGTTGCTCAGAACAGCGGAAAGCTCGTTGTTCCCTATGAATTCGAGCCTGTGAACGAGGTTCCCGCAGACGATCCATCTCAGGCTTATGACTATTGCCGTGGCTCGTCAAACGGCTATGTTGTCGTCAAGAAGGGCGGCAAGATGGGTGTCATCAAGATCGAAAAGGATGCATATAAAGTCGTTGCGGAGCTTACCTATGACATGATCTGTCAGGGCAAGGGCGGAGTGTTCCTTGCATATAACGGAACCGAATGGGGCACGATCACCGTCGGAACAGATTCCGTTCAGGGCGGTGCTCAGGATGAAGTAACAACGCTTCCTCCCGCAATAACCGATCCCGCTGAAATTTCAATCGGAAAATATGTCGTCAACGATGACGAAACAAATATCAGAACTTCTCCCGACACCGAGAATGATGACAATATCATCACCGCTCTGAGCAAGGGCTTTGAAATCAATGCTCTTGAAAAGAAAGAGGGAAGCAACGGCTCGGAATGGATAAGATTTGAATACGAAGGCAAGCAGGCATGGGTTTCCTCAAAGAAGCTCGATAAGGCTGAATGATAGTTGCTTGACTTTTTGTCGGTTTAGTAATATAATTAATTGAATTTAATAACGAAATGAATTTAATAACGAAACTGTGAAGAAGAAGAATTCCGTTTCGGCTCCCAGAGAGGCGGTCTGTTTGCTGAGATGACCGCTGAGCAATCTGTGACGGAAAGGCCGCTTCCGAGTTCCGCCGTGACGAACGGCGGCGTTACCTGCGTTATAAGGAATGAGTGGTGCAGTTTGCGCAATTTGGGTGGTACCGCGGCATATGCCGTCCCATTTGATTGTGAAACTGCACCTTTTTGTTCTTTTTTATCGCAATTTCGAGTAAATCAAGGGCTTGACCCATAGGAGGATAACTGTTATGAAATGGACAGGACTTAACGAATTAAGAGAAAAATATCTCGCATTTTTTGAATCCAAGGAGCATCTGAGATTGCCCAGCTTCTCGCTTGTTCCTCAGGGCGACAAGAGCATTCTGCTTATCAACGCAGGCATGACTCCCATGAAAAAGTATTTCACGGGCGAGGTGACTCCTCCCAGAAAGAGAGTCACAACCTGCCAGAAGTGCATCCGCACTCCCGATATCGAAAATGTCGGTAAAACCGCACGCCACGGCACATATTTTGAGATGCTCGGCAACTTCTCGTTCGGCGATTATTTCAAGCGTGAGGCAACCGCATGGGCTTGGGAATTTTTTACGAAGGTTCTTGAAATTCCTGAGGAGCTTCTTTATGTCAGCGTTTATCTTGAGGACGACGAGGCTTACGACATCTGGACAAAGGAGGTCGGCGTTGACCCCTCTCACATGGTGCGTTTCGGCAAGGAGGACAACTTCTGGGAGCACGGTGCAGGCCCCTGCGGCCCCTGCTCGGAAATTTATTTTGACAGAGGTCCTTCAAAGGGCTGCGGCAGTCCCGACTGTAAGGTAGGCTGCGACTGCGACCGCTTCATCGAAGTCTGGAACCTCGTTTTCACTCAGTTTGAAAACGACGGCAAGAATAACTATACCCGCCTTGCAAATCCCAATATCGACACGGGCATGGGACTTGAAAGACTTGCCTGCGTCATGCAGGATGTTGACAACCTTTTCGAGGTCGATACCGTTCGCAACATCATGAAGCATATCATGGAGATCGCAAAGCTCAACTATCACGATGACGAAAAGAAGGATGTTTCGCTCCGTGTTATCACCGACCATATCAGAAGCACAACATTCATGGTCGGCGACGGTGTTCTTCCCTCAAACAGCGGCAGAGGCTATGTTCTCAGAAGACTTCTCCGCCGTGCGGCAAGACACGGAAGACTCATCGGCATTGACAGACCCTTCCTTGCAGAGGTCTGCGATACCGTTATTGCCGAAAACGAAAACGCATATCCCAACCTTGTTGAAAAGAAAGATTATATCAAGAAGGTCATTTCAACCGAAGAAGAAAGCTTCTATAAGACGATCGACTCGGGACTCGGTCTTCTCAATGAGATGATGGAAAAATCCGAAAACGGCGTTCTTTCGGGCGAGGATGCCTTCAAGCTTCAGGATACTTACGGCTTCCCCATTGATCTGACAAAGGAAATCGCAAACGAAAAGAACATGACCGTTGATGAGGAGAAATTCCGTCAGCTTGTCGAGGAAGCAAGACTCAAGGCAAAGAGCGCAAAGAGAAATGCCGCAGACTCCGACTGGAGAAACAACGGTGTTTCATTCAAGGATATTGAAAAAACCGAGTTCACGGGCTATACAGAAAACAACACCGAGGCAAAGATTCTTGCGCTCGTTTCCGACGGCGAAAGAAAAGACTTTATCAATGACGGCGAGAACGCAATCGTTGTTCTGGACAAGACCTCTTTCTATGCCGAAAGCGGCGGTCAGGTCGGTGACACGGGCGTTATCAGAATCGGTGAAAGCATTTTTGAGGTTACGGGCACAACCAAGGATGCCGACGGAGCTTACCTTCATCACGGCACTCTTACGGGTGACGGCATAAAGGTGGGCGATGCTGCCGTAACCGTTTATAACGAAGAATCCAGAGCGGCAACAATGAGAAACCATACTGCGGCTCATCTTCTTCAGGCGGCTCTGCGTGAGGCTCTCGGCTCTCATGTTGAGCAGGCAGGTCAGCTTGTCAACGAAAGCGCAATGAGATTCGACTTCACTCATTTCTCGGCTCTGACGGCTGAAGAGCTTGCAAGTGTTGAAAACAAGGTCAACTCGATTATTCTCTCCGCTATGCCCGTAACAAGCACGGAGATGCCTATTGAAGAAGCCAAGAAGGCAGGTGCGATGGCACTCTTCGGCGAAAAATACGGCGATATTGTCCGTGTTGTAAAAGCAGGGGATTTCTCGACAGAGCTCTGCGGCGGCACACATGCCGATAACACGGGCAAGCTCGGTCTTTTCAAGATCGTTTCCGAGTCATCCGTTGCCGCAGGTGTCAGAAGAATCGAAGCCGTAACGGGTACGGGTGTTCTTGAATATATCGCAAAGAATAACGCTCTTATCAACAGCACGGCGGCTGCCATGAAGCTTGCAAATGTTTCCGAGCTTGACAAGAAGGCGAATGCTCTTGCCGCCGATCTCAAGGCGAAGGAAAAGGAGATCGAGCAGCTTCGTGCAGAGCTCTCTCAGCTCAAGACGGGTGACCTCATGAGCGGTGCGGTTGACCTTGGCGGAGTGACTCTCGTTGCAACAACCGTTGAAGGCGTTAATCCCGGAGATCTTCGCTCAATGTGCGACAAGGTCAAGGAGGACGAAAATGCCGTTGCGGTTATCTGCGGAATCAACGGCGCAAGTGCAAACTTTGCATGCGCATGCGGTAAGCAGGCGGTTGCAAGAGGTGCTCACGCAGGCAATATCGTAAGAGAGGTTTCAAAGCTTGCAGGCGGCTCGGGCGGCGGCAGACCCGACAGCGCTATGGCAGGAACAAAGGATGTTTCCAATGTTTCGGGTGCTATGGCGGCGGTTGCAGACATCGTCAAGGCGATGCTTAAATAAAAATAAATATGGCGGGGCTAATTTGTCCCGCCGCAAAAACATATAAGGAAGTGGATTTATGGATTGCATTTTCTGCAAGATCATCAGCGGAGAAATTCCCTCAAACAAGGCGTATGAAGACGATAAGGTGCTTGCGTTCTATGACCTTGAGCCTCAGGCACCCGTTCATATTCTGATCGTTCCCAAGGAGCATATTGCATGCGCCGCCGACATTACTCCCGAAAACAGCTCGGTTATTGCGCATATCTTTGAGGTTGCTGCAATTATCGCAAAGGAAAAGGGTCTTGACGACGGCTTCAGAATCGTCAACAACTGCGGCGACAGCGCAGGTCAGACAGTCAAACACATTCATTTCCACCTCATGGGCGGCAGAGATTTCGGCTGGCCCGCAGGCTGATTTAAGAGGAGAAAGATATGCAGTATTATACAGTTGACATAGCAGGCATGAAAAGGGATCTTATGAGATGCCCGATAAGCGACAAGCTTGATATCGCCGCCTTCATTCTTTTCGGTGATGTCGAGATCACGGTGCATTCCGCAGCAGAGCTTATCAAAAGACTTCCCGAGTTTGATTATATAGTTACTCCCGAGGCAAAGAGCATTCCTCTTGCCTATGAAATGTCAAGGCAGAGCGGCAAGAAATATTTCGTTGTCCGCAAGAAAGCGAAGCTCTATATGTCCGAGCCCGTTTCGGTAAATGTCCGTTCAATAACGACCGATGCCGAGCAGACTCTCATTCTCGACAGCATCGAGGGCGAGCAGATGAGAGGCAAGAGAGTTGTTATTCTCGATGATGTTATCAGCACGGGTGAGTCGCTTAAAGCGGTTGAAACTCTCTGTGCAAAGTTCGATGCGAATATCGTTGCAAAAGCGGCGGTGCTTGCCGAGGGCGATGCGGCTGAAAGAGATGATATCGTTTTCCTCGGAGTTATTCCTCTCATTGAGAAATAAAGTTTTCTGTGGGTGAGGTCCATGAAAAGACCGTTTGCCGTTATCGGTTTCACGGTGTTTTTGACCATAGCATTTTTGTTTGACAAGGAAACCGGAGTAACGGCGGCTGTTCTGGCAGGCTTTGCCGTTGCTCTGGTTATTGCGCTTTTTTCAAAAAGGCTGAGAGAGGAGAAGGTTTTTCCGCTTTTCGCTTCGTCGGGAGCGGTTGCGTGCATATTTCTTTTAGCGGTAAATACGCTTTGTTTTTCTCCGCTCGCATCATATGACGGTACTGTTCACCGACTGAAAGCCCGCATAACCGACGAGGCCGTTATCGAATACGGCAAATTCTATTACGATGCAAAAGCGGTTTCTCTTGACGGAGAGGATGTGCGCTTCGGTCTGAGGCTCGTGTTTTCCGAAAGCCCCGATATCCGTCCTTACGATATAATTGAAGGCGATTTTGCCTTTTATCGTCCGGGAATTACGGACAGCGTGTTTCTGAATGCCAATCTTGCTTCGGGACTTGTTATCGGAGCGTATCCGTTTTCAGATGATTGTGTTGTTACGGAAATTCCCGAGGATGAAAAGCCCTTCGGCATGAAGATCATCAACATGCGTAACGCAGTCAAACGGGCGGTTTACAGAGTCTTTCCCGATGAAAACGGAGCTCTTGCGGTTGCGATGCTTCTCGGGGATAAGAGCGGTATTCCCGATGGTCTTTATAATGACCTTCGTTTGGCGGGAATCGTTCATATCATTTGCGTTTCGGGGTTTCATCTGTCAGTCTGGTCCGTGTTTGTCATCGGACTGCTGAGAAAGCTCAGGCTCCGTGAAAAAGCTGTGAGCGTTGTTGCAGCCTTTGCCGTTATCGGCTTTATGCTTCTGGCAGGGCTTACGTATTCCGTTCAGAGAGCGGGAGTTATGATGCTTTCGTATCTTCTGGCGAATTTCTTTTCGAGAAGGTCGGATTCCATTAACTCGCTCGGATTTTCGCTTCTTGTTATTTCGGTTGCTTCGCCGCACGCCATGGCATCTGTATCTCTTCAGCTTTCCGCTCTTTCGACCGTCGGCATTCTCCTTTGCAACGAATATGTGTTGCCCGAGGTCAGAAACAAATGCGGCATGAATACAAAGAAGGGAAGGTTGGCTTCCTCGGCGGCGGAATGGCTTTTGCCGAGCTTTGGTGCGACGCTTCTGATTCAGCCCATTATGCTCCGCATTTCGGGAGGCTTCAGCTTTGCGACCCTGATATCCAATCTGATAATAACTCCGTTTGCAAGCGGAGCGATCATTCTCAGCGTTCTTGCAACGCTGATGTCTTTTGCTGTTCCCCTGAATCTGAACATATTTTATTATCCCGCAAAGCTGTTTCTGCGTTACATAATCGGAATGTCGGGGTTTATGGCGGAAATTGAACCTCTTCGCATCGGAATCGGAGAAAGCTATTCTTTTATTCTCACGGGCGTTGTTCTTCTTTATTTTGCCGTTGCGGTTTTTATTTCGATTCGTATCAGAACTTCAGCGTTTGCCGCTTCGGCAATTGCTTGCATGCTGTTCTTTTCGGGCGTATTTGTTTCTTCTTTTATACAGAAAGGTACAACCGAAATCAGAGTCCTTGACACGGGTAACGGTATCTCCGTAATGCTGAGCGATTCGGGTGAGAATCTGCTCGTCGGGTGCGGAGGGACAAGCTTTTCGGGCGAAATGAAAATCGGAAATGCGCTGAACCGTGCAGGCAGCTTTGATGCCTTGATTCTTCCCGATGCATCCGATCATTCATCGGCGTTTGCCGTTGATCTGTTTAAAGAAAACCGCCCCCGTGAGCTGGTCTGCGATGAAATGCCCGAAAATCTGCAGCTTCTTTCGGAAGGGTGCGAAATCATACCGATTACCGATAAATATTCAACTGAAAACTTTACCGTTTCATTTTTCAAAGTGAACGGCACAAGCCTCGTGCTTGTTGAAAATGAAAACATTTCCTCTTTGATCTGTCCGTTTCCGATTGACGGATACGGGCAAATCCCCGAGCATTTCCGTGATGCCGATCTCGTAATAACGAGGAGTGATTATCCCTCGGATATAGCAGAATCTGCGGCGGATTTCACGGTAATATGTGCCGAAAACCGAAGAGGCTTGATAATACAGAATGAATTGCATTCAAAAGGAATTCCGTGCGCCGCAACGGGCGGCTGCGGAGATTTGCTCATAACCGCCGAGAATGGAGTTATGAGCGTTTGCAGAGAATGAGAAAGGAAGGTTTTGCATGCCTGCTTTAAACGAATCTGCTTTAAAAGAAAAGCTGAGGGAAAACCCCGTCGGCGTTTATCTCATTTACGGTGAGGAGAACTATCTCAAAAAGGTTTATGTTGATAAAATTGTAAAAAAGACGGTTGACGAATCCTTCGCCGACTTCAATTTTCATACCTTTGACGGCAAGGAGTCGTCGCTTTCAGACATCTATGAAAGTGCTCAGGCTGTTCCGATGATGGCGGAAACGAAGTGCGTTCTCGTCAAGGATTTTCCTCTTGATACACTTGACGATAACGGCTTTGAACAGCTTCAGACAGTTATCGAGGACAATCCCGAGGACTGTGCGCTGATCTTCTCGTTCGTTGCATATGAGCCCAAGGGGGCGAAATGGACAAAGACGGTAAAGCTTTTCGAGAAGAAAGCATACGCAGTAAAGCTTGAAAAGAAAACCGCTCTTGAGCTTGCAAAAATGGTTGAAAGCGGCGCAAAAAAGAGGGGAACGGCGTTTGAAAAAGGCGTTGCCTCATATCTCGTTTCGTGTGTCGGCTCGGACCTTAACACCCTTCTTAACGAAACCGAAAAGGTCTGCGCCTATGCTCAGGGTGAAATCAAGAAGAGCGATGTTGATGCCGTGTGCATAAAAAGCCTTGATGCAAGGGTTTTTGATATGATAAAGGATCTGACGGCAAGAAGGTTTGACAGCGCCTTCAGAAAGCTCGAGCAGCTTTTTGAACAGAGAGAGGACGAATTTCAGATCCTCGGTGCGCTGATTGCTTCATATTCGGATATTTACAGAGCCAAGGCGGCGGTCAAATCGGGCGGAAGAGCGGAATCCGTTGCAGGTTATTATAACTATGCAGGCAAGGAGTTCAGACTTACCAATGCCGCAAGGAACAGCGCTTCGCTGACCTTTGACGATATAGCCGAATGCGTTGATATTCTTGTTGAAGCGGATACCGCAATGAAAAGCACATCAACCGATAAAAGGCTGATTCTCGAAAAGGCAGTTGTAAAGCTTGCGAGAGTCGGCGGGAGATAATTATGATAAAAATCAGTCAGGCGGTCATCGTTGAGGGAAAGTACGACAAAATCAAGCTTTCGGGAATCATCGATGCCCCGATAATTCAGACGGACGGCTTCGGCATTTTCAAGGATAAGGAGCTTCAGCGGCTTATCAGAATGCTTGCCGAAAAGAGGGGGATTCTCGTGCTTACGGACAGCGATTCCGCAGGTTTCAAAATCCGTTCCTTTATCGGCTCGACCGTTGATAAAAAATATATAAAGCATGCCTATATACCCGATATTTTCGGCAAGGAAAAAAGAAAAACCGAGCCTTCAAAGGAAGGAAAGCTCGGCGTTGAAGGCGTTTCCGAGGAGGTTATCATGCAGGCTCTTGCGAATGCAGGGGTGCTCTTTGAAAACTCTCAGTCACCCGAAAGACCGATAACAAAGCTCGACCTTTATGAATTCGGGTTTACGGGCGGTGAAAACAGCTCGGAGAAAAGAGCGGCATTGCTGAAATATTATGCTCTGCCGTCAAGACTGACGGCGAATGCGCTTGTGACGGTGCTCAACTGCATCACAACCTACGAAAGATTTGTTGAAGATATAAAAGAAATTGAAAAGGAGTGGTCCGAATGCTCAGAATAGGTCACGGATATGATGTGCATAAGCTTGTCGAAAACAGAAAGCTTATTATCGGCGGAGTCGATATTCCCTATGAAAAAGGTCTGCTCGGTCATTCTGATGCGGATGTGCTTCTGCATGCAATCAGCGATTCTCTTCTCGGTGCGGCGGCGATGGGCGATATCGGTTGCCTTTTTCCCGACAGCGACGAAAAATATAAGGGGGCAGACAGCCTTGTGCTTCTTTCCGAGGTCGTGAAAGCCATATCCGATAAGGGCTATTCGGTCGTCAATATCGATGCTACGATTATTGCCCAAAGACCGAAAATGAAGGAGCATATCAGAAAAATGCGTGAGAATATCGCCTCGGCATGCGGCATCGACCCCGACTTTGTAAGCGTCAAGGCTACGACCGAAGAGGGGCTCGGCTTTACGGGTGAGGGGGAAGGAATATCCGCCCACGCAGTATGTCTGATCGAAAAATAAATTTTTTGTTAATTCGGCATTATCTTTGTTTACAACCTCTTTTAAGTTGTGCTAAGATATGATAAGAGAATTATGAAAGGGAGCGTAACCGCTTATGTCCTTTTTTGACAATATAACGGACTTTTTCTCGAAATTGCCATCGCTGAAATTCGGCGTTGCGGATTTTCTTGATATCTGTCTTGTTGCATTTATTATTTACCACGGAATCAAGCTTATCAGAGAAACCAGGGCCATGCAGCTTGTCAAAGGTCTTCTGCTTCTCGGGTTGGCTTATCTCATTGTGTATCAGTTTGAAATGCAATCGAGTGCATATATTTTCAGGCTTGTATTCCAGAACATTTTTATAGTTCTCATTATCCTTTTTCAGCAGGAGATCCGTCAGGTTATCGAGCGTGTCGGTAAGAGCAAGTTTTCGGCTCTGAGTGCGCTGATAAGGGGCAACGACGATGACCTGAATTCTGTTACGACAGAGGCGGTTATCGAGGTTGCGAAAGCAGCTCAGAGAATGAGCGCAAAGCAAACGGGCTCGCTGGTCGTTTTTGAGAGAGAGGTTCATCTCGGCGATGTTATCAAGACGGGAACTCTCGTTGATGCCAAGGTCACCCATGAGCTTGTCGGAAATATCTTCTTCCCGAATTCTCCGCTTCATGACGGCGCTGCGATAATCAGAAACGGCAGACTGCATTGTGCGGGCTGCGTTCTTCCGCTGTCTAAAAACGAAAATATTTCCCGTGAGATCGGAACAAGACACAGAGCCGCAATCGGTATCAGCGAAACGACGGATGCGATCGTAGTAGTCACCAGCGAGGAAACGGGAATCATTTCATATGCATTCAAGGGTGAGCTCGTTCGTAATGTTACCGAAGCTCAGCTTCGTGAGGTTCTTCTCAACAATCTCATTGACACCGCTCCCGAAAAGCTTTCGGCAGAGAAGGATGCATTCAAAAAACTGTTTAAGGGTTGGAAAAAATGAAGAATAGCCGAAAATTAAGTGATTTGTTTTATAACAACCGCTTTCTGCTGATATTTTCAGTTGTTGCGGCTGTGATTATCTGGGTTGTTGTTGCGGTTGAATTCAGCCCCGAAACAACCATAACCGTCAGGAACGTTCCCATCAGAATATCTTCAACAGGGCTTATAGATTCCAAGAAGCTTGAAGCGTTCGGAGCAGAAAATCTGACCGTTGACGTAACGGTCGTCGGCAAGCGTTATATCGTTGAGGATGACAGCATTATCAACGACCTTGATGCCGTTGCCAACACAGCATCCGTCACGAAGTCGGGAACACATAAGCTTTCGGTTGATGTCGGAAGCGTCAGCACAAGACCTCAGTATGAGATCGTTTCCTATACGGTCAGCGAGGTTGAGGTTCTTTTTGATTATTATGTTGAAAAGCAGGTCCCTGTTGAGCCCGTTGTCAGCGTTGAAAACGGCAGCTTTGCCGCAGACGGATATTTTGCCGAGGATTTTGAGCCTGCGGTTGAAAAGGTAACGATTTACGGCCCGAAGTCGGAGGTCGAGTCTGTCATGAAGGTCGATGCTTATGCGACCGTTGCGGGCAATCTCAAAGATAACAACGGCTTTACCGCAAGCTTGAAGCTTGCAAAGCAGAACGGCGATACGCCGAAATATGTCGGAATAAAAGCGGTTACCGACGAAATGGCGAACGGTTCAATTTATATCAATACTCTCATCTATAAAGAGGCGAAGGCATCTGCCGCCGTGACCTTTACGGATGTACCTGCGGGAATTGCCGATGCCGGCACTATTGTTGAATATAAGGTTGAACCTGCTCAGGCTGTTTTCGGCTTCTCGGATGTTGTCAGCGAAAGCGTTCCGGTTGCAACGATCAGCTTTAACGAAATCGATTTCAGAAACAAGGGTGAGCAGACCTTTGTCAGAGAGTATTCGGGCAAGGAGGGCGTTGTTATAAAAGACGAGGAAACGGGAAAGCCCGGGGCAGGCAGCTTTACGGTCACCGTTACCGTCAAGAATGTCGGTTATGTAACGGTCGAGCTTCCGACAGAGGAAAACCCTTACGCCATGAAGGATATCAGCAACCGTCACGGTCTTAAATATGAAATCGTCGGTTACGGAAAACAGTCGATGGTCGGCGTGTTCGGAGCCTCGGAAAATGTCTATTCGGTATCTGCTCAGGATCTTCAGCTTGATTTCAGCTCGGTCGCAGCAGATGCAACGGGTGTTATTGAGGTACCCGTTATTCTCGGCAGGGATTCCTGTTGGCTCGACGGCGAGCCTTCGGACTACACCGTGAAAGTTAATATCATAAGATAGTTCATAAAGCAGTCACAGCGTTCGCTTGGCTGCTTTTTCTTTATATTATTAATAATTTATTTATAATTATATATTGATTTATATGGAATATATGTGATATAATATCTTGAAAATCTGTAAGTGTATCTTTAAACGGAGGAGGGGATTGAATGAAGAGATTTGCGGCGGTGCTGATAGTGAGCGTTATTGCACTGCTTTCGTTTTCGTCGTGCGGCGGCACGGGATTTCTGAAATCTGCCGATTCGCTTCTCGTTCCTCCTTTGTTTTATGAAGAATATGAAGGGCTCGTCAAGCTTTTCCGTTCGGACATGGGCAAGGATGTTTCCCTCTGTTCGCCGTATGACGGAGATTACCGTTCGGCGATAATCGTTGAAGATTTTGACGGCGATTCGCAGAATGAAGCGATGATATTTTACCGTGAAGCTCAGGGTGAATCCTTTGCCAAGGCAGTAAGCTTTGAAATGAGCGGCGGCGAATGGGTTCGGTCCGCAGATTTCAACGGTCACGGCAATCAGGTTGAAAGCGTATCCGTCAGAGATATGAACGGCGACGGCGTTTCGGAAATTATCGTCTGCTGGAGCGTTTCGGGTATCAGCGCAGGAAAAACACTTTCGGTTTACCACGCTCCCGCAAAGAATGCTCCGTTCAGGGAGATATCCAACGAGGTGTGCACGGTTTCGCTGATCGTCGATGTTGACGGCGATTCGCTCGACGATATTTTCCTCATAACCTCTAACAGCGGTTCTGCCGCCTCGAATGCCAAGGCTGCGGTTGCCCCTCAGAGATTTGCCCGTCTTATCAGCGTTTCAAACGGGGCGGCGGTCCTCAAGGGAGAGGCGAGAGTTGATGCGAATATCAGCAGCTATGCTTCGGTCAAAACCGAAAAGACCTCAGACGATGAACCGCTCAGGATATACATTGATGCCATGAAGGGCGAGCATCAGATGATAACCGAGCTTGTCTATTGGGATAAGGATGCCGCCGAGCTTGCCGCACCTCTTTTTGATGAGGCAACGATGTCGAACATTGCAACGCTCAGAAACGAGCCGATCGCAAGCACGGATATCAACGGCGACGGAAAAATCGATGTTCCCGCTCAGATCGAGGTCTTTGCCACCGATTCAAACGAAATGACGATCGATCCCGAATATTTCTATATAACCAGTTGGCTCAACTTCTATGAAGACGGGCACGAAACGCTTATGAATACGCTTGTTAATTATCCCGACGGATATATGCTCGTTCTCAGCAGCGAGGACAGGTTCGATCTGAGAATTGAGGATTACCGTGAGCTCAACTGCTGGATCGTCAAGGAGCTGAACCGTGAAACGGGAGAAGAAACCGAGCTTTATTCGATTCTGCGTATCTCGCAGGAAAAGATAGGCGAAACCGATATAAAACAGCATATCCCGCTGATTGAGAAAGACGAGTATACGGTCTTTGCTTATATCAATCAGAACGGAGCCGAGAGAGGAATCACGGATTCGGAGCTTAAAACGAAGATCCTGCCTCTTTCTTGATTGAAAAACTTTTTGACAGGAAGTGAAAATATGAAGAGGGTTCTTATAGCCGAGGACGAAGCGGCGATAAGAGAGTTTGTTGTTATCAATCTTCGCAGGGGCGGCTACGAGGTTCTTGAAGCATGCGACGGTGCACAGGCACTTGAGCTTTATGACTCCTGCGGCGGAAATGTGGATATTGCGCTTCTCGATGTCATGATGCCGAATGTTGACGGGCTTGAGGTTTGCCGCAGACTCCGCACCAAGAGCAAGAATCTCGGAATTATCATGCTTACGGCAAAAACTCAGGAAATGGACAAGGTGACAGGTCTTATGACCGGCGCCGACGATTATGTCACAAAGCCGTTTTCTCCCACGGAGCTCGTTGCGAGAGTTGATGCGGTCTACAGACGGGTTGCCATGAATAATGCTCCCGGCAGCGTTTCGTCTGATACCATTGAGCTCGGAGAGTTCAAGCTCAACCTCAGAAGCAGGACTCTGACGAAAAACGGAGAGTTCATTGAGCTGACGCAGGTTGAGTTTCAGATGATGGAATATTTCTTCCAGAATGCGGGTGACGCTCTGAGCAGAACTGCGATCCTCAACAAGGTCTGGGGAGATGAATATTTCGGAGAAGAAAAAATTGTCGATGTCAATATCCGTCGCCTTCGCATGAAGGTCGAGGAGGAGCCCTCCGCTCCGAAGCATCTGATAACAATTTGGGGCATCGGCTATAAATGGTTAGTCTGATTTTAAACTGAAAGGAGAAAGAAAAATGAGATTTGTCGGCATAACGAAGCGATGGTTTCTCAATATTGCATCCGTTATGGCGTTTATTCTTATTTTCGTTTCTCTTGCGATTCTTATTTCTTTCCGCAGTTATTATTACAGCGTTGCAAATCTTGCGCTTGATTCTTACTCTGCTCAGGAGCTTTCGGCAAGCTTCAATCTTTACGGAGATGCCGCAACCGACGGCTTCAGAACCGCAGGCAGGAATTTCGTTGAGAACTTTCCCGACAAGGACAGCATGGCGGTCTGGATTATCGACAGAACGGGGAATATCGTTCTTTCCTCGAGCGGCTTTGAAATCAAGAGTAAGGTAACCATGCCTGACTATGAAACCGCCCTTGAGGGAAGCAACAATGCGAAATGGACGGGCAGTCTTCCCTCGGGCGAAAGAATTATGGCAAAAACCTGCGTTTGCAGCTATCCCGACGGAACTCATGCAGGAGCGGTCAGATTCATGATCTCGCTTGAACAGATCGAGCATCAGCTCGTCAGACTTTCAATTACGGTCATTCTTGTTGCGCTTGCGCTGTTTGCTCTTCTCATGTTTTCGGGCAGTATCTTCATCCGCTCGATCGTCAACCCCGTCAAGGCGGTCGGCGAAACGGCAAAGAGGATAGCAGGCGGTGATCTCGAAGCGAGAATCAATCATTATTCATATAACGATGAGATCGGAGAGCTTTGCAAAACGATAAACGACATGGCAGAAAAGCTTTCAGCTACCGACAGACTCAAAAACGATTTCATCTCGACGGTTTCCCATGAACTGCGTACTCCGCTGACTGCTATCAAGGGCTGGGGCGAAACTCTGCTCCAGATCGGTGATACAGATGCCGCCATGACCGAGAGGGGAATGAGCGTTATCATCAGCGAGGCTGCAAGGCTCAACGAAATGGTTGAGGAGCTTCTTGATTTCTCAAGAATGAGCAGCGGAAGAATGAAACTCAATTTTGAAAAAACCGATATTCTTGCCGAGCTTGACGAGGTCGTTTTCGAGTTCAGAGAGCGAGCCGTCAGGGAAGGTCTTGAATTGATTTATAACGTTCCTCATTTCCCTGCGCCTGCGAGAGCGGATGCATCGAGAATGAGGCAGGTGTTTATCAATCTTCTTGATAATGCACTCAAATATTCCAATCAGGGCGGCAAAATCGTTGTCCTTGCGGAAATGCCCAATCCCGCAACGCTGATCGTAACTGTCAGCGACACGGGCATAGGTATTTCGGCTGAGGATCTGCCGCATGTCAGAGAAAAATTCTATAAGGTCGATTCGACGGTCAGAGGCTCGGGAATCGGTCTTGCGGTGGTCGATGAAATAGTCAGACTTCATAACGGCGAAATGGAGATCACCAGCGTTTACGGCGAGGGAACGACTGTCAGAATAACCTTGCCTCTCGAACCCGTCAGTTCTTTGACGGATTCCCGAACAGATTCGGAAGGAGAATCAGCAGCAAATGAGTAAAGAAAATAAAAAAAATGAATATGTTGCCGTCGGCGGTCAGGCTCTCATGGAGGGCATAATGATGAAGGGCCCCGAGGGTATGGCTGTTTCGCTCCGTCTGCCCGACGGAACGATCGAAACTCAGATGAAGGACTTTGTTTCCGTCAGAAAGAAGGTCAAGCTCCTGAATATTCCGATCATCAGAGGAGTTGTTTCTTTCATTGAATCGATGATAAGCGGATATAAGCTTCTCATGGAGTCGGCAGAGAAAACCGCTCTCGACGATATGGAGGCGGAGGACGAGTCCAAGCTCGATAAATGGATAAGCGAGCATTTCGGACCGAAGATGATGGCGGTTATCGGCTTTATTTCCGCCGTTCTCGGAATAGGAATTTCGTTCGTTCTTTTCATGTATCTTCCCTCGCTCCTTTTCGATTTGACGAACAAGTATCTTGCCCACGGCGCAATCGACATGTGGCGTGCAGTTTTTGAGGGTATAATCAGAGTTATCCTTTTTGTCGTCTATATGGCTCTCGTTGCAAGAATGAAGGAGATCCGCAGAGTCTATATGTACCACGGTGCAGAGCATAAAACGATTTTCTGCTTTGAGCACGGCAAGGAGCTTACCGTTGACAACATCAGAGAGATGAAACGCTTCCATCCCAGATGCGGAACGAGCTTCATTTTTGTTACGATAATTCTCAGTATCCTTATTTCGTCAGTCGTTTCCATCGTTTTTCCTGCTTTGACGGCAAACAGACTGATATGGATGATAACGAAAATTCTTATGCTTCCCGTAATCATGGGTGTCGGCTTTGAGTTCATCCAGCTTGCGGGCAAATATCCCAATAAATTCACAAGGCTTCTTTCTGCACCCGGTCTTTTGATGCAGAGAATAACGACCGTTGAGCCTACCGATGACATCATCGAGGTTGCCATCGAAGCGATGAAAGCGTGCCTTACGGGCGAGGTTCCCGAAAAGAAAGAAGAGGCTGAAGAAACGGATGCAGAAGCATCAGAGGAAAATTCATGACCGTCAGCGGAATTCTTGCTCATGCGGAAAAGCTTCTGATCGGAGCAGGCGTTGAAAACGCACGAAACGAAGTAAGATGGATCTTTGAGTCGGCATTCGTTTGTGGCAGAGAATATGCCGTTCTTCACGGAAACGACGAAGCCGACAAAGAAAAGTCGGAGCGTTTTCTGAGAATGATCGGAAGCAGAGCAGACGGTATGCCCGTTCAGTATGTTATCGGCGAATGGGATTTTTACGGCGAGGTTTTCAAGGTCGGAGAGGGAGTGCTGATTCCCCGTCCCGAAACCGAAATGCTCGTTGACTTTGCGCTGGATTATCTGAAAGAGAAAAACGACCCCGTGGTTTTCGATTTGTGCTCGGGCAGCGGATGCATCGGTC
This sequence comes from Clostridia bacterium, assembly GCA_017435385.1. Lineage (GTDB taxonomy): Bacteria > Bacillota > Clostridia > Oscillospirales > Acutalibacteraceae > CAG-177. The sequence continues at coordinate 91,354 of JAFSFB010000003.1, read as the reverse complement.
TGACGGTCGCAAAGAAAAGACCCGATGCGAGGGTGTTCCTCCTCGAAAAATCCGATGCGGCGTTTGCTTATCTTTCTGAGAATAAAAAGCTTCTCGGCTGCGATAATGCAGCTCTTGTGAGCGGAGATTTGTTTGACGGCTTTGAGAGCTTCGGCTTACCCGAGCCCGACCTCATTCTTTCCAATCCGCCGTATATCGAAAGCGGAGAGATCCCTCTGCTTCAGAAAGAGGTTCTCAGAGAGCCTTCAATGGCGCTCGACGGAGGCGAGGACGGTTATGATTTTTACAGAGCTATTGCTCTGAAATGGCTTCCTTTCTGTAAGGGAGCGATTGCGGTTGAATGCGGAGAAAATCAGACAGAAGAAATCGAAAAAATGTTTTCCGCAGAATGTGTCCGTGTTTATTCCGAAAAGGATTTCAACGGTATCGGAAGAACGGTTTGCGGCTTCACGGATTAAAGAAAGGTCTTAATTATGCTTTTTGATTTAATTGCAAGTAAAGGTAACATGACCGATGTTCTTATCGGTCTGATGGCAAGTGTGTTTGTTGTTTTCTGCACCTTGCCGATTCATGAATATGCCCATGCGTTTGTTGCCACAAAGCTCGGCGACGATACGCCCCGTCTGAAAGGCAGACTGACTCTCAATCCTCTTGCGCATATCGATCCTCTCGGTGCGCTGATGATCATTCTTGTCGGCTTCGGCTACGCAAAGCCCGTGCCCGTAAATGCACGCCGCTTCAAAAATCCGAAAGCGGGAATGGCATTAACCGCTTTTGCAGGTCCCGCTTCCAATCTCTTCATGGCGCTGTTTTTCATGATTCTTTCAAATGCCGCCGTTATGCTTTATACAAACGGAGAGGCACTTATCTGGTATGTTTCATATATGTTCTTCGCATATGCGGCGATGATAAATGTCAGCCTTGCGGTTTTCAACCTTCTTCCGATTCCGCCTCTCGACGGCTCGAAGATCCTTGCGCTGATAATTCCGCCGAAGTATTATTTCAAATATCTGCAGTATGAACGGTATATCATCCTTGCGGTTTTCGCTCTTATCGTTTTCGGTGTTCTCGATGTCCCTCTTTCTTTCCTGACGGGAATTATCATGGAGGGTATCGAGTGGGTGGCAGACCTGCCGTTCAGACTTTTGTTTAAATTTATCTGAGGGAGCAAATATCTTGGAAAAATTTCAGTATAAGCTTGAGGTCTTTGAAGGTCCCATGGATCTTCTGCTTCAGCTCATAAGCAAAAAGAAATTAAGCATCAACGATGTTCCGATCATGGAGATCATAGAGCAGTATCTTGACTATGTCCGTCAGATGCAGGAGGATAACCTCGATGTTTCGAGCGAATTTCTCGAAATGGCGGCAAGACTTCTGTATATCAAGACCGTTTCTCTTCTTCCCGTTCACGAGGAGGCAGAGAAGCTGGTTGAGGAGCTCAGAGGCGAGCTGACAGAGTATCAGGACTGCAAGCTTGTTGCGGGAAAGCTTCAGCAGCAGGCGAAGGGCTTTGAATTTTACGGCAGAGAACCCGAAGAATTTGAACCCGACATGACCTATACAAGAATCCACGAGCCCGTTGAGATTTATAAAGCATATCTTGCGGCGGTCGGTAAGGGCATGCGCCGTCTGCCTCCGCCCATCGAGGCGTTCAAGGGCATCGTTGCCCATAAGATCGTTTCGGTTGCATCGAGAATCAGCGTCATTATCGACAGATTCAGAAACAGCAAAAAGCAGAAGCTTTCATCGTTTTTTGAGGGCTCGGAATCCCGTTCCGAAATGGTTGCAACCTTCCTTGCCTTGCTTGCCATGGCAAAGGCTAAGAGAATTCATTTTGACGGCGACGGAGAAAATGTTGACGTAACCTTGCTTCAGGGCAGAGGGGAGAGTATTGAAATTGACGAATGAACAGATTCGTGCGGCATGCGAAGCGATTCTTTTTGCTTCGGGCGAGCCGCTTGAGTGTGCAAGAATAGCAGAAGCTCTCGAGCTCGATATGGATACCGTTTCGGGTGCATTGTGGGAGCTTGCGAGAATCCTTGACGAGAGAGGAAGCGGCATATGCCTCCTCCGTCTGGGAAGCAAATATCAGCTCTGCTCGAGAGTCGAATATGCTCAGCAGGTCAGAAGCGTTCTCGATATCAAGAAGAATGCTCCGCTTTCTCCTGCGGCATTCGAGGTGCTTGCGGTCGTGGCTTATAATCAGCCCGTCACGAAAGCATATGTTGAGCAGATCAGAGGCGTTGACTGCTCGGGAGTTATTTCAACTCTCTGTCAGAAAGGGCTTCTCGAGGAAAAGGGCAGACTTGATTTGCCGGGCAGACCTCTGCTTTACGGTACAACTCCCGATTTCCTGCGTTGCTTCTGCATTTCATCTCTTTCGGAGCTTCCCGAGCTTCCCGAAAGACCTGAGGTTGATGACCTTCAGGATGATGAGATCAATAATGAGCAGGGCGAGCAGATAAGGAACTTTTTCCAGTCTGAGGCTGAAGAGGAAGAATAAAACGGTTTTGAAGGAGGCGGCGGTGTGACAGCGCTTTATATCATTCTCGGAATCATAGCGTTTTTTGTGGTTCTTCTTTCAATCAAAATTGCGGTGACGGTTCATTATGAAGACGATGTTGCCGTGAGTGTCAAGTGGCTTTTTATCAAAATCAACATTCTTCCCAAGCACGAAAAGAAGCCGAAGAAGGAAAAGCCGAAGAAAGAAAAAAAGAAAAAAGAAGAAGAGCCCAAGCAGGAAAGCGAAGTTGTCAAAGAACCCAAAAAGAAAAAGGGCGACAACATGTTTGTCAGATTCTATAAAAACCGTGGCGTCGGCGGTGTCGTTCAGCTTCTCAAGGATGCGGAGGCGGCTCTGGGCGGAATGTTCGGAAGAATCGGCAGAGCGTTCCTTTTTGAAGAGCTTTATGTTTCGCTCGATATCGGCGGAGCGGATTCTGCCGACACGGCAATCAAATACGGCAAGGTCTGCTCAGCGGCATTCCCTGCCATGGGGCTGATTGTCAATAAGGCGAGAGTCAAAAAATATAATCTTGAAATCACCCCCGATTTCATTTATGAGAAAACAGCCGCAAGGCTTCACACAAAGATTTCTCTCAGACCGATAAGACTTATCAACGCAGTCTTTGTTCTGGTCTTTGAGCTTCTGTTTAAGGTCGTATTTAAACTGCTTAGGCATAGCAAGGCTCCCGAAGAGCCCAAGGTGGAAAAGCAGATTAATAAATAAATTTCAAATATAAGAAAGGCGGAAAACAAAATGAAAGAACAGTCAGCATCAGGAATTCTCGGCACATCAATCGAAAAAATCAAGGATCTCGTAGACGTAAGCACAATTATCGGCGATCCCATCAAAATCAGCGACACTCTTCAGATCATCCCCGTTTCAAAGGTTACATACGGCTTCGCATCGGGCGGAACAGACTTCCCCTCTAAGAACAACGCTGAGCTTTTCGGCGGCGGCGGCGGAGCAGGCATCACAATTTCTCCCGTTGCATTCCTTGTTGTCAACGGCGGAAATGTTACCGTCAGATATCTCAATGCGGCTGAAGGCTCGGTTGAAAGAGCAATCGGCATGATTCCCGATGTTGTTGATAAGGCAACTGAGGTTATCACAAAGCTCAAGACAAAGGATAACACTGTTGAAAACGCAATCAACGATTATATGGAAAACACTTCCGCAGAGGAAGCAAAGGCATAATTTTTCCGTTTGCTTTGTCATATATTGAATTAGCATGCGCCGAAAACGGTGTCGGCTAATCGGTATATGAGGATGTGTCTTTGTGAAAAAAATCGTTTCTGCGGTTTCTGCTGTGGTGATAATCGCCTTGACGGCGGTGATTCCGTCGGCATCAGAACCTTATGTCAGCGCTCAGAGTGCGGCACTTCTTTGCGCCGAAAGCGGAGAGTTTCTGCTTCTGAGAAATGCGGATAAAAAGCTCTCCATGGCAAGCACGACGAAGATCATGACTTCCCTGCTTGCACTTGAAGCCGCTGAGCCCGAAAGGGAGATAACTGTCACGAAAGAGATGGTTTCCGTTGAAGGAACCTCAATGGGGCTTCAGGCGGGCGACAGCGTTTCGCTCAGAGAGCTTGTTTTCGGCATGCTTCTGCAGTCGGGCAACGATGCGGCGAATACCGTTGCGACCGTGCTTGGCTGCGGTGCCGAGGGCTTTGCGGAAATGATGAATCGCAGAGCCGCTGAAATCGGAATGGCGAACACAAACTTTGTCACCGCTTCGGGGCTTGACGATGAAGAGCATTATTCGACCGCACGGGATATGGCTCTGCTTGCGGCGGAGTGCATGAAGAATCCCGAATTCGTTTCAATATGCTCAAAAAAAACGGCAAGGCTCACCTACGGCAACCCTCCTTATGAAAGGACTCTGACAAACCATAACCGACTTCTGTGGAGCTATCCCGATGCTATCGGAGTCAAAACGGGCTTCACGAAAAAAAGCGGTCGGTGTCTTGTCAGCGCCGCAAGGAGAAACGGGATAACGCTTATTGCCGTGACTCTTAACGCACCCGATGACTGGTCGGACCATAAGGCGATGCTCGATTACGGCTTTTCGGTCTGCAAAAGCAGTCTGCTGACCTGCGATTTGTCGCAGATGAAGCTGAAAATATGCGGCTCGGACAAAGGCTTTGTGCCTGTCAGACTTTCCGAAGTAAAGCAGGGGCTTGAAAATAGCGAATGTGTTCTTCTGATGAAGCCGTTTGAATATGCCCCCGTCAGAGTAGGTGACTGTGTCGGAAAAGCGGTTTTCGTTTATAACGGCAGAACGGTTGCCGAGATCAACATCGAGGCGGCGGAAGATGCATCGGCATCGGTCATTCAGCCGCAGACACATCAGCCCGAAAAAGGTTTTTTCACAAAGTTATTTGAAAAGATAAAAGAATTTTTTGTTCAGAGGTGAAATCGGTTTGCCCGATAATAAAATCAGACTCCAGAAGTTTCTTTCCGAGGCAGGCGTTGCTTCCCGAAGAAAGGCGGAGGAAATGATAAGAGCCGGCAGGGTCAAGGTCAACGGTGCAGTCGCTCAGATCGGCGACAGCGTTGATCCGAAAAAGGATACCGTTGTTGTCGGCGGTAAAAAAATCAGAAAAGAAAGCTCGATGCGCTATATTCTTCTCAATAAGCCCAGAGGCTATGTCACAACGACCGACGATGAGCTCGGCAGAAAATGCGTTCTTGAGCTTGTTTCGGATGTCAAGGAAAGAATCTATCCCGTCGGCAGACTCGACAGAGTTTCCGAGGGTGCGCTGATTCTGACGAATGACGGTGCATTTGCGAATGCGATGATGCATCCGTCAAAGCATGTCCCCAAGACCTACAGAGTTACGGTCCGTCCCGAAATAACCGCAGAGCAGGTTGATATTCTTGCAACGGGCGTTGAAATCGACGGAAGAATGACCGCTCCTGCCGATGTGCGTATCCTTTCAAAAGAAGAGGGCAGGGCAGTCGTTGAGATCGTTCTCTACGAAGGCAGAAACAGACAGATCCGCCGCATGTGCGAGGCTCTCGGTCTCGAGGTCGCAAGACTCCGCAGAATCGCTGTCGGTTCAGTCAAGCTCGGCATGCTTCAGACGGGCGAGTGGAGAGATCTGACTCCTGACGAGGTCGATAAGCTGCTTTCGCAGGCAGGCGTCAAAAAGAAAGGCGGTAAATAAAATGATAACCTTTCTTCCCGACCATAAGCAGGATGTTCAATGCTTCAGAGCATATGAAAAAGAAACGGAAACGGGCTTCTGCACCTACCGGCTTGAGGGCTACAGAATGATCTTCCTCTCAATGGAATGCAAGGATGATATTACAGCGGAAGGTCTTGCACGCTCTGCGATGAACAGCGCCGCAAATCAGAATGCCTATCTTGCAGTTATTTCAAAGGAGCTTTTCAGACCTGCATTTGCAAGGCTCGGCTTCAAGGATGAGGACGGCTCGTTCGTTGAGATTCCCGAGGCTCTTGCAGGCGGCTGCTCCTGCTCACATAATTAAATTTGGAGATGTTTTTTAAATGATAAAAAGTATGACCGGTTACGGCAGAAGCCAGCAGCTTGCCGACGGCATGAATATAACGGTTGAGATCAAAAGCGTCAACCACAGATATTTCGAGTTTTCCTCAAAGCTTCCCAGAAGCTACGGCTTTCTTGATGAAAAGCTCAAAAGCTTCTTTATGGGCAAGCTGACAAGAGGCAAAATGGAATGCTATGTGCAGATCGAAACGGTTGAAGAACCTGACACGATAATCAGCGTCAACCATCCTCTCGTCAAGGGATATCTTGATGCATATAAAGAGATTTCGGAAACCTACGGTCTTGAAAACAACATCAAGGTTTCGGATATTTCGAGAGTCAGCGATATCTTCTCTGTCCGCAAGCAGGCGGCTGACGAGGATAAGATATGGGCGGCGGTGCAGATCGTTGCCGAAGAAGCTCTCAGCGGCTTTGTTTCGATGAGAGAAAGAGAAGGCTCACGCCTGAGAGATGATGTTCTTTCAAGGCTTGAAACGATTCTCGGAAATGTTTCTTATATCGAGGAGCGTTCTCCCGAAACAGTCAAGGAATATAACGAAAAGCTTCTCGGCAGACTCAGAGAGCTTCTTGCCGATGCGCATATAGATGAGCAGAGAATCCTGACCGAGGCGGCAATCTTTGCAGATAAAATTGCGGTTGCCGAAGAAACCGTCAGACTCCGCAGCCATATTTCGCAGATGCGCTCCTTCCTCGATTCGAGCGAGGCTGTCGGCAAAAAGATGGATTTTCTGATTCAGGAATTCAACAGAGAAGCTAACACAATAGGTTCAAAGGCTCAGGATGTTGAAATTGCACGCAGGGTTGTTGCAATCAAGGCGGAAATTGAAAAGATCCGTGAGCAGATTCAGAACATAGAGTAAAACGGAGGAAGTATAATGAAGCTGATAAATATCGGTTTCGGCAACATGGTCAATGCGAGCCGTCTTGTTGCGATAGTCAGCCCCGAATCCGCTCCGATTAAAAGAATCATTCAGGAGTGCAAGGAAAAGGGAACGCTCATCGATGCAACTCACGGCAGACGCACAAGAGCTGTTATCATTACCGACAGCGACCATGTAATTCTGACTTATCTTCAGAGCGAAACCGTTGCAAACAGACTCAATGACGATATGGACGAGCTTGACGAAGAGGAGGATGAGGAATAATGGCAGACGGAGTTCTTATCATTCTTTCGGGCCCTTCGGGCTCAGGCAAGGATACAGTTCTTGAAAAGCTTGTTGAAAAGGACAGTAATGTAAGGGTTTCCATCTCGATGACAACGAGAGAAAAGCGTGACGGCGAAATCGACGGCACCCATTATTATTTCGTCAGCAGAGAGTATTTTGAAAAGAAGATCTCCGAAAACAGAATGCTCGAATACGCCGAATATGCTAAGAATTATTACGGCACTCCCGCAGAGCCTGTTGATGAAATGCTTTCTCAGGGCAAGGCGGTCATTCTCAAGATCGAGGTTCAGGGTGCTGAGAAGATCAGAAACCGCTACGATAATGTCATCAGCATTTTCCTTATGCCGCCCTCGATGCGTGTTCTTGAAGAAAGACTCAGAGGCAGAGGCAGCGAGGATGAGGAAACCGTTCAGCACAGGCTTTTCATTGCCCGTGAAGAAATCCGCAGGGCATATGAATATGATTATGTTGTCTTTAACGATACCGTTGAAAATGCGGTTGAAGGCATCAGAGCAATAATTACTGCCGAAAAGCAGAAAATTGAAAGAAATAAAAGTGTAATAAGCGAGGTAATCAACAATGTTTAATCCCGATCTCAGAGGCGTACTCAAAAACCATCTCAGCCGTTATTCTCTTGTAACCGCAACCGCAAAGAGAGCAAGAGAAATCGCTGAAACCGCAGAGGAAAACAAGGAAATCATGACCGAAAAGCCCGTGAGCGTTGCTCTTGAAGAAATTCTTGACGGCAAGTTCACGATCGTTGAGCCTGAAGAAATCAGAAATATCTGAGCAGACCTAATATTGAGTTGAGGGGAGTGAAAATCGGATGAAATATGCAAAGGTAGCCGTTGAATCGGCGGTGTTCACCTTTGATAAAGCATTTGATTACGCAATCCCTCCCGAGCTTGAAGCCAAGGTCAGAAAAGGCTGCAGGGTCACCGTACCCTTCGGCAACGGAAACAGAAAAAGAATCGGCATTGTTTTTGAGCTTTCTGACGAAACCGACAGCAAGAGGATCAAAAAAATCTCAGATGTGCTTGACGATGAGCCCATGCTCGGCGATGAGATGCTCTCTCTCGCCGAATGGATAAAGGACCGCACCTTCTGTACTCTTTATGAGGCGGCGAAGGCGATGCTTCCGACGGGAATCAATCATAAGATGGTTCTTTCCTATGCGGCGAATCCCGAGGCGGATGAAAAGAAAATCTCAGCTCTTGACGGAACTGAAAAGGAATTTTTTGATTATGTCGCTAAAAAAGGCGTTTTCGTCAAGGCGGAAACCGTTTTCAATGCGCTTTCGGTGAAAGCCGATTCTGAAATCCCTGCTTCTCTTGTCCGCAAAGGACTTCTGCTCACGAGCAGCGATGCCGTGAGGAATCTCGGTGATCTGACCGTGCGCATGATGCGCCTTGTTCAGACCGAGGAAGAGGTAAAGCTCACTCCCAAGCAAAAGCAGATTTATAATGTGCTCAGCGATGTCGGAACGGCGAGCGTCAAGGAGCTTTGTTATTTCACGGGGCTCACTCCCGCCGTTGCAAACGCACTCGTCAAAAACGGCGTTGCCGAATTCTTTGAACAGCCCGTCATGAAGATTCCCGATTTTTCAAAGGAAAAAGGGGAAAGAACTCCGATCGAACTGACCGACGAACAAAAGGAAGCGTTCAATAAGCTTTCCGCCCTCTCTGAAAGCGGAAAAGCGGCGGTCTCTCTGCTCTACGGTGTAACGGGAAGCGGAAAAACCTCTGTTTATATGAGTGTTATCGACGGCGTTGTCGACAGCGGAAAATCCGTTATCGTTATGGTTCCCGAAATCGGTCTGACTCCGCAGACTCTTTCGCTTTTCTGCAAGCGTTACGGCAGCAATGTAGCTGTTTTCCACAGCGCTCTGTCCGTCAGAGAAAGGCTCGAAGAATGGAAAAGGGTCAAAAGCGGCAAGGCGAAGATCGTCATCGGAACGAGAAGCGCAGTTTTCGCCCCTCTTGAGAATGTCGGACTGATAATCATTGACGAGGAGCAGGAGCATACATATAAATCCGAGCAGACTCCGAGGTACAGCGCAATCGATGTCGCCAAATACAGAGCGGCTTATAACAACAGCCTTCTGATTCTTGCGTCGGCAACCCCGAGCGTTGAAAGCTATGCGGCGGCGCAAAGCGGCAGATATGAGCTTTGCACGCTGAAAAACCGTTACGGAAATGCAGTTTTGCCCGAGGTGCTGACGGTTGATATGCGAACCGAAGAAAAAGCTGCGGGCAGCCATGCGATCAGCAAAACCCTTTATGATTCGTTAAAGCAAAATCTTGAAAACGGCAGGCAGTCCATTCTGCTTATCAACAGAAGAGGATTTCATACCTTCGCCGCCTGCAATTCCTGCGCCGAGGTTATCTGCTGCCCGAATTGCAGTATTTCTATGACTTATCATTCGGCAAACAACCGTCTGATGTGTCATTATTGCGGATATTCCGTTCCGTTTTCCAGCAAATGTCCTGAGTGCGGCGAGGATGCCGTGAGGTATTCGGGCTTCGGCACTCAGAAGATCGAGGATGAGCTTGCCGCTCTTTTCCCCGAAGCGAGAATCGTGCGCATGGATACGGATTCCACGGCAGGCAAGAATTCTCATGAGAAGCTGCTGGATAGTTTCTCAAAAGGTGAATACGATATAATGATAGGCACCCAGATGGTTGCTAAAGGTCTGAACTTCCCGAATGTAACGCTTGTCGGCGTTGTTTCGGTTGACCAACAGCTTTATAATGATGATTTCCGAAGCCTTGAAAAAACTTTTTCATTGCTGACTCAGGTTGTCGGCAGGGCAGGCAGGGGAGAAATCGAGGGCGTTGCCGTCATTCAGACTCTGACTCCCGAAAATGAAATCATCCGTCTTGCGGCAAAGCAGGACTATGACGAATTCTTCAAAACAGAGATCAGACTTCGCAAGGCGATGGTATATCCGCCTTATTGCGATCTGTGTGTTGTCGGCTTCACGGGCGGCAACGAATCCGTCGTCAAGGCGGCGGCAAACAATGCTCTCAAGCTTATCGTTGATTATACGAAGAGCGAATTCGAGGGCGAAAAGATAATAACTCTCGGGCCGATGCCTGCAAGAGTTGCAAAGATCAGCGGCAAATTCCGTTACAGACTGATAATCAAATGCCGCAATTCAAAACGGTTCAGACAGATGATATCGAAGCTTCTCATTGAAATGGGAACGGACAGCCGTTTTTCGAGCGTGACGACCTATGCTGATATCAATCCCGAATCGACCGTTTGATATTTAAAACATTTATATACTTAACATCAGCGGATTTTCCGCAGATTGAAAGGTGAAAGAAACTATGGCAATCAGAAACATTGTCAAAATCGGAGATCCGATTCTTGCAAAAACATCCCGTAAAGTTGAAAAATTCGATTCCCGTCTGTGGACTCTTCTTGACGACATGAAGGAAACCATGTATGCCGCCAACGGAGTCGGTCTTGCAGCTGTTCAGGTGGGAATTTTAAGGCGAGTCGTTGTCATTGACTGCGGCGACGGATATATTGAGCTTATCAACCCCGAAATCGTCAAGAGAGAGGGAGAGCAGTTTGCCGAGGAGGGTTGTCTTTCTCTTCCCGGAGAGGTCGGAACGACCTGCCGCCCCGCTTGTGTCAGAGTTCAGGCTCAGGACAGAAACGGCAAGTGGTGCGTTTATACGGGCGAGGACCTCAAGGCACGCTGCTTCTGCCACGAGATCGACCATCTTGACGGCATTGTTTTCACTCAGCGTGTTATCAAAAAGGAGAATGCCGAATGAGAATAGTTTTCATGGGTACGCCCGAATTTGCGGTGCCGTGCCTTCAGAAGCTGATTGACTGCGGTCATGAGGTAACGGGCGTTTTCACTCAGCCTGACAAGCCTCAGGGCAGAAAAATGATTCTGACTCCGCCTCCCGTTAAAGTTCTTGCTCTCGAAAACGGCATCAAGGTCTATCAGCCGACAAAGATGCGTGACGGTACGGCTCTCGAAATGCTCAAAGAAGCAAACCCCGAGCTTGTTATCGTTGTTGCCTACGGTAAGATTCTTCCCAAGGAGATTCTTGAATATCCCGAATACGGCTGCATCAATATCCATGCTTCGCTTCTTCCTCTTCTCAGAGGTGCGGCTCCGATTCAGTGGTCGGTCATCAACGGCTTTGCCAAAACGGGCGTTACCTCAATGCAGATGGACGAGGGTCTTGACACGGGCGACATGCTTTTAAAGGGCGAAACCGAAATCGGCGAAAACGAAACCGCAGGCGAGCTTCATGACAGACTTTCGGCTCTCGGAGCTGATATTCTTGAAAAAACAATTGATGCTCTGATCAAGGGCGAGCTTTCTCCCGAAAAGCAGAATCATGACGAATTTACCTACGCACCCATGCTTTCCAAGGAATTGTCACCTATTGACTGGAATATGAGTGCAAAGCAGGTTCACGATAAAATCAGAGGGCTTTGCCCGTGGCCGTCGGCAAATGCGTTGCTTTGCGGCAAAAAGGTGAAAATTCACAAATCGGTTCTTGTTCCCGAAAAGGGAACGAAGGCAGGCGAAATCGTTTGTGCGGATAAACGGCTTGTTGTTGCCTGCGGCGACAATAACTGCATTGAAATTCTTGAGCTTCAGGCAGAGGGCAAGAAGTCGATGAATGCGGCTGACTATCTGAGGGGCAATCCCGTTGCGACAGGAACATTAATGGAATAGGCGAGAAAGGAGTTTCGTTATGTTTTACCCCGGATTTTTTATTGATTATTGGTATATAATTCTCGTTGTGCCCGCAATGATTATTTCTGTGTGGGCTCAGTACAAGGTCAAATCGACTTTTAATAAGTTTTCAAAGGTTCGTAATGTCAGAAACGTAACGGGTGCATATGCCGCTCAGGCTGTGCTCAGTTACTACGGAATATCCGATGTCAGAATCGAGAGAGTCAGCGGCAAGCTGACAGACCATTTCGATCCCAAGGCAAAGGTCATCAGACTTTCCGAGGGCGTTTATGATTCGACAAGCGTTGCGGCAATCGGCGTTGCCTGCCATGAGGCGGGTCACGCTGCTCAGCATGCCGAAGGGTATACTCCCATCCGGATCCGCAACTCGATAATACCCGTTTGCAACATCGGCTCAAAGCTCGGCATTCCGATCGCTCTTATCGGTCTTTTCATGAGTGCCGAACCGGTTATCTATATCGGTCTTGCTCTCTATGCGGGAAACTTCATTTTTCATCTTGTAACTCTTCCCGTTGAGTTCAATGCAAGCCGCAGGGCAATTTCGGTTATCGATTCAACCGACCTTCTCTATGACGATGAAATAGGCGGTGCGAAAAAAGTTCTTTCCGCAGCGGCGATGACCTATGTTGCATCGATGCTCGTTGCGCTTGCCAGCTTTTTGAGAATTGCGCTTCGCATTCTTTCAATGAGCAACCGAAGAAACAACTGAGCCTGAAAGGAAGTTTTGATTTATGAAAAATGCGAGGCAGGCGGCGTTTGAAGCCTTGCTTAAAATTCAGCGTGAGGGTGCATATTCCAACCTTGTTGTCGATGCGGCGCTGAAGGAAAACGACCATTTCGACGAGAGGGACAAGGCATTTTTTTCAAACCTTGTTTACGGCACTCTGGACAGACTGATACTCATTGACTATAACCTGAGTCTTTATCTCAACCAACCCGTGCGAAAGCTCAAGCCCGAGCTTCACACGATTCTCAGGCTCGGTACATATCAGCTTCTTTTTCTCGACAAGGTTCCGTCGAGAGCGGCTGTCAATGAAAGTGTAAATCTTGCAAAGGTCAACAAATCGGCTTTTGCGGCATCGCTCGTCAATGCGGTGCTTCGCAGAGTTGCGGATAACGGACTCAAGCTCCCCGAGGGAGCGGAAAATTCTCCCGATTACCTTGCTATCAAGTATTCCTGCCCCGAGTGGCTCATCTCGATGTGGATCGAGGCATACGGCTTTGACAATGCGGTTGCGCTTGCGGAAAAGGCACTCGAGCCCGCACCTGTTATCGTTAAGGTCAACACTCTGAAAACGAGTGTAGAGGATCTTATATGGAAGCTTGCCGAAGAGGGAGTCGTTGCCGAAAAGGTGAGCAAATATCCCGATTCGCTTGTGCTGAACAACACGGGAGCGGTAGAGGAGCTGCTTGCTTATAAAGAAGGTCTTTTTCATGCTCAGGACTTTGCCTCGCAGATATGCTGCAGGGCAGTTGATGCGAAGGAAGGTGAAACAGTGTTTGACCTTTGCTCCGCACCAGGCGGCAAGGCATTCACCATCGCAGAGGCTATGAACAATACGGGCGTTGTCAGAGCGTTTGATGTTTATCAGTCAAGAGTCGACCTCATCAAAAGCGGTGCGAAAAGACTCGGGCTCGACAATGTCTTTACATATCTTTCCGATGCATCAATATTCAACGAAAATTACGGAATGGCAGACCGTGTGCTCTGCGATGTTCCGTGCTCGGGACTCGGCATTATCAGACGAAAGCCCGAAATCAGATTCAAGAAAACAGCCGATATTGACAATTTACCTGAATTGCAGTATCGTATACTATGCAATGCCACAAAATATCTGAAGGACGGCGGCAGGCTTGTTTATTCGACCTGCACGCTCAATCCGAAAGAAAACGATGAGGTATGCGACAGATTTCTCAGCGAGCATCCCGAGTTTGAGGCGGTTGAGCTTCTGCCGGAGATGAAGAGATACAGCGAGAATGACAAATATCTGACGCTTATGCCTCATATTCATTCGACTGACGGATTTTTTGTTGCGGCATTTCGCAAAAACGGAGGAAACAAATGACAAGGGATATTTTATCAATGACTTTTGAGGAGCTCTCTCAGGCATTTTCTGATGAGGGCATTCAGAAGTTCCGCTCAAAGCAGGTCTATGAATGGCTTCACCGTCATCTTGCTCTGAGCTATGATGAAATGACCAATCTCCCCAAGGCACTCAGGGAGGAGCTGAAGGAGAAATTCCCGATTATTACATGCTCGGTTGTCAGAAAACAGGTTTCCCGGAATGACGGTACGGTCAAGCTTCTTTTTGAGATGCAAGACGGTGACTATATCGAAAGCGTAGTCATGAAATATAAATACGGCTATACGATCTGCGTTTCATCGCAGATAGGCTGTAAGATGGGCTGTGCCTTCTGTGCCTCAACCCTCGGCGGATTCAAAAGAAGTCTTTCGGCAGGCGAGATCCTTTCTCAGGTCTATCTTGCTCAGAAGGAGGTCGGCGAGAGAATATCGCACATCGTTCTCATGGGTATGGGTGAGCCGCTCGATAACTATGACAATGTTATGCGTTTTATCGCTCTTGTCACCGATGAAAAGGGACTCAATCTCTCAATGAGAAATATTTCTCTTTCGACCTGCGGAATCGTACCGAGAATTAATGATTTACTCAGCAAAAAGCTCCAGCTGACTTTGTCGATCTCGCTTCATGCACCGACAAACGAGCTGAGAGATAAAATAATGCCCGTCAACCATAAATACAGGGTTGAAGAGCTTCTTTCCGCCTGCAGAAAATATGCGGGCGAAACATCAAGGCGTATCTCGTTTGAATATGCGATGCTTGCGGGTGTCAATGATTCCGATGAGTGTGCCGCCGTGCTGGCATCCAAGCTGAAAGGAATGCTTTGCCATGTCAACCTCATTCCCGTCAACGAGGTCAAGGAAAGTCCTTTCAAGCCCAGCAGTCCCGAAAGAGTTGAACGCTTCGTTTCGATTCTTTCAAGAAACGGCATCAATGCAACGGTAAGGCGGAAGCTCGGATCCGACATTGATGCATCCTGCGGTCAGCTAAGACGAAAAGAAAAAGAAAAGGAGGGAGCAGAATGAAAACGGTTGCAAGGACCGATAAAGGTCTTCTGAGAGAAAACAATCAGGATTCCTACACAAGCGGCGAGCTTTCGGGCGGCGCATCGTATGCCATAGTGTGTGACGGCATGGGCGGTGCGGCTGAAGGTGCTTTTGCAAGCTGTGAGGCGGTCAAGATAATCCGTGAAAAGATATGCAGCGGATTCAAAAACGGAATGAGTGACATTTCGGTCAGAGCGCTTCTTGTTTCCGCACTTGAAAACGCCAACAAACATATTTACATGCTCTCTCTTACCGATGAAAAATATGCGGGTATGGGAACGACCGCCGTTGCGGCGATTATGACGGATTCATTTGTATATATCGCTCACGTCGGTGACAGCAGAGCTTATATCATCGAAGATGAGAGAGCATATCAGCTTACCCGTGACCATACAGTTGTTCAGAATATGCTCGATAACGGAGAGATAACTCCCGAAGAGATTGCGGATCACCCGAAAAGACATATAATCACCCGTGCGATCGGCGTTGAGAGCGAGCTTTCTGTTGATTTTTGTCAGGAGGAATTTTACGATGATGCGCTCATTCTTCTCTGCACAGACGGTCTGACTAACCATGTTCAGCCCGAAAAGATAGTTGAACTTACCTCTGACGGCAAATATTTCAGATATGCCGACAGACTCGTTGACCTTGCGCTGGAAAACGGCGGAAGCGATAACGTGACAGTTGTTGTGACGGCAAGATGATCTGAAATCAAAAACTTCGAAAGGAACGGTTTTTTATGGATAATTATACCGGTAAAAGAATTGACGGACGCTATGAAATTCAGGAAGTGATCGGCGTCGGAGGCATGGCGGTTGTATATAAGGCTTATGATAACATTGACGACAGGATCGTTGCCGTCAAGATTCTCAAGGACGAGTATCTTGCCAACGAGGAATTCCGCCGCAGATTCAAGAATGAGTCGAAGGCGATTGCGGTTTTGTCGCATCCCAACATCGTCAAGGTTTATAATGTCAGCTACGGCGACAGACTCCAGTATATCGTCATGGAGTATGTCGAGGGCATAACTCTCAAGGAATATATCGAGCAGCAGGGTAAGCTCGGAATCAAGGAAACGGTTCATTTCACCATGCAGATCCTCCGTGCGCTTCAGCATGCTCATGACAAGGGTATCGTTCACAGAGATATCAAGCCTCAGAACATCATGCTGCTCTCAAACGGCAACATCAAGGTTACGGATTTCGGTATTGCCCGTTTCAGCTACAGCGATACAAAAACAATGACCGACAGCGCAATCGGTTCGGTTCATTATATCAGCCCCGAGCAGGCGAGGGGAGATACGACCGACGACAGAGCGGATATTTATTCCGTCGGTGTTGTCATGTATGAAATGCTGACAGGTCAGCTTCCCTTCCAGTCGGATAACTCGGTTTCAGTTGCTCTTATGCAGCTTCAGAACGAAGCAAAAAGACCGAGAGAGCTTAATAACAACATTCCCGTCGGACTTGAGCAGATCGTCATGCACGCCATGAGAAAGACTGCAAGAGAAAGATATCAGTCCGCTGCAGAAATGCTTCTTGACATTGAGGAGTTCAAGAGAAATCCGACCATCAGATTCCAGAAGGATTATTTTGTGGATAACGATCCCACGAAGTATGTCAACAAAAAGCAGACCGTTGTTGCTCCTCCCGTTTCAAAGCCCTCGACCGAGATTGTGTCGAAGCCCGTTAATCCCGGCTTCGGACTTGAGAATGATGAGGAGGACGAGGAAGAGAGCGAGATGAACAGAAAGAGTGCGATCATTATCGGCGCAGTCGTCGGCTTCGTGCTTTTCATCATCGCTTCAATTGCGATCCTCTGGTTTGTCCGCCCGGATATCATTGACAATATTCCCGTTCTTAACAAGATAATTCAGACTGAATCGGCGAATGTTCCCGATTTCATGGGTATGAATTATAAGAAGGATATTGACGGCAAGACGAAATATTCGGGATATTATAACTTTATTATCGTTGAAGAACCCAAGGCGGGATATGAAAACGGCATCGTTCATGCTCAGGATCCCAAGGCAGGAACTCCCCGCAAAGACGGCGAGGTTGTTGAGGTCGTTCTTTATGTTACGAACAATAACAAGAAGTCGATCGTTCCCGATGTTGAAGGTCTTAACTGGGAGCTTGCCCAGAAGCAGATCGAAAACAAGGGCTTCAAGGTAGTTATTGTTCCCGAGATGAACCTTATCGAAGAGTTCGGTACTGTTCTGAGAACCGATCCCGCAATCGGAACCGAAGCTGATTACGGCGCAACCGTTAATCTTTATTATGCAAGCAACGCTAATATGATTACCGTTACCGATGCAACCGGATGGGATGTTGCAACCGCAACAACGCTTCTTGAATCGCAGAAGCTGAAGGTCAATCCCAAGGTTATTGAGGAAAACAGCGATAAGCCTGCAGGTGAGGTTATAGCTCATTCACCCAAGGCAGGCGATCAGGTTCTTCCCGGAACAGAGGTCACTCTGACCGTCAGCAACGGTATTCCCCAGTCATCCGAGGCAAGAATAGTCTTTAATCTTCCCTCGAAATCGTCAAGAGGAACTCTTGAGGTTTTCGTCAACAATGTTCTCGCTCAGGAAACTCCGATCCTCCTTGACGGCAGCTCTTATGAACTCATGGTTCAGGGCAGCGGTGAAAACAAGGCGGTCAAGATATATATCGACGGCAAGGAGCATTACACCTGCACGGTCAACTTTCTTTCCAACCCCGCTGTTGTAACAAACGGAACCTATACCAACGGCTTCAATGTTACGAGCGCAAAGCTTCCCAATGTTATGGGTATGTCGGAAACTGAGGCAAGAGCGGCTCTTGATGCGGCAGGCTTCTGGAATATCTATATTACGGGAGCACCCGTTCTTAACCCTGCTCAGAA
Source organism: Clostridia bacterium (assembly GCA_017435385.1). Lineage (GTDB taxonomy): Bacteria > Bacillota > Clostridia > Oscillospirales > Acutalibacteraceae > CAG-177. The sequence goes on along the minus strand of JAFSFB010000003.1, from coordinate 73,407 downwards.
CGGAATTATAATTTCTCAGTCACCCTCCGGCTCGTCATCGGGTTCAATTTTCGGTTCAATATATTCGGTTGACCAGAAAATTGATCTGATCGTCGGTCAGTTAGAAGGAGTATGAGTTTGAGTAAGCTTGAAGGAATTATTCTGAAAGGCATCGGCGGCTTCTATTATGTTGAAGCCGCCGGTGAGGTATATGAATGCAAGGCGAGAGGAGTTTTCAGAAAAACGAGAATCAAGCCTCTTGCCGGTGACAGAGTTGAAATCAGCGTTAATGAGAACGCTGAAAACACAATTGATGTCATTAAGGAAAGAAAGAGTCTGATGCTCCGCCCTCCCGTTGCGAACATTGACCGTCTGTTCATCGTTGCATCGGCAAAGGAGCCGAATCCCGTTCTTCTGATAATCGACCGCCTGACGGCAATTGCCGTCAACAGAGGCATTGAGCCGATCGTTGTTTTCACAAAGACCGACCTTGCCGATATCAGCGGTTATGTTGATGTTTACAGAAAAGCGGGCTTCAAGACTATTGCCGTTTCTTCCGTTACCGGAGAGGGTGTTGAGCTGATAAAAGCGGAGCTTAAAAATCATATCAGCGCATTCTGCGGAAACAGCGGCGTCGGTAAGTCGACGCTCCTCAATGCCATTGATCCCTCGCTCGGTCTTAAAACTGCCGAAATCAGCGACAAGCTCGGAAGAGGCAGACACACTACCCGTGAAAGCGAGCTTTTCAAGGTCGAAGGCGGATATGTTGCGGACACTCCCGGTTTTTCCTCTCTTGAGCTCGAAGAAACCGAAATCATTTTAAAGGATGAGCTTCCTCATGCGTTTCCTGAGTTTGAGGAATATCTCGGTGAATGTAAGTTCACCTCCTGCCTGCATGTTAAGGATAAGGGCTGCAGAATCATTGAAGCGGTCGAATCGGGGGATATTCCCAAAAGCCGCCATGAGAGCTATTGTGTCATGATGGAGCAGGCGAAGGAAATCAAGGAGTGGGAGCTTAACAAGCTGAAAAACAAAAGTAACGAAAATCTTCGCCGCTGATTATACTGTAATGAGCGAAGGCTTATGCGGTAAGCAGCCTTTTGCCTTAAAACAGCATGATCGGGCGGTGATTTTTCTGATATGTCGGGATGCGAGATGCACTGCATGCATAGCATTTGCGGCAGGCATGCTTGTTGCCGCTTTGTTTCCTTATACTTTAGCGATCGTCATTGTCGCCGCCGTGCTGATTGTTGCGGGGCTGAGCCTTAGCAGATACTGACGGAAAGGGAGATGACGCATGAAGGTTGTTGTTGTTCGCAGTCCGAAGCTTCTCAGAGGCATTCTCGGTCTGGTTTTCGGTATCAAACGGCAGAAAAATTTGACATGATATGGTGAATAAAAATGAAAAAGACAGTTAAAAATCTTGCGTTTTCGGCTATGTCTCTTGCGCTGTGCTTCGTTTTGCCGATGATTACAGTCGGAAGCACTCAGATAGGCAACATGATATCCCCGATGCATATTCCCGTTCTGATTTGCGGCTTTGTCTGCGGTTGGCAGTATGCGGCAACGGTCGGAGCGGTTGCACCTCTTCTGAGGAGTATGATTCTCGGAATGCCTCCGATGTATCCGATTGCGGCAGGCATGGCGTTTGAGCTTGCGGCTTACGGCTTACTCAGCGGAATATTATCAAGGGTCTTTCCTAAGAAGAATGTTTATATTTATCCCGCTCTGATTATTTCGATGCTCGGCGGCAGATGTGTCTGGGGCATTGCGAGGTACATTATGGCAGGACTTAGCGGCTCTCAGTTCAGCTTGTCGATGTTTGTTGCAGGCGCATTCACGAATGCGATTCCCGCAATTATCATTCATATCCTTCTGATTCCGCCCATTGTCATGGCGATACGCAAGTCGGGACTTACAAATTAACATAAAAAAACATAACCCCTGACGGACTTCTTAAAATCCGTCAGGGGTTGTTTGTTATCTTTTAATATTCAACCGTGCCTTCAAAAACAAGCTTGGTCGTACCTGTGAGGAATACTCCGTCGTCGGTGTAGTTTACGATGAGGTCGCCGCCCTTGACCTTAACTGTGATGTCGGTGTTCTTCTTGCAGTAACCGTTTTCAACAGCCGCAACAACAGCCGCACATGCGCCCGTGCCGCAGGCAAGAGTTTCGCCGTTGCCTCTTTCCCAGACTCTCATCTTGAGAGTTGTTTCATTAACGACTCTGACGAATTCGGTGTTGACTCTGTGAGCGAAGATCGAAGCCTTTTCAAATCTGGGACCGATCTTTTCGATGTCAATGTTGTCAACTCTGGGGCAGAAAACAACGCAGTGGGGGTTACCCATTGAAACGCAGGTGATGTTATAGTCTTCGCCGCCGAGGATAACGGGATAATTGACGAATTTGTCAACGCCGATCGTGCTTGTGACGGCGTTTTCAAGCTCAGCCTTGCCCATGTTTGCGCATACGGAGCTGACCTTGCCGTTCATGACATAGAGGTCAACGCTCTTGATGCCGCTTGCAGTTTCGATTGTAACTGTTTCTGTGTCAACGAAGCCGTTGTCATAGACATATTTTGCAACCGAACGCATGGCGTTACCGCCCATTCTGCCCTCGCTGCCGTCAAGGTTAAAGACTCTCATCTTGACCTGAGCAACATCCGATTTTTCAACAAGAACGATTCCGTCGCTGCCGATGCCGTGGTTGCGGTCGCAAAGGCTGACGCAAAGGCTTTCGGGGCAGGTGATGGAGTTGTCAAAGTTTTCGAGAAGGATATGGTCGTTGCCCGATGCATCCATCTTGACGAACTTGAGAGAGCTTCTTTCGGAACGCATGTTGTTGATGTCAACAAGCTCTGTGTTCTGCTGATTGAAATGGCTTGCGATGATGTCGGCAAGTGCATTTGCCGTGTCAAGAGATGTGATGCATGCGATTGAAAGCTGGATTGCTCTTCTGTGAAGCGCAATATAATCGTTCATAGCCGAGCCGTAGTTTGCACCCGTGTAGACAACATAGTTGATCTTGCCCGTTTCAAGGAGCTTGAACATGTCGTCGCCCTCGCTGAAGCCTTTGACAACATCAACATCAATGCCGAGGTGTGAGATGGCTTCTGCGGTTTCGGGAGTTGCATAAATCTTGATCTTGAGGTCATCGAGCTTCTTTGCGAGAGAAACCGCATCGAGAATATCGTGGGTGTCAACGCTGAGAAGAAGACCGATCTCGTTGTCGGCTGTGGGAAGCTGAATCTTGAAGCCTGCGGAGGTGAGTCCCTTGAAGAGAGCCTCTGCGGTCGTCTTACCGATGCCGAGAACTTCGCCCGTTGATTTCATTTCGGGGCCGAGGATCGAGTTGACATCGCTGAGCTTTTCAAATGAGAAAACGGGAACCTTAACAGTGAAATAGGGGGGAGTCTTATAAAGTCCCGTGCCGTAGCCGAGGTCCTTGAGAGGCATGCCGATCATAACCTTTGCGGCAATGTCAACCATGGGAACGCCCGTTACCTTGCTGATATAAGGAATTGTTCTCGAAGCTCTGGGGTTAACCTCGATAACATAGAGCTTGTTGTGATATATAAGATACTGAATGTTGACAAGACCCTTTGTGCCGAGTGAAAGGGCAAGCTTTTCGGAGCATTCGATGATGTTCTTTCTCATCTTGTCGTTGAGGTTGTAGGGAGGATAAACAGCGATTGAGTCGCCGCTGTGAACGCCTGCTCTTTCAACATGCTCCATGATGCCGGGGATGAGAACATCGGTGCCGTCGGAGATAACATCAACCTCGAGCTCCGTGCCCATCATGTATTTGTCAACGAGAACGGGATTTTCGATTTCACCCGAAAGGATGATATCCATGTAGCGGTTAACATCTGCATCGCTGTATGCAATTGTCATGTTCTGACCGCCGATAACATATGAGGGACGGAGAAGAACGGGATAACCGAGCTCAGCGGCGGCATCGAGAGCCTCCTGCTTGGTCATAACACCCATTCCCTTGGGTCTGAGAATACCGAACTGCTCAAGAAGAGCATCGAATCTTTCTCTGTCCTCAGCGGTATCGATTCCGTCAGCGGATGTGCCGAGGATTCTGATGCCGTTTTCGTCGAGAAACTTTGTGAGCTTGATAGCTGTCTGACCGCCGAATGCAACAACAACGCCGATGGGCTTTTCAACCTTGATGATGTTCATAACATCCTCGGGAGTGAGAGGCTCGAAATAGAGTCTGTCGGAGGTGTCGTAGTCGGTGGAAACGGTTTCGGGGTTGTTGTTGATGATAGCAACCTCGTAGCCGAGCTCTTTAAGAGTCCATACGCAGTGGACCGATGAATAGTCGAACTCAATACCTTGTCCGATTCTGATGGGACCTGAACCGAGAACGATGATCTTCTCTTTCTTTTCGTCGATGAGAGGTCTTGCGTCGCACTCGTCGCCGTAGGTCGAATAGAAGTAGGGAGCGGCTGTGTTGAAGTTCTTTGTGCAGGTATCAACGATCTTATAAACCGCATCCTTGTGAGCAGGAAGCTCTTTTACTCCCGAAAGGCGTTTGAGAGCGGCATCCGTATAGCCGTAATCCTTACCCTGATAGTATTTTTCTTCTGTGAGTTTGCCGCCTTCGATCGATTTCTCAAAGTCAGCGAGGTTCTTGAGCTTTTCAAGGAACCATTCGGTGATCTTTGTAATTTCGTGAACCTTTTCGATAGGCATGCCGCCCTTGATTGCTTCAAAGACGGAGAACAGACGCATGTCGTCGGTATCTCTCATTCTCTCTTCGAGAGGAGCGTTTGTCTTGGGCTCTGCGTTGAGAGTGTCGAGAGAAATTTCTGCGCCTCTGACAGCCTTCATGATCGCCATTTCAAATGTCGGACCGATCGACATAACCTCGCCCGTTGCCTTCATCTGAGTGCCGAGCTTACGGCTGGCGTTGACGAACTTATCAAAGGGCCACTTGGGAAGCTTGACAACGATATATTTAACATCGGGTTCAAAGTTTGCGCAGTTAAGACCTGTTTCGTCATTCTTGATCTCATCAAGAGTCATTCCGAGAGCGAGCATTGCGGTAACCTTTGCAATGGGGTAACCGGTTGCCTTACTTGCAAGAGCGGAGGAACGGGAAACTCTGGGGTTGACCTCGATAACCGCATAGTCCATGCTGTGGGGATCGAGAGCAAACTGGCAGTTACATCCGCCGATGATGCCGAGAGCATCAACGATGTCGAGGGATGCCTTGCGGAGCATCTCATATTCTTCGGTGGAGAGGCTCAATGCGGGAGCGGCAACGATGCTGTCGCCTGTATGAATGCCGACGGGATCGAAGTTTTCCATGCTGCAGACTGCAACGCAGTTGCCTGCCGAGTCACGCATGGTTTCAAATTCGATTTCCTTCCAGCCGAAGATATATTTTTCAACAAGAACCTGAGTGATGGGGGAGAGGTCAAGACCTGTTTTTGCAATAACTCTGAGTTCTTCTTCATTTTCTGCAACGCCGCCGCCACCGCCGCCGAGGGTGAATGCGGGACGGATGATGATGGGATAGCCGATCTTTGCGGCAATCTCCACTGCTGTTTCAACGTCATTTGCGATTTCGGAGGGGATAACGGGCTGATTGATGGAGGTCATTGTGTCACGGAACATCTTTCTGTCCTCAGCCTTGTCAATGGCTTCGGCGTTGGTGCCGAGAAGCTTGACACCCATTCTGTCAAGATAACCGTCCTTGCTCAGCTGCATGGCGATCGTCAGACCTGTCTGACCGCCGAGACCTGCAAGAAGGCTGTCGGGACGCTCCTTTTCGATGATTCTCTTAACGGTTTCGGCTGTGAGAGGCTCGAGATAGATTTCGTCTGCAAGAGCCTTATCGGTCATGATGGTAGCGGGGTTTGAGTTTACGAGAACAACATCAAGACCTGCGTCTTTAAGGACACGGCAAGCCTGAGTGCCTGCATAGTCAAACTCAGCAGCCTGACCGATAACGATGGGACCGGAGCCGATGACCATAACTTTTTTGATATCTTTGCTGATTGGCATTACAATTCCTCCCTGTTTATCAGTCTTTAAGAAGCTTGACGAGAACAGCCTTCTGAGCATGGAGTCTGTTTTCAGCCTCTTCAAATATTTCCTTTGCGTGTGCTTCAAATACCTTTGCTGTGATCTCCTCCTCACGGTGAGCGGGGAGGCAGTGAAGAACCATAGCATCGGGCTTTGCAACAGCCATAACGCTGTCGTTTATCTGATAGCCGTCGAAGATCTTCTTGCGCTCTTCTGCTTCGGCTTCCTGACCCATTGAAGCCCAGACGTCGGTGTAAAGAACATCCGCATCCTTTGCAGCTTCAAGAACATCGCTTGTGCATGTGAAGTCGCCGTTTTCGCTTGCCCATTTCATGATCTCGGCATCGGGCTTGTATCCGTCGGGGCAGCCGATGCTTACGCTCATGCCCATCTTGATACCGCCGACGATGAGGGAGTTTGCCATGTTGTTGCCGTCGCCGATGTAGCAGAGCTTGTTGCCCTTGATCGAACCCTTGAATTCACGGATAGTCATGAGGTCGGCAAGAACCTGGCAGGGGTGGCAGTAGTCCGTCAGACCGTTGATGATGGGGATTGAGCCGAATTCCGCAAGTGTTTCAACATCGCTCTGAGCAAAGGTTCGGATCATGATGCCGTCAAGATATCCCGAAAGAACTCTTGCCGTATCGTTGACGGGTTCACCTCTGCCGAGCTGAATATCGTGAGAGCTCAGGAAAAGAGCCTGACCGCCGAGGTCATACATGCCGACCTCAAAGGAAACTCTTGTTCTTGTCGACGACTTTGCGAAGATCATGCCGAGAGTTTTGCCTTTGAGAAGGTGATGCTCGATTCCGTTTTTCTTTTCGTACTTGAGCTGGTCAGCAAGATTGAGTATCTCGTTGATCTCTTCCGTGCTCAGATCCATGAGCTTGAGTAAATGCTTGTTTTTCATACTTTCCTCCGATTATTTATGCAAATTCTGCGAATAATTATAAACTAAATCATGCAAAAGGTCAATGTTAAAGTGCATAAATATGCAAGCGTTGTTTTGCGAAAAATCAGTCGGAATAACCGCCCGATGAAAACAGACCGCATTAACCTGATTATATTCGGTATATTATAGCATATTATTTTCAATAATAAAAGCCCCAAAAAGGAAGATTTTAAAAATTTTTTCTGAAATTTTGCCGTAAAAAAGGCGGAGCCATTGGCTCCGCCGATGAAATTATTTAACGGGACAATGATTGGTTGCAACGATGTCGATGCCTGTGCCGAGAATATCGGAAACGAGAACATCGCCAAGCTTAACGGGAGCCTTGACGGAAACGCTGTTGATAACTTCCATGCAGGCAAAAATTTTGTCTTTGGGAAGAGCTCCTGCGGACTTGCAGGGAACAACATTGAAAATTCCGCCTTCAACCTTGACGGTTGTTGCAAGGCTTCTTACGGGATTGGTGACTTCGGTTCTGGCATATGCATCGCCTCTTTTGCAGGTGTTGCCTGTAACGGAAACAATGCTGCCGTTATCGTCGAGTTCAACGGTAACGCCGCAGCCCATGGGGCAAGCTACGCAAATAATGTTCTTCTGCATTTCAATCACTCCTCTACCGAAATTTCAATCACGCCGCCCTGAGCAAACTTTTTAAGCATATCGTTTTTGATGATAACGCTTTCCATTTCGCCGGGTGCAAGACGGGGTCTCTTTTTGCTGATGATTTCTTCACCGTTATATTTAACAACGGTTTTTGCGTTTTTATATACCTGACCGACTCTGAAATAGAGCTTGACATCGCCTTCATTTTTAATGTTGACCTTCTGGGGAACGATGTAACGGACACCGCTGACGCCCTTGGTCGATACATATTCGGGTTCTTCGGCTTTGCCGAGAACATATCTTGCGGCTCCTTCGCCTGCGGTCTGGCTTTCGAGAGTAACATAGTCAACAAGGTCGTGAACATGAAGAACGTTGCCGCATGCGAAAACACCCTTGTGAGAGGTTTCTCTGTTTTCGTCAACAACCGCACCGCTTGTCACGGGGTCAAGCTCGATGCCGACTGCTCTTGTCAGCTCGTTTTCGGGAATCAGACCGACTGAAAGAAGGAGAGTATCGCATTCTATATATTCTTCGGTGCCGGGAATGGGTCTGCGGTTTTCGTCAACATTTGCGATCGTGACGCCTTCAACTCTGTCCTTGCCGTGAATGCCGATAACCGTGCAGCTCAGGCGAAGGGGAATGTTGAAGTCATCAAGACACTGAACGATGTTTCTTGTCAGACCGCTCGAATAGGGCATGAGCTCGCAGACTACCTTGACCTCTGCGCCTTCGAGAGTCATACGGCGAGCCATGATAAGTCCGATGTCACCCGAGCCGAGAATAACGACCTTCTTGCCCGGCATGTAACCGTCGATGTTGACATATTTCTGAGCCGTGCCCGCACTCATAACACCCGAAGCTCTTGAGCCTGCGATGTTGAGAGCTCCTCTGGGTCTTTCACGGCAGCCCATGGCGAGAATAACAGCCTTTGCCTGAATTTCAAGAAGACCGTCGGTTTTGTTTACGGCATAAACCACATTGCTGTCCGTAATTTCAAGAGCCATAGTGTCTGTCTTATATTCGATCTCTTTTTCATTAACGAGTTCGATGAATCTGTCGGCATATTCGGGACCCGAAAGCTCTTCGCCGAAATAGTGCAGACCGAAGCCGGTGTGTATGCACTGTTCAAGAATACCGCCGAGAGTTTCGGCTCTTTCGAGAATGAGAATGCTGTCAACGCCGCATTCCTTAGCCTTGAGAGCAGCAGCCATGCCTGCGGGACCGCCGCCGATAACAACTATATCACAATTAAGCATAATCTCCGCCTCACTTTGTTCTCTCGTAGAGTATTTTTGAATTTCCGCCGCACTTGGTAATTTCGTTGATCTCAACGCCGAGCTCTCTTGCGAGAAGCTCAACGACCTTTGAACCGCAGAAGCCGCCCTGGCATCTTCCCATGCCTGCTCTTGTTCTGCGCTTTACGCCGTCAACATCTCTTGCACCTGCGGGGGCGTGGATCGCATCGAGGATTTCGCCCTCGGTTATCGTTTCGCATCGGCAGATGATCCTTCCGTATGCGGGATTCTTTTCAATGAGAGCCTTGCGCTCTTCGTTGCTCATATGTCTGAAGCGAACGGGTTCTTCTCTTTCGGCCTTGAAATCAGCCTTTTCAGCCGCACCGATTTTTTCAATAAGCATATCCTTGACATAAAGACCGATTGCGGGGGCAGATGAAAGACCGGGAGATTCGATGCCTGCAACATTGATGAACTGAGCGTTCTTTTCGCTCGGCTCGATGATGAAATCATCTCTCGTGCAGTGAGCTCTGAGTCCTGCAAACGAGGTTATGACCTCTCTCGTTGTCAGGCAGGGAACGGATCTCTTGGCGGCGGTGAGAACATCGGCAAGAGTTCCCGCCGTTGTTGTGACATCGGTCTTATCCTCAATGTCGAGAGCACTCGGTCCGATAAGCAGATTGCCGTCAACCGTGGGAGTTACGAGAATTCCCTTGCCCATCTTTGAAGGACACTGGAAAATAGTATGGTTTGCAAGATGTCCGACCGACTTGTCGCAAAGCATATATTCGCCCTTTCTCGGAATCGTATGTATCGAATCGTCGCCGATGAGAGCGGCGATCTCGTCGCAGAAAACGCCTGCGGCATTGACAACATATTTTGATTTGATTTCGTTTTCGCCGTTTGAAAGAGTGAATATTCCGTCGGTGAAATCAATCTTTTTAACTTCAAAATTGCGGATAAATTCCGTGCCGTTGACAACTGCGTTTTCAACAGCGGCAATTGTTAATTCATAGGGGCAGACAATACCTGCGCTGGGTGCCCAGAGAGCTCCCTTTGCATCTTCGCTGATGAAGGGCTCTGCTTCACGGAGTTTTGCCTGATCGTAGATTTCAAGACCGGGAACGCCGTTTCCGATTCCTCTTTCGAGAAGCTCTCTGAGGGTGTTCATTTCATCGTCGGAAAAAGCAACAACGAGCGAGCCGACAGGCTTGAAGGGAACGCTGAGCTCCCTGCAGAGAGCGGGCATGAGCTCCGTGCCTTTAACGTTCATTTTCGCCTTCATCGAGCCGGGCTTTGCATCGAAGCCTGCGTGAACGATTGCGCTGTTTGCCTTCGAGGTAGCCATAGCCATATCGTTGCACTTTTCGACGAGGGCAACGCTGATGTCATAGCGGCTGAGCTCTCGGGCGATCAGAGAACCGATGACGCCTGCGCCGATAACGGCAACATCATAATTCATGAATAAAACCTCCGTTTTATTATAATTTCCGATAAAAAAGTATACCACATTTGATTGTTTAAAACAACACTAAAATACAAATTTTTGTCCGACTTTTCAAAATTTTATGCGAAAAAATTCAATGCTTAATAAATCAGCAGTTTGTTAAGTATGACGAAAACTCGTAAACGCAGTCTGCTGTCTTGACAAAACCCGCACGATGTGATAATATTTTTCCGTAAATAATAAAGATTTTTTGTGACTGACGGATCAAGCAGAGAACTGCGAAGGAGCAAGAAATCTGATTTTATGCCGACCGTCTGGGCAGTTCTGTTTTAAGCGGCAGGACTGCCCTTTTCTGTTTTTCGGAAACGGTTGCGGTGCAGAATAATTATGAAACGAAAAGGAGCCGGAAATTATGATGACTGATATTGAAATTGCTCAGTCCGTTCAGATGAAACCCATTGCCGAAATTGCGGAAACCGCAGGGATTGACGGCAAGTATCTTGAACAGTACGGAAACTACAAAGCAAAGGTTGACCTTTCTCTTCTCAAAGACAGCGACAAAAAGGACGGCAAGCTCATCCTTGTCACCGCAATCACTCCCACGCCTGCAGGCGAGGGTAAAACAACAACAACGATCGGTCTTGCCGACGGTCTGAAGAGGATCGGCAAGAATGTTATGGTTGCTCTTCGTGAGCCCTCTCTCGGCCCCGTTTTCGGTGTCAAGGGCGGCGCTGCGGGCGGCGGCTATGCTCAGGTTGTCCCCATGGAGGATATCAACCTTCATTTCACGGGCGACTTCCATGCGATCGGAGCTGCAAACAACCTTCTTGCTGCTATGCTTGATAACCATATTTATCAGGGCAATTCTCTCAATATCGATCCCAGAAGGATCACATGGAAACGCTGCGTTGATATGAACGACAGACAGCTCCGCTTCGTTACCGACGGTCTTGGCGGAAGAGTCAACGGCGTTCCCAGAGAAGACGGCTACGATATCACCGTTGCATCCGAAATCATGGCTGTTCTCTGCCTTGCAACCTCGATTACCGACCTCAAGGAAAGACTTTCGAGAATCATTGTCGGCTATACCTATGATGAAAAGCCCGTAACCGCAGGTCAGCTCAAGGCTGAGGGTGCGATGACGGCTCTTCTCAAGGATGCTCTCAAGCCCAATCTCGTTCAGACTCTCGAAGGCACACCCGCTCTCGTTCACGGCGGTCCTTTTGCAAATATTGCTCACGGCTGTAACTCTGTTATGGCGACCAGGCTTGCAATGAAGCTCGGCGATTATGCCGTTACGGAAGCAGGCTTCGGTGCTGACCTCGGCGCTGAAAAGTTCCTCGATATCAAGTGCCGCTATGCGGGACTCAAGCCCGATGCCGTTGTTATCGTTGCAACGATCAGAGCTCTCAAAATGCACGGCGGTCTTGCCAAGACCGAGCTCGGAGCAGAGAATCTTGAGGCTCTCGAGAAGGGTATTCCCAATCTTCTCCGCCATGTTTCAAATATTAAAAATGTTTATAAGCTTCCCTCGGTTGTAGCCGTTAACCGTTTCCCGACTGATACCGATGCAGAGGTTGACCTCATTATCAAAAAGTGCAAGGAGCTCGGCGTAAATGTTGTTCTTTCGACCGTCTGGGCGGAAGGCGGCAAGGGCGGCGAAGAGCTTGCAAAGGAGATCGTTTCTCTTTGCGAACAGCCCAACGATTTCACATTCTCATATGAGCTTGACGGCACGATCGAAGATAAGATCGAAGCCATTGTCAAGAAGGTTTACGGCGGCGACGGCATCAACGTTCTTCCTGCCGCAAAGAAGCAGATAGATACTCTTACCGCAAACGGCTATGCCAATCTTCCCGTCTGCGTTGCAAAAACTCAGTACAGCTTCTCGGACGATGCAACGAAGCTCGGCGCACCCGATAACTTCACCGTTACCGTCAAGAATGTCAAGATTTCCGCAGGTGCGGGCTTCATCGTTGTTCTCACGGGCGACATCATGACCATGCCCGGTCTGCCCAAGGTTCCTGCCGCAGAGAGAATCGATGTTGACGAAAACGGCAAGATCAGCGGACTCTTCTGAAATTCAAAAAAATACCGCCGAGGACAGTCTGACCTCGGCGGATTTTTCATTTTGTAGGGGCGATTCACGAATCGCCCGCAAAATTATAACCATTGTATAAATGCTGTTTTATCGTTGCAATTGTATCCTGCTTTACTGTAGAAATTTAATGTATCTTCATTTTTTGAACCGGTTAACAGCATCATTTTGTAGCAATTATTTTTTAACGCAATTTCTTTGGCAAAATCAAGACAGGCTGTTGCATAGCCTTTGTTGCGAAAGTCCTTGTGAGTAACAACGTTTTCAATGAGTGCGTACGGTCTTAGGCTGTGTGTAAGATTGGGAATAATAACACATACACATGAGGAAACGATCTTTTTGTTTTCTTCGCAAATAATTATATGATGGTTAGGGTCGTTACAGATATTTTTCCATGTGTTAATTAAATTCTCGGAGTTTTCGGGAATTTCTTTTTCGTGTAAATGAAGGTATAATTCAAGCAGTTTATTCAATTCATCAAATTCAATTAATCTTATCATAATTTAATTTTCTCCATGATTTCTCCGACCTTGCCGTGAATGATGTGACTGAATGCAGAATCCATTGCCGTTTTGTCACGGTTGATAAGGATCAAGTTCTCGCCGCCGAAATATCTTATGAAGCCTGCGGCAGGATAAACCGTCAGCGATGTGCCTGCAACAATGAGAGTATCTGCGTTTGAAATTGCATTGAGAGCACCTGAAACTATGTCATCGTCAAGAGCTTCTTCGTAAAGCACGACATCAGGCTTTATGATTCCGCCGCAAGAGCATTCGGGTATGCCGTTTACGCTCATAACTTCGTCGGCGGTATAAAATTTTCCGCATTTCATGCAGTAGTTTCGCAAAGCTGAGCCGTGAAGCTCATAAACGTTTTTGCTGCCTGCAGCAGAATGCAGACCGTCGATATTCTGAGTAACAACAGCCGTGAGCTTTCCTGCTTTTTCAAGCTCGGCAAGCTTAAAATGAGCTGCGTTCGGTTTGACATCGGGGCAGTAGAGCATGTTTCTGTAAAAATCCCAGAAATCCTCAGTGTGCTCCATGAAAAATGTGTGGCTGAGCATAGTTTCGGGTGGGTATTTCTGCTTGCTCATATATATGCCGTCGGGTGACCTGAAATCGGGAATACCGCTTTCTGTCGATACACCTGCGCCTCCGAAAAACACTGCTTTTTTGCTTGAACTGATTATTGCGTTCAGCTCATTTACCGTCATTGTTTTCACCTCGGAATAATTATAGCATAAGAATTGAGCGGTATCAACCGCTAACACAAATCGTTGAAAAATTTTTACTTTCTTATACAAAATGTTGCGTTTTTCAGTTGCAAATTTCTGATAGCGATGATATAATGATTTAATAATGCCGGAGTATGTCTATTTTTGCTCTTTTTGCGAATAATAACCTTATGAAATGTTAAGAGAGGTAAGATATTCGTGAGCAATAACCAAAACGGCAGAAAAGATAATTTTTATATTTCGTCGCCTGCGTTTCAGCCGAATGATTTCAGCTCGGGAAATTCCGACTGCGGCGTCAGCGAGGCGATAAGCAACATCATTGAAACGGGATCAATAACCGTGCGCAAGGGCGATAATGTGATCCATTGTCTGACGGTCATCGGTCAGGTTGAAGGGCATTATATTCTCCCTGCACAGAACAAAACCACAAAATATGAGCATGTCATTCCTCAGCTTGTTGCGATTGAGGAAAGCGACGGGATCGACGGTCTGATTCTCATTCTGAACACCGTCGGTGGCGATATCGAAGCCGGTCTTGCGATCGCCGAGCTTATCAGCGGAATGAAAACTCCGACTGTATCTCTCGTTCTCGGCGGAGGTCATTCGATCGGCGTTCCGCTTGCCGTTTCGGCAGACAGATCGTTCATTACCCCGTCGGCAACGATGACGGTGCATCCCGTCAGAATGAACGGTCTTGTTCTCGGCGTTCCTCAGACTCTGTCATATTTTGAACAGATGCAGGAGAGGATAGTCCGCTTCGTTTCGGATAATTCCCGTATTTCTCCCGATCGGTTCAGAGAGCTTATGCTTGCAACGGGCGAGCTCGTTCTCGATGTCGGAACGGTTCTTGAGGGGAGCAAGGCTGTCGAGGAGGGTCTGATAGATTCGATCGGAAGTCTGTCGGATGCGCTTGAATGCTTATATGAAATGATTGAAAATAACAAGAAAAATAATAATAAAACGGATGCTCGGCTCCGAAAGGATGAAGAAATCAATGGCAGGCACAAGCAAAAAGAAAACGCCGCCCGCAAAGAAAAAAAAGGCGGCAAAAAATCAGACGGTAAAGGATAATGTCAGGGAGGCATCTCCCTTGGCGGTGAAGCAGCGTAACTCCATAATTGTAATGGCGGTTGCGGTTATCATGCTGTTCATCGCACTTATCGAAGGACAGAGCGTATGGCAGTTCATGCACAACAGCCTTTACGGCATTTTCGGCTTTGTGACCTTCCTCGTACCGATCTATATGATCTATGCGGCGTTTGCTTATTCAAAAGAAACTCCACGAAAGGGAACTGCGGCTAACATTATCGGCATCGGCATTATTCTTGCCCTTGTCAGCGCCGCCGTACATATCGGATTCGGAACTAAGGAATATTTTATAGGCACCGTTCTCTCTCAGCAGATATCCGATGTCTGGGCGGCAGCTCCGACTCTTAAAAGCGGAGGTGTTCTCGGAGCGGTTATCGGAGGTCTTATTGCCAGACTTTTCGGCAAAACACCCGCCATGCTGACGGTTATCGTTCTTGTCATTCTCACATTCCTTCTTATTACGGGAATATCGATAGAAGCTGTTATTTCAGCCGTCAAGAAACCTGTTAAAAAGGTTGGCGAGATAACGAGCGAAAAGCTTGAGCAGAACGCTCAGAAGCGTGAACGCCTTGCAGCTGAAAGAGAAGCGAGGGAGCAGGAGAAGAAGAAATTTTCGCCTCCCGCAAAGCCGACGGTTTCGGTTGACGACGATGAGGAGTTCGGCGATAAGTTTGTCACCGACGAATCCACATTCACAAATACGGATGAAAAACCCGCAGACGATGTTGTCATAACCTTTACTCCTGAGGACAACAAGGAATATGATCCCGAGATTCCCGTCATCAAGCTTCCCGATGCGACTGAAACGAATGTTGTTGAGGATACTGTTGAAGAGGCTGTAAAAGAAAAGAAACGCCGCACAAAGGCTCCTCAGAAGCCCGACGGAGATCCTCTTGACGGGGATGATGACGGCAGAGAATTTCCTGATGAAGAAGAGAAGAAGGAGCCTGAATATATTTTTCCCCCGATCGACTGCCTGAGATATGTTGAGAAGTCGGGTGTTGCCGAGAACGATGCGGAAACTCAGCTCGGCGCAAGAAAGCTCATTTCGACTCTTGAAAGCTTTAAAATCAAAGCTGAGGTCGTCAATATCACAAGAGGCCCTTCGGTTACAAGATACGAGCTTGTTCCCGATGCGGGTGTCAGAATAAACAAGATCACAAACCTTTCCGACGATATCGCTCTGCGCCTTGCCGCAACGAGCGTTCGTATCGAAGCTCCGATTCCCGGAAAATCGGCAATCGGCATCGAAGTTCCCAACAGCGCAAAGTCGATGGTCACAATGCGTGAAACCATTGATACACCTCAGTTCAGAGATGCTGAGAGCAAGCTCAATGTTGCTCTCGGAAAAGATATTACGGGTAAGATTATCTGCGCCGACCTTGCGAAGATGCCCCATCTTCTCGTTGCGGGTACCACGGGCTCAGGTAAATCCGTATGCCTCAATGCGATGATCGTCAGCATTCTTTATAACGCTTCTCCCGATGAGGTCAGACTCATCATGATTGACCCCAAGATGGTTGAATTCACTAACTATAACGGAATTGCACATCTTGAGGTTCCCGTTGTTTCCAACCCGAGAAAGGCGGCAGGTGCTCTGAGCTGGGCGGTCGGTGAAATGGATCGCAGATATGCCATGTTTGCCGAGAGCGGAACAAGGGATATCAAGGGCTTCAACCTTCTTTGCGACTCAAAGCCCGAGTTCAAAAAGATGCCTCAGATCGTTATTTTTATCGATGAGCTTGCCGACCTCATGATGGTTTCTCCCAAAGAGGTTGAGGATTCCATCATCCGTCTTGCCCAGAAGGCAAGAGCGGCAGGCATTCATCTTGTTATCGCAACTCAAAGACCTTCCGTTGATGTTATCACAGGTCTTATCAAAGCGAATATTCCCAGCCGAATTGCGCTTTCCGTTTCATCGCCCACGGACTCGAGAATCATTATCGATCAGATGGGCGCGGAAAAGCTTCTCGGCAACGGCGACATGCTTTTCTGCCCGATAGGCTCATCGAAATCAACCCGTGTTCAGGGCTGCTTTATCTCCGATTCCGAGGTTGACAAGGTTGTTTCGTTCATCAAATCGCAGTCGTCAACGACTTATAATGAAGAAACGATCAAGGAAATCGAAAACAAGGCGGCAGAGGCTGAAAATGCCAAGAAGAAGGCCACTGACGACGATGATGACAGCGATTGGGATCCTGCTCTCAACGATGCCATCGAGGTTGTTGTCAATGCGGGCGGCGCTTCAACGACCATGCTTCAGAAAAAGCTAAAGCTCGGCTATGCGAGAGCCTCGAGAGTTATGGATCAGCTTGAAGAAAAGGGCATTGTCGGTCCCTCCGAGGGAGCAAAGCCGAGAGCGGTTCTGATTTCAAAGCAGCAGTGGTATGAAATGCAGGCTCTTGCCGACGGTGCGGCGCCGAATATCGACGATGTTTTCGACGATGACGACGACTACGCAGGATCGGATGAATTTTAAATTTTCAGGCGGTTGATTGATATTGACCGCCTTTTGTTTGTGAGGAAAAATATGAACGGATTTCTGCCTGTTACAAAAGAAGAAATGACCGAAAGAGGATGGGACTGCGCCGATTTTGTCTATGTCAGCGGCGATGCTTATGTTGACCATCCTTCCTTCGGCGCATCGATTATAACGAGAGTTCTTGAAAATGCAGGCTTTAAAGTTGCTTTTCTTGCTCAGCCCGACTGGCGTTCCGACAAGGATTTCAAACGCTTCGGCAGACCTCGGCTCGGCTTTCTTGTCAGCAGCGGCAATATCGATTCCATGGTTGCTCATTATACCGCCGCAAAGAAAAAAAGAAGCGACGATGCCTACAGTCCGGGCGGAAAAGCAGGCTTCAGACCTGACAGAGCAGTTATTGTTTACTGCAATAAAATAAGGGAGATCTACGGCGATATTCCCATCGTTATCGGCGGTCTTGAGGCATCTCTGCGCCGCTTTGCGCATTATGATTATTGGGATGACAGAATCCGCCGTTCGATACTTTTTGATGCTCAGGCAGATCTGCTTTCGTTCGGCATGGGTGAACGCTCGATGGTCGAGATAGCAAGGCTGCTTGACGAGGGTGTTCCCGTTTCGGAAATCCGTGATGTCAGGGGAACATGCTACAGCGTTGATGTGCGTGAAACTCCTTATATCGGAGCGGAATGTCCGTCGTTCGAGAATGTATGCAACTCAAAGAAAGAATATGCCGTTTCCTGCCACATTCAGCAGGACGAGCAGGACTTTTTCAGAGGCAAGGCGATAAAACAGCGCCACGGCGGCAGAATGCTTGTTCAGAATCCACCCGCTCTTCCGCTTTCTCAGGAGGAACTCGATGCGGTTTATGCTCTGCCCTATATAAGAACTTATCATCCGATGTATGAAAAGGACGGAGGAATACCCGGCATCGAAGAGGTGCGCTTTTCGATTTCTCATAACAGAGGATGCTTCGGCGCGTGCAATTTCTGCTCGCTTGCATTCCATCAGGGAAGATACATAACAACGAGAAGCAAGGAATCGGTTGTTGAAGAAGCAAAGCTTCTCACTCAGCTTCCCGATTTCAAGGGGTATATCCATGATATCGGCGGACCGACCGCCAATTTCCGCCGTCCTGCATGCGACGGTCAGGAGAAGAGAGGACTGTGCAAGGGAAAGAAATGTCTTGCTCCCGAGCCGTGTCCGAATCTGAAGCCCGACCATTCGGAATATCTTGATATTCTCCGAACGGTGCGTTCGCTTCCGAAAGTGAAAAAAGTGTTTGTCCGCTCGGGCATACGCTATGACTATATGCTCGCAGACAAAGACGACAGCTTTTTCAGAGAGCTTGTTGCTCATCATGTCAGCGGTCAGCTCAAGGTTGCTCCCGAGCATTGTTCGGCGGCTGTGCTTGATAAGATGGGCAAGCCGCATATCGAAGCGTATGTGGAATTTTCAAAAAAATATTTCAGCTTCAGCAAGAAAGAGGGTAAGGAGCAGTATCTTGTTCCGTACCTCATGTCGTCGCATCCGGGAAGCACTCTGAAGGATGCGGTTGAGCTTGCTTTGTTCCTGAAAAAAATCGGTATCCGACCCGAGCAGGTTCAGGATTTCTATCCTACACCCGGTACGGTATCGACCTGCATGTTCTATACGGGGCTCGATCCCTATACGATGAAAGAGGTCTATGTTGCAAAGGATCCGCATGAAAAGGCTCTGCAGAGGGCTCTTCTTCAGTATTTTGATCCGAGGAAGAAGGAGCTTGTTATCGAAGCTCTGAGAAGAGCGGGCAGAAGCGACCTGATAGGCAATTCCGATAAATGCCTTGTCAGACCGTCTGGTAGCGGTGCGGGAGGCAGCAGAAATGTGAAGAACGGAGGAAAGAGGCTTGAAAAAGGATCAGGCAAGAGAAATAGCCGCCGCCGTTAATGAGGGCGGAAAAAACATCAAGACGAAAAAAGGAAAAATAATCTATGCCGTAGTGCTTGTGATTATTGCGGCGGTCGTCATTTTTGCAGGTGACAGGCTCGGAATATTTGAACCCGAACAGCCCGCCGCAACTCCCGTTTCGGGCTCTTCCGTGCAGGATTGCAAAGTGCATTTCATCGATGTCGGTCAGGGTGACTGCGAGCTCGTTGAATGCGGCGGAAAATATATGCTCATCGATGCGGGCGAAAACGGTCACGAAACAGAGGTTCTCAATTATCTTCATGCCCTCGGCATCAAAAAGCTTGACTATGTTGTTGCTTCGCATCAGCATTCCGACCATATCGGCGGACTTTCCGAGGTGCTTGAGGAATTTGAAGCGGAGAATATCATTATGCCCCGTCTGACAAAGGCTCAGACTCCGACCAACAGCACTTACAGAGAATTCCTGAACGCCGTTAAGAATTCAGGCGCAAAGGTTATTGAGGCTAAGGTCGGTGCGACCTATGATCTCGGCGGTGCAAAATTTGAAATCCTCGGTCCCGTGACGAACGATGCCGAGGATATCAACAACATGACGGCGGTCATCCGTCTTGACTACGGCAAAAACTCATTTCTTTTTACGGGCGATGCGGAAACCGAGGAGGAGCTTGAGATCCTCAACAACGGTGCAGATCTTGACTGCGATGTCCTCAAGGTCGGTCATCACGGCTCGGGAACATCTTCAAGCAACAAATTCCTTGAAGCCGTCACGCCTGAGATCTGCGTTATCTCCTGCGGAGAAGATAACGATTACGGTCATCCGCACGACAATGCGGTCAAAAGACTGAAAAAGCAGACTGATGAGATCTACAGAACGGATATCTGCGGCGATGTCGTTATTTCGGCAGACGGAGAAAAACTGTCCGTTTCATATAAGAACAGCGAGGTGAGATAAATGTTTCTCAGCATTGACAGAATAGTCAACGGCTTTGCCGTATGCATCGATGATTTCGGCAATGTTTTCAGCGTTGAGGTTTCAAAGATAAAAGGTGAATTCAAAGAGGGAAGCATCATCATTTCCGACGGTGCCGACGGATATATTGCCAGCGGATATGAAACCGATAAGCGTCAGAGCGATATGTTTGCTCTTGCCGAATCTTTGTTTGACGAAGAATAAACAAAACGTCATAAAAAGTTTACAAAAAAAGCGTCACATTATTCATTTTGCTCTTGAATAATGCGGCGCTTTATTATATAATATATAATTATTATACCCATAATGGAGGAATACGGCTTTGTCTGTTAATTCTGATAAAATGAAAATCAGCGTTTCTGCCGAAGAGCTTCAGAAGCAAAGGGAGTTTTCTGCTCTTGCCGCAAGCCTTGTCAGACAGAAATACGGAGAGGGTGCAAAGGCTTTCGTTCATACCTACGGCTGTCAGGGTAATGTTGCCGACGGTGAGAGGCTCAAGGGCATGCTTGAGCAGATGGGCTATGAGATGACGGATGTTCTCGAAGAAGCCGACCTTGTGCTTTATAATACATGTGCGATCCGTGAGCATGCCGAGGACAGGGTCTTCGGAAATGTCGGCGCATTGAAAAGCATCAAGACCGAAAAGAAAGAAATGAAAATCCTTCTCTGCGGCTGTATGATGCAGCAGGAGAGGGTAGCCGAAAAAATCAGAAAGAGCTATCCTTTTGTCGATATCGTTTTCGGAACGCATGTTATTCACAGACTCCCCGAATTTCTCTATAAGAGCCTGAGTGCAGGCAAGAGAATATATGAGCTTCCCGATGAAGACGGTGTTATCGTTGAGGATATGCCGCTTCACCGTGACAGCGATTTCAAGGCGTGGATTCCCGTTATGTACGGCTGCAACAATTTCTGCACCTACTGCATCGTTCCCTATGTCAGAGGCAGGGAGAGAAGCCGTGATCCCGAGCTTATAATTGCGGAGGCGAAGGAGCTTGTCGCAAAGGGCTACAAAGAAATAACGCTTCTCGGGCAGAATGTCAATTCCTACGGCAAATACCCCGATTACGGCTGCAATTTTTCTCAGCTTCTTCGTGAGCTTAACGCAATCGAGGGCGATTTCATAATCCGCTTCATGACTTCTCATCCTAAGGACTGCACTCACGAGCTTATTGAAACCATGGCTTCGTGCGAAAAGGTTGCGAAGCATCTGCATCTGCCCTTCCAGAGCGGAAGCAACAGGGTCCTCGATGCGATGAACAGACGGTATACGAGAGAAAAATATCTCGGACTGCTCGAATATGCATATTCGCTCATGCCCGAGCTTTCAGTGACGAGCGATGTCATCGTCGGCTTCCCCGGCGAAACATATGACGAGTTCTGTGAAACCGTGACTCTTGTCGAAAGAGCGAATTTCACTTCGATGTTCACTTTCATCTTTTCACCGAGAGAGGGAACGAAGGCGGCGAAAATGCCCGATCCCGTTTCGAGGGAGGAAAAGGGAAAATGGTTCAGAGAGCTTCTTGATGCTCAGGAAAAGGTTGCCGCAAAGAGAACGGCATCCATGGTCGGTAAAACCTACCGTGTTCTGTGTGAAAGCGTGAGCAAGGGCGGTCTTATCGAGGGCAGAACAGAGGGGAATATCATCATTGAATTCCCTGCCGACAACTCCGTTATCGGCTCATTCAGGAATGTCAGAGTCACCGAATCTCTGACATGGATTCTCAGAGGCGAGCTCTGCGAATAATTTTCATCAATTCAGTTAATATTTTACGGTACCCGTAATTTATCAAAATATTTTTCAGTTAGGAGAAACAAAAATGGACGTAATTGCAAAAGCAAGAGAACTCGGCGCACTCCTTCAGCAGGACGAGCGCTATCTGAAACTCATGGAAGCTCAGAAGGCAAACGAAGAGGATAAGGAGCTCAACGAGCTTATCGCAAGAATTCAGCTTGTTCAGATGTCCTTCCAGCACGAAGCTTCCAAGGAAGATAAGAATGAGCAGAAGCTCGAAGCTTACGATAAAGAGTTCGGCGAGATCTACACAAAGATCATGGCTAACCCCAACATGCAGGCTTTTGAAGCAGCAAGAAATGAGATCGATCAGCTCATGAACTATATCAACGGCATCTTTGCTCTCTGCCTTCAGGGACAGGATCCCGCAACATGTGAGCCTGCTCAGCAGCATGACTGCGGCGGCGAATGCTCATCCTGCAGCGGTTGCCACTGATAATTGAAATTTAAAATGCGGAAAAGATTCGGTCTGACCGATTCTTTTCTGCTCCCATGCGGGATCTTTTGAAAGGTACGGTAGACTTAAATGGCAGAGCTTACCCCGATGATGAAGCAATATTTTGAGATAAAAAAGAATTACCCTGATACGATACTGATGTTCCGTCTGGGTGATTTTTATGAGATGTTCTTTGACGATGCAAAGCTTGTTTCCGCAGAGCTTGAGCTTGTGCTTACGGGCAGGGACTGCGGTCAGGAGGAGAGAGCACCGATGTGCGGCGTTCCGTTCCACAGCGCAGATTCCTATATTGCCCGTCTTGTAGCCAAGGGCTATAAGGTGGCAATCTGCGAGCAGCTTGAGGACCCTGCAACGGCGAAGGGACTCGTGAAAAGAGATGTCACGAGAGTTCTGACTCCCGGAACGGTTATCGAAAGCACGATGCTTGACGAGAGCAGGAACAATTTCCTTGCAGGTATTTTCGCTTCAAAGGACTCGATCGGTCTTTGCTTTGCCGATATTTCCACGGGCAGTGTCCATGTGACCTGCTTTGAAAGCAAAAACGCTCAGAGAAGAATCGTCAACGAGCTCGGAAGATTTATGCCGAGTGAGCTGATAATCAGCCCCGATGTTGTGAAGCTTGAGCAGGTGACGGATTTCATCCGCTCCAGACTCCATTGCTCCTGCGACCTTCTCGATGAGGAATGCTTTGACCTTTCAAAAGCTTCCGCAATGCTCATGAAGCATTTCGGAGTTACCTCGCTCTCTGATCTGTCCCTTGATAACGCTCCTGCCGCCGTTTCGGTTCTCGGAGCAGTTATGGATTATCTCAGAAGCGTTCAGAAAACCGAGCTTGAAAACATAAAGAGCATTGATTTTTACGGCGACAGCAGCTTCATGCGCCTCGATGTTTCGGCAATGCGTAATCTTGAAATAACCGAAACGATGCGTAACCGAGAAAAGAGAGGCTCACTTCTCTGGGTTCTCGATAAGACGAAAACCTCCATGGGCAAGCGTATGCTCCGTTCGTGGATCGAGCAGCCCCTCATCGGAATTGCAGGTATAACCAAGCGTCACAATGCAGTTTCCGAACTATATGAAAATCCGGGTCTGAGAAGCGATCTCATCGAAGCGCTTACGGGCTGTCAGGATATGGAGAGGCTCATAACAAGAATTGCTTATTCGACCGCCAATGCAAGAGAGCTGAAAGCTCTTTCGGCAACGCTTGAACGCATGCCGCTTATTAAAAATCAACTTGACTCCTGCAAAAGCTCTCTCCTCGGAGAATTATGCTCGGGAATCAATCCGCTTGAAGATATTGCTTCGATGATCGAAAATGCAATTATCGACGAGCCTCCGTTTTCCGTGCGTGAGGGCGGAATGATCCGTGACGGCTTCAACGAAGAACTCGATTCTCTCAGAGATATCGTCAATAACGGCAAGGGCTATATTGCCGACATCCAGCTCAGAGAGCAGGAGAAAACGGGAATCAAAAAGCTGAAGATAGGCTATAACCGGGTTTTCGGTTACTATATCGAGGTTTCTAACTCCTATAAGGAGCTTGTACCCGAGGATTATATCAGAAAACAGACTCTTGCAAACTGCGAGAGATACATAACTCAGGAGCTTAAAGAGCTCGAATCTAAGGTTCTCGGAGCTCAGGAAAGAATTGTCCGTCTTGAATATGAAATATTCGACTCTGTCCGAAAAAAGACAGCCGAGCATCTTTATGAAATCCAGAAAACCGCATCGAGCGTTGCGGCGGTTGATGTTCTTGCATCGTTTGCAAGAGTTGCTTCGGAAAACAATTATTGCTGTCCCGTCATGAATGCGGGAACGATGATTGACATTACCGACGGCAGGCATCCCGTTGTTGAAAAAATGCTCGATTCGCCGTTCGTTCCAAACGATACAAGGCTCGACTGCGCCGATAACCGATGCGCTATTATCACGGGCCCGAATATGGCAGGTAAATCGACCTATATGCGTCAGGTTGCACTCATATCGCTTATGGCGCAGGCAGGCAGCTTTGTTCCCGCAACGGCGGCGGAGCTTTGCGTGGTTGACGGTATTTACACCCGAATCGGTGCAAGCGATGACCTTTCCTCGGGTTCATCGACCTTCATGGTTGAAATGAACGAGGTTGCGGATATTCTTAAAAACGCAACTTCAAAGAGCCTTATAATTTTCGACGAGATCGGCAGAGGAACTTCGACCTTTGACGGCATGAGCATAGCCCGAGCCGTTCTCGAATATGCCGCCGACAAGCGTAAGCTCGGCGCAAAAACTCTTTTCGCAACGCATTATCATGAGCTGACGGAGCTTGAGGAGAGCGTTGACGGAGTGAGAAATTACAACATCGCCGTCAAGAAGAGAGGCGATGATATAACCTTCCTTCGCCGTATCGTTCAGGGCTGTGCCGACGGAAGCTACGGCATTGAGGTTGCAAAGCTTGCAGGCGTTCCGAACAGCGTTGTCGAAAGAGCCAAGGTTGTTCTTAAAGAGCTTGAAACCGACGGCGTTCAGAGGATCGTTACCGTTCAGAAGGAGGACGATTCCGCTCAGCTTTCCTTCGGCACTTCAAATGCAAACGATATCGTCGAAAAACTCAAAGCTATCGATGTCAATACGCTCACTCCCATTGAAGCCATGAGCGTTCTTTATGATTTAACGAAACAAGCTAATAATTAATCACTCAGCTCTAATATAATTGCGCATTACGCATTACGAATTATGAATTTCAAAAAAGGGGGTTCCTTATGCCGAAGATCAATGTTCTTTCAAAACAGCTTGCCGAGCTTATTGCGGCAGGCGAGGTCGTTGAGCGCCCCGCATCGGTCATTAAGGAGCTTCTTGAGAATTCCATTGATGCAGGTGCGGATACCGTCACCGTTGAGATCAAGAACGGCGGCATCGCCTATATGAGAATAACCGATAACGGCTGCGGCATCTCGAGAGAGGATATCAGAAACGCTTTTGTCAGCCATGCAACGAGCAAGATTGCCGAGGCAGATGACCTCAACAGCATCATGACTCTCGGCTTCAGGGGCGAGGCTCTTGCGAGCATCAGCGCAGTTGCGAGAGTTGAGGTTATGACGGCAACCCCCGATGAAGAGATCGGAACGAGATATGTCATTGAAAGCGGAGAAGAAATTCTCTGCGACGATGCAGGCTGTCCCAAGGGAACGACGATTATCGTCAGAGATCTGTTCTATAAAACTCCCGCAAGAATGAAGTTTCTCAAAAAAGATGTCACCGAAGCGAACGCCGTTGCGGCGGTTGTTGACAGAATCGCTCTTTCCCATCCCGAGGTTTCTGTCCGCTTTATCCGTGAGGGCAAGCAGGTCCTTATAACGAGCGGCAGAGGCGATCTGCTCACATGCATCCGTGAGGTCTTCGGCAGGGAGTTTGCGGGGTCATTGATTCCCGCTTCGGCAGAAGCAAACGGAGTCAAAATCAGCGGCTTTGTTTCAAAGCCTGCCGCATCAAGACCGAACCGCAACATGCAGTTTTTCTTTATCAATAACCGCCTTATCAAAACGGGAACGGGAAGCGCAGCCCTCAGCGAGGCATATAAGAATTCGATCATGGTCGGCAAATTCCCGTCATGCGTTCTTAACATTTCTCTTGATCCCTCGCTTGTTGATGTCAATGTTCATCCTGCGAAAACCGAGGTCAGATTCTCGGACGAGAGGATGATATTCAACGCAGTTTATTATGCATGCAAGAATGCGCTTGCTTCGGGCGATACCCCCAAGCAGGTGACGGAAATAAAAAAAGATTTTTACAAGGCACCCGAAAAGCCTGCGGATCAGCTTGTCATGACTCAGCGTGAGAAGCCTTCGTCTGATTTCTGGCAGCACATTCCCAAGAAACAGCCCGAAACGCCGACGGAAACGAAAAAACCTGCATTTGAGGTTAAACCCGTTGCTGCCGCTCCGACGGTCAGAGCATCGTCGCCCGATGCGAAACCCGTTTTAAGGGTTGAAACAACCGAGGATATTCTTCTCAATTCACCCTCAAAGAAAGAGGCTGTCGCTGAGGATAAAGTTAGCGTTTCCGTGGCGGAGATAACCGCTGTTCCCGAAGAGAAAACGGCTGCTCCCGATGTGGAGATCGTCAGCGTTACCGAAACGAAAACCGAAGCCTTTTCCGAGGAAGATTTTCTTCTTATCGGTGAAGCCTTCAAAACATATATCATCTGCGAATATAAGGGCAAAATGGTGTTCATTGATAAGCATGCCGCCCACGAGAGAATCATCTATGAAAAGCTGAAAAAGGAAAGCGGAGAAAGAACTCCTCAGCTTCTTCTGATTCCCGTGACCGTCACTCTTTCAAAAGAGGAATATTCGGCGATGCTCGAAAACCTTGAGCTCGTCAACGGGTCGGGCTTTGATGTCGAGGATTTCGGCGGCGGATGCGTGATCGTCAGAGAGTGTCCCATGGAGCTTTCTGCTGATGATGTTGAAGATGTTATCTGCGAGATCGCAGGCAGATTTGCCGAGAAGAAGCAGGATGTCGCATTTGAAAAGTTGGACTGGATATTCCATTCCGTTGCGTGCAGAAGTGCAATCAAGGCAGGCAATTTTACCTCCCGCCTTGAAATGGAACGCTTTGCGAAGCAGCTTCTTTCAATGCCCGATATCCGTTACTGTCCCCACGGCAGACCTGTTCTGATCGAAATGACAAAAAGAGAGTTGGAAAAGAATTTTGGCAGAGTCTAAAATACCTTTGATTGCAATAGTCGGCCCGACCGCTTCGGGCAAAACCTCGCTTGCAGTCGGGGTCTGTAAAGCTGTCGGCGGCGAAGCGGTTTCGTGCGATTCCATGCAGATTTATAAGGGCATGGATATTGCGACCGCTAAACCGACCGAAGAGGAGATGCAGGGTATACCTCACCATCTCATCGGCTTTGCCGAACCCGACGAGATTTTCAGCGTTGCAAAATATTGCGAGTCGGCAAAGAAAATAATTGAGGATATTCATTCGAGAGGGAAAAAAGCTGTTCTTGTCGGCGGTACGGGGCTTTATTATTCGTCGCTTGTCGACAATATCGAGTTCCTGCCCGAGGAAACGGATTTTGAATACCGTGAGCAGCTTCGGAAAAAAGCGGAAACCGACGGAGCCGGGAGCTTGCTTGCCGAGCTTGCGGCGATCGATCCCGAAGCCGCTTCAAGGCTTCATCCGAACAACCTCGGAAGAATTATCCGTGCTCTTGAGATCTACCGCACGACGGGCAAAACCATAACCGAGCAGAATGAGCTTTCAAGGCTCAGCGGTTCGGATCTTGAAACCGTTCCGATCTGCCTTGATGCAAGGGACAGACAGTATCTTTATGATCGGATCAACAAGCGTGTCGATATCATGATGGAAAACGGTCTTGTTGAAGAGGCGAGAATGTTCTTTGAAAATCCTCTCGGCAGAACCGCAAAGCAGGCAATCGGATATAAGGAGCTCAATCCGTATTTTGAGGGTAAAAAAAGCCTTGAGGAGTGCATTGAAAATCTGAAAATGCAGACGAGGAGATATGCAAAACGCCAACTTACATGGTTCAGGCGTGACGAAAGAATGAATTTTATTTATATTGACGATTACCGTTGCCCCGAGGATATGCTTGCGGCAACGCTTGAAATAATTGAAAGGAAGAGAAAAGCGTGAAATCCCGTGACAGATTGCTAAACGTTCTTGCCGCTGCGGCGGCGGTAATAATAGTTGTCTATTTTGCGGCGGAGCTCTACGGACTCGCTTCGCATGCGTATTCGACCCAGACCGCATATAATCAGACCGTCATGGAAACCGTCGATGCCGAAATGTTTGTTATCCGTGACGAAACGATTCTGACGACCGATAATTCGGGAGTTACCGTTCAGCTTGCCGAAAACGGCGAAAGAGTCAGCAGAGGAAGCTCGATTGCCGCTGTTTTTTCAAATGAATCCTCGGCTAAGAATTATATGGAAGCCGAGTCGCTCAAAGCAAAGCTCGAGGTCTATAAGTCGATCAACTCTCAGCTCAAACTCGCAAACATTGACATGGACAAGCTGATGAACGAAATCGATGCCGAATATATGAATGTTGTCAATGCGGCATATGACAACGATTTTTC
Source organism: Clostridia bacterium (assembly GCA_017435385.1). Taxonomy (GTDB): domain Bacteria; phylum Bacillota; class Clostridia; order Oscillospirales; family Acutalibacteraceae; genus CAG-177. Next base: position 45,036 of record JAFSFB010000003.1, on the reverse strand, counting down.
GGCTCTTGAAGAAAGCAAGCTCGTTTTCTGCGAAAAGATGTCGAGAAGGCAGATCTCGCTCGGAAAGACGGTTGACTGCACGGAGCAGATAGCTTCTCTCACATCGAGAATTGATGCTCTTGAAAGCTCGGCAACGGCTTCATCTGTCATCACAGCAGAGTCATCGGGCTATTATGTCGGTTCTCCTGACGGCTATGAAAATATTCTGACGACTGAAGATATTGAAAATCTGACGACCGATATGCTTTCAAAGGCTCTTAAGGCTGAAAAGAAAGATGTTCCCGAAAATTCGATCGGCAAGGTTATCAACGGCTATAACTGGTATATTGCAACCGTGATCGATACAGGTAAGGCAACGGGCTTTTCAAAGGGAAAAACGGTCAAGCTTGTTCTCGGCAAGTCTGATGACAAAACCGTGAAAACGACCGTTTATTCAACCGAGGCAGTCAAGGATAACAAAACGCTCGTTGTTTTCAGATGCAACATGATGAATGATGAGCTTGCCTCTCTGAGAAAGATTGACGGCAAGGTCGTTATCAATGAATATACAGGTCTGAAGGTCAGCAGGGATGCCGTTCGTTTTGATTCGGACGGAGGAGCAGGCGTATATATCCGCAGAGCCAACATAGTCAACTTCCGAAGCATCAACATCATTTATTCCGATGAGAAATATGTTGTTGCTGCTCCCGATGAGGATGTCAAGCTCAGCCATGCTCACCTTGAATTATATGACGAAGTTATTATTTCGGGAAAGGATTTAAGCGATGGTATGGTTATCGGATGATGAGCGCTTCGGTGCAATAGAGGAAAACCTGAGAATTATACGCAATGATATTGCCGAGGCGGCGATCAGGAGCGGAAGAAAGCCCGAAGAGATCAGCCTCATGGCAGTTACAAAGACGGTTGAGCCCAAGTTCATCAACAAGGCGATAGACTGCGGAATCAGTCTTATCGGCGAGAATAAGGTGCAGGAGCTTCTTCTCAAGGAGCCCGACCTGAATCTCACGGACTGCAGGGCTCATCTTATCGGACATCTTCAGTCCAACAAGGTCAAAAAAATTGTCGGCAAGGTAGATACGATCCAGTCGGTCGATACGGTCGATATCGCAAAGGAGATCGGCAAAAGATCGCTTCAGCAGGGCATAACGACCAAAGTTCTGCTCGAGGTCAATGTCGGAAATGAGGACAGCAAGTTCGGTTTTTCGTCTGACGAGCTTTTTGAAAAAGCCTGTGAAATTGCCGAAATTGACGGCGTTTCCGTCAACGGATTGATGTGCGTGGCTCCGATTTGCGAAAAAGAAGCCGAAATTCGTGCTATTTTTTCAAATATGAGGCGTATGTTTATTGACATCGGCGGTAAAAAAATAGATAATATAAATATGAATGTTCTCTCAATGGGAATGTCAGGAGATTATGAAAGCGCAATTCTCGAGGGTGCGAATCTTGTCAGAATCGGTTCTGCAATTTTCGGTGCGAGAATTTACAGATAATTTAAGGAGGAAGAAATTATTATGGGTTTCAAAGACAAGCTTAAGCAGTTCATTAACGTAACGGATGACGATTATATCGAGGAGTCGGGCAGCGAATATTCGGACGATTTCGATTATGCTCCCGCTCAGTCAGCTCCGCAGGCTTCTCACGCAAGAAGCGAAAAGGCAGCGGCATCCAACAATGTTGTAAATATCAATTCTTCAAAGGGTGCGGCAAACCAGCCCAAGCCCCATGTTGTTTTCCAGAAGATCGACAGATTTGAAGAGGTAGGCGAGGTAGCGGATATTCTCAACGAAAAGAGGATCGTTATTCTCAACCTCGAAACCTGCCCCAACGATGTTTCTCAGAGAATCATAGATTTCCTTTACGGCGTTGCTTATGCAAACCACGGCGACTTCAAAAAGGTTGCCGGCAGAGCATATATTATCACTCCCTATAATGTTCCCGTTTCGGGTGAACTCGTTGACGAGATCAGCGGAGCTGTTACCGAATAAAATTTGTTGAGAGAGGAAAATGGATATGCTTACAACCGATCAGATTTTAAACGCTATGTTCACTCCCGTGAGTAAGGGCGCATATAACGCAGACGAAGTTGATTCCTTCCTGAAAAATGTTGCCGAATCCTATGAAACGGCTCTTCAGAACAACAAGGAGCTTATCAAAAAAATAAGCATCCTTGCCGATAAGATCGAAAGCTACCGTAACGATGAGGAAGCAATCAAGCTTGCTCTTCTTGATGCCCGCCGTCTTGCCGAAACGATCAGCAGGGAGGCTGATGAGAAAGCAAAGGAAAAGCTCGAGGATGCCGACCTCAAAGCGAAGGTCGTTCTTGACGGTGCTAACAGACAGTCAACCGAAATGATCAACGAGGCAAGAGAAAAGGCAAAGGAGATCGTTGACAATGCGAGAGTTGCCGTAACTTCTCTTACCGACAGAGCCCAGAGAGAAACCGAGCAGGCGATCGTTTCCGCTCAGCAGAAGGCGACTGAGATCGTTCTCAAGGCTGAGGCTCAGGGAAGAGATATCGTCGGCAGCAGCAAGGCTGACTTTGAGTATTATTCATGCGAGCTTGAGAGGATAAAAGCTGAAACCGCCGAGTTCAAGGCTGCTGTCGAGAAGCTTTGCAAGGGTCAGCTTGAGCTGATTGCGGTTGCCGGTTCAGCCGCTTCCGAAGAAGACGAAGCCGTTGCCTACGATGATGTTGTTTCGGTTGAAGCTGAAGCCGTTGTTGCTCAGGCAGTTGTTGCCGCAGAAGAGAATAAGACTGACGACAATTCGGTTGCTGCCGATGCCGTTGACAAGGAAGAAGCTGCAGCCGCTGATGAAGAGCTTCATGCAGAAGACCTCGAGGAAGTATTTTTTGATGTTCCCGACTATGATGACGAAGCCGATGAAACAGACGGTGACGAAGATGATTCGGATGAAACTGATTCAGACGAAGATAATGCTTCCGATAATGATGAAGATGAAGATATTTTCAGCATTATCGAAGATCTGAACTTTGACGATATTGTTTCTCCCGATTCAATCGCTGCAACTCTTGACGAGGCTGTTGCAGAAGCTGAAAAGGCAAAGAATGCATCCGTGGCAGACGAAGCTGATGAAGTAGCCGTTGATGATGACGGTGCTGAAGATATCGTCGGCGACGAAGAGGATGAAGCCGATGACGAAGACGATGACGAAGATGATGACGATGATTTTTCGGGCTTTAAGGTCGATCTTGACGAAATTACTTCCGATGACGGCGATGAAGACGACGAGATAACATCTCTTTTTGACAGCTTCTTCTCCGACGAAGATTAATTTTTGAGAGGTAAATATGTTTCAGGCAATATCCATAGCGGCAATCGTGGTTCTGACCGCTGTTGACCAACTGACGAAATATGCCGCCGTTTCAATTCTGAAGCCGAACGGCCCCAAAGAGTTTCTTTTCGGGCTTTTTCAGCTCAGATATGCAGAAAACACGGGTGCGGCTTTCAGCTCGTTTTCCGACAACAAGTTCATGCTTCTGATCCTTTCGGGCGGACTTCTTCTTGCGGTGCTTTTTGTTCTGCTGACGAAGAAGCTCGATTCAAAATTCGTGAATGTCAGTCTTGTGCTTGTCTGTGCAGGCGGTCTGGGTAACCTTATCGACCGTGCGCTCAACGGATATGTCGTTGATTTCATTGAACCTCTTTTTATTAAATTTGCAGTATTCAATTTTGCGGATATATGCATAACCGTCGGCGCATTTATGCTTATCGGCTATGAAATATTCGAGATTGTCCGTGAAACAAAATTGAAAAACGCATCTGAAAAGGCAACCGAAAATGATTGAAACCGTAACTGAAATCGAATATAACGAGCCCGTTCGGGTGACTGTTGACGGCGAATGGGAAGGCGAGAGGGCGGATAAGCTTCTTTCTGCTGTTCTTGCGGATTATTCCCGTTCATTTGTGCAGAATCTTTTCTCTCAGGAGCTTGTTTCGTGTAAGGGCAAAACGGTCAGCAAGAGCTTTAAGCCAAGGAACGGGGATATTGTTGAGTTCACCGTTCCCGAGCCGAGAATGCTTTCTCTCGAGCCGGAGGCTATACCGCTTGACATTATGTATGAGGACAGCGAGCTTCTCGTTGTCAATAAGCCCAGAGGAATGGTTGTTCATCCTGCACCCGGAAACTATTCGGGTACTCTTGTCAATGCGCTTCTGAATCACTGTCAGGGCAATCTTTCGGGAATTAACGGAATCATCCGTCCCGGCATTGTTCACAGAATCGATAAGGACACAAGCGGTCTGCTTCTTGTTGCAAAAACCGATTCGGCGCATGTTTCTCTTTCGGCTCAGATAAAGGAGCATTCTCTTGCGAGGGAATACAGAGCCGTTATTCACGGTCACCTCAAACAGCAGGAGGGCGTTGTTGATGCACCCATCGGCAGAAGCCCGAATGACCGCAAGAAGATGTGCGTTACGGAAAACAATTCAAAGCATGCGGTTACTCATTATACCGTTCTTGAAGAATACAGGGACTTCTCGTTTCTGAAGCTCAGACTTGAAACGGGAAGGACTCATCAGATAAGAGTTCATATGGCATATCTCGGGCATCCCGTTGCGGGCGATCCCGTTTACGGTCCGAAAAACGGCGTGACCTCCCTCGGAGGGCAGTGTCTGCATGCAGGACTTCTCGGATTCGTTCATCCCAAAAGCGGAGAATTTATCCGTGTCGAAGCTCCGTTGCCCGATTATTTCACCGATTTTATAAGGAGAATTAAATAGTCCATGGATTCAAAAAGATCATTTTCCGATTGGCTGATAGTTTCCGATATTGACGGAACGCTGAATAACAAAGCCAGAAAACTTCCCGAAAGAAACAGGAAAGCAATCGAAAGGTTCGTTGCGAACGGCGGACATTTTACCCTTGCGTCGGGAAGAAATCCGCAGTCAATGGAAAGGCATTTCAAAAGCCTGCCGATTTCGGGCACGCCTGCCGTTGTCATCAACGGTGCGGGGATATATGATTTCCGGAAGCAGGAGATGGTTCATTTCAGCCCGATGAACGAGGAAGCCATGGAGCTGACCGTTCAGGCGGCGGAAAAATTCAGAGCAGTCGATGTTCTTATTGTTGCGAAGGATATCATTTATGTGACGGGCATCGGCTGGTTCGGAAAGATTTTTGTTTCCGTTGACAATCTTGACCATCAGCATATCAGGAATATCCGTGATGTTCCGAGGGAAAACTGGGGAAAGGTAATTTTCTCGGGACTCCCGATGCACATTTCCAAGGTCAAGAAGCATTTTGAGTCGCTCAATTCCTCCGAGATGACTCTGATGTCTTCCTCAATTGCAAGCTTTGAGGTTCTTGCAAAGAACACTCACAAGGGAACTGCCGTTCTCAAGCTTGCCGAAATTCTCGGAATTGAAAAATCCCATACGGGTGCGATCGGTGACTATTTCAACGATTACGATATGCTGAAAACCGTAGGTGTTCCCGCTTGCTGCGGTCAGGCACCTCAGGAGCTTAAAGAAATTTCGGAATTTGTGGCGTGCCATTGTAATAACGGTGCTGTTGCGGATTTCCTCGAATACATTGAAACTAAAAAATAACAGGAGGTGGCTGCGATGGATGCAGTTATCAGAAAACAGTTAAAAATCAAAGCCTGCAAGGCAAGAATGGGCATTATTGAGGGCGTTTTCAACGCTAAGTCGGGACATCCCGGCGGATCTCTTTCCTGTGCGGATATTCTGACTTATCTTTATTTCAATCATATGAATGTTGACCCTCAGAATCCCAAGGATGAAAACAGAGACAGATTTGTTCTTTCAAAGGGACACGCCGCTCCCGCCCTCTATTCGGTTCTTGCTCTCAGGGGTTATTTTCCTGTTGAAGAGCTGAAAACTCTCAGAAAGAGCGATTCGATGCTTCAGGGCCACCCCAGCGTTAAATATACTCCCGGCGTTGATATGTCAACGGGTTCTCTCGGTCAGGGCATCTCTGCCGCATGCGGCATGGCTCTCGGAGCAAAGCTCGGCGGCAAGAGCTTCAGAGTTTTCACCGTTCTCGGTGACGGCGAAATTCAGGAGGGTCAGGTCTGGGAAGCTGCGATGTATGCTTCCGCAAAGGGTCTTGACAATCTCGTTGCTGTTGTTGATAACAACGGTCTTCAGATCGACGGCAAGATCTCTGAGGTCAATTCACCTTATCCCATTCCCGAAAAGTTCAGAGCATTCGGCTGGAATGTTATCGAAATCGATGCTCACAGCTTTGACGAAATCGACGCAGCCTTCAACGCTGCCGCCGAATTCAAGGGCAAGCCTTCGGTTATTATCGCAAACAGCGTTAAGGGCAAGGGCGTTTCGTTCATGGAGGATCAGGTTTCATGGCACGGCTCGGCTCCCAACGCTGAGCAGTATGAGCAGGCTATGAGCGAGCTTCAGCAGGCTCTTGCAGAGCTTGAAGCATAAGAAAGGAACGGTGAATATAATGGCTGACGTAATCAAAACCGCAACCCGTGACGCATACGGTAAGGCTCTTGTTGAGCTTGGCGGAATCAACGATAAAGTTGTTGTTCTCGATGCAGACCTTGCAGCGGCAACAAAAACAGGAATGTTCAAAAAAGCTTTTCCCGAAAGATTTTTCGATTCGGGTATTGCAGAAGGCAATATGATGGGCGTTGCGGCAGGTCTTGCAACAACGGGCTATACCGTTTTCGCAAGCACATTTGCAATGTTTGCCGCAGGCAGAGCATATGAACAGGTCAGAAATTCAATTGCATATCCCAATCTTAATGTCAAAATCGGTGCAACTCATGCCGGTATTTCCGTCGGTGAGGACGGTGCAAGCCATCAGTGCTGTGAGGATATCGCTCTCATGAGAGCCATCCCCAATATGGTTATCATCAACCCCGCAGACGATGTTGAAGCAAGAGCGGCTGTTCTTGCTGCGGCAGAATATGTTGGTCCCGTTTATATGAGATTCGGCAGACTTGCGGTTCCGAGAATTTTTGATGAGGATTATAAGTTTGAATGGGGCAAGGCAGTTGTTCTCAGCGAGGGTGCAGATGTAACCATCTGCGCAACGGGTCTTATGGTCAAGGAAGCAATCGAAGCAAAGGAGCTTCTTGCGGCTGAAGGCATAAGCGCTGAAATCATCAATGTTCACACAATCAAGCCTCTTGATAAGGAAACTATCCTTGCTTCCGCCGCAAAGACGGGCGCAATCGTTACTGCAGAAGAGCACAGCATCATCGGCGGTCTCGGCAGCGCAGTTGCTGAAGCGGTCTGTGAGAGCGGTAAGGGAGTTCCCGTTGTCAGACTCGGTGTTAACGATGAATTCGGCAGATCTGGACCTGCTGTTGAATTGCTTCATATTTACGGCCTTGATGCACAGAATATAGTTGCAAAGGCAAAGCAGGCAATTTCTCTTAAATAAAAAATTGCGGCGGCTGCTTTGGTTTTCGGCAAGGCAGCCGCTGTTTTAAAAAGGTTTCAGGGGTGAGTATATAATGTCGGAGTTTTACGGTAATTCTCAGAACGGATCTGAGGATTTTGATATGGTTTTTGAAAATAACGGAGTGAAAGCGGAGCCGACAAAAAAGAATTCCTTTGCCGCAAAAATCGGCGGTGTTATCAACAATATTCCGAAAAAAGTCCGCCTTCCGATTATAATTGCAGCCGCTGCAGTTGCTGTTCTGCTGATCGTTATTATCATAGCGGCGGTTGTCAAAAGCGATAATATTGAAAACAACAGCGTTCTTGTCTATCAGAAGGGAACCGAGTATATTATAAGAATAAACGATAAGGAAATGACCGTTCCCGAAACTCAGGTTTACAGCTTCAGAACGGAGCCTGAAAGCAAGAGGGTTTATTATAATGCAGCCTCGTCATATGACGATGAGCTGTTTGATCTTTATTTTGTTGAGCTTGACGGCTCGGAAATAACGAAGCCCGCAATCATCGATTACGGGGTCGAAAAGACCTTTGAGGTGTTCGGCGGCAAGGTATACTATTTAAAATATAATAAGGACACGGGTGCGAATGACGGATGCATCTGTGACATTGACGAAGGAAAGATAACTTCTTTTTCAGCCAATGTCAGCGAAATATATTCAATGGGTGAAAGCGGAATATATTTCACCAAGATGCACGGCAGCAACCTTGTGCTTTACAGCTTTTTCGGAGAAACCCCGAAAGAGGTCTGCAGAAATATAACTGATATTTATTGCTATCCCGATGCGGAAAAGCCGCATATTATCTATGAGTCGAAGCCCATCGTCAGCAAGGGCGGAACGGAGCTTTATATTGCATATGCAGGCTCTGAGCCCGAGCTTATCTGTGACAACGCAACGGGCGTTATCTATGATTATTATTCCGCCGGCGGAAATCTCTATTATTTCACATCTTCTCAGGAGAGCGTATCGTGGAGCTATGTTATCGCCGACGATTTTGCTGAGAGCGATAAAACGGTAACCAAGCCCAACCGCATCGATTTCTTCGATATATTCGGCGTTTCCGATGCATATAACAAGGCGTATCTGGAATATCAGGATAAGCTTATCAGAGATGAGATCCGTGAAGCTCTCGACGAAACGGTTGCCAAGGGTGGCTTTACCGCCCCCGTTTATACGGCTTTTGCCTATAACGGCGAGAAGGTCAGCAAAATAGCAGGAAATGTTGACCCTGCAAAGGTTTATTCTTATTCTTCGTTCGGCGAGCCGAAGATAGTTTTCGAGAATACGGTTATTAAAGAAAAAGAAACCGACATGGCAACGCTTTCGGAGATCGCCTCGAGAAGCGGCATGGAAGAGGTTATTGCATATGCCTGCAATATCGTGACCAACAGCACGGAATCCAGAGGAATGGCTGTTGCTTACGGCGGAGCGGTTTATCCGCTGACCGACTATGACAAAAGCAAGACTCAGTTCAGATTTTCCGAAAACGGAGAAAACCTTTTTGCTCTCGTCAGAGATATGCAGGGCGAGAGATACAGCCTTTTTGCCAATACTATCGGAGCATCGGGTATTTCGGATAAGGTAACGGTATCGGCGAATGTTTCATCCTTCAGCGTTATCGATGATTCTGTTGTTTATCTTAAAACTGATGTCGGCAAGGCAACGGGCGATATTTTCAGCTTCGACGGAACGAATACCGAGAAAATATCGAATGCGGCTGTTGATTTTGTTATCAGGTATTCGGAATATATCTTCGTGCTGAAGAATTATAACGGAAAGCAGAACGAGCCCGTTGCGGATTGCTACGAATATTCAAAGGGCGAAGAAATCCCCGTTGGTGAAAGCGTCATTGTGTCAACGCTCAGAACCCGTAAGGACGGCTCAACGGCATTTATCGAAAATGCAGACGGCGAAACCTCGCTGAAGATCTACAGCGACGGAAAAACCGCTGATGTGTGCAAGGGTGCAACGAATATAATTTTGTTTAACTGAAAGGAAAAACGGATATGGCTTCAAATCAGATTCTTAAAAAATCGGTTCTCGGCGGATTCCGCAAGGAGGATGTTATCAACTATGTCGAAGGACTTCAGGCGGAGATCCACCGTCTGAAGAACGATATCGGAGAGAAAAACGGTGAGCTTGAAAAGCTGGAGAACGATAAATCTTCAGCCGAAGCTCTTGAAAAAGAGGTTTCGGCGCTGAGAGAGGAGAACGAAGCGCTCAAAATTGAACTCGAAGAGGTCAAAGGCAGAGAAGCGGCTCTTCGCTCCGAAATGGATAACACAAAAATGCAGAGCATTGAGCTCGACTGCGTAAAGGTTGAGAACGATAATCTCAGAGCGGAGCTTGAAAAATCCAGAAGCGAATATGACGAAAAGATCGCAGTTTATCAGGAGAAGATAGCTTCAATAGAAACAATGGTTGCTTCGCTTGAAGCTGCATGCATCAATATCGACGAATCCGAAGCCGCAAAAGCTAAAGCCGAGGCGGTCAACGAAGCCGTCGCAAAGGCTCTTGCTCAGGTATCCGAAGCCAATGACCGCATCAGAACGGCGTGTGTCGATTATGATTCATCCGCAGTTATGCTTAAATCAAGCGTTGAAAATCTGCTGAATGTTCTCAATTCTCTTTCATAAGGATAGGAAAATGGCTGTTCATAACATAAATATAAGTGAAATAAAATCAAATGCCGAAAAGCTTAACGCAGGTGATACCGTATATCTGAGCGGAACGGTTTATACCTCGAGAGATGCCGCCCATAAGAGAATTTTTGAATTGCTCGACAGGGGAGAAGAACTTCCGTTTGAGCTTGAGGGTGCGTGCATCTATTTCGCAGGTCCGACTCCGACTCCTGAGGGAATGGTTATCGGAAGCTGCGGACCGACAACCTCGGGAAGAATGGATCCGTATTCGCCCCGTCTGCTTGATCTCGGTCTTGCGGGAATGATCGGCAAGGGTGAGAGAAACGAAGCCGTCTGTCAGGCTCTTGTCAGAAACGGTGCGGTTTATTTCTGCGCCGTCGGCGGTGCGGGTGCGGTTTGTGCAAGAAGCGTTGTTTCATGCGAAGAGATCGCATTCAAGGACCTCGGATGTGAAAGCGTCAAGAGGCTCGAAATCAAGGATTTCCCCGTCGTTGTCGCCATTGACAGCAAGGGCGGAAATCTCTTCAGAAAATAAAAAAACGGCTGTGAATTCATTTTCACAGCCGTTAATTTTTTGCTTGTTAATTGTCGTTGATGAAATGCTTGGCACTCGGAAGGAATGAGCAGAGGAAGGAGCAGAGAGCTCCGAAAAGCATGCCCCTGACCGCTCCGAAGAGAAGCATGAAGGCGGTGACCGCTATGAGGCAGGCGAGGGAGGGAACATCGATGAATGCCTTTTTGATTTCGCCCCATCTGACGCTCTGCCATGCGCCGACGATCAGAATGACTGCACATGATGCAACGGGTATTCTTGCTATAGCATCACGGAAAAAGAAGAGAATCACAACTGTCAGAACAGCCGCCGGAATGCCGGCAAGGCTGATTTTTTTATGATTTCTTGAGCAGAACGGAATGAATGCTCCCATAAAGAATGAAGCGAAAAGATTTGCGCCGCCCGTTACGGCGTAATCGCTTCTCTCGTTGCCTTCAGCGCTGACGGAGTAAGCTGTTATAACGAAGAGCGAGATTCCCGAGGTGAGGATCCCGATGAGGCTGAAACCGCCTTTAAAGGCAGGGAAAAGAATTTCCGAAGGTGCGAATGAATATGTGCCGATCTCTCTTATTGCAGAAGCCATATCGGCAGGGTTGAGAAAAACATTGAGCACGAGCGTAGCAGCAAGAGCGACAAAAGGTGCCCTGACAATGCTGTCAGCCTTTTTGAACTTTCTCGGATAGGTTATCATGATAACCATGACTATTGTGCCGTAAAGAATGCCTCTCCAGTTCGGATGGAAGCCGAGAGAACGGTAGGATTCAATCATTTCTCCGACGGTGTTTCCCGTTGCTCCGATTCCGAAATAAAGCGTTGTTTCAAGAACCGTTACGGAAATTGCGCTTGCCAGCATGACGGCGATGAGAACGGGCTTGAAAACAACCTTTTTGAAATCAAAGCCCGAAAGCGCAACGGCAATCATCAGAATACCTGCGAAGCCGACTGCCGCAGCAGTCGTTGAGGCACCGTACTGCCTGAAAGTTTCGGAAACAATGAGATATGCCGAGAAAACGGGAATAATCAATCTTGTTTTTTTTATAGAAATGAGCAGGCAGGCAATAACCGTTCCGAAAAGTCCGCCTGCAACGCCTATTCCCGAACAGACTGCCATGCTCAGAGCAAGCGGAAAAATAAATGTAAAAATATAGGATGATTCGCAAACAATATCACGAACCGGAGTTTTTTTCAGCTTCAAGCCAACCGCTCCAATCAAAGTTGTTTTTAATTCCTGTTTATTTTACAATAAAAAGAATGACTATACAAGCATTTTAACAATCTTTTTATAAAAAATTGAATTTACCTATAGTATTATTTTAAAATATGTGATAAAATAGCATGATCAGAATTATCATGGGGTTTTATATGAAAAAAAGAAATGTTAAAAAAATCGTCACATGGATAATAGTTCCGCTGATGATTGCAATATTTGTGCTTGATATTGTCACGGTTGTCCTGTGTAACCGTTATGCAAGACGCTTTGAATTCAATGCGGAAACATTCAGCTATGAAACGGGCGATGATCGCATCCATTTTCTTAACACAGCAAATTCCGATGCGATTCTTCTTGAAAGCAACGGAAAATTTGCACTTGTTGATTCGGGTGAGGGCGACAGCAATCCGAGAAGAGAAACCGAATATGAGGGCTTTGAGGATGAGGTTATTGCCTATCTGAAAAAGGTTGCCTCGGATTCTGCGGGAAAGGTCAATCTTGAGTTCATTCTCGGAACGCATTGTCACTATGATCATATCGGAGCATTTGAAGCAATAATCAGCGATCCCGATATCATCATCTCCAAGGCATATTTCAAGGAATTCGATCCTGTGATTGCCAAGGACTACGAGGTCAAGAGCTGGCTTATCAACGAAACCTATAACAGCATTATTAATGCGCTGAATGTCAGAAATATCGATGTTATCAGCGAGATTCCCAACAAGGCGGTTTTTGAAGATTTCAGCCTTCAGTTTTTCAATACCGAAACGCCCAAAGAGCTTGCAGGTGAGGGTGAGAACGCTTCGAGCATCGGCATAAAGGTGACTAAGGGTGAAAAAACGGCTTTTCTTGCTGCGGATATAACCAAATCATGCGGGCTCGAACAGCTTCTCGGTGATAAAATCGGTGATGTTGACCTTCTTAAAGCGGGGCATCACGGCTATTACGGTTCTTCTTCGTCATCTTTTCTCAGAAAGCTGAAGCCCGAAATGATCGTTATTACGAATCAGCTCGGCAAGGTCTATCCCAATGTCAAATGGAATTTTACCATGGTTGCCAAAGCACCTTTTTATGCAACCTACGATAAAAACGGAATTATCGCAACATTTACCGATGACGGCGAAATTCTGTTGACAGAAAATATTCATTAATTTAGGCGGGAAACAATAATGGTTATTACTTGTTATGAGTATCTGAAACAAAGCGTGGTCACAAACGGCGATTTTGTCGGCGCAATTTCTTTCGGAAATAAAATCAGAATGTCACAGATCATGAGCGATGTTGATGCGCTTGCCGCTTATATCAACAGCATCGGTGTCAAGAAGGGTGATTCCGTAACGGTTTTTCTTCCGACGACCGTTCATGCGTTTGTCAGCTTCTATGCGCTGAACAAGATCGGTGTTATTGCGAATATCGTTCATCCTCTGACCTCACCCGAGGGACTTGAGGAGAGCATCAACGCAACGAAGTCGAAGGCGGTTTTTGTTCTTGATATTCTCGCCGAGCAGTATGCTGATGTCATTAACAAGCTTGGTATTCCCTGCATTATCTGCTCAAATTCGGACTATGTTTCATTTCCTCTGACTCCTGCCATCAAGGTTTTTGAAAAGGTCAAGGGCAAAGGGCTTGACAGATTTAAAAACAAGGTCAGGTACACAAAGGCTCTTTCCTCGGGCAAAGGAAAGCCTTGCGATGAATTCACCGACGGAACGAAAACGGCGGTTTATCTTCACGGCGGCGGAACAACGGGCAAGAGCAAAACGATCATGCTCTCGAGCGACAATATCAACTGCCTTGCCGAAAAACTCGAACCGCTTGACAGCCCTCATAAGCCCGGTGCGGAATGCTCGCTCGTAGTTCTTCCGATGTTCCATGCTTTCGGTCTTGCTGTTGCGATGCATTATCCGATAACTCACGGCTATACTCTGCTTCCCATGCCTCAGTTCTCCGCTTCTGCGGCGAACAAGCAGCTTAAAAAATATAAAGTTTCGTTCCTTCTCGGTGTTCCGAATATGTATAAGAAAATGATGGAGGACGAGAACTTTGAAGGTCCGCATCTTAAAAATCTGCGCCTTGTATTCTGCGGCGGCGACTTTCTTTCGGAAAGACTCGTCAAGGAATTCAATCAGACCGTCACAAAGTTCGGCGGCAAGGGCAGGCTTTTCAGAGGCTACGGTCTGACCGAGGTGGCATCCGTCTGCACGGTCAATAACTATAAGGATGTCCGTGAGGATTCGATCGGTAAGCCCCTTACGGGAATTACCGTTGAGATCTGGGATGAAATGAAAAATAAGCTCCCCGCAGGCTCAACGGGCGAGATCGTTATTTCGGGTTCAACTGTCATGCAGGGCTATTTCAACGGTGAAGATACCGTTCCCGACGACGGCGTTTATACAGACAAAAACGGTGTCAGATGGATTCTTTCGGGCGACCTCGGATATAAGGATGCCGACGGCTTTGTTTATTTCACGGGCAGAAAAAAGAGAATGATAATCATTTCGGGTTATAATGTCTATCCTGCCGATATTGAGAATGCTGTTCTTCATCTTCCGTTTGTCAGCGAGGCATGTGCCGTTCAGGGCTATATCAAGAATAAGCCCTGCGTCAAGCTTTGTGTAACTCTCAAAAAGCCGATGAATCATGATGATGCGATCGGTGAGATCCAGTCATACTGCAAGAAGAATCTTGCGAGATTCTCTTGCCCGAGAAAAATTGAAATTATGGACAGCTTCCCCAGAACAAAAATGGCGAAGGTTGACTTCATGAAGCTTTCCGATAAATATGATCCCAATAAATAAGAAAGAGGCAGTTAAAATGAGCAAACAGATCAGAACTCCCGAAAAGGGCGATATCGTTGCAACGATGAAAACAACCATGGGCGAAATAAAAATTCTTCTTTTCCCCGATGCCGCACCCAAGGCGGTCGAGAATTTCACAACCCATGCTAAGAACGGTTATTATACGGGCATTATTTTCCACAGAGTTATTCCCGATTTCATGATTCAGGGCGGCGACCCCACGGGAACGGGCAGAGGCGGCGAAAGCATCTGGGGCGACAGCTTCAAGGATGAGTTCAGCGTTGATTATCATAACATAAGAGGCGCACTTTCCATGGCAAACGCAGGCCCCGGCACAAACGGCAGCCAGTTCTTCATCGTTCAGGCGAAAGAGGTTGATGCAGGTCTGATTTCTCAGATGGAGCAGCTTGCCGACAGAGGCTTCCCGACCGAATGCGTTGAGAATTATAAGGCACTCGGCGGCACACCCTGGCTCGATTTCAAGCATACCGTTTTCGGTCAGGTTGTTGAAGGCATGGAAACCGTTGACGCTATCGCAGGAGTCAAGACAAGCTATGGCGACAAGCCCGTTGAGGATGTTGTTATCCTCGGCATCGATGTTGAAGAAATAGCATAAATGATTCAAAGGACTTTCCGTTTCGGAGAGTCCTTTTTCAATGCGTAATTCGTAATGCGCAATTCTTTTGTGTTTTTGCAGGGAGCGATTATCTGCCTGCCTTGCTTCAGTTGCTTTTCTGTAATATATTGTAACTGTTATGTGATATTTGTAATCGAACTGTAAATATTTGTAACTTGCCATATTTCCCCTCAGCAAATATAATTAAGGTGTAAGGGGTGGCAATATGAAAAGGAAATTTATATATATTTTTGTGCCGATTCTGTCAATAGCTGTTGTTGTTATGTTTGCTGTGTTTCTAAAGCATAACAATTATCTGAGAGGGATATTCTGGGCTAAATTTACCACAACAAACCATGAATCAACAGTTCGGGAGGAGGTTTCTGAAACAACAACAAAAGAAGAAATAAGCCTTCCTATTAATGAAAAGCTGGATGAAGACGGATTGCTCACTGAATTAACAGTTGGTGATTCTCGTTTTGTTTATGATATTGAATCTAAAACCCTGACCGTCAGCGGAAAAACAATTGATCTTCCCGTCAGAACAGATTACTGGAAAAGAAATGCGGAAAAAATAGTTTTCTGTGAAGGTGTAAAAGAAATTGATGAATCCTTTTTGAATTATAGTAAGGTTAAAATTGTTGAATTGCCAAGTACACTCGAAGCGATAAACCATTCTCTTTTTTATGAAATGAGTGGTCTTGAAAAGTATATTGTTTCACCGCAAAATAAAAAGTTTTATACCGATGAATCGGGCAATCTTTACGAGACAAATCAGTTGTTGAAAATACCGCCAATGTCGGAGCAGGAGGAATATATCGTTTCGGATAAAATCAAAGAGATAAGCTACAATGCATTTTATGGATGCGTTAATCTGAAAAAAATTATTATCGGCGAAAATTTTGAAGGTGACCTTGACGGAAGATTCAGACGCTGTCCTGCGCTTGAAGCGATTGAAGTCAGCGAGCGTAACAGCAAATATTGTTCAGATTCCCAAGGTGCAGTGTATAACAGATTTATGACCGAGATTTACGGCATACCTTCTCAAATTGAGGAATTCATATTTCCTGCTTCGCTTTTTAACGATTCGTACCATGTAGGAGAAGAACTCAGCGGGATTTAAAAGGTTTATTTCAGCAAGCATTGTGAATTTGCCAGAGAAGTATTATATATGTTTAACAATCTTGAAGAGGTATTTGTTGAGGAGGGAAACAGAAAATATTCAACTCAAGACGGCGTTTTGTATGACCGTTATAAAACCGTTTTGTATTACTATCCTCCGATGAAAAAAGACGAGTCATTTAAAGTGCCAGCATCAGTTGTTCAGATCTATAACCTTCATGGCAAAAAAATTAAACGGCTTGAAATTCCCGACAATGTTAAGAATTTCGATTATGCTGCTTTTTTTGGTTGTTCAGCTCTTGAATATGTAAAGATTGGAAGCGGACTTGAAACGATAGATTATGTGGGTGAATTTGTTGTTGAGTATGAAAATCCGTTTAAAGGGTGTAACAGTCTGAAAAGAATCGACGTTGATAAAAACAACAAGTATTTCAGAAACGATTCTTTCGGAGTGCTTTATACATATGATATGAAAAACCTGCTGTCTGTTCCTGCAAAAGTTAATGTTAAAGAATATACAGTTCCCGATTCGGTTACAATTGTGCTTGATTGTTTTACGAATTGCTCTGAACTTGAAGTGGTAAATTTCGGAGCTTATGTTGAGGGAATTGCTACCGGTGAGAAAGATACAGAATCACTTGTCGGCTTTTCAGAGTGCTTGTCGTTGCGTGAAATAAATGTTTCATCCAAAAATCCCAAATATATGAGCATCGACGGTGTGCTGTATGATAAAGAATTCAAGGAACTTGAAATATATCCGCCTGCAAAAGAAGGTAAGGTATATTCGTTGCCGAAAGATATGATTTATATCTGTAATTTTGCTTTTGAAGACAACAAATATCTTGAAAAAGTTTATCTTCATAAGTCTGTTAAAGTCAACCATTACAGTTACTATGCATGTGATGAGAACGGCCTGATGTTTGATATCTATTATGAAGGAACGGGTGAGGATTGGCTTTGAAAACCAAACAGTAATTATGAGGTGAATCATAAAATCTATTATAATGCAGAAATGATATGATTTATGATGGCAGAACAGAAAGGAGCAATGCCGATGAAATCTAAAAAAATTCTGATAATTCTATCAGCTATATTAATTCCTGCAGCGGTTATATCGATTTTTGTTTTTATCAGTCAGATGAATAAAAACGGTGCTGCTGATATAACAGGAAACCAAGTGTCGGTTAACAGTACGGAGTTTGAAGAGGATTCGGATTCAAAAACCGAAGCAACAACCGCACCCGAAGGCAGGGAACTGAATGTTGACGGTGCGAACGGAAAATATGTTATCACAAAAACCGATTTTGAAAAGAAATATTCCGAGGAGTTCCTGATGGATATTGCAGAAATGCTCGGAATGGCTTACGGCTATGAAGATTTTATATTTTCGAACGAAGATCCCGAAAAGGTTGTCAACAGCCTGCTCGTATGCTGTATCCCGTCATATAAGTATCCGTTCAAATCGATTTATAGCGATGATGAGCAGGTGATTGAAAAAGGCATCGCAGAATTGAAAAAGCTGTTACCTGACAATCCTTATTATTGCGAATTTGTTGAAATCGAAACTCTCAATGCCTATTTAGAGGAAATGTTCGGTCCGGGTGTCAGAAAGTTCAGAGCGGAAGATTTCATGACGATCGAAGAATCCGTTAAAAAATACGGAGATGCTTTTAACGGGCGTTCAGATCTTTACAGCGCAATCCGTTATCTGCCCGAAAGCGATTTGCTTTGTTTCTGTTCCGTTGCAACCGGATTCACATGCAGAGGCTCATATATTTATGATATAAGAGAAATGAACGGGGACTATGTTGTCTGCACCTTGGGCGGCGATGAATTATATTTTGAAGAATTTAATTATAATTCTATGCAGCAAGCGGCGTTTGAACAGCTTTCATGGAAAGGTCCCCAATATTTAAAAAACTTTGTTTATACCTTCGGCTGCACCGATGACGGCAATCTTTATTTAAAGAGCATCGATAAAAACTATCTGTTTGCTGAAGGATTTGAGCCTGAATACCGTATTGTCAAGGACACAAAAGCTTTTGACGAGATATCGTATCTGTTTCCTGCCGTTACCGTCGGAAATCTGAAAAAGGGCGATATCGTTCATGTTGATGACAGCGGAGTTCTTGATGACAAAGAGGTGGCTTATATCATAACCGAGGATTTCGCAGGCAATGTTGATTATGACTGCGTAGAGAAAGTATATTAAAAGGGGAGAACGGGATGAAAAAAATTCGCATAATATCGCTGATTATTCTGATAATATCATCGTTTGTTACTCTTGAGCTTCTCATCAACGTTCTCGGAAACATTATGCCCGAAGCAAACGACGGGCTGAGGATATTCGGGATTTCAAGCCGACTGATTTTCGGCGACAGTCTTTGGTCATATGAGCGGTTCTTTGACGCCTTCCGAATCAGCGCTCTGATAACCTTTGCATTTTCGTATTTAAATATTCTGCTTTTGATTATCGCAAGGCGTAAGAATAAATAACAGAGATATTTGCAACGAAAAAGCCGTCCGTTTGATTCGGACGGCTTGATTTATTATATTCGGATTATTCCGCAAACTCTTTTTCGATTGCGGCGATGACATTGTCAACATCGGATTTGACAACAAGCATTGCAATTTCGATTTCCGAGGTCGTTATCATTCTGACATCGGCATCTGCGCTTGCGGCTGCCTTGAAGACCTTTGCTGAAACGCCGGGAGTGCCTCTCATGGCTTCTCCGCTGACGGTCAGCTTGCAGTTGCCGCTGCTCACGCTGATTTTTGTTTTGGGGTTGATTTCACGAAGCTTTGATGCAATCGCAAGAACGGGGATGAAATCGTTGTCGCTGACTGTGAACGAAAAGCCCGAGCTTGCTCCGCTCAGAGGAAACTGCGAGATCATGTCAACATCAATGCCTGCATCTGCAATCAGCTTGAAAACCTCGGCGATGTGTGCGATATCGGCAGGTGCATCGCAGAGCGAAAAGAGGGTAACATCTTCTGTGATGAAAATATTTTCAACGAGCTTCATTTTTGTTCCTCCGTTTTATTTCAGCATTTCGGACATATCGTACATTCCTGCACTTTTTCCGCAGATAAACTTTGCCGCATTGACAGCGCCCGTTGCAAAAAGCTCCTTGCTTCTTGCAGAGTGGGAGATCTTGATTATCTCATCGTGGCCTGCGAAAATGATTTCGTGCTCGCCCGTAATCGTTCCGCCTCTGACAGCGTGGATGCCGATTTCGTTCTTCGTTCTCTTTTCACGCTTGGAATGGCGGTCGTATTCATATTTCGTTTCGCCGTCAAGCTCATCCTTAATTGCATCGGCAATCATGAGAGCCGTGCCGCTGGGAGCATCGATTTTCTGATTGTGATGCATTTCAACGATTTCAATGTCGAAATCGTTGCCGAGAACGGCAGTTGCTTTCTTGGCAAGCTCGCAGATGAGGTTCACACCGAGCGACATATTGGCGCTGAAGAAAACGGGAATCTTCTCTGCTGCGGATCTGATAAGCGCCTTCTGCGAATCGTTGAGTCCCGTTGTGCAGATAACGGCTGGAATGCCGTTTTTGACAGCATATTCAAGAAGACCGCCGAGAGCCGAGGGATTTGAAAAGTCGATGATGACATCGGCTTTTTTTGTTATCTTTTCGGGAATGAGAGCGGGGGAGGAGAAAACGGGATAACCGTAAAGGCTTTCGGCAAAGATATCAATGCCGCAGACGATTTCTGCTCCGCTCGTAACAGCAACATTTGCAGTTACAGCCTTGCCCATTTTTCCGTTGCATCCGCTTAATAAAATTCCTGCCATTTTGAATTACCTCAAAAAGTTAGTTTATACAAGACCGTGTCTTGCAAGGCTTGCTCTGAGCTTAGCCTTGGCTTCGTCTGTCATTTCGTAAAGGGGAAGTCTGCAGGGACCGACATCAAGACCCATCATGTTCATCGCTTCCTTGACGGGGATGGGGTTGACATCAACGAAAAGGTTGTTGCAAAGGTCAAGATATTCGAGCTGAAGCTGACGGCTTGCAGCGTAATCGCCCTCGAGGAACTTTGCGGGAATATCGTGCGCAACCTTGGGAAGAATGTTTGAAAGAACGGAAATGCTTCCCTTGCCGCCGAGAGCCATAAGAGCTGTGACCTGATCGTCATTACCCGAATAAACCGAGAAGTCCTCGCCGCAGAGAGCGATCGTCTTTGCAACGGCGGAGATGTCGCCGCTTGCTTCCTTTGTGCCGACGATTCTGGGGTGCTTTGAAAGCTCGAGATATGTTTCGGGACGGATGTTCACGCCCGTTCTCGAGGGAACATTATATGTGATGATCGGAACGCTGACTCTGTCTGCGATGAAATTATAGTGAGCGATAAGACCTCTCTGCGAAGTCTTGTTGTAGTAAGGAGTAACCGAGAGAAGAGCGTCAACGCCTGCCTTTTCAGCCTCGTTTGAGAGCTTTACGGCATAGTTTGAATCGTTGCTTCCCGTGCCTGCGATAACGGGGATTCTCTTGTTGACAACTTCAACGGTGAAGCGGATAGCTTCGGAATGCTCGTCATGGTCGAGAGTTGAGCCTTCGCCCGTTGTTCCGCAGATAACGATAGCATCGGTGTGATTTGCTATCTGATATTCAAGAAGCTCAGCGAGCTTTTCATAGTTGATCTTATTGTCAGCGGTGAAAGGTGTGACGATTGCAACGCCTGCACCGGTAAAAACAGTCTGCTTCATAGCTGACTCCTTTCGTCTTTATGACTGATTAGTTCTTGGGGTTGATATAGCCCTGAGCGCAAAGCTGCTCAGCCATGAGAACGGCTCCGCCTGCCGCACCTCTGAGAGTGTTGTGAGAAAGGCAGACGAACTTATAGTTGAACTGGCTGTCCTCTCTCAGACGGCCGATCGAAACTGCCATGCCGTTTTCGAGATTTCTCTGAAGCTTTGTCTGGGGAAGGTTGTCTTCCTCAAAATAGTTAAGGAACTGCTTGGGAGCGCTGGGAAGCTCAGCTTCCTGAGGATATCCTTTGAACTCTGCCCATACCTTCTTCATTTCTTCGATTGAGGGCTTGTTTTCAAATCTTACGAAAACCGCTGCCATGTGACCGTCGGATGCGGGAACACGAAGGCACTGAGCCGTGAAGTTGGGGGCTGTTGCGTTTACGATCTTGTCGCCTTCGATCTTACCCCAGATCTTGAGGGGTTCAAGCTCTGACTTCTCTTCCTCGCCGCCGATATAAGGGATAACGTTATCGACCATTTCGGGCCATGTTTCAAATGTCTTGCCTGCGCCCGAGATTGCCTGATATGTGCATACGAGAACATCTTTTACTTTGTAGCCTGCCTTGTCAAGGGGATAAAGAGCGGGAACATAGCTCTGAAGCGAGCAGTTTGATTTAACGGAGATGAAGCCTCTCTCTGTACCAAGACGCTTTCTCTGAGCGGCGATGATCTCGGCGTGATCGGGATTGAGCTCGGGAACGATCATCGGAACGTCGGGAGTGTGTCTGTGAGCGCTGTTGTTGGAAACAACGGGGCATTCAGCTTTTGCGTATGCTTCCTCGAGAGCCTTGATCTCATCCTTTTTCATGTCAACTGCGCAGAAAACGAAGTCGACCGATGAAGCGATCTTTTCAATATCCGCCGTTGCATCCATAACAACGATATCAGCGATGTTTTCGGGAATATCGGTTGCCATGCACCATTTTGCGCCGACAGCATCTTTATATTTTTTGCCTGCGGAGCGGGGGCTTGCCGCAAGAACCTTAACATTGAACCAGGGGTGATTTGCAAGAAGAGTGATGAAGCGCTGGCCTACCATGCCCGTTGCGCCTACGATGCCTACATTGTAGCTGTTCATTTTAATCTACCTCATTTCGGGATTCATTCTTCGGCAGATTTCCGTCATAAAAAAGCGCAAATCTAACGCTTGACAAAAACCTCCGATAATATTATGATGATATCACAAATGGCTTGATAAATCAAATGTCATTTATACTAATATATTATTAAATATAAAAAATATTTTGAGGATTTTTAATGAAACGAAGCGATTTTTTCTATGATTTGCCAAAAGAGCTTATTGCGCAGACTCCCGTCGAGCCCCGTGACAGCTCGAGAATGCTTGTTATTGACAGGGAAACGGGCGAATGCTCTCACCGCATTTTCAGGGATGTGACCGAATATTTCCGTGAGGGTGACTGCCTTATTCTCAACAATACGAAGGTGCTTCCCGCAAGGATGTACGGCACGAGGACCGATACGGGCTCTGTTGTTGAATTTCTTCTTCTGAGCAGAAAAAACAACGACACATGGGAAGTCATAACGGGTCCGGGAAAAAAGGCGAGAGTCGGTCATTCTTTTACATTCGGCGACGGCTCGCTGACAGCTGAGATAATTGAGGTTCTGCCCGACGGAAACCGCATTGCGAAGTTCGGCTTTGAGGGCAATTTTTATGAGGTTATTGACAAGATCGGTGAGATGCCTCTGCCTCATTACATAACTGAAAAGCTCGAGGACAAGGATCGATATCAGACGGTTTACGCTGAGAACGAGGGCAGCGCCGCCGCACCGACGGCAGGACTTCATTTCACTCCCGAGCTGATGGATAAAATCAGGGAGAAGGGCGTTGAGATCGGCTTCGTGACTCTCCATGTCGGACTCGGAACCTTCCGTCCCGTCAAGGCTGATGATATCAAAGACCATCACATGCATTCCGAGCATTATTATCTTCCTGCCGAAACCGCAGAGCTGATTAACCGCACGAAGGCAAACGGCGGCAGAGTTTTTGCCGTCGGAACAACCTGCTGCAGGACCCTTGAATCGGTCGCAACCTTTACGGGCGAAATCAGAGAGGCAGAGGGCGACACGGATATTTTTATCTATCCCGGCTATGAATTCAAGTGCATTGATTGTCTGATAACGAATTTCCACCTGCCTGAAAGCACGCTGATTATGCTTGTCAGCGCATTCTGCGGCTATGAAAACACGATGAACGCATATAAAATTGCCGTTGAGGAAAAATACAGATTCTTTTCTTTCGGCGATGCGTGTCTTATCTGTAAGAATTAACGGAGCGAAAATATGTATAAACTTATCAAAAAAGACGGCAACGCAAGAAGAGGCGAGTTCGTTACCGTTCACGGAACGGTTCAGACTCCCGCATTCATGAATGTTGCAACCTGCGGCGCAATCAAAGGCGCTCTTTCGGCAGTTGACCTGAAAGAGATCAGATGTCAGGTCATGCTTTCAAACACTTATCACCTCCATGTCCGTCCCGGAGATTCGCTTGTTCGTGAAATGGGCGGTCTGCATAAGTTTTCGGGCTGGAGCGGTCCGATTCTGACCGACAGCGGCGGATTTCAGGTTTTCTCGCTCGCAAAGCTCCGCACGATAAAGGAAGAGGGCGTTTACTTCCAGTCGCATGTTGACGGCAGACATATCTTCATGGGTCCCGAGGAGAGCATGCGGATTCAGTCGAATCTCGGCTCGACCATCGCCATGGCATTCGATGAATGCGTTGAAAACCCTGCAGAATATAAATACGCAAAGCAGTCCTGCGAAAGAACGACCCGTTGGCTTGAACGCTGCAAGGCGGAGATGGAAAGACTCAATTCTCTGCCCGATACGGTCAATCCCAATCAGCTTCTTTTCGGCATCAATCAGGGCTGCACCTATGATGACCTGAGAATCGAGCATATGAAGCAGATCGCCGCTCTTGACCTTGACGGCTATGCCATCGGCGGTCTTGCCGTAGGTGAACCTAAGGAGGATATGTACCGCATTATATCCGCCGTTGAGCCTCATATGCCTGCGGATAAAATCCGTTATCTCATGGGTGTCGGAACTCCCGGCAATATCATCGAAGGCGTATACAGAGGCGTTGACCTTTTTGACTGCGTTATGCCCAGCCGAAACGCCCGCCACGGTCATCTTTTTACGCAGAAGGGCATTATCAACCTCAATAACAAAAAGTACGAAAAAGATCCTCTGCCGATCGATCCCGAGTGTGATTGCCCTGCGTGCAGACATTTTTCGAGGTCATATATCCGTCATCTTTTCAAGGCGAAGGAAATGCTTGCCATGCGCCTTTGCGTTATTCATAACCTGTATTTCTATAATACGCTTATGGAGAGAATCCGTGACAGCATTGACAACGGAACATTCTCGGAATTCAGAGAAAAATATGTTGATCTTTATGACACGAGAATATAGTTTGTAAATTTTTTAAAAACTATTGCATTATTTTTTCTTTTAATGTATAATCTTATCATTATGTTTTGGAGGTAACTCAGGTTATGGACTTTATTTCACTTATGGCTCCCATGATGGGAACCGGAACAGGTACAGGCACAGGTACCGGCGCTCAGGGCGGTTCGGGCATGATTATCATGCTTGTTGCGATGATGGCTCTCATGTATTTCATGATGATCAGACCTCAGAAGAAAAAGCAAAAAGAAGAACAGAACATGCGCGATAACGTTCAGATCGGCGATGAAATAACAACAATCGGCGGCATCATCGGCAGAGTTGTTACCGTTAAGGAAGACACTCTCATCATCGAAACAGGTGCTGACAGAAACAAGATGAAGATCACAAAGTGGGCTGTTTCAGCCAACAACACAGCCAACGAAAAGGCTGAGGCTGAAAGACAGGCTGCCAAGGAAGCTGCTGAAGCTGAAAAGAAGGCAAAGATGGAAGAAGCAGCCGATGCAAGCAAGGCAAGACGAAAGAAGACAAAGAAAAAAGACGATACTTTCGATGCCTGATGTGAATTAAAACATGATTCCCTTCATATTATTGATTATCAGTAGTATGAGGGGAGTTTTTTTATGCCTGAAAAGAAATCGGCACGGAGCGAAAACAAAAATGCTCTGCCGCTGAAAAGAATCGGATTTTGTTCCTTGATCGGTGCCTGCCTTTATTTTCTTGAGCTTGTTGCTTTTTCGGCGATTGAGCTTAAAATGTCGCTCGGCAGCAGTTTTTATCTTCCCGTCGGAGTTGCGGCGGCTTTTGTTTCGGCTTTTATTGCAGGTTTTGCCGCTGTTTTAAAGGAGAAGAGAAAAGCGTTGCCGTGCGGTGCGCTGACGGGTGCGATCGAAGCTCTTGTCAGCGATGTGATACTGATCTTTGTCAACGGCGGGAGCGTCGGAAAAGGGCTTGTTTTTGTTGCTGTCGCATCGGTTGTCGGCTCTGCTGTCGGAGCGGTTATTGCCGCCAACATAAAGCCGAGAGTCAGATATTGAGGCGGCGGTGTGA
The DNA here is from genome assembly GCA_017435385.1 of Clostridia bacterium. Classification (GTDB taxonomy): domain Bacteria; phylum Bacillota; class Clostridia; order Oscillospirales; family Acutalibacteraceae; genus CAG-177. The sequence goes on along the minus strand of JAFSFB010000003.1, from coordinate 19,443 downwards.
ATATGAAAAAAATCTTACCCGTTGTTTTATCGGCGGTGAGCATACTTCTCCTTTTCTGCTCGTGTACCGTTCAGGAGGAGGTCAGCCCCGATCTGTTTATTTCAAGATTTGCAGAAACATATCCCGATTATTCGGTTGAAACCGACGGGATGTTTTATGAAAATGAAAAAAGCGTTCTGTTCGCAAACGATTCATCGGGTAACAGATTCGCCGTTGAAATGACGGCCGATGAGCAGGGCAGAGTTCGCAAAATAAGCCTTGCCTGCGTTGATGCTGATAAAACGGAGAATATGTTTTCTTTTGCAAAGCATATCCTTTCGGTCTATGCTCCGCACGAGGATGCTCAGTCCGTTGCAGAGAAGCTGAATAGCGGAAAAAGCTTTTCTTACTATGAAACTCAATGGTATTATTATTCGTTTTCTTCAACGGAAGCCGGTTTGTTTTTCAGCGTTGAAAACAAAAAGCTTTCGCCTGAAAAGGATGTCGGTCTGACTCTTAAAGAAAACGATATCGTGACAACCGCATCAGAATAAAGCAAAGCTCCGATGAACGGTAAATTCATCGGAGCCGTTAATTTTATGCCATTTCGGAAAGCTGAACGGGTCTGCCTTCTGCAACTGATTTCTTTGCTGCAAGAGCAACAAGAATTGAGTTAAGACCGTCAGCTCCTGTTGTGGGAGTTTCATTGTCATTGATGACCGCATCAACGAACTGAAGCATTTCATCTCTAAAGGACTGCATATATCTTTCAAGGAAGAAATAGAGAGGCTTGTCGGCAACAACGCCGTCCTCGCCCATGAAAACAACATTTGTGGGAGTATCGTTTGAAGCAACGGCGGCACCCTTACTGCCGAAAACTTCGATTCTCTGGTCATATCCGTAAGCGGCTCTGCGGCTGTTGTCGATAACGCCGATTGCGCCGTTTGCGAACTTGAGGCTGATAACCGCTGTGTCAACATCGCCTGCTTCGCCGATTGCGGGGTCAACAAGGCAGGTTGCGTTTGCATAGACCTCTGTAACCTCGCTGCCTGCAAGGAAACGGGCCATGTCGAAATCGTGAATCGTCATGTCGAGGAACATGCCGCCGCTGACTGCCGAATACTCTGCCGGAGGGGGAGCGGGATCTCTCGAGGTGATCTTGACGATGTGAACATCACCGATCTTACCGTCATTGACCATGGCTCTGACATTGGCGAAATTATGGTCAAAGCGTCTGTTGAAACCGACCTGAAGCTTGACTCCTGCCTTTGCAACGGCATCGATAACGGCGTTGACCTTTTCGGGAGTGAGGTCAACGGGCTTCTCGCAGAAGATGTGCTTGCCTGCCTGAGCGGCTTCGATTGCGATGTCGGCATGCGTATCTGTCGAGGAGCAGACAAGAACTGCATCAACCTCGGGATCTGCAAGCATTTCCTTATAATCATTATAAATTCTGGGAATGTTGAGCTCTGCGGCAACCTTTTCGGCGTTGGCTCTGAAAACGTCGGTGATACCTGCAACAACGGCGGTCGGAACATTATATGTGATCGACTTTGCGTGCAGGGAACCGATTCTGCCGGCACCGATGATGCCGATTCTAAGCTGTTTCATAAATATCGGTCCTTTCCTTTGAGGGCGGATACCCTTTATTCCCTTTAATTTTATCATAATCTTATCATAAATTCAACAATCAAAGAGTTTATTTTGAATATTTTTCTTTTGTTGCAAGACCGCCCCGTATATGTCTTTCTGCCTTGTTGGTGTCAAGCACCTTTCTGACAGAAAAATAAAGAGGAGGATTGGAGATTCTGAGCCTTTTTGTTATGTCCATATGTACCGTGCTCTTGGAAACTCCGAATTTTTGTGCCGCCGCCCTGACCGTGGCATTGTTTTCGACGATATATTCTGCAAGCTCAACGGCTCTCTGCTCAACGATTCCTTTCAAATTCAGCCCTCCGAACAATATAATGCTGTTAGATACTATGAATAAAAGGAGCTGAATATGACAAAAAGAAGCCTCACGGCTAAGCGTGAGGCTTCTGAAAATGATTTTGTTTTATCTTTCTTCTCTGAAATAAGAAAGACCGAGGCTTGCGGGGGGCTGATTTTCCTTTTTGTTTCTCATGCTGATGACGATGAGAACAAGTATCGTGACAACATAAGGCATCATCTTGATGAGCTCCTGCTGCTCAAAGGAAAGATTCTGAATGTAGTTATATGCAATCAGCAGTCCGCCGAAAAGAATTGAGCCGAGGATGCTGACATTCGGACGCCAAACGGCGAAGATTACGAGAGCGATTGCGAGCCAGCCTCTGTCGCCGAAAGCGTTGTTTGACCAGATGCCGTCGGCATAGTCCATGACATAGTAAAGACCGCCGAGACCTGCGATGATGCTTCCGATGCAGGTTGAAATGTATTTATATCTGTCAACATTGATGCCTGCGGCATCGGCGGTTGCGGGATTTTCGCCGATAGCTCTCAGGTGAAGACCCTTTCTCGTTCTGTTGAAGAATATCGAAACGACAATTGCGATGATGATTGCCGCATAGGCAAGGAAGCTGTAAGAGAAAAACAGTTCGCCGACCCAGCCGAGCTTTTCCGCAAAGGGGAGAGGAGTTTTGAAGCATTTGCTGGTTTCAACAAGAGCGATTGAGGGAGTGTCGCTGTTTGTCAGCTTGATGAGTGAACCTCCGAAGAAATTGCCGAAGCCGACGCCGAAGGTCGTCAGCGCAAGACCCGTAACATTCTGATTCGAGTGAAGAGTTATGGTCAGAACGCAGTAGATAAGTCCCATAAGAAGAGAGCCGAGCATCGATGAAAGCAGGGGAATGATGACTGCAAGAATCGGATTGACGGTTTCTGCGGACTGCTCATAGAGAAAAGCTCCGATAACGCCCGAGATGGCTCCCACATACATGATGCCGGGAATACCGAGGTTGAGGTGACCGCCCTTTTCGGTTATGATCTCACCTGTAGAACCGTAAAGGAGCGGAATGCCCTGCATGACTGCACGCTGAATGAATGAAACAATCATTTGCTTTTAGCCTCCTTTTTCGATTCTCTGAATTTGATTGAATAGTTGATAAAGAATTCGCTGCCGATGATGAAGAAGATGATAATTCCCGTGATGATGTCCGAGAACGAGCTGTTGAGGTCGAATTCGGACGAGATTGCGATTGCGCCCTTTTCGAGGAAAACGATCAGGAACGAGGTCAGGAACATCATTATCGGATTGAATTTTGCAAGCCACGAAACCATGATGGCCGTGAAGCCTCTGCCGCCGACGGTATCGGTTGCGATCGTGTGGTCCGTGCCTGCAACCATGATAAGACCTGCGATACCGCAGATCGCACCTGAGAGGATCATCGTGCGGATAATGACCTTTTTGACATTGATTCCGATATATTTCGCCGTATTTTCGCTTTCGCCGACAACGGAAATCTCGTAGCCGTGCTTGCTGTGCTTGAGATAAACATAAAGGATAAAGGTCAGGATAACAACGATGATTATGTTGAGCAGATATTTCTGATCAAGAATCGAGGGGAACCAGCCGATTTTAGTCGAGCTGTTGATGATACCGATGCTTCCCGAGCCTTTGGGAACGGAGTATTTATAGGAGAAATAAGAAACGAGCTGAGTTGCGATATAGTTCATCATGAGAGTGAAGAGCGTTTCGTTAGTATTCCATTTTGCTTTAAAAATAGCAGGGATAAGAGCCCATACAGCACCCGAAACAACGCTTGTGACAACCATGACGAGCATGAGAACGGCAGGGCTGAGCTTGTCGCTGTAAAGAATCATGCAAAGTGCGGCGGCAAGACCGCCCATAAGAGCTTGTCCTTCCGCACCGATGTTCCAGAATTTCATTTTGAAAGCGGGAGTGACTGCAAGAGAAACGCAGAGAAGAAGGGCAATGCCCTGGAAAAGGTTCCATATTCTCTTTTCGGTTCCGATTGCGCCGTCGATCATCGTTGCGTAAACATCAATGGGGTTGAGCCCCGTCAGGAAGAATGTCAGAAGACCTGCAACGATAAGCGCCGCTAAGATTGCACCTGCACGGATGAGAAGTGACTGCCAGAGTGGGATCGAAGCACGCTTGACAACATGGAAAAGAGGCTCATGCGATTTTGAAGCTGATTTACTCATGGCTCTCACCTCCGTCATTTTTTGTCATAAGCAGACCGATCTCTTCTTTTGTAGTATTTTCGGCATCGACAATGCCTGTTATTTTACCCGAGTTAATAACCATGATTCTGTCGCAAAGCTCAATGAGAACATCAAGGTCTTCACCTACGAAAATAACGGCAACGCCGTTTTCCTTCTGCTTGTTGAGAAGGTTATAGATAAGGTAAGAGGAGTTGATGTCAAGACCTCTGACGGGGTAAGCAACCATCAGAACGGTCGGCGAGGAAGCGATCTCTCTGCCGACGAGGACTTTCTGAACATTACCGCCCGAGAGCCTTCTGACGGGAGTCTTTGCGCTTGGTGTGACAACCTCGAGCTCCTCAATGATTTTGTTTGCAAGGTCCTTGGGCTTCTTGCGTTCAAGGAAGGCAGACTTGCCCCTGCGGTAGCTTCTGAGAAGCATGTTGTCAATAATATCCATGTTTCCGACAAGACCCATGCCGAGTCTGTCCTCGGGAACAAAGGAAAGGCGGACTCCGAGCTCCTTGATTTTAACGGGGGACTTGTCCCTGAGGTTTTCGGTATAGCCTGTCGTAGGGTTGTGATAGAGAATTTCTCCGCTGTTGAGCTTCTGCAGACCTGCGATCGATTCGAGAAGCTCTCTCTGACCGCTGCCTGCAATACCTGCGATGCCGAGGATTTCGCCTGCTTTTGCAGTGAATGAAATGTTGTTAAGCAGAGTGATTCCCTCACGGTTTACACATGAGATCTTTCTGATTTCAAGTCGGTCGGGAGTTTCTTCAACCTTTGTTCTTTCAATGTTCAGCTCGATTTTCTTGCCGACCATCATTTCGGTCAGCTCCGATTCGCTCGTTTCGGCGGTGTTGACCGTGCCGATATATTCACCCTTTCTCAGAACGGATACTCTGTCCGAAAGAGAAAGAACCTCGTGAAGCTTATGAGTTATGATGATAATAGCCTTGCCGCTGTCACGCATTTTGCGGAGAACGGCAAAAAGCTTCTTGGTTTCCTGAGGAGTGAGAACGGCTGTCGGCTCGTCAAGGATGAGAATATCTGCGCCTCTGTAAAGCACCTTGATGATCTCAACGGTCTGCTTTTCGGAAACGGACATCTCGTGAATCTTCTTTGAGGGCTCAAGCTCAAAGCCGTACTGAGCGGTAATTTCACGGATCTTCTTTTCGGATGCCTTGAGATTATATTTTCCGTCATCTTTAAGACCGAGAACGATATTTTCGGTTGCCGAGAAAACATCAACAAGCTTGAAATGTTGATGGATCATGCCGATTTTATACTTGAATGCATCCTTGGGAGAACGGATAAGAACCTCTTCTCCGTTGATGAAGATCTGACCGTGGTCAGGGAAATATATGCCCGAGATCATGTTCATCAGGGTTGTTTTTCCGCTTCCGTTTTCGCCGAGGATTGAAAGAATCTCTCCTTTGTTAACTGTCAGACAAACATCCTTGTTGGCAACAATCGGGCCGAAGGTTTTGGTTATGTTTTTAAGTTCAATGGCAGGTGTTCCCAAATCGATACCTCCTGTTTTAATTCTCAAAAGTGAGCTGAATAGCTTCAGCATACTTTTCAGAATTAAAAGGGGATAGGCGGAGCAAAAGCTCCGCCTTTAAGTTTAGATTATAAATCGATATTATCCGAAAGCTGTGTTAAGGAGCTTGATGTTATCGATCTGGATGTCGAAATAAGGAGCTGAACGGAATTCTGATTCGTGGAAGTAGCCGTCCTTGATTACTTCTGTGTCAGGTGTGTAATCATTGTCTGTATCAACATCAGCGATATAGGATGTGAGGGGAGCGCCGTCCTTTGTGAAGGTAGCGGCATCAAATACATGGAGCTCGCCTGCGATGAGCTTAGCCTTAGCATCGGCGATGGCTTCTGCTGTGCCTTCAGCTGCAACGCTTTCATTGATTTCGGTAAGAACAACGGAGCCTGTTTCGAGAGTGCCTGTCCAGTCATCCTCGATGTCCTTGCCTTCCTTAACGCATGTGATCATGTGCTTGAAGTAAGGTGTCCAGTCGATTCTTGAGGAAACGATGAAGGTGTTGGGGCAAGCAGTCTGAGTGCTTCCGTTATAGGAAACATTGGGAACACCTGCGGTTTCGCAAGCTGTGGGAGCGCCCATTGAGTCAGCGTGCTGGCTGATGAGCTTGCAGCCGTTGTTGATAAGAGCTGTTGCAGCTTCCTTTTCAGCGGCTTCGTCATACCATGAGCCTGTGAACTGAACTTCCATTGTAACCGTGGGGCAAACTGACTTTGCGCCAAGGAAGAAGGAAGTATAGCCGGAGATAACTTCAGCGTATGTGAAAGCGCCGACATAACCCATCTTTGCTTCTTCGGCTGTGAACTTGCCTGCAGCGATCATTTCGTTGAGCTTCATGCCTGCAGCAATACCTGCAAGATATCTGCCTTCATAGATCGAAGCGAAAGCGTTGCTGTAGTTGGCAAGACCTTCTGTATGAGCTCTTGTGCCTGTTGCATGGCAGAACTGAACTTCGGGATATTCCTTTGCGGCTTCGATCATGTAGCTTTCGTGACCGAAGCTGTCAGCGAAGATAATGTCGCAGCCCTCGTCAACGAGGTCGTCTGCAGCTTCCTGGCACTTTGCGTTTTCGGGAATGTTCTTCTTCATGATGTATTCAACGCCGAGCTCCTTGCATGCTGCCTCAGCGGCAACGATGAAGTTCTTATCGTAAGTTGAGTTTTCATCGTGAAGGAAGATGAAGCCTACTTTTAAAGTGTCTTCGTTTGTGTTGGGATCCTTGTTTTCCGGATTCTCTTTGTTGCAGCCTGCAAGGCAGAATACGCAGCCGATTGCAAGAACGAGAGCCAGAACGAGTGCGAGAATTTTGGTGGTCTTCTTCATTTGATTTACCTCCTGAAATTTTTATTAATTACCAAAGATGATTTTTCCATCATCGATGGATTTAATAACTGCCAGAGATTCGACCTTATAGCCGAGAGAACGAAGGGAATCGCCGCCGGGCTGGAAGCCTTTTTCGATAACGATTCCGATGCCTTCAACGCCCGCTCCTGCCTGATTGAGAATGTTGAGCAGACCGTGAACTGCCTTTCCGTTTGCCATGAAATCGTCTATGATGAGAACATGGTCGTCAGACGATATGTAATCCTTGGAAACGCCTATTGTTGTCGTTGTTCCCTTGGTAAAAGAAAATACATCGGCTTTGTAAAGATTATCACCGACATTTCGGTTTGCACCCTTCTTGGCAAAAACAACGGGAACACCGAAATACTGGGCGACGATGCAGGCAATACCGATGCCCGAAGCCTCAATGGTGACGATTTTTGTGATTTTTTCAGAAGGAAAGCGCTTTCTGAATTCTTTACCGATTTCGTTGAGCAGCTCAACATCGATCTGATGGTTAAGGAACATGTCGACTTTAACGACATCGTTCCCTACGGTCTGACCTTCGGAAACGATCTTACTTTTTAACAGTTCCATCGGAATCACATCCTGACTTTTAAAGACTGAACATTAATGAATAAATATATACTAAATTATAATTCATAGTCTGTTAAAAATCAAGACATTATTAAGATATTTTGCAGACATTTGTCGGAAGGCTGAAATAAAATTCATTTCGGGAAAAACCGCAAGCAACTGCGGGCGATTTGAAATGAGCGGTTATTGACATCGGACAAGTTATAAAATATAATGTAACCATATTAATCAATCAGGAGATTCATCATGGCGTTTATAAGTGTTTTTGAAGTTATCGGTCCGAATATGGTCGGTCCCTCAAGCTCGCATACGGCAGGTGCGGCATCGATTGCCCGTCTTGCGTGGAAGATGATGCACGAAAAAATCAGAAGAGTGAATTTCGTTCTTTACGGTTCGTTTGCTCAGACCTACAGAGGCCACGGCACGGACAGAGCCTTGCTCGGCGGCATGATGGGCTTTGAAACCGATGATGTGCGCATCCGTGATTCGTTTGAGATTGCGGAAAAAGAGGGGATAGAGTTTTCTTTTGTTGCAAACACGACCGAAACCGATGTTCACCCGAACACCGTTGATATTGAGATCGAGGATGTGACGGGCAGAAGGCACACCGTCAGAGGTGAATCGATAGGCGGAGGCAAGGTCAGACTGACACGCATCGACGGAGTCAAGGTGCATTTCACGGGCGAATATCATTCGCTTATCGTTGAGCATAAGGATCATCCGGGCGTTATTGCTTATGTCACGACAGTTCTGAGCAAATGCCATGTCAATATCGCTTATCTCAGGGTTTACAGAGAAACCAAGGGCGGCATAGCATATATGATCATCGAATCCGACGAAGAAATAACGAGAGATACCGTTGACGAGATCGAGAAGAACCCCTTTGTCAAGGATACTATGCTGATAAGGAGATAAGCCATGGATTTCAATACATCGGCGGAGCTTATTGCTCTTTGCCATAAAGAGAATAAAAAAATATCCGAGATCATGCGTCTGCGTGAGATAGTTTACGGCGAGAGCGATGCCGCAACCGTTGACGCAAGAATGAAAAAGGCTCTCGGCATCATGAAGGAATCGGCGCATGCTCCGCTCACGAAAACCGTCAGGTCAATGGGCGGCATGATAGGCGGCGAGGCGGCAAAGCTCGAAAAGAGAAGGGCAGAGGGTAAATCCATATGCGGAAGCGTTCTCACAAAAGCCGTTATCTATTCTCAGGCGGTGCTCGAGGTCAACGCATCAATGGGCGTTATCGTTGCCGCTCCGACGGCAGGCTCGGCAGGAGTTGTTCCTGCTGTGCTGTTTGCTCTCGCTGAGCAGTTTGATATTTCCGATGAAAGGCTCTGCGACGGGCTTTTTACCGCAGGTGCGATCGGTTCGATACTCATGAAAAACGCATCCGTTTCGGGTGCGGAAGCAGGCTGTCAGGCAGAGATAGGCTCGGCTGCGGCTATGGCTTCAGCTGCTGCGGTTGAGCTCATGGGCGGCACTCCCGAACAATGCTTTGAGGCGGCGGCAATAACTATAGGAAACATGCTCGGACTTGTCTGCGACCCGATTGCGGGACTCGTTGAAGCACCGTGCCAGAGCAGAAATGCCGCAGGCGCATCCAATGCGATAACAAGTGCCGAAATGGCTCTTGCAGACATAAAGTCAGCTGTTCCGTTCAATGAAATGGTAGATGCGATGTACCGTGTCGGCAAAAAGCTTCCCATGGAGCTTCGTGAAACTGCTCTCGGCGGCTGCGCCGCAACCCCGACGGGCTGTGCGTTGAAATGCAAAATTTTCGGATAAAAGGATAAATATCAATATGAGTGACAGGATCGAAGCGATACGAGAAGCGGAAAGAAAATCTCATACAGAGATTTATTCAACTGCAAAGCTTTTTGAAAAGGGGAGCTGGCTTGCCAAACCCGTCAAGACTGTAATGGATCTGCTTCCGATGCTTAGAGAAAAAAATCCCGTTACGATTCTGGATTTGGGGTGCGGAGTAGGAAGAAACTGTATCCCTCTCGCAAAGGAGCTGTCTGAAAACAACTGCAAAACAGATGCGGTCGATATTCTTGAATTTGCAATAGAAGAGCTGACTGTAAACAGCAAAAACCACGGCGTTCATGAATCGGTAAACCCGATAGTTTCTTCGATCGACGATTTCTCAATAGAACCTGATAAATATAATCTGATTATTGCTGTGTCTGCCCTTGAACATGTCAGTTCCGAGGAAGTGTTTCGGAAAAAGCTTCATGAGATCAATGACGGTTTAAAACAAGGCGGTATTGTTTGTCTGATCGCTAATTCGGAAGTGACCGAAACCGATAAATCAGTTAATAGTCGGGTTGATCCTCAATTCGAGGTGAATATAAAAGCCGAAGAAATGATTAGCTTGTTGAACGGAGCATTTGAAAATGCAGAACTATTGAAGGTGTCTGTATCCGAACAGAATTATGATATACCGAGAGAAAACTTTATTTCTGCCTTGTCAACCAAAGTTGTAACCTTCGTTGCTCAAAAAGTTAAATGATCTTCGCATAAATTATTCTTGGATATCATTCGATAAACAGAAAAGAAAGGAACGGATCGCATCGCATGAGAAAGATGATGCACATTTTAACGGTTGCTTTTGTGCTGTTGACCGTGGTTTTTTATGCGGTTTATTTCTTCACCGAAAGTATTGCCGCATATTCTGTATTTGTTACGTTTTTAACTTTTTCATATCATTTTTTAATGAGATTGACTGTCGGATTTTTTACAGGATTTATTCCCGATAAACTGTTGAATCCCGAGAACAAATGGTTTTCTCCCAAGAGATTTGAAAAGAAAATATATAAAGTTTTAAAGGTGAAAAAATGGAAGGGTAGTGTGCCTGCATATTATCCTGATGCTTTTAATGTCGAAAAGCATTCGCTCAAAGAAATATCCGTAACTATGTGCGGTGCGGAGCTCACTCATGAAATAATTGTATTCTTCAGCTTTATTCCGGTTTTGTTTTCGCTGAAATTCGGTGTCCCTGTTGTTTTTATAATCACATCTGTTCTGGCGGCGATGACGGATTCGGTGTTTATTATTGTTCAGCGCTATAACAGACCGAGGATTTTAAGACTCATAAAATCAAATTCCGCAAAGGCGGAATAAATTAAAATAAAAAAGAATAAAAAACTTATTGACAAACGGAAAACTTTTTGATATTATATCTATCGTTGCGAACGCAATAAGGGCCATTAGCTCAGTTGGTTAGAGCAACCGGCTCATAACCGGTCGGTCCGGGGTTCGAGTCCCTGATGGCCCACCACCAATAGAATATTTAGGGGTATAGCTCAGTTGGTAGAGCAGCGGTCTCCAAAACCGCGTGCCGAGGGTTCAAGTCCTTCTGCCCCTGCCAAAGAAAAGTCCGAAAAACCTTGATTTTACAAGGGTTTCGGGCTTTTTTCATACATAAAATCAATTTTGCTAAAATCGCAATTTACCGTAAAATATCGTACATTTTCGAGTGCTATGTGCCCCCCGATGTGCCCCCCGCTATGTGCCACTATCCCTTATATTATAAGGGTGTTTAAACATATCGATAATTTTAAATATCTACTTTTTTATAGTGTTTTTTACCGCGTGCCGTATTTTTAGTGTATTCATCAATCATTTTCTGTTGATAAATGATTGATGATATATTATATTTTAGTTGGATGTAATCTATAATATAAAACCGACACAGAAAAAAACGAGCAGAAAGAACTTCGAATCTTTCTGCTCGTACTCATTTATGAAACCAAAGTTTCTTTGATGAATTTATCCTGCAGCATAGCTGCATTATTTTTAGTAGCCTCATCAACATGAGTGTAAATATTTGCTGTTACACCGTACTCACTGTGCCCCATAAGCTCCTGTGCCGTCTTTATATCAACACCCGACCATTGAAGCATTGAGCAATAGGTGTGGCGGAGCTGATGTGCAGTGAATTCTTCAAAACATTCATCTGCAAAACAAAGCGAATCTTCATCTCTGCCGTCAGCTGTCCTTAACGCTTCCATATAGCTTTCAAAAAGGCGTTTCCACGCTGTTTCCGTCATTCTTCCTCCGTATGCCTTCTGAACGACATAAGTGCCCTTAGAATGCTTTTTAGCTTCAAGAAGCAAACTGCAAAGAAAATCATTCATCGGGATTTTTCTCATACCGGCTTTGGTTTTTGTTTCTTTTAATTCACACTGCTTAAAATCATAAGATTTATTTACATTAATGATTTTGTTTTTGAAATCAATATCAAACCAAGTCAACGCAGTTAGTTCTCCTCGTCTGAGCCCTGCAAGAAGCATTATACAAGCAGGGAGCTTCGCTCTGTGTTCCGTAGTGAGAATTAACTGAATGGTATGCTTATTTATAGCATTCCGGGTTTTGGTGACTGAATTTTTAGGAATTTTTAAATCCTCACAGGGATTACAGAAATTATAAGCTCTTTCTTTTCTTGCAAATTCAAAGACATTAGCAAGAGCTCTGATATATCTTTGAATAGTTTTCTTTGCCGTAGTTTTGCCTGTTGAAGGGTTTTTCTTATATAATTCGTTTATGGCGGGCTGAATGTGAGAGGGAAGAATATCATTGAGCTTTGTTTTTGCAAGAAGTCCGCCTTTATAATCTATAAAGTACTGTAATCTTGCTTTCAAGGTCTTATATTCTGACTCTTTGATATTGTCGCATATAACCTCACTTTCTATTGTTTCAAGATAATGATCAACCCATTTTATAAGGGTATCATTGTTTTTAAGAATGTTCAGACCGCTGTCTATAGCGTTCTTATATTCTCTTACCTTCTTTTCAAGCTCTTTTTCTGTCTGAGCTTTTAATTTTTTGTACTTTGGCTTACCGTTTCCGTCTGTACCGATATAAATCTTGGTGCAGAAGCTGTTTTTTTCTACATAAAATTTATTCATTGTATACCTCCTGAAAAAGTATTCGAGGGATGCTTTCGCACCCCTCACGTCAATATTACTGTTTAACCTCATTATCATCAAATGTGCCGAGTCCCATTTTAAGAAAATCATCCTGACTGACACGCCATTCTCTTCCGATTTTTCGAGCCTTGATTGTACCTTTCTGACAGTATTTCTTTAACGTCTCATAATTAAATCCTGTCAGACCTGCCACCATCTCCAAAGTAAGCAGATAAGGTAAACCGTCAAGGCTTGAAATATAATTTCTTTTAATTGCATTAATCTTCAATAAACATCACCTCCTTACCGTGAATCCCTGTCTCTTTGGCGGAGCAGGTATCTGTAATAATGTTCACAAGCCTTTAGCACAAAATCTTCAAAGTCTTTGTCTTTAACCCTCGGTGCTATTTCCTGCAGTTTTTCCATAGAAACCTTAAACATAGGCTTCTGATTTGCTTTGTCTTCTTGCATAATGGTTTCGATATCATCATCAGAAAGATTTCCCGTCTGACTTAACTTTTTGAAACGGACAGCCTGAGAAAGCGAGGGCGTTCTGTCTTCAACCTCTATCGAACCGAGAAGAGCATACTGTTCTTCGTCGGTAAGATATGAAAGCTCAACCGCAGGTGTAAAGGCAATTCGTTCTTCATCAACAAGGTCAAGTAATTCGGGGATGAGATAAGTCAGACGAATATAACGTTGAATTTGTCTACCACTGTCTGTATCTGAAATTTTATCTCGTGACTTGTGGCCAACTTGTCCACAAGTGATACCCTGATGCTTCATTGCTTCAAGCTTCAATTTGTAAGCAAATGCCTTTTCCGACGGAAGAATATGCTCTCTGTGCAGATTACTGTCAACGAGCATAATTGCCGCTTCATCACGGCTTACGGCATAAATTAAAGCAGGTACTGTTTCCAGCCCTGCTTTTACTGATGCTCTGAGTCTGCGATGACCTGAGATTATCTCATACTCATCGTCTGTATTTTCGAGTGGTCTTACAACAATCGGTGAGATAACACCCTTCTGCTGAATACTGTCAATTAGGTTATTCATTTCATCGTTATCCAAAACCTTATACGGATTTCCCTCAAAGGGATGAATTTTTGATACCGGAATGTTTACCGGTGATTTGATATTTTGAATAAACATAGTTTACCTCCATAAAAATCAATAATTTCTTTTATACTTTTTCTGTTCAGCTCTGATAATCTGTAAGTGTTTTCTGACAGAGTACCGAGGTGTACCCGAATACTTGGAAAAATATTCGCTTGATGACATTTCTTCCTCATAACAATTTTCACTGTCAGCCTTTTTCTCTTCCTGCATTTTCTTGCAAAGCTCTTCAGGATTCATAACATCTACCTCCCTTCATAATGTTTTTCTTTGACCTGAGCTTTCTCAGGAAAGTACCACTCACGGATAAGTGCCTTCTCCGCTTCAAGGCTTTCCTCAAGCCCCGGTCTGTCTTTGATGATTCTTTTTGCAATGTTAATCTTTTCACGCAGTGAGCCGATTTCAGACGTAAGAAAATCCCGACGGGCAACAAGGTCTTCCTTATCCGTCGGGTCTTTGCATCTTCTTATCTGATTGTAAATTTTATTACGCTGTGTTTTCAGCTCCTCCATACGTGTTTCTGTTCTTAAAATAAAGTTGTCAACCTCTGCAAAATCATAAAGCTTTTCGTTTATTGCAAGGTCAATCTGGTCCTGCATAAACTCAATCCTCGGAGTTGAGTATTTCATTTTAGGCGTAAACGGATGCGGGTTGCCGTTATTTCTTTCGGCTATTGCTCCTGCAAAAAGTAGAGCAAGAAACAAAAGTGAAATAACAGGTGCACCAATTACGGCACCGCCCACAATCAGTTTTGTAAAATCAGAAACCATTCTGCTGAAATACTCAGGATGTCTGTAACATTCTCTTGATTCTTTAAACTCATAACCCTTGTAACAATAAATAAAGGTTTGGTTACGCAAATAATTATTTGCACGGGTATAGTTATAAAAATTTTCATCCACCTCATAAAGGCTCTGATGGTTAATCCTATTCCAAAGACTTTCATAAGAGTATTCATCACCAAGGTTTGAAAGCTTAACACCGTGCTTATCAGTACGGTAACCAATCTTGCCGTCATCAAACCAATAACCCTTCTGACTCATAATTTTGAAAAACTGTTTTATGCTTCTGCTTCTCGGAATAGCGTAATCAATATCTTCACGCATATAATCATATTTTGTTTTGATACCTTTCTGCTTTGCCTTGTAAACATTGTATGGTATGCGTTTGCCTTTAGGATTTTGAATAACAGATAAGCCGTGTTCAAGACAGACTGCATCACTTGTCTTTCTGAACAAACGGTACATCGCTCTGTCTTCATTCATCTTTCTTCCGTCAGTCATTGAAACAGAATTAATGACTATATGACAGTGAACACAGTTTGCATTAAGGTGAGTTGCGACAATCATTTCATAATCCATGCCCCACATTTTATTTGCAACCTCCATTGCAACCTGCTGTGCTGCTTCGGGTGAAACTTCACCGGTTTTAAAAGAAATATATGCGTGATAGGCAACAATACCACCTGTCTTTCCATACATTTCTTTTGTATCAATCATCTGCTGTGCAGCAATATCCGGGTCACAGTTAATACCGTCAACAAGAAGTCTTTGTTCGCTTTCAAGATTTGTTTTATCCTTGTCGGCGGCATAGTGAAGCGAAGAAACAAGGTCAGAATATTTTGATAAGTCAGTTTTACTTTTGTTTGCGGCATAAGACACAACCTGATGAATGTTATTTTTTATAGGCCATATTCTTGTAACTGCCATTAAACGAATCTCCCTTTTCCCGGTTTAAAATATTTTGCTATATCCGATTCAAGTGAACGGATATCTGATAAAACTTCTCTGCATTCAGCACGGTCAATAAAACCGATTGCATTAGCTTTTGCAGTAAGCTGATTAAGGTTAGTACCGACTCTGCGAAGCTCAATGATAAAGTGTTTGTAATCAACAGGCGGAGCTTCAACAAGCCTTGTACCTAAAATCATAGCTCTGATAATTTTGCTTCGGTCAGTTTTCATAACCTTACAAAATTTGTTTAACACTTCGTTTTCTTCTTCACTGAGATAGACATGAAAATCAATTTCTCTTCTTCGTTTTGACATTAGAATTTTCCTTTCTTTGATTTTTGTGTTGGGGTGTGGTGGTAAAAACGCTCTGTTTTTACGGATTTGCGGATACAAATCCAATGCTTGCTAAACTTCGGACCAAAATCCAAATTATTAAAGCAAGCATCGGTTTGTCCTCGTTTAATTACCTGCCGCATAAGAAAAGGCGAGCTGTTCAGGCTCGCTTTCCTTTCTTTCAACTATCTTACCGGGACCAAAAGGTAAGTCTTCATCAGTTTCTTCTTCGGGCGGTAAGCTTTTATTAAATGTTTCCTTTGAAATACAGATAAGCCTTTTGGGTGTACCGAACACTCTGACATTTCTTGTGCATTCGCCCTTTGAACAGATGCTGACTCCTTCATTCTTCAGAGCTTTGATTAACGCCTTCTGTGTTAATGGAAAATGCTCGCCGACATCATAACAGGATTTTATAACCGCCGCATAAGCTGCATCTGATTCAAAATAAAAGTTTTCATCGTCATAATATCCGACAAGGTTTCTCGGCATATCAATAGGTCTTCTCATACGCTCAACAAGATTCACTTTACCTACATCAATAAGACAGCGAAGCTTTCGGATGAATATTTCCGTCGGCTGTTCCGTTTCCGTGAGTGCCTGCTGTGACACAGCGAGCCTTAATAAAATTTCATCAAGCTCTTTTAACATTTCAACCTTCTGCTCGGAAGTGATACCTTCATAATACAAAAGAGTTTCACAGTAAAGCTCAAAACCGATTCTTAAATTTGCAAGATCGTCGCATAATCTCGGTCTGATATGAAAATTCATTTCATCAGCTTTGGCTTTGTAAAACTTTCTGTTAGAAAGAAAACCGCTTTTGAGTTTTTCTAAAAGCTCTTTCACTCCGTTTTCTTTGTCAAGAAATTTTGCCTTCAACATTTCAGTTGCAAGGAAAGTAAAGTGAGATAATGTTCCTTCCTCTGCTTCCTTCTGATACTTTGTCAGCTCATTAAGGTTAATGTCACCGGGCTTGAGCTCAAGAGAAAGAAATCTTGCCACGCCGCTTTCACCAACATTCGGAAGATACTCTGCAGTCATTATCACATTACACTGCGGTCTTTTGGCTGCTCTCTGTCTTCCGCTTTTATCAAGCGCACCTCTCGCTTCTCTGTTACAAATACCACGGATGAGAGCCTGAGTGGTTGCATCCTGTGCTGACTGTTCTCTGCCTGAGCCGGGATGATAATCGTCAATGATAACTGCACAGTCCTTAAGTGTGAAGCAATAGTTCAATATACTCTTCGGTGTATCACGGAAATTCATCGGGATATTATCTTCATTGAACCTGCCGAAGAGTGAATTGATTAAAAGTGACAGTGTAGTTTTCATTGAACCTGTTTTACCGTAAAGCATAATGACCGTTTTAGCTTCCTTTCCCGCCTTTGCCATAAAGGTACCGAGTATGCTGACCAATGTGTAAGATAGCATAGGAAACATAATTTCTTTAGGTGCGACGGAATACGGTAAAGCTTTCATAAGGTTCATTGTATCGGTTACATCAGCATCAGTTTTAAATGAATAACCCTTTGTCTTTTCCGTCAGTTCAACCTCTGCGTTGCTGTTGCCCGGCATACAGAACTGCCAGCCCGTTGCAGTTTCCCACCAGCCTGTTGTACCGTAAATAGTTTTCGCCTCTGCGTACTTTGCTGTTGACTGAATAGCCTGACGAAGATTATCACGGTTGCCGTAGCCTGACTCGATAACACAGTTGATACCCCAATACTCCTGCGCCCAATCAAGCTGTGCGAAATTTTTCAGGGGTACTGTGATTTTACGAAGGTCGTTTCCCTTATCATCTGTGCCGACAATAGAAAGGAATCTTTCGTTCTCGGCTCCGTTGGTGCAGGTAATATCCTCTGTTATCCTTGCAAGGAAATTGCTGAGCTTAATGTTGACCGGCTTTCCGTTTATCGTCTTTTCTATATACAGTGAGTTGTTATATGCAAAGAACGGTTCTGAATAGT
The DNA here is from genome assembly GCA_017435385.1 of Clostridia bacterium. Lineage (GTDB taxonomy): Bacteria > Bacillota > Clostridia > Oscillospirales > Acutalibacteraceae > CAG-177. The sequence continues at coordinate 1,776 of JAFSFB010000003.1, read as the reverse complement.
ATAAATAATTCTCCAAATTTTTACCTCTTTCTTGTAATGATTTTCCGAACATCCGTACAGACATTGCAAGTACCCAATAACATAAAGAGTTCTATGTTCGGTTTGCATCCGTACAATGTGCCACGCTGTAAGCTACAAAGCCGAACACTGCAAGGTAGTAGCACAGGGCTTTGTAGTGGTTTGTTCGGTTGTTCGGGTTTGAAGTTTTTGTTGTATAATGTTCGTTGTTTGTGTGGATGTTTTAAAACGCAACAACATAAAAGTATATTGCCTCTGTCTTTCTGCCGTTTTTAAGCCTTTATTTTGGTGGCTTCAGGGCATCATAAACATCCACCCGAGACCTTTTTGCAGACATATATTCTGCATTTCTCTGTCTCTGTTTTTTCATCGCACAGTCGGGACAGAACTTCTGATTTCTGCCTGTCCTCTCAGTTTTACTGCCGCACAAAGCACAGACAACCGTTTCGGCAGGTGTCTGACCTGTGGCGCTTTTCATAATGGCTTTATCACTCGGCAGCACACAGTCAAGAAAATATCTGCAGATAATATGGCTCGGTGTTATGAGTTGCGGACAGGTGTGAGTGTCACCGTCATCAAGAAGCAGACAGTTGCCTTGATAACAGTTACAGCATCGGATTTTAATCATTGTCTTGATTTCTGCAAATTGCTTAAGGGTAAGGTTGATTGTTTGCATAATGGGTTCCTCCTTTCTTTAAAAATTTAGTTGTACTGCGAAAAAATGTGACGCAGTATTCATATACCCAAAATCACGGTTTTGGGCATAAAAAAAGCACCTGCTACTTTTGGGGTAACAGGTGTATGTAACGGATTGAAATTTGTGATGTGGTTGTGGTATAATGGGTTCGACAAATAAGAATTTGGTGGTGAGATAATAATGACATTTGGTGAACGTTTATATGAATTACGTAAGAATAAAAATATTTCACAAGAAGAGTTGGCAGAATTGTTAGATGTGTCCCGACAATCAATTTCAAAATGGGAAAATGATAAGGCATACCCAGAAATGACAAGACTACTATTTATGAGTGAATATTTTGATGTTTCTTTGGACTATTTAATGCGAGGTGCCGATAGTGATGAAAGCAATAATGATTTAACGGTAGGCTACAAAGCTCAAAACATGTTAAGAGTTTGGAATAACTTTATTTCGAATCTATCAGATAAGCAACGAAAACTAATTATGATATTATATATTTTATTGATATGCGTGAGTGTTGCTATTGTTGTTACTTTCCTTTATGGAGCTGGATATGCGATAGGACAATTCATCGGACATATACAAAATGACCTGAAAATGTAAGTGCAACTGTAAGTTTACACAAGTGCAACCTTGATTTTATGGTGTTTTATAATTAACAATGTTACTTTCTAGGTATAAATTCAATATAGGAGGTAACTCAAATGAGTAAAATTAGTAATATCATAAGTGACATCAAGGCTTGGATAAATGCAGGAACAAGAAATGAGATTTTTATTAGGAGAGTACTTGTTGTTAGTTTAACACTACTTGTAATTTATAAATTAGGGTATGCTATAGGAGTGTTCTTGGCGCATATCGGTTTATAAACATACAATAAAAAGGTTGTAAACTTTCAGTTTGTCGAAGCGTCAAATTCCAATTTGTAAAGATGTCAGAATACAAAAGTAATTCCATATAGTAGAGGTATAATTGTAATGAAAAAGAGTATCACAAAAAATGCAATAGTAAGATATTTGATAATATGTTTCTGTATTACATATTTGTCATGGGGATGT
>JAFSFB010000023.1 GCA_017435385.1 Clostridia bacterium | reverse complement strand
CTTGAGAGCAGATGCGATTTTCAGATGAATCCTTCTTTTAAATCTGCGGAATTTTGAAATGATATATCTGTCTTCCCACCTGACCAGGATATCGTTGAGCTTTTCTCTGTTTATGTAGACGATCACCGCAAGCAGCAAAACAGAAAGATCTGTTCCGATGCCAGCTATAAGCTCGAGCATTATTCTTTGATTATCCATGTTAATATCTCCTTATTTCAGCAACTCAAATTGATCGGGATGCGCTGTATAATAATCGCTCATTCGGCGTGAGAGATTTCACACCACTTTTCCCTTACATTCTCCTATCACCTCCTGTAAACTTAATCCCGTGAACTCCGCAAACTTTATCGGGCTTATGTAATATGAATACCGTTCAGCTGAAATCCGTGTTGCTGTTCCGAACGGCAACCGACCGCGCTGCAGACCGATACGGATAAACTGCTCACGCTTGCCCATAAGCTCCGCAGCTCTTTTTATCGGTAGGTTTTTTGCGTTTTGCATATCACTTCTCCTTTTGGCGTATTTTTGATTCGGTTAAAACAACTTCGGGAACAGTTTCTTCACATCAGAAAACTCAATAAGTATGTTGCCGAAACCGTCACCACTGATTCCGCAGATGATGATTGTGCCAACGAACCCTACGCCGCATATCATGCAGTTGAAATCTTTTCTTTTGAGTCTGCCTTCTTCGTCACAGATAATGACAACATCATCAGCTGCCGTTACCGTCTCAATGCAACCGCCTACAATCTTCTGAAGGTTCTCCAGAGTGTTTGAAATCCACGTTACATACGGCTTTTTTTCAGGACTCTTGATAACAGCTTTGATTTTTGCCATAACATTCACCTCCTTTGCAATTTGACAAAATACAAAAATAATTGTATAATTTCTTTGCCATTTGGCAGAGAAAGGAGCTGGTCTTTTGACCAAACTTTTGACTTTGCCTGTTCCCTCGATGTAAAGGTTGTCTTCGTGAACCCGAACACGTTTAAAATACGGCGATAAGATATCTGTTAACGCGGCGTTAACCTTAACACTCCGAAGCAAGAGAGTGTTGAGCTGTAAAGAGGTGGCCCCTAAGAAACAAAAAGCCCACCGTGTTACAGTTCTTTACATTGTTGTCAGCGTAAAGGCATCAGCAGAACTAAAACTGCAAAAGTGGCAACGCTTCCAATAGAATCACTTTGCGCATTAAAGTGTGGTGAAAACCTGCAGGAAGATTTGGGTAAACAAATTTAGGCGAAAAGCTGTCAAGAATGCGCTTTGGCAGTTTTTTGTTAGTTCTTTCATCCCGTTTTAGGGATGGTTAGCACAAAAAAATATAAGCTCGCTTTTCTTTGCTTTCAATACCCAGAAACTCACAAAGCTTAACCGCTTCTTCAATATCAAACTTTGCTTCGTTGTTTTCTTTTGCGCAATAAGTGTTTGTGCTACAGCCAATTGCTTTTGCTGCATCCTGCTGAGTAGCTTTTCTTCTTTTCCTTTCAGCCTGAAGCTCTTCTGTCCTTACCAATACTCTCACCTCCTTCATCCCGAATTCGGGATGTTTTTATTATACACCCTCTTTTCTGTTTGTCAACCCTTTTTCGGGAAATTTTACAAGAAATTTTGTAAAAGCTGTTGCATTTTCGGGATGAATGTGTTATTCTGCTTTACATAAGGAGGTTTTGATATGTCACAGGATATTGAAAATATAATCATTAGATTAAAAAATGTTATTGTTGAATCTGACCTGAGCTATGTTGAATTAGAAAAGAAAACAGGAATCTCTAAATCGGCTTTACAAAGATACGCCAACGGCTCAACAAAAAAAATTCCAATTGACGTGATTCAGGCAATCGCTGCCGCTGTTAATGTCTCAGCGGCATGGATAATGGGATGGGATAATGATGTTCCCGAGGGATTCCTCCCCCTCCCAAAAACAAAAAAAGTTCCCCTGCTCGGCACTATAGCCTGCGGAGAACCTATTCTTGCAACCGAAAATATAGAAATGTATATTAAGGTTGACGAGAGCATTCCTGCAGATTTTGCACTCAAATGCAAGGGTGACAGTATGATTAATGCTCGCATTTTTGACGGTGATATCGTTTATATCCGTCAGCAGCCTGATGTTGAGGATGGCGAAATTGCCGCCGTTCTTATTGGCGATGAAGCCACGTTGAAAAAGGTGCATAAATATCCTAATAAGATCGTGCTGAGTGCCTGCAACCCGATGTATGATGATTATGTTTATACGAATGAACAGCTCAACGAAATCAGAATCCTCGGCAAAGCCGTTGCATTCTTTAGCATTATAAAATAACGTTTTTAAGGAAGTGTTTTATTGGAAAAACCATCACTTGTTAAGCCTATTGATATTTTCTTGATTATTATAACAGGCGGTTTATGGTTAATTGTTGTTCTTATAAAAATGTTAAAACCTAAAAAGCAATTTGACAGGACCTCAAAAACCACTGATACAGATTTAGTTGAAGTTTCTTATGTTGGTGCTTGCTGTTCTACTTGCGGAAAATACAGGGGTAGAATATTTAGCGTAAACGGCAAGGACGGTCGCTTTCCTAAACTTCCTGATGATTTTCACGAAGATTGTGGACTAATGCTCTTCCCTTTTGTTTATGGAGTTCAGGAACCGCAATATTGCAAAACAAAAGACATTATCAGCTACAACAACCGTCCTTTCAGGGATACACGTACCGCAGAAGAAAAAGCCAATTACAAATTAATTCTTCAAGAGCAGGAAGATGAACGCCAAAGACAACAGGATAAATTTGATTATGATTGGTTATTGAAACACCTGCCTGAAATTTGCCCCAAGTCATTTAGCTCATATAGACGGATGAAAAATTCAAATTCTGCCGGATACAAAAAAGTTATTGCGGCAGCAAAAGAAGCAGGATATATCATAAAATAAAAAACCTCCCGGTGCGCCAACACCGGGAGACGGTTAACACCAATCCATCAGCCTACCAAAACCAAGGGAGTGGTATATCCAATATTATATCATTCCCTTTCTCAAAAAGTCAATAGAAAGGGGAATTTTATGCGTTTGCCCAATGGTTACGGATCTGTGTATAAATTATCCGGGAATCGCAGAAATCCTTGGATAGTAAGAATTACAATGGGATTCGATGACGAGGGAAATCAAATCAGATCCACAATAGGTTATTATCCCACAAGACAAAAAGCTCTTCAAGTTCTCGCAGAGTTCAACGACAATCCATACGACCTGGAGCTTTCAAAGGTCACTTTTGCAGAAATATATCAACGTTGGTATAATGACGAGTTCAACGAGGATTCCAATCGTTCTACTGTTCGCAATTATCAAACGGCATTTAAGCACTGTTCTCCCCTGCACGATATGAAAATGTCAGATATTAGACCAAACCATATGCAGGCTATTATTGATGGTGTAACAGGTGGCTATCAGACACAAAAGAGAATTCATATTTTGTGCAACAAATTATATGATTGGTGTATCAAGCACGATTGTATAAAAAAGAACTATGCAAAATTGCTCGTAATAAATTCAAAGAGTGAATCGGCACCCCGAAACGCTTTCACCTACGATGAAATACAAAAGCTTTGGAATAACCTCAAAAACAATGAATATATCAGTATTATTCTGATGCTTATTTATTCAGGTGTTCGTATCAATGAGCTTCTTGACCTTCAAAAAGAAGATGTAAACCTTGAAGAGCAGTATTTTAAAGTCAAAAAGTCAAAAACCGATGCAGGTATCAGAATCGTCCCCATTGCCGATAAGGTCCTCCCGTTTTGGAAAACATTTTTTGAAAAATCAAAATGTGAATATGCCGTGTGTACCGTTGACGGTCAAAGGATGAATTATGATAATTTCAAGCGAAGATATTGGCAGCCGTTGATGACACAATTAAATTTGCAACACACCATTCACGAAACAAGACACACTTTCATTTCTTTGATGGTACAAAAAAACATTAATCAAACCATTATTAAGAAAATTGTCGGTCATAAATCAATAATGAACTTAACCGAAAGAGTTTATACTCACATTGAAATTTCAGAACTGCTTGATGCTGTTAATAAAATTTGAAATTGTTAGCTATGTGTTAGCTGTTTGTTAGCTACGAATCCGATTTTGGGGGATTTTAGCAGACCTAAAAATGAAGAAAGACCCTTGATATTGCTCAAATATAAGCATTATCAAAGGTCTTTTTGCTATGGTGCGGATAACAGGACTTGAACCTGCACGAACTTGCATTCATTAGAACCTGAATCTAACGCGTCTGCCAATTCCGCCATATCCGCATATTAAATTGCCCGTTAAATTTTACACGGCACGGGTATCCGAGGCGGGACTTACTTTCAGTCAGAAACTTATTTTTCAGTCTGCTCCGCTGCTTGTTCACTTTTACTCGGTGCAAGCCACCGAGGGAGAGCGTTTCGCTTTTTCTCCGTGATGTAAAAAGAGGATTCCGATGAAGGAATCCTCTCCTGGTGCGAGAGACGGGACTTGAACCCGTACGTCGTAAACACACGCCCCTCAAACGTGCGCGTCTGCCGATTCCGCCACTCTCGCATATCTTGTTCGCTCGGAACGTTGCCTATTATAGCAAACCACACCACCATTGTCAAGTGTTTTTTCAAAACTTTTTTAAAAATTTTTATTTATTCCGATTCAGCAATTTAATACGCTTTTTCGGGCGGAGCTCACTCTCGGAGCTCCGCTGTTTTTTCTGCTATTTCCTTAAAAACGGGAGCACAGCTTACCGCTCCCTCTCCGCCGTTTTCCCTGAGAATAACAACCGCATATTGCGGCTCATCGGCAGGAAAATAACCTGCAAACCATGCATTATAGATTTCCTCCCCGTTTTCGCTTTTTCCCGTCTGCGCCGTTGCCGTTTTGCCTGCGCACGCCACGAAATCGGATCTCGCCCGACTTCCGCTTCCCCGCTCAACAACAGAAACAAGAAAACGTCTTATTATTCTTGCGGTTTCCGCCGAGATTATCCGGATCTTTTCGGAATATCTGCTTATCCTTGTCAGTCTGCCGTTTTCGTCCGTTTCCCCTTCCACAAGATACGGCTTGACATACCTGCCGCCGTTTGCTACCGTCGCCATCATCGAGCAGATCTGAACGGGCGTCGCCGTCAGTTCACCCTGACCGAACGAAAGATTTGCCGTTGCAGCTTTTGAATCAACCTTTTCGGGAAGATTTCCGCTGCGTGCTTTCAATGACTCTGCAAACACCGTCTGCTCTCCGAAGCCGAACTTTTCCGCCATTTCTATGACTCCGTCACCGCCGACCTCAAGCGCAAGCGATATGAAATAGGTATTGCAGGAGTGTGCAAGGGCTTCTTCCATGTTCAGAACTCCGTGACCGTCCTTTTTATGGCAGTTGAAGGTCACGCCGTTCAGCGTGATGCTGCCCGTGCAATCATAAGAATAATCCGTTCCGATTCCTTTTTCAAGAGCGGATGCGGCAACAACGGGCTTGAAAACCGAGCCCACGCTGAAAGCCTGAAAGGCTCTGTTAAGAAGCGGAGATTTTTCATCGTTCAGAACATCCGATATATTCTCAGGATCAAACGAAGGTCTTGAAGCGCAGGCTCTGACCGCCCCCGTGCCGACATCCATTACCACCGCCGCCGCACATTCGGCTCCCGAAGAATCGAGTGCATCCTCGACTATTTTCTGAATATCCCTGTCGATCGTCAGAACAACTCCTTCCGAGGGAAAAACATTATTGACTATTTCGGGTTCTTCCCCGAAAAGCACCCGCCCGTCTGCATTTGCGCCGACTCTGGCATACAGATCAAATCCGTTTTGAGAAAGCAGGTCGTCAAACGACTTTTCGATTCCGCTGACTCCCCCGCCGTCATATCCGAGATATCCGATAACATGGCATGCAAGTCCGTCATATCTCTCGGGATACGGCACTACCGTTATGTCCTCGCCGCTGACCGACTCATCTTTTACGGAAACGGCAACGGGCTCACCCGATGCAAGCCTTTCTCTCACCGAAGAAAAAACAACCGCATCCAGCTCGGATTCAAGAGCACTCATGGCTCTGAGCGTCGGCTTGGCAACGGCACAATACACCGTCTGAGCGTTTGTCAGCGGCTTCATGTTGCAATCGTAAACTGTTCCTCTGAGTTCGGCTATATCAAGCCTTATTCCCTGAGCCGAAGAGCCTGCCGTCTGAATCCGTGAACCGATATCCGCCGTTCTGTAGCCGAGAAAGCAAAAGCAGAACAGCATTATCAGCAGAACCGTAAATGCTCTTTTTTTCAAAAAAATCACTCCCCACGGATATTCTTCCGCAGGGAGCTGAAATTATTTACACATTGAATCTGAAAAGAACGACATCGCCGTCTTTCATAACATATTCCTTGCCTTCGCTGCGGACAAGACCTTTTTCCTTTGCCGCCGCAATCGAGCCGAGCTCAATGAGGTCCTCATAGGGGATAACCTCTGCTCTGATGAAGCCTCTCTCGAAGTCGCTGTGGATCTTGCCTGCCGCCTGAGGAGCCTTTGTTCCCTTGGTTATTGTCCACGCTCTGACCTCGGGCTGACCTGCTGTAAGATATGAAATAAGACCGAGAAGCGCATAGCTCTTCTTGACAAGAAGATCAAGACCGCCCGTTTCAACGCCGAGCTCCGCAAGGAATATCTCCTTCTCATCCTTATCGAGAGAAGCAATCTCAGCCTCGAGCTGAGCGCAGATGGGAAGAACCTCGCTGCCCTCTGCCGATGCGATCTCGCAGACCTTTTTATAATGCTTGTTGTTGTTGAGTCCGCCTGCAAAATCGCTTTCGCTCATATTGCACGCATAGATAACGGGCTTTGCGGTAAGAAGCGCAACCTCGGAAAGCCATGCTTTTTCGTTTTCGTCGCACTCAACATTTCTTGCAGGAACATTGTTTTCAAGCTCGGCAAGCAGACGCTTGAGGAATTCAAGCTCGCCTGCAAGGGACTTATCACCCTTGAGAGCCTTTGTGACTCTGTCGATCCTGCGTTCAACCATTTCCATATCGGAAAGAATGAGCTCAAGATTGATCGTTTCGATATCTCTTTCGGGATCGATGGTTGCATCAACATGAACAATATCGTCATCCTCAAAGCAACGGACAACATGGATAACCGCATCGACCTCACGGATATGTGAGAGGAATTTGTTGCCGAGGCCCTCGCCCTTGGAAGCACCTCTGACAAGACCTGCAATATCAACGAATTCAATGAAGGCAGGTGTTATTTTGACGGGATTATAAAGCTCTGCAAGCTTATCGAGTCTTTCATCGGGAACGGAAACAACTCCGACATTGGGCTCGATCGTGCAGAACGCATAGTTCGCAGACTGCGCTCCCGCATTTGTTATTGCATTGAAAAGCGTGCTCTTGCCGACATTCGGCAGACCGACTATACCAAGTTTCATATTATCAAAAATCCTTTCGGTAAACTTTAACTTGTTAATTATATATTATAAAATCAAAAATTACAATATTAAATTTAAATTTATGGTTTACACAGAGCGGATAATTGTTGTATTATATATAATGAAATAATATTATTACCGAAAGGACGTGAAGGCTACGGACAGCAACCGTTTTTCAAGAAGCGAAATGCTTCTCGGCAGGGACTCAACAAAACAGCTTGCCGAATGCAAGGTTATTCTTTTCGGACTCGGCGGAGTCGGCTCGTATACAGCCGAGGCTCTTGCAAGAGCGGGTATCGGCAGCATAACTATCGTTGACAGCGACCGCGTTTCTCCCTCAAACATCAACCGTCAGCTTTGCGCCCTTGTTTCGACCGTCGGAAAACCGAAAACCGAGGTTGTCAGAGAACGGATCGCCGACATCAATCCCGAATGCAGGGTGACCGCCGTTCAAAAATTCTATCTTCCTGAAAACTCGGAAGAATTTGAGCTTGAGCAATACGATTATATTGCGGATGCCATAGACACGGTCAGCGCAAAAATCGATCTCGCACAGAAAGCTCAGGAGCTCGGAATCCCGATCATTTCCTGCATGGGAACGGGCAACAAATCTGATCCCACCCTTTTCCGCATTGACGACATTTCCAAAACCAGCGGCTGTCCGCTTTGTCGGGTCATGCGCCGTGAGCTCAGAAGCAGAGGTATCAGAAAGCTGAGCGTTGTCTGGTCACCCGAGGAGCCTGCAAAGCCCTTGCCCTCAGGTGAAGAGAGCGGAAAGCGTCAGACTCCCGGAAGTCTGCCGTTTGTACCCGGAACGGCAGGACTTATCATGGCGGGAAAAATAATAAAAGATCTTGTTTGCAAGGAATGAACTTATGAAAAAAATAATTGCAATTCTGCTCGCAGCGGCAACGCTGATCTCCTTTTCGGCATGCTCGGACAACAAGCCAGACGATGACGATATATATTCAACAACGTCTTCCGGAACGCAGAACGAAGGTGTTCTGAATCTCGCTTATTCCGAGACCGACACTCTCAACCCCTTCACCTGCACTACCTCCGCCAATGTTCAGATACTGCGCCTTGTTTACGGCGGACTCTTTAAACTTGATAAGAACTATAACCCCGTTGCGGATATCGCCGTCAGCGGAGAAGTCAGCGGCAAAAAGGTTACCGTCAAGATCGGCTCGCACCGCTTCAGCGACGGAACACCCGTGAGCGTTACGGATGTCAAGGCTTCTTTTGACAAAGCCAAGGAATCCCCCACATACGCCGCAAGACTTTCCAACTTCGAGTCCGCAGGAGCATATGAGGGTAACATTGTTATATTCAATCTTGTAAACAACGACCCGTATGCTCTCTCCTGCCTCGATTTCCCGATAATCAAGGGCGGAGCAGACACCGACCTCGCAACGGGCTGCGGAAGATATATTCCCCGCTCTTCGGGCGAAAGCATCTATCTGACCGCCAATCCGTCGAAATCGGGTTTTAATCCTGCGATAAAAACGGTCAGACTTGTCCCCGTCAGGGAAGAAAGCTCGATCATTTCAAACCTCGAGGTCGGCAACACGGCTTTCAACTATAACGACCTGAGCGACGGCGTTTATTCGAGAATCAACGCAAAGACCGTTGAAATGGGCATCAACAGCTTCGTCTACCTTGCATTCAACAGCACAAGCAACATATTCTCAAACAAGCTTATCAGGCAGGCGGTCAACCTTGCAGTCGACAGACAGAAGATCTCCGCAACCGCCTTTCAGGGACACGCAAGAGAGGCGTACACTCCCTTTAACCCCGACTGGTATCCCCTTGCTTCAAAGGACCTCGTCATATCCCGTGACAAAGCCAGAGCAACGGAGCTGATTGCCGATTCTCTGACTGACATTGCCGCAAGAGAGATCGTTCTGCTTGTCAACGCCGAAAACCCCTTCAAGCTCGAAACCGCAGAGTTCATCGGAGAATATCTGAGAGAAATCGGCTTCAAGGTCAATCTCAGAAAGCTCGGCGCAGACAGCCTCAAAACCGCTCTCAGAGAGGGAACCTACGATCTTTATATCGGTGAGGTCAGGCTCACGCCCAACATGAATCTTTCCTCTCTGCTCCTCGGCGGCAACGCCTCGTTCGGAATCAGCAATGTCAGCGAATCCTCGTCAAGATATGCTCAGCTTCTTGCAGGCAACTGTGAAATCATGGACTTCATCAACACCTTCAACGAGGATGTTCCTCTCGTTCCTCTCTGTTACAGAAATGCCGCCGTTTCATACTCTAACTCCATGCAGGGCGATTTTGCATGCTGCGACGGCGATGTTTTTGCCGACATAGAAACATGGCGTTTCAAATAAACAATATTTCTCTGCCGTGAATTATCCCGCCCGTTTTCTGCCATAATATACAAAAAAGAAAGACGGGTGCAAAAAATGATAAACGGTTCGGATTTAAAAAAAGCAATAATCCTCGGCGCCGCCGAAATCGAAAAGCACTATGAAAGCGTTGATGCGATCAATGTTTTCCCCGTTCCCGACGGTGACACGGGAACAAACCTCAGCTTAACGCTCGGAGGCTGTGCGAAATCGCTTGAAGAATTCAACTGCTCCGGTGCGGGCGAAGTTGCGGATTTTGCCGCAGGAGAGCTTCTCATGCACGCACGGGGAAATTCGGGGGTCATATTTTCCCTCATTTTCAAAGGCTTTGCCGAGAGCGTTGCAGGACTTGATTCGATAGATGCGAAGGCTCTCGCTCTCGGTCTTGAAAACGGCTGCAACGAGGCTTATTCGTCAATCGACAAGCCGACGGAGGGAACGATGCTGACGGTTATCAGAATGGCGTCATCAAAGGCTGTTTCCGCCGCCGAAAAAGGCGCAGATGTCAGCGAAACCTTTGCCGCCGCTGTTTCGGGTGCAAGAACCGCTCTCAGCTCAACGAAAAATCTTCTTCCGATACTTAAAAAGCGGGGCATTGTTGATGCCGGAGCTCAGGGACTCGTTTATATTTTAGAAGGCATGTCGGAAGTGTTCTCCGATTCGGAGCATGCTGTTTCCGCACCCTGCCACATCTACTGCACGGAATTCATAATCACAAAAAGATCCGAAGCAAGCGTTGCCGAAATCCGCCGCTATCTCGGCGAGATCGGTGACTGCCCCGCCGCCGCAGAGCATGCGGGGATCATCAAGGTTCATGTTCATACCGATTCACCTCATCTCGCTTTGCAGAAGGGGCTGGAATACGGTGAACTGAGCAAGATCAAAATTGACAATATGCGACTTCAGACCTCCTCTGCGGGGCACTGATTTCAAAGGAGATAAAATGGAACTCAGGTCAGGCATCAAATATCTTAAAGGTGTGGGTGATAAGAGAGCCGCCATGCTGGCAAAGCTCGGGATTTTCACCCTCTGGGACCTGCTGACCTTTTATCCCCGTACATATGAGGACTGGAGCAGAATCACCTCGATAAAAAATGCTCCGATGAATGAAAATGTCTGCATCAAAGCGATCGTCGGTATGCCGTGCAAGGAGCACCGCATCCGAAAAGGCATGACTCTTTATAAGACCGAGGTTACCGACGGCGAAATGCTGCTCGATATAACCTTTTTCAACAATCCCTATTCCGCAAAAAAGCTCGAGCAGGGCAAGGAATATCTTTTCTACGGTAAAATAACGGGCAAGGGCTATTTCCGCTCGATGAATTCCCCCGAATTCACCGAAGCCGAGGGCTCGGATACGATACGCCCGATTTATCCGCAAACAGCGGGAATGAATTCAAAGGCAATCGAAAAGCTGGTCAGAACAGCGTTTCAGTACGGAGAAAAGCCGCAGGATCCGATTCCCGTGGAGATCAGAAACAGCTATTGTCTGATGGAGCTGAGCGATGCTCTGAAAAACATCCATTTCCCCGAAAGCGAGGATATGCTCAGCGAAGCAAGACGAAGGCTGATCTTCGAGGAGCTCTTCCTTCTTGAGCTGGGGCTTCTGAGAATGAAGACCAAGTCAAGACAGTCAACGGCTCTTTCAATGGAGAAGGACTATACGGAGGAATTCCGCTCTCTCCTGCCCTTTGAGCTGACAAATGCACAGAAAAGAGCAATTTCTCAGGCGGCATCGGATATGCTTCTCGGAACGCCGATGAACAGACTCGTTCAGGGCGATGTCGGCTCGGGTAAAACCGCCGTGAGCGCCGCACTTATTTATAACTGTGCAAAGAACGGCTATCAGAGCGCATTGATGGCGCCGACGGAAGTTCTTGCCATGCAGCACTATAAAACCCTCGCAGGATTCTTTGAAAACACGGATATCACGATCGGTCTGCTGACAGGCTCAACTCCTGCCGCAGAAAAGAAAAAAATAAAAGCCGCTCTCAAAAGCGGCGGGATCGATCTTGTTATCGGTACTCATGCCCTTATCCAGAAAGATGTTGAGTTCAGCAGTCTTGCTCTTGCCGTTACCGATGAGCAGCACCGCTTCGGTGTCAATCAGAGAAATTCTCTGCACTCAAAGGGCAAAAATCCGCATGTTCTCGTCATGTCGGCAACTCCGATTCCGAGAACTCTCGCTCTCATCATTTACGGTGACCTTGACCTGAGCATTCTCGATGAATTGCCCAAGGGAAGGCAGAAGACCGAAACATATCTTGTTACTCCCGAAATCAGAGAAAGAGCCTACGGATATGTCAAAAAGCATCTTTGTCAGGGCAGGCAGGGTTATATCGTCTGTCCCCTTGTTGAAGAAGAGGGCGACGCATCGGAAATGACCGCCGCCAACGCTCTTTTCAAGGAGCTTTCCGACGGATTCTTCAAGGGCTTCAGACTCGGTCTGCTTCACGGCAAAATGAAATCTGCCGAAAAGAAGGCTGTCATGGATGCTTTCTCAAGCGGAGAAATCCAGCTCCTTGTTTCGACAACGGTTATCGAGGTCGGAATCGATGTTCCGAATGCGGTCATAATGGTTATCGAAAACGCAGAAAGATTCGGTCTTTCTCAGCTTCACCAGCTCAGAGGAAGAATCGGCAGAGGAACCGAAAAGTCAACCTGCATTCTTATATCCGAGGCAGACGAAACCGAAAGGCTGAATGTTCTCACCTCAACAACCGACGGCTTTAAGATTGCCGACGAGGATCTGAAGCTCAGAGGTCCCGGCGACTTCTTCGGTTCAAGACAGCACGGTCTGCCTGAAATGAAGATCGCAGACATGATGACCGACGGAGAAGCCATTCGGGAAGCACATTCCGCCGCAGAAAACCTGCTGAAAAAAAACCCCGCCCTTTCGGGCGAGGAATATGCTTTGCTGCGCAGCGCAGTCAACCGTCTTTTTTCGGGAGGTTCAATGAACTGAAGCCGTCTTTACAGTCTGCAGAGGCTGGCTGCCGACGGGTAAAATTCTGTATTCATTCATTTCCTTATCAACCATGGTTATTGTAAGCTCGGGAAGAATCTCATGAATTCTGCCGATAAAGCCGCTGCTCCCCTCTTCGGGGAATCCCGTCACAAGGTTCACGGCTCCGAGCTTTTTTGAAGCAACCGCCGCAACAAGCGCAGGGCTGTTATTAAAATATATATTCATGCTTGCATTGAATTTCTTTGCGCACTCAAAAAGATTTTCAAGCACTCCGCCCTCGTTGGCGTTTAGTCCGCTGCTTTCTCTGAAAATGCTCAGGACAACAAGCGGCAAGCCCTCTTTCTCGGCTATCCCCGCTCCTGCTTCAATAAGACGGGCGCAGGATTCCTGAGGCGTCACGCAAACAATTATGCACGGCTGTTTGCCTTTTCCGCTCACTGCAGATCAATCCTTTCATGATATTGCTTTTGCAACTATATAATAATCTTTTATTGTTGACATCATAAGAAAAAACAGTTACACATTTGTAAACTCATTTTGAACTATTGACATGAAACATATCAAAAATCTGACCCTGAGGGCTATTCTTGCCGCAGTCATCTGCGTTATCGCCCCGCTTTCTATTCCCGTCGGTGCGGTTCCCGTAACCGCCGCAACGCTGATAATCTTTATTATCAGCGCATGCATGGACATGCGGTTTTCCGTTCCTGCCGTTTTGCTTTATATTGCGCTCGGAGCCGTCGGACTCCCCGTTTTTTCGGGCTTTTCGGGCGGATTTCAGATTCTCTCGGGAGCAACGGGCGGATTCATCATAGGCTATATTCCGTGCGCCGCCGTTATCAGCTTTATGTGTTCACGGTATCCCCGAAAGAAATTCATTTATCCCCTTTCAATGGCACTCGGAACAGTCATATGTTATCTTTTCGGCATCCTTTGGTTTTTTTATATCAGCGATACAACATTCCTTGGTGCAGGAACGGTCATTCTGCTGTTCATCGTCGGTGACGCCGTCAAGATCGCCGTCGCCTGCACAGTCAGCATACCCTTGAAAAGCAAACTCAGATTTCATTATTATAAATAAAGAAAGGTGATTCAAATGTCAGTTCTCAGATCGGAATATAAGATTCCTTCCAAATCAGGCGTTGCCGATGTTTTCGCAAGATGCTGGGCTCCTTCCGACAAAGATCCGATTGCAATTTTTCAGATCGCCCACGGAATGGCTGAACACGGAGAAAGATACGAGGATTTTGCAAAATTCCTTGTTTCAAAAGGCTTTGCCGTTCTTGTCGACGACCATGTCGGTCACGGAAGATCCGTCAGAAGCAAGGACGATCTCGGATATTTCGGAGAGGAAGGCGGCTGGGATGCCTTTGTTGAAGACGAAAAAGCGCTGACCGACCTCATCTCCGAAGTCTATCCCGACACGCCCGTTATCTTTTTCGGACACAGCATGGGCTCATTCATCGCAAGAGAATATCTTCGCAGATACGGCGATCTCGACAGAATCGCCGGCGGAATCATCTGCGGAACAAGCGGCAGGAATCCTGCCTCCGCAATTGCAATCAATCTCGCAGGCGCAATTGCCAAAGCCAAAGGAAGCCGCCACAGAAGCAGCTTTATCGACAAAATGGCGTTCGGTGCATATAACAAAAAATTTGAAGGAGCAACCGCCTTTGACTGGCTTTCGAGCGACAAGGAGCAGGTCAGAAAATATATAAACGACGAATACTGCGGATATCTTTTCACCGCCGCAGGCTATAAAGATCTTTTCACGGTTCTCACGGCTGTTTCGGGAAAGGATTGGTTTGAGCGCATGCCCAAGGCTCTGCCGCTTCTCGTCATTTCGGGAGAGGATGATCCCGTCGGCAACTACGGCAAGGGTGTCAAGCAGGTTTATAACGACCTCAAGCTTGCAGGCTCAAAGGATGTTACTCTTAAACTCTATGCAGGACTGCGCCACGAAATTCTCAATGAGAGAAACAAAGAAAAGGTGTATGAGGATATCGCCGCATGGGCATTGAATAAAATCAGATAAGCGAACAAAAAAGCCAAGGCATCTGCCTTGGCTTTTGTCATGTAAAATTACTGATCCTGATTTTCCTGAGTTGCGGGATCTGTTGCAGGATCGGTGGCGGGATCCGTTGCGGGGTCTGTCGCAGGATCCGTAGCGGGATCCGTGGCAGGATCGGTCACGGGCTCGGTAACGGGATCTGTTGTTATCTCTTCCGTTGAGGGTTCATCCTCAGTCGGCTTTTCCGTCGGAGCCTGAGTCGGCTTCTGGGTCGGCTTCGGCTTCTTCGTTGAGCTTTCCTCTTCCTCGGTCGTTGTTTCGGTTTCGCTCGGAAGAGTTTCGGTCATTGTCGGCTCGGTTATGAAATCGGTAACATTTCCGCTGAAATTATATGTAGGAGCCGTCTGAGATGTTGTCGTTACATCGCCGTCATCCTTGCCGTCGAAAAGAACGGTCTTGATGATAAACGCCGCAACGGCAAGAATCATAAGCACGAGAACAACGATACCTGCAATTTTAAGAATCTGCATTTTGTCGACGGGCTTGATATGAGCTCTCGCATCCGCATTTGCGTAGGGCGAAATCTCATTTTCCTCATCGACCGCACGGTTGCCGCCGTAGCTGTGGCGGTATTCTTCCTCATAGCTCGTATCGTTTTCGCCCATCATAGCTGCCGCAACGGGAGCAAAAACGGCGGTTTCTTCAACCGAAAGGAATGCCGTGACGGCGGTTATGTTATCCTTTCCGCCTCTTTCGAGAGAAAGGCGGACAAGCTTGCCTGCGGCATCCTGAGAGCTTTCGGCTGTTGAAAGAATTCCCGTTATATCCTCGTCGGAGAGCATATCCGTCAGACCGTCACTGCAAAGAAGCAGAATATCCCCGTTATCGATATCGTCAATAACGCTTATGTTGGGTGAAAGATTAGCCTCCTCGGGAAAAACTCCGAGATGGCGGGTAAGTCTTTTTGCATCGGGAATGCTTCCGATCTGATCCATCATAGCTTCGCCTGCATCAACGATCGTCTGAGCGTGGGTGTGGTCAAAGCTTATCTGCTCAAGGATACCCTTTGAATAATGATAGATTCTCGTGTCACCGATGTTGACGCAGTAAAGCTTACCCTTGACGGCATAGACCGCAGCAAGAGTTGTTCCCATGCGTTTGCCTCTGGCAGTTATTTCGTCGCAGATGCGGTTGTTCGACTCGACAAGGCTGTTTGAAATGGCAAAGCTGAAATCTTCTCCGCTTTCATAAACATTGATCGCCTGAGAAGCAATCGTTTCGGTTGCAATTCCCGAAGCGATATCGCCGTAGCTTTCGCCGCCCATGCCGTCGCAGACGGCAAGGTGGAAGGGCTCGTTCATGCTCTGAACGAAAGCCGAGCCTTTTTTCAGATCGCCCGTTGAGGTCAGTCTGCCGTTGAGGCTGTAGTTATCTTCGTTTTCTCTTCTGATTCGCCCTGCATGCGTAACGGCGCACACATTGGCTCTGATTTTTTTCATATTTTCCCCCAAATATACTGCTGATCGCTGTTGTTATTAAAGAACGCCCTCAGCCTTTGCCCAGTCATAGAACACTTCGATCGATCTGAGTCTTGCCGGACCGAGGTTATGGCTTCCTCTTGTATGCCATTCCATGTTGACGCCCTGAAGCTTGCAAAGATATTTTGCGCTTGCATTGAAGCCCGAATCAATGGCATTGTCAAGAAGAATGATATGCTGATGAGTTTTCTTAGCCGCCTCAAGGTCACCCTTGACAAACTCATCCCACATCTTGACAAAAAGACCTGCGCCGCAGGATGTAGGAGTTGCGATAACGCCTCTTGCACCTGCAAGATATGCATCATAAAGGAAGGGAATGTTTGCCTGAAGAACGTTTGAATCGCCCTGAACAGCTATCTTAGCCTGAATCTCGGGCATCTTGCAGGTTGTGTCCTTGATTCCCTTGAACTTGCCTGTTGCAACGAGCTTACCGTAGGTCACGGAATCCATGAGGTGGGGCTGAAGACCGGGGAACTCATAGAGAATGATCGGAAGCTCTGTATGAGAAGCAAGCTCCACAAGATAGTCATACTGAGTTGCAGGCTTATCGCACATGCCCTTTGTTACAAAAACAAGACCGCTGACGCCCTGAGCCTCGAGCTTTTTCATTTCTTCGACCTGATCGGCGAAACCGATCTGAAGGTTAGCGGTTGCATAAACGGGAACTCCGTTTGAATTTTTGACCGCAAGACCTGCACACTTGACTCTTTCTTCGGGAGTCAGCTCCATCATTTCAGACGAACCGCAAACCGCAAAAAGATGCTGAGGCTTGAAAGCAGCCTGCCATGCAACATATTCTTCGTAGGCTCTGTAGTCAACGCTTCTGTCCCACTTGAAGGGAGTTAAAAGCAGAGAATAAACGCCTGAGTATTCATTGAACTGTGACATAAATAAACACCTTCCGATATAGTATTTTTATTATAAGTCACTTTGCATTATAAACCCTGAAAAAGCAAAAATCAATAACAATATTATTAATAATATTCAAATTTTTCCTTAATCCTTTCTTTTGCTTGACATTATCATTCTTTTACAATAAAATAGTGCCGATATAAACATAAAAACGGAGAATTGATAATGATAAAAGGAGAAAATAAAGGTTTTTTCGCAAACATGGCAAAGCTTGCTCTGCCCATCGCCATGCAGCAGCTTCTCGTTTCCTGCGCTCAGCTTGTTGATACGGCTATGGTCACGGGGCTTGGCAACGTTACCGTTTCGGCGGTCGGCGTTTCGTCAAGATGGATATTCCTCATGAATCTTTTTTATTTCGGAATCTCATCGGGCACAGCCGCTCTGATCTCCCAATATTGGGGAGCGAAAGAAAAGAGCAACATCCGCAGGGCATGCGGTGCGGCGATGGTATTCAGCCTTGCAATAGCATGTATATTCTGCTTTCTTATGGCAACCTTCCCCGAACAGCTTATCAGAGTCTTTTCGGACGAAGAGCCCGTTATTGCAGAAGCCGCAAAATATATGCGCATCATCGCATTCATGGGAGTTTTCAGCGCATTCAATCAGATCGCATGCACGGTTCTCAGAGCAACGGAAAAGGTCAATCCTCCTCTGTTTTCTTCAATCGCCGCCGTTGCGATAAACACTTCTCTCAATTACATTTTTATATACGGCAAGCTCGGATTACCGCAAATGGGTATCAGAGGTGCCGCTCTGGCATCGCTGATCTCAACCGCTGTTCAAGCGATAATTCTGGCAATAGTCATGAGCACCTCAAAAGAGGTTTTCAAAGCACCGTTCATAGAGTTCATTTCTTTCAGCCGTACTTTTATCAAAAAGTTCATCTCCGTATGTATGCCCGTTGTTTTTAACGAGGGCATATGGGCGATCGGCACAAACATCTATGCCATGGTTTTTGCAAGGCAGGGAAGCGAAAGCTATGCAGGCTACACTATATTCAGCTCGATCGAGCAGATCGCTTTCGTTTTCTTCGTCGGTATCTGCCATGCCTGCTCTATAATGACGGGCAAAACGATCGGTGAGGGCAGAGAGAACGAGGCATACAAGCTCGCCAAGAAATTCGTTCTGATGACTCCCGTTATCGGAATCGTGACCGGAAGCGTTCTCGCAGTATTCAGGGAGCCGCTCCTCTCTCTTCTCAACATTGAAACGCAGGCGGCATTTGACCTCGCCTCAAAGCTGATCCTCATTTACTGTTTATGGCTCCCGATAAGAAATATCCCGTATACACTTATAGTCGGAACCTTCCGTGCGGGCGGCGACACAAAATTCGGCATCGTCTGCGACTGCCTGTCCATGTACCTCATCGGTGTTCCGCTTGTGATCTATCTCGGCATGGTGGCAAAGGTTGAGTTCCACTACCTTCTGATTGCGATGTATCTCGGAGAGGATCTTCTGAAATCCGTTCTGAGTCTGATAAGATTCCGAAGCAAAAAATGGATCAGAAATCTGACCGACAAAACAGCATAAAAACAGCACCGACCCGTTTTTTCGGATCGGTGCTTATATTTTATGCTTCTTCGTAAATTATCAGTTCGGATGAAAGCGAAGACGGAAGACTGATTTCAATTCCGCCGCATAGCTCTCTGCCCGAAACGGCAAAGCTCTCCGAGCCGTTGTCGAGGAGCACTTTATAATTCTTCGATCTGTCCGCACCTCTTGCTTTGAAAACAACATTTTTCTCTCCCGAGCTGACGAGAGAACTAACCGTTGCTGCTCCCCTGCTTTTATCGGGAGAAGCGATTTCAAGAATCATTATGCCGTTTTTCTTTGCTTCTTCCGTGTCGGGAGTATGATGATAGACCTTCGACTCTGCAAGGAACGGGCGGATATGCTTTTTATAGATCGCAACGCTGTGTCGGACAAACTCCGCCTGCACCTCATTCATTTCTGCATCGTAAGGTGCAAGAACATTCAGAGTCATATGAGTCAGCATCGTGTTTCGCATCTGAATTCCGAGCGAGCCGTAGGTATGGCAGCCCATGCCTGCAAAAAGGCGGTCAATTCTTTCGGGCGGCAGAGCCATCGTCATTCCGTTGGTAATATAAACCGAATCGGGAGCGCACTGGCAGTCCGATACCCATGTATGGTTAAAGCTCTTCATAATTCCGAGATCGCATCTGCCGCCGCCTCCCGCACAGTTTTCAAAGATAACCTCGGGAAAACGCTTTTTGAGGTTTGAATACATTCTGTAAACCGCATTGAAATGGCGGAGATTAAGGCATTCGGGATAGCCGCAGCCCGTGTCACGCATGTTGAAATATTCGCTGTAATCGGTGTTATAGTCAACTCTGAGAAGGTCGAGTCTGTATTCGGTTATGATTCTTGCAAGCTCATCCTCTGCCCATTTTGCGGCTTCGGGATTTGTCATATCAAGGAAGCGTCTTGCCTGCTCGCTGAAAACATTGTCGGCAAGCCAGTCGGGATGCTCTTTTCTTGCTTGGCACAAATCACCGAGGCTTTCGATATCGACCCACAAACCGAATTTCATTCCTTTTTTGTGACAGTAATCGACGATCTCACCGATTCCGTTCGGATAGCGTTCCTTGTCGGGTATATTGATACCGTTATAATCTCCCCATCTCGTCTGTTCGTCGGGAGGACATACCCAGCCTGCATCAACGATAAACACCTCTGCACCGAGGTCGGCGAAGCGGTCAATGAACACCTTCGTTGAATTAACGCCCATATCATGCTCGGCACCCATTCCCGCTCCGACGAGAGCTTCTCTGCCGTCGGCTTCGGGCATTGTCAGAACGGTTTTACGGATATGCGAATGCATACCGTTGACAGCTTCGTCAAGACCTCCGCTGACAAGACCGATATGAAGCTCGGGCGTTGCAAAGGTTTCCCCTGCAGCAAGGGCATACATGGGGTTATGCGAAGGGATTTCAGCCTTGAACGCAAGGTATGAATCATCATCGGGACGGGCGTTGTAATCAAGCGTGAATCTGCTTCCTCCGCTCCAGCCAAGCTGAGCAAACCAGATCTTTCCCATGAGATTGTTTCTGATGAAAATAAGCGGATGGCGGAAACGGTTGCGTGAGAAGCAGGAATCGATGCAGGTCGTGCCCTCTCTGAGCTTATGCCAGGAGAACATCCCCTCCTTGCCCCATCTGTCGCTGTCAAAATAACCGAGAGAATATATTTCATCCGCTTTATCGTCACAGCCGAGTCTGCCTTTTTCGACAGCTTCCATGCCACCCGCAATAACGCTCAGTCTGCTGATGTTCAGATATCCGTCTGAAAGATTCCCGATTTCAAGCCTTCGGGTAATCACGGGCGTACCGTCAAGAACGGTTATAACTCTGATTATTACGGGCTTTATCCTGCTTTTCAGAGTCAGCACCGCAGTTTCATTTTCCTCGGTTCTTTCGGTTTCAAAGCTGACAAACTCAAGACCGAAATCAAGGCTCATGCCGTCGATCTCAACATTGAATGCAAAGGGCTCTCTGAATTTTCTTCTGTCAAGCCTGCTCGGAAAACCCGAAAGAACATTCAGCGGATAACCTGCCGCATTCCAGCCGCACGAAACGAGCGAACCGTTATAAAGCTGTTCCTCATAGACGGTTTCCCCCGTTCTGTAGCAAAAAACAGGATTTTCACCTTCCTGATAATATGTTCCGAAACAGTATTTTTTCATAACACCGCTCCTTTTGTTTTAAAGATGTAATTAATATATAACATTCGGGCAGTTCGTGTCAATCATTTTCGTATCCCTCAGGATATGTCAACCTCAATTCTTCTTAAATTATCTATACAATAATCGTCGTTTGTCTGTATTTTCAGACTTTTTCGGTTTTTTTGTGAGATTTGTCTGTTTACTTTATTATATAAATTAAGATATTATCTTAAGCAGATGCGACAAAACAAAACAGTAAGACGGGGTCATTTAATTTATGAAAGAAACGAAGGACAATCTTTTGAAAAATATTTTTGAAATCAACGAAGTTTACGCTTCGATCCATACAGTCAGAGATCTGATCGACAGCAGCGCCGAAAGATTCGGCGACAAGGCTTTCATCAAATATCTGAGCGGCGATGAGATCATCGAAAAGAGCTTCGTTACACTCAGAGAAAACAGCCTCGCTCTCTGCAGATACATCCGTTCGATCTGCCCTGAGAGAATGCACATAGCCGTTATCGGCAAAACAACATATGAATATATCACCGCTCTGACGGGCACTCTCGTGAGCGGAAATGTTTTCGTTCCTCTTGCACCCAACACCTCCGCCGAAGAAGCTGTCATGCTTTTTGAAGACGGCGATGTTACCGCAATTTTCTACGAGAGCGCATATGAAGAAACCGCTAAAAAAATCGTCGAACAGTATGACAAGCTCAAGGTTGTTGTCAACATGGGCGACGCCGCATGGTTTGACGATATCTATAAAAGATTCGGCTCCGATTCCGAATATGCTCAGCTTTCCGAAATCGAGCTCGACCCCAAGGCTTGTGCCGCAATTATTTACACCTCGGGAACAACGGGCGTCAGAAAAGGCGTTATGCTTTCGTCAGAAAACCTTATCGCCAATGTCACCTATCCCGAAATCGAGCTTGCAGACGATGATGTTTATCTTTCCGTTCTTCCCATGCATCATATTTTCTGCTTCTCCTGCGACTATTTCAAGCCGCTGCTTGACGGTCTGACCGTCTGCCTCAACGGCGAAATCGCAAACATCGGCAAAAACCTTGCCGTTTTCCAGCCGACAACGATGAGGCTCGTTCCCATGATATGCGAAACGCTCATCAGAAAAGTCAACATTCTTCATAAAAGATTCCCCGATCTCAGACCCAGAGAGGTTGCCGAAAAGGTCTTCGGCAAAAATATCCGCTGGATCGCCGTCGGCGGCGCATATCTCGGACCCGGTCTTGTTGCGGAATATGAAAAATACGGAATCATGCTCCGTCAGGGCTACGGTATGACCGAAACGAGCCCCAAGATCACAACTGCGGATTTCTCCGATTTCTGCAAGGATTCAAGCGGCAAGATCATCAAGAGCATCTGCGATGTCAGAATCGTTGACGGCGAAATTCAAGTCAAAGGTGCATCCGTAATGATGGGTTACTATAAGAAGCCCGAAGCGACCGCAGAGGTTTTCACCGAAGACGGCTATCTCAGAACGGGTGACCTCGGAAGATTCAGTCCCGACGGAAGCCACCTTTATGTTATCGGCAGAAGCAAAAACCTCATTATTCTCTCTAACGGCGAAAACATTTCCCCTGAGGAGATCGAAAAAAAGTTCGCTGATGAAAAGGTTATCAAAGAAATCATCGTCAGCGCCGAAAATGACCGCATAGTTGCCGAGATTTTCCCCGACACCGATTTTGCGGCGGCACTCGGAATTGAGGATATCGAAGCATACCTGAAAGAAAAGATCAAGGAAGCCAACAAGGGCGAAAAGGTCGAAAGAGAGATCGCTTCTCTGAAGATCAGAGAAACCCCCTTCCCGAAAACAACGACCGGCAAGATCAAAAGAAAAGCAGTTACATACTGATTTTGTATAAAACAGAGAGGACAAGGTGAAATATAATGTTTGAAAAGCTTGTTGATATTATTCTTAACTATGTTGATCCCGACGAAGCAATAACTGCTGACACCGGCATCAAAAACGGACTTTGCATGTCGTCGTTTGACCTTGTATGTCTGAGCGATGAAATTCATGAAGAATTCGGTGTTGCTCTGACAGCCGATGATTTCAGAGAATGTGACACGGTCGGAAAGCTTGCCGCTTTCATCGAAAGCTCGGCAAAATAATCAAAAAAATGAAAGCAGGAAGTTTTTCAGCTTCCTGCTTTGTTTTTTATCAAAGATTGTCGATATGATGATGCTCGGCATAAGCCGCACCGTCGGAGCTTACCGTTATCGTTGTTCCGCCCGTAAGCCCTTCGGTATAGTAGCTTCCGTAGCCCGTTTTGAGTGCATAGTTGAGTCTGATGCCCTCATAGATAATCTGAAAATCGTTTGCATGGTCATGGCCGACAAGCATATTCTTTGTGCTGCCGAGCTCCTTGCAGACAGAGAAGAATCCGTTGTTTACGGGTGCGCTGCAAACGCTCTCTCCGCAAACGCCCTGAGCTTCGGGAGCGAGTCCGGAAGCAAGAACGCCTGTTGCTTCGCTGCCGTAGAACTTTTTCCACGCATCCTTGTATTCGCATACGGGAATATGCATGATGACCGTGCTTTCCACCGTCTTGCCCGCAACATCTGAGATTCCGTTGACCGCCCACTTATACCATTCGATCTGATTATCCCAGAGATGGTCATATCCGCCGATAACCGAACCGTCTTCAAGAGTATATTCAGCATTGTTATGGGTATCCATCATAAACAAGGTGTGGATGATTTTGCCGTTTTCGGTGATGTTTATGATATAGTTGCCGTAGCCCATATCCTCGGGTCCGAATTCAAAAAGGCAGTTTTCGGCTTTATAAAGAAGATATGCCGCCCAGAATTCGCTTATCAGGCACTGTCCGTCATGATTTCCCATTACGGGAGCCCAGGGAATGCCGTAAGAATCAACCTGCTTTATAAGCTCGATATATGCCATCGTTCCCCATGCATTGTCGCCCGTAAGAGTAATCATATCGGGCTGAATTTCTCTGACGAGTCTGTCGATCTGCTCAGCCGATTTTTCGCCTGTTTCGTCATAAAGAACATCATCTTTAAGCTGAACATCGGCAAGATTGAGGATAACAAAATCCTCGTCGGGATCCTTTGCAATTTCAGCGCAGTAATCCGCCGTAAATTCGTCGGTTACCGACCATTCCGTGAAAAATCTGCTCTCACCGAGATTCACGACCCATGCCGCCACGGGCGAAAGAACCTGAGCGAACGCAAGAAAAAAAGATAATACGAGTTTAACTGTTGCCATGATATTCCCTCCTGACAGTTTATGATTTGATTATAACCTCAAATTAAAAGGCTGTCAACTGACACACTATTGAAACAAGACAAAAAAGATGTTATTATATAAAGGTAAAAATGTCCGTGGGGTGACAAAAATGATAAAGCTTCTCGCCGTTGATATGGACGGCACATGCCTGAACTCAAAAAGTCAAATGAGCGAAGCGACCGTTTCCGCTCTGAAAAAAGCCGCCGAATGCGGAATAACCGTTGTTCCGACAACGGGAAGAAATCTCACCTGTCTGCCGCACAGACTGCAGGAAGAAGATTTTTACAGATATGTAATAACCTCCAACGGTGCCGGTGTTGTTGATCTGAAAGAAAACAAGCGTATCTTCGATCTGCGCATCCCCTGCCGCACGGCATCCGAGCTTCTTGACGAATGCGCAGGAAAGGGCTTCGGAACAGCGGCTCATATCAATGAGGACTATTATGTTCAGGGAACGCTTCTTTCAATTATCGGCAGATTTTATTACGGCAAGGATGCCGAAAAATCTGTCAATGTAAAAAGCATTTCCGATTATGTAAAAGCCGAAAATGTTCCCGTTGAAGAAATCCAGCTCTATTTCATTCATCCGAAAAGCCGTGAAAGAATCGAAGATATCCTCGTCAGATATCCTGAGCTGTCATCGGCATTCAGCAGCATTTATGTTGAGATATTTGCAAAAGGTGCGTCGAAGGGGATCGCTCTCTCGGAGCTTGCAAAGCATCTCGGAATCGGCAGAGAGGAAATCGCCTGCATAGGCGACGGCGAAAATGACATGCCGATGTTTGAATTTTCGGGGCTGAAATTCGCCATGGGCAACGCCGTTGATTCGCTGAAGAAAAAAGCCGACGCCGTTCTCCCCTCAAACAACGATGACGGAGTCGCATATGCGATAAACGAATATATTCTCAAAAATACATAAGCACAAAAATAACGGCTGTACCGAGGTACAGCCGTTTGTTATTTGTTCAATGTGTATACAGCAAAATCAAAAACGTTCATATCGCCGTCACGGGTTTTCGTTCGAGTTTCTGTGGCGGATGAGATGGGCGTTTTCTTCGGATGAAGGCGTATCAGGTATACGCCGAGAACGAAAAAACGTTCATATCGCCGTCACGGGAATCCGAATCATTCGGGAATTCCGTAGTTTTCGATTACATAGTCCATATCCTTGTCGCCTCTGCCAGAGAGATTGATAAGGACTGAGCCGTGATCCATCGTCTTTGCGAGCTTCATGCCGAAGGCAACGGCATGTGAGCTTTCAATGGCGGGAATAATGCCCTCAAGGCGTGAAAGCTTATAGAATGCATCGATAGTTTCAGCATCATCAATGACATCGTATTTGACTCTGCCGATGTCCTGAAGGAATGCGTGCTCGGGTCCCGATGAGGGATAGTCAAGTCCGCTTGCAACCGAATAGACGGGTGCGGGCTCGCCGTTTTCATCCTTGAGCATGATGCTGTTAAAGCCGTGCATAATGCCTTCGGTTCCGTATTTAAGGCTTGCGGCGTGATCGCCGAGCTTGGGACCTCTGCCGAGAGGCTCAACGCCGTAAATATCAACGGGATCGTTGAGGAAGCCTGCGAAAAGACCTGCCGCATTCGAGCCGCCGCCGACACATGCAACGATTGCGCTGGGAAGATGTCCCGTCATTTCGATAAACTGATCTCTCGCCTCAATGCCGACAACGCTCTGGAAATCTCTTACCATCATCGGGAAGGGATGAGGTCCGAGAACCGAACCGATGCAATAGATCGAATCTTTATATTCCTTGCTGTATGCATCGAAAGCGGCGTCAACAGCCTCTTTGAGAGTCTTGAGTCCGTGAGTTACCTCAACAACATTTGCGCCGAGAATCTTCATTCTTGCAACATTGGGAGCCTGCTTTTTGATATCAACAGAGCCCATATAAATATCGCATTCAAGTCCGAAATAAGCCGCTGCGGTTGCAAGAGCAACACCGTGCTGACCTGCGCCCGTTTCAGCGATAACCTTTTTCTTGCCCATATATTTTGCAAGAAGGGCTTCACCCATGCAATGGTTGAGCTTGTGAGCACCCGAATGATTCAGGTCCTCACGCTTTGCATAAAGCTGTACCTTTCCGCCGAGAGAATCCGAGAGTCTTTCAAGATGGGTGACGGGAGTCGGTCTGCCCTGAAATTCCTTTCTGATCCTGCGAAGCTCAGCGATGAACTTTCTTGACTGGCAGATCGAATAATAAGCCTCTGTAATCTCAGCCATGGCTGCCTTGAGCTTATCGTCAATAAATACTCCGCCGTATTTTCCGAAATAGCCGTTCGCATCGGGATAATTGTTAAAATATGTGTCAAAATCAATTCCGTTAAGTTTCATTGTTTTTTCTCCTTATAATAGATATTGTGAAGTTCGTTTTCAAAAAATCAATACAAGCTTCACCATCGTTTTGTAAGTAAAATCATAGCCGTAACCTCTTTTTAAAAAATAAAAAAATCGCCCTCGACAGTTTTTCTGTCAAGGACGAATAAAAAACTTATCCGTGGTGCCACCTTGATTCGCAGCCCAGGCTGCGCACTTTGCGGAATACAGACATATCCCCGGCAACTGACGTATGCCAACACGTTGCAGAATACTTTGCATAATGCATTTCACTGCACCCTCAGCGGCCCATTTGATGAACTGTTTTTCGCCCGATTCTCAGCAACACGGACTCTCTGTGGAAGCATGTTTCACCTTTACTCCCGCCTCAACGGTTTAGCTAATTTTATCACAGTATTTTTCCCTTGTCAACAGCTTTATTCAAAATTCCGCCTGAGAAATTCTGCCTGCAGATCAAAGAACACAAATCAGTTACGGGAATATAATGATAGCAAACGGACAGGCGATTATGAATTTTTTGCTCCCCGAATTCATTTCTGCGATTATTTGACCGAAAACCTGTTCAAAATAGAACTGTAAACTTATCTACGGAGAGTGATATTCGTGACCGTTAAACGGGGAGAGATTTATTATGCCGATCTGAGTCCCGTCATCGGATCGGAGCAGGGCGGCACAAGACCCGTTCTTATCGTACAGAACGATGTCGGCAACAAATTCAGCCCGACGGTTATTGCCGCCGCAATAACAAGCCAGCGTTTCAAAACAAGCCTACCTACTCACATAAGAGTCAACGCCGACGGCTGCGGACTTGCAAAGGACTCGATCGTTCTGCTTGAGCAGGTCCGCACGCTCGACAAAAAGAGACTCAGAGAGAAAATGGGAATACTCGATGACAGCGACATGCTGAGAGTTGACCGTGCTCTCTCGGTCAGTCTTGGGATCGGAGCGGAATAACAAAGCACCCGAAATCATACGGTTTCGGGTTTTTTGTTGAATTTCCCAAAGCCGTGTGATACAATCAATTATATCCCAATAAAAAGGCAGGTAAAATAATGGAAAAGAAAAAACTCTATATTTTAACCTATGAACACGGCGGTTATGTTCTTTGGGGCGACAGAGTGAAGCCCCGACTGAAAAAAATATTTGAATGGCTCGAAAAATATCCGAAATTAAAAATCGGTCTTGATTATGAATCCTTTACTTTTGATGAGTTTTCAAGATGCGATCCCGAAATCATCGAAATGATTTCCGAGCTTCTGAAAAAATATCCCGACAGAGTCGGTCTCGGCGCAACGACATACGGTCAGCCGCTTTCGCTGACTATCTCCGAGGAATCAAACGCCCGTCAGCTCAGCTATTCGGTGAGAACAAACAAAGAATTTTTCGGCGTGACCCCGAATGTTTATGCCATTTCGGAATTTGCCCTTAACAATCAGACTCCCCAGCTCATTAAAAACTGCGGCTACGATGCGGCGATCCTCCGCTCGCATGTTATGGGCTACGGCTATCCGAGAACCTTTGATTCCGCATGGGGTAACTGGATAGGAAAAGACGGCACCTCGATCCCTGCCGTTCCTACATATGACAAGCAGGGCAGAGGCTTCAACTGCACAACGGTAGATAACTGGATCCTTTCCCGCTGGCCCGATGACACAAAGATATCTCTTGAGGATTTCGAGGAAATGTTTGAGAAACACTCCCCTGTTCTTGCCTCAAGATACGACGATCTCACGCAGGAAATCGAAAAAGTCACGGCATATACCGAAACCAAGGACAATGCCGAATATGTTCTTCTTGAAGATATTCCCGCTCTTTACGGCGAGGCAAAGGACGAGCTTGCAACGACCGACAACGATTTCCATGTTCAGATGCCCTGGGGCTACTGCGGCAACGAAATATTCAACGGCGTAAGAAAATCCGAGGTTTCCGCCGTTCAGGCAGAAGAGCTCAACGCCGTTGCGGTTATGCTCGGCGCAGACGAAGAAAGAGAAAAGCTTGACGAGGCATGGAAATATGCGCTCGCCGCTCAGCACCATGATGTCACTATCTGCGGACTTCTTGACCTTTCGAGAAGATTCATTCCCGCTTCGCTTGCGGCATCGGATCATGTAAAAGAAAAATCACTTGAAGCGATCGCTTCAAAGCTTGCTTCTTCCGAAAAAGACAGCGTTATTGCGATCAACGCAAACTCCTTCCCCGTTGACGAATGGGTTGATTCCGAAAAAGGAAAGCTTCATGTTGAGCTTGCGCCGTTCACTGCAAAGCGCATTGAGGAGAAGAACGAAAAATATGATTTCTCATGGGATTCCGAGAGCGGCATTCTCTCCACTCCATGCTACAAGCTGAAGCTTAACGATTCGGGCATCGCTTATATTGACGAAATCGGCGGCAGAAGAATCGTTGACAACGGAAACGGTGAGCTCTTCAGCGCATGCATTGAAAATACCGATTGCGTATCCGAAGGCAAATGGGCTGTTGAGATAGACGAAACATATGCAAAAGCTGTTCAGGAAGGAAAAATCGGCTCTGTCCCCTTCCGATTTGAAATGACATTCAACGGCAGCAGCCCGAGAATTGACTGCAAAACACAGTTTGAGATTCACGGCGAGCATATCGGCAGGCTCGGCGAAAAGATGGGACTCAAAAAATCGCTGACCGTTGAGGGTCACATGCATGAGAGCAAGCTCTGCCTAAACATGAATCTCTGCCTTGACGAAAGCCGCAGAATGGTGCGTGACCTGCCCTATTCGATTTCCGACTGGAGCGGAGATATCAGAGTTACGGAAGATTATTGGTACAAAGAGGATCTTATTCTTATTGATAAAAAGGTTTCTCCCGAGGAATCCTTCAAGAATTCGACTCAGCTCAACGGCATTTACTGGATTGCCCTGCGTGACGAGAAAAACGGCTTTGCCGTCATGAACAGAGGCTGCATGGGCTCCGCCGTCAACGGCAACCGTCTGTCTGTTCCTCTTATTTATGCTAACTCATATATGTGCGGAACGAAGATGCTTGACGGAATCTTTGACGACGAATTTGCTCTTCTTCCGTTCGGTTCGGCTCTTACCGATGCCGAGCTTCACAGAAAGGCTTATTCATATGCTTATCAGCCGACGGTTATCGGCGTTGCAAAGGGTAACGGCGAGATGTCGGAATTCGGCTGGGCAAGCCTTGAAGCGGACAGCGGCGAGGTTATGCTGACAACGCTCTATCCCGAAAACGGATATCTTCTCGCAAGATTCTGCAACTATTCCGATGAAGCGGCAACGGCAAAATTCGGTTCGGCGGTAGGCAAGGTCAGCGCAGAAACAGACCTTCTCGGCAACGAGCTTTCGACAGTTACCGACGGAAAGCTCACCTTCCGCCCGTGGGAAATCAAGACGGTTAAAATAAAACTTTAATACACAAAAACCGCAGAAGTCACAATGACCTCTGCGGTTGATTTTTATTTATCCTCTTTTACATCAAGATGTTCTTTAAGAATATATATCGGTCTGTTCTTGACCTGAACATACATCTTTGAAAGATATTCGCCGATGATGCCGAGGCAGAAGAGAACGAGTCCTCCGATAAGAAGCATCAGGGCAACGATCGTTGCATAGCCCGGCACATCGATGCCGAAGAATATTTTCTGAATAACAACAACCAGAAGATATACTATCGAAATAAACGATGAGATCAGTCCGATATAGGTCGATATCTTCAGCGGCATGGTTGAAAAAGCGAAAATGCCTTCAAGAGCATATTTGATAAGCTTGCGTACTCCCCACTTCGATTCGCCGCTTTCTCTCTCGGCAACGGTATAGGGAATATACTGCGTGTTGAAGCCGACATAGCTGAAAATACCCTTTGAAAATCTGTGGAACTCCGTCATGGAGAGAATCGCATCGACCATCGAACGCTTCATGAGTCTGAAATCCGAAGCTCCGTTGACAAAATCAACATCGGATATCTTATTGATGAATTTATAGAATGCGGACTTGACAAACGAAATGACCGCATTCTCTTTTCTCTTTTCCTGATATGCCGTCACGCAGTCAAAGTCCTCATCGGAATTGAGAACATCGAGCATCTCGAGAACGACCTCGGGACGCTGCTGCAAATCGGCATCGATAAGGCAGACGAGATCACCCTTCGCCTTCGTCAGACCCGCATAGATTGCGGATTCCTTGCCGAAATTTCTGCTGAAGCTCAGAACCTGAACATTGTTCTTCGTATTCAAATTTTCATAGATATGCTTCAGCCTTTTATAAGTCATATCGCTGCTGCCGTCATTGACGAAAACAAACTCATAATCCTCAACCTTGTTTTCAAAGACTCGGTTGACCTCGCTGAAAAACTTCTCAACATTTCCCTCTTCGTTATAGCAGGGAACAATAAGTGAAAGCTTCATTATTTCTTTACCTCTTTATCAAACTTTTCTGCCCACTTGTCAAACTCCGAATAGCTGAGCAGTTCAAATTCCGCATTTTCATCTATTCCGTAAAAGAGCTTGTATCTCTCATCCCACGGTGCATGCGACGGATCGCCCGTCCATACATACGAGGTATACGGAAGCTTGCAGACGGTTATCTTTTCGTAACCGAGCTGCGACTGAATGAGAGCATACTCATTTCTCCTGATGTCATATTTATGGATCGGCATATATATGCTGAGCATAAAAATGAACATTGCCGCTCCGACCGCAGCAAAAGCGGTGCCCGCCGAGCATTCAAACGCTTTTTCCGCTCTGATATTCTGCGAAACATAATCATAAAGGCATACGCAGAGAACGATGCAGAGGAAATAAGGCGGGAAGAAGCATCGGGGACCTATCGGATTGACAACAAGAAGCGGAGCGATCAGAACGGGAACGCTCACAAGAACAAACAGAGCTGCAAACATTCTGTTCATATCTTCCATGCAGACTGCAACGGTTATGCACAGAGAAAGGAAATAAACAACCGCAACAAGGAAAATGAAATAATCGGTTACGGTCGATGCTTCGGCAATATTGATATTGACCAGCCAATGTGAAAACAGCTTTTTGGAATAGATCAGAACAAGACAGATGATATTGACCGCAACGCTGACGCAGGCAAGAAGCTGCATGCTCTTTTTCTGCTGTTTTTTCATAAAGAGATATGTGAGCGCAACGCCCAGCACGGTTATAACGGTCAGCATTACGATATTGTTCACGAAAAACAGATCGTTAATCGTTTTGATATGGCTTTCAACCGTTTCGAGAAGCCCTTCGCTGAGTGCCGTTGAGCGGTATCCGTCATCTGCGCTTGCGATGATTCCGTAAGCCGAATTTGAAAACATGAGCACCGTTCCCGCAACGCTTCCGAGAAGATTTGCAACATGGGCGGCACAGAGCTTCTTATGCTTCATCAGAGTGAATGCGATCACTCCGACGGAAAGCACAACGCCGTAAAGCGTGATATTTTCCATAAATAGAGAAGCAACGAAGCCGATCAGCGCCGTCAGAAACGGAACAGCCTTTGAGTAAACGGGCTTTTCGTCGGCAAAAATATTTCTGACGATAACCAGATATGTCATTGTGAGAAGAATCGGCGGAATATAATTCGTGAAGCCTGCCGTCCAGACGACTGACTGCACCCAGACCGATTTCGGGGTCAGCATAAACAGCGCAAACGCAAGCAGAAGCGAGGAAAGCTTCTTTGTTCCCGAATACGCCTTGGGCAAAAGGCATACCGCAACAAGCGAAGCACCCGTCAGCACTATATTGAGAAGCTTGCTCCTCGTCAGCGCCATAACGAGAAGGTTGCCTGCATATCTGCCGTTATATGCTTTAAAAAAAGACTTCAGACGTTCGATTCCGATACCGCTTCCCCATGCCCAGTCATCTCCCGAATACGGGAAAAGATAAATGAGGATCGCAAAGGCAAAAAATGCCGCACAGACGAAAATCAGCGTCTTTTTATCCGCTTTGGAAAATAAGCGTTTCAACATCGGATTTCTCCCATTTATTCAGTATTATGTATATAATTGGATTATATCAAACACATATTCAAAAGTCAACCGAATACAAATCTCTTAATATTAAATTAATAGACCGCAAAAAAGCAGGGCATCAAAGATGCCCTGCTGAATTTTTAATACCAGAGGAAACCGAGAAGAAGAATGCGGACTATCATCTGCCACCATGCGTATGATACCGTGACATTGAAGGTGACCGTTGCTCCTTCATACTCGACCGTGACGGTCTGAGTGCCTACCTTTTTCGGGTTATAGCCCGAAACCTTCATCTTGCTTGTGTCGCTGACGGTCTTCTTGTTGCCGTTTTCATCGGTAACCTCAAGCTCAAGACCGCTGATATCAAGCGAATCCTTATAGTTATAGCTGAGCTTTGCAGGAAGAGTCTTTATCGATGTTTCCGACTTGATGAAAACCGCAAACTCTCCGAACTCGGCTGACGAGAAAACAAGCTTTCCGTTTTTGATAACAGCATTCACCTTTTCATATGTTCCGCTGCTTCCGAGCCTTGCAACAACAAGATCGGTTCTGCCGTCAAAGCCCGAGGGAACGGGAATGCTTATTTCAACAGCTCCGTTTTCGGGTTCAACCTCAGCATTACCGTTTTTGAATCCGATATCATAGTTCAGAACCTGCTTATACGTTTTGCCGCCGATAACGGTCGTTCCCTGAGCCGTCGGCTTGAGAGCCGCTTCAAAGGTTATGCCGTTCTCATTTTCGCCAAAGGTTCCATTATCAAAGGTTGCGGTAACTCCGCTTTCGGTTTCGTGGTTATATTTTACAACAGCCGTGAAAACGAGGTCATTATCGGGCATAACATCGGGAATATCGGTTTCGGCTCCGTTTTCATCTACCCAATAAAGAATTTCAATTGCCTCATATCCGCTAAGATCGGGAACGGGAACCGTCTGACCGACCGTTGCCGAAAAGCTGAACACTTCTGAGCCGACATGATACTTGACGCTTCTGCTGTTTACGAGCCACATCGCCGTGAGCGTAACATTCTTTGCGGGAACGGTGAATGTTTTGCCCTCGGTATAAATCATGGCACCTGCCGACCAGCCGACAAACTTATGTCCCGATTTTTCGGGTGTCGGAAGAAGAATCTCTTCGCCGAAATCGTATGTTTCCGAAGGAATCGCATTTCCGCCGTTGGTGTTGAAGGTCACTGTGTATCTGTTGACTGTCCATTCCGCAACAAAGCTCTTATCCTGAGCATCGGGCTCAGAGATTTCGAGCCAGCCCTCAAATCTGTGTCCCTCTTTTACGGGAACAAGAGAATCCGTATCAAAGCCGTCACCGAAAACAACATTATATTCGGCTTTGTCCGCCGAGCCATTCAGCATTCCGCCGTTCGGGTCAAAGGTATATACACCGTAATTGATAACGGGAGTATCATCAATTGTGACATCAACATAAACATCGCCGAAGGTTCTTGTGTCCTCAACAAATTTATCCTCTTCGCCGACGGGAACGCTTATATAGCCGTAGGGATTGTCGGGGCTCTGAACGGTCGAAGGAACAACAAAGAATCTGCCCTCACCTGCCTCGGCATCAGCCTTGACCTCAAGCTCAAGCTCAATGAACCATTCGTCAGCGCTCAGAGCCGTGTTCCTGACTGTCGGGGAAAACATATAGTTGACCGCTATCATCTGATGCTTCTGCAGGAAATCTTCGGTAACAAGACCGTTGCCGACAAGACGCTGTGCCGCCTTGCTGTCTGCCGAATAGAAAACGCCGCTTGCATCAAGACCGACAAGCTCTTTATAATACTCGTTTTCCTTAATGTCGATCAACTGATCTCTTGCATAACCGTCCCCGAAGAAATCGGTGTTGTAAAAAAACATAAGCTCGCCCGCATTGGTAGGGTAATCCGTGCCGACATAAACTCTTACCGTGACGGTTTCTCCGTTCTGAACCGTTTCCGTTTCAATCAGGTTTTCTCCGTTCTGAGAGAAAATACGGGTGCTTATTTCAAGATTGCCCTCAGACTCAAAAGCCATCGCTTCAAATCCTGCCGCAGCGCAGCTGAAAATAACCGCCGTTGCAAGCACGAAGGCAAGCACTTTCTTAAATACTGTTTTCATAAATTTCTCCTTTGACAAAATATATCCGATATATTATAACACCTCTTTCCGATAAATTCAACCTGTCCGCCCAATCAATTTTTTCCTGAATTTAAAAACCGACAAAAATTCTTGACCTTGCAATTATTATTTGTTATTATAAAGTGATAACAGAAAAACAAGGAGGAGAGGCAGAATGGGCTTAGGCACAAAGATCAAGGAAATAACCGGCTTTGAAGGCGATGTCAAAGAAGCTCTTCGCCCGATGTGCAATTTCACCTGTGCCAACATTACCATCGGCGGTGCAGGATATCCCATTAACCAATTCCACCAGCAGTTTCTCGCATATGTTGAGGGAATGAAAACGGGTGCCGCAGGCAAGATCTCCCTCATTTCAGGTCTTTGGGATGCGATAAGCGATCCGATCATGGGCATAATTACTGACAGAACGAAATCCAAGCTCGGCAGGCACCGCCCATATATGATCATCTCTGCCATTCCGTTTGCTCTGGTATATATTTTCAAATGGACCTCGTTCGGAATTTCGGGAAGCGGAAACGACAGCGCAACCTGGTGGTGGTATCTCTTCGCCGCTCTTATGTACAGTACATTCATGACGATGATGAGCATTCCTCATACCGCCATGCTCCCCACCGTTGCCCCGACATATTTTGAACGCTCTCAGTACAGAATCGTTGAATACATGATGAACTCGGTCGGTCAGGTCACGTCATATGTCTTTGCGGGACTTGTCCTGAGCGGATTTGACATCAAGACCGCCCTCGTCGGTCTGCCCGTCCCCTCGTCCGACGACCGATCTAAATACACTCTCGTGGGTATTGTTCTTGCGGCATGGTTTTTATGGGCTCCGATTCTCAGCTTCTTCAAAACAAAAGAGCCGTCGTCAATCGACCAGGTCAACGAAAAATTTGACTGGCAGCATTTCATCAATGAATATAAGCTCGTTTTCAAAAGCAGAGCCTTCAGACAGTATTTCATCATGTCGCTCTTCTTCTCGATGAGCCGTTATTTCTGCAACTACGCTGACCAGTATTTCATGACAAGCGTTACGGATACCTACAACCTCTTCATTTCAATGAACATCGTTGCAGGCACCTCCGAATTCTGCGGCTCACCGATAAACTATGTTCTCTCACGCTATAAGGGCAAGACCGCAGGCGGCAAGCTTCTCGGTCCGCTCATGGTTTTCGGAATTGCAATCAACTCATTTATCAACTACACAACTCCTAAGCCGATAAGATATGCGGTTATCGTTCTTTCGTCGATCTGCTATAACATCGGCTTCTCGGGCCCCGGCTTCGCAATCGATATTATTCAGCCCGACATCACCGATGTTGACGAGCTGATAACGGGCAGACGGCGTGAGGGAGTAATCTCAACCTTCAGCACCTTCTGCAAAAAGACGGTCAGCAGTCTGATGGGATATTCCGTCGGCACGGCGCTCGAATGGTTCGGCTATAACCCCGATATCAAAGCCCCTCATCTCCAGCCCCGACGCACGAATATCGGTCTGAGAGTCTGCTATTCGGTTATCCCTGCAATCCTTGCTCTTTTCTGCGTTATTTCGGTTTACAGATATTCAATGACGAAATCCGACCACGAACAGATAAAGAGAGTCATCAAAGAAAAACACGAAACGGGCTCATGCAGCATATCCCCTGCCGACAAAAAGCGTATCGAAAAGATCGCAGGTCAGAAATGGGAGGATATGTGGATAGGCAAGAGCGATGTTGAAAGAAATATAGAACAATTAGTATAATAGGAGAACTAAATTGGCTGTTTCAAAAGATAAAATCAGAAATTTCTGCATTATTGCACACATTGACCACGGCAAATCAACCCTTGCCGACAGACTTCTCGAAAAAACAAAATCCGTTGCGCTGCGTGACATGACGGCTCAGCTTCTCGACAAGATGGACCTCGAAAGAGAAAGAGGAATCACCATCAAGGCTCATGCCGTCAAGCTCAACTATCTTGCAGAGGACGGAGAAGAATATATCCTTAACCTCATTGACACTCCCGGTCATGTTGACTTCAACTATGAAGTTTCCCGTTCTCTTGCGGCATGCGAGGGTGCGGTGCTTATCGTTGACGCATCTCAGGGCGTTGAGGCTCAGACTCTTGCAAACACCTATCTTGCTCTTGACCATAATCTTGAGATCGTTCCCGTTATCAACAAGATCGATCTGCCTTCTGCAGATCCCGACAGAGTTGCCGCAGAGGTCGAAGAGGTTATCGGTCTTGACTGCTCCGAGGCTCCGAGAGTTTCGGCTAAAACGGGTGTCAACATCGAGCAGGTGCTTGAAAGCATCGTCAAAAATGTTCCCGCTCCCGAGGCAAACGATAATCTGCCTCCCAGAGCTTTGATTTTTGACTCGGTTTATGACAGCTACAAGGGCGTTATCGTTTATGTCAGAGTCAAGGAAGGCAAAATCAAGCCCGGTGACACAATGAGAATGATGGCAACGGGTGCCGAGTTCACAATTGTCGAAACGGGCTATATGCGTGCGACCGTACCCGAGCCCTGCGCAGAGCTTACGGCAGGCGAGGTCGGATATATCACAGCTTCGATCAAGACCGTCAGCGATGCACGGGTCGGCGACACGGTTACGATCGTCGAGAATCCTGCCTCAGAGCCTCTCCCCGGCTACAGAAAGGTCAACCCGATGGTGTTCTGCGGCGTTTATCCTGCAGACGGTGCGGACTACGAAAACCTGCGTGATGCACTCGAAAAGCTTCAGCTCAACGATGCCGCTCTGACCTATGAGCCCGAAACCTCGGGCGCACTCGGCTTCGGCTTCCGCTGCGGCTTCCTCGGTCTTCTTCACCTTGAGATCATTCAGGAAAGACTCGAAAGAGAATATGACCTCGACCTCGTGACGACCGTTCCGAGCGTAATCTATAAAATACATCTCAATGACGGCTCAATGGTTGAAATCGACAACCCCACTCATTATCCCGACCCTGCTCATATCAACTACTGCGAAGAACCGTTCACCGATGCTCACATTTATTCTCCTGCGGAATATGTTGGCGCAATCATGGACCTTTGTCAGGAACGCAGAGGCATTTTCAGGAACATGGACTATATCACTCCCGACAGAGTCGATATCCACTATGAGCTTCCGCTGAACGAAATCATCTACGATTTCTTCGATTCACTCAAATCGAGAACAAGAGGCTACGCTTCGTTCGACTATGAGATCTCGGACTACCGCCGTTCAAATCTCGTTAAGCTCGATGTTCTTCTCAACGGCGATCTCATCGATGCCCTTTCGTTCATCATTCACACCGACAAGGCAAGAGGCAAGTCGAGAAAAATCGCCGAAAGACTCAAGGACAACATTCCCAGACAGATGTTTGAAATCCCGATTCAGGTTGCGATCGGCGGCAAAGTCATCGCAAGAGAAACCGTCAAGGCGATGCGAAAAGACGTTCTTGCAAAATGCTACGGCGGCGATATCACGAGAAAGAAAAAGCTGCTTGAAAAGCAGAAGGAAGGCAAAAAGAGAATGCGCCACTTCGGTACGGTCGAAGTGCCTCAGGAGGCATTCATGGCGGTTCTCAAGCTTGACGACAATGACTGATAAATCTACAAATCCCATCGGCTTATATCTTCATATCCCGTTCTGCAAGGGCAAATGCCCTTACTGCGACTTTTATTCCGTAGCTCCCCGCAAGGGAGTTACGGATTCTTATGTTGCGGCTCTTTGCAGGAAGCTCGATGAAGAAAACCGCATATATGACACCGTTTATTTCGGCGGCGGAACGCCTTCTCTCCTCGGAGCGGATAATATCGCTTTAATTCTTTCGCATATCAGAAGAACAGAAAACTGCGAGGTAACCCTCGAATGCAACCCCTCTGACACGGGAGGCACCGATTCCGTTTTTGATTTTGCCAAAGCGGCGGAAAGCGGAGTCAACCGCATTTCTCTCGGTCTGCAGAGTGCAGATAACGAAGAGAGAAAAGCTCTCGGCAGACGGGGCGGCTGCGAGGATGTTGAGAGAGCGATTGCAAGAGCAAAGGCGGCGGGAATTGAAAACATCTCGCTCGACCTCATGCTCGGCATTCCGAATCAGACGAAGGAAAGTCTGCTCAGATCGGTTGAATTCTGCAAAACCGGCGGTGCAACCCATGTCAGCGCATATATTCTCAAAATCGAGGAAGGCACTTTCTTCCATAAGAAAAGAGAAAACCTGATCCTTCCCGACGAGGATGAAACGAGCGAGCTTTACATGGCGGCGGTTGATGCTCTTGAAAAAGCAGGCTTCATGCAATATGAGATCTCCAACTTTGCCAAAGACGGCTATGAAAGCCGCCACAATCTGAAATACTGGCGTTGCGAAGAATATCTCGGCATCGGTGCGGCGGCTCATTCTTTTGTTGACGGAAAAAGATTTTATTATGAAAGAAGCATAGTTGATTTTGTTGACGGCAAACCGCCCGTTGACGACGGCTTCGGCGGCGACGAAGAAGAATATATCATGCTTGCGTTAAGATTGACGGAAGGTCTGATATTTGAGAATTTCAGACGCCGTTTCGGTAAAGCTGTTCCCGATTCCGTTATCCGAAAAGCTGAGTTTCTCAAAAAACACGGACTCACCGACACCGACAGCGAAAAAATCAGTCTGACAAAAAACGGATTTCTTCTTTCAAATGCGGTCATTTGTGAGCTGCTTGCAAATTTTGAATAAATATGGTATAATTTATATATTAAAGAGGCATTTTAAAAATCAATAAAACGGAGGTATGTAAAATGAAAAAGATTTTAAGCATCGCTCTTGCCGCAATCATGATGATGACGTCGGTTTTCTGCATCGGTGCTTTTGCCGCAGAAACACCCAAGGCTGACGCTCTGCTTGACAGACTTGAAACCGAAGACGAGGTTCTTGTGACCATCAATTCGGGACGCACAATGCTCTTCGGCTTCCTTCCCTCAGACATCAAGAACACCGTTGCCGTCAAGGGCAACACGATCGCTTACGA
Source organism: Clostridia bacterium (assembly GCA_017435385.1). Classification (GTDB taxonomy): domain Bacteria; phylum Bacillota; class Clostridia; order Oscillospirales; family Acutalibacteraceae; genus CAG-177. The sequence continues at coordinate 61,684 of JAFSFB010000023.1, read as the reverse complement.
ATACACGGCAGGCTTCCTCAAGGTCAGAGTTATAGCCTCCGAGGACGGAATCTCCGCTTTCATCCCCATTCTCCCCTTCTTCTATGTCAAGCTTGACAGAAATCCGCTTGAAGGCGCAGATATCTGGCAGCTCGTCAAGGATGCCGCAAACCTCACTCAGGGCTTCATTCAGTATATCAAAAGCTATAACGAAACCGTTGACGGCAAGGAATACTATGTTGAGGAATACAATGACAGAGAGTTCGTAACAAGCAAATTCTATTTTGACGGCGAAGAGCTCGTTATGCTCAAGGTTGAGGATGCATCAACTCACTCGGTTCAGTACACTTATTTCGACGATATATCGTTTGAGGTTGACGACAGCTTCTTTGAGGTTCCGTCAGGTGCATTTGACCTTTCCCCTATCCTTACGGGTCTGATTCTTTCAATCATTTCTGCAGCGTAAAAACAATTAAACTTCTATCCCCACCGAGGAACAGTTTTTCGGTGGGGATATTTTTATGCTTCGCATTCCAATCCTCAGTCTCGCTTCGCTCAACAGCTCCTTTCAAAAGGAGCCTATTAACGTTTTCTCGTCCGAGCCCATTATTGTAACCGTTTTGTAATTGACAAAATAAAGCAAAAACTCTATTATAAAATAAAGGAGGAGTTGTCATGAAAAAATTGTTATCTTTACTTTTGGCATTTGTTCTTGCCGTTGGCGTATTTTCAATCGCTGCATATGCAGACAATCATCAATTGCCTGACTTTTCAGCAATAAGCGCAGAGGTATACCTCACAAACCCAGACGGCGTGACAAATCATCTTTATTTAAAGAACGGAAAAGCTTTTGTAGATGGGATGAAACTTCCGATTTTCAATGGTATATCGATTAAAACAAACATATTATTAGACGGAAATTATCTATATATATATCTTACTTCATTTCCTTTATTCTACTTCAAGTTTAATGTCGGAGAAATAGAATATATCGATCCAACTGATACCGAATACACTTACATTAAAAGCTATAACGAAAAAATCGGAAACACAACCTATTATGTTGATGAATATATGCACGAAGATACAACTTCAAAGTATTATTATTTAAATGACGAATTTAAATTCTGCAAATCAATCGAAGACGGTTATACAACTACAATGACACTTGAATCTACTGATGTTGATGACAGAATTTTCAAAATACCGTTCTATTCAATCAACATTACATTCATTTTCGATTGGTTATTCCCTGAACACATAATGTAAAAAGACACCCCCGAAGCCTCACTCACGGCTTCGGGGGATTTTGATCAATAAAAATACATTAATTATTCTTCCGACTACTGACATCAACATAATCCGGATTTTCAACGGAAACAGAAATATAGGCTTTACGGCATTTATCTCTGTCCTCAGGCTTTGTTATTCCGGCTTGCTGTACCTCTTCGCTGATCGATATACCCTGAGTACCTCTGAATTTTTTCAGCTCATCCAGCATTTCCTTCGCAACGATATACGCCAATGCGCTTGCTTCCAGATTGCTGTCAGGTCCTGATATCCGCAAATCATCTTCAAAGGATACGCCGTCTATCCCCCATGTTGAAGCGTTGACCTCTATCTTTCCCGAAACATACTGTTTATTATGCGGTGCATTCAACGCCAATGATCTGAAATGCTCTAACGATTCAGTTGCTTTGGCTCTGTATTGCCTGATAAGAAATTTTGCAGCATCGCTGTCATATAATCTTTCTCTGATATCTGCTTCTTCCTGTTTGAGAGCATTCAATTCCTGCTCTTCTCTTTTTTTCTTTTTGTTATCACTGCTCTTTCGCACGGATATAAAAACAGCATAAGAAACAACGGTCAAGGCGACAACCGCCAACGCAATATACCAATGTTCAACAAAGAACAGATGAGCAACCACGATCAGCAAAACCGCCAAGAGAATCCATCCGATTACAGTCATATTCTCCGTTCACTCCCGTCATTATCAGAATTATAAATATTATATCTTAATCGCCGTACCGTGTCAACAAAACAAGAAACAGCAGAGGGACTGACCTGATTCGGAATCTGTCCCTCTGCTGTTTTATTATACCGTTTTCATCTGCAATTTAAGGTTGTCGCTTATCATGGCTATAAATTCGCTGTTGGTGGGCTTGCCTCTCTCGTTTTGTATCGTGTAGCCGAAGTAAGAGCTGAGAACATCAACATCGCCTCTGTCCCACGCTACCTCGATCGCATGGCGGATCGCTCTCTCAACTCTTGACGGAGTTGTTTTGAAGGTCTTGGCAACCGTCGGATAAAGAATCTTCGTGACCGAGCTTATCATTTCGCTGTTGTTGATCGAAAGAATAATCGCCTCTCTCAGATACTGATAGCCCCTGATATGAGCAGGAACGCCAATCTGATGCATTATCTGACTGACAACGACCTCGAGGTCCTTGACTCCGTTTTTGCTGACAGACGAATTATGAATACTCGCAAACTGAATTATTCTTTCGGCAAGCATTGACGGATTATAGGGCTTGAGGAAATAATAATCCGCTCCGCCCGAAAGGATCTCGCTTTCAACCCTCTCGTTGTTCGCCGAAGAAAGCACCATAACCATCGGTCTTTTCTCGAGTCTGAGCGAATCGAGCTCTCTGAGAACACCGAGTGCATCGAGCCTCGACATAAAGCTGTCCATCAGCAGAACATCAGGTCTTTCTCCCGCTCTGAGTCTTTCAACGATCTGTGCGCCGTCCTTGATAACGGTCGAAACCTCGCAGTTGTTTGAGCGAAGAATGCCTGCAAGCTCATGCAGGGTTTCGGTTCCGTCCTCGGTCAGCATAACTTTCAACATTTTTCTCATGGTTTTACCTCCGCTTGATTTAGTTCACGAAGATATTACCATATGCAATCAAAATTGTCAATAATTGGGAATTATTATTTTGCCAATTTTTGCCATTATTTTTCGCACAATCCGACGAACAGACCGATAACAAGACCAAAACCCCGAAACACTTATCCTAACATCGCTTTTTATTGCTTAATTCCATTAATGAGATCATTTTTTCGGCTTTATTCACATTTGCGATAGGATATTCTCCGCTTCGCCAAAATCGGCAAACGCCTGCATGCTTATCTGCTTGCAGACGCCGCCGACTTTTTATGCCGCTTCCTCTCCGTTTGATGAGCCGACGAGGCTTTCGGCAGTTTCAAGCATTCGCTGAGCAAAGATGCCGTAGCCCTGCGACGGATCGTTGACAAAAACATGAGTCACCGCACCGACGAGCATCGAATTCTGGATTATCGGGCTGCCGCTCATCCCCTGAAGAATTCCTCCCGTTTTTTCGAGAAGCTCCTTATCGGTTATTCTGACGATCATGTTTCTTTCCTCGTTTCCCGATGCAGGATAAATTTTCGTTATCTGTGCATCATAATAACGGGGACCGTTGCCGTCAACCGTCGCAATTATCTGAGCATCGCCTTCCTTCACCTCTGTTTCAAGAGCAACGGGCAGAAGCTTGGATTCAACCTTTTCTTTAAGCTCGCCGAAAACACCCGTCGGACCGTTAACACGAAGGCTACCTAATACCGCATCGGAGAAAATTCCGCAAAGCTCTCCGGGATCCCCTGAGCTGCTTTTATAGAATCCGTTAACCGTTGCTTTAACGGCTTCGCCTCCCGAAAGCGGCATTATCTTTCCCGTGTCGACATCGCATACGCCGTGACCGAGTCCTGCGAAAATTCCGTTTTCGCTGTCATAAAAGGTTACCGTTCCGATACCTGCCGAGCTGTCCCTCACCCAAAGCCCTGCTCTGTATTTTCCGTTTTTGGACTTTGTCGGAGCAAGCTTCAGATTCAGCTTTTCGCCGTTTCTTTCAACAGTTATCGGAATTTCCTTCCCTTCGCAGTTTTCAACGGCGGATATAAAATCATCCGCATTGATGATTACCGAGCCGTTGACATGGGTTATGCTGTCGCCGCATCTGATCCCTGCAAGCTGAGCAGGACATTGCGCTCCCGTCGAAGCATCAACGGATTCGATTTTGACGGCAATAACGCCTTTTGTATAAAGCTTTATTCCGAAAACATCTCCGCCGACTCCGACATATCTGCGCTTTGCAACATTAACCGTAACCTCCTTGACCGGTATCAGCTCAAACGCCATGATCTTTGCTTTGTATCCGCAATCCGAATTTGTAAAGCCTGATGCCTTTACAGCCTCGCTGTTTCCGATCGAGAAAAAGCCGTTCAGTATTTCTCCTGCCTCCTGCTGCACCGTATCCACGGTGTCGGGAATCCTTTCTGCGCCGTAGCATACTGCTGAAAAAACAAAAACAGATGCCGCAAGAACAACTGCACTCAGGGACTTAAAAAACTGCTTCATTCTTCACCTCCGTGTTCAGATTTGCTCTGCCGTTTTGCAGAGCAGTATTAAGTTGCCCGATGCGGCAATAAAAAAACGGCGGATAAATCCGCCGTAAATATCTTTCAGTTATTCAAATTTTTTCGATTCCGTAAAAATCGAGAAGAGCCGGAATGATGACCGTGTCAGTCTGCTCAAAACATGTGCTGTGACCGCCGCCGATAATCATGAGCTCTCTCGCATCGGGAACGGATCTGGTTATTTTTTTGGAGTGCCAACGCTGAATCATATCGTGCTCGCCGTAAATATTAAAGAAAGGAACTTCAATTTTTGAAATATCTTTAAAAGTCAGACTCGGCTGACCGACCATCATACCTTTAATATCACGGCGGATCTTCGTTGCATCGTCGCCCTTCAGCCACGCCTCAATAACAAGGACTATATACTGATAGGTTATCTGAATCTGGTCAAAGGTGTTCGTGCCCCAGGTGTTGATATTCGAGCCCATGACCGTCAGAGATGAAACTCTGTCCTGATATTTAAGAGTGAAAACAAAGCCGAGATTGCCTCCGTCGCTGAAGCCGAAAATATGCGTTTTTTCGATTTCAAGATAATCGAGAACCGCTTTGACATCGTCAGCAAAGGTTTCAAAATTCATCGTGCCGTCAACCCAGCCCGAATTGCCCGTTCCTCTCGGAGAAACGGTTATGACCTTGAAATGCTTCGACATCTCGGGAAGGATCGTATCGTCAAGGCTGTGCATATCTCCGCCGTTGGGAGGCAGAAGAAGAAGTGCCTCGCCGTCGGCCTTGCCGTAAACGCCGTATTCGATTTTCACATCTCCGCAGTCAACAAATCCGTAATCCGTCATTTCGGGTTTCTCTCCTTCCTGAGCAAAACAAACAGGTGCCGAGCAAAGCACAAAGCTGAGCGCAAGCAACAAAGCAACAATCTTTTTCATGTCAATTCTCCTTTTGTTTTAAAGCCGCAGAAAAAGCGGCATTATATAAATCCTCTCTGCAGGTAATCAAAATTTCGGAAAACGGCTTTTTGCTTTCCGACGCAAAATACATTTCGGAAACTCCGCATTCAAGGATTCTTTCTGCGCCATCACCCCTGCAGCCGCATATAGCTATGACTTTTTTGTCGAGCTTTTTTGCACGCACGGCAACGCCCGAGATGACCTTTCCGTCGGCGGACTGGAAATCAAGCCTGCCTTCGCCCGTTACGACGAGATCGCATAAGGCGGCAAGGTCATCGAATCCCGATTCATCGAGAATCATATCGATTCCTCTTTTGAGCTCCGCCCCGAGAAACACAAGAGCACCTGCTCCCATTCCGCCTGCCGCACCTGCGCCCTTGACGGAAGAAATTTCTTTGCCGATATCTCTTCGGATTATCTCCGAAATGTTTCGCAGACCTGCATCGAGTCTCTCAATCGCCTGACTGTCAGCACCCTTCTGAGGTGCAAAAACATAAGCGGCTCCATTTTCGCCGAAAAGCGGATTATCGACATCGCACGCCGCAACAACTGGCAAGTTGAAACGGTTTTCGGGCGGAACAATTTTTTTGATTTTCAGAAGCGATTCTCCGCACGGAAAGACAGGATTTCCGTCGCAGTCAAGAAAATCCCACCCAAGTGCCGAAGCCATTCCGATTCCGCAATCGTTCGTTGCGCTTCCGCCAAGACCGAGCAAAACGGCTTTCGCTCCGTTTCTCTTTGCATCGAGCATAAGCTCGCCGACTCCGAGAGTTGTTGTCTTTTCGGGATTTTTGTTTTCGCCTGCGAGGGGAAGCCCCGCACACGCCGCCATTTCGATAACGGCGGTTTTTCCGTCTGTCAGAAAATATTCCGCCTTCATTTTCTCTCCGAAAACGCCCGAAACCTCGGCGGAAATACGTTTTCCTTTTGCAAATCTCTCAAAGCAGGCGCAAAGCCCCTCGCCGCCGTCGGCAACGGGAAGCTTTGATACTTTCACATTTTTCAGTGCGTCGGTGAAAGCTCTTTCCGTAATTTCGCATACCTCTGCCGCCGAAAGCGTACCTTTGAAGCTGTCAGGTGCAATTAAGACGGAAAGCATTTTATCATCCTATCATTTTTCGGCAGATGCCTTTTTAATATATCTCTTGAAGAATGCAACTGCGGGTTCAATAGCCGAAACGGGTATTCTCTCGTTGGTTGCATGAGTGCAGCGAAGAAGCTCAACGCTGACTTTATAGGGAGAATATCTGAAAATATTCTCGCAGATGGGCTCATAATAGCAGGCATCCGTGCCGCCCATTACGAGATAGGGAGCAACAACGGAATTCTTGTTTTCCTGAACGCAGAGCTCTTCAATGATCTTGAACGCTCTGGAATCGGTGGGTGAGAATTTCGACGCTTCCTTAGCCTTGAGAACCTTGATTTCAATGTTCTTGTTTCGGCATACCTTACGGACATGTGCAATAACATCGTCGACCGTTGTTCCCGGCATCTGTCTGAAATTGACAACAACGCTTGCCTTCTGAGGAAGAACATTCGCCGCAGGGCTTCCCTCTGCCATTGTGACCGCCGTTGTCGTTCTGACAAGGCATGCCGTGAACGGAAGAACGGTCATACCCTTTCTGAGAAGAGGCTTGAGATAGGGAAGGTTGCAGGTGACAAGTCTGACGGGATAAGTACAGCTTCTGCCCAGGTTTGAGAAAAGATCGCTCACAAAGGGCATGAGATCCGCTTTGAACTGATGTCCTTCAATATCTCTGATTATCTCTGCAAGCTGACCGAGAGCAGAGTGAACGGGAGGCTGAGAAGAATGTCCGCCCTTTGCGCTCACGCTGATTTCAAGGTCAAGATATCCCTTTTCGGCAATACCGACACCGATGAGGTCTTTGTTTTCAATAACACCCTTGACATTGAGAGGGATGATTGCGCCGCCCTCGTCAATAATGCTGTCGAGATGGATGCCTCTCGCTTTGAGAGTTTCCATGATGTTCTTTGCGCCGCCGTTGCCCGAGGCAACGACCTCTTCGTCCTGACCGAAGAGAAGATAAACATCTCTCTCGGGCTTGAAGCCCTCTTCAAGAAGGGTTTCAACCGCCTCCATGACAGCGATAAGATGGTTCTTCATATCGAGAGCTCCTCTGCCCCAGATGAACTCACCGTCATTTTCGCCGCTGAAGGGAGGATGAGTCCAGTCGCCCTCCGTTCCTGCCGAAATCGGAACAACATCCTGATGGGCAAGAAGTGCGATGGGATCGAGATCGCTTCTGCTTCCCTCCCACTTATAGATAAGGCTCGCTTCGAGAACGACCTCTTTTGTAAGATTCTTATGAATAAGAGGATACGCCTCTTCAAGGAACTTGTGGAATTTCTCGAACTGAGAAAAATCAACCTTTTCCTTTTCGGGATAGCTGACGGTCGGAATGGAGATCGCCGCCGAAAGATTATCCATCGCTCTCTGAGCGTTTACGTTCTCCGCAGGAGCATCGCCGTAATCCTTTTTCTCGGGAACAAACTTTGCCGCTCTGATAGCATTGATGCCTGCCGCAACGCCTGCGACGCCCAGAGCTGCCAATTTAATTTTTTTATTCATATATGATCTTCCTTTCAAATCAGAGTGATGACAGTGATCCGATGCTCTGTCAGATAAAGAATTTTTTCTCAAGCCACGCCTTCATTCGCTTGCTCTTATCGAGAACGATAAAGAAAACCATCAGCGAAATGCAGCATGCCGTCATAACAAGCGAAACAACTATCTGAAGCTTTTTCGCAAAGAAAACGCTCATGGTTATTTCAGACACAAATGTCATTATATTTATCGCCGCAAGAACGGCAACGGCAATTGCGGACTTGCTTCTCTTCTTTCTGAGCCAGAACAAAAATGCGTTGACTACTGCCCAGAGGAAAATGACGATCGGAATTGCAACGGAATAAACCCAGCCCGTATCGTCGCCGCCGAATCTGAACAGATAGAAATAAGCGATCAGCGCAACGAAATCGATCGCCACGAGCACGGCGGGAATCGGTTTTTTCCACAGAAGCGGAAAAAGAAACCATAACCATGCCAGCGCAAAACCGCCGACAACATATTTGATGACGGGGTTATCAAAGAAAACCGCATTTATTATTATAACAACAAGATTGGGAATCAGAATCATCAGAGAGAAAACGAAGCAGAGATAAAGATTGTTTGTTGATTTCGGAATCGTCAGCTTTTCGGGATAAGCCGGCTTCTCTTCCGAAACGGTTTTCTCCCTCGGATTGATAACGGGTGTATCGCATAGAGGACATGCTCGGGAGGCTTTTTCAAGCTCCACTCCGCAGTTGACACAGTATGACATCAGACCTCACCTCCTGAAATTGCGCTTCTGTTGCTTTCGATCTTAACGGGTATTCCAAGCTTGACGAGAGTCGTGAAAAGCTCACGCTGAACCCTCGTGCTGTCGTAAATATTCGTAACGCTCAGAGCAAGGGTGCCGTTATACGAAACCGCTCCGCAGCGGGCGGCATTGACCATTCCCCTGCCGAGAACGAGCGCTATTCTGTCAATATATTGCTCCATTTCCTTCGGGGCTTTTATGACTCCGATGTTGGAAATCAGCGAGCTCGTTGACTTTTCGCCGACAAATTTATAGAGAACGTTTATGCCGAAATCCTTGATAAATGACGGTATGACACGCATCAGCGGATTCTTTTCAAAGCCTGCGTTGCCGTACATCATCGCCTGAAGCGTTTTCTCATTGTTGATATAACGAAGATAGAGCGAAAGCTGTTTCAAAATCTCCTCGAAGGTATATTCACCCATCTTGGGATTAATCTGGAAAGAATAGCAGAGCATGAAATTTCTCAGAGTGTCCGTATCGAAGAACTGACGGACATTGACGGGAATCTGAACTCCGACATATTTTTCTCTGTCGTATTTCTCCTGCTTCTGAAGATTATACATAACCCATACAAGCAGACCTGCAACATATTCAGTTATGGTTACTCCCTGCTCCTTCGCCTTCTGCTTGAGCGCATCGACGGGCATATAACCCGTTGTGACATTGGCAACATGCTTGGGAAGTCTTTTATCCTTCGCCTGATAAGCGAATTTTTCAATGCGGTTCCATTTTGCCTTTGACTTGACAAATTTCAGATAAGCATCCTCTTTTTCACTCTCGTGGGGCTTTTCGTCAATGTCAAGCACGGCATCTCCGCATGGAATCTCCTTCCCCGTCAGCCGCAGATAAACCGCAAGCAGGGTCATGAAAAAGCGCGAAGCACCGAAGCCGTCGGTAATAACATGATAAAACTCGACGGCAATTCTGTTTTCATAATAGAATATTCTGATGAGATATCCTCTGTTTTCCTTCCATTTGACTCTCAGACACGGATTTGCCGAGTCGGGCATGACTGGCGGAACGCCATTCGGGTTTTTTTCAAGATAATGCCAGAAAAAACCGTTTCTCATGCGAACATCAAACGACGGAAAACGGGACATCGTTTTCTCAAGAGCCTGCTCAAGCAAGGCAGGCTCAACCTTTTCTTTAAGCGTTGCAGAAAGACGGTAGACATTTGAATACGAAGAGGTGTTCTGTCCCGGAAAAACCTTTGCCGCATTGTCAAGCTTGAACCATGTTTTGTTTGCAGGCTTTGTTTTATTCTTCATACTTTCTCCGATCAAAAGAAACTGAGCTGAGTTGACTTGGGCAGAGCATCGAGTGCGCCGCCTTCCTCAAGAGCAGTTATGATTGATTTTGAAACGCCCGAACGGAGCTGGAGATCCTCGATTGAAAGGAATTCTCCACCGCCGTCATTCTTGGCATCCTCAAGGCTCTGCGCCGCACTGCCGCCGCAGCCCGCAATCGCCGAGAAAGGAAGTCGGATCTTTCCGTCTTCAACAACATAGCGGTTTGCCGTTGATTTATAAATATCGATCGGAAGAAGCTCAACTCCTCTTGCCATCATCTCGTTGATGACCTGAAGGGAGGTGAATGTGCCTTCTTCCTTTGCCGTTGCGGTCTTGAGAGCCATCTTCTTTTTAAGCTCATCCATTTTCGCCATAACGGCTTTTCTGCCCGCAAGAACGGTTACGGTGTCAATATCCTCACCTCGCACCGTCATATAGGTTGCGTAATATTCAACGGGCTTATACAGCTTATACCACGCAAGACGCATCGCAGCACTTACATAAGCCGCCGCATGAGCCTTGGGGAACATATATTTGATCTTCATGCACGAATCGAGATACCACTGGGGAACTCCGTTGTCGATCATCGCCTGCTTATGCTCATCTGTCAGAAGGGCTGTCGCCTTACCCTTTCGGACTATCTCCATGATTTTAAACGCCATGCCCTTTTCAACGCCCTTGTTGATAAGGTAGACCATGATATTGTCACGGGTACCGATAACCTCGGAAATGGTGCAGGTTCCGTTCTTGATAAGCTCCTGAGCGTTGCCTATCCAAACATCGGTGCCGTGGGAAAGTCCCGAAATCTGAAGCATATCCGAGAAGTTCTTGGGCTGAGCCTCAATAAGCATCTGACGGACAAACGGCGTTCCGAGCTCGGGAAGAGAAAGCGTTCCCGTTTCGCAGTCGATATCCTCGGGAGTCAGACCGAGCGGCTCGGGAGAGGTCAGAAGCTCATAGAGCTTGGGATCGCAGATATCAATTTTCATGACATTCGTGCCCGTCATATCCTCGAGATGTTTATAGAGCGTCGGAACATCGTGACCGAGGTTATCGAGCTTGAGGATCGTATCATGAAGAGAATGGAAATCGAAATGAGTCGTTCTGTGAATGGATTCCGCATCGTCGGCAGGATGCTGGATGGGAGTGAAATCCTCGGCATCCATATCGGCAGGAACAACGACCATGCCTCCGGGATGCTGACCTGTTGTTCTCTTGACACCGACACAGCCCTGAACAAGTCTTTCCTGCTCAGCGGCAGAGAGATTGAGTCCTTTTTCCTCCATCCATTTTTTAACAAATCCGAATGCGGTCTTGTCAGCAAGAGTACCGATTGTTCCCGCTTTGAAAACATGGCTCTTGCCGAAAAGCTCTTCGGTATATCTGTGGGCGTAGAACTGATATTCGCCCGAGAAGTTAAGGTCGATATCGGGCTGTTTGTCGCCATAGAAGCCGAGGAAGGTTTCAAACGGAATGTCATGACCGTCACGGTGCATATCCTCTCCGCAGACGGGGCACACCTTAGGCGGCATGTCATAGCCCGAGCCGTATTCACCTTTAAAGAAAAATTCAATATGCTTGCACTTTTCGCAGATATAATGAGGTACAAGAGGATTGACCTCGGAAATACCTGCCGCAAACGCAACGAAGGACGAGCCGACCGAACCTCTCGAGCCGACATAATAACCGTTATCCATCGAGTTCCAGACAAGCTTCTGAGCGATGATATAAAGAACCGCAAATCCGTTCTTGATAATGGATTCAAGCTCCTTATCGAGTCTTTCTTTGATATATTCGGGAAGCGGATTTCCGTAATATTCCTGCATTCTGTCATAGCAGATGCGGCGGAGCTCTTCGTCAGAGCCCTCGATCTTCGGCGGATATGTTCCGTCAGGAATCGGCTTTATCTCTTCGCACAGGTCGGCAATCTTATTCGGGTTTTCAACAACGACCTCGTAAGCCGTATCCTCACCGAGATACGCAAACTCGTTGAGCATATCGTCGGTCGTTCTCAGGTAGAGCGGAGCCTGCTCGGCGGCATCGCTGAAGCCCTGACCTGCCATGAGAATCTCTCTGAAAACCTTGTCGCTTTCTTCGAGAAAATGAACGTCGCCCGTTGCAACAACGGGTTTACCGATTTCATCGGCAAGATGAATTATCCTTCTGTTTATCTCGCAAAGCTCCTCCTCGGAATCAACCATGCCGTTTCTGAGCATGAAAGCATTGTTTCCGTTGGGCTGGATCTCGAGATAATCGCAAATCTCCGCCATTTCGAGAAGCCTCTCCTTGGGCTTTCCCGAATAAATCGCCTGATAGAGCTGTCCCGCTTCGCAGGCGCTTCCGACGATGAGCCCCTCTCTGTGCGCCAGAAGCTCGCTCTTCGGGACTCTCGGATGACGGTAGAAATATTCAAGGTTTGATTTGGTTATAAGCTGATAAAGATGCTTCAGACCGACCTTGTTCTTCGCAAGCAGAATCATATGATGAGTCGGGAGTCTTCTGGGATCGGGCTTTATCTTGTCATTGATTTCGCTGACCTTTTCAATGCCCTTTTCTTTAATAAGCTCCATGAGCTTTCCGAAAATTCCCGCAAGCGCACCCGCATCCTCATCAGCTCTGTGGTGGTCGAATTTCGGGAGCTTGAAATAGCTCGTCAGACTGTCAAGCTTGAAATTCTTCGCACCCGTCACAAGTCCCTGAGCAAGGATAAGAGTGTCTATGTGAGTGAAATTATATTCTATTGAATTTCTTTCGCATGCCGCTTTGAGAATATCCGTGTCGAAGGTTGCGTTATGGGCAACAAGCACTCCGTCACCGCAGAATTCAAAGAATTTTCTGATCGCTTCGCCCTCTTTGGGAGCATTTGCAACCATGCGGTCATCAATGCCCGTCAGCTCAACTATCTTCTGCGGAATGCCTCTTTCGGGGTTTACGAAGGTCTGGAATCTTGCCTTCTCCGCACCGTCAACTATTTTGACGGCACCGATCTCGGTCAGACGGTCCGTTCCCGTTCTGAGTCCCGTTGTTTCCGTATCAAAAATAATAAATGTTCCGCTCAGGGGCATGTCCGAATCGCCGTTGACTGCCTTGACGGAATCATCGACATAGTATGCCTCCATGCCGTAAATGACCTTGATTCCGTTTTTCTTTGCCGCAGCAGCTGCTTCGGGAAACGCCTGAACAACGCCGTGGTCAGTTACGGCAACAGCCTTGTGTCCCCACTTTGCAGCTCTGCCGATAAGTGCGGTTGCGCTCGAAAGACCGTCCATGGCTGACATGTTTGTATGCATATGCAGCTCGACACGCTTGTTTTCGGCGGTGTCAAGCAGGGGCATTTCCTCAATGAGAACAATGGAATGCGCCTTGATAACATCCCCGCCCGAATATTTGTCGGCTTCAATATGTCCTCTTATAAGGAGCGCAATTCCGTTGGTTATATGCTTGATAAGCTGCTCGCAATTGACCGCCTGCTCAAATATTTTGACGGTGAACGAGTTCGTCTTATCGGTTATGTTGAATTTGATTATCTTGAACTTTCCGTCTTTGGTGTCACGGATCTCAAGCCCGAAGGTTTTGCCCCATACGGTTACGTTGCCGTCTTCCATCGTGATATCACTCAGGGGCACGGGCTTGGACTTTATCTGATTGCCGTAAATAATTTTTGCATTCGTGAGCGAAATGGGAAGATCGTCATATTCTCTCTTCGGCTTTTTCGCCTCTTTCGGTTCAGGCTTCGGCATCTCGATCTTTACGCTTTCCGCCTGCATTTTAACATATTCGGGCGAATCGATGCTGATATTTGCCTGACCGCTGATCTTAACCTTGACATTCGTGCCGAAGCACTCTCTGATATATCTTTCAAGAAAATCGGGGGCACCCGCCTCCTCAAGAATTGAAGCTCCGTCATGAAGCTCGATCTTCACTTCCGAATCCGAAACGCTGACATTTGCGTTTTCGAGATATCCGTTTGCCGCCGCAATATTCTCTTTCAGAACTCTGAGAAACAACGGTGCGCATTCATCGCTGAGCGACGAAGCGGGATAAGTGCCTTTGAGGCTTACCTTGTTGATGCCGAGAGCGTTTTTGAGCTCATTTCTCGCCATGAGAATATATTTATCATCAAAATAACGGTCAAATTTCGCCGTTATGAAAAGCTGCATCGTATCGTCATCAAAGGTGATATGGGTTACCTCACCGCCCGAAAAAACCTCACGCAGTCCTGCATTTATATATTCACCTATAAAATGTAAAATTCCTTTGCCTTGCATTATTTTTCTCCGTATACTACTCCGTCAGATAAAAGTAACCGCTTTGCGGCGGCTACGATTATACGATATTTTTATAAGCTTTCGATTTCAGCCATGAGTCTGTCAACAGCTTCGTTTTCGGGAACCTTGCAGATTGTGACTCCCTTTTTGAAAATAAGAGCGCAGCCGTCGCCGCCGGCAATACCGATATCGGCTTCTCTCGCTTCGCCCGGACCGTTGACCGCACAGCCCATGACCGCAACCTTGATATGTTTTTTGCAGCCCCGCAAACGCTCCTCAACCTCGTTCGCAAGACCGATGAGATCAATTTTTGTTCTGCCGCATGTCGGGCAGGCTACAATATCGGGGCAGTCGGTTTTCAGCCCGATAGCCTGAAGAATATCGTTTGCCGCCTTGACCTCCTTGACGGGATCATCCGTCATTGAAACTCTGATCGTATCACCGATTCCTCTGAGAAGAAGCGAACCGATGCCGATCGATGACTTTATAAGAGCCATGTTATGAGTGCCCGCCTCGGTAACTCCGAGATGGAGCGGATAATCGCATTTCTGAGCCATAAGCTCATATGCCTCAACCATTGTCGGAACGGTTGAGGATTTGATGGAAATGACCGTATTGCCGAAATCGCATCTTTCAAGCAGTTCGGCATGTTTAAGTGCACTTTTAACGAGTGCCTCGGCGCAGGGCGAGCCGTATTCCGCAAGAATCTCTTTTTCGAGCGAGCCTGCATTGACACCGATTCTTATCGGCACTCCCCTGTTTGCGCATGCATCGGCAACCGCCTTGACTCTGTCAAAGCTGCCGATGTTGCCGGGATTGATCCTGATTTTATCAACGCCTGCATCAACGCTCGCAAGCGCAAGTCTGTAGTCAAAATGAATGTCCGCAACAACGGGAACGCTGAGATTTTCCTTCAGCTTTTCGATAAGCTTCACCGCCGCCATATCGGGCACGGCGGCACGGATTATTTCACAGCCCGCCTTTTCAAGCTCAACAGCCTGTTTGACGCTTCCCTCAATATCCGAAGCAGGACGGTTAAGCATCGACTGAACAGCGATTTTTTCGCCGCCGCCGATATAAATATTTCCTATTCTTATTTTTTTACTGTTACGGATCGACAATTCTGTTCACCTATCCTTTGATAAGTTTAACAATATCGCTGAAGGAAATGACAACCATCAGCAGCAGGAGAAGTCCGAGACCGACGGCATGGATCCAGCCTTCGTATTTTCTCGGAACGGGCTTTCTGAAAATCATCTCTATAAAGAGGAAGAAAAGTCTTCCGCCGTCAAGAGCGGGAAGCGGAAGCAGATTGAAAAGACCGATGTTGATCGCAATCAGAGCAAGCATCATATAAAGTGAGGAATAATCCGTTTGCGCAACGGCATTCTGAGCCGTATCCGCAATGATTGAAACAGTGCCGATAGGACCGCTCAGGTCACTCAGACCGTACTGCCCCGTGACAAGGTCAAAAAGGCTCACCCAGACGATGCGTGCTATTGAAACGGATTCAAGCACCGCATTTTTCGCAACGCTCAGAACGCTCGGCTTGACTCCGACAATGACAAAATCATAGACGATGGTAAGCGTTCCGTTGTTATCAAAGGTGTCGAATTTTACGCCGTTGACGGTAACCTTTTCGCCGTTTCTTTCAACAACGAAATCGATAACTCCGTCCTTGTCCCTTGCCATAAGAAAGCTCAGGTCATATTCGCTGAAAACGGTTTTGCCGTTGATTTTCTTTATAACATCCTTTTCCTGAAGTCCCTGAGTTGCCGTTACGGCATCCTCATGGAAAAAATTTATCTGAGGAGTTCCGATAAGGTTACCGCTCGTTGCGAGCATAAGCGCAACAACGATGACACCCATTATCAGATTGACAACGCCGCCTGCCGCAATAATTATGAAGCGTTTCCACGCCTTGATGTTGCAGAAGGCTCTTTCGTTTTCGCTGTCCTCATCCTCACCCTCCATGCTGACATAGCCGCCGATCGGAAGAAGACGGACAGAATACTGCGTTTCTCCTTTTTTCTTTTTAAAAATCGCAGGTCCCATACCCAATGCAAATTCATTGACCTGCACCTTGAACAGCTTTGCGAAAATAAAATGTCCGAGCTCATGGAACATAATAATCAAGCCAAAGAAAAGGATGGCAAGAAGAATCGGCCATACCTTTCCCCAGACCGCCGAGGCGGTCAGAAGCGGAATTGCTTTCATAAGAACAACCTTTCTGTCTGCGAACGGATAAGCCTGTCGGTTTCAAAAACATCCCCGAGGCTGTAATCGTTCTTCTGCGGTGCCGTTTCAAGTGCATTTGAAACAGCACGGGCAATATCAAGGAAACCGATCTTTCCCTGACGGAAAAGCTCGTTTGCCTTTTCGTTTGCGGCATTGACCGCCGCAGGATAGAGTCCGCCCTTTTCAAAAGCCCTTCTGCATAAGTTTATGCAGGAAAAGGTTTCGTAATCGGGTTTTTCAAAAGTCAGAGTGCCGAATTCGGTTAAATCAAGCTGTCTGACGGGGCTTTCAAATCTGTCGGGATAGGTCAGCGCATACTGAATCGGAATCCTCATATCGGGAACTCCGAGCTGAGCGATAACCGAATTATCCGAATATTCAACGAGTGAATGAACGATGCTCTGACGGTGAACAACGATATCGATATCCTTTGCAGGCATACCGAAAAGCCATGCAGCTTCGATAAGCTCGAGTCCCTTGTTCATCATCGTAGCAGAATCGATGGTTATTTTTGCACCCATGCTCCAATTCGGATGGTTGAGTGCCTGCTCAATTGTAACATTTTCAAGCTCTTCTTTTTTCTTACCGAAGAAGGGACCTCCCGAAGCTGTCAGAATCAGGCGTTTGATCTGCTTTTTATCTGCACAGCCCTGAAGCGACTGAAAAATCGCCGAATGCTCGCTGTCAACGGGAAGGATGCTGACTCCCTTTTCCTTTGCGAGAGCCATAACGAATTTACCGCCTGCGACAAGGGTTTCCTTGTTCGCAAGCGCAATATCGCTGCCGGCTTCTATCGCCGAAACAGTGGGAGCAAGACCTGCAATGCCGACAATGCTGTTAAGAACGCTTTCCGCCGAGCATGCCGCACACTCACATACACCCTTTTCGCCCGAGAGAACCTTCGTCGGGGTATCCGCAACTCTGACCTTCAGCTCCCGTGCCGCCTTTTCATCTGCAACTGCGGCAACGGCGGGCAAAAATTCTCTTATCTGATTTTCAAGAATATCAATGCGGCTGCCGGCAGTCAGAGCTTCGATTTTAAGTCCGTGAAGCCTCGCAACCTCCAGAGCCTGAACGCCGATCGAGCCCGTTGAGCCTAAAACAGCAAGAGATTTTATCATAATATCATTCCTTACGCAACAATCGCAACTGCAATTGAAAGCAAAACATAGAGAGAAGGCATGGTGAAAAGGAAGCTGTCGATTCTGTCAAGCACACCGCCGTGACCGGGGAAGAGGTTGCCGAAATCCTTTTCGCCGAAATTCCTTTTGATAACAGAAGCCGAAAGGTCGCCGCACATGCCGATAACGCAAAGGAAAACAACTGCGGGAATAACCATCCAGACCTTGACCGTTCCGTTTTCAAAGAAGAATATCTCACATATTACATAGGTGATAACAGAAACCACCGTTGTGCCGACGACTCCGCCGACAGCACCTTCAACAGACTTCTTCGGGCTGATTTTCGGAGAAAGCTTATGCTTGCCGAGCTTGCTTCCGAAAAAGTACGCAAATGTGTCGCAAAGCCATGCCGCATACATGGCGCAAAGCAGCATGAAAACTATCTGCGAACGCTGAAACAGCTCGGGATGTGCCGAGCAAAGCTCATCGACTTTATAAATCGTCATGATAGATGACGGAATTGCAAGCGACGCAAAAAGAGCGAGTGCAACATGCTCAAACCTTGTCTGATCATACCATTTGAGCATTATCAGAAGCATCGCAATAACATAGACGGCAACGATAACTCCCGTTGAAACGGGAATCAGCGACGCAAGGTCAAACGCAATATAAAACGGTACGAAAGCCGAAGCTATGCAGGAAACAACAGTCAGAACCTTGTTTTTGCACTTTGATACTCTCATGACCTCATATGCGGCTATTGAAGAAAATATCGCCGCAACAAAGCTCAGATATTCCGTAAAGCCAAAGCCTATGACCACAAGAAGAGAGATTGCAAACAGCGCTGCCAGCACTCCGGTTATTATTCTTTGTTTCATGATTTTCACACTCGATTTCTCAGACCTTCTGGTCTGTGATTTTATACTCCGCCGAAACGTCTGTTTCTTTTGCAGTATTCAATAATCGCATTATCGAGGTCATCCTCGGTAAAGTCGGGCCAGAGGATATCGGAAAACCAGAATTCCGAATATGCCGCCTGCCATATAAGAAAATTTGAAAGACGATATTCTCCGCTCGGTCTGATTATCAGATCAGGGTCGGGCAACCCCGCCGTGAAGAGATTATCCTCTATATTTTTCAGTTCAATGTCTTCCGCCTTCAGCTCGCCTGCCTCAACCTGAGCGGCGATCTTTCTGACGGAATGAAGAATTTCGTTTCTTCCGCCGTAATTAACGGCAATATTAACAGTTGTCTTTTTATCCGCCGAACCCTCTTCAAGAGTGTTTATCAGCGAGATAATATCCTGGGGAAGACCTTCACGCTCTCCGACATAACGGATGCGCAGTCCCTTCGACTCGTTTTCGTCCTCCCTGTCATGAGCCTCGTTCAGATAATCCCTGAACAGATTCATGATCGCTTCGACCTCTTTGACAGGTCTTTTCCAGTTTTCGGTCGAAAAAGCATAAAAGGTCATGCACTCGATTCCGAGCTCTGCACCGTAATCACAGATACGGCGGAAGGTGTTTGCACCTGCCTTGTGACCTTCGCTTCTTTCAAGACCCCTCTGCTTCGCCCATCTGCCGTTACCGTCCATGATAATTCCGATATGGCGGGGCAAAGTCAGTTTTTCATACATTTCCTTCGTCATAAAAAAACACCTTGTGAACAGCAGAGGCATTATGCCCCTGCTGTTTAGTTTCTGAAGCAATCAGATCTCCATGATATCCTTTTCTTTTGCTTCTGCAGCCTTGTCAACTTCCTTGATGTACTTATCGGTGAAGTCCTGAAGCTTCTTTTCGGCAATCTTGAGGTCATCCTCTGTGATTTCCGAAGCCTTTTCCATCTTCTTTACCTTGTCGATGCAGTCACGTCTGATAGATCTGATAGCGATTCTCGAATCCTCAGCCATCTTCTTGACATCCTTGCAAAGATCACGGCGGCGTTCCTCAGTCAGCTGAGGGAAAACAAGGCGGATGATTCTGCCGTCATTCTGAGGATTGATGCCGATATCGGAAGCCATGATAGCCTTCTCGATGGGGTGAAGAGTTGAAGTGTCCCAAGGCTGAATTGTGAGAATTCTTGCCTCTGCAACCGAAACTGCCGCCATCTGATTGATGGGAGTGGGAGTTCCGTAATAATCGACCTTGATTTTATCGAGAACGGAAGCATTTGCTCTGCCTGCTCTGATTGCAGCATATTCTGCATTGAGAACGCTGACGGTCTTACCCATTTTTTCTTCTGCTGTTTTAAATACGGTTTGCATAATTTAGCCCTCCTTAACTATTGTGCCGATGTTTTCGCCGAGAATTGCCCTGACAATGTTTTCGGGATCTTCAAGGTTGAACACGAGAATAGGTATATTATTGTCACGGCAGAGAGAAGCTGCCGTTGAATCCATAACCTTGAGGTTCTTTTCGAGAACCTCGCTGTGAGTGATAACATCATATTTGACAGCATCCGCAAACTTGTTGGGATCCTTGTCAAAAACGCCGTCAACATTCGTTGCTTTAAGAATAACATCCGCCTTGATTTCAGCCGCTCTGAGAGCTGCGCAGGTGTCGGTCGAGAAGAAGGGGTTACCCGTTCCGCTGCCGAAGATAACGACTCTGCCTTTTTCCATATGACGGATAGCCTTGTTTCTGATATAGGTTTCCGCAATCTGATGCATTTCAATTGCGCTCTGAACTCTGACGGGAACACCGAGCTGTTCAAGAGAATCGGCAAGAGCGAGAGAATTCATGACCGTTGCAAGCATACCGATATGGTCGGCACGGGTTCTGTCCATCTTGCCGCCCGAACGGCCTCTCCAGAAATTGCCGCCGCCGACAACAAGACCGATTTCAACGCCGAGGTCGGAAACCTTCTTGACAGCAGAGCAGATGGAGTTGATCGTGTCGAAATCAAAACCGTGTCCCTGACTTCCCGAAAGCACCTCGCCGCTGAGCTTGAGGAGAATGCGTTTATAAACAGGTTTCATATAAACACCGCCTAAAAATATTTATTCGTCACTAATTATAAACAGACTTTCTCAGTCTATAATTGTACATAGTATATTTTACTTTATTTGATGCCAAGTGTAAAGCATTATTTTGATATTTTTACGGTTTTTTGATTATTATTCTATCATGTATTTTATTTTATTTAATCAACAAAGTGTTAATTTATCAAAAGCCTTGCCAACTTTCTTATTATATAGTATAATTAAATGATTTATATTTACAGGAGCGATCGATTTGAAAAATCTTATTCTGAGAAATACTCCCGAAATTGCAGATTCATTTGAGCTTCGCACCATCGAGCCCGTTGACGGCAAAAACACCTTTGAGGTTTTCTGCGAAAACGAAAAAATCGTTGTTTGCGGCGACTGCAAAATCAGTCAGGCGATGGGCTATTACGAATATCTGAAAACATATTGCGGCGTCAATCTTTCTCATTGCGGAAACAGAGAAATGAACGTCACCTCAGCTCCCCTTTTTGAAGGAAAGCTTCAGAAGGTTATCCCTCAGAAAAGAAGAGCTTATCTCAACTATTGCACATTCGGCTATTCCTTTGCGTTCTGGAAATGGGACAAATGGGAAAAAGAAATCGACTTCATGGCAATGAACGGCATCAACATGCCTCTGTCCGTTGTCGGCACCGAAGCAGTCTGGTACTATACCCTGCGTGATTTCACCTACAGCGAAACCGGAGCCATGCAGTTTTTATCCGGTCCCGGCTTCTGGCCGTGGCAGCTTATGACGAACCTTACGGGCTATTTCAGCCTTACCGATGTCAAATACATTGAAAGCCGTCTTGAGCTCGGCAAAAAGATAATCGACCGTGAGGTTGAGCTCGGCATGACACCCATTCAGCAGGGCTATACGGGCTCTGTTCCTCACTCAATCACAAAGCTCTTCAAAAAAACAAGGCTTCGCCTTATCCCCTCATGGTGCAATTTCCCCTATACATACCAGCTTGATCCGACCGATCCGCTCTTCAGAAAGTTCGGCATGGCGCTTCTTGAAAAACAGCGTCAGCTTTTCGGAGCACATCATTATTACGCCTGCGATCCGTTCCACGAGAACGAGCCCTCCGTCAAAACAAAGGATTATCTTTTCAAGGTCGGTTATGCGATCGATTCAATGTATAAGGAGTTTGACAAGGATTCTGTCTGGGTCATGCAAAGCTGGTCGATCCGTGAGCAGATAGTCAGAGCTGTTCCGAAGGACAGACTCCTCATTCTTGATATCGACGGAACCAAGCACAGCGAAACCGATGAATTCTGGGGCTACGATTATATTCTCGGAACTCTTCAGAATTTCGGCGACAGAAACACTCTTCACGGCAGCATAAAAGCTCTCGCCGACAACAGATACCTTACAGAAGGAAGCGAAAACTGCGTCGGTACGGGACTTTTCATGGAAGGCATTTTCCAGAATCCTCTCTATTTTGATCTCGCCTTCCGTATGCTTACCGAGGACAAGGCGGTCGATCTCGAAGAATGGCTGAGAAGCTATGCCTACCGCCGCTACGGAAGCAGAGAAAAATGCCTTGTTGATGCCATGCTCCTCCTGAGCGAAAGCTGTTACAGCGAAAACTGCACGGGCAGAGAAACGGGCTCGGTCATCTGCGCAAGACCTGCAACCGAGCTGCGTCACACCGCTCCCAACGATTTCAGGGAGCTCCGCTATGACAACAAGATTCTCGTCAAAGCAGTCGAGCTTCTCCTCAGCTCGCAGAATGCAACAAAGGACGGCTATGAATTTGATGCCTGTGACCTTGTTCGTCAGGTTATCAGCAACCATGCCGCTACGCTTTATGACAGAGCGATGTTCGGCTATAAAAACAAGGATGTCAAGATATTTGAGCGATCCTCAAACAGCTTCCTCAAGATCTGCGAAGAGCTCGATGCTCTGCTTCAGACAAGACCCGGGCTGACTCTTTACGAGCATTTAAAGGAAGCGGGTGACCTTGCCTTTACTGAGAAGGATAAGGAAAACTTTGAGCTCAATCTCCTCACTCAGGTTACCGTCTGGGGTCCTTTCTCCGACAGCGTCAATTATGATTACGCATGGAAGGAATGGGGCGGACTTATCGGCACATACTATGTCAAGCGCTGGCAGAGCTTTTTCGAGCGTCTTGCATATGAATTCCCGAAGAGAAGGCTCTTCTCGACAACAACAAAGAAACAGCATTGTGAAAGAAATCTTTACCGAGGCAGCGACTTCTACAAGCGTTATGCCGAATTTGAGAAAAAATGGCTTTCAACCGCAAATCCCGAGCCTCCCGTTGAGGCAAATACCGTTGAAGAAGCACGCAAGCTTTTCAACAGATACAAAGATGCAATGCTCGAACAATAACAGCAAACCGCAGAGATTTCCAATCGGATTCCTCTGCGGTTTTTTTGTTTGAGGCACGCCGAGCGAGAAAAACTCCGTCGCTTCTTGATCTCAGTTTTTGAGTTTAAAAAGATGACGGGGGCGTTTTCTTCGAGTGACTGCGTGCAAAGGCACGCCGAGCGAGAAAAAACATTCCCGTCGCTTCTTGATCACATTTTTTGAGTTTAAAAAGATGACGGGGGCGTTTTCTTCGAGCGACTGCGTGCAAAGGCACGCCGAGCGAGAAAAAACACCTCCGTCGCTTTTTAAACCAAAAAGCCCCCGACCGAAGTCGGGGGCTTCCCTTTTAAATTAGGTCATCAGAAATCTACTCGTCCGGTTACCTGGTTGATTTCACCAAGGCTGAGAACATGCTGGTTGAGGAGAGCCTTATCCTGACCGTCGATCTGACCGTAAAGAGGAGCAAGGTCTGCTGCCTTAACCTTATATGCGCAATATTCATCAATACCCTTGATTGACCAGCCTGTGAGGCCGAGAGCTTCTTCGGACATGATGGAAAGGTCGATGCCGTTTGCATAGGAGTCACCGTTGATATCGCCGAAAACGATAATTCTGAAGCTTTCAACAAGCTCGCCTGTTACGTTATCATAAACATCAATGATTGAACCTGTGCCGTAATAGTTACTGTTATCGTTAATCTTTGTGATTACGAGAGTACCGTCACCCTGGACATCGATATAGGTGTTAAGAAGGTACTGCTTGGGAAGGATTTCGTCAAGGCCGTAAACATACCATGTGCTGTCAGCTGTGTAATCATCAACTGTCTTGCCGGCTCTGTCGATTACGGTTGTGCATGTATCATTCTTGGGAATGAGCATGACCTTGACTCTGTCATATTTAGCAAAGATTTCGAAATCCTCTGCAGGAACTGTTGCGCCTTCTTCAACTGCATTTCCGTCTGCATCTACCCAGCCGACGAATACATAGTTATCCTCGTGACCAACAATTACGGGATCTGCGGGGAATACGATCGTTTCGCCGAAGAGATAGTCTGTCTTCTGGTCATAAACATAAGTCTGCTGACCTTCGGGAACTGCGGGGCCCTTTTCTGAGGGCAGGTAGTTATAGAATGTTACCATAACTGCCGATTTAACAAAGACTGCAATATAGGTCTTACCCTGATCGTCCATCTTGCCAAGGTTTTCGATTACGGTTTCGCCGTCTGTTGACCAGCCGAGGAACTCATAACCTGTCTTGACGGGATCGGTGTCGGGCTTCGTTACGCTTTCGCCGTAAGGAACATCCTTTGTTACAACCTTGCTGCCGTCGGTGTAAGCACCTTCGCCGGCATCAAATGTTGCAGTATAGGAATTCTTCTTGAACTGAGCAACAACCGTTACATCCTCAGCAGGCATAACTGCGGGGATATCGGGCTGCCAGCCTTCAAATGACCAGCCCTTCTTGACGGGATCGTTTCTGTCAGCGATTTCCTGTTCGAAATAGTAAACCTCTTCAGTTATCTCTCCGTCAACATCAAGATAAAGGGTAAACTGCTGTCTTGTGTAGTATGCCTTGAGGGTAAGTGTTCCCGTTGCGGGGATCTTACCTGTGAGCTCACTCTTTTCGGGAGTGTTGATTGATTCGATATCAAGAACAAAGCCTTCGGGAACGGTAGGAGTAACAGTTCTGTCATCGCCTACAACGCCGTCGTTGAAGGTGTAAACGATAGTGGGCTCGGAGGGATAATTGCCTTCCTTATCCATTTCGTAAACATTGAGAACATAGCCGATGTTAGCGTTTGCTGTCCATTCAGCAACGAACTCAAGATCCTTATCAGGCATTCCTGCATAATCATCAGGATTATTGCCTGCCTTGTCTACCCACTGTGCAAATGTGTGACCGTTCTTTGTGGGGGCTGAAGGAACAGCGATGGGAGCACCGTACTCTGTTTTGTTGGGGCCGTCATAAACTTCGCCGTCAACGATGAAGGTTACATTGTAAACCTTGACTTCATACTGTGCCTCATAGGTTGCATCCTTCTCGGGCATTGTTGTGGGAAGCTCAACATCGTTGTCTTCGCCGTCTTTCCAGCCGGTGAATGTGTAACCGGGCTTATTTGTATCGGGAATCTGTTCTGCGGGAACTTCCGAACCGACAAGTCCTTCGATTACTGTGTCTTCGCCGTCAACCGTGATCGTAAGCTTTGTTGAGTTGAGCTTGTAGTAAACCTTGAGAACTGTTGAGCCGTCAGCGGCAACAACTGCTTCAAGAACTGACTTTTCAGCATCAACCGTATAGTTTGCTTTTTCAGCAGGAGCTATTGATGCAACGGCATCGGTTTCTGACTTGACGGAACCCGTTTCGTTAGCTGTTTCGGGATATTTGCCGTCTGTACCCATAATGTAATACTCAACGGGAACATCCTGAGCAGCAGGAGTCCATACTGCTACAAAGTTCTTGTTTTCTTCGTCCATCTTGACATTTCCGTTTTCAAAATCAAGAGGAGTTTCGCCGTCTGTTGACCAGCCGCCGAATTCATAACCCTGCTTTTCGGGCTTTGAAGCGGGAGCTTCGATAGCGCTGTCGAAATCAGCATCGATTATATCGTAGGGAGTCTGGGAATCAGCTTCCTCGAAGAAATATGCCTTATAGGGATTGGGAGTGAACTTTGCATAAACCGTGATATTCTCAGCAGGCATTGTTGCAGGGAACTTATAGGAGTTGCCTGCTGCATCAGTCCAGCCGCTGTGTGTATAACCGGTCTTTTCAGGCTTATCGGAGGTTACTGTGAGATTTTCACCGAAATCGAAGGAATCAACAAGGAATGTTTCGTTTTCTTCTTCGGTTTCGCCCTTGATGACATAAGTAACATCGTAGGAGTTAACTGTCCACTGTGCCTTATAAGTAACCGCCTTCGTTGCTTCGCTGTCAACAGCGGGAGCCCAGCCTGCGAAGGTGTAGCCCTCTCTGTAGAGGTCAGCATCTGCGGGAGCAGTTACGGTTGAAAGATAGAGATATGTCTGGCTTACCTGAGCTTCGCCGCCGATGGTACCTTCGTTGCCGTCGAATACGATCACATATTCAACTCTGTCAAAGTATACCTTATAAACGGTTGAGCCGTCAGCCTTGATTACAACGTCCTTACCGTAATCGCCTTCGGTTGTGCAAATCTTAAAACCGTAGGGAGTGGGAATTGCAACGTTGATGATTGAATCTGTTTCGCCCTGCATGGGAATAACATCGTCAGGAGTATCGGCATATTTGCCTTCTGTATTCTGATAATAAACCTCTACGGTATAATCAGTATCCTTTGCGGGGTTCCAGATTGCTGTGTAGGTTGCATCTTCGGTGGGAAGAGTCTCAGGAAGAGCGGGTTCCCAACCGCCGAATACATAGCCTTCTTTTGCAAGCTTTTCAGCATCGGGATCGGTTATTTCATCGCCGTATTTGCCGGTGATCTCAATAGCTTCTTCGCTTCCGTCATACTTGCCGCCGTCAAGCTCAAGAGTGATCGTGATATCCTTCTTTTCAAATACCGCTGTGAGTTCTACATCCTCATCGGGCATTGTTGCGGGAAGTCCGGGATTCCATTCTACAAAGATGTAGCCGGGAAGCTCGGGATCGCCGGGATATTCAAATTCTGCGCCGTAGGGAATGTCAATTACTTCATAAACCTCACCTTCAACGATGAAGGTTGCGTAGTATGTATTGGGTTCCCATGTTGCGATGAATTCGAGGGGCTCGGTATCCATCAGACCGACAACGGGAGTCCAGCCTGCGAAGGTGTTACCCTTCTTGACGGGATCTGCGGGAGCCTTGATCTGAGCACCGTAAGCTGTTTCAACAACAACATCGGCTGTTTCGCCGTTGATGTTACCGCCGTCAAGCTTGAAGGTTGCGGGATACTTATTGGCTGCAAGCTTGTAATAAAGCTTGACTGCATTTGCAGGCATTGTTTCGCCTTCTGCAAGAAGTGTATCTGCAGCGAAAGTGATATCCTTATATGCAGGAGTCAGAGCATAGCCTGTGGGTACCTTGTAGAGAGGAGGAACGGGATTGATCTTTTCGCCGTAAGCTGTGTTGGCAATCGCAACTCTGTCAAAAACAAGAGTTTCGGGATTGAGAACATAGTACTCTACATTATAGGTATAAGTTTCAAATACTGCTGTGTAGACCGTATCCTCTGCGGGATAAACATCGGGAAGCTCAGTCATGAAGTTTCCGTTGTCATCTGTCCAGCCTGCAAGATAATGACCTTCCTTAGCGGGATCTTCAGGCTTTTCAAATGCATCGCCTGCCGTTACTTCGTTTTCGATAACGGGATCGCCGTTTGAGGGATCAATGGAAACTGTTACCTTTTCGATCCAGAGAGCAACAAGCTTGACCTCATCAAAAGGCATCAGTTCGGGAATCTCTACAACATCGTCAACTGTGGGATCCGCAATTTCTGCAGGAACCCAGCCCTTGAAGGTGTAGCCGTCCTTTGTGAATTCGGGAACCGTTGATGCATCAACGGGAGCGTTGATATCATCTTCGATCACGAAATCGGGAGTATCCATCTGGGCTTTATCTGTGTAGAATTCGATTCTGCTGAGAGTTGAAACAGGATGGCTTTCAACATCTGTGTTGACATTGATCTCGAAGAGGGATATTGAATCCTCATCGGTGCCGCCCTCAACGCTTACGGGAATGCTGATATAAGCCTTCTGGCCTTTTTCGCTTGCGTTCTGAATTGTTTCTTCAACAACAAAGAAGTCGCCTGTTCCCGAAGCTGAATCCTTGACCTTCAGAGTCCATTCTGCGAAATAATCATCTCCGCTGAGAACTCGGCTGGCTGAAGGATTGAACTTATAGGTTGCGAGATACGCAGTGTGAGTATCTGCAAATTCCTGATCGATATGACCAGCTTCTACAAGTCTTTTGATAACTCTTGCATTGGAAGAAACATAAGAGTATGTACCCTCGATCTTCATTGTTCCGTCATCGTTTTTCTCTTTGGGATTAACGACGAGATCGGTGAATGAACCGACTGTGAAATCGGGATCTGCTTCCTCAAAGAAATCGTTATCATAGAACACAACGAAGTCACCTGCGTTGGTGAAATAGGTTGTGTCAATATAAATTCTTGCCTTGACGGTTTCGCCGGGAATAACCTTTTCGGTATATACCCAATCGTTTGCAGTTTCGTCAAATCTGTAAATATCTGTCTTGAATTTAAGAGTTTCGTCGTATCTATCCGTTGTTGACTTCCACTGTGCAACATATGTTGTGTCTGCAGCAGGAAGAGCAGGAACGGTATCGAGAGCCTCTGATGCGCCTTCAGCTAACCAGCCTGCGAAGGCGTAGCCTTCAAGAACGGGAGCATCAACGCTGAGAGCTTCGCCTGCCTCACCGCTGATAACCTTTGAATCCTTGCCGTCAGCAAATTCGCCGCCGTTTGCATCGAATGTTGCTTCAACATAGTTGGTATAAAGAGAAACGGGATTGCTTGCTACCGTAATAACAGCCTGCCAGTTAGACATATCAACTACGTCTTCGTTGTAACCGAATGAAGGACCCTTGGAAATGTTACAGTAATTTGTCTTTATATTCTTATCTCTGAAAGAGTCTTCAAGAATAAAGAAATCGCCTGTGCCTGCTGCGTCATTATTGACTGTAAGGTCAAATTCGCAGAGCCATTCATTGCCAAGGAAAAGGTTGTTTTTCTCATCGCCTGCGAGAGTAACGCTGACAGCGATGAAATTATGCTTGTCGGCAAAAGCCTGATCGATAACTCCGAGAGTCATCAGTCTGCTTTCAACATTTGCCGAGGATTTTGAATTATAGAATTCGCCTGTAATGCCGTAGCCGTCGCCTGCGTAAACCGCAGAGTTAACAGCGAGGGTGTTCTTGTTTTCTGAATATGAATCCGAGAAGAAATCATTGTTATAGAAGAATACAAGGTCACCGCCGTTTGTGAAGAAATCGGTGTCAAGATACACACGAGCCTTTACGGTTTCGCCTTTTTGTACTTTCTTGGTTTCGATCCATTCACCGTCAACTTGTCTGAATATCTTTGTCGTAACATCCAGCGCAAAACCGTCGGATGTTGTTGCATCCCAAGCTGCTGCCGAAGCAACCGAGGAAACCGTGCCAAAAATCATCAGAAGGGAGAGAACGACAGCAACTAACCTTTTAATTTTTGTCATGAGAGAATTCCTCCTTGTTTTATCCCGCTTTCCGTGCCGACAGAAAACGGGTTTGTCAGAGCGGTTGTGCCATCCGCTCTTGAGTGACATGCTTCTTTTTTTCCGGAGAGAGGGGGGTGTCCCCTCTCCCCATTAAAATTAAGCCAGGTTAGGAACGAACAATCTTGCCTGTCGTCTGATCAATGTCAACAAGGCTGAGAACATAGTTCTTGATGTTGCTTACGTCTGTTGAATCGATAACGCTGTTCTTGCTGTCAAGATTTGCAGCGATCGTTCTGTACTCATTATATTCATCTGAGCCTTCGAGCGACCAGTCTGAAATCCAGAATGCTTCGTCGGATGCGATTGAAACGTCGATACCGTTAACAACCGAGTCACCGTTAAGGTCACCGAATACTACGATATGGAATGTTTCAACGAGTGATCCGTCTGCATTGTTATAGAGTTCAACAACTGCGCCTGTACCATATCTGCTTGTGCCCTCTGTTACAGGCTTGATTACCAATGTTCCGTCGCCTTCATAGTCAAGGAAGAGATCGTCAAGAACCTTAGCGGTCAGATTCTCTTCAAGACCGTAGATGATCATTCTTTCTCTGTCGATAACGGTTGTTGAACCGTCAGCAGAAATAAGGCGAACATCGATAGGTGCAAATACGGGTCTGATCGTTACATTGTAGTTGGGCATTGTTTCGGGAATGTTATCCCACTCAACGAACTCGTGGAATGCCTTCTCGGGATTTGTTGCGGGAACGGGAATCTCTGCGCCGTAAGCTACGGAGTAGGATTCGTAAACGTTACCGTCAGCATCGAGATAGGTTGCTGTGTAAGCTGCAGCCTTGAATACTGCAGAAACAACAACGTTTTCTGCGGGCATTGTTTCGGGAATTGTGCCTAACCAGCTGTCGAATACAAGGCCTGCGGGTGCTTCGGTTATCTCATAAGGAGTAACCACTTCGCCGAAGAGATATTCGTGAACGATCTTGTTGTCGTTTACGATGTAAGTAATTGTATACTTAACATCTTCCCATGTTGATGCGAATGCAAGATCTTCTTCAGGCATTACATCGGGAATTGCAGGAGTCCAGCCTGTGAACTTCTTACCGTCCTGAGCGGGATCTGCGGGAACGGGAATTGCTGCGCCTGCATAAACCTGAGTTTCTTCGCCGTCGAAGCTTACAGTGTAGAGGCCTCTTACGAAGTAGAGGTTGATGGAAGCTGAGTTGTCAGCAAGGACTACGCAGCTTGTGTTACTCTTGGCTGTGTCAAGAGTGCAGAATGCAACGGTTCCGGGAACAACGCTCTGAGTTGTTCCGATTGCAGCAGTTGACTTGTAGGAGCCTGAAAGCTCTTCAACGCCGCTTGTGTTCATGATATAGATGTTAACTGTGTATTCAGCTTCATCGTTGTTGGTGTAGTATGCAACATAAACAGCATCCTTTGCGGGAATCTTGCCGTCATAGTAAGTGTTTGTTGCCTTATCTAACCAACCTGCGAAGGTGAAGCCTTCGGGAGCTTCGGGAGCCTGAGGAGCAGCATATTCGGAGCCGAATTCTGCTGTTGTTTCGTCAACGGGTGTACCGTCTTCGAGCTGGAACTTAACTGTGAATGTGTCCTTAACGATTACGGGAATGAATTCTTCGCCGCCCTTGATCTCAACGGGGAAGGTGATTTCATTGCCTTCAGCGTCTGTCCACTTGTCGATCTTGTAGCCGGGATCAACTGTTACATCCTTCTCAAGATCTTCTTCCTTGATCTCTGTTCCGTAAGGAACATCCTTTTCTTCATCGTCAACGGTGATCTTGACATCGTTTCTTCTGAAGTAGATAACAAGGACTGTTGAGCTGTCGCCCTCGATCGTATCTTCTGTTACGGAGATCTTTGTATCAAGAGTGAAGCCTTCAAATGTTTCGGTGTACTTGGCGGTTTCGCCTGCTACGCCGTCAACAAGTTCGGACTGAACATCCTCCCAACCTGTGCGGTCAACCTTCTCAAAGTAAACATTTACAATGTAGGTTACGGGAAGACCTGTGTACTTAGCATAGTAAGTTACGTCAGCATTGGGAACTGTTGTTGTTCCGGCAACATACTTGTCGCCTGCCTTGGTGTACCAACCGTCGAATTCGAAGCCTTCAGCACTGGGCGTTCCGGGATTCGGGATCTTGGTTGTGTATTCAAGGATGTTTGATTTTGTTGTGCCGTTAAGCTCATCAATGAAGATAACATCGAAGGAGAGGTTCTTGTAAACGGGAGTGATAACAACGGTAACATCGTCTTCTGAATCAGGAACGATGAAGGGATCTGTTACTGCATCACCGTTTTCGTCAACCCACTTATCGAATTCTGTGCCGGGATCGTTGTCATCGGGATCGTCGGGAAGATCGATTTGTGTGCCGTAAGGAACATCGATGGGTTCGTCGTTGCCGATCTGAACGCTGATCGTTCTGCGGTCATAGTAAAGCTTGAGAACGGTTGTGTTGTCACCGCTGACAGCTTCGGGGATCACAGACATGGTTTCGTTATAATCGAAGCCTTCAACATCCTTGTTGATCTCATAAGGAGCAGGCTGACCTGCGGTACCGTTGGTATAAGGTGTTTCTGAAACCTTATCGTAAACGCCGTCTGTCAAGGATTCCTCATAGATTTCAACTGTGTACTTAATATTGGTGTGAGCACGAAGAACTGCATAAACAGTTACTTCTTCTGCAGGCATGTTGCCGAGAGCACCGACTGCTGTTGCCTTGTCGTCAAGGTTCCAGCCGAGGAATGTGTAGCCTGCGGGAACTTCATCATCAGCAGGTCTGACTGTTGAGTCGATAGGCTTGCTGTATTCTGTTGCAACAGTCTCGATTACTGTGCCGTTTACGCTGTAGTAAACGTCGATCATTCTGTTCTTATATGTGGGAGTGATAACAACGGGATCGTTGTCGGGTGAATCGGGAACGGTGTAAGGATCGCTTACTTCGTTGCCATTTTCGTCAACCCACTTATCGAATTCCTGACCGGGATCCGAGGGAGCGGGAGCTTCATCGGGAATATCAACCTTTGAGCCGAAGGGAACATCAACGGGTTTGTCGTCGCCGATCTGAACGCTGATTATTCTGCGGTCATAGTAGATTTCAAGAACTGAAGTGCCTTCGCCGTCGATAGCATCAGGAATGATCGAATCAGCTTCGTTATAGTTGAAGCCTTCAACATCAGTATCGACTACATAGGGAGCGGGCTGACCTGCAACACCGTTGTCATATTCCGTGGAAGAAACAAGGTCATATCCGCCTTCAAGGTTTTCATGATAGATCTCAACAGTGTAAACCGTGTTGCCTGTTGCCTGAAGAACTGCATAAACAGTTACATCCTTGTCGGGCATTACGCCGAGGTTGCCTGCTGCGGTTGCATTCTCATCAAGGCTCCAGCCGAGGAATGTGTAGCCTGCGGGAACTGTTCCGAGAGCAACTGCTGAGTCGATGGGCTGATTGAAAGCAACATCCTTGGTTGTTACAACAGCATCGCCGTTCATGTAAGTAACGGTATGGACATTAGCTGTGGGAACTGCGGTGACTGTCATCGTGCCGCCGTTGACCATAAGCTCGCCCTTTTCGTTTCTTGCAGGAATCGAAGCTACTGTGTTATCCCAAGCGAAGCTGTAGCCTGTTGCTGTGGGAAGCTCGGGCATTGCTACGGGAGTACCGAATTCGCCGGAAACGATGTCGCCGATCTGAGCATTTGTAAGACCGTTGACAAACTTGATGTTATAGGAGTTTGCATTCCACTTGATGGTGATAACAACTTCCTTTTCAGTCATTGTCTGACCGACAAGGTCATCGCTCCATCTGTCGAAGGTATAGCCTTCGTAATCGGGAACTGCGGGATACATATCCGCTGTGATCTCATCATCGATCTTGAGAGGAACTTCAACTGTATCTGTGCCGTTAGCGAAGAGAGCGCCGTTTGCCTTGAAGACAAGCTTTGCTTCTGCACCGACATAGTTAGCTTCGATAGTAACATCATCGGTTACTGTGATGACCGTATCGGCATCCATCTTTTCGCCGTTATAATACCAGCCTTCAAATACGTAGTTTTCAACCTCTGTGTTGAGAGCTGCGAGATCAGCGATTGTGATTTCGTCGCCGTAGGTTGCTGTCCAGCCTTTTGTTTCGGCAAATTCAATGCCGTCGAAGCCAAGGACTGTTACGGTGTATTCATCTGTTGTGAAGACGGGAACGATATCAAGGTCTTTCTTAACGGGTCTATCCTTTGCTTCACTCCATGCATCGAAGGTCTTGCCTAAGATTACGGGAGTTGTTGCAGGATA
The DNA here is from genome assembly GCA_017435385.1 of Clostridia bacterium. Classification (GTDB taxonomy): domain Bacteria; phylum Bacillota; class Clostridia; order Oscillospirales; family Acutalibacteraceae; genus CAG-177. Next base: position 28,255 of record JAFSFB010000023.1, on the reverse strand, counting down.
AGCGAGAAGCTGACCGTGTTCATAAGTTACGGGATCGCCGAAGGGAACGGTTCCTTCTTCGTCAGCATAGAACTGAACTGTATAGGTCTTCTTTGTCCATGTTGCGGTTACGGTAACATCGGTTGTGCCAACCTTGCCGTTGCCGTCATCGCCGCTGATTACCCAATCGCTGATGATATAAGCTTCATCTGTGGGAAGATCGGGAAGCTCAATTGCTGTTCCGATAGTACCCTTCTTAGCTTCGGGTGCCGTGTAGTTTGAGGGAGCACCGACATAGACATAAGTGATCGTGCGCTCAACAGGAGTCCAGACTGCAACGAGCTCAACATCTCTGTCGGGCATTGCGAACGGGAAGGTTACGATTTTGCCTGTTTCGGAATCCTTCCAACCGTCGAATCTGTAGCCGGGCTTAAGAGCGGAGAGATCGGTTTCGGGAGCAAGGATCTCTGTTCCGTAAGGTCTTGTGATGGGAGCAATTGTTGTTCCGTCAACACCTGTTACGTAAGAAACCTGATGTCTGTTAAGTGTCCACTTACCTGTTGCAACTACATCAGCTGTGCCGACCTTGCCGTCTGTGATTTCGTTGCCTTCTGCATCGGCAAATGTCCAGCTGCCGAAGGACCAGCCTTCAACTGCACCAAATGTGGGCTGAGGAATAACTGAGCCCATTGTGCCTGTTACTGCAGCAGGAACATTCACGCTGTCAGGCTTGTTGCCTGAGAATGCGTAAGTGATCGTGTAGTTATGAAGAGCAAGCTTTGCCTTGAGAGCAACATCACCCTTGATCGTCATGGGGAATGTTGCGTCTGCGCCGTCAGCAGTCCAGCCAACGTGATCGTAGCCTGCCTTTGTAACCTCGGGAAGCTCGTCAGCGTGGAGAACTTCACCGTAGTTCTTGTTGATCGATGTTACATTCGCCTCGCCGCCGTCAAGATCAAGAGTTACCTTATAAGCGTTGAGAGTCCATGTTGATGTAACTGTTACATCTGTTGTACCAACCTTACCGTCGGTGATAACTTCGCCGTTTGCATCTGTGATTACCCAGTCGCCTACTACGTAGCCTTCAACGGTGGGAAGCTGAGGAAGCTCGATGGTATCGCCGATATAAGCGATCTTTGCAGCGGGAACTTCGTAGCCCGAGGGAGCACCTACATATTTATAGGTGACCGTTCTGGGAAGCTTCTTGAATACAGAGTTGATAACGATATCGGTTGTCTTGACTGTGATGGGCCATGAGCCGATTTCGTTGTTTGAGCCGTCAACCCACTTGTCGAATTCATAGCCTGCCTCGGCAGGAGGAGTTGCGGGCTTTTCGATCGTTGTTCCGTAATAAGCCTCTGACTTCTCGCCGTCGATCGTTACGTTGACCTTTTCACGGGTGTAGTAAGCGTTAAGAACGAGCTTGCCATCGCCTGTTACTGTGCCGGAAAGCTTGCCGAGAGTTGTATCAAGCTTGAAGCCTTCGATGTTTTCGTCAGCATAGCTTACAACATCATCGGTCTTGCCGGGGAATGCCTGAGGAACGGGATCAGCATATGTTGATCCGTCAGTATTCATGAAATACTTGTTGACTGTGTAGCCAACATCGTTTGCTGTGTACTTAGCTGTATAAGCTGCGCCGCCAACGGGAACCTTTGTTGTTTCGGTGAGCATGTTTGCGCCTGAATACCAGCCGTCGAAGGTGTAACCTTCTTTTTCGTCAGGAGTTTCAGCCTTGATGACTGCATCGTAGAACTGCTCTGTGGGAACACCGTCAAATGAAACATTATACTTTTCTCTCTTGAGGTAAATGTCCATTACTGATGATCCGTCTTCAGCGGCTGTAACGTCAGCTGAGCTCTTGGCGGTATCAACTGTGAAACCATCGGGAGCTGCATATGCCGAAGCGCTGATTGTTGAACCGATTTCAACTGTGGGTGTTTTTGTAACTGCAGCTGCGCTGTAGTAACCCTCTGTATCCATTGTATATACATTCTGAGTATATGTTGTGGATGTTTCGGTGAAGAGAGCAATTGTGTTCTTATCATTGAGCTGGATGTCATAGTACATGAAGTTAGCCTGTTCGTTCAGGTTAACAGCAATATTGGTGCTTGTTGCAGCTCGCTGAATGAAAGTTTTAGCATAGTATGCGTCGGGTGACTGAAGTGAACCTTCAGGAACATAGAAGAAGCCTTCCGTTGCTGTGGGTTCATCCTTAACTTTAAAATTAAACTCGAAAACATACTCGTCCTTGCTGAGCTGTGCAGGAACTGCTGTTGCCGATGTAAGGCTAAGCATTACCCAACCCTTATCATCAAAGAAGTCTTCAGGAACATATCCATCATAAATAAGATCATCCGGTGCTGAATAAAGCGGAACTTCCGTATTATAAGCAATTTCACCATCGAACTTATTCTTGGTAGCAATAGAATTGGGATCACTATTGATAGCTCCGGTAAAATCAAAACCGGTATCAATAGAACCACTCATTCCGGACGGATCAAAATCCATGAAGTTCTTGCTGTAAACCCAAAACAGAGTCGTTGTACCAATTAAGAAGTCTGTTTCGATAGAAATTCTTGCTTTAACCTTCTGTCCTGCCTTGACCTTGTCTGTCTTTTCCCATACGCCGTCTTTTTCGACATAGAAATCGGTATAAACCTCAGCCGAATTCTTGTTGCCGTCATTAATAGTAGCATTGGAAAGAACAGAGAAGCAGCTGAACATCATCAGCAGAGCAAGAAAACCGGAAAGCGTGCGTTTGAATGTTTTCATGCAAGTTATTCCTCCCTTAATTTTTGGAACTGCATATATAAATGGGAAACGCATCCCATAATAGCCAAATTTGCAAGGGAAATCCTTTTAAATTTTGTTGTTACCCCGAAGAGGCAACCGAAGCTACCTCTTCGGGAAAATTCAATTAATCATTATCAGGAAACTGTACCGGTCTGCTGATTAATCTTTACAAGACCCTGTGCTGCCTGTTTAATCAGAGTGGTATCGTTTGCATTGATAATTCTGTCACGAGCGATATCTGCAGCCTTGATTCTGTAAGGAGTACCGCCTCTTCTGTTTGACCATGTTGCAACAACCATTTCGTTCTTGATGTTTGTTGCGTCGTTTGAGTTGATCAGAGCATCACCATTAAGGTCACCGAAGATAATGATGTAGAAGGTTTCGACTTCTTCACCTGTGACATTGTCAATTACATGAACCTTAGCGCCTGTGCCGAATACACCTGAAAGTACGGAGTTCTCGATTGTGTAAGAACCGTCACCGACAACCTCGAAGAATTTCGGGAATTCAGCTGCATTGATACGTCTGCCTGTGAAGCCGTATACATACCACTGTTCTCTGTCAGTTGCATGTGCCTTTTCGATAACACCTGTTGTGCCTGCCTTAACAGCAAGGTAAACAGATACTCTTTCGTACTTAGCATAGAGAGCAACATCTTCTGCGGGCATCTCTGCACCGTCTGCCCAGACATTGCCGTCTGCATCTTCCCAATGTGAGAATGTGTAATATTCGGTATGTTCGACACCGTCAGCCTTAACAACAACTACTACGGGGTTAGCAGGATGAGCGATTGCATCGCCAACATTATATGTGCCGACAACTGCTGCGCCATCAATTGCATATGCTTCATATTCGGGAGCGGGATCGCCGTCAGGTCCGAATTCGGAAGCCGCATAGTTGAAGTAAGTTACATAAAGCTCGGTAACTGTGAAGATAGCCTCATATTCAGCGTTTTCAGCGGGAACGGTTGTTCCTTCAAGGTCAACGATTTCGGTTGTGCCCTTAACTGCCCAGCCGTCGAATCTGTAACCCTTCTTATAAGGATCACCGGGAATTTCCATTTCTTCGCCGTAGACAAGACCGTCGATGGTTTCATATTCTTCTGCTACGCCGTCGTTATCGAGGTCAGCATAGAATGTTACCGTGACAACCTTTTCGTTCCACTGAGCAACGAAGTCCTTACCTTCTGCGTCCATAAGACCTACGAAGGGATCCCAGCCTGCGAATTCGTAGCCTTCCTTGGTGGGTTCTGCAGGAGCGATGATCTGCTTGTCGAACTGAACATTTTTGGTGTCATAGAGGTCTGTCATTCCATCGTCAAGCCAGAAGTTTGCAGCATATGAGCCGACAGTTTCCTTAGCATAAAGGTTAACAACTGTTGCGCCGACTGTTGCGCCTTCAGCGAGCTTGGTTGTGCATTCAGCGTCTGTGTACCAGCCATCGAATACATAACCCGTGGGTCTGACATAACCGATCTTGTCAGTTCTGATTACCTCGCCGAACTCAGCGGTGTAACCTGTTCTGAACTTGCCGTTTACATAGAAGTTTACATTGTAAACGCTTACTTCGTAAAGAGCTGTGAATTCAAGGTTTTCGTTTGCGGGCATTGTTGCGGGGATCTCAGGTGTCCACATTACGAAATAGTAGCCTTCCTTACCGTCAGCTTCGGGAGCAACGATTGCATCGCCGTAAACAACCTGAGTTGTCTTTGTGCCGTTTTCATCGATCCACTTAACTGTGTAAGTGATCTTATCCCATGCTGCTGTGTAAGTGATAACTGCGCCGTTCTCACCAAGGTCGCCGATTTCGGTGGGAGGAGTTACATCCCAACCTGCGAAGGTATGACCTTCCTTGGTAAGACCTGTGATTGCCTCGATCGTGTCGCCATAGGTTACAACCTTATCGTCGATAACGGTGTCACCTGTGTTAGCGAACTTGAGGGTATAAGTTTCGGGAGTCCACTTTGCTGTGTATGTAACAACAGCGCCGTTTTCGCCGAGATCGCCGATCGTTGTGGGAGGAGTTACATCCCAACCGTCAAATACGTGACCAACCTTTGTAAGACCTGTGATGGCTTCGATTGTGTCGCCGTATGTTACGGGCTTGTCAGCGATTGCTGTGTCGCCTGTGTTTGCAAACTTGAGAGTATAGGTTTCCTTTGTCCATGTTGCCTTGATCTCATGAGCTGCGCCGTTTGCGCCGTAATCAGGCATTGTTTCGGGAATCTCTTCGCTCCAGCCTGCGAATACATGACCTACCTTGGTGGGAGCTGCGGGAGCAGTGATTGCGGTGCCGAAGGGACCTGTGATCGCTGCAACATCTGAGCCGCCATCTGTGTTGAAGGTGATGGTGTAAGTGTTGATCTGCCAAAGAGCTGTGATCGTCATATCTTCGGCAGGCATTGTTGAAGGAACGGGAATGCTCCAGTCAACAAATGTGTAGCCTTCCTTAACGGGCTCATCGCTGAACTCAACATCTGTGAGATAATCCTGAGTGATTACAACATCAGCTGTTTCGCCGTCAATGTTACCGCCGTCAAGCTTGATTGTGATCGTGAACTGATCGAGCTTCCACTGAGCTGCGAAAGCAACTTTATCGCCGTTGTTGCCGAGGTCGCCGATCGTTTCGGTGAGTTCGGGTGACCAACCGTCAAATACATAGCCTTCTCTTACAAGACCTGTGGGAACTGTGATTTCATCGCCGTAAGTTACGGTCATGTCATCAACAACGTTGCCGTAGAGATCTGTGAATGTGAGAGTATAGCCTTCTGCCTTCCAGTCAGCAGCAATTGAAACTGCGCCTGCGGGCATCTTTTCGGGAACGCCTACCCAACCGTTGAAGTAGTGACCGACATTTTCGGGAGTCTTGACTGCTTCGGGAAGAGCTGCTCCGAAGTAAACATCAACAGCTTCGTTGCCTTCGTATGTGAGGGCATATGTGTTTCTGTCATAGTAAACTTCAAGAACAAGAGTAGTTCCGTCTGCGGGAACAACACCGTCAACGATTGATTCCTCAGCGTTGTAGGTGAAGCCTGTTACCTCTGCAGGAACATAAGTGGGAACTGCCTGATCAACTACGCCGGGAAGAGTGAGAGTTTCATTCTCTGCCTGCTCGTAGCCTGCGCCTTCAGTATCCATATAGTAGAACTCTACCTTATAGTTGACTGAATTTGCTGACCAGATTGCGTAATAGGTTGCGGGAGTTTCGGTTGTAAGCTTGCCGAGGTCGGTCGTTCCGACTGTGGCGTTCTTATCTGTTGACCAACCGACGAATGCATAACCGTCTCTTGCAGCTGCGGGAGCAACGATGTCTGAATCAAACGCTGTGGGAACAACCTTTGTTGCCTCACCGTCGACTTTACCGTTGTTGCCGTCGAAGGTTACATTGATAAGCTTTGCTTCCCACTGAGCAGCATATGTGAACTCTGCACCGTTTTCGCCGAGATCAGTGATTGTTGCGGGAGGAGCGTTGCCATCTTCGTCTTTCCAACCGATGAAGTTGTAACCTGTCTTTGTGAGATCTGTGGGAGCTGTGTAAGCATCGCCGAAGGTTACTGTTGCATCTTCGATTGCGTTGGCACCTGTGTTGGTGAAGTGGAAGATATAGGTTTCCTTTGTCCACTGAGCTGTGTAAGTGAACTCAGCACCGTTTGCACCCATGTCTTCGATCTTGGTGGGAGGAGTTACATCCCACTTGTCAAATACATGACCTGTCTTTGTAAGACCTGCGGGAGCGGTGAAATCATCGCCGAAGGAAACAACCTTTGTGATTACTGTGCCGTTATCGTCGGTATCAGCAAACTTGAGGGTGTAGGTTTCCTTTGTCCACAGAGCTGTGTAAGTGATCTCAGCTTCATTTTCGCCGAGGTCGCCGATTTCGGTGGGAGGAGTTACATCCCACTTGTCAAATACATAACCTGTCTTGACAAGACCTGAGGGAACTTCGATTGTGTCACCGAAGGTAACTTCCTTAGTGATAACTGTTCCGTTATCGTCTGTGTCAGCAAACTTAAGGGTATAAGTTTCTGCTGTCCAGGATGCTGTGATCGTGATTACTTCGCCGTTGTCGCCGTAGTCAGGCATTTCACCGGGAATTACATCACTCCAGCCTGCGAATTCATGGCCTTCCTTGGTGGGATCATCGGGAATGATGATGCCTTCGCCGTATTTCGCTGTGATATCGCCAACGGGTGTACCGCCGACTGTATCAAATGTGATCGTGTAGGTTTCCTTAGCCCATTCGGATGTGATCGTTACCTTTTCAGCGGGCATCTCGGTCTTGCCTGATTCAGCCCACTTTGTGAAGTAATAACCTGTTCTGACGGGGTCGGAATCGGGAACGGGCCACTGAACAACGGGTGTTCCGTAAAGAACATTGAATGCCTTGTGCTCTGCGCCTGCGCCCATGTAGCTGAGAACATAAGACTGTCTGTCATAGTAAACCTTGAGAACAAGAGTTCCTTCAGCAGGAATTGTGCCTTCAAGCTCTGACATCTCATTGTTTACGGCAAAGCCTGTCTTTGCAGCGGGAGTATACTCAACGGTATCATCAACAATACCTGTAAGAGTTGTGTCCTCGCCGACCTTTGTATATGTTTCGCCGTCAAGGTTCATTTCCCAGAACTCAACTGTGTAATTTGCTCCGTCTGCGGACCAGATTGCATAGTAAGTAGCGGGAGTTTCGGTTGTAAGGTTGCCGAGGTTGTTTGAACCTACTTCAGCATTCTTGTCTGTTGACCAGCCAACGAATGTGTAGCCTGCTCTAACAGCAACGGGAGCAACGATAGCCTGATCAAATGTTGTGGGAACAACCTTTGTTGCAGCGCCTTCAATTGTACCGTTGTTGCCGTCGAAGGTTACGCCGATAACCTTTGCGGTCCACTGAGCGGCATAGCTGACTTTTGCTTTGTCTGCACCGAGATCGCCGATAGTTTCGGTGAGTTCGGGTAACCAGCCTGCAAATTCATAGCCTGTTCTTGTAAGACCTGCGGGAACGGTGATCGTGTCGCCGTAGGTTACGGGCATATCAGCAACTGTGTTGCCGTAGAGATCTGTGAATGTAAGGGTATATGTTTCCTTAGTCCACTGAGCTGTGTAGGTAACTGTTGCGCCGTTTGCACCAAAGTCGCCTGCTGCTGCGGGAACTTCGGGGCTCCAACCTGCAAATACATGACCGGTCTTTGTAAGACCTGTGGGAGCTGTGATAGCATCACCGAAGATTACGGTGCCCGTGATTGCATCGCCTGCATCGTTTGTGTCAGCAAATACAAGGTTATAAGTTTCCTTATCCCAGTTTGCTGCAACGTTGACTGCTGTTGCGGGCATTGTTGCGGGAAGAGCTGCCCATGATGCGAATACATGGCCTTCCTTGGTGGGCTCTTTTGCTGCCTTGGGCATATCTGCCGCTGCTGTGCCGAAGTAAACTTCAACAGCTTCGTTGCCTTCATATGTGAGAGCAAACTTCTGTCTGTCATAGTAAACCTTGAGAACAAGCTCGCCTTCTGCGGGAACTGTGCCCTTGAGGACTGACTTGGTTCCGTTTACTGTGAAGCCTACAACTGCTTCAGGATTATATGTTGCTGTTTCCTTGCCTACCGTACCGTTAAGGGTTACAGTCTTGTCAAGTTTTACATGTTCGCCGTTAAGGTTCATTTCATAGAACTCAACGGTATAGGTCTTTGCATCTGCTGACCAGATTGCGTAGTAGGTAGCGGGAGTTTCAGTTGTGAGATTGCCGAGGTTTACGTTACCGGTTTCAGCATTCTTGTCTGTTGACCAGCCAACGAATGTGTAACCTGCTCTGTCAGCAACGGGAGCAACGATAACTGAATCAAAAGCTGTGTCAACAACCTTTGTTGCATTGCCTTCAATTGTACCCTCGTTACCGTCGAAGGTAACGCCGATAACCTTAGCTGTCCACTGAGCCTTATAGCTGAGTGTTTCGCCGTTTGCACCGAGGTCGCCGATGTTTGCGCTGAGCTCGGGATCCCAACCTGCAAATTCATAACCGTATCTTGTAAGACCTGTGGGAACGGTGATCGTGTCGCCGTATGTTACGGGCATATCAGCAACTGTGTTGCCGAAGAGATTTGTGAATGTGAGGGTGTAGGATTCGTTTGCCCACTGAGCTGTGTAGGTAACGGTTTCACCGTTGTCGCCGAGGTCACCGATTGTTGCGGTGAGTTCGGGAGCAAAGCCTGTGAAGTACACGCCCTTACCTTCCTTTGTAAGACCTGAGGGAACGGTGATGTTCTGACCGAAGGTTACGGTCATGTTTTCAACTGCTGTATCGCCTGTGTCAGCGAATGTGAGAGTGTAGCTCTCATTTGTCCACTGAGCTGTGTAGGTGAATACTGTGCCTGTTGCACCCATATCCTCGATCTTGGTGGGAACTACGGGCTCAAAGCCTGTGAAGTAAACGCCCTGACCGTCCTTTGTGAGATCTGAAGGAACTGTGAAGTCATCGCCGAATGTTACGGTCTTTTCGCCGATCGTAACATCACCGGTATCAACGAACTTGAACACATAAGTCTTGGGAGTGTAAACTGCCTTGAGGTTGAGGTTCTCTGCAGGCATGATGAACGGGAATACAACAGTGGAATCATCCTCTGTGTTGATCCAGTGTGAGAAATCATAGCCTGTCTTTACGGGAACTGAGGGTTCAGCGATCTGAGCCTCGAAGGGTCTTGTGACTGTTGTCTGACCTGAGAATTCGCCGCCGTCAGCATCGTATGTGATTGTGAAGTTCTGCTTTGTCCACTTAGCTGTATAGGTGAAGGTTGTTCCGTCTACGCCCATATCCTCAATCTTTGAGGGAGGAGCTTCAAACGTATCAACATTTTCCCAACCTGTGAAGTTCCAGCCTTCTCTTACAAGACCTGTGGGTGCTGAGTAATCATCGCCGTACTTAACGGTTGCATCCTCAACAACATTACCGTAAAGGTTTGTGAATGTGAAGGTGTAGGTCTTTTCTCTCCACTGAGCTGTGAAGGTGAACTCATCGCCGTTGTCACCCATATCTTTGATATTTGTGGGAACTTCGGGATCAAAGCCTGTGAATACATAACCTGTCTTTGTGAGATCTGTGGGAGCCTTGAATGTATCTCCGTAGGTTACTGTTTCGGAATCAACGGACATGTCGCCTGTGTCAGCGAAATTGAATACATATGATTCCTTAGCCCAGTCAGCAGCGATTGAAACTGCGCCTGCGGGCATCTTTTCGGGAACATCTACCCAACCGTTGAAGTAATGGCCTTCCTTTACGGGAGTGGTTACTGCGGCAGGAATTGCTGCTTCAAAGAATACCTGAACAGCTTCGTTGCCTTCGTATGTGAGAGCAAACTTCTGTCTGTCATAGTAAACCTTGAGAACAAGAGTTCCTTCTGCGGGAACTGTTCCGTCTACTGTCGAAATAGCTGCGTTATAAGCAAAGCCTGTTACGGTTTCGGGAATATATGTTGCAACGGGCTGATCAACAACGCCGGGAAGAGTTTCTGTTTCTTCTTCAGCCTTGACATAGTCTGTACCGTCAACGTTCATATAGTAGAATTCTACTTTATAGTTAGCTGAGCTTGCAGACCAGATAGCATAGTATGTTGCGGGAGTTTCGGTTGTGAGGTTGCCGAGAGTCATTGAACCGGTTTCTGCATCGGGATCTGTTGACCAACCGACAAATGCGTAACCTGCCTTATTCATCTCTGCTGAAGGAAGAACGATTGCATCATCAAATGTTGATTCAACCTGAACTTCTTCTTCTGTACCGATAAGACCTGTGTTACCGTTGAAGGTTACATTGATCTTCTTTGCTTCCCACTGACCTGCATATTCGATAACAGCCTTGTCATCGCCCATGTCGGGGATCGTTGCGGGAGGAGCGTTGCCGTCCTTATCTTCCCAACCGAGGAAGTTGTAGCCTGTCTTTGTAAGACCTGTGGGAGCTGTGTAAGCCTGACCGAATGTTACGGTTGCATCTTCAACTGTTGTGCCACCTGTGTTGGTAAACCTGAAGGTGTAGGTCTTTGCTGTCCACGATGCGGTGTAAACGATAACATCACCGTTTTCACCGAGGTCGCCGATTGCGGTGGGAGGAGTTACATCCCAACCTGCGAATACATAGCCTTCCTTTTCGGGATCGGCTGTTGCTGCGATTGTATCGCCATAGGTTACTGTCTTTTCATCGATAACAGTATCGCCTGTGTTAGCAAACTGGAGAGTGTAGGACTCGTTATCCCAGAGAGCTGTGTAGGTGAACTCATCACCGTTGTTACCCATATCGCCGATTGCGGTGGGAGGAGTTTCATCCCAGCCTGTGAAATACAGACCCTGACCAACCTTTTTCAGACCTGTGGGAACTTCGATTGTGTCGCCCATCTTGACGATCTTGTTTTCGATTGTTGTGTCGCCGGTATCCTTATATATAATAGTATAGGATTCTGCGGTCCACAGAGCGGTGTAGGTGAAGACTTCGCCGTCATTACCCATATCGCCGATTGCGGTGGGAGGAGTTACATTCCAGCCTGTGAAGTAAACGCCCTGACCGTCTTTCTTGAGATCCTTGGGGATTTCGATCGTGTCGCCCATGGAAACGGTCTTTTCTGCGATCGTTACATCGCCTGTGTCAGCGTATCTGATCGTATAAACTTCCTGCTTCCATTCTGCTGTGAGAGCAACATCATGAGCAGGCATTGTGAAGGGGAAGGAAACTGTTTCGTTGTCAGCATTCTTCCAGCCAAGGAACTTATAGCCTGCTCTTGTGGGTTCAGCAGGAGCTGTAACCTCAGAGTTATAAGCCTGTTCCTTATCTTCAACTGCGGAGCCTTCGTTTGAATCGAAGGTTACCATATACTTGTTAACCTGCCATACTGCATAGTAGGTAAGTGTTTCGCCGTCTGCAAGCTCGGGCATCTTTGTGCCGTCAATTGCAAGAGGAGCTGTTGCTGCGGCATCGGTGTTCCAGCCGAGGAAGGTATAGCCTTCTCTCATGGGATCGCCGGGAATTTCGATATCATAGCCGTAAGGGATATCGTATACTTCGTAGGTTTCGTCTGAGCCGTCGTTTACCTTATAAACAACATTGCCAACCTTCTCTTCCCATGTTGCATAGAAGTAAACATCTTCTTCTTTGTCCATGATTGAGGGGAAGGTATCCCAGCCTGCGAATGTGTAGCCTGACTTTGAGGGATCTTCGGGAACAGCGATCTGTTCGCCGTAAACTACATCAACAACCTTGTAAGCATCTGCAACGTCGTCGCCTTCGTTGAGCATGAAGTATGCCTTATAAGTCTTAACATTGATAGTTGTGTAGAGAGTGATGGGACCGTTGCCCATCTTTGTGCCTGCTGCAAAGGGAACTGTGCAGTCGGCATCTGTATACCACTGAGAATCCATCTCATATCCTTCGGGAACATTGACTCTGGGGAACTTGATCTCCGAACCATATTCAGCCTGAAGATAATATGTTGAGGTTTCTCCGGTCTTTTCGTTCTTGACAATATAAGTTACATAGTAAGTATATGTATCATATACTGCTTCGTATGTTACGTCAGTTGCGGGGAAAACTTCGGGGAGTTCAACAAGACCGAGGCTTTCCTGACCCTGAAGGAGCCAACCTACAAAGTAGTGACCTTCCTTTTCGGGCTTAGCGATTTCAGCCTTGAATTCATCGCCTTCATAACCGGATACGGGAGCTATGGGATCAGCGCCGTTTGTTTCAAATGAAACTTCAACATTGATTGCCCAGATTGCCGTATAGGTTGTGTCAACTGCGGGATAAGTATCGGGAAGATCCATGTTACCTCTTACATCCCAACCAACGAATGTATAGCCTTCCTTTGTGGGGTTGGCAATTTCCTTGAAGGGAGTGCCGGGAGTAACATTTGTGATAGCCTCGATGGGAGTATCGCCTGTGTCAGCGAATGTGATGTTAACATTCTTTACCCAGTAAGCATTGAGAACGAGGTCGTCCATAGGATACTGAGAAGGAGTTGCGATAACGTCATCCTCTGTGGGTTCTGCGATCTCTGCATCGACCCAGCCGAGGAAGGTGTAGCCTTCGTAAACGGGAGTTGCAGGAAGCTTATCAGCAGGGATAGCTTCTTCAATTGTGCCTTCGATGGGACCGAAAGAATCTGTTCCGCCTGCGAATGCACCGCCGTTAGCATTGAATGTGATCGAGCTTATTGTTGAAACGGGCTGGCTTTCAAGGTTGAAAGCTGCATCCCAAACCCACATGGACCATGCCTCTGCACCGACGCCGCCCTCAACACCCTTGGGAACGTCACCGAGAGCCTTTTTTCTGGATGTTGACTGATAAAACTCTTCGACTGTGAAAAGGTCACCCTCGCCGCTTGCGTCTGAAGCAACTTTGAGTTCAAACTCAAAGAGCCAGTCGCTGTCATCGAACTTAGCGGTTGCACCGTCCTTGATTGCAACATTTGCAACGAAAACGCCGTAATCGTTAAGCTGATCTGCCGTGATATAACCTGCGTCAACCTGACTCTGGAGGTTAGCGTTTGTTACAAAGTAACCGGTCATACCGTCTGCAACAGCAGGATTCATTGAGAGATCCTGACCGTCTGCATACTCGTGAGTGAAGAAATCCTTGTCATAGAAGAAAAGCAAAGTACTATCGCCTGAGTAATAATCTGTTCCCAGATATACTCGTGCTTTAACGGTATCATCAGGCTGAACCTTGGTTGTTTCAGTCCAGACACCGTCAACTTCTTTGAAGAATTTCGTTGAGATGTTCAGGGCAGTACCGCTGTCAACGGTGCTATTCATCGCTGAAGCAAGCACTGAGACTGAGCTGAAAATCATCAAAAAAGCAAGCATAAGCGCAACGAGTTTTCTAGCTTTTGTCATATGCTTTTATTTCCTCCTTAAAAACTTTTCGTTAGCCTTCAGGCTGCTGCCCGGGGCTGTCTGCGGACGGGCGAGCCGCCCGCAGATGTTTTTAAATTAATAGTTAATAACTGTTCCGGTTGTCTGGTCGATATATGCAACGGAGAGAGTTACATCACGAAGGAGTGAAGCGTCTATTCCGTTAACGATACCGTCGTCAGCCTTGAGGTTTGCGGCAAGAACATAAGCATGGTTATATGTGTCAGGATCTGCACCCTTGACTGACCAGCCTGTGAGACCGTTAACCTCTCTGAGGATTGCCGAAACGTCTGTTGCGCTGATACCTGAGTCACCGTTTACATCACCGTAAACAACAACATAGTATCTTTCAACGACCTTGTCTGTTACGTTATCGTAAACTTCAACAACAGTACCTGTACCGCAGATATTGAATGTGCTCCAGCTGGGAGTGATTCTGAGTTCACCGTCGCCTGTTACGCCGAGGTAATTCTCTTCAAGATCAGCCTTTGTGAGCTGAACATCAAGTCCACGGATATAACCGATCTTAACGGGATTTGCGGGATCGGTTTCGTCGATTGACTCTTCGAAAACTTCAGCTGTTGTTCCCTCTGTCAGAGCAAGAGTAACCTTGACTCTTTCAAGAACGGGATAGTAAACAAGAGTTTCGTTTGCGGGCATCTTGCCGTATTCTGTGATTGCAACTGTGTCGCCCTCTGTGAGTGACCAGCCGAGAGTGGTGTAATGTTCCTTTTCAGGAAGCGTTCCGGGGATGATTGTTGAGATCTCAGCATCAAATTCAATTGTTGCCGTATCAAATACTCCGCCGTAAGCATCCATGAACGTTACTGTGTAAACCTTCTTGGACCACTGAGCTGTGAGAGTGACAGTTGCGTTGTTTTCGCCGAGGTCGGGCATGAGCTTCGGGATATCATACTTGTTACCCTGAGCATCATTCCACTGAACGAAGTTATGACCTGTCTTGGTGGGATTTGCGGGAACGCTTACTGCATCACCGTACTGCTTGACGATATCAGCTACATCTGAGCCGCCGTCTTCGTTGAAGGTGATCGTATAGGTTTCCTTAGCCCACTGAGCAACATAGGTGAACTCTGCACCGTTTGCGCCCATATCTTCGATCGTTGCGGGAGGAGTTGCTGCGTTGCCGTCAGCATCCTTCCATGTGCCTAAGAAGTAGTAGCCCTGTCCTTCCTTTGTAAGGTCGGTGGGAACTTCGATCGTGTCACCGAATGTAACAACCTTATCCTGGATCGTTACATCGCCGGTATCAACGAACTTGAGGGTGTAGGTTTCCTTGATCCACTGAGCTGTGTAAGTGATAACAGCTTCATTTTCGCCGAGGTCGCCGATTTCGGTGGGAGGAGTTACATCCCATTTGTCAAATACATGACCTGTCTTTGTAAGACCTGAGGGAACCGTGATGGTATCGCCATAGGTTACATCCATTTCGATAACCTTGCCGTTATCGTCTGTGTCAGCAAACTTGAGAGTGTAGGTTTCCTTTGTCCAGATTGCCTTGAGGCTGAGATTTTCAGCAGGCATATTGAACGGGAATGCTACCGTTGAGTTATCCTTGGTGTTGATCCAGTGTGAGAATACATGGCCTGCCTTCTTGGGAACTGCGGGAGCAGCAACTTCTGCCTCGAATTCCTTGCTGACGGTGTCAGCTTCTGTGCCGTTATCAGCATCGAAGGTTACGGTGAATGTATCCTTTGTCCACTGAGCTGTATATGTGATAGTTGCACCGTCTTCACCGAGGTCGCCGATCGAGGTGGGAGGAGTTACATCCCAACCTGCGAATACATAACCTGTCTTGGTAAGACCTGTGATTGCAGGAATCGTATCGCCGAACTCAACTTCCTTGTCATCGATTGCTGTGTTACCTGTGTCAGCAAACTTGAGAGTATACTTTTCGTTTCTCCACTGAGCTGTGTAGGTGATCTTTGCACCGTCGTCGCCGAGGTCGCCGATCTCTGTGGGAATGGGCTTATCCCAGTTAAGGAATACATGACCTGCCCATGAGGGATCGCCTACTGCGTCAATCGTGTCGCCGAACTCAACATTCTTGTCAGCGATCGTTGTGTCGCCGGTCTGAGCGAATGTGAGAGTATACTTTTCGTTTCTCCACTGAGCTGTGAATTCTACGACATCACCGTCGTCACCGAGGTCGCCGATTTCCGTGGGAATGGGAGTATCCCAATCAAGGAATACATGACCTGCCCATTCGGGATTTGCAACGCCGTCAAATGCCTGACCGTAGGTTACGGTGATAACATTGTTTTCGCCATAGACTGTATCGCCTGTTTCGTTGAACTGAAGCTTATATGTTTCGGTAACGAAGATGGGATTGATTACTACAGCATCAGCAGGCATTGTTGTGAAACCTGACTCTGTCCAGCCGTTGAAGTAGCTGCCTTCCTTTTCGGGGTTAGTTGCGGGAACGGGCCACTGAGCAACGGGAGTGCCGTATTCAACCATGAAGTATTCATGGATACCTGTTGCGCCTCTGTAGTTAAGTCTGAAGGAGTTATTCTTCCAGATACCTACAAGGACAACATCTGCATCGGGAACCTTAACGGTTGCTGTTGAGGAAACAACGATATCGGTTGTTCCTTCGTATGCCCAACCGAGGAAGGTGCGTGCACCTGTTGAATCATAGAGCTCAACATATGCGATGTCATCGTTATAGTTGAAGGTTGTTTCTCTGTCGAGAGTTGCCTTGGTTGCGTCTGTGTAATACTTAACTGTGTGAGTATTGATCTTGTAATTTGCTGTGAGTTCAAGGTTATCAGCAGGAATTGTTACGGGAATTGCAACAACTTCGTTTGCTGTGTTCAGCCAGTTCTGGAAGGTGTAACCTGTTCTGGTTGTGTCGGGAACTCTGTCAGCGTCAACAGTTGCGCCGAAGAAATCGGTTACTGTTACGTCATCCTTGCCTTCCATCTTGAAGACAACCGTGTACTTGTTACGCTCATACTTGACTGTGAATCTGAGGTCACCCTCTGCAGGAACCGTACCTGTCTGAGTTGCTGCGGTTACAAGCTTGAAGCCTGCAACATCGTCTGTGCTTGTGATGGTAACTTCTTCATCAACAAACTCTTCAGCGGTTTCGGTTCTTGTGGGATTCTCAGGATAACGACCGTCAATGCCCATTTCGTATACATCTATATAATATGTATGCTTTTCGGGAGTATAAACAGCGTAGAAGGAAGCTTCTTCAGCAGTAAGGGTACCGAGGCTTGTTGAGCCCTCTGTTGCGGCGGGATCTGCTGCCCAACCTGCGAAGTCGTAACCGACCTTGTCAGGTGTTTCGGCAGGAAGGTTGATGTTGCCGTCGAATGTTGAATCAACTTCAACATATTCCGCACCGTTTGTCCATGCGCCTTCGTCTGCATAGAACTTAACCTTGATCGTCTTAGCTGTGTATGTTGCGGTGATTTCGATGTTTGAAGCGGGCATTGTGATCGTTCCGCCTGTTACATTGTTGCCGCCGTACATCCAGCCGTTGAAGATATAACCTGTCTTTCCGACTGCGCCCTTAACATTAACAACTGTATCCATTGTTGCGGTTTCTGTTTCGCCGTAAGGAGCACCGTCAAGGATATAGGTGATCGTGTAAGGTGTCTTCGAGAAGATAGCGTAGTAAGTGATTGCATAGCCTTCAGCCGAGTCGCCTGTTGTTACAGCAGGAAGAGTCTTGACACCCGTTGTTGCAGCGGGATCAGTATTCCAGCCTACGAATGTCCAACCGGTCTTTGAAGGCTCTGTGGGAGCTGTGGGAGCACTGCCTACGGTTACTTCAACGAGATCGCCGTACTGCTCGGTTTCGCTGAGCATGAAGCGGACATGAGCTGCCTTTGCTTTCCACTGAGCGGTGAAGGCACGGTCGCCGTTGTAAGCGGTAACAATATCAAGATCGGGAGACCATCCTGTAAGGTCATAGCCATCTCTTGTGGGAAGCTCGCTTTCAGCAAGACCGCTGAAGGGAGTCATGAACTTATCACTCTTGGTAAGAGTATCAGTACCGTTAGCGAATTTACCGCCGTTTGCCTTGAAGGTGAAGGTCATGATCTTAGCGACATATTGAACTTCAAGAGCTGTTGAGCCGTCTGCTGCGATAACGTCGGAATCAATTTCGTTGACGCCTGCATACATTTCTGCATCAAGCACATAGTTACCGCCGACGACAGGAGCAAGCCGATCTATAGTAATATATAATGTATTGGGATCAGCATCTGCGGGAACACTCTGAACAAGCTTGACAGTCTGTCCTGTTGTGCCCTGGTATGCTGCTCTGTTCTTGTCCGCAGTCTGAGTAACTTCGATAACCTTCCTGTTTGTTGCGCTTTCGGGCTGCTCAGCATCAAAGCTGGGATTATCGTAAAGAACCTTGATGGAGAACTTTGTATCTGTTGCGGGTGTCCATGTTGCATAGAGGTGATAACCGTTTTCATCAGCAACGGTCATCTGAGAAGGAAGTGTGACCAGGTTTCCTTCAGCGTCTGTCCAGTTTGCAAATGTATAACCCTGTCTTGTGGGAGCAGCAACTGCGTCAGCAGCAATGTCTGACATGTAAGCGACGTTGATTTCTTCATAGATCTCATCGCTGCCCTGTTCCCAATGGAAGATTACGGGATATTCCTTACCCTTCCAGTTTGCATAGTATTTAGCTTCGAGAGTATCTTCGGGAGGATAATAGCCCTCGATCCACTTTGCGGATGTGGTGTCGCCCTCTGTTGCATACCAACCGTCAAGGTCGTAGCCGTGCTTGGTGGGAGCAACATAATCGAGGATTTCGGCACCTGCTGCACCTTCGTATATCTTGTCGGTAGTTGTACCGTCAGCCCATACGCCGTCAACAGCATCAAGAGTAACCTTTGTCTGAACATTTTCTTCCGAGTCGATCTTGAGAGTTCTCTCTGCATAGAAGAGATCGGGAGTTACTCTGTTGTTTTCTGTGTCAATAACCGAAGTTTCACCGCTGGAAGCCCAACCGTAGAACATTGTTCCCATGATGTTGTCGGGAGTTCTTGACCAGGCATTGTCCATATAGATCTTGCCTTCGCCTGTTGCGTCATCCTTGACTCTGAGCTTGAACTCAACCATCCATGTGTCGCCGTTCATGGGTTCGCAGTTGAAGTTATCAACGGCAACCGTCGGGTCGATAGCGATCTGAGCAGCTTTATAGTTTGTGCTGTCAAGACCTGCGGGCCAAGGAAGAATGCTGCTGTTTGTAACTGCAGTATATTTGGCATTGATGCCGCTGATATAATCATTCTCTGTGTTGAGAGTGAAGGCATCCTTGCCTGTTCCGATAAGCTCATAGAAGTTCGAATCATACATGAAGATGAAGAGCGATGAGCCTACATAGAAGTTGGTCTTGGAAGTCATTCTGACGGTGATGATGTCGCCATGCTGAACGATATCGTCATCCGTTGTTGAATCGTTATTATCGAGATAGACTTCTTCGCCGAGAACCTTTTCGATTGCTGAAAGCTCGA
This sequence comes from Clostridia bacterium, assembly GCA_017435385.1. Classification (GTDB taxonomy): domain Bacteria; phylum Bacillota; class Clostridia; order Oscillospirales; family Acutalibacteraceae; genus CAG-177. The sequence continues at coordinate 9,102 of JAFSFB010000023.1, read as the reverse complement.
TGAATGCGGATTCATTCGTCTTTCTCCATGTTGCGACGAGAGTGATCGACTCATCAGCAACGGGAACCTTTGAGAAATCGAAAGGTCTGTTGTTATAAACCCAACCTGCGAATTCATAGCCGAATCTTCTCGGATTTGCAGGAATCATATCGTCGGGAACAGCCTGACCGACCGTTACGGGATAAATGGGAGAGATCGAAACGGTGTCATACTTTGAGGGCTTTGCGCCGACAGCCGTATCAAACTTGATCGTGATATCCTTTGCTTCCCACCTAGCGTAAGCGATAAAACCGGTCTGATTCGGCATCTCGATGGATGTTGCGCCATCTTTGAAAACGGGATCTGCAACGCACTCGACATCCTTATACCAACCCTTGAAGGTGTAACCCGTTTTAACGGGAACGGGAAACTCTGATTCCTGAATGGTCTGAGGAGAAGTGAACGGGAGGTCGGAGCAAGCCGTGCCGCCGTTCGATTCGAAAACGATCTTGCCGTTAACGTCTGCATAACGGGCAACGATTTCCTTGTCGTTATCGCCGAGAACAAATGTTACAGGCCATTCGATCGAACCCTGGAAGCCGCTGTTATAAGACTCGTAGAAGCCAACGAAGAGATAGCCTTCAACCTCTGTCTTGTCAGCGGAAGGTCTTGCGAATTCAGCAGGATTTCCTTCTGCATCGGGCTTGACCCAGCCGAGGTCGAGCTTGTTGCCGCCGTTGATAACCGTTCCGTCGTCAAGCATGGGAGTTGCATACATATGAATAGGTGCGGTATCCCATCTTGCATAGATCGTAACGGGAAGCAGCTTCTCGATCTTGAAGCTTGCGGGAACTCTCTGCGATTCGTCCCACACGCCGTCAACGCTGTTTTCAAAGTACCAGTCAACGAACTCCCAATGGGGCTTTGTTCCGACACCGGGCTTAGCGGCAGTTCCGTCACCGTTTGTTGCGGTTGACTTGTAGAATGTTGAGCCGTAAGCTGCGGGGTAGATCTGAGTTCTGAGGTCCTTGATCTCTGTGTTGCCTGAAGCATCCGTTACAGGAACCTCTTTAAGGGTATCGTTGTTTGTAACAGCGTTAACACCGATGTTCTTAGCTGTATAATTGAAGGTAATTGTAACAGAGGAGGCATCGCCCGTGGCAGTTACCGTCTTGGTTGAGTCACCGTCGATGACATAGCCGTCGATCTGTGCGGCATATGCGGTGATCTTCGTACCTGCGGCAACCGTACCTGACTGATTGGCTGCGTCATAGCCTTCGGTCGAGGAGTTGGCGATCTCTGTTGGCGTACCTGAAAGAACGTGCTTGATTGTGTAAGTAACCGTGGGATTGAAGCCCGTAAGACCGTCATAAGCATCGATCAGCTCGGATGTTGCCTTGTTGATCTCTGTCTGGTTGGTGTTGGGCTGTGAAAGGATCTTACCTGCTGCCTGATACTTCGTAAGGAAGTTATCCCAGCCGCCTGTGTAATACTCTTTCTGAGGATGGGCACCCTTGTTGAAGTTGATCGTCTTGACTGAATACGTAGTATCACCGGAGTTTGCTGCGTATGTCATGAGATTGGAAGTGGTGTACGAAGCGGAGCCATTGAGGTTGGCACCCTTCATGATACCGTAGAATACATTGTAAAGGTCAACGGTATTATAAACAACGAATGTAACACCGACTGCACCGATTTCTTCATTCATGGTAGTACCGTTACTGTTCGAGTTTTCATCGTGCGCATAGAGAAGCAGGGTGTTCTGATACTTTGTTGTTCCGTCCTGAAGAGCAGGACCTATACCGTCAAATGTTACATATCTCCAGCTCTTCGCACCGTTGGTTTGCGAAGGCGGGGCAACAACCGTAATGGGGGTGGAGTCAACATTTGCTGTTATTTCACCGATGGTGATAAGGCTCGTTGCTTTATTTTTAACGGAACTCCACTGATCGCTCATTCCGAACGTAACCTTACCGTTGAGAATTTCAACGCCCCAGATTTCCGAAGCGCTCCAGGGACCGTTTTCATTACCTGCGTCAGCTGCCTGGAGAGAAACTCGGAAGTTAAGAGAGCCGAGCGTTTCGTTTCTCTTATCGATGTAGACCGTGGACTCGCCTCGGTTGCCGTCATAGCCGTAACAAACGTTGACCCAGTCAAGCTCGTTTCTGTCGCTGTGCTCATAAAGAGTTTTGATCATGGAACCGTAGGGATTACCTGTTGTTGAAACACCGTCGTCAACAACGTAACCGGTCATATCGGTCCAGACACCGGAAGCACCTGCGCCCTTAAGAGCACCGCCGTCAACGCCGGAACCTGTGGCATAGTTGATGAAGACTCTGTCGTTGATTGCGGATGTATCGCTGTACCAGCCGGGATAAACATTTCTACCGCCGATCTGAACGATGTGAGAGTGACGGGAGTCAGGTGTATGGTCACCGCCGTCCTGCATCTTGTAAGCAACATAACCGTTCATGATGAGGATATCCTCAACGAACGAATAAGCATAAGCCTTATGCTCAGTGCCGTTGACGAAATATGTAATCGTGTAGGTTACAACCTCGCCCTGAGTTGCTGTACCGCCCGCTGCAACAGTCCATCTGTACTCATAAGTGATGTTTGCACCGGAGCCGGTCTGAGAGACACCATCAACATTGTTAAGTGTCAGGTTAGAACCCAGATTTGAAATAATCGTGGGTCTTTTATCGGGCTGAACGCCGGTAATCTTGAAGCTGACTACGGGAAGCGTCGGAGTTTCGCCTGCATAGGCGAGCTCGATGAACTGACCGTTATCAGCCTTGGGAATACCTGATGGAGTTGCAGCAACGATTGTGGAGCCTTTGGTGAACATACCTTCACCGCCGGCAACACGGATGATCTCGGAGGTTCCGCTGGTGTCAGTTGAGAATGTAACGAGCTCTGTTAAAGGCTTTGTGAAAACGGCGGAAGACGCAACCGCCGAAGCAAAAACAGAAGCGGGAGCAACTGACATGACCATCAGAACTGCGAGAAGCATGCTGATGACTTTTTTTGCTTTGCTCAAAATAATCCCTCCAAATTAAAGATTTTGAACATGAAATAGATGGTCACTATTACACATTGTCATTATATCACTCGCCGTCAACAGTGTCAATAAAAATAAATAATCTCTTATATATAATAATAAATAAAAAATAATCTCAAATTTCTCACTCATGTAAATGTTGAACAAAATCTCGTTTTGATTTTTGTTTAACATGCATATTTACAAGCTGATTTTTCACTGTAAAGTTCATAAACTTTACATTTTTTATGCATGTTTCCGTAACAATTTCCGAGGGTAAAAAAGGCATTTTCCGAGGCAATTTCAGACACGAAAAATGAGCTTTTTTTACCCTGAAAATCCGCCTTTTTGCTGATATTTCATCATTGCTTTATCGCTGCTTTTTGATCTGTTTTTTCTCTGTTTTTTCTCTGTTTTTTTCCTCGGATTTCCCCTCTTTTTTACATGTTTTTCGCAACGAGAGCCCACATAATTATTTGTTTTTTTACGCATTTTGTCTTACGATAAACCCGTTTCACTCCCCTTTCCGATGCGTATTTACGGCATAATTATTCTGTTTTTTTTTGCATTTTTTAGGTATCCGAATTCGTTTTTTTGTCCGATTTTTTGTCATTTTTTTGCTTTTTCCGAACAGAATTTGACACAATTTATCCTTTGAAAATCTGTTTTTTTATTGATTTAAAAGCTGCAAAAGACAGCAATTCGCCCTTTATCATCCCCTTTTCCGGCTCCATGTTTCTCTGTTTTGACATAATTTCCTGCTTTTTTTGTAAAGCTATATCGCTTTACTCCAGCTAAAATTTCGCTCATTTTAATCAAAACAACCTCTGATTCGCTCTCAGAGGCTGTTTTGCGCTTTGTACGATATTTTTATCATTTTAACGCCAATCCTCAGATTCGGGCTCACAGAGCCTTTAAATGCATTTTTCCGATTTGGGGCTTTTCGATTAAACCTGATCTGATTTCCAATTTGATACTTTCTTTTTTTTAAGAAACAGAAAGGAAAAGGCCGCAGGAGCAAGCCCCTGCGGCCAAAAAGTGTTTAGTTTAAGCTGTCAGCTTCAGCGACCGATTATTCGGTAACTGTTACTGTGAAGCTCTTATCAAGAGCTGACCATGAAGTGCCACGGCACTGTGCGAACCACTCCTGATTCTCGCCTGCTGCGCCGAATCTGTAAGTGATCTTCCATTCGTATGTGCCTGCTTCTGCATCTTCAGTAACAACAACGTTGTTCTTAGCAGTCTTGAGGTATGTGGCTGTCTTGCCCATAGCTGTGTTGTTAAGACGGACTCTTGTGATGTCGTTGGTTGTAACAATTGTGATTGTTGTAGCCTCAGCGACAGCAACATTTGTCTTGTCGATAGAAACAGAGATTACTGAGTAAGGAGCCTGACCGGGAGCGGGTTCAGCTGTGTCGATAGCAAGTCTTGTTACCTTAACATCAACTGTCTTTGCAGAATCAACCCAATCGGTGAGTGATGTGCGATACCAAACTGCCCAGCTCTGATCCTGAGATTCAGCTGTGCCAGCGTATGTGAAGGTGAGAGTGATTACCCAGATAGCCTTGTTCTCAGCAGCCTTTGTTGAATCATCATAGGAAACAGCAGAGGATGTGGGAGCAAATGTAACTGTTGTGTAAGTTGTCTCAGTCTTCTTCATTCTGAGCTGAAGTCTTGTTACGGATGCATCAGTTTCAATTGTGATTGTGCCTGATGTACCACGCTTGATGACGTCAGCGGAAGCAACAGCGCTGTAAACCATTGTTGCAGCAACGGGAACTTCGTCATATGTCATTTCATAGTCATATGCAAATGCGAGAGATTCCCAAGAAGCTGATGTGTAGTCAACCTTTGCACGAACCTTATAGCTATCTTCTGTAAGAACAGTGCAGATAGTCCAGATTTCGTATGCATTGGGTGTGCCTTCGTTATAAGCAACGATGCTTACAAGACCTGCTGTTGAGTTATCGCCTGCAACCTTAGCATCGTTTCTGTCGAATGTCCATGTGACATCTGTTGCATCAGCATAAGCGATCTGGAGCTTAACGGGGTTACCCATTACCTTGATTGCATACTGAGCAAGTGCGGGACCGTAAACGTCAGCTGTGATTCTTTCAACGCTCTGAACACGGCAGAAGTTAAGGTCCTGAGTCCATACAGCCTTGAAGGTCTTTCCGCCTTCAACGTCCATTGTAAGGTCAGCGGGAGTCCAACCTGAGAAGATATAACCTTCTCTTGCGGGATCTTCTGCAGGAGCAGTAACTGCTGTGCCGAAGATAACATCCTTAACTGTGACGGATGTTGCGCCGTCAGCCCACTTACCGCCGTCAGCATCGAAGATTGCGTCATAAACGTTAGCATCGAACTGAGCTGTGTAAGTTGCGCCGTCTGTTCCCATTACGGGAAGAGCATTGGAAGCATAGACCTGACCGTCTGCTGCTACCCAGCCTGTGAAGGTGTAACCGTACTTAACTGCTTCAGGAGCAACGGGCATTGTGCCGAAGTCTGTTGCATAATCCTTTGATTCACCGTTGATGATGAATGTTGCGGGATACTGGTTGACCTTCCATGTAGCAGTGATTGTCATATCCTTTGCAGGCATCTTGCCGGGGATTTCCTCGCTCCAGCCTGTGAAGGTATAACCCGTCTTAACGGGATCAGCAACATCATCGATAACTGTATCGTAATCCTGCTTGATATCCTCGTAAGCAACATCACCTGTGTCAACGAATGTGATCGTGTACTGGTTGATTGTCCACTGAGCGTTAAGAGTTACATCGTATTCGGGGATTGTTGCGGGGATTTCGCCGTCCCAACCTGCGAATGTGTAACCTGTCTTAGTGGGAGCTGCAGGAGCTACAACAACTGTGCCGTAATCTGCAGTGAACGAAGGAATGAGAGTGCCGCCGTTGGTGTTATAAGTGATGGTATGAGTCTGAATCTTGAATCTTGCCGTCAGAGTAACATCACGAGCGGGCATTGTTGCGGGAACTGTGCCGTCCCAACCAAGGAAGTCATAACCGGTCTTGCTGGGTGCTGCGGGAGCAGCAACTGCTGCTTCGAAGTAGTATGTTACAACCTCATCTTCACCGTCAACAACTGTTGTGAAGTTATACTGGTTACGGCTGTAATAAACCTTGAGTACTGATGAGCCGTCAGCTGCTGCTGTGCCTTCAAGAACTGAATCATCAGAAACTGTGAAGCCGGTCTTTGCAGCGGGAGCATAGCTGATGGGTGCGTCCGCTTCTGCGCTCATGGGAATAACTTCAGGAGCACCGTAAACGCCTTCTGTATCCATTGTGTAGATTTCAACGCTATAACCTACGGCACCTGCTGAGTAAACAGCATCATATCTGACGCCTTCGGGAGCAACTACCATGGGAGCAAGGCTGGGAGTCCAACCAATGAATGCATAACCTGTCTTCTCAGGAGCCTGAGGAGCAGCAGGAATTTCACCGAAGTTGGTGGGAACTGTGTCGATAAGAGCATTGTCAGCATAGAAGAGAGCATTGTATACATTAACTGTGAAGCTACCTGTTACAGTGATATCCTCTGCGGGCATTGTCATACCTGTGAGATCCTTATCCCAACCGGAGAATGTGTAGCCTTCCTTTTCTTCAGGAGCTCTCATTACGATTGCATCGCCGAAGTCATAAGGATCGGTGTAAAGTGTCTTGCCGTCAACAACCCAGATAACGTCATAGGAAACGATACCGAATGTTGCGGTGAAGGTTGTGTCGCCTGTTACTGTGTAGGGAAGAGTAACGACTGTGCCGTCAACTGCCCAACCCTTGAATTCAAAGCCTTCCTTAGTAACAACGGGAGCATCTTCTGCAGTGATTTCATCGCCGTAATATGCGATCCATTCAGCGCCGTCGATAGCGGAGCCGTCTTCGTTAAGGAATGTGATCGTGTATTCAATGGGATTTGTCATAGCAACGTAATCTACGCCGCCAACAGGCATCTCTGTGATTGTATCGTCATCCCAGATGTCAAATGTATGGCCGGGGATATCAGCTTCTGTGGGATCCTCGGGGAATACGATCTCTGCGCCGTATTCAAACTTTTCTTCGTGATAAAGAATTGTCTTTTCAGCATCGAGGTACCATCTTGCCCAGTAGCTGTTGATAGTAAGAGTTGCGTCAAGAGTGAGGTTCTGAGCGGGCATTGTTGCAGGAAGATCCCAACCTGAGAATGAATATCCTTCAGGAATTGAATATGCGGGAGCTGTTACTGCTGCGCCATATGCAAACTCGATCTCATCATAGGGTTCACCGTTGATGGTGAATGTTACTGTGTAGTTAGCAATACCTGTTGATGCATAAACGTCAACATCATGAGCAGGCATTGTTGCGGGAACCTGATCGCCCCAACCTGTGAAGGTTACGCCTTCAGCAGGCTTGTAATCATAAGGTGTGACAGCTTCGCCGAAGTCATATTCTTCTGAGAATACTTCAACCTGGTCAACATAGTAAGTGATTGTGTATGTGTTAACCTTATAGATTGCAACATACTTGACACCGTTGAGAGGCATCTTTGCAGGGAAGTTAACCTTAGCGGTTGTGCCTTCCTTAGCCCAATACTGGAATGTGTAGCCTTCCATTTCAGGATCTGCAGGAGCATTGATCTCTGACTGGTAAGCGCCCTGAACTGTGTCATGAACTTCTGTGCCGTTCATGAATACTGCATCATAGAGCTCTGCTCTGAATGTTGCAAAGTAAACCTGGTTTTCAACAGCGGGAACTGTTTCGGGCATGGGATTGCCGTCTCCATCTACCCAGCCTGCGAACTTATAACCGGTCTTTGTGGGTTCATCGGGAGTTACGATTACGTTGCCGCAAGCCTGGTTGTTACCTGCAAGCCATTCATCGCCGTTATAGAACTCGATGTAGTAGCTCTTAGCTGTCCACTGAGCGTAAACAACGAGAGCTTCTGTGCCGAGAGTCTGCGGGAATGTAACTGTGTTACCCTGTGCATCCTTCCAACCTGTGAAGTTGAAGCCGTCCTTGCTCATAGCGGGAACCATAGCTGCTGTGATAACATCACCGAACTTGCCGGGGATATTCTCAATAACTACGTCGCCGTCCATGAATGTAACGCCTGAATCAACTGCTGTCCACTGAGCAACAACTGTGATGTTCTGAGCGGGCATTGTTGTGGGAAGAGCGGGTGACCAACCTGAGAAGGTGAAACCGGTCTTTGTGGGTGCTGTGGGCTCAACTACTGTTGCGCCGAAAGCATATGTTGCGGGTGCGATTGCCGAACCGCCGTCTGTATCGAATGTGATTGTAAATGAATCTGTTGTGAACTTAGCATAGAATGTGACATTGCCGTCAACTGTGTGTGTTGCAGCAATAGCTGTGTTATAATCAGCATCAGCATACCAACCTGCGAAGGTGTGGCCTTCCTTGGAGGGAGCTGTGGGAAGAACATAAGCAGCGTCATATGTAGCTGTTGTTGTGTCGTATGTTGCACCGTCAACAACCCATGTTGCTGTGTATGTCTTTGCTTCATAAACAGCGTTGAATACAACGTTTTCAGCGGGCATTACACCAACTTCGGGTGCCCATTCAACGAATGTGTAACCTGTCTTATCGGGAGCCTGAGGAGCAACGATTGTGTCGCCTTCATAGTATTCGTTAACTTCGCCAACCTGTACGCCGTCAGCATAGAATGTTGCGGTGTACTTGGGAAGAGCTGTGAAGATAGCAACGTAAGTTACGTCTGCTTCGCCCATTGTCTGGGGGAATGTAAGAACGTCTGTTGTGCCTTCAAGTGCCCAACCGTTGAATGCGTAACCCGCCTTAACAGGAGCATCTGCGGGAGCAGCGATTTCAGCGCCCTTCTTAACAGTAACGGGTTCGCCGTAGGTTTCGCCGTCAACTGTGAATGTTGCTGTGTATTCTTTGCCGCCTGCTGAAGGCTTGCCGATCGTGAAGGTGTGGTTACAGTCATCAACAAGGAAATCATCGATATCGTAGTCTGTCTGAGCGAACATTCTTTTCTGTGCTGCAACAAGACCGCCTGCCTGTACGGTTGAAACGTTACCTACTCTCCTGGAGCTTGTTGCACCGTGATCGTAG
>JAFSFB010000022.1 GCA_017435385.1 Clostridia bacterium | reverse complement strand
CGTGTTGAAATAATAGACTCTCTGGTCCTTGCCTGTGTCGCCGCCGTATGTAAATCTCTTACCGATTGTTTTGAAGGTTTCCTTGATTGTATCGCCGAGCTTGCCCGAGAAGATTGAAGGCTCTGTTGAAGAATCATAGGTAAATTCACCGGGCTCTGCGCAGACCTCAACAATCTTGCCCTGCTCAACGATGATCATGCACTGACCGTCTGCAACTGCAATGCCCGAACCGTTGGAAATAACGTTGTCACTGCCCTTGGTGTTGGAGCTTCTGCCTCCGACTCTCTTTGTGCCTTTCACCATCAGCACATCATTTTCAAGAGAATCACAGTAGAAAAATTCCTTCCACTGGTCAGCCAATACTCCGCCGAGTGCTCCTATGCCTGCTTTAATAAGTCCCATAATATATATCCTCCTTAAAAATTATTTAACAAGCTTATCAATATCTGAAAGTTTAATGATCTTTGAAACAACATATGTCTTATAGCTTCCGTCTGCATTCTTTTCACCGAATGCACCGTAAGTTGAGGTTACGATAGTATCATCGGGTAAAACAACATTTCCGCAATATCCGGTATCTGCGTTTGCCGAGAGTGCAGGCTCAGTCTGATTTTTAAGATAAGTATGAGCAAGCTTAATTCTGTACTGACCTTCTTTTCCGTTTTTAAGGTCATCGTAGGTTCCGACCCATGCAACCCAGCCCTCGCTGAACCAATTTTTCATTTTCTCGGCTGAGAAATCAATGACCTTCTGCTTTGATCTTTCAATTGAACGGAAGGTTATGAAGAGTCTGCCGTCAGAGGTATAGTCCGCCTTATGTCTTTCTCCGTTCAATGCAGACGGAACAAATCTCGGCTTTGACCAAGTTTTGCCTTCGTCTTTCGAGAAAGAAATGATTGAATTATAGCGCTTGTTATTGCATCTTGCGATAAGGCAAAGCTCATCGCCCTGACCCTTGTCAGAACGGATAACCTCAACCTCGCACATGTTTGCCTTCTTCTCGATTCGTCTGTGAGCCGAAAAATATGGTTCGGGATCGCTCCAGACGGGCTTTCCGTCAACAAAAGAAAGAATCGTTTTATAATTGACAAAGGATGCATCATGGAAGAAACCCATCCATTTATCGACAAATTTTCCGTTTTCTTTGAGCCTTGTCAGAGAAGCCATAACAACGGTCGGAATAACCGTCACCTTGTCACTCTTCGAGAAAACAAGCTCAAATTCGCTCCATGTTTTTCCCTCATCGTCGGAAAGCGAGAAATTAAATCCGCCGATCGTTCCCTTGCCGTCGTGCCAGTTGGGGTTGCCCGATGTCAGAAGAATCTTGTCGGGAGTTCCGTCTGAAAATTCAAGACGGTAAACGGTCGGGGTTTCTCTCGAGGTTTCCCATGATTTGGGCTGATTACGGATTGAGTCTGTATATGTCAGACCGCCGTCACGGCTGATACGGCTTCTTATAGCACCCTTTCCGTGAGCTGAAGGGTAAACATCAAGTATGCTTCCGTCCTTCAACAGAATTGCATCGGGATGGCCGATATAATCAAGTCCGTTGTCAACAACCGAAAAATCATAAAGATATTTCAGTTCATCGGGTGTTTTTTCAGGCATAACATCAAGTCTGACAAGAGGAATTGTATAATCCCCCGCTCCGTTTCCGAAATAAAATCTGTCCGAAATTTTTTTAAACATACTATATTGACCTCACTTTAAATATTTTAACGCCGTGACCGTTTACATCTGATCGGATGATATCATCTGTTTCAGACTCTTCTCCGCTCCAGAGCTCTCTGACGGAATATCTGTCGGCATACGGAGTTGAAACGAAGGATCTTGAAACGATATCCTTAACCGAGCATTTCATCTCGGTTGCTGAGCCTGCTTTGTTGAAGAAGCAGAGAGCAAAGCTACCGTCAGAAAGAGGTTTGACGAGAATATCTTCTGCTCCGTTTGTGCGGATTCTCTTACACTGAACGCCGAGAATATCCTGATCGATCGCAATTATCTCTTTATTTGTCAGGATCTGATAGGTTCGGTTATCCTTATCGACCGTTCCGTCTGACAAAATGAAATCACGGATATCGTTGCCGAGAATAAGCGGTGCCGCCATCATGCACCAAAGAGTGAAATGAGATTTATTTTCTTCGTATGTAAGTGAACCGTTTCCGACCTCAAGCATGTCGGGATCGTTCCATGAGCCCGAGCCTGCATATTTATCGAGAATAACATTCAGCTCATATATTCCGACAACCGAGCTCCATACGGGTCGGATATCGGGAGTTGTTCTCCAGAGATTGCCTGCCTGAGAGCCCCACTGCCACGGGAAATTCCGTCCCCATTCGCATATCGAATAAACGATCGGCTTTTCGGGAACACCGTTCTTTTCGGCATATTCCCTCGTTGCTCTTTTGAGCTCCTTACCCATGTAGGTATACTGAATTGCGGCGCTGTCACGCCTCGAAGCAACGGGGTTATATATTTTTACGGTATTTACACCAGCTTTAAGATAAACCTTTATCTGATGCCTTCCCTCTGCCGTAAAGGACTTTGTGGCAGGAACATCGGCTTTATAAACATCGGTTCCGTTTACAAGAATCTCCGCATATTTATTGCTGTTGATCTTTTTGCGAAGGCAGAGAGTCAGAATATAAACGCCGTCTTTTTCAACGGAAACATTATTGAATTCGCATGCGCCCGAATTGCCCGAAAGTCCCGTAATGCATTTGCCCGATTTGAGAGAAGCATCTTCGATAACCTTAGCCTCGCCCGAAAGAACGGCATCTTCGGCAAGATATTCTCTCTCGGCATCGGAGCCGATATCGGTAACTGTGATCTTTTCAATGATCGGAGCCTTTGATGGTATAACGGAGTTATGGCAGAAATCGTATTTGAAATATTCAATTCCCCACTCGGCAAAGGTATCGGCATCAACTGCTTCATGACCGAGGCTCGCAGGAAGATCCTCGCAGGTAAGAGTACCGTTTGAAGAATAAATACCGAGCTTCAGCCCAAGAGCGTTCACCTTGCCGACGAGAGATTTTATCCCGTTGGGGAACGAAACAAAATCGCCCTGCAGCCTTCCGTTCTCATCTCTGAACGACGACTGCCAGCAGTCGTCAAGATTGATATACTGATAACCGCAATCGGCAAGACCGCTTTTTTTCATCGCCTCAGCCGTTGAATAAATCAGATCTTCATTGATCTTATTTCTGAACAGATTCCAGCTTGACCAGCCCATGGGCGGTGTCAGAGCTGCACCGTTATCATATTTTTCAGTAACGGGAAAAGTAAGCCTCAGCGAGTTGACGGCTCTTTTTGCCGCATCAACGGGTGCAATTTTTTTATCCTTGAGAAGCTTGCCTGCCGCAGCCGCTCCTGCGGCAAGAACGGCAGCAGAGAAAAATTTAGCCATAATATATCATCCTCTTTAATTAATTCTTAGTTCGGGAAGAACATAAACGAATCCGTCATAATCAAAGTTTTCTCCGACGGAATCGGGTGAGATCTTTTCGGTATTATATGCGGTAACGGTCTGAAGCTGACATACGGGGCATTCGACTGCCTGCTCCATAACCGAATTAAGGAGCCGCCTTGTCAGCTCATTTCTGTCAGAAAAGCCTATTGCTGATCTGACGGAGGCGGTCAGAACATTAATATCTCCGTTATTCAGGCCCGTTTTGTTCATGCTTCCGACTGAATTGTAATATTCAAACTTATCGCATGTCGGAGTATCTGCAACAGACTCGACCCACAGATCGGCTTTGCCCGATGCAATGGCGGACATGAGTTCATTTTCAGAGCATATCACCGTGTTCATAGATATCCCGTTTTCGGAAAGTATATTCTTATACTCGGTCAGAATACGGTAGCCGATGTCATTTTCGGAACCGCTGTAATAGGCATCAACAGCTTTGATTCCGTCGGGATACATAGTTCTGTATGCATCAAATATCTTTTCGCTGTAAACAGGTGAAATCACATCGGTCGGATATTCGGGGAATCTGATGCTCAGAGGCATATAAACAGCCGTATAATATCTTCCGATCTCCGAAGAAAGAAACGGATTCAGATTGCAAAGACCCGACAAAGCTTTTCTTGCCGGAAGATCGAGAGAAGCGGTGTTGAAGAAAACAGAAATATAGCTCTTCTTATTGGAAATGACCGTTTTGATATTATCGGTTCTGATCTGCGAAATAACCTCGTCGGATGCATCGACGCTGATTATATCAACAATTCCTTTATTGATGGCATCAACCGGATCGATCTTTTCTAATGCAAGGTCGGAAAATTTCAGAACAGAGAAATCGGGCTTGCCGCCGTGATAAAATTCGTTGCTCGAAAGAATGACTGTTCCTTCCTCGGTTCTTTCAAGCTTATACGGCCCCGAACCGACCGCCGAAGAAATCTTCTGCTTTATCGAGGCAGCAGAACCCTTGACATAATCGGTTTCGTAATCTGCCTTGGAAATAATCGGAGCATTGATCTCCGAAACGGCATTCAGATTGCGGGAATTGAAAAGAACCGTGCAGGAATAATCGTTTATCTTCCGTATGCCCGAAATCGAACTGACATCATCTCCGTCAGAATAATTTGAGCCGATATACTCCCTGATAAGCTTTTCTTTATAAAAGCCCTGCGGATCATAGGACTGCGGATTGTTTTCAACCTCCGCTCTTGCCGCAACGCTCAGAAGCTCCGTTTCCGAAGGATCCGTGCCTAGCTTTTCGAGCTCATCGATATATTCGATGCTCCTGAAATAATCAGCCCATGTTTTGCCGTTCGGAGAAAGAGAATTGAGTCCTGCCGCAAATTTCCCTTCAAGCTTCGTTGCGATCAGATAATTTATATAATCGGATTTTGATATCGTCGATGAAGAATATTTTTCTGTGACCTCAGAATCGATCTGAGCAAGCGAACGGACATAATCCGCATCATCGTAATAGTATTCCTTTAATCCGACGATATCGTTCATATACCAGTCGGAATATACGCCGTCATAGGTTGCGTCGGCTGCAAAATGATAGAAGAATATAAGGTCGTCGATCGTGACATTTCTTCCGTCCGAGAAAAACATATCATCACGAAGAGTAACGGTATATTTGACCTGAGAATCGCCGACATATTCATATGAGATACCGCCGCAGGAATTGACAAGAGAGTTATCAGTTCCCTGAATCTGAACATAGCCGAAAATCTGAGAAGAAATAATCTTATCGGATTCGCTGACAGAATATAAAGGGTTCAGTTCCCCGTCTATGTTTTCAACTCCGATAACAAGCTCCGTATCCTTTGCAGAAAAAGAATCGCCGCAAGAAGTTAAAAGAAATAACGAAAAAACAAGAAATATCGAAACAAGAGCTTTGAAGCTGTGCATATTCTCAAACGCTCCTTAAATATATATTTATTATATTTTAACATATTAATATAAAATATACAATATTTATGACAAAAAAATACGGCACCCCGAAGGGCACCGTATAAAAAATCAGATCAGTTTTTGTATTCCTTGAAATCTCTGTAGATATCTTCGGTGTAAACGTTGTTTTCGTCCTTATCATGAAGAGGATACCATACCTGAGCAAAGAAAGGATTGACCTTTGCCTCGTCATCATAAGCCCAGCGGAACTTCTTCTGCTCTGCCTTCTCAAGGCTTGAGGGAAGCTCTTCGGGGCACCAGTGACCGCCACGGAGAACGAGGTTGGGTGACATCATGAATTCATGACCGTGAGCACACTTCCAGAGAACGGGAGTATACATATCAACGATTTCGGTTGCAAGGCATTCGCCGCCTCTGAAAGCAGCTGCCTTCTGAAGATCTTCAAGAGTAAGAGAATCGAAGGGCTTGGTTTCGTCATAACCGTGGTCGAGAACGAGAGCCTTCTTGGGATCGTCGTTGGGACGGTAAACCTTAACCTTGCTCCAGTCGCTGCCGATTGCATCCCACTTAGCCATTGAGCCGACATAAGCGTTGATTCTTTCCTGAACGTTGTTCTCTCTCCACCAGAGAGTACCGTAAACGGGAGTTTTTGCAATCTTCTTCATGAAGGGCTTGACTGCAAATGCGAAGGGCTTTGCAAGCTTTGCGAGCTTATAGAACCATTCAACTCTGTTCATAACGCTCTTGAAATATTCTGTAATGGGCATATTTGCACGGAAGTGGCAATAGCTCTCGAGAACATCGGAGTCAAGATACCACTGACCGTGGAAGTTTCTTGTGATAAACCAGTCGGGATCGAAGAGCTTTTTGGGATCGCCGAGTCCGAGACCGTATTTACCGAGGAGGAGTTCTTCAAATTCATAGTTAGTGATTCTGTACTGAACACCTGAACCGATGTTATAGAATCTTCTCCAGAATTCTTCGGGAATATCGTCGCCGCAAACATTTACGAGAAGACGGCCCGAATCCTCAACAGTTGCCCATTCGAGAACGCCGTTGATAACAACGTGGTACATGATGGGTTCCATGTTCTTGACGATTTCGGGATAAAGAATACCCGACTGACGCAGAGATACCCAATATTTAAGACCTGATTCTGCAAAAACAGACTCAGCAATAACCTTTGATGTTGCATAGTGGTCATAAACGCTGATCTTAATGGGGTCACCGGTTCTTGCCCAGTGGATGGGATCGTCTCTTTCGCCTGTTTCGGCAACAGTACCGATATAAACGACCTTAACGGCATCGGGATCGGGCTGAGCCTTGACAGCCTTTACGATGTTCTGAGCTGCACCGACATTTGTCTTGATGGTAGCGATGGGGAGATAGTCAGCAGAGGGAGAAACCATGCCGCCGACATGGAGAACATAATCAGCGCCGTTGACGCATTCGAGAACGCTCTCATACTTTCTGAGGTCGCCCCAAACGATCTTAACAGCGGGATCGTTCATGAAATCAGCAAACTTCTTTCTGTTCTTTTCGCTGTCACGAAGAAGAACAACAATGTTGAACTGATCCTTCTTAGCATAGAGCTGCTTGAAGCCTTCCCAACCCATTGTGCCCGAAGCACCGGTCAGGAATACGGTCTTTTTCTGTGCCATTTTGAATTCCTCCAAACATATGTTAATTAGTGCCAAAATACCAAGTAATATCTTAACATATAAGACATAATAAATCAATATATTTTTAATATTTTAAAGTCGAATTTTGCAATATCAGTCAATGTTGAACGATTTCTTGAAAATCTGTTCAACTGTATACATCTGCTCAATTTCCTTCTTGTTTCCTTCGCTGAAGAGAGATGCATCCTTGACTCTTGCGTTATAACCGATATCAACACCGCAAAGACCGAGATGATACTTTGCGTTGACCGGATAATACTGACACTCAGCAAGAGAGGCAAAGGCAAGGAATGCCTGAACCTGCTTTGCCTTTTCGGGCTCGGTCTTATAATTCTTGCAGAGCCACGAATAGATTTCGGGATGGAAATTAGCCATAACACCCGAAAAGCCTGCACAGCCCGCCTCAAGAGATTCAAGGAGAGTTGCGGAGTTTGCATTGTAGATTTTAAGTCCGAGGCCGTCAACGGCGGCAAGCTTCGCTCTGATCTCATCAATATGGCAGCAGGTATCCTTGAGGAATTTCATTCTTCCGTCAAGAGCACATGCACGAAGCGTTTCGGGCTTCATAAGGCGTTTGTAGGGATAAGGACATTCATAAATTCCGAGACCGATCTCGGGAATCGACGACACGACCTTCTCATAGTTTCTGAGGAAAACGGAATCATCCTCATCCTGCTTTGCAAAACGGTTTGCAATGAAAACATATGCATCAATTCCTTCATTGATGAAGGCGTTTGCTTCGTAAATCTGTCTGTCGATTTCATCGGCGGTATGACCCGATGCAACGACGGTCATGCCCTTGGGAAGATGCTTCATGATAAAGCGGAGAAGCTCAAGTCTTTCTTCAAATGAAAGAAAAAAGATTTCGCTTGACTGACAGATGGCAAAAACACCGTCAACTCCTTTTTCGGAATACCAGTTAAGTATCGCCTCAACACCGTTATAATCGATTTTGTTGTCATCGGTAAAAGGAGTTACCATCGTCGGGTAAACGCCGTCGGGAATTGATTTGAACATGAAAAAGACCTCCGTTCGGGATATTGATTCATCAATAAGTTTAAACCCGAAAAAGGTCTTTTGTCAATGCTATAATTCCATTTTCTTTCTTATTGTTTCAAGAATTATTTTTTCACGCCTTGAAACCTGAACCTGAGTCATTCCGAGCTCCTTTGCAGTTACGGACTGCGTTTTATTACGGTAATATCTGAAAAAAATGATCTTTCTGTCCCGTTCCTCAAGAGATGACACGATTTGCCTGAGAGCGAGAGAATCGGAGATCTCCGATTCATGCGACTCAACGGGAACATCGAACTGAGCTTCTCCGTCATCCCCGAATGACAAAGAAATAACGGGCGAGGAAGCATTCAGAAGCATCGCCGCTTCGGCAGGCTCGGTATCCATCGCCTCGGCAAGCTCGGTGACAGTCGGTTCCCTTCCGAGCGAAACGGACAGCTCCTCTTTTTTAATAACAGCAAGCCTCGATTTTTCTTTCAATGCTCTTCCGACCTTTACCGTTCCGCCGTCACGGAAAAGCCTTTTGATCTCTCCGAGAATGACGGGAACGGCATATGTTGAAAATGCAAAGCCCTTTTCTTCATCAAAATTCTTCGATGCTTTTACAAGTCCCAGACAGCCTGCCTGAAAAAGATCGTCATATTCGATTCCCCTGCCTCTGAAACGGTTTGCGCACGAATGAACAAGTCCGAGATTTTTTTCAATAAATTCATCAAGACGCTGCTTCTCATCAAGCATCTGCGTTTTCCCGTCCTTTTATCCGCTTTTCAAGAGTAACGACCGTTCCGACTCCAATTTTGGAGCGGACTCTGACTTTATCGCAGAAGCTCTCCATGACCGCAAAGCCGAGACCTGCCCGTTCACCTCCGAGAGTTGTGAAAAGAGGTTCCATCGCCTGCTTTACATTTTCTATTCCGCAGCCGCAGTCACGGATCTTTATTCTGATAACTCCGTTCTCATAGATGCCTGACCATATGTATATCTGACCGACAGTTTCAGCATAAGCGTGAACGATGCAGTTCGTGACCGCCTCGCTGACAGCAGTTCTGATATCGGATATTTCCTCGATATTCGGATCAAGCTGAGCCGCAAAAGCCGCAACGGTTGCTCTGGCAAAGGCTTCGTTGACGGAACGGCTCTCGATTTTCAATCTCATTTCATTAACCGGTTTCATATTTTTTCCTTTCCTTTTTCTTTCTTTGACAGCTTCACAAGCCTGTCCAGCCCCGCAAGCTTCATCATGGAGTAAAGCCTTTCAGAGAGATTGACAACCTCCACCGCACCGCCGTAGCTGCTGACGATTCTGTATCTTCCCATAACAAAGCCTATACCCGAGCTGTCCATAAAAGTAACCTCGCCGAAATCAATCCTGACAGTTTTGCAAAGCGATGACTGGATCGCTTCATCCGCTTCAAGCCGCAAAACCGCCGCATTATGATGGTCTATCTCTCCGCTGACGGCTATCGTTAGTCTGAGCGGAGTGACGCTGATCTTAACTGCCATTTTAACCTCCTTGAAAATAAAAAAATCCTTTACCCAAAAGGATAAAGGATTGATGACAAAAATTTTGTTGAATTGTAGCAGGATTAAAAATTAAGAAGAATGTCACGGATTTCGCCTGCAAGATAGAACGAGCCGCAGACTATCAGTGCATCGTTTTCTTCCGTAATGTTATGAGCGGCGGTTATTGCCTTTGCAGGCTCGGAAATGCTGTAACGGTCAGCGCAGAACGCCTTAGCCGCCTCACAAAGCTCATCCGCCGCAAGAGCTCTCGGCACATCGGCCTTCGTGGCGATGAAAACATCCGCATGGCACGCAACCTCCGAGAGATAAGAGCTATAATCCTTATCCGCCATCATGGATGAAACCATGATTATCCGCCTGTCTTTCAGATGCTTTTCGATGAAAGCGGAAAGAGCTTTTGCGCAGCCCTCATTGTGACCGCCGTCAAGGATTACAACGGGCTTTTTCCTTATAAGCTCGCATCTCGCAGGCATAACGGATGATTCAATGCCCGATGCAACTATCTCATCGGGAACATTGATTCCGAATCTTGAAAGGGAGCGAACCGCTTCGATTGCAGTCACCGCATTATAAACCATATGCTCTCCCGCAAAAGGAACAAGAAGCTCAATTCCGTCATAAAAGGCTTTCGTGCCCTCAAGGGTTTCTCCGCCGATTTCAAGCTTTGCAATATCGGGTATTCTGAGGGTGTTGCATCTTGAATCGCAGGTATTTCTGATAACCTGCAAGGCTTCTTCAATCTGCAACGGATACGAAACGGTTTCGGCACCGAATTTGATAATGCCGCATTTTTCCGAAGCGATCTGAGCAACGGTATCGCCGAGAATGGCGGTATGGTCAAGAGAAATGCTCGTTATAACGCTGACAAAGGGTGCCTTGATAACATTCGTTGCATCGAACCTGCCGCCAAGACCTACCTCAAGCACGACAAAATCGCATTTTTTCTTTTCAAAATAAACGAAAGCAGTTGCAGTCAGAGCTTCAAACTCGGTCGTCTGCTCCCCTCTTTCAAGAAGAACATCAACCGCAGACTTTACCTTTTCGACGCACTCGGCAAGCTCGGAATGCTCGATCATGTTGCCGTTGCACTGAATTCTCTCTCTGAAATCGGAAACATACGGTGAAATATAAAGCCCCGTTCTGAAACCGTTTTTGATAAGAATATTCGATACCATCGTCGAGGTTGAGCCCTTGCCGTTCGTTCCCGCAACATGAATAACCTTCAGCTTATCCTGAGGGTTGCCGAGAAGCTCGCAGAGAGCTTTTATTCTTTCAAGACCGGGTTTTATGCCGAACTTTTCAAGAGAATGGATATATTCTATCGCCTGATTACAATTCATAAAAATACACCTGACAGTCAGCCCCGAAGAAATCAATCCTCGGGGCTTTGTTGATTAACCTAATTTTGCGATGCTTTCGTTAAGCATTGCGATTTTTTCTTCGTATTTTGCCTTCTGCTCACGCTGAGCCGCAACAACATTGGCGGGAGCCTTTGCAACGAAGTTTTCGTTTGAAAGCTTGTTGTTGACAAAATCGAGATCCTTCTGAACTGCGGCAAGCTCCTTCTGAAGTCTTGCTTTTTCAGCCTCGAAATCAACAAGCTCACCCATGGGAATATAAATCTTTGCATCCTCGGTAACGATGCAGACTGCGCCGTCAAGCTCAAAGCTGTCGCCAACCTCAACCTCGGATGCGCTTGCAAGCTTCTGCATGAACACGCCGCCGAACTCGAAGGTAGAGGTATAAGCGGTTGCGATATAAACCTTTGCCTTCTTTGAGGGCGGAACATTCATTTCAGCTCTGCGGTTACGGATGGCACGGACTGCCGTCATGATCTTTTCCATAGCTGCTTCCTCGGCAGCATACGAATTAGCTTCGCAGAATTCGGGCCATGCGGAAATCATGATCGATTCGCCGTCATGAGGAAGAGTCTGCCAGATCTCTTCGGTAATGAAAGGCATGAAGGGATGGAGAAGCTTGAGAGTGTTGCTCATGACCCAGACAAGAACCTGTCTTGCAGTCTGAGCCTCTGCGCCGTCCTTCTGAAGTCTGATCTTTGCAATTTCGATGTACCAGTCGCAGAAAACATCCCAGATGAAATCGTAAAGCTTTGCAACGGCAACGCCGAGCTCAAACTTTTCGAGATTCTCCGTAACCTCTTTTGCAAGAGTATTGAAAAGGCTGATGATCCACTTATCCTCGAGAGCAAGCTCTGAGGGAAGCTCACACTTGACCTCTTTGCCGTCAATATTCATAAGAATGAATCTTGCGGCATTCCAGATCTTGTTCGCAAAGTTACGGCTTGCGCTTACCTTTTCATCGGAGAAACGCATGTCGTTTCCGGGGCTGTTGCCCGTTGCAAGAGTGAATCTGAGAGCATCCGCACCGTAGATATCGATTATTTCAAGAGGATCGATGCCGTTGCCGAGTGACTTCGACATCTTTCTGCCCTGAGCATCTCTGACGATACCGTGAATGAAAACAGTATTGAACGGCTGGCTGTTCATCTGCTCACAGCTCGAGAAAATCATTCTCGCAACCCAGAAGAAGATGATATCGTAGCCCGTAACGAGAGTGTTCGTCGGGAAATAATGCTTGAGCTCGGGAGTTTCATCGGGCCAGCCGAGAGTTGAGAACGGCCAGAGTGCCGATGAGAACCAGGTATCGAGTGTGTCGGGATCCTGCTCGACCTTGCCGCCGCACTTGGGGCAGCAGTCGGGAGCTGTTTTGGCAACGGTAATTTCGCCGCAGTCAGCGCAGTAATAAGCAGGGATTCTGTGTCCCCACCAGAGCTGACGGGAAATGCACCAGTCCTTGATATTTTCCATCCAATGGAAATATGTCTTTTCAAATCTTTCGGGAACGAACTTTGTCTTGCCGCTCTTTACGCAGTCGATTGCAGGCTCGGCAAGAGGTGCCATTTTAACGAACCACTGCTTTGAAACTCTGGGCTCAACGCTTGTGTGGCAGCGGTAGCATGTGCCGACATTGTGGCTGTAATCCTCGATCTTGACGAGAGCACCCTCTGCCTCAAGATCCTTAACGATAGCTTTTCTTGCTTCGTATCTGTCCATGCCGGCATATGCGGGATAATCGTCTGTGATCTTTGCATCGTCTGTCATGCAGTTGATAACAGGAAGATTGTGACGAAGTCCGACCTCAAAGTCGTTGGGGTCATGTGCGGGAGTGATCTTAACAACGCCCGTTCCGAAATCCATTTCAACATATTCGTCGGCAACAACGGGGATCTCTCTGTGAACGATGGGAAGAATAAGAGTTTTGCCGACGAGGTCCTTATATCTCTCGTCGTTGGGATTAACGGCAACGGCGGTATCGCCGAGAAGAGTTTCGGGTCTTGTTGTTGCAAGCATGAGATATCCGCTTCCGTCCTTGAAGGGATAACGCAGATGCCAGAAATGACCTGCCTGATCCTCATATTCAACCTCAGCATCGGAAATCGATGTCAGGCAGTGAGGACACCAGTTGATTATTCTTTCGCCTCTGTAAATAAGGCCTTTTTCATAAAGTCTGCAAAAAACCTCAAGAACTGCCTTGCTGCAGCCCTCGTCGAGAGTGAAGCGTTCTCTGTCCCAGTCGCAGGATGAGCCCATCTTCTTGAGCTGCTCAATGATTCTGCCGCCGTACTGCTCTTTCCATGCCCATGCACGTTTAAGGAAGCCTTCTCTGCCGAGGTCCTCCTTTGTGATGCCTTCAGCCTTCATAGCTTCAACGATCTTTGCTTCGGTTGCGATAGAAGCATGGTCGGTTCCGGGAAGCCAGAGAGCATCATAGCCTTGCATTCTTCTCCAGCGGATGAGAATATCCTGAAGAGTGTTGTCGAGAGCGTGTCCCATATGAAGCTGTCCCGTAATGTTCGGAGGCGGGATAACGATTGTGTAGGGTTTCTTATCTGTTTCTACCTTTGCGTGGAAATACTTTCCCTTGATCCAAAAATCGTAAATTCGGTCTTCAACGTTTTTCGGATCATACTTGGTTGCAAGTTCTTTTGCCATAACGACCGTCCTTTCTTTGTTGAGGCGAAAAATAAAAAAATCGCCTCACGGATTTAATAAAATCAATGAGACGAGTAAAAAATCATACCCGCGGTACCACTCAAATTGCACGATAAACCGTGCCGCTCTTTGGGCTCAGACAAGCCCTATGCACTCACGCAGCATTCTCGGGCGGGTTCTACTCACGCAAAGCATTTTCTTCCCGCCGGCTCAGGGGCTACAACATCCGTTTTCAGCTCATCGGCTTTCACCTGCCGCCGACTCTCTGAGAGCATTCTGACAGAGCCCTCCCCTTCACAGCCTTTGCTATTAAATTGTGTATTATTTTAACATAATATTCTTTTTATGTCAATATAAATTTTTAATGAAAAGGCAGGGTGATAAAATGAATTTTAAAACAAATCTGATGAAAAACACCGTAATCATGACATTGACGAATCTTCTCATGAGGTCGGTTGCGGTCAGCTTCAATGCTTATCTGACATCAAAGATCGGGTCAGCAGGCATAGGTCTTTTTCAGCTTATAATGACCGTTTATTCCCTTGCAGTCACATTTTCATGCGCAGGCATAAAGCTTGCAAGCACGAGGGTGACGGTCGAGATCAACACGCTCGGGAAGCATGACCTGAGAAAATCGATGAATATGTTTGATCTGTATGCTCTGTTTTGCGGAACAGCCGTATGCACGGTCTTGTTTTCATTTTCGGGACTGATAAGCCGTTTATGGATATCGGATATGCGTGCGGCGGAATCCCTGCAGATTCTCGCCTTCAGTCTGCCGTTCGTTGCCGTTTCGGCTTCGCTGAGCGGTTATTTCACATCGAGCAATCTCATAACTCATTATTCATTTATTCAGCTTATCGAGCAGGGAACAAAAATTGCGGTTGCAGTCTTTATTCTCAACCGAATAAACCCGTCTGATGTAAAATCTGCGTGCGCCGCCATAGTTGCATCGATTACGGCTTCGGAAGCGGTTTCTTTCACGCTGTCCTATACTTTGAAAAAGCTGAAAATTGCCCCGAAAACAGATAAGCTGAGAATCGGAATCAAACGGCTTATGAGGATAGCGGTTCCCGATGCGGCAGGCACATGCGCAAGAAGCATTCTGCTGACGATCGAGCATCTGCTGATACCCAAAGGCTTTGAAAAATCGGGTGCCGACAGCACGGCGGCATTATCGGCATACGGAAACATTCACGCAATGGCTCTGCCGATCCTTCTTTATCCCTGTGCCGTTCTGACTTCATTTTCTGCCCTTCTGATTCCCGACCTTGCCGCAAAGCACGAAAGAAACGACAGAAAAGCAATCAGCCGAAGCGTTGAAAAAAACCTCAGAAGAACGCTGATATACTCCTGTGCAAGCGCAGCTGTTCTCGCAATATTCGCTCCGTTGATTTCAGATATAATATATAAAACAGATGAAGCGGTGCTGTATATAAGAATACTTGCACCGCTTGTTCCGATAATGTATATGGATACCGTCACCGACGGCATGCTCAAGGGTCTTGACCAGCAGATACAGTCCATGCGCTATAACATAATCGACTCGGCACTCTGCGTTCTTATGGTCTGGTTTATCCTGCCGAGATATTCGGTCAAAGGATATATTTTCATTCTCTATGCGAGCGAGCTGATAAACTTTTATCTCAGCATCGGCAGACTCATCAAGATATGCGATATCAGAATCCCCCGATTGATTAAAGGTTTTTCAGAACGGCAAGCAGATATTCCCACGTTCTTGCGCACGACGGAATGCTGAGCTTTTCATCGGGAGTATGAATATCAAAAATATCGGGTCCGAAGGAAACGCAGTCGAGTCCGTCGATCTTTCCGCAGAAGAGTCCGCATTCGAGACCTGCGTGAATTGCCGTAACGGTCATTTTTTTGCCGAACATCTTTTCATAGGTTTCGGCGAAAATATTCTGGAGCTCCGAAGCTTCTCTTATTTCCCATGCAGGATATTCGCTGTGGACCTTATATTCAGCTCCGTACTTTTCTGCGGTTATTTTAAGTTTATCAATAAGAGAAGCTTTTTCGGAATTGTCACAGCTTCTGACGAGATAAACAAGCGAAACTTTATTGTCAACCGTTTTTATTGTTCCGAGGTTCAGAGAGGTCTGAACAAGTCCGTCAATGCTTTTGCTCCATGAAACAACACCGTTCGGAAAATCGCAGAGCATGCCGATGATTCTTTCCGTATCTGTTTTATTCATGCAGGTTTTTTCGTTTTTGCATGAACGGACACGAAGAGAAAAATCGGGATCGGTTTCTGAGAATTCTTTTCTGAGCGATGAGTTCAATCGGTTGATAACCTTGAACAGAGCTTCGCTTTCGCTTAAAATGATGATCTTGCTTCTGCACTCACGGGTTATCGCATTATCCATCGTTCCGCCGCATATGCAGGCAAGGCAGAAATCAACGCTCCCTGAAATCTCCTTCAGAACTCTGCCCATAACGACATTTGCATTAGCATAGCCGTTATGAATCTCCGCTCCCGAATGACCGCCGTGAAGCCCCGAAACAACTATCTCGCACGCCGTACCGCTTGCCGAAACGGGAGAAAATTCATACAAAGCATCAAATCTCGCTCCGCCAGCACAGCCTATCCACAGAGTCCCCTCGTCCTCGGAATCAATGTTTATCATTCTTTTTCCTTTGAGTCGGGATGCATCGAGAGCCAACGCACCGTCCATTCCCGTTTCCTCATCAACCGTGAACACGACCTCAAGCGGAGGATGGCTGATATCATCGGAATCGAGGATTGCAAGGCAATAGGCTACGGCAATTCCGTCATCGCCTCCGAGCGTTGTTCCGTTTGCAAAAACATATTCGCCGTCTGACAAAAGCTCAAGTCCGTCTTTTTCAAAATCGATCGAACAGTCGGATCTTTTCTCCCAGACCATATCAAGATGCCCCTGAAGAATGACGGGCGGTTCATTTTCTCTGCCAACCGAACCGTTTTTACAAATAACCACATTCAGAGCTTCGTCCGAATAACATTCAAGTCCTCTCGATCGGGCAAAGTCACAGCAATAGGAGCTGATTTTTTCCATATGTCCCGAGCCTCTCGGAATATCGGATATTTCAGAAAAATACTCAAAAACCTTTTTCGGTTCAACATCTGCGTTAAATCTTTCAATCATAAAAATTCACCTCAGTAATATTGAATTTTACCACATTTTAATGCGGTTTTCAATAACTGTTATTCATGCGGCTGTCCGATTATTCATCGGCATAAATTTTATTTTGAACAAGAAACGTAAAACTATACAAAAACGGAGCGGCAAAAACCGCTCCGTAAGCTTGTCGAAAAATACGTTTTTCGACAAGCTGGTGGCTGTTGAGAAAGGAAGCTGAATGGCGTTTTCTTCGACCGAAGGCGTACAAAGGTACGTCGATGGGAGAAAAAACGCCAAATAAACGAAACAATATTTATCAATCCTCCGTCTTTTGGCTTCGCCAAAATCCACCTCCTTTCCAAAGGAGGCTAAGGAGAATCCTCCATTTTTCGTTTATGCTTCAGCGACTTTATCGACAGTCAAAACGGAGCGGCAAAAACCGCTCCGTAAAAGTTTTATTCAGGAATACCTTCAAGGAAGTTTGTTTCTCTGACATAGCCCTCTTTGTCGATTCTGAAGGTCTTGATCTCAAACGGGTTGAAGTCCGCATAGAAGCCTGCTTCAAGAATATCGCAGACAACCGCAGTCTTGACGGGCTTGCCGTACATTTCACGAAGTCTGATAACAGCATCGCCCGAGCCGTCCTCACAGAATTTGAAGCTCATCATCGAAACATTCGGCTTATCGATGCTGATAAAGCTCTGTTTTTTCGGCATCGTACCCTTGTGATATCCGACGGGAATTGCAACAAGACGGTTGTTGAACATCGCCGCCTGATGCTGGATCACGCTGTTTTCGGCTTCACCCGAATGAGGATAAAGAGCATATTCAAATCTGTTCATGCCCTCGTCGGTATAATTGAAATCAGCCGCAGGTCTGTCTGAATAATGGTCGGCAAAAATGCAGTTTCTGATAAGAGTCAGACGGAGAGTATTTCCGTTGCAGTCATAGCTGTATTTTGAATCGCTGATGACCGAAACGCCCTTGCCGTCTGCAGAAACATCGCCCCAGGTGAGAGCGGGGTCCTCTTCGCCGACACACTTTCTTCTGATGATTCCTGCAGGAATTTCATAGGCAGATACGGGATTGGAGCCCGAAACCGTAACGGGCATTTTGAGGATCGTCAGAGGCTCCTGCCAGAGTGCCTTGCACTTGACTCTGAGAATCTTTGCGGATTCGGCAAGAATGAAATCCTGCTTGAGATACGAGCCGTTATAAACATGCTTCGTTCTGACAACGATTCTTGCATCGCCGTTCTCAACGACCTCAATGGAGTCGAGCTTCATTTCGCCGAGAGTTTTGTCAAACTTGAAAATATTATGAGCCCATGTGTCGGGTTCCGAATTATCGATAACAACGGGAACGCATGACTCCGAGCCAAGATATTCCTTGCCGTCTTCCTTATTGACAAGACTTGAAATGCCGCCCGTTTTTTCGTTGAATGTAACCTTGATGAATTTATTTTCAACGGTAAGACCGTCACATCTGAGTGAGGTTGCAGGCTTTTCAAATTTTTCAACGGGTGCATCGGCGTGCCACAGCCAGAAGGTCGCATAGCCGAAAGCAGGAACCTTAGCAATAAACTCGGTATCGAGATGAGAATCGTTTGAACGGGATGAGCGGACATTCTGGAAAAGAACATCGTTTCCGTCGCAGTCGGTTACTCTTGCCGAAGGATGATATGTCCTGACAGCCTGCTCAACCTCAAATGAAAGAGGATTATAAACGATTATCGGTCTGGGGAAATTAAGGTTTCTGCAATGATGGCGTTCGTTGCAGGAAACGGAATCCGAAACGCCGTCAAGCCACGTGTCAACAAAGCCTGCGATTTTAAGAAGAGCTTTGTTTTCTTCCTTTGCGGCAATGCTCATGGCATAGCCCATGGAATCTCTTACATCGTCATACGCTTCCATGATCGAGCAACCGCAGAGAATATCATGGAACTGATTGAAGCAGACCTCTTTCCATGCATCGCCGAAAGCTTTCGTAGCGGCGGGAAGATCGGATATTTTTGCGGCGACGGAATTCCATTTTTCTGCGCTTGCAAGCCAGTTTTCAGCCTTTCTGTTAAGCTGTTTGACCATCGAGGTTGCGGAATAGCAACCGCTCGCATGATGCTGAAGCTCGTTATTCCAGCTCGGAATATCAAGCTGTCCTGCACAGACCTCTTCAAAGTATTCGTCGGGCGAAGAGAATTCAAGCTCTTCATAGCCGTCATCCATAAGCTCATTCAGATATTCGATATCGCCCTTTGTCGGTCCTCCGCCGTGATTGCCGACGCCGAAGAAGAACATCATGCCGTGACCTGATTTTTCGGCACGCTCCCCGGCAATAGAAAGCTGTCTGTCAATATCTTTCTTTCCGCTGGCTCCGTATGCCTCGGGAATTCTGTAGGTCAGAACTCTCGAGCCGTCAGCGCTGTCCCACCAGAAAAGATTTTCGGGCATATCGGAATTCTCGTGATTGCCCGGACGCATCATGACATAGCATTTCATGCCGCCCTTATTGAGAAGCTGAGGGAGCATTGCGCTGTGTCCGAAAGAATCGACATTATAGCCCGTTTTGCATATCTTACCGAATTTTTCGTAATAATAAAGCTGACTGTAAAGAGCCTGTCGGGCAAAGCTTTCGGCATCGGGCATATTGCAGTCGGGCTGAACCCACCAGCCGTTTACGGGGACCCACTTGCCTTTTTTGACAAGCTTTCTGATTTCTTCAAACAGAGCGGGATCGATCTCTTCGACCCATTTATAATATGAAGCGGAAGAGCAGGTAAATACAAAGCCCTTATATTCCTTGATCCGGTCAACGGCGGAGCGGAAGGTCTGAAGCACCTCGCCGCAGCCCTCCTGCCATCTCCAGAGCCAGATCGGATCGAGATGAGCGTTGCCGACAGCATATAACTTATTTTTCATTATTTACACCTCATTCAAAAAATCCGTAATATCTTCCCATCCAATATGCAAAGCCGTAAACATATGCGCTTTCAACGCACATTATGCCGCCCGAATCCTCGTTCTTATAATCGAACGGATTGCGGTCATATTTGGAAATGAATCTTTCATCGGGAGGAAGAAGAACGGAAATCTCATCCGTTCCCGCCTGAAGCTTTTTAACGGGAATATCATGTCTGCCGATAAGCGAAACGCCTGCGGCAAGGCGGCTTGCATTCGTTCTGTAAAGCCATGTTGCAAGAGCCTCAATATCCACATCGTTGTCGGGGCAAGCAACCATATAGGGAATATCGTAGCCGGGATTATGCTCTCTTGCAATTGAGCTTCTCCAGCTCTTATATCCCTCTCTGTATTTTGCGAGAAGCTCCTCGTTCTTTTCAAGAGTGCAAAGGCCGAAGAAGGTGCAGGTTGCGAGCATATGGTCACCGTACATGATATCCTCGGGATAATCAAATTCGCCCGAGATCGAAGCCTGGAAAAGTCTGTCGAAATGCTTGCGGCCGTAATCGGCATAGCCCTTTTCGTTGACAAGATAGTCATAGCTTTCCCGCCATTTGCCCTCTTCGCCCGTGATATCCATCGTTACGAGATGATACATGAGAACCTGAGAAGCGTTGAGGCAGGCATCAACATAGCCGAAATCTGTATTGAAATATTCCTCGTTCCATTTTGCCCATGAGGTTGCCCTGCCCGTGAAGTCACGCAGAATATATCCGTTATCGATGATATGATTCATCAGTCTTTTACAGGTTGAAACAAGGATCTCATCGAGCTCGGGATCGTCACAGCCGAGAAGATCATGGCAGACCTTGAAGAAAACGAAATGAGTCGATATTTCGTCGCTGCTCGTATCGGCTTTGTAGACAATGCCGTCATGGGAATAACCGAGGTCGGTATAGAGCTTCGTGAGTCTTTCGGGCATTTCCGCACCGCAGAAGCATTCTGCGCCGACAACATCCCATTCCTTTGAATTTGTTGTTTCAAGGCAGACTGCGGTATCGCCCTGCTTGCGGAAGAAAATACCGTCATCGGGAACGGGTTCGTCGGGGCAAAGATATGTTCTGGCAACGAAGCCGTCACCTCTGCCCGAAATATGCATGAGAAGAAGAGTTGCCTCTGCCGCTCTCGTTGCATATTTTCGTGCCGTTACCGTATCGGGATGATCGGGACCTTTTTCACGCTTATAGACAGCGTATCTGTAAATCTCACCCATTGCATAGGTTGCGGTAAAGCATCCGTCATTATCCGAATGTCCGTAAGGCAGAATACTGTCAAGATTTCTGCCCTCGGTGAGATATTTCTGAGTTTTCATTCCTCGTCTGTCAACATATTTTTCGCTTTCGGCACGGAGAATATCCGCTTTTTCTTCGGCGCTGACAAGACGCATTTCAATATATGTGGCGCCCTTTTCGGTGAGAACCCAGAGATTTTCTCCATCGGGAAGAAGAGCCCTGACATTGTTGTCAGGCAAATCTCTGTCCGCACTGAAATACATTATCTTATCTTCGTATCTTTCTTCTCTTTCATCGTATCGGGTAAGACCGTTCGATGCGCCGAACCAGAGAACCTCACCCGTTTTTGCCGAGCAGGTATAGTCCCCTTTCTTTGAAGGAAGAGGATAAGGGAATCCCGTAAGATCGGGCTTGATCGCCTCGGCTTCAAACAAAGCCTTGGGAACGGCGGGATCGTCAAGAGAAAACAATTTGCAGAATCTGCAGATATGGTCTTTGAGTTTATACGGCTTCAACATAGCATTTCTCCTAAAAATTTATACAATAACTATAACAGAAGATTTTGAGATATGCAACATAAATTTGACACTTTATCCAAAATGAAGCGTAACTTATTTACAATCGACACAAGTGATGGTATAATTTCAAATCGGAAAGAGGTATAAAACAATGGAATTCAAAAAAGTTTCTTATGAGGATTTTGATATTATCAACGCATATTATCAGAGCTATCCTTCAAGGCAATGCGACCGCTCGACAGCCGCTACCGTGATGTGGCGTGATTACTATGAAAACAGCTATTGCATTCATGACGGAACGATCATTTTTTCTTCCAACTTCACAAACGGGACATGCTTCACTTTTCCCGTCGGAAAAAATGTTGTAGGAATGCTCGACCTTCTTGAAAAGCATTGCAGAGAAAACGGAATACCCATGACGGTCTGCAATGTCAACAAAAACGAGCTTCCGATAATCAAGGAAAAATATCCCGACTGCACCGTCACGGCAGACAGGGATTGGTTCGACTATCTCTACGAAAAAGAGCCGATGCTTCTTCTTGCAGGAAGAAAATACGGCACTCAGAGAAACCATATCAACAAGTTCAAAAAGCTTTATCCCGATTATTCATTCAGACCGATAACGGATTCCGACATAGGTGCTCTGGTTGAATTCACCGAGAGATTTTCA
Source organism: Clostridia bacterium (assembly GCA_017435385.1). Classification (GTDB taxonomy): domain Bacteria; phylum Bacillota; class Clostridia; order Oscillospirales; family Acutalibacteraceae; genus CAG-177. Next base: position 104,270 of record JAFSFB010000022.1, on the reverse strand, counting down.
TTCAATTCCGAAAAAGACGAAAGCGCAATGCAGGAGCTTGAGATCTGCATCGATGTTCTGAAAAACCATGAGAAATACAGAATGCCCGGAGGCTTTCTGACTGTCGGAGATAAGATCGTCGGCTATTCCTTCGGTGAGATAATCGGAGATACTCTTTTCGTTCATATTGAAAAAGCCGATGTTTCATTCCACGGAGCTTATCAGATGCTGACCAACAGCTTCCTCAGGGAATTCGCCTCGGGCGACGAGGTGAAATTCGTCAACCGTGAGGAGGACTGCGGAGATGAAGGTCTGAGAAAATCGAAGCTCTCCTATCATCCCGTTGAGCTGCTTGAAAAAAACACGGTCAGAATTCCTTTATTATAATATTTAACACTTGACAAACCGTTTCGGTTGCAATACAATTCTAAGGTATATATTTTATAACTCGGAGGTAACGGCATGGGTTACACAATCGGACAAAAACTCATAAAAAGCCATCTCGTCAGCGGCGAAATGATCGCAGGCACAGAGGTCGGAATCAGAATCGACCAGACTCTCACTCAGGACGCAACGGGCACAATGGCTTATCTTGAATTCGAGGCTATGGGCGTTGAAAGAGTACGCACGGAGCTTTCGGTTGCTTACATTGACCATAATACCCTTCAGACAGGCTTTGAAAACGCCGATGACCACAGATTCATTCAGAGCGTTGCAAAGAAAAGAGGTCTGCTCTATTCAAAGCCCGGCAACGGCATCTGCCATCAGCTTCATCTTGAACGCTTCGGCAAGCCCGGCAAAACCCTTATCGGCTCGGACAGCCACACTCCCACGGGCGGCGGCATCGGCATGCTTGCAATCGGCGCAGGCGGTCTTGATGTTGCGGTTGCCATGGGTGGCGGTACATATTACACAACAATGCCCAAGATGACTCTTGTCCGTCTTTCGGGCAAGCTCTCCCCCTGGGTCAGCGCAAAGGACATCATCCTCGAAGTTCTCCGCATCATGAGTGTCAAGGGCGGCGTGGGCAAAATCATCGAATACGGCGGCGAAGGTGTTAAAACTCTTTCCGTTCCCGAAAGAGCTACGATCACCAACATGGGTGCTGAGCTTGGCGCAACGACCTCCGTTTTCCCCTCAGACGAAATTACAAAAGAATTCCTCAAAGCTCAGGGCAGAGAAGAAGACTGGACAGAGCTCAAGAGCGACGAGGATGCAGTTTACGATGAAATCATCGACATCGACCTTTCAGCTCTCGAGCCCATGGCGGCAATGCCCCATATGCCCGACAATGTAAAAAAGGTCAAGGATATCGGCGAAATTGAGATCAGCCAGGTATGCATCGGCTCATGCACAAACTCCTCTCTTCTCGACCTTCTCAAGGTTGCCGCAATTCTCAAGGGCAAGAAGATCGCTCCCAATGTGAGCCTTACGATCTCCCCCGGCTCAATGCAGGTTCTCAATATGCTCTCCCTCAACGGTGCTCTTTCCGATATTCTCGGTGCAGGTGCAAGACTTCTCGAATGCGCTTGCGGTCCCTGCATCGGTATGGGACAGTCACCCCAGTCGCAGGGCGTTTCGCTCAGAACCTTCAACAGAAACTTTGAAGGCCGTTCGGGCACAGCAGACGCAGGAATCTATCTCGTCAGCCCCGAGGTTGCCGCAGCATCGGCAATAACCGGCGTTCTCACTGACCCGAGAACACTCGGAGAAATGCCTGAAATCAGCCTTCCCGAAAGATTCATTATCAACGACAATCTCATCGAAAAACCCGCAACGGTTGAAGAGATGGACGGCGTTGAGATCAAATACGGTCCCAACATCAAGCCCTTCCCCACAAGCGTTGAGCTTCCCGAAAGCATTGAAGCTCCCGCAATCCTCAAGGTCGGCGACAACATCACAACCGACCACATTATGCCCGCAGGCGCAAAGATTCTCCCCTACCGCTCAAATATCCCCTATCTCTCGAACTTCTGCTTCAAGCAGTGCGACGAGAAGTTTGCAGAAAGATGCAAGGCGGCAGGCAAGGGCTTCATCATCGGCGGCGCAAACTACGGTCAGGGTTCATCGAGAGAGCATGCGGCTCTTGTTCCGCTCTATCTCGGAATCAAGGCTGTTATCGCAAAATCCTTCGCAAGAATCCACTGTGCAAACCTCATCAACGCAGGCATCATGCCCTTCACCTTCGCAAATGCGGATGATTATGACAAGATCGACACAGACGATATGCTCGCACTCGAAGGCATCAGAGCAAGCATTGAAAACGGCACAGAGGTTACTCTGAAGAACCTCACAAAGGGTGAAGAATACAAGCTCAGCTATGATTATTCAGACAGACAGACCGCTATGATCCTCGCAGGCGGACTTCTCAACTACACAAAGATTTCTGCAAAATAAGGAGAGATAAAAATGACTGAAATTCAGATTCAGGAAGCTCTTGCAAAGTTTGAAGCTCTTATCAGAGAGCAGGATGCAAGAAGCGAAGAAATAAAAAAGCAGGGCGATTTCGTTGATTTCGCTAATCTCGAAAAGCTCACGATCGGCGTTTGCGGCGGCGACGGCATAGGTCCCATCATCACAAACGAAGCCGCAAGAGTTCTCGCTTTCCTTCTCAAAGACGATGTTGACGCAGGCAAGATTGAATTCAGGACTATCGACGGTCTGACGATCGAAAACAGAGTTGCCGTCAACAAGGCAATTCCCGATGATGTTCTTGAAGAGCTCAAGAAATGCCCCGTTATCCTTAAAGGTCCCACAACAACTCCTCAGGCAGGCGATCCCTGGCCGAATATCGAAAGCGCAAATGTTGCTATGAGAAAGGCTCTCGATCTCTTCTGCAACCTCCGTCCCGTTAAAGTTCCCGAGGAAGGAATTGACTGGACTTTCTTCAGAGAGAATACGGAAGGCGCATATGCCGTCGGCTCAAAGGGCATCAATGTTACAGATGACCTTGCCATGGACTTCGTTGTCACAACGACCGAGGGCACTCAGAGAATCGCAAGGCTTGCTTATGACTACGCAAGAAGAAACGGCAAGAACAGAGTTTCTATCATCCAGAAGGCCAATGTTATCAAGACAACCGACGGAAAGTTCCTCAACCTCTGCAAAGAAGTCGGCAAGGAATATCCCGAGATCACGACCGACGAATGGTATATCGATATCACAACCGCAAAGCTCATCGATAAGAAAAGAAGAACCGATTTCAAGGTTTTCGTTCTTCCCAACCTTTACGGCGATATCATTACCGACGAGGCTGCTGAATTCCAGGGCGGCGTAGGTACTGCGGGAAGCGCAAACATCGGCAAGAAATACGCCATGTTTGAAGCTATCCACGGCTCGGCTCCCAGAATGATGAGAGAAGGCAGAGGTCAGTATGCAGATCCCTGCTCAATGCTCAGAGCGGCAGTTATGCTTCTTTCTCATATCGGCAAGCAGGCTGAGGCTGACAAGCTCGAAAGAGCCCTTGACATCTGCATGTATGAAGAAAAAAAGCTTCATATCACCGGCAGAGCCGACGGCGCAACCTGCGAAGAGTTCGGCAACTATGTCATGGAAACTCTCTCAAATCTTAAATAAAAAACATTCGGGGATGTACCGCTCGGCACATCCCCTTTTGATTTCAGCAAAAGCACCGATGCTCATTACGAACATCGGTGCTTTATAATTACATTATATAATTATTCTTCGGATGCGGTATCGTCTGATGTTTCGGCTGTATCCGCAAAGCCTTCCATAAGCTTTATAAAATCTTCGCCGCTCATCTTTTCGTTGAGGAAAAGCTCTTTTGCGATAAGATGAAGCTTATCCATATGCTCGGTGAGGATCGATTCGGTTCTCTTATAAGCATCGGTGATGATCCTCTCAACCTCGGCATCGATCTCAGCGGCAACGCTCTCAGAATAATTTCTGACCTGAGAATAATTTTTTCCCAGGAAAACTTCGTTATCCTCGCTCGTGAAAGCGATGGGACCGAGCTTTTCGCTCATGCCGTACTTCGTTATCATGTTTCTGGCGATCTCGGTTGCTCTCTGAATATCGTTCGATGCACCCGTTGAAATATCGCCGAGAACAAGAGCTTCGGCAACACGGCCGCCGAGAAGGCTGACAAGCTTATCGAGCATGTCATTCTTCGTTGTGTAGGTCTTATCCTCGGTCGGTCTGTAGAGAGTATAACCGCCTGCAAGACCTCTGGGAATAATAGAAATCTGATGAACGGGATCCTTGTTTTCAAGATAAAAGCTTGAAACGGCGTGACCTGCCTCATGATAAGCAGTCAGCTTCTTCGCTTTTTCATTCATTCTGTTGGATTTCTTTTCAGTACCGACCTCAACCTTGAGTGCGGCTTCGTCAATTTCTTCCATTGTGATAGCCTTCTTGCTTCTTCTCGCAGCAAGAAGAGCAGCTTCGTTGAGAAGATTTTCAAGGTCAGCGCCCGTATAGCCGACGGTTGCGTGAGCAACGCTCTTGAGGTCAACATCGGGACCGATGGGCTTACCCTTTGCGTGAACCTTAAGAATTTCCTCTCTGCCCTTGGTATCGGGATAATTGACGGTTATCTGGCGGTCAAATCTGCCCGGTCTGAGAAGAGCGGGGTCAAGAATATCGGGACGGTTTGTGGCAGCGATAACAATAACGCCTTCATTTGCACCGAAGCCGTCCATTTCAACAAGAAGCTGGTTGAGAGTCTGCTCTCTTTCATCGTGTCCGCCGCCCATGCCTGCACCTCTGTGACGGCCGACTGCATCGATCTCATCGATAAAAATGATCGAGGGAGAGTTTTTCTTTGCCTGATCGAAAAGATCACGGACTCTTGATGCACCGACACCGACATACATTTCAACAAAATCGGAGCCTGAGATCGAGAAGAAGGGTGCGTTTGCTTCGCCTGCAACAGCTCTTGCGAGAAGAGTTTTACCCGTACCGGGAGGGCCTACAAGAAGAACACCCTTGGGGATTCTTGCACCGAGAGCATCAAACTTCGATGTATCCTTGAGGAACTCAACGATCTCGGTCAGCTCTTCCTTTTCTTCGTCCGCACCGGCAACATCGGCAAAGGTTGTTTTTCTCTTTTCATCCTTAGCCTGCTTGACCCTTGCCTTACCGAAGCTCATCGTTCTGTTGTTTTCGTTGTTCATGGTCTGACTCATGCGCTTGAACATAACAAATGTGAATGCACCCATAGCAAGCAAAAGCAGAAGCGACGGGAAGATATTGGCGATCCACTTTCCCGAAGAACCGCTGACATATTTTGCCTTTATCATCGAATCCTTATGCTGACGGTTATATTCCATAATGTCCTCATGAACATCTTCGATGAAAAGATTGACATTGGGCACGGTGTAGGTTTTAACCTGAGGATCGTCCTTCACCTTATATGTCAGAGCACCGCTGCTGAGATTGAGGCTGTATTCGGTAACCTTGAACTCATCAAAAAGAGAAACAACCTGATAATATTCAAGCTTTTCCTTCTTCTGCGTGCCTGCATAAAGCGTTATGCCCGAGATGATCATAACGGGAATAAGAATATAAGGAAGAAGCGTCAGAAGCTTCTTTTTCATATCCTTCCCCGACTTATTGTTTTTTGTATTCAAACTGCAACCACTCCTTACTTTATCTTTCCCCTTCAGTCGGAATATACTTCTCTTTTCAAAATGCCGATATAAGGAAGATTTCTGTATTTTTCATCATAATCAAGACCGTAACCGACAACAAATTCGTCGGGGACTTCCGCACCCGAATAATCAGCAACAAGATCGGGAACAACTCTTCTTTCGGGTTTATCGAGAAGAGTGCAGATCCTGAAGCTTTTCGGATTTCTTGTCAGAAGAACCGATTTGAGATAGCTGAGAGTTCTGCCCGAGTCGAGAATATCCTCGACGATAAGAACATCCTTGCCCTCAAGATTGATGTCAAGATCCTTGACGATCTTGACGGCACCCGAAGAGGTCGTGCCGCTCTGATAGCTCGAAACGCACATAAAATCGATCTCACAAGGCACGGTGATCTCTCTCATAAGGTCAGCCATAAAAATGACAGAGCCTTTGAGAACGCTGACAAGAAGAAGATTTTTGTCCTTATAATCCTCACTTATCTGCTTTCCGAGCTTTCTGACGATCTCTCTGAGAGTTTCCTCGCTGTAATATACTTTTTCAATATCCCTGAGCATTTTCAAAATCCTTTCAAGATCTTCTGCTGATTTCGATTTTCACCGCTCTGCGGGTTTGCGGACCGATTTCGCAACGGGCATCAACACCGATTCCCTCGGCAAAAACAACTCCCTCATCATCCGCAAGAACAATAACCGAATCCCTAATTTCGGGAGCAACGGAAAGCTCATTAAAAAGCTTTTTCAGAGTTTTGGTACACCGGCGTTTTTTCAGGGTTATCTTATCCCCTGCCGCACGGCTTCTGAAAACCGCTTTTCCGATTATTTTATCATAATCAAAACAACAGATTGAGTATTTATTTGAAATATTCTGTAAAGAATTTGTTTCGTCAATGTTAATGAATGAAACGGTTATTTCGGCGTTGCCTGCATGAATAACCCCTTCCGTCAGATCATGCACGCCGTTTCGGGGCATTGTTTCTTCGGGAAATTCAAGAAAGCCTCCCCTGACCCGAACAACAATTCCCGAATTGATCTGTCTGCTTCCGCCGCATTCAAGGATACGGCAGATTTCATCGACAGCTTTGTTTTCGGGAGTTACGCCGAAAGCCTTTTCAATAATTTTTATAACCGCACGCTTTCTCAGCGGAAGCGGTGCAGACATAAGAACATCGGCTCTGTATGATTTTTCGCAAGCACAGTCGCAAACGAGTCTCTCCGCCGATTCGGAAAGAAAAGCCTCGTCCTCTCTGAGAGCTTCAATGCATCTCAGAGCCGAAGCCTCAAAAGACGGATTGATCTTTCTCAGCTCGGTGAGAACATTGTGCCTGATTCTGTTTCTCGAATAAGTGACATCGGAATTTGTCGAGTCAGTCACAAACGGAATTTTATTGCTCCTGCAATACTCTTCAATTTCATCCTTTGAACAGTCGATCAGCGGTCTGATGAAATTTTCTCTGACGGGAGGAATCGAGCCGAGTCCTCTGAGAGTGCTTCCCCTCGCAAAATTAAAAAGGAAGGTTTCGGCACGGTCAGTCAGATTATGCGCCGTCGCAATAAGAGAACCGTTCCCGAGAGAAGAAAAATATTCATATCGGATCTTTCTTCCCGTTTCTTCAAGACCGAGTCCGAGCCTTTCGGCTTCGCCGACAACATCCGCTCTCAGAACGGAAATCGGAACACCGATGCTTTTGCAGTAATCTTCAACAAAGAGCTCGTCGGAATCCGCATCTCCGCCTCTGATTCCGTGATTGACATGAACCGCTCTGAGTTCAAAACGGAAGTCATTTCTGATACGGTTCAGAATGTGAAGCATTGCCATCGAGTCGCTTCCGCCTGAAACGGCGGCATAAACGACATCGCCGCTGTTTAACATATTATATTTTCTGATCGTTGAAATTACTTTATCAATCATCGTAATTCTTCTCAAGAGCAAGGAACAGAGTATGCTCGCCGTCCCATGCAAATTCGACAGTACCGGTTTCGCCGTGTCTGTTCTTGGCAACAATAACCTCAACGGTATTTATGTTCGCCTGCTGCTCGGATACATCCTCGTCCTGTTTTTCACCTTTATAATAATCGGGACGGTAAAGCATCATAACGATATCTGCATCCTGCTCGATAGAACCGGATTCACGAAGGTCGGCAAGCTGAGGCTTATGCGATTTTCCTCTGCCTTCTGTACCTCTCGAAAGCTGTGCACAGCAGACAATGGGGATGTTGAGGTCCTTAGCCATCATCTTGAGTCCTCTCGTGATCTCACTGACCTCCTGAACACGGTTTTCGCTTCGGGTGCTTCCCTTGATAAGACCGAGATAGTCAATGATGACGCATTCCACTCCGCCGAGGCGTCTGATCTTTGCCTTCATTTCGGGAACGGTGATCGTAGAGGTGTCGTCAAAATAGAGCTCACAGTCATTGAGTGCGCTCGTTGCGTTTCCGAGCTTCACCCATTCCTCGCCGGAGATCTGACCGTTTCTCATCTTCATGCTCGAAACTCTTGCCTCTGTGCCGAGAACACGCATGGCAAGCTGTTCCTTGGTCATTTCAAGAGAGAAGAAAAGAACCTTTCTCTTGCCGACAGCGGCAACATTTCTTGCAAGGTTGAGCGCAAAGCTTGTTTTACCCATCGCAGGACGGGCACCGATAAGAATGAGGTCGGAGCGGTTAAGACCCGTAAGAATCTTATCAAGGTCTGCAAAGCCCGTTGTGAAGCCCTTATATAAATCCTTATCCTCACCCGTCAGCTTCTGAAGACGGTCATAAACATCGTTGACGATGATATCTCGGAGCTTTGATGGTGCGTTTGAGGTCTTGCCCTGACGGATATTATAAATTTTCTGCTCGGCGTTATCAAGCAGAGTGTCTGCCGTTTCCTCCTGAGCAACCGCCATTTCGATCGTTTCGCTCGAAATATTGATAAGAGTTCGGATATAAAACTTTTCTCTGACTATCTTCGCATACATCTCAACATTCGCAGTCGACGGAACCATCTGAGCAAGCTCAAAAAGATAGTTCTTGCCCGATGCGCTGTCATAGACTCCCTGCGAAACGAGCTGCTGAAGAATGATAAGAGGGTCGATCTTCGAGCCTGTGCTGTCAGCAAGAAGCATCGCCGAGAAAATCGCCTGATGCTGAGGAAGATAGAAGGATTCGGGGTTTATGTAAACTGCCGCCTGCGAAAGGCACGCCGAATCAACAAGAATGCTTCCGAGAACAGCCTGCTCCGCTTCAAGGCTGAAAGGCATGCTGATATTGTCAAATGAAAGAATGCTGTTTTCTGCCATTCTGATTCTCCGTTCGGATAATTATTCGCCTACTCTGACATACATGGAAGCATTGATTCCGTTATAGAGCTTGACCTCAACGGGATATGTTCCGAATGCCTTGATATCTTCAACAACAACCTTGCGCTTGTCAAGGCTCAGACCGTATTCCTTGGAAATTGCTTCGGCAACATCCTTTGAAGTGATCGAGCCGAAGAGCTTGCCGTTTGCTCCTGCCTTTGCGGAAAGCTTGACGGTTTTGCCTTCGATCTTTGCGGCGTTTGCCTTTGCTGCGGCAATTTCGGTGTCGATACGGTGCTTTTCGGATGCCTCTCTGTTCTTGAGCTCACTCATCGCCTGAGAATTGGCTTCCATGGCAAGCTTTCTGGGGAAGAGGAAATTTCTTGCGTAGCCGTCAGAAGTGTTGACAAGCTCGCCCTTTTTGCCCAAACCTTTTACATCCTGAATTAATACAACTTTCATGTTTATATCTCCTTATGAATTTTTAACAAAGAAATCGTCGATTGCGGAGTAAAGCGCAGACTTTGCAGAAGGGATATCATATCCCTTGAGCTGGCACGCTGCCATAGTCTGATGACCGCCTCCGCCGAGAGATTCCATAATAAGCTGAACATTGATCTCGCCGAGGCTTCTTGCCGAAATGCTGACGCCTCCGTTACTCTCGAACATGACAAATGATGCCTTGATATCGGCAACATTAAGAAGCTCATCGGCTGCCTGCGAGGTTATGATCCTGATATCGGGCGAAGAAAAGTCCGCCGCAGATACCGCACAGTTTTTATAGCTCTCCGCATTGTAAATCACCTTGTTGCGGAGCCGGTTGACATCAATCGAAGTTGAAAAGAGCTTTTTGACCGCAACGGTGTCCGCTCCTTTACGGCGGAGGAACGCCGCCGCCTCAAAGGTTCTGACTCCTGCACGAAGAACAAAATTCTTCGTATCGAGCATTATGCCCGAGAGAAGAGCCTCAGCTACGGGCTTTGGAATATCAACCTCTTTGCCCATATACTGAAGGATCTCGGTCACCATTTCGCTCGCAGACGATGCGCCGGGATCATGCGAAAAAACGCTGATATCGCTGATTTCGGAAACCGAGCGTCTGTGATGGTCGATTATCGCTTTTTTTGAAGCCCTTTCATAGATTGCGGGAAACTCAAAAAACGAAAGAATATGAGTATCGACAACAATAACAAACGTATCGTCGCCGAGAATCTCGTTTGCGGCATCCTCTCCGATAAAAAGATCGTCATAGCCTTCTTTCTCAAGCATCTCGACAAGAGGAAGAGCGAGAGTCTTTTTTCTGTCGGTAACGATATGAACGGGAACATTCAGCGACCTTGCGGCACTCGCTATACCGACCGCCGCACCCACGGCATCAAGGTCGGAATAAGCATGCCCCATGACAAGAACATTGCTGCTTGACTTTATCAGCTCCGAAAGACGGATTCCCGTGCGTCTGCTGGCAACCCTTGATTTTTTCTCCGCACTTTTTGAAACTCCGCCGAAGAAGTCAAAATTATCCTTATGCTTGATAACAACCTGATCTCCGCCTCTGCCGAGAGCAAGGTCAAGAGCCTTTCTCGCTTCCGATTCACATTCTCTGATATCCGAGCCCGAGGAAACGCCTATCGACAAAGTTGCGCCGACATTACGCTCATTGACGGTCAGATTGCGCACCGTTTCAAGAATCGCAAACTTATCTTCATACATCTTCAGAAAGTTTTTCTTTTCGGTGAAAATCAGATATCTTTCTCCGCCGACCTTTTTCAGAACGCTGTTATGGGATTCCGCCCATTTTTCAAGCTCCGCCTCAATGCGGCTTATGATTTCGGCTCTCTCGCTGTCCCTTAATTCGGAACGGGAAAAGCCCATATTATCAAGCTCGATAACAAGAGCATAGGGACGGCTGTTGAAAAGCTCGAGCTCATGTCTGCGAAGCGTTGTGATATCAAGATAGTAAAGAACGCTGAAGCTTTCGCCGTTCAGTTCATACGAGCACGAATAAACAGAATAAAAACGCTCTTTTATCTGAACGATAAATTCCTTTTCGGTATTGATATCCACGAAGGATTTGCCGTTTGTATAGTTTTCAACGGGAGTTCCCGCCGAAAGCTCGCCGCCCGATATCTGATTGATGAAATATCCGTTGCACCAGCCTATGTAGCCCTGCGGATCGATCACCGCAACGGGAAACGGATAAGAAGAAAGAACATCCGCCTGAGAAAAATCAAGCTTTTCGGAAACGCTTTCCATAAACTTTTTATATCGGAATCGGGCTGAATATATCCTGTAAACCGCAACGGCAAAAATTATAAACGCCGCCGCAAGCTCACACAGAGCAATTTTCGGTTCAATAAAAGCCGTTATGCCGATAAACGCCGCAACAAAAACGGCAAGAAGGCATATGACGAGCTTATCATACCAAAAACCTTTGAGTTTCATTTATACCTCCATAATTATCGGAAGAATCATCGGGCTGCGCTTGGTCTGCTCATAAACAAAATGCGAAACGGCATCCCTGAGCTTGCCCTTGATAGCGTTGATATCGCTGATATTGCTGTAATAACAGTTTTCGAGAGATTTTTCGGCTATCTTTCTTGCTTGTTCTATAAGCTCCTCGGCTTCCTTAACATAGACAAAGCCTCTGGAAACGACCTCGGGACCTGCGATAAGCTGACCCGTTTCATAATCAAGCGATGCGGTTACAACGATAATACCGTCCTGACCGAGATGCTTCCTGTCACGAAGAACAACGCTTCCGACATCTCCCACGCCGTAGCCGTCAACAAAGATCCTGCCTGCAGGTACGGGAGCGGCACTCTTGATCGAGCTGCTTGTCATTTCGGCAACATAACCGTTATCGGCTATGAAGATATTCTCCGTGGGGATTCCCATTCCCTCGGCAAGCATGGCATGCTTACGCAGATGCTTCTGTTCACCGTGAACGGGAATGAAATAACGGGGCTTGACAAGTCCCATGATGAGCTTGAGCTCTTCCTGACATGCGTGTCCCGAAACATGGACATCGTACATCTTTTCGTAAATGACCTCGGCACCGAGCTTGAGAAGCTCATTGACAACTCTGCCGACGGTCTTTTCATTTCCGGGAATGGGAGTTGCGGAAATAATGACATAGTCGTTGGGGCAGATCTCGACCTTTCTGTGGTCTGAGAAAGCCATTCTCGAAAGAGCCGACATCGGTTCACCCTGACTGCCCGTTGTTATGATGACAAGGCTGTCAGCAGGATATTTATTAATCAGATCGGCATTGATAAGAACATTATCGGGAATGTTGAGATAACCGAGCTGAGCGCTGATATTGACAACATTCTCAAGACTCCTGCCCATGATCGCAACTTTTCTTCCGAGAGAAGCCGCAACATTGATTATCTGCTGGACTCTGTGGATATTCGATGCGAAGGTCGCAACGATAATTCGGCTCTTGCCTGCCTTTCTGAAAAGAACATCGAACGATTCGCCGACCTTACGCTCACTTTCGGTATATCCGGGTCTTTCGGCATTTGTCGAATCGGAAAGAAGAGCAAGAACTCCCTCGTCGCCGAGCTGAGCAAATCTCGAAAGGTCGATCATGCCGCCGTCGATCGGTGTGCTGTCGATCTTGAAGTCACCCGTCTGGATGATTGTTCCCGCACCGCACTTGATCGCAAGAGCGATCGCATCAGGAATAGAATGGTTCACATGGATCATCTCAACGCTGAACTCATTAAAATTAACAACATCTCCGGGTGCAACCTCGTTGAGCTTCGCACTGCTGAGAATGCCGTGCTCCTTGAGCTTACCCTGAATAAGACCGATGGTAAGCTTTGTGCCGTAAACGGGAACATTGACCGTTTTGAGAAGATAAGCAAGACCGCCGATATGATCCTCGTGACCGTGAGTAATGATAATGCCCTTGATCTTATCCGCATTCTTCTCTACATACGAAAAATCGGGAATAACAAGGTCAACGCCAAGCATATCGGGATCGGGGAATGCAAGTCCGCAGTCAACAAGGAACATTTCATCTTTATATTCATAAAGTGTCATGTTCTTGCCGACCTCGTTCAGACCGCCGAGAAAAGCTATGCGAACGGGTGTTTCGTTTACAGGCTTTCTGTATTTCTTTGCAGAACCGTTTCTCTGCTTGAAGGAATGCTTGGCATTCTTTTTATACTGAAAGCCCTTTGCCTGAGCTTTTTTCTGATTCTGATTTTTTTCGTTGTCAGGCTGATAATCAGCCTTTTTTTCTTTGGTATTTGTATTCTTTTTAGACATATAAACTCCTGTTCAATTAATCAATTTATTCTAAAATCGCTGAATTCTATGTATAAGGTCAGCCAAGACTGACCTCATTATATAATATAATTATTTTATAATATTGTCAAGTAATTCCGCTATTATTTAGTATTATTTAACAATTCCTCAAAAGATATGCAAAGCTCATTTGCAGCCTCCATTGTGTCGGCTTCCGCAAGCAGTCTGACCTTTGAGCCGTTTCTTTCGGGAACTATCAGAAGCTTTCCGTTCTTCCGAACGAGCTTAATTCCCTCAAAATCGTTGGAAAGACTGATATTTTCCTCGCCGACAAGCCCTGCAAGATCGGCGGGAGAAAAGCCGATCGAAACAGATTTTCTGATGATATATTTTTCGGGAAGCTCGTCAAAAAGCTCTTCGGGTGAGCATTCCCGTTCTTTTACGGCTGACAGAAACTTTACAGCCAGAAAAAGCCCGTCTCTGACAAAGATCTGCTTTGCCGCAAGGCGGCGTGCTGCCGAATCGGAATTGTCGGCAGGGGTTGAAAGATAACGGTAGACACGCTTTCCGCAATCGCTCGCAAGCGCATCGAGAAAGCCCGGCGCATCGTAGGGAACGGCGATATCTCTCCCCTTTCTCATTTCATTCAGACAGCACACGGCAAGAAGCTTTTCATAACCGTAGGCTTTGCCGCCGATCTCAACGCTTGCTTCCGTTCCCGAAGGAGATATACTGAAAACGATGTTTCCGTTTTTGCCGCACCCGAGCTTGCTCAGAACAGAGTTGAGAGTTTTCCCTATTTCGGAATTTTCGCTGACAACAGATGCTGAAATGCCGATAAGTCCGTACGGTGCCTGACGGAGAAGCTCCTGCTTATAAATCAGCTTCACCGCCTCAACATCGTTTTTCTCCCGCATTCCGTCTTCGTCGGTTTCATGGAATTCTCCTTTATTCATAAAGGATTCAATGCTTCTTTCAAAGAATCTCGGAATTGAAAGTCCGCCCTCGCCGCATATTCTTATTTCTCTTTTTTCATTACCGCAGATAAAAATTCCTGCTCCAAGATTACAGAAATTGATGAGAAAATTGAGCTGGGATTCAAAGCATTCGCCGAAATCCCATATGCTTGCACCCGAACAGAGCGCACCCGAAACGACAGCATATTTCAGCGCCTGTGCGGTTTTTGAGCCGTCGGTTGCAATACCGCATTTTTTACCGTTTCTCGTTGAGCCTATCGCCGCTCCGAGTCTGACGCAGGTTTCCGCATTCAGTCTTGTTCCCGAGTCGGGACCGATACCCTTATCGTCAAGTATTCCCGACGGAATGTTGCCGTATTTCACATTATCCGCAACATTCGATTCACTGCCGATAACCTTGCCGGGCCAGACGAGTACATTCTGTCTGACACTCGCATTTTCTCCGATAACGGAGCCCGAACCCGCAACGCTGTTTTCAAACATGGAAGCTCCGTTTTTCAATGCCGCACCTGAGCACACAAGAGCTCCCGTAACAGCCGAATCCCTTGCAAGCCAAGCGTTTTCGAGAACGGTTGAATATCTGACCTTTGCGTTTTTGCCGATAAAAGAATTATCATCGACAACCGCATACGGGCCGATAACAGCCCCTTCGGATATCTCGGCATTATCTCCGATATAGACGGGCGGAACGATGCTGTAATCCCCCTCAGGAAGCTCCGAAGAGGAGAAAATTCCCTGTGCAGTTTTCGATGCATAGCTTTTCATTCTGCCGTCAAAAATATCCCTCTGGCACTCCATATAAGCACCGATATTGCCGATATCGCACCAATAATCCGCCGTATTATAGCAATAAATCGGCATATCTCTTTCGAGCATCAAAGGAAAAAGATCCCGTGCAAAATCATAGCTTCGTCCTCTCGGGATCAGCTCAAGACATTCGGGATTAACGATATATACACCCGTATTGGCAAGATTGCTGACCGCCTGCGACCATGACGGTTTTTCGATAAAGCCGAGAACTCTGTTTTCTCTGCCGACTTTTACAACACCGTATTCTCTCGGATCTTTTTTTGCCGTTGCAACGATCGTTATTTTTGCTCCGCTTGCTTTATGATAATCCATTATCTTTGAAAAATCGAAATCGCAAAGGGCATCGCCGCTGACAACTATAAAAGGCTCTTTGAAATCTTTTGCAGCGGCACGAACGCTTCCCGCCGTTCCGAGAGGCTCATCCTCCCGAAAAAAATCGAGCGACATGGATTTATATTTTTTACCGTACTCTTTTTCAATGATATGCGGAAGATAGCCGAGAGTAACACAGGAATGTCCGACACCGCTTGCAATAAGAGCTTCAAAAATATATTCGATTATCGGTTTGCCGAGAAGCCTTGCCATCGGTTTCGGGATAGTGCAGGTCAGAGGCCGAAGACGGCTCCCCTCTCCGCCTGCCATAATAACTGCGTTCATTGTCATCAGTCCTTTCGGATTTTAGTATTGACTGATGAAATGAAAATAAAACAAATATCTCTTGTAATTTAAAACTGAAGATGATAAAATATAAAAATCAATGATTTTCGGAGAGATTATATGGCTGAACTTAAAAAAGTTGATATATTTACAGACGGTGCATGCTCGGGTAATCCGGGTGCAGGCGGCTGGGGAGCGATCCTTCGTTACGGAAGCCATGAGCTTGAGCTCTGCGGCGGAGAGAGCGAAACAACAAACAACCGCATGGAGCTGACCGCCGTTATCGAGGCTCTGAAAAAGCTCAAGGAAAAATGCGACATCACAATTTACACCGATTCAAAATATGTTGCCGACGCTTTCCTTCAGGGCTGGATATGGGGCTGGGTCAGAAACGGCTGGAAGAAGGCTGACAAAAAGCCCGTTCTCAATCCCGATCTGTGGCAGTCACTTCTGACAGAAATAAGAAAACACGAATACAAGATCATCTGGGTCAAGGGGCATGCGGGGCATCCCGAAAACGAGCGGTGCGACAAGCTTGCAACCGCAAAGGCAGCCGAATATTCCAAATAATCAAAACAAATGAAACGGAATTATTTCGCATTGAGCGGAGCAATTCCGTTTTTTATATACTTGTCATACATTGTCCCGTTTACGCATAAGCTTTACCAAGCAAAAACGGATTCGGAGGAACAGAAATGACAAATTCAAGCATCTACGGCGATATCTCCGCAAGAACGGGAGGAGATATTTATATCGGCGTTGTCGGCCCCGTCAGAACAGGAAAATCAACATTCATCAAGAAATTCATGGAAAACATGGTTCTGCCGAACATCTCCGATATTTCAAGGCGGGAGCGGGCAAACGACGAAATGCCGCAGTCATCATCGGGCAGAACGATCATGACAACGGAACCGAAATTCATTCCCGAGGATGCGGTCGAGATATCTCTGCCTTCTAATGCAAGAATGAAGGTACGCATGATCGACTGCGTGGGATATATCGTTCCGTCTGCGCTCGGTTACATTGAGGGAGAAAACCCGAGAATGGTCAAAACTCCATGGTTTGAGGAGGAGATACCGTTCAACATGGCGGCAGAAATCGGAACCAAAAAGGTCATTACCGAGCATTCGACGATCGGACTTGTCGTAACGACCGACGGCTCCATCAGCGACATTCCGAGAGAGGAATACGAGGAAGCCGAAGCAAGGGTAATATCCGAGCTGACCGAACTCAAAAAACCGTTCATCACTCTTCTCAACTGCAAAGATCCGATGTCGGAAGCGGCACGCAGTCTTGCTGCCGATCTGACGAAAAAATACGGTGTCAAGGTAATTCCCGTCAACTGCCTTGAGCTCGGGCAAAGCGAGATCACGGATATTCTTTCAAACATTCTCTTTGAATTTCCGATCAAGGAAATCAAAATCGATCTGCCTGCGTGGCTTACCTCTCTCGACAAGAATCATTGGCTGAGAAGCGAGGTTATCGGCAGCATATCAGAGTTGCTGAACGGACTCGAAAAAGTCAGGGATATCAACGTTTTCGGAGAATCAATCGGCAATTGCAGATATGTCAGCCGCTCGAAAATCGAATCGACCGATCTGTCAGACGGAAGCGCAAAAATCAGCGTAAGACTCAACCCCGATCTATTCTTCAGAATTCTGAAAGAGGAAACGGGAATCGATGTCAGAAACGAGCAGGAGCTCATGAAGTCCGTCAGGGAGCTTTCACTCGCTCAGGAAAGATGCAGCCGCATTCAGGCGGCACTCGATGAGGTCGAAGCAACGGGCTACGGAATCGTTATGCCGTCGATCGACGATCTCACGCTCGAGGAGCCCGAAATCATGAAGCAGGGCGGCAGATACGGCGTCAGATTAAGAGCGGGTGCACCTTCGCTCCACATCATGAAGGCAACGATTCAGACCGAGGTTGCTCCTATCGTCGGCTCGGAATCCCAGAGCGAGGAGCTGATAAAATATCTTCTCAAGGAGTTTGAAGAAAATCCTTCCGAAATATGGAAATCAAATATTTTCGGAACATCCCTTCACGAGCTTGTCAACGAAGGGCTTCACAACAAGCTCTACAGAATGCCCTCCGACGCCAGAGCCAAGCTTCAGGAAACGCTCGAAAGAATCATCAACGAGGGCTGCAGCGGTCTTATCTGTATAATTTTATAAGCAAAAACGGGACAGCGTCATTTCGACACTGTCCCGTCAGTTTTTTACGGTCTTGTTACATAAACGGTCAGCACACCGTTTTTGTAAACGATCTCAGCCATATAGCCTTCTGCGTTTGAGGCTTTATAATAACCTTTTCCGCTTATCGGAGCGGCATCGGGATATCCTTCGGTAAAGCCTTCATTCTTGACTGCTTTGATATATTTTTCGGATTCCTTCTCCGAGCATTCAACGCTGAATGAATAGCTGAGCGATTCATCGTATGATTCGATGAGCTTTTCCGAAAATTTGAATTCGGGAAGCTGCCCTGCAAACTCATTCGCAATCTTTGTCACGGGAGGAATGACTCCGTTTTCAGTTGGACCGTTGTTTTCTTTCATTTCGCATGAAGAAACAGAAAAAGCAATTATTATTATGATTAATATTGAAAATATTTTTTTCAGCATGGTATTCCTCCGATCTTTTTAACAGTATATCACATCGGCAGGTATATTTCAAGCTGTTAATTTTGACCTATGCGGATAAGCATCTTATACATATATTTGAATTAATGTTTAAAAAATTATTGACAATTTATTCATAAAGAATTAATATATTAATATCATTCAGAAAGAAAGGTGATAAAATGGCAACCGAACTCAAGAAAAAATACGGTCTTCTGACTGCGATATGCATGGTTGTCGGCATCGTTGTCGGCAGCGGCGTATTCTTCAAGGCAGAAGCTATCCTCAGGGTTACGGGCGGTAACCTCAAGCTCGGTATCCTCGCATGGATTATCGGCGGCGTTATCATGATCATCAGCGCATATACTTTCTCCCTCATGGCAACAAAATATGAGAAAGTCAACGGCGTTGTTGACTATGCGGAAGCGGCACTCGGCGGCAAATACGCCTATCTTGTCGGCTGGTTCATGACAACGATCTATTATCCCACACTCACAATGGCTCTCGCATGGCTTTCCGCAAGATACACTCTTGTTGTTTTCCAGGGCGATGCGGCCGACCCCACGAGCGGTCTTTGCTTTGCGCTCGCATGCTTCTATCTTGTAGGAAGCTATGCGATGAACGCTCTTTCACCCGTTATTGCAGGTAAATTCCAGGTTTCAGCAACAGCTATCAAGCTCATTCCCCTTCTTCTCATGGCTGTTGTCGGCACGATCTTCGGCATCATGAACGGCAATATCGCCAAGAATTTCACAGAAGCCGTCAATCCCGCTGTATTTGACGAGATCGGAGTTACTCTTCCCGCTTCTGATTTCGATGCTATCTTCAGTGCAGTCTGCGCAACTGTTTTCGCATACGAAGGCTGGATCATCGCTACATCTATCAACGCAGAAATCAAGGATGCAAAGAAGAACCTTCCCAAGGCTCTTGTTCTCGGCTCGATCATAATCGTTGCTATTTATGTTTTCTACTATATCGGTCTTGCCGGCGCAGTTGACAACGAAACAATGCTCGTAAGCGGTCAGACAGGTGCAAAGAAAGCTTTCGCAAATGTTTTCGGCAATGTCATGGGCACAGGCATTTTCGTTTTCGTTATCATCTCCTGCCTCGGCACTCTCAACGGTCTTATGCTTGGCTGCACAAGAGGACTTTATTCTCTTTCAACCAGAGGCAGAGGTCCCGCTCCCAAGGTTTTTGCCGACATCGACAAGAACACCAACATGCCTGCCAACTCAGCAGTTGTCGGTCTTCTTCTCTGCGCAGCATGGCTCTTCTATTTCTACTGCGCTTCATTCAGCTCTTTCAGCGACAAGCTCGGCATGTTTGCATTTGACCCCACAGAGCTTCCCATCATCACCATCTATCCCTTCTATATTCCCATCTTCGTCAAGATGATGACAAACAAGGATTTCAAGGGCGCAAAACGCTTTGTTGCTCCCCTTCTTGCTATCGCAGGTGCTGTTCTCATGGTCGTTGCATCCGTTAAGGCTCACGGCAGCGAGATCCCCGGTTACCTTATCATCTTTGCAGTCATCATGCTCATCGGCGTTGCATTCATGAAGAAAAAAGAGCTTGCAGCCGAAAAATAATCCCTGACGGAAGGCAATACAAATGAAATCCGCAGATACAAAAACAAAAACTATAAAAGAAAATAATGAAACTGTCGGAGCCGAAAATATTTCGGCTCCTTCTTCCGATGCCAAAAATGAAGCCGTCAACAGAATAACTCTTGAATTCAACGGAAAGGGCATCAAAAAGACGGCAAAATATATTGTCGGCATCGCATTCGTTATCATCGCCATAGCCTGGGCGCTGAACAATGACGCAAAGATTTCGGGTATTCTCGGAGGCGTTTATAAGGTTCTTTCGCCCTTTATCGTAGGATTCGCCATGGCGTTTGTTCTCAACGTTCTTATGCGGCCTCTCGAAAACACATGGACCAAGGTATTCAAAAAGCAGGGTAAGATTTCGGTCAGGCTCAAAAGACCCGTCTGCCTTGTTTTGAGCATAATTATAATGTTCGGGTTTCTTGTTGCTTTGCTGTTCATGATCATCCCTGAGTTTGTCAGAACCTTCAACAACATCGTTGAGGTCATGCCCGAATACATTAACACGGTTGTCGGGTGGATAGGCAATCTCAGAGAATTTGCCGCAAATTACAACATCACGATCCCCGAACCGAGATTCAATCCCGAAACCATCATTTCCTTCCTCAAGGACAAGCTTGCAAATCAGTCGACGATCAACAAGACTCTGAATTTCACCTCTTCGCTTGTCACGGGAATCATCAATCTTATCGTTTCGGTTGCATTCTCGCTCTATCTTCTTGCTCAGAAGGAAAAGCTCAGCGACAATGTCAAAAAGACTCTCTATGCCTTTTTCCCGAAAAGAAAGATCGACAAGCTTCTCGAAGTTACGGAAATGGCTGACCAGACCTTTACAAAGTTTATCTCGGGTCAGCTTCTTGAAGCGGTCATCATCGGCGTGCTTTGCTTTGTCGGCATGCTTATATTCAGAATGCCATATGCATCCGTGATCTCCGTTCTTGTCGGCTTTACGGCTCTTATCCCCGTTTTCGGTGCATTCATCGGCACGGCAATCGGTGCATTTCTGATTCTCTTTGACAGCCCCGTCAAGGCGATCTGGTTCGTTGTGTTCATAATTATTCTTCAGCAGCTCGAAGGCAATCTGATCTATCCCAAGGTTGTCGGAAAATCTGTCGGTCTGCCCGGCATATGGGTTCTCGCCGCAGTTACGATAGGCGGCAACACAATGGGCATTGCAGGAATCATTCTTGCTGTTCCCGCCTGCGCTGTTATATATGCTCTTCTGAGAAAAACGGTTTATACCCGTCTGGAAAGAAAGAGAAAGAAAAACGCTCCGCATGCGGCAGAAAAAACCGAATAATAAAATCAGCTCCGAGTCAGACGATTCGGAGCTGTTATTTTATACTATATTATATTGACGCAAGATCCTTATATGACGATCTCAGCGATTTATAAAGCGATGAATAAACCGAATGATATTTTCTGAATTCCTCTGTTTTGTTTTCTTCGGGAAGCATCATATCGGGATCGACCGCCGTCATCGCTTTGCATGCCTCGGGAACGGATGAATAGATACCCGCACCGACTGCGGCAAGAATTGCAACGCCCAGAGCGGGAGCCTCGGCAGATTTTGAGGTTGCAACGGGCAAGGAGAAAGTGTTGCAGATCATGCTCTTCCAGAGCTTGCTTTTCGCTCCGCCGCCGCAAAGAAGCATCGTTTCGGGCGATATATTCATTTCTTTCAGAACGAGCAGACAGTCATAAAGAGAATATGTGACGCCCTCGAGAACCGCTCTGATAAAATGAGCCTTGGTGTGCATGGCGGAAATTCCGAAGAATACGCCTCTGCAATCGGGATCGAGATGAGGAGTGCGTTCGCCCATGAGATAAGGCAGATAGATAAGCTTGTCACAGCCGACGGGAATTCCGCTTGCCATTGAATCGGTTATCGCATAAACATGCTTTCCGCTTTCCTCAGCTTCTCTGCTTTCTTCGACGCAGAAATTATTTTTGAACCACTGCATGGAAAGACCTGCGCCCTGAGTTACGCCCATAACATGCCACGCATCGGGAACGGCACAGCAGAAGGTATGAACCCTTCCCTCGGGGTCGATCTTCGGCTTATCGGTATGAGCGAAAACAACGCCCGAAGTTCCGATAGTTGTAAAAGCCTTCCCCTCTTCGACAACGCCCATTCCGACTGCGGCGGCGGCATTATCACCTGCACCGCCGACAACCGCCGTTGAGGTCGAAAGTCCAGTCAGCGAGGCGGTTTCGCTGTTGATATAACCTGTTATTTCGGGCGACTCATAGACCTTTGCGAGATACTCAGGCTTGATTCCGACGGCTTCGATCATGACATCCGACCATTTTCTGTTCGGAACATCAAGAAGCTGCATACCCGAAGCATCGGAAACCTCGGTTGCAAATTCGCCGGTCAATCTGAATCTCAGATAATCCTTAGGCAGAAGAATATGTCTGCATTTCTCAAAAATCTCAGGCTCGTTATTCTTTACCCATAATATTTTGGAAGCCGTAAATCCCGTCAGAGCAGGGTTTGCGGTTATTTTTATGAGAGTTTCTCTGCCGAGCTTTTCGGTCAGCTCTTCGCATTCCTTACCCGTTCTCTGATCACACCAGAGAATCGAAGGTCGGAGAACCTCGCAGTTTTCGTCAAGCATGACAAGTCCGTGCATTTGTCCCGAAATACCGAGAGAAACAATATCGGCGGCGTCAACACCGCTTTCGGAAACAACCTTACTGAGCGTTTCGATTGCGGCATCGTACCAATCCGAGGGATTCTGCTCCGCCCAGCCGTTATGGGGCTGGAGCAAATCATATTCACGGCTTGCGTCGGCGATTATTTTTCCGTTAATATCGAAAAGAACGGTTTTCGTTGCCGAAGTGCCGAGATCAATACCGATAACATATTTCATATTATTCACCAAACATGATTCCGTTGACCGCAGACTGGATGAGCTCCTGTCTGCCCGAACCGGGATCGGCACATTTGCCGAGCGAGCATGCATATGCGCTCAGCTCCTCGAGAGTTGCTTCGCCGTCAACGATCTTCTTGCCGATTCCGCTCTCAAAGCTCGAATATCTCTCCTTCTTGAAGCCGTCAAGAGTTCCGTCTTCAATGATCGCCGCAGCCTTGAGAAGTCCGAGAGCGAAAGTGTCCATACCGAGGATAAACGCATGGACCATGTCCTCTGCCGTATTGCTCGGTCTGCGGTTCTTGGCATCAAAGTTAAGACCGCCGTTGCCGAGTCCGCCCGCCTTGAGGACCTCATACATGCACATGGTTGCGGAGTAAACATCGAACGGAAATTCGTCGGTATCCCAGCCGAGAACGGGATCGCCCTGATTTGCGTCGATCGAACCGAGCATTCCGTTGATGGCGGAAATGCGAAGCTCATGCTCAAAGGTGTGACCTGCAAGAAGAGCGTGGTTCGCTTCAATATTCATCTTGAAATCCTTATCAAGTCCGTACTGACGCAGGAAGCCGATTGCGGTTGCGGCATCAAAATCATACTGATGCTTCATGGGCTCCTTCGGCTTGGGTTCAATATAGAAATCGCCCTCAAAGCCGATGCTTCTGCCGTATGTAACAGCCATCTTCATGAGTCTTGCGATGTTTTCCTGCTCAAACTTAACATCGGTGTTGAGAAGAGTTTCATAACCCTCTCTGCCGCCCCAGAAAACATAGCCCTTGCCACCGAACTTAACCGTCAGATCGAGAGCCTTTTTGATCTGAGCCGCCGCAAAGCAATAGACATCTGCGCTGTTGGTTGAGCCTGCGCCGTTCATGAATCTCGGATTGGAGAACATGTTGGCGGTTCCCCAGAGGCACTTGATGCCCGTTGCATTCATTTTTTCAAGAATATAATCGGAAATCTCATCAAGTCTGCGGTTGGTTTCATTAATATCCTCCGCTTCGGGAACAAGGTCAACATCATGGAAACAGAAATATTCGATGCCGAGCTTCTGCATGAACTCAAAGCCTGCATCTACCTTTGCCTTTGCATGAGCCATGGTTGCTTTTTCTGCACCGAAGGATTTATCGGCGGTATCTCTGCCGAACATATCCGTGCCTGCCGCACCGAGGTTATGCCACCATGCCATGGCAAAGGTAAGATGCTCCCTCATGGGCTTACCCATGACGATTCTGTCGGCATCATAGAATTTAAAGGCAAAGGGATTCTTGCTCTTGGGACCTTCGTATTTTACTTTATCCGTGAAATCAAAAAACATTTTTATCACTCCTTAATAGAGAATTTCTTTATATCTTGAAGCGAACTGCTTAGGGTCGATTCTGTCGAGAACATGAGCATCGGTGCCGATATTGAAAACGACCCCGACCTCCTTGCCTATCTGAAAATATCTGTGGAAAAATTCGGGATCGCCGAGAACGGCGGGAGTATTGAGCTCCCATGCGATTTCAGCCCTGTTCGCCTTTTCCATTATATCGCCGATCTCATTGTCCGTAAACGATCTTGTAACATCGTGGGGATCGGGAAAAGCATGGATATATCCTGCCATGAACGGATGCGCAAAGCAATCGGCTCTGCCGCTGTCAATAACGCTGTTCATGATCCCCAGCATGTGCTCGGCGTATGCTCTCGGAGTTATGACCTCGGGATGCTCCCAAT
Source organism: Clostridia bacterium (assembly GCA_017435385.1). Lineage (GTDB taxonomy): Bacteria > Bacillota > Clostridia > Oscillospirales > Acutalibacteraceae > CAG-177. Next base: position 79,885 of record JAFSFB010000022.1, on the reverse strand, counting down.
AATCCTGATGATAATGATTGGTCGTGTAAAGACGGAAATCGAGGGAATTATCGCATTCAATGTCGTCGGCAAATTTGCCGATGCCGTATGCAGACAGCTCTGCGCCGACATAGACCCTGACTCTGTGATCGATCTTCTCAAGCTGTCTGAGAAGCTCAAGCCGCTGAGAAGCAACGCCGTTCTTCTTTCTCGGATAATTGTGATCTGTCAGGGCAATTATTTCAAGACCGCATTCATCGGCGGTCCTGACGATATCAGCAGCCTTCATTTCGGGCTTTGCACAGCCCGAGAAGGTAGTATGAATGTGCATATTGTGCCTCATCAGCTCATCGATATCATAGGTTTTCTCATGAAAAAACATTTATCAAAGCTCCAATCCGAAAAGAATATTTGCATTCTTTCTCGTCAAATCAAGAATTTCCTGCGCCGTTGAGTTTCTGACCGAAGCGATAACCTCGGCAGTAAAGGGAATATAAGATGAATCGCAGCGTTTTCCCCTGTGCGGCACGGGCGTCATATACGGGCAGTCAGTTTCAATAAGAAGTCTGTATGACGGAACATATGCCGCAACCTCAAGAGGTTTTCTTGCGTTTTTAAAGGTTACCGCACCGCCGAGACCGACATACATTCCGAGCTTCACGATCTCCTTCGCCATTTCGACCGAGCCGGAAAAACAATGCACAACGCCCTTTGGCTTATATCGTTTCAGAAGCTCGAGAGTATCCTCGTGAGCCTCTCTGTCATGCACGATAACGGGCAGATCAAGCTCTTTGGCAAGAACGATCTGCTGCTCAAAGACCTGCTTCTGCTTGTCCCTCGGAGAAAAATCATAATGATAATCAAGACCGATCTCACCGACGGCAACGCATTTTTGTTCAGAGCAAAGCTTTTTCAGAACGGGAAGATATCCCTGCTGACAGCTTTCCGCTTCATGAGGATGGATTCCGCATGCGGCATAAATATAATCAAATTCATCTGCAAGCTCAAGACTGACAAGCGAAGAAGCCATATCGCTTCCGCAATTGATAATACCGCAAACGCCCTGACTCGGCAGGGCGTAAAGCAGCTCTTTGCGGTCAGCTTCAAAAGCATCGCTGTCATAATGAGCGTGACTGTCAAAGATATTATTCATAATTTATCTGACCTTGCTTCCTGCGGGAATTCCGTCAACAAAGATGACCTTGACATCGTCCTCGCCGCAGTCAGCCGCAAGAATCATTCCGCAGCTTTCAACGCCGCAGAGAACTGCGGGCTTGAGGTTGGAAACAACGATAACGCTCTTGCCGATAAGATCTTCGGGCTTATACCATTTTGCAATACCCGAAGCAACGGTTCTGGGAGTACCCGTTCCGTCATCAAGAGTGAGCTTCAGAAGCTTCTTTGCCTTCTTGACGGGCTCGCACTCGGTAATCTTTGCAACACGAAGGTCGACCTTTGCGAAATCGTCAATGCCGATTTTTGCAACGCCCTCGATCTCCTCTTTAAGAGGATTGACGGGCTGAGCCTGAGCCTTTGCGGCTTCAAGCTCTGCAAGCTCTTTTTCAAGGTCGATTCTCGGGAAAATGATTCCGCCCTTGCATACGGTATAGGTTGCTTCCTTACCGAAAACAGCACATTCATCCCATGCAAACTCTTCGGCAACGCCGAGCTGCTTACGGATCTCGGGAGTTGTGTTGGGCATGAAGGGAGCAATAAGAACGGAAATGATTCTTATGCTCTCGCAAAGATTATACATAACCTCAGCAAGTCTCGCCTTCTTCGATTCATCCTTGGCAAGAGTCCAGGGAGCGGTTTCGTCGATATATTTATTTGTTCTCGAAACGAACTTCCAGATATCCGAAAGAGCGATCGAGAAATTGAGCTTATCGAGAGAAGCCTCGGCATTCTTGACGGTTTCTGCGGCGAGAGCCTTGAGATCGCCGTCAAACTCCCCTGCTTCACGCTCTGCGGGAATCGTTCCGCCGAAATATTTATCAACCATCGCAACGGTTCTCGAAACAAGGTTTCCGAGGTCGTTTGCAAGGTCGGAATTGATTCTGTTGATAAGGTTTTCGTTGGAGAAAATACCGTCGGAGCCGAATGCGATCTCTCTGAGAAGATAATAGCGAAGAGCATCAACGCCGTATCTCTCGGCAAGAATGACGGGATCGACAACGTTGCCCTTGGACTTGCTCATCTTACCGCCCTCGAGAAGCACCCAGCCGTGACCGTAAACCTTCTCGGGAAGAGGAAGGTCAAGGGACATCAGGAATGCGGGCCAATAGATGGTATGGAATCTGATGATATCCTTGCCGATGAGGTGAACATCGCAGGGCCAGAATTTATTATAAAGAGTCTCGTCATCCGAGCCGTAGCCGAGAGCGGTTATATAGTTTGTCAGAGCATCGAGCCAGACATAGATAACATGCTCCTCGTTGACGGGAACGGGAATGCCCCATTTGAAGGATGAACGGGAAACGCACAGGTCCTGAAGACCGGGCTTGATGAAGTTGTTGACCATTTCGTTCTGTCTGCTCTGAGGCTCGATGAATCCGGGATGGTCTTCATAATATTTGAGGAGCTTGTCGGCATATGCCGAAAGCTTGAAGAAATATGCTTCCTCACGCTCGTTGGTTACGGGTCTGCCGCAGTCGGGGCATTTGCCGTCAACCGCCTGAGTTTCAGTCCAGAAGGATTCGCAGGGCTTGCAGTAAAGACCTTCGTAATAGCCTTTATAAATATCGCCCTTTTCATACATCTTGCTGAAGATCTTCTGAACGGCTTTTTCATGGTATTCATCCGTTGTTCTGATGAACTTATCGTTTGAAATGTTCATCAGCTTCCAGAGATCCTTGATGCCGTCAACGATCTTGTCAACATATTCCTTGGGAGTAACGCCTGCTTCCTTTGCCTTGTCCTCGATCTTCTGACCGTGCTCGTCGGTACCTGTCAGGAAGAAGGTGTCATAACCCTGAAATCTCTTGTAGCGAGCCATTGTATCAGCCGCTACGGTCGAATAGGTGTGGCCGATATGAAGCTTATCCGAGGGATAATATATCGGCGTTGAAATATAGAAAGTTTTTTTATCCATTGTTTTTAACTCCGATTCTGATTATTTGAGAAGCGATGCGGCAGCCTCGTCAAGGAAGATAACAACATCGTCATGCTGCTGAAGGATCGATGCGGGAAGCTGAGGAGTAACCTCGCCGTCAATCATGCCCTTGACTGCCTCTGCCTTTGAAGCACCGGTTGCGATGAGAACGATTTTCTTTGCCTTCATGATCGAGCCGATGCCCATTGTCATAGCATAACGGGGCATGGGAATATCGTCAAAATAAATTGAGTTTGCATCGATCGTGCTCTGAGTCAGAGCGATCTTGAAGCTCTCGCCCGTGAAAGCATCGGAGGGTTCGTTGAATGCGATATGACCGTTTCTTCCGATTCCGAGAAGCTGGATATCGATTCCGCCCTTTGCGGCAATTGCGGCGGCATATCTTGCGCTTTCCGCATCGGGATCGTCTGTGTTGCCGTCAAGGAAATTAACATTGTCAGCATTGATATCGATCTTTGAGAAAAGATTCTCAAACATGAATGAATAATAGCTGTTCTTATGCTCCTTGGGAAGGTCGCAGTATTCGTCAAGGTTGAAGGTGCTGACATTCTTGAAGGAAACCTTGCCCTCATCATACTGAGAAGCCATATAATTATAAGTGGGAACGGGAGTTGCGCCCGTTGCAAGACCGAGAACGCAGTCGGGGTTTTCCTTGACAAAATCGCAGAAAAGCTGACCTGCGGCTGCACCGATTTCCTGTTCGTTCTTAAAAATTCTGATATCCATGTGTGTATCCTCCTGAATAATTAATCAATAATAATTTCTCTGTGGTTATCCGATGAATCATAGATCGCCTGAAGGATCTTCGAGGTTTCAACGGCGAAATCTATGTTCTGACGGTTCTTGTCGCCCGTTTTGACGCAGCGGATGAAATCGTTGATTTCATTTTCGTACATGTTGGTCGTTTTGCTTTCAACCTTTGTTTCGGTAAGCATACCGTTCTTTGTCGAATAAACCGTGAAATCTCCGCAGTATTTAAGGCGGATTCCGCCCTTATCGCCCATGAAATCGATGAAAGTTTCGCTCACTCCGATATTCTGAGCCCATGCGCCGTTGAAGCTGATGACGGGGCCACTCGTTCTGACAACGCCGACAACAGAATCGTCAACATCATAGGTGCCGTTCATGTCAGCCGTATTCTCAGCCCACATGCCCGTATAAACATAGTTTTTGATGTCCTTGCCTAGCTTGCAGAAAGCTTCGCCCGAAGCCGTCAGAGGTCTGGGATCACCGCAGCAGTACATGATAAGATCGAGATAATGAACGCCCCAGTCAATGAGTGCTCCGCCGCCCGACTTAGCTTTCGTCGTGAAATCGCCGCCGATACCGGGAATTGAACGGTGGGCTCTGAACGAAGCATAGACATGATAGACCTCACCGAGCTCGCCTGCATCGATCAGCTCTCTGATCTTATGAACATAGGTGTTGAAGCGGTTGCATACGCCGATATTGAGAACCTTGCCCGTTTCATGGGCAACCTTCTGCATTTCGAGAGCTTCGGAAAGAATTCTTGCCGCAGGCTTTTCGCAAAGAACATTCTTGCCTGCACGCATGAAGTCGATGGAAATAATCGAATGGAAATCGTTATGGGTGCAGACGGAAACAGCTTCGATCTCATCATCGGAGAGAATATCGTGATAATCGACAACCGCAGTTCCGCAGCCGTATTTTTCAACGCATGCCTGAGCTCTTTCAGGAATAATATCGCAGAAATATTTGATTTCAACTTCTTCATTTTTGAGATATGCGGGAATATGGGATGAATTTGCGATCGTTCCGCAGCCGATAACCGCAACCTTGATTTTTGACATAGTGAATCCTCCAATCAGTACTAATGATTCAATATTTAATATATATTATAACAAATTCAACTAAATGTAAAGATATTTTAAAAAAATCTTGCCAAACAGATAAATCTTTGATATTATGATGTTGAAAATTTTTACTCAAAGGAGAGTATTATTATGGGCAGATTTCCTATAGGCGTTATCATCAACAGCTTCAGAACAGACATTCCCACAGCGGTAAAAAAGGCAGCCGCAGTCGGCGCTCAGGGCATTCAGGTATATGCAACAAGCGGCGAAATGGCTCCCGAAAACATGAACGCTGAAAAAAGAGCCGCATTCAAGGCTCTCGTAGCCGACAACGGTCTTGTTATCTCCGCTCTCTGCGGCGATCTCGGCGGCGGCTTCGGATATAAAGATGAAAACCCCGCAAGAGTTGAAAAATCAAAGAGGATCCTTGATCTTGCGAAGGAACTCGGAACCGATGTTGTCACAACTCATATCGGCGTTGTTCCCGCAGACAAGAATCACGACAGATACAAGGTCATGCAGGAGGCTTGCTTTGAGCTTTCACGCTATGCTGACGAGATCGGCGCTCATTTTGCAATCGAAACAGGTCCTGAAACCTCAGCCATGCTCAAGGAATTCCTTGACGGACTCGGCTCAACGGGTGTCGGCGTAAACCTTGACCCCGCAAACCTTGTCATGGTTACGGGTGACGACCCCGCAGGCGCAGTTTATAACCTTCAGAAATATATCGTTCACACACATGCCAAGGACGGCAAGATGCTCTGCTACAGAGATCCCGAAATCGTTTACGGCATTAAGAAGGATCCCCTTGTTACGGGCGATTCGTTCATCGAGGTTCCCCTCGGCGAAGGCAGCGTTGACTGGACAAAATACCTTGCCGCTCTTGAAGATATCGGCTACAAGGGCTTCCTGACGATCGAAAGAGAAGTCGGCGACGATCCCGAAAAGGATATCAGAAAGGCTGTTGATTTTCTTAAAAGCCACGGCTGCTGAGGAGGTAATCTGAATGAAGATCGGAGTCAGCAGCTACAGCTATCAGCAGTTGATCAACTCAGGCAAAGAAACTCAGCTCAGCATCATGAAGCTCGCAAAGGAATCGGGCTTTGACGGCATCGAATTCACCGACCTTTCAGCCCCCGAGGGAATGAGCGAGGCGGATTATGCATCCCTCATCAGAGAAGAGAGCGAAAAGCTCTCCCTCCCCGTTATCGCTTACACTGTCGGCGCAAATCTTCTCGGCGAAAACGGACTTGATGCAGAAGTCGAAAGAGTCTGCAAAAAGGTTGATATTGCTCATATCCTCGGCGCAGAAAAAATGCGTCACGATGCCGCATGGTCCATGCCCGAATGCATGAAGACATATGCGGGATTTGAGCAGGTGCTTTCCGTTCTTGCTGACGGATGCAGAAGAATAACCGATTACGCAGAGGGCAAAGGCATAACGACGATGATCGAAAATCACGGCTTTTTCTGCCAGGACAGCGACAGAGTTGAGAAAATTATCTGCGCAGCCGCAAGCCCCAATTTCGGAGCTCTCATCGACATTGGCAACTTCTGCTGTGCCGACGAGGACAGCACAAAAGCCGTCGGCAATCTTGCACGGTATGCAAAGCACGTTCATGCGAAGGATTTCCATATCAAAAACGGAAACGGTCTGAATCCCGGCAAGGGCTTCTTCAAGTCAAGGGGCGGAAACTATCTCAGAGGCTCAATCATCGGTCACGGAGATATTCCCGTTTTTCAATGCCTTTCAATCCTTAAAGCTTCGGGCTATGACGGCTTCGTGAGCGTTGAATTCGAGGGCATGGAAAACTGCCTTGACGGCATTTCCGTCGGATTTGAAAACCTCAGAAGCATGCTCGGAATTCTTTAAGATTAACATTATTTTAACATCCCTGTTATAACATACTGCGTGTCATTCCGACACGCAGTTTTTCTTTTCCTATTCATTGACAGATTATGAACGAACGGTTAATAAAACACAACATTTAGTAAAAATACATAATTTTTGTGCGATATTTAGAGAAATCTTAATATTTGAGCAATTGATTTTTATTTTTCTGTATGCTAAAATAATTTGAACTAATATTAAGGAGTGTAAAAGGCCTTGACTAAACCGTTTTATGAAGTGCGTCAGCTTCACGATTTAAGAGACCTTATATGCCAGAGCGTTGAGCTTTACGGCGAAAGACCTGCTTTTGAGGTCAAAGATTTTAAGAATCAACACTACAATATCACATATAACGAATATTACGAACAGATCAATGCCCTGGGCACTGCTCTCATTGACATGGGACTCAAGAATGAAAAGATCGCCGTTTCGGGTGACAACTGCTATGAATGGTGCCTTTCTTATATGGCAACCGTCATGGGCGTCGGCGTTATCGTTCCCGTTGACAAAGAGCTCCTCTTTGATGACATCAATGACATTCTCAACATTTCCGATGTCAAACTCATTTTCTGCGACAAAAAAATCGCCAAAAAGCTTAACGAGAGAAAAGACGAGCTCAAAAAAGATCTTCAGATCGTTCATATGCGTTCTGAAAAAACAGAGGATATCACCGTTATCGAAGAGCTCATCGAAAGAGGCAGAAAGCTTGTTGCCGAGGGTGACAGACGCTTCATTGACGCCGAGATCGATCCCGACGCTATGTGCTCCCTTCTTTTCACATCGGGTACAACGGGCATGTCAAAGGGCGTTATGCTCTGCCAGAGAAACTTCGTATTTGAAGTTATGTCGGCAATGAGCGTTATCAAGATCAACCCCGAGGACTGCGGCATTTCGCTTCTTCCCCTTCATCACACCTTTGAAAGCTCGATCATTCTTTTCTTTGCTCCCTATTGCGGTGCAAAGGTTACCTTCTGCGACGGCTTCAAATATGTTCTCAAGAACATGAAGGAGTTTAACCCCTCCGTTTTCGTTGCCGTTCCCCTTCTTCTCGAAACTGTTCACAGAAGACTCATGAAGGCTATCAAAGCAAAGCCTCACGGCGAATTCCTTTTCAAGCTCGGCAAGGTTCTTGTCAAGGCAGGCAAGAAGGTCGGCATTGACCTGAAGAATGTTTTCTTTAAAGAAATTATTGACACCTTCGGCGGCAACATGCGACTCATCATCTGCGGCGCCGCCCCCATCAATCCTCAGATCCTCAAGGACTTTGATGCTATCGGCATTCAGATCATCTTCGGCTACGGTCTGACCGAATGCGCTCCCCTTGCGATCATCAACCATGACAGACTGCATATGGCTGAATCCGTCGGCGTTCCGATTCCCGGAAGCGAGGCAAAGATCATCGATGCCGATTCAACGGGCGTAGGTGAGATCTGCGTCAAGGGCGACATGGTCATGCTCGGCTATTACAACAACCCCGAAGAAACCGCCAAGGTAATCGACAAAGACGGCTTCTTCCACACGGGCGACCTCGGTTATGTTGACAAAAAGGGTCATTTTTATATCTCGGGCAGAAGCAAGAACGTTATCGTCACAAGCAACGGCAAAAACATCTACCCCGAAGAACTTGAATATCATCTTGCCGAGGACATTCTCGTCGGTGAATGCCTCGTTCTTGCCGACAAGAACAAGAAGGGCGAGGATATTGTCGGAGCAAGAATCTTCCCCAACTTTGAAGAGCTCAAGGAGCAGACGGGCAAGGGAGCCGAGGATTTCTCCGACCGTGAACTTTACGATATCTTTGAAAAGACAGTCAACAATGTCAACGAGAAGCTTCCCTCTTATAAGAAGATCCTCAACTTCAAGATCAGAAGAACAGAGTTCCACAAAACAACAACTCAGAAAATCAAAAGATTTGAATACAAAGACTGATTCAAGACCGCCTGAACAAGGCGGCTTTGAATTTTAAGAGAGAAAATAAGGAGCAAGGAATGAAAAAAGGACTGTTCGGAAAAATAATGAAGGCAAGCGGAATAACCTCCGCATTTTTCGGCGTTATCGGCAACTTTTTTATCAAAACATATCTGAGCAAGGAAGGCATCCGAAAGCTTCAGCAGGGAACGGGAATGCTTGATGAAGAAACGAAGAAGATTCTTCACGAAAGCCCCGAAGCCCTTGAGGGAACTGAATTCTACAGAAGAACCGTTCACAAGGAGATCTTCACCTTCGGCAAGGATGCAAAGTGCCTTTATGCCCTGCATTACGAAAATCCTTCGGATATTTTTATCATATTCTGTCACGGCTTCACGGGCGACCCCAACACAGACAATGTTTTTGCAAAAAGATATTACGAGATGGGATACAATCTTATAATGCCCTATTCGAGAGCTCACGGCAAAAGCGAGCATGAATTCTGCACGATGGGCTGGTTTGAAAGACTTGACATAATCGAATGGACAAAATTCATTTCCGAAAAATACCCTGAATCAAAAATAATCCTTCACGGAGTTTCGATGGGCTCGGCAACGGTTATGATGGCAACGGGCGAAGAGCTCCCGAAAAACGTGAAATGCTGCATCGCCGACTGCGGATATTCCGACCTGTGGGAAATGTACGGCAGTGTAATCAGATCAAAAGCACCGAAATTCGCCGCTGATTTCATTCTCAAATGTGCCAATACGGTTTCAAAAATCAAAATCGGTTTTGATTTCAGAGATGCATCTGCTGTCCGTCAGGTCAGCAAATCAGTCACACCCACGCTTTTTATTCACGGAATGAAGGACGATTTCGTTCCTTTCAGCATGCTCTCCCCCATATATGAAGCCGCATCCTGCGAAAAAGAAAAGCTTGAGGTTCCCGATGCAGGTCATGCAATATCGGAGCTTGTTCACCCTGAGCTTTACTGGTCAACAGTCAAAAAATTCATAGACAAATACACAAAATGATGAAGAAAGCGGGTATTCCACCGATCGGAATACCCGCTGTTTTTTGTTATCAGTTGTAGACAAATGTCACATTTTCTTTGGGATAAAGAGGCTGATATTTATCCTGATAATAGTTTTCATGAACCTGCTCATATGTTCCGTCGGGGTTGACCGTAACGACCGTGCAGCCACGCTGATCGCCCTTTTCGCTGATGCCGACATAGGCAAGATAATCAATGCTGAAATTATATGTCAGGTCGATTCCCTTATAATTTAGAACCATGTTGTTCAGATGGTCATGACCGCAGAAAACCGCCTTCGTGCTTCCGAGCTCAACCATCTTCTCAAACAGACCGTCCTCGTTCATTCCGCAGTAAACATACGGATCCTTTTCCCAGATATTGCCCGAAACATATTTTACATTTTCCGTATCCTTGTTTCCGTTATCCTTATACTCATAATATGCATCTCTGTATTCAACAAGCGGAATATGAAGGAACACAAGGGATCTCACTTCCGGATTGAGCTGCTGAGCGGATCTGATCCTCTGCTCATACCAGTCGACCTGATTCTGATGAACATTGTCATACTTCCAGAAGATTCCGAAAATATCGCCGTCGGTATAAGAATGAGAATCGATGAACACAAGCTCCTGAACAAGCTTTCCTGCCGTGTTTTTCACATGAATAAAATGGTTGCCGACACCGTCAACATCTTCGGGACCTGCAGAAAACAGACAGCTTTTCAGCGACTCATCCGAATAAAGAGCACCGATTTTTTCACGGCTGAAATAGCTGTAGGATTCGGTGTCATGATTGCCGAAGGTTACCGTCCACGGAACGCCGAGCTTCTCCATGAGAGCGATGACAAGCTTTGCCGAGGTCTTGTTATTGAATGTGCCGGATTGGAACGGAACGGGATAAGCAAGGTCACCGGTCAGAACAACGAGGTCGGGCTTTTCAGCCGTTACCATCGCCGCAACGGCATTAATAGCCATGCGGTCCTTTGCAAATGACATCCAGCCGCCGCCAATATGAATATCGGTAAGAGTCAGAACCTTCAGCTCTCTGTCAGTCACGAAAGAATATTCCCCGTTCTCGTCAGAAACGGGAACGACCGCTTCAGGATTGACAACTGCGGAATATTCCTCGACTCTGTCCATGTTGAGATTGAACAAAACCGTGTTGACGATTGCTGTTGCCGCCGCAAGGATAACTGAAACCGCCAAGATAGCGAAAAGAATTTTTCTCAGAATTTTTTTCTTATTCAATTCATTCACCCTTTTTCTCTGTTTTTTACACAATTAAACGATAACATTTAAGAACATTTGTGTCAAGTATAGTTATTGAAAAAATTTTCTTAATATGATATTATTCAATGACAAGCATATAAATTAAAAACATTATAAAAAGATTGGAGCTGAATTTCATGATTATAGGCGAATCCGCTGAAAACTATCTTGAAACGATACTCATTCTCGGTCAGAAAAAACCGGTTGTCCGTTCCGTCGATATTGCCGCAGAGCTCGGATATTCCAAGCCCAGTGTCTGCGTTGCCATGAGAAATCTCAGAGAAAAAGGGTTCATTAATACCGACAGCGACGGCTCGATCACACTCACGGACAGCGGAAAAGAAATTGCGGAAAATGTTCTCCAGAGACACGAAACAATAACCGACTGGCTTATCAGAATCGGCGTGAGCAAGGATCAGGCGGCGATCGATGCATGCAGAATCGAGCATGTTATCAGCCGTGAAAGCTTTGAATGCCTTCGCAAAAGCGAGGAGCAGTTCAAATAATTGGTAAAACTGTATAAAAAAATATACGCAAATTTAATTTAGCGTAGTATATCGCTAATTGACTAACACGATAAAGTGTGATATACTCTCATCATAACATTTATAATCGGGTGATCTTATGAACGAATTCCTTTCAACTCTTTCAAAAGAAGACAGGCTCAACTATGAGCTTTCCATGCTCTATAAACAGTGGGGCTATAAAGAATACAGAATGGCAAAATTCGAGGAATACAGCTTTTACAGCGACAACCGAGATTTTCTTTCAAGCTCGGGCATTCTCGCTTTCAACAATTCCGACGGAAGGCTTATGGCTCTCAAGCCCGATATCACTCTCTCCATTGTCAAAAACGCAAAGCTTACCGATGCTCTGACAAAGCTTTATTATAACGAAAGCGTTTTCCGAATGACCGAAAGCTCCAACGATTTCAAGGAGATCAGGCAGACGGGCGTTGAGGTTCTCGGAAAGATCGACAGCTATCTTGTTTCCGAGGTTCTTATGCTTGCGGCAAAGAGCCTGAGAACAATTGACGAGAAATACGTTCTCTGCGTTTCCCACATGTCATTTATCCCCTCTCTGCTTGCGGAAATGAAAATCAGCGAAAATGCCAAGAAAGAAATCATTTCCTGCATCAGGGGCAAGAACTCCCATGACCTCAAAGCCATATGCGACAGATGCGGAGTTGATGAAGAGAAGACCGAGCTTCTTATCAGACTTTCGGGAATCAACGGCAGGCTCAGCTCAACTCTCGCCGAGCTTTCGGCTCTCGCATCGAATGACGAAATGAAGACCGCCTGCAAGGAACTCGGCTTCCTCGACGAAGCTCTCGCAGGAACGGATATTGCGGAAAAGCTTTATATCGACCTTTCGGTTCTCAACAATACGGAATATTATAACGGAATCATTTTCCAGGGCTATGTCGAAAAAGCTCCGAAAGCGGTTCTTTCCGGCGGAAGATACGACAAGCTCGCCGCAAAGCTCAGAGAAAGCACTCAGGCTATCGGCTTTGCAGTCTATCTTGACAACCTCAATCTCTATTACAGAAAAGAGCGTGAATATGACAGCGATATTCTCATTCTTTTCGATTCGGACAGCAGCAGCGTTTCTCTCCTGTCAACTGTTGAAAGCTTTGTTTCAAAAGGCTTCTCCGTCAGGGTCGAACACAATGCACCCGAAGGCTACAAGGCAAAGACGGTTTATTCATTTGAAAACGGCGCACTCAGGGAGGTTAAATAATGCTTAACATAGCTTTACCCAAGGGCAGACTCGGCGACAAGGTCTATGAGCTTTTCGCCTCTGTCGGTTACGATTGCAGCGAGATCTACAGCGACAACAGAAAGCTTGTTTTTGAAAACAAGGAAAACGGCGTTCGCTATCTGCTCGTCAAGCCCTCTGACGTTGCGATCTATATTGCTCACGGTGCGGCAGACATCGGAGTTGTCGGCAAGGACATCCTTGAAGAAGGCAATTTTGATATCTATGAGCTTCTTGACCTCAACCTCGGAAAATGCAACATGTGCGTTGCCGCTCCCAACGATTATGTTGAGGACTTTGACAGACCGCTCAGAGTTGCAACGAAGTTCGTCAATATAGCAAAGAATTATTATATTTCGCTTAACCGTGAAATTGAGATCATAAAACTTAACGGCTCAATCGAGATCGCTCCCATTCTCGGATTATCCGATGTTATCGTTGATATTGTTGAATCGGGAAAGACTCTTCAGGAGAACAATCTGAGGGTCTACGAAAAGATCATGCCCATCAGCGCAAGACTCATCGCCAACAAATCGTCTTATAAATTCAAGAACGACGACATCGACACACTCATGGAAAAGCTGAAAAAGGAGCTCGCAAAATGATTAAGATAATCAAGATCGAAAATGCGGCAAAGGAAGATATTCTCACCCGTGACATAAAGCTTGAAAGCGGAGTTGAGGCTATCGTTGCCGATATCATAAAAAATGTCAGAGAAAACGGCGATGCCGCTCTGAAGGAATATGCCCTTAAATTTGATAAGGCTGAGATCGAAAACCTCCGTGTTACAGAGGAAGAAATCAATTCCGCCTATGAAAACGAGGACAAAGATTTCATCGCCACTCTCGAAACGGCAAAGAAAAACATATGGGCTTTCCATGAAAAACAGCTCCGCAAGGGCTTTGAGATCAACGAGGGCAACGGCATCGTTGCAGGTCAGAAGATAACTCCCATCGAAAATGTCGGAATCTATGTCCCCGGCGGCACGGCAAGCTACCCCTCGACTGTTCTCATGAATGCCATTCCTGCAAAGATCGCAGGAGTCAGCGAAATCATCATGGTCACTCCCCCCGACAGAAACGGTAACATTCCCTCGGCAATTCTCTGCGCTGCAAAAATCGCAGGCGTTGACACGATAATCAAAACGGGCGGAGCTCAGGCAGTTGCCGCTCTCGCATACGGAACGGAAAGCGTTCCCAAGGCGGACAAGGTCGTCGGACCCGGAAATGTTTTTGTTGCAACGGCAAAGCGCATGCTTTACGGTCTTGTCGACATCGACATGATTGCAGGTCCGAGCGAGATCCTCGTTCTTGCAGACGGAACCTGCAACCCGAAATTCGTTGCCGCCGACCTTCTCTCTCAGGCTGAGCATGACAGACTTGCAAGCGCAGTTCTCGTAACGGACAGCGAGGAGCTTGCTTACGCCGTCAGAGATGAGATAGAGGCTCAGCTCAGAACTCTTCCCAGAGAAGAGATCGCAAGAACCTCGATTGACACAAACGGCAAAATTATCATCGCAAAGGACCTTGAGCAGGGCGTTGAGATCGCAAACGAGATCGCTCCCGAGCATCTTGAGGTCTGCGTTGATGAACCTTTTAAATATCTTGACAAAATCAAGAATGCGGGCTCTATCTTCCTCGGCAAGAACACCCCCGAGGCTCTCGGAGATTATCTTGCAGGAACGAACCATACTCTGCCGACATCGGGCACGGCGAGATTCTCTTCTCCCCTTTCCGTTGACGATTATGTCAAGAAGTCGCAGTATATTTATTACACCGAAGAAGCACTCGGTCAGGTCAAGGACAACATCGTTCTCTTTGCCGACCGTGAAGGTCTTCAGGCTCACGGCAGAAGCGCCGCAATAAGATTTGAGAAATGAGGAATTGCCATGAGCAGATTTCTTTCGGATAATTACAAAAGCCTTGTTCCCTATGTACCCGGCGAGCAGGTCAATGTAAAGGTTATAAAACTGAACACGAACGAATCCCCTTTTCCGCCTTCTCCTAAGGTCAAAGAGGTTCTTTCCGAAGAGGTAATTGACAAGCTGAATCTTTATTCCGACCCCGAGCTCAAGGAGCTCACCGCCGCAATTGCAAAGCAGTTTGATGTCACTCCCGACATGGTATTCTGCGGCAACGGCTCGGATGATGTTCTCGCTTTTGCAATCATGGGCTTCTGCGGCAGAGGCGGAAAGCTCTGCTGCCCCGAGATCTCCTACGGCTTTTATCCCGTTTATGCCGACATATTCGGCGTTGAGCTTGAACAGATTCCGCTCAATGACGATTTTTCGATAAACGCCGAGGATTATATCGGCAAAAACAAAAATATCGTTATCGCCAATCCCAATGCTCCGACGGGACTTGCTCTTTCATTTGACGATGTTGAAAGAATCGTTTCGTCGAACCCCGACAATCTCGTTATCATGGACGAGGCATACATGGCATTCTGCTATGACAGCTGCATGGAGCTCGTCAAGAAATACCCGAACCTTCTCGTTACGAGAACCTTTTCAAAGAGCCATTCGCTTGCAGGTCTGAGAGTCGGCTTCGGTATCGCTCAGAAGGAGATCATTGAGGATCTCAACAAGCTCAAGTTCTCGTTCAATCCCTATAACATCAACACGCTTTCCGTCAAGGCTGCGGCTGCGGCAATTGCGGATAACGAATATTACGACGATAAAATTTCTCAGATCGTTGCGACAAGAGAAAAGGTTCAGAATCAGCTCAGAGAGCTGGGCTTCAGATGCACGGATTCAAAGTCAAACTTTATCTTTGCATCGAGCGACAGAATTTCTGCCGCAGAGCTTGCCGCAGAGCTTAGAAAGAGAAACATTCTTGTCCGTTATTTCAACAAAGCAAAGATCGACAATTATCTGAGAATAACCGTCGGCGCCGCCGATGACATGCAGACTCTTGTCAGCGCAATAACGGAGATTCTGGAGGAAAGAGCATGAGAGAAGCTTCAATCAAAAGAAAAACAAACGAAACCGATATAGAATTATGGCTCTGCCTTGACGGCACGGGCAAAAGCGAAATCGATACGGGCTGCGGCTTTCTTGACCACATGCTCGAGCTTTTCGCACGCCACGGCAGAATGGATCTGAAGGTCAAGTGCGTCGGAGATACTCATGTTGACTATCATCACACGGTTGAGGATGTCGGCATCGTTCTCGGTCAGGCATTTGCAAAGGCCGTCGGCGAAAAGAGAGGCATCTCACGCTACGGAAGCATCGTTCTTCCCATGGACGAAACTCTTATTCTCGCAAGCGTTGATATCAGCGGCAGAGCATATCTCAACTATGATGTGAACATCCCCACCCCTGCTGTCGGCGGAATGGATACGGAGCTTGTTGAAGAGTTCTTCATTTCATTTGTTAGAAACAGCGATGTGACTCTCCATATCAAGCAGTTTTACGGCAAGAACAGCCACCACATCATCGAAGGCATTTTCAAATCGGTTTCAAGAGCTTTATGCAAGGCTGTTTTTGAAGACCTCACCCTCGGCGGTGAAATCCCCTCAACGAAAGGACTTCTCTGATGATTGCTATAATTGACTACGGCTGCGGAAATCTTTTTTCGCTCTCCTCGTCGCTAGAAAGCCTCGGCATTGAGTGCAAAATCACAAGCGACAAGGCGGAGATCGAAGCCGCAGATAAAATAATTCTCCCCGGTGTCGGTGCGTTTGCCGATGCCGCAAAAAAGCTGAAGGAAAGCGGTCTGGGCGAGCTTGTTGTTTCGCTTGCATCGCAGGGCAGACCGATCCTCGGCATATGCCTCGGCATGCAGATGCTTTTTGAAAAGAGCTTTGAATACGGCGCACACATGGGACTCGGTCTTATCAAGGGCTATGTCGGTCCTCTTGAAGGTCAGATCCCGAAAGAGCTGAAGATACCTCACATGGGCTGGAACAAGCTCAACCTTGCAAAAGCCGATCCGATATTCAAATATACCGATGCAGGCGATTATATGTATTTCGTTCATTCTTTTTACGCACGCAACTGCATCGAAAACACTCTTGCATTTGCCGAATACGGCGTTGCCGTTCCCGCTATCGTAAAAAGCGGAAGCGTTTACGGAATGCAGTTCCATCCGGAAAAGAGCGGTGCAAAGGGTCTTGCTCTGTTAAAAGCATTTTCTGAAATATAAATACAGGTGATTGATATGCAGATTTTTCCCGCCACCGATATTCTCGGCGGCAAGGTTGTTCGTCTGACAAAGGGCGATTACAACGAAGTTAAAATATATGCGGACTCCCCTGCCGAAATGGCTCACGAATTCATGAAAGCAGGCGCAACGAATCTTCACATGGTTGACCTCGACGGCGCAAAGCACGGCTCGCCCGTCAACTTCGATTCGATCCGTGAGGCGGCTCAGATAAAAGGTCTTTTCATCGAGGTCGGCGGCGGAATCCGTGACATGAAAAGAATTGAGGATTATCTGAACCTCGGCGTAAAAAGGGTTATTCTCGGAACTGCCGCTGTCAGAAATTATCCCTTCGTCGAGGAGGCTGTCAAGGAATTCGGAGAAGCCGTTGCTGTCGGAGTCGATGCCAAGAACGGTCTTGTTGCCGTCAACGGCTGGCAGGAAACGACAAGCGTTGATTCCGTTGAGTTCTGCAAAAAGCTGCGTGACACGGGCGTTAAAACGGTAATTTACACCGACATTTCCAAAGACGGTATGCTTTCGGGCACCAACCTCGAAATTTATAAAGAGCTTTCAAAGATCGAAGGACTTGATATAGTTGCATCAGGCGGAATCACTTTCATCGACGAAATCAAAGCTCTCAATTCAATGAATATCTACGGAGCAATTCTCGGCAAGGCTGTTTACGAAGGAAAGCTTGATCTTAAAGAGGCGCTCAATGCGGCAGGAGGTACATTATGATAACAAAAAGAATAATTCCCTGCCTTGATGTGAGAAACGGCAGAGTCGTCAAGGGCGTCAACTTCGAGGGCATTCAGGATGTCGCATCCCCCGTTGAGCTTGCTCATTTTTATAATGACAGCGGTGCTGACGAGCTTGTTTTCTATGATATTACTGCTTCATACGAAAACAGAGGTCTGTTCACCGATGCGCTCACTCAGGTCGCAAAAGAAATTTTCATTCCTCTGACCGTCGGCGGCGGAATCAACACTCTCGACGATTTTGACAGAGTCCTCAAATGCGGTGCAGACAAAGTTTCGGTCAACTCGGGTGCAATAAAAGACCCTTCGCTTATCGAAAAGGCCGCAAAAAAATACGGCGATCAGTGCGTTGTTCTTTCAATGGATGTCAAGAGAGTTGACGGCAAATTCCGCATTTTCAGCAAGGGCGGAAGAATTGACACGGGCATTGATGCTCTCGAATGGGCGAAGAACGGCGAAAACAGCGGTGCAGGTGAGCTTGTTGTCAACAGCATTGACACAGACGGCGTCAAGCAGGGCTTTGACCTCGAAATGCTTCAGGCTGTCAGCGAGCTTGTTTCGATCCCCGTTATCGCAAGCGGCGGCGCTGGTAAAAAAGAGGATTTCCTCGAGCTGTTCAAGGCAGGCTGTGCAGATGCAGGGCTTGCCGCTTCGATATTCCATTTTAAAGAGCTCAGCATCGCTGACCTGAAAAAATATCTCAACGATAACAACATAGAAATGAGGATATAAAAATGACTGATCTTAAATTCGACGCAAACGGACTGATTCCCGCAATCGTTCAGGACCACTATACAAAAAAGGTTCTCATGCTTGCATATATGAACGCCGAAAGCCTTGATATCACGATCAAGGAAGGCAAGACATGCTTCTACAGCCGCAGCCGTCAGGAATTATGGCGCAAGGGTGCAACCTCGGGCAACTTCCAGAATGTTGTCAGCATCCGCACGGACTGCGACAAGGACACTCTTCTCATCGATGTGATCAAAGAAGGTCCTGCATGCCACACGGGCAGCGAAACCTGCTTCTTCAACGAGATCGTTGAAAGCAACGACGAAGCCTTTTCATACGAGGGACTTTACGAAATGCTCCTCGGCAGAAAGATCAACAAAAAGGAAGGCTCATACACGACCTACCTTTTTGAAAAAGGAATCGATAAGATCCTCAAGAAGGTCGGCGAGGAATGCACCGAGGTCATCATCGGAGCAAAGGGCGGCGACAAGGCTGAAACGGTTTATGAAATTGCCGACCTGCTCTATCATATCACCGTTCTCATGATCGAAATGGGTATTTCCCTCGACGAGGTAACCGCTGAGCTTGCAAAGCGTCACATCGTTGACCATAAGGTCAAGCAGGAAAAAATGCAGTAAAACAAACAACGGCTTGCACGGAGTTGTTTCCGTGCAAGCCGTATTGATTTGTTGCGGAATTTTTTGATTCTGCATATTATTCATCCGTTTTTAAAAAGCGGGCGATTCGTGAATCGCCCCTACGAAAAAACTGTCAAAGGACTATGCTGTCGAGCACAGCAATCGCTTCGGAATATTCCTCACCCGATTTGAAAAGAGGAAGTCTTTTGAGAATCTGACCGTAGATCTTCTTCTGCTCGGCTTCATCCTGGCGTTTGTTATATTCCTCAACATGAGCCGAATAAAGCTCCTTGAGTCTGAGCAGGAATTCATCGGGCTCATAGATTTTCAGCCGTTCAAGACCGAGCTCATATGCCATTTTCTCAAGCTCCTTGCAGGCATCCGCTCCGTACTTTCTGACCATATCCCTGAAAACATCCTTGCCGAAATAATAGATTCTGCCCGAGATCAGACCGAAAGCTTTCCGTGCATCGAGATAGCCCATTTTCATTCTCTTTTCAAACATCTCTTCGCTGAAATCGAATGCGGCTCCGAGCTCATCAACATCATTCGGGCGGATATAAACAATTTGCATGTTTTCGAAATCGCCTCTGTGACCGATTCCCTTCATGCTCGAAATATCAACAACGATCAAACGGTTATAGCCGTTTTTGAGAAGCATTTCAACGGGAGTGTTATCATAAACTCCGCCGTCGAGAAACTTTTCTCCCTCGGGACCGATGTTGCTGACTCCCGGCACCTTCGATGAAGCAAGAAGATAGTCATGAAGCTGACCTTCGGGAATCTTATCGATAAATATTTCTTTGGGCTCATATTCGGAAAGACTGAAGGTTACAAGTCCGAGTCCGATATCGGAGCTTCTGACCTTACTCTCGTCGATAAACTCCTGAAGCAGAGCCTTTGTCGGCGAAGCATCGATACCGCCGTTTTTCCAGACCTCCTTGATAAGAGCCGGAAAATTCTTTATGCTGAAAAGGTTTTCGGGATCCCTGAGCTCACGGGAAATGTTTACGCCTCTGTCGATTGAAGCCGACCGCCAGAGCATTTTCGCTTCTTCATAGCTGTCGGATGCAATCAGCGCACCGTTGATCGAGCCGACGGAAACACCTGCAACCACAGAAAAACTGATTCCGATTTCTCTCATGGCTTGCCATGCGCCGAGCTGATAGACTCCCTTTGCTCCGCCGCCTGCAAGAACAAGACCGTATTTTTCCAAGGCAATTCCTCCGTAAAAAACTTACTGCAATAATTCTATCATATATTGTAAGGATTTTCAATGAATGTTATGTTAATAATAATTCAAATTTTGTTGACTTTACGCCTCGGGTAAGATATCATTATCCTATCACATTTAAAAAGGAGAAACGGCATGAAAATCCCCGCATGCGTTGAAAACAGAATAAACGAATACTGCAAAAAGATCGAAAAGCACAGCCCGAAGCTTGCTTCGCTTTACAGAAACTGCTACCCCAACACGCTCGAAACGGCAACCGAAATTCTGCCCGACGGCAAGGTCTTTGTTCTGACCGGCGATATTCCCGCCATGTGGCTGCGTGACTCGACGGCTGAGGTTTCGCACTATATTCCCCTTGCCCGTGACAGCCACGATATAAGAGCCATCATCGGCGGAGTTATAAGAAAGCAGAGAGAATATATCTCCCTTGAGCCTTATGCAAACGCATACAAAAAAGAGGAGAATGACCACGAGGAATTCAATGATTTTCCTAAGAATCATCCGATCGTATGGGAAAGAAAATACGAGATCGATTCGCTCTGCTATCCCCTGCGCCTTACTTATCTCTATTGGAAAGCAACGGGCGACGAATCGCTTCTTGACCTGAGCTTCCTTGAGAGCGCAAAAACAACGGTCGATCTGTGGATAACCGAGCAGCACCATTTTGAAAAATCACCTTACCGCTTCACAAGACTCAACTGCCCTTATCAGGATACTCTTCATAATGACGGCATGGGCGAGCCCGTTGATTATACGGGCATGACCTGGTCGGGCTTCAGACCGAGCGACGATGCCTGCCGCTACGGCTATCTCGTTGCATCCAACATGTTCGCAGCCGTTGTTCTCGGTTATCTTGACGAAATGCTCAAAGCGGCATTTCCCGAGGAAAAAGAGCTTCTTGAAAAAGCGGAAAAACTCCGCTCGGAAATTGTTGACGGAATTGAAAAGCATGCGGTTATTGAGCATGAGAAATACGGCAGGATCTATGCCTGCGAGGTAAACGGCAAGGGAGATTATTTCCTCTTTGACGATGCGAATGTTCCGAGCCTTCTTTCCGCACCGTATCTCGGCTTCTGCTCAACGGATGATGAAACCTACCGCAACACAAGGCGTTTCATCCTCAGCAAGGACAACCCCTATTATTATGAGGGCAAATTCGCAAAGGGCGTCGGCAGTCCCCACACACCCGAGGGCTATATCTGGCATATTGCTCTTTCAATGCAAGGTCTGACATCTGACAATGCCGAAGAAATGAGAGAGATTCTTCACTATCTCGAAACGACCGACGGCGGCACGGGATATATGCACGAGGGCTTCGATGCAAACGATCCCGACACCTTCACAAGAAGCTGGTTCAGCTGGAGCTGCGCTCTCTTTGCCGAATTCGTTGAAAAAGCGGTCGACGAAGGAGTAATCTGAGCCGATTTACAATAATATTAATATTATTTAAAATATTTTTAAAAAAAGGCTTGCAAAATCCGTAACTATATGGTAATATAATTTGCGTTCGGAAGAACGCACCATGCTGCTATGGCTCAGGTGGTAGAGCACATCCTTGGTAAGGATGAGGTCGGCAGTTCGAGTCTGCCTAGCAGCTCCAGAAAGCAAGTCAGAAATGACTTGCTTTCTTTTGTTATGAGGTGATTATTTGGAATTCACGGTCAAGCCCATCGCACACATAAAATCCGATTTTTCATCGAAATTCGGCATTCCCCGTCAGAGCGGACTTATAGACGAGCTTGAGGCAACCGTAATCTTTGAGCCCGAATTCAGAAACCCCGATGCTCTGAGAGGAATCGAGGGCTATTCCCATATCTGGCTGCTTTGGTTGTTTTCGGAATGTGCAGAAAAGGAATGGAGTCCGACGGTCAGACCGCCAAGGCTCGGCGGCAACAAGCGCATGGGCGTTTTCGCTTCTCGCTCCCCCTTCAGACCGAATTCGATCGGACTTTCCTGCGTTAAGCTTCTCGGAGTTGAGGAAACGGAAAACCACGGTCATATTCTCAGAGTCAGCGGTGCAGACCTGCTCGACGGCACGCCGATAATCGACATCAAGCCCTATCTGCCCTATGTTGACTCTCACCCTGAGGCAAGCGGCGGATTTGCTCTTCAGGAAAAGGAAGGCTCGCTCGAGGTTGATTTTCCCGAGCATTTGATGTCGGATATCCCTCAGGACAAGCGGAAGGCTCTCACAGCCGTTTTAAAGCAGGACCCCAGACCGCAATACCAGGACGATGCCGAGCGCATCTACGGACTTGAATTTGCGGGATATGATGTCAGATTCAGAATCGCCGACAAGGTTCTGACGGTTGTTGAGGTTGAGAAAATATAATGTACGCTTTTCAGCCCTCCATCTTTTGCTTCGCAAAATCCACCTTCCTTCAAAGGGAGGCTGACCATTCATTATTCACTATTCACTAAAATCGGTCATAGGCGAAGCCTATCCTCAACTATTCACTATTCATTCTTCACTATTCATTAAAACTCGGGTGCGGGCAGAGCCCGCCCACAACTATTCACTATTCATTCTTCACTATTCATTAAAAAACGGTACAGTATCATTCCGATACTGCACCGTTATTTTTTTAATCTCCGTAAACTCTGCGGCTGTATTCGGCATATTCGCCGCTCTTGATATCATCTGTCCAAGCCTTGTTGTCAAGATACCACTTAATGGTTTTTGCCATGCCGTCCTCGAATTTCGTTTCGGGAAGCCAGCCGAGCTCGTTTGAGATCTTCGTCGGATCAATAGCATAACGAAGGTCGTGACCTGCTCTGTCCTTGACATAAGTTATGAGCGATTCGGGCTTGCCGAGAGCCTTGAGAAGAGTTCTGACGACCTCGATATTCTGCTTTTCGTTATGACCGCCTACATTATAGACCTCGCCGACTCTGCCGTTATGAATAATCAAATCGATCGCTTTGCAATGATCCTCGACATAAAGCCAGTCACGCACATTGAGTCCCTCGCCGTAAACGGGGAGGCTCTGATCCTCCTGCGCTCTGACGATCATGAGCGGAATCAGCTTTTCGGGGAACTGATACGGTCCGTAGTTATTCGAGCATCTCGAAACCGTTACGGGCAGACCGTAGGTGCGGTTGAACGCAAGAGCAAGAAGATCTGCACTCGCTTTCGACGAAGAATAAGGGCTCGATGTATGGATCGGAGTTTCCTCGGTGAAGAAAAGGTCGGGGCGGTCAAGAGGAAGATCGCCGTAGACCTCGTCGGTCGAAACCTGATGAAATCTCTTTACGCCGTATTTTTTCGAAGCATCAAGCAGACATGCCGTGCCCATGATATTCGTTTCAAGAAAAATGAACGGATTCTCTATCGAACGGTCAACATGGCTCTCAGCGGCAAAGTTGACAACGATATCAAAGCCTTCCTTTTCAAAAAGGCTGTCAACAAAATCCCTGTCGGAAATGCTGCCCTTGACAAAGGCGAACTTAGGATTCTTCATCGCCTCATCAAGGCTTTTAAGATTGCCTGCATATGTAAGCGCATCGAGGCAGACGATATCATATTCGGGATATTTTTCAAGCATATAATAGACGAAATTGCAGCCGATGAAGCCTGCACCGCCCGTTACAAGAATTTTCATTCGGATTCCTCCTCTGCCGAAACATTCGGTTCAATGACGGAAACAATTTTTCTGAATTCAACCTGATCGAAAAGCTTCTTGAATCTCACGCCGACGGAATAATCAAGACCGCACTCGGGGCAATGAAAATTCGCTCTGAAAAACTGACAGTGGAATTTCCACGCAGTGAGCTGATCGCATGCCGTGCCGCAGGTTTCGCAGACATGGCAAAGGCGTTTTTTATCAACAAGCGGATTATCAATGTTTCTGATAACCTTCGCTTTATAAAGAAGCTTTGAATAGAATTCCTCTCCGCAGTCAACAACCTCGGGGAAAAGCTCTCCCTCGGGCATGATCTTTTTAAGGATGTCAGCCGTGAGCATGCTGTCACCGAGCGCACGGTGATGAATATACATCTCGGGGTCGATCTCAAGCATCTGAGCGGCGGTAAGAAGCCCTGTCTGCTGACCCTTTGAACAGTTGAAAAGCCTCTGAAAAACACGCTGCAGATCGCAGTATTTATCAAGAAACGGGATAACCTTTATGCCGTTGAGATATTTGAAATTTTCAAGAAGAACGCGGATATCGCCGTCGCCCCATGTGAAGATGACCGTTTCCTCGTTTCCGATCCACTTTCTGAAAACCGAAAACGCTTTAGTGAACGGAACACCCGAGCTGATATCGTCATTCGTCAGATGAGTCAGCCTTTTGACGCTGCCTCTGAGCTTTTTGCCGATCTGCGAACGGATAATGCACGAAAAAGTGTCAACATTCTCAAGGTCGGAATCAAGCTTGACTGCGCCGATTTCAATGATCTCGTTTATATAACCGTTTGCCTTTTTGGAATAAGCGTTATTCCATTCAAGGTCCATGACTACAAATTGCATCAAAACATTCCTTATAAATTTAGTGAAGAGTGAATAGTGAATAGTGAAAAGTTGTGGGCGGGCTCTGCCCGCACCCGATTTTAGTGAATAGCGAAGAGTGAATAGCGAAGAGTGAATAGTGAATGATGAATAGTGAATAGTTTCGGAAGGGCTTCGCCCTTGCCCGTTTTTCAATGAACAGCTGATAGTGAAGAGCGAAGAGTTCGGGGCAAGCTTCGCCCATGACGGATTTAATGCTATAGAAAGTATACTATAAAGCAGATATTATTTCAAGTATAAAAATAAGGGACAGAACAAGTCTGCCCCTTACGAACGCTTTGGATATATCAACCATGTAGGGCGGTTTGCCCACAAGCCGCCGTAAAAACAGAAATCACTGCACAAGAATGTGTCCTTTATCTTTCAGCACATTGACGACCGAATCGACGCATTCCTTGCATACCTCATGCGTTTGTGCTTCAGCCATGACACGGATAACGGGCTCCGTTCCCGACTCACGGACAAGAATTCTGCCGTTATTGCCGAGCTTCTTTTCAGCTTCTTCGATCGCCTTGCAAACATCCTCATCTGCCCTTGCAGACGGTTTATCCTTTACTTTGACATTGACAAGCACCTGCGGATAGATCTCAAGCTCAGAGGCAAGAACGCTCATCGGTTTCTTTGAGGACAGCATGACCTCCATGAGCTTCAGGCTCGTGAGGATTCCGTCACCCGTTGTTGCATATTTTGAAAAGATGATATGCCCCGATTCCTCGCCGCCCAGACGGTTCGAGTTTTTCTGCATATATTCATAAACGAACCTGTCGCCGACCGCCGTTTTCGCATAGTCGATTCCGATTCTGTCAAACGCTTTATAAAGCCCGAGATTTGACATGACGGTCGTCACAACGGTGTTGTTTGAAAGCTGACCTTTGTCTTTCAGATATTTTCCACAGATATAGAGAATGTGGTCACCCGTGAGGATGTTCCCCTTTTCATCGACGCACAGACATCGGTCAGCATCGCCGTCAAAGGCAAAGCCGATATCGAGTCCCTTTGAAACAACAAACTCCCTTAAAGCTTCAATATGAGTCGAGCCGCAGTTTTCGTTGATATTCAGTCCGTCGGGCTCGGCGTTAATGACAAAGGTTTTCGCTCCGAGGGCATCAAAAACAGCCTTGGCGATGCTCCATGCGCTGCCGTTCGAGCAGTCAAGCCCGACCCTGAACCCCCTGAAAGAATATATTCCGAGAGAGATCAGATAGCCGATATATCGGTTTCTGCCGGAAATATAGTCAACGGTCTTGCCGATATTATCCTTCTGAGCAAACGGAAGCTCTTTTATAATTTTACCGAAAATTTCAAGCCTGCCGTCGATATAATCCTCGATCATATCCGTCATGCTGTCATCGGACTTTTCTCCGCTTCGGCTGATGAGCTTGATACCGTTATCGTAAAACGGATTATGGCTTGCGGAAATCATGATTCCGCAGTCAAAGCCGTCAACCCTTGTCACATAAGCGACCGACGGAGTTGTCGTCACATGGAGCAGATATGCGTCGGCACCCGAAGCCGTCAGCCCCGCAACCAGCGAATATTCAAACATATAGCTTGATCTTCTCGTATCCTTGCCGATAACGATCCTCGGTCTTTCGTTAATGCCCGACCGCCTTTTCACTTCTGCAAAGTACCAGCCCAGAAATCTGCCGACCTTGAACGCATGCTCTGCGGTCAGACCGACATTCGCTTCTCCTCTGAAGCCGTCTGTACCGAAATATCTGCCCAAACAACACTCTCCTTATCAGACCTTGTCAACGATGACTCCGCCCGTTTTATAGATTGAATTTGCAGGAACGGTTCCTCTGACGCATGAAAGAGGATAAATATTCGTTCCGTTTCCGACAACCGTTCCCGGATTCAGAACCGTATTGCAGCCGACCTCGACATTGTCGCCGAGAATCGCACCGAATTTTTTCAGCTCGGTATCAAACTTTTCGTCGCCGTCTTTGACAACTATCAGCGATTGATCGGACTTGACATTCGATGTCACCGAGCCTGCTCCCATATGTGATTTATAGCCGAGAATGCTGTCGCCGACATAGTTGAAATGCGGAACCTGAACGCAGTCAAAAAGGATCGCATTCTTGATTTCAACAGAGTTTCCGACAACGCAGTTTTCGCCGATGAGAGCAGCTTCACGGATAAACGCACAATGTCGCACTTCGGTTCCTGCACCGATAATGCAGGGCGAGCCGATATAAGCCGTCGGAGCGACAACGGCGGTCTTATGAATGAAAACATTCTCGGAAAGCTCGTTATATTCAGATTTATCAAGCTCCTTGCAAAGCTGAAGAATTCGGCTTTTAATGCTTCTGAGAGCCTCCCACGGATATTCAAAGCCTGCAAGCCATGAGCCTGCAAGGGAATGCTCCATGCTGAGTATATCAAGAGTTTTGAACATTTTTATACCTCCGATTTATTTTGCAAGCTGAGTTATTATATGTTATTTTTTGTGCAATTATAATAACATATCGAAACAAAAAAATAAAGGGCGGAATTCCGCCCCTTACCCAAATAATTATTTAATGCCGGTTGCGGGCGATTCGTGAATCGCTTCTACAAGCTGATCGCCCAGAGATTTTTGATTTCGTCGCAGATCTCTTCATAGCTCCATGTTTTTTCGGAATTGGCTATGCTGTTCGGATCGTTTACCGTAAATTCGCCGTTTTCAATTCCCGTGAGAACGATGAAATGCCCTGTTGTCGTGAAGTGTCCCTCGCCCATGACGCAGATAACGGGATTGCCGTTTTCGAGATTGTCAACGATCTTCTTTTTTACAAGCGGAAGCTCCTCAACATCAAGCCCGAGCTCTTCTCCGCCCTCGCTGATGAGAGTCCAGAGCGAGCCGCTGCCGTTCGTACAGTAGCCATTATCCTTTGCAAATTCAATGATATTGTCGGGCGACATATCCTCGTTGCCCGTCAAATAATATGCACACATGGAAAGGCAGACGGGGCCGCATGCAGTCAGCCCTGCAACGGAGCTTCCGTATTCCTCATAGCCCCACCGCTTGTCCCATTGAAGAAAAAGCGGAACGGTTTCCGAAGCTTCAAATTCCGACAAGTCGATCTCATTCTCCCTATCCTTTTCAAGCGGATATGAAAGAACGAAATCCTTCGTTTCGGGATTCCTCGAAAGCAGTTCAAGAAGCTCGACGGGATAATCCTCGAGGTCGAGAGAATTCTGCCTTGCAAAAGCTTCGACGGTCATAATTGTTTTTGCGGAAACATCCGAAAGAGCCTCGTTTCTGATTCTGTCCCTTAATTTCATGCCGAACAGTATTCCGACAGCAACCGTAAATACGAGAACAACCGATATTATTATCCTGCGTTTTTTATTTTTAAACATGAAAAAGCCTCCCTGCATATCTCATATGATAAATGCAGAAAGGCTCATTTCGGTTTCGGAAAAATTACAATTTGATTAAATTATTTAGTAAGCTTAAAAGCATAAAGATAGTCACTGTCAATGCTTTCGGGGTTGATCGCAGGGAATACAAGCTCTGCCTTGCCGCCGTTGTTTCTGATTTCGATTTCAGCGTCGGAGCCGAGAAGAGCTGCCTTGAGCTTCTCGTCATAGTCAACGAGCTCAAGAAGCTGAGTGCCGAACGGGAAGCGGTTGATTATCGCATAAACATCCTCTCCCTTTTTGGTGTAATACACACCGTTCTGGAGCTTCTTCGAGTAAACTCTCGTGCCGTAGATAGCCTCGCCGTTGACACGAAGCCAATCACCCATCTGGAGAAGTCTTTCTTCCATGATGACGGGAATCGTTCCGTCGGCGGCAGGACCGATGTTCAGCAGGAAATTTCCTCCCTTTGAAACAAGGTCGCAGAGCATTTCAATGAGCTCCTTTGCGCTCAGATAATCCGCAACATCCTCGTTCTTATTGAAGCCGAAGGATCTGCCGATGCCTCTGCACTCCTCAAAGGGTCTGTCAAGCTCAACATCCTCGATCTTTTTGCCTTCTTCGATATAGCCGTATTCCGAGGTGAAGTTACCGCCGACACAGCCTCTGGTTTCCTTGCCCCAGCGGTCATTGGGAACGATGAAATCCTTGACGCTCGATTCATTATAGAGCCACTGCAGGAATTCCGTTGAATGCCAGACATCGGAGGTATGCTCCCATTCGCCGTCGGTAAAAAGGGTTGCAGGCTGATACTTTTCAACAAGCTCCTTGAGCATGGGAATCAGATGGGTCAGCGCATATTCCTCGGGATTTCTCAGATAAACGGGATGGAACCATTCATAGACCGAATGGTAAACGCCGAAACGGACATCGGTCTTTGCAAGGGCATCCTTGAGCTCCATGAGGAAATCTCTGTGAGGTCCGACATCGACCGAGTTCCAGTTCCATGCGTAATCTGTTTTATAAAGGCAGAAGCCGTCATGATGCTTGGAAACGATATTTATATATTTTGCGCCGCTCTTCTGAAAGAGGTCAGCCCACTTATCGGCATCAAAAAGCTCTGCGGTAAAACCCTCAACAAAATCGTTATATTTTTTGCCGGGATACATCTTCTGATGATAGTAATAATAATCTCTGTCGTTTTCGCTTCTTTCGACTATTTCGTCGCAATGATAGCCGTACCACTCGGCGTACTTGCCCTTGGGTGCATAGGCGGGAACGCTGTAAAGACCCCAATGGATAAAAATGCCGAACTTTGCATCCGCAAACCATTCGGGAACAGGACGGGAATTGAGGGATTCCCAATTATTTTCGTACATGACAGTTCCTCCGTTTTTGATTTTTAAAAATTATATCAGTAAAGAATAAGCATGTCAACGATTTAAAAGAACATATTGATTGATGAGATAAAAAATGTTAAGATATTTGTGAGGTGGTAATATGATCCTGTATTTTTCGGGAACAGGCAACAGCGCATATATTGCAAAAAGAACTGCAAAGCTTATCGGAGAAGAAGCTCATGATCTGTTCGGCAGAATAAAAGCAAAGGACTTTTCCCCGATTCATTCCGACAAGCCTTTTGTTATCTGCGCTCCTACCTATGCATGGCGCATCCCGAGAATCCTTAAAGATTATCTCGAAAAAACACCGCTGACGGGTAACGGAAAGATAT
This sequence comes from Clostridia bacterium, assembly GCA_017435385.1. GTDB lineage: Bacteria > Bacillota > Clostridia > Oscillospirales > Acutalibacteraceae > CAG-177. Next base: position 50,025 of record JAFSFB010000022.1, on the reverse strand, counting down.
ATTTCCTCATGACCTGCGGCGACGATATCGGAAACGCCGAAAAGCATCTGAAAAAGCTGAGCAAAAGAATCGGCAAGGAATATATGGGCTGTGCATATTTCAGAATGCCCGAAAACTATATCGCCATGTTTACCTCTCCGAACGATGAACAGGCATTGAGAATCATCGCAAAATCAAAAGCTGAAACCGAAGAAACGGCAAAGCTGATTTCAAAGGAAGATATTCTTCCCGAAATCAAGGTAAACCTTGTCGGCAGACTCAAAAGCGGAATCGTCAACGATGTTTTTTATCCGTTCTGCGTAAGCGCAAAGAAATTTTACGCAACCGAAAAATGCATCTCCTGCGGCAAATGCGAAAAGCTCTGTCCCCTTTCAAACATCACTCTGAAAGACGGAAAGCCCGTCTGGGGCAACAACTGCACGCATTGCATGGCATGCATCTGCAAATGCCCGACCGAGGCAATCGAATACGGAAAAGTCAGCATCGGTCAGAACAGATATGTCTGCAAGGCGGATGCCGAAGAATAAGACAGCTTATATTATCCAAACAAAAAGCCTCCCCTGCAGGGGAGGTGGATTTTGCGAAGCAAAAGACGGAGGGGTTAAAAGAATTTTCGAATAATATTATTTAACTCCCTCAGTCTGGCTCAACGCTCGACAGCTCCCTCACGAGGGAGCTTTTTTTATTTCAGAAAATCACAATGTCTTCACAGAATAAAAATGGATGACATTCATATCCTCTTCCATGTCAAGTCCGTGAGAGCCGCAGCCTTCGTCAATTTCGTGACAGCCGTGATCGGGACAGAAGCCGAAGAAAACATTATGATCCTTCCAGCAGGAATCTATCTTTTCCGACAGCTCGGAATAGAACGAAATATTACCGTCAAGGGCGGCAAGCGAAAGCTCTGCCTCGGGACCGTGGCGGTGCATCGTTCCGTCATAATTGCCGTTATAAATAACAATAAGATCATATTTATCCTCTTCGATGATCTCAAGTGCCTTTGCGTTCACCTCTTCTACGGTGTCATAGATATAATAATCCATATCACGCTCAAGGAATATCATCGAAATGCTGTCATTGCTTGTTGAAACAATGGCACATTTTTTGCCTGCATTGATGAATGCATCGAAAACCGTTGCCGTTCTGAGAACGGGCTTTTCGTATCTGCGTATGCCGTGGACCTCAGGCATGACTCCCGTATACATCGAAGCAAAGCAGACGGGAGTTACGCTCGGCATGACCGAAAGCATGGGCAGAGAAATATCCGAACACATATGGGCAGGAATGAATTTCTCCGTATATTTCTGATAAACCCAGAGTGCAACCGCATCAGGGTTATAGATAACCGTTCTGTCCGTCTTTTTGCCGCCGAGCTTTTTCCTTGCAAGGGCGGTGACAACGGGATTAGCGTTTTCGATACCCTCGGGCTTTTCAATATCCGCAAGCTCAAGAGCCGTTGCAAGAACGGATGAGATGCAGATCGAGCTGTTTAATTCCGACATAACATTCACCTCTGCCTGATTCTGAAAAGATTATCTCATCTCGGCTGAACTCTCCAACACCTCAGGATACACGAATTCCGTATCAACATTTCGGGGAAGAACGCTCAGCGGATATCCGAAAAGGGACATTACAAAAGCCTTGATAATGCTGATTATTTTAAAGCAAAGCCAACGCCCTCTTTGACATGAAAATTTTATCACAGCGAAACTTCGTTGTCAATAAAGCCGACGCCTCAAATACAAATATTGACATAAACGGTTTTTGATTATATACTGATTTTATATTAATAAAGGAGCTGACATTATGATTTATTCAATCAGCCGAAAGATCCACAACGATTTCAGCATTTTTGAAGAAAACAAGCTTCAGGCAAGAAGCTGGTTCATTCCGTTTTCCTGCGAGGATGCTCTCAGAAGATCGGATTATAAAAATGAAAGATATGTTTCTGACAGAATAACGATGCTCAGCGGAGAATGGGAATTCAAATATTATCCCAAGCTCAGCGGGATCCCCGAAAAATTCGATTCCGACAGCGAAGCATTCGACAAGATTACCGTTCCTTCAACATGGCAGAGAACGGGCTATGACCAGATAGCATATATCAACACTCGCTATCCCTTCCCCAAAAGACCGCCTCATATCCCCGAGGATTCTGCCGTCGGTATTTACAGAAAGCATTTTGAGATCAGCGGTGAATATGACCGAAGAATCATTAGTTTTCTCGGCGTTGCGGGTGCGATGGCTCTCTATGTAAACGGAAAATATGTCGGCTACAGCGAAGGCTCTCACAACACGGCGGAATTCGACATAACCGATCTTCTTAAAGACGGCAGAAATGAGCTCCTCGTTGTCAACTATAAATGGAGCAACGGCACTTATCTCGAATGTCAGGATATGTTCCGTGAAAACGGCATATTCAGAGATGTTTTCATCATTTCTCAGGCAAAGAACCGCATCGACGATCTTCTGCTCAGACCAAAAAAGAACGCCGACGGAACATATGATCTGCTTATCGGAATAAAGGGAAGCTTTTCGCAGGACACGGAGGTTACGGCGGAATGCGAAGGTCTTTTCGGGAAAACCGCAATCAACGGAAAAGCCGTTTTCTCATCCCTCTCTCCCGAGGAATGGACTGCGGAAGCTCCGAAGCTCTATGAGTTCCTTTTCAGAGTCGGAAACGACGAAATTATCCGCACATATATCGGCTTCAGAGATATCCGCATCGACGGCGAGGTTTTCCGTTTCAACGAAAAAGCGATCAAGCTTTTCGGCGCAAACCATCATGACACCCACATGACGAAGGGCTACGCCATGTCGCTTGACGACCTCGAGCTCGATGTCAGACTGATGAAGGAATATAACTGCAACTGTGTCCGCACCTCGCATTATCCTCCCGATCCCGTTTTCCTGACGATGTGCGATTTCTACGGACTCTATGTTGTTGACGAAGCTGATATCGAAACTCACGGCTTCTATGCAACGCCCGGCACCTACAGACCCAACCGACTGAGCAACAACCTCAGATGGGCTCCGAGATATCTTGACAGAGTTTCAAGAATGTACGAGAGAGATAAAAACCATCCGTCTGTCACGATGTGGAGCCTCGGCAACGAATCGGGCGGCTGGAAATGTCAGGATGTCTGCTATAGATTCCTCAAGGAAAAGAATCCCGAGGTCCCCGTTCATTACGAGGGCGTTATCCGCACCCGCCGCTGGGCATACGATGTTGTTTCAAGAATGTACGCCTATCCCGAGCTCATGCAGAAGATTCTCGACGGCAAGGCTGGCAAATATAAAGGCAAGCCCTTCTTCCAGTGCGAATACGCTCACGCCATGGGCAACGGTCCCGGCAAGCTCGAAGAATATATGCAGCTTTTCCTCGCCTCCGAGCAATTCATGGGCGGCTGCATCTGGGAATGGGCTGACCACAGCGTTTATGACGAAAACGCAAAATACAAATGGACCTACGGCGGCGACCATAACGAGCCGATTCATGACAGCAATTTCTGCGTTGACGGACTTTTCTTCCCCGACAGAAAGCCTTCAAGCGGTGCTCTCGAGATGAAGGTCTGCTACCGTCCGATCAGAGCAAAGGCTCTCGGCAACGGTAAATTCGAGCTTTGGAACACAAGATATTTCACGGACTCATCGGATATTTCGATCTCTTATGAAATCCTCGAAAACGGTTTCGTCAGAGAAAGCGCAGACATTGACGCTGTCATCGCTCCTCAGGAGAAAAAGCAGATAACCGTCAGCTCAGAGCTTCTGAAAAAATCAAACGAAGATATTTTCATCAACTTCATTTATAAAAACAAAGACGGTTCGGAAATTGCGACAGAGCAGATTATTCTTTCCGAAAAGGCTGCAAAGAGCGATATCGGAAAATTTGCCGAGATCGAAAACGGCAACATCATCACCGCAAAATTCAAGGGCGGAGAGCTTGTTTTCGACAAATCCCTCGGTCTTGTCAGCTTCAAAAAGAACGGCACCGAGCTTCTTAACACAAACCCGTTTGACGGCAGAACGGGCTTCGTTCCTCATCTTTACAGAGGCAGGCTCGATAACGATATGTATACCGTCATTTACTGGAATACAATAGGTCTTGAAAACGCAAAAATCAAGCTGACCGACTGCAAACTGACCTCCGACTCCGACGGAGAATTTGTCCGCACGAAATTTGTTTTCATCGGCAAAAAGCTTCTCCGCCTTGCAACCGCAACGGTTGACTACAGAATCGGCGAAAACGGAAAGATCAAGGTCACGGCTAAGCTCAGGAATAGCTCTCCTCTGACAAGATCGCTCCCGAGATTCGGCGTTCACTGCGAATTCTCAAAGGATTTCACCGATGTTGCTTACTACGGCAGAGGTCCTGCGGAAAACTACAGCGATTTCAGAGAGCATTCCCCCATCGGCAGATATGAATGCGCCGTCAGCGAAATGGCTCACAAATACATAAAGCCGCAGGATTCGGGCAACAGAGGCGATGTCAGAGAAAGCGTTCTGATTTCGGATAACGCAAGGATCATTTTCAGAGCAGACGGAAAGCCCTTCAGCTTCAACGCAAATCCGTTCACGCTCGATCAGCTCAACAAGGCAAATCACATTGAGGATCTGCCCGATGTTGACACGGTATTCACCGCCGTTGACGGCTTCGTCAGAGGCACGGGCACGGGAAGCTGCGGTCCCGGACCTGCAGACGAGCATACGATCGATTTCGGATACAAAAAGCCGCTTGAATACAGCTTCACATTTGAGGCGGAATAAAAAAACAAACCGAGGTAATGACAAAAGTCAGAGCCTCGGTTATTTTTTACCATTCAACCGTCTGATAATACGGTCCGTCAACGGAATCGACAGCATATGAAGCAATATATCTGACCGAACGGGTCTGTTCGTTATAAGCGAAGATCAGATATGAATAATATCTCGGATCATCCGCAACGATCTGCTCCGTATCCTGATAAAAAAGACAGTTCCAGCTGCCCTTATATTCCGAATGAACAAAATCATCGGGAGCATCTTCAACCGCTTTTTTAAACTCATCTTCATTCAGAGTCCATTCGGCAAAAAGGTCAAACGACATATCCCATCTTGTTTCATACATATAGTAATATCTCGTTGTATAAGGGAAGGTCGGGATGTTGGCATCATATTCAACATCCGCCGATTCGGGAATGCTTTCGGGGAAGATCTTCATAATGTCTGTGCCGTAAATCTGCTCAACATCCGAATCAAGAATAAGATAATTCCAGGCATCGGAAGTCTGCGAATATACGCTCGGAAATCCGAGAGCAAAAAGCGAAAGACCCGATGACGGAAGAAGCAGAGAAATGCAGAAAAGAATCAGAATTTCGGATGCGGTCTTATGTCTTTTGCGTCCCTTTGAAAAGCTGTATTCCTTTCGGCACAGAAGAAACGAAACCGCAGCCATGACAAAAATCAGAACCCAGCCTGAGCAGAAAACCAGATTGAACAGCAGGTCGTCCGCAGTTATAACGGAATACCTGAACGAAAGCATGTTGTTGACCGTAATGAAAACATAAACAAGAATCGGCAGAAGCATAAGAATTACCGATAACACGACCGCAAATTTTCTGTCCGCCTCGTCACGCTCCGAATGCATCATGTCAGCATCGGGAACCTTTTCCTCGCTGACCGATGCCGAAAGAGCCTGACATACCGTTTCAACAGAAATATCCTGCTCTGAGCCGATGCTTCTGAGCCTTGAAATTATCTCCCTTTTATTTTCAATTTCTTTTTCGTTGCATTCAATGAAGGAATCGAGAATGCTTCGTGTCTGCGAGCTGTCGGAAATCAGAAGTCCGATATCGCTTATCGAAAAGCCTGCCTTACGGAGAACAGCAATGTTTTTCAGTCTGTCAACATCATTGTCAGAGAACTCGATATTTTTTCTTCCTGCGTAGTTTTCGGAAATTTCGGGCTTGATAAGTCCGTTATCAATATAAAGCCTGACAGCTCTGTCAGTCAGTCCCGTCAGCTCGGTAACAGTCTTCATTTTCATAAAACTGCCCCCTTTCAATCTAATATTAAGCTTTTACCCGAGGTAAAAGTCAAGCATTTTGAAAAAATTATCCTTTAATAAATTATTAATTCTTGAATAATCCCTCTTTTATGATATAATAATTTCATCTGTCAAACAGAAAGGAAAATCAGAATGGAAAAATACGCACGATTCAGATATCAGCCTTGTCTGCCACTCGGCGAGGACGGCACAAGAGTTACCGCTTCTCAGAAGCATATTTCGCTCTCGAGAAAAGCCGCAGGCGAAGGCATGGTTCTTCTCAAAAACGAAAACAAGGCTCTCCCCCTTTCATCGGGAGAAAAGATCGCTCTCTTCGGCAAGGCAACGATCGAATACATAAAGGGCGGCGGCGGAAGCGGCGATGTTCACTGCCCCTATATCCGCAACATCTTTGAAGGCTTCAAGGAAAAAGAAAAAGACGGCAAGGTTTCGGTCTATATGCCGCTTGTCGATTTCTATAAGGATTATGTTGAAAAGGAAAGCGTTCATATTCCCACTCAGGAGCAGATAAACGCAACATGGGATATCGTCAACGCCATGGAATTCTGCACGAAGCGTGACGACATGACCTATGACACCTTTGCTTCGATGCATGTCAAGGAGCCTGCCGTTCCCGAGGAGCTTATCGCATCCGCTTCCGAATGGGCTGAAACGGCAATTATCACGCTCAGCAGATTCTCTGCCGAGGGCGTTGACCGCAGACCTCAGGGCGGTGACTATTATCTCTCCGACATTGAAAAAGACCTTATCACAAAAGCGGGAAAGCTTTTCAAAAAGGTCATCATCGTCATCAACTCGGGTGCAACCATCGACTGCGAATTCATCGCCGAAAACCCCGATGTTGATGCGATACTTTTCGGCTGGCAGGGCGGCATTGAGGGCGGCTCGGCAATCGCAGATATTCTCTGCGGCGATGTCAACCCCTCGGGTAAAATGGCTGATACTGTTGCAAAGTCCTATGACTGCTATCCCTGCAAGGAAGAATTCTGGGAGAGCTTCAAATATATAGATTATTCCGACGATATCTATGTCGGCTACCGCTATTTTGAAACGATTCCCGAGGCAAAAAAATGTGTCCGCTATCCCTTCGGCTTCGGTCTTTCCTATACTCAGTTTGAAATCAGCGGCAGAGTATGCTGCGAAAGCGAAGGAAAGATCATCGCCGTTGCAACGGTTAAAAACGTCGGCTCAGTTGCGGGCAAAGAGGTTGTTCAGCTCTATTATTCCGCTCCGCAGGGCAAGCTCGGCAAGCCTGCAAGAGAGCTTTGCGCTTTCAAGAAAACGAAGCTTCTCGCTCCGAACGAATCCGAAGCGATCGTCATGAGCTTCGATATCAAGGACATGGCTTCGTTCGACGATCTGGGCAAAATCAGCAAATCGGCATATGTTCTCGAAAAGGGAAAATATGAATTCCACATGGGAACCTCCGTCAGAGATACCGTAAAGCTTAACTTTGAATATGAGGTCAAAGAAGATACAGTCACCGAACAGCTCAAAAATTGGTGCAAGCCCTTTAAGCTTGCAAAGAGAATGCTCTCCGACGGCAGCTTCGAGGCTCTGCCTCAGGGCGAAGAGGAATATTTCTACGGCGAGGTAAAGCCCTCGGGTGCAAAGGCTCCCGACGAGCTCGTTCTCTTTGACAATGTCGGCACAGACTGCACTCTCGACGAATTCGTCGCTCAGTTCACTCTCGATGAGCTGATGTATATTGTCGGCGGTCAGAAAACAACGGGCGTTTGCAACACGGGCTCGTTCGGCGGAATCGAACGCCTTGCCATCCCCTATGCTCCCACGGCTGACGGACCTGCAGGTCTTCGTCTTGAACCCAAAACGGGCATTCCGACAACGGCATGGCCCTGCGCAACGCTTCTCGCATGCTGCTGGAATCCCGACCTCGTTTATGAAGTCGGAGCGGCAGGCGGTGCAGAGCTTCGTGAAAACAATCTCGGAATCTGGCTCGCTCCCGCTCTGAACATTCACAGAGATCCTCTCTGCGGCAGAAACTTTGAATACTATTCGGAGGATCCCCTCGTTGCAGGCAAGAATGCTGCCGCAGCAACAAGAGGCATACAGTCGCAGAAAGTGGCGGTTTCGATCAAGCATTTCGCTTGCAACAGCAAGGAAGCCAACCGCTACGATATCGACGCACGCATTTCCGAAAGAGCTCTCAGAGAAATCTACCTCAAGGGCTTCGAGATCGCAGTCAAAGAGGGCGATCCGTGGACCGTTATGTCGTCATATAACCGAATCAACGGTCAGCACACCTCGGAAAGCTATGAGCTTCTCACCGAGATCCTCAGAAACGAATGGGGCTTCAAGGGCATGGTCGTCACCGACTGGGGCGTTAAAAACGATCCCGTCAAAGAAGTCAGAGCAGGCAACGATATGAAAATGCACTGCGGCTATCCCGAGGACCTCAAAGCGGCATATGACAAGGGCGAGCTGACAAGAGCTGAGCTCGAGCTCTGCACAAAGAGAATCCTTGAAATGATTATGAAGCTCGCATAATTCAATATAGCAAACAAAAAGGCTTGCATCGGTTCTGAACCTTTGCAAGCCTTGATTTATTTAATGATAATGTCAGATATTTATGCTCTTACCATCTGATGATATAGTGGTAGTCTCCGCATGCGCACACGGGATTGATTCTGAAAAGAGCGCAGAAGAAATTCACGATTCTCCAGATGAACTGAATGAACGGGATTGGGCTGTGGCAGATATGAGTGCAGAAAATCACTTCGCCGCAATCGTCGCAGACAAGGTCCCAGTCAACATCGGTATGATTATATTCATCGATCTCAAGCTCCTCATGTCCCGAAACATATTCATCGCATTCGGGGCAGAAAAGTCCATCGGTGTAGCCGACATCGGAACAGGTTGGATAAACCGCTTCAACATAATCAACGGGATGAACGCTTCCGTCATCGGCAGTATGGACAAGATATGAGAAGCTGATCTCGCCGCTGAGAGAATCGCCATAGGGATAAACCTCATAGAAATAGGTTTCGCCCTCTTCAAGATGAGCATAAAGTCTGAAATCCAGACCGTCAGAATCGTAGTTTTCGGCAACAGGTTCACCGTTGGAATCATATAAAATGCATTCGGGATCGCTTTCTTCGTCAGCCGAATCGGAGCCGAGAAGGAAATATCCGCTCTTATCCGCAACAAATCTGAACCACATTGAATCGGTTACCTCGCTATATTCAAGGCTGAAGCCGTCGGTCAGCTCCTTGCCGAGATATTCTTTGCCGCAACCGCAAAATCCGAGAAATCCGATCTCATCATGACCGCAGACCTTTTCGCAGATGATGCACTCTCCGTTTTCATAGGTATGACCGCATTCGAGAACAACGTCAAACTCCGTCTCCTCTGCCAAAACTTCATATACATAGTAATAGAAATAATAAGCTTTTCCCGCCTCAAAATCATATTCAAGAGCAAAGTTATAATCGTCATGACCGCAGTCGTCGCTGTAAGCGAGGGGAACCTCCGAATCCTCAACGAAAAGCTCGCCGACGGGATCAACATGCTCGGCAATCGATCTGAGAACATATTTGCCGCTGATTTCGGGAACAAACTTCAGATACTTGGGCTGCGTGGAAGCCTTGACGGTTACGGTTTCGCCGTAACTGATTTCATTGACTTTGGCTGCGCTTGCTGAAACGGAAAGAGCCGAAACAAGCATCAGCACGGCAAGAATGACCGATAAGAATTTTTTCATGATTTATCATCCTTTCATATAATTATTAAAACGAAAATCACAGTCTGATCTTCGCATTGGTTGCTTTTTCTTTGATAAACTGCTCAAATTCTTCGCAGCTGCCTTTTTCAAAACGGTTTTTATCAACCATGACAACAAGCTTCTGCTTCATAATGAGCAGATAAAGATTCCTGCTCTGTCTGACCTTGATGATCTTACCGTATTCAATCTTAACCTCGGATTTATCGTTGAAGCCTGTTGAAACGAGGTGATCATCATAAAAAAGAGTCTGACCCTCAAGCTCCGAGCCGTAAAGCTCAACAATCTGTTTTTCACGCTTTTTTGCAACCCGATGAAGCTTGATAAGCGGATAGAAGAAAAGCAGAACACCCGCTGCGGCTACAATTGCCGCACCGATAAAATTATAATAGAAATATATCAGAACAAAGGCAAGAAAACCGTAAACAAGCGGAACCGCAATCTTATAGGCAATCTGCGAAGCGGATGAATATGCCTTGTTCATTTCGATATACATTTCTTTTGTCTGCCTGATATCATTGATAAACAGAGGTTCCATGGTTTTCTCCTTTCATTGATAACAATTTTTGCGAGCGGTCAATATCTGCCCCGACCGTTAAAACGCATTACATAAGCTCAGCTTCGGGTGTGTTCAAGAAGACCGTCCATATAATCGGAAAAGCTCTGACTTTTTATCTCAGAAAGATAATGCTCACCGTCTTCAAGCTTATATATTGCGGTTGAAAGCTCAACGGGCGCACCGAGAGAATCAACATAAGTGAATTCAACGCTGAACATGCCGTATTCAGCATAGCTTCCCCTTTTATTGCCAGGTGTTACAACTACGGTATAAGTCTGAGTTTCAGAAACTGTTTCTTCCTGATACAAAACATAATTATTGTGATCCGTAATCTTCCATTTGCCGCCGCTTTCAGGGTTTTCCGCAGTTATTGTAAGGTCGATCAGCCTGCATTCTTCGGCAGTATATATATCGGGTGCAAAACGCTTGCTTCCGCCGATAGCGTAATAAACCTCTTCGTTGCCGTTCTTATCGGTGAAAACAAGATCCATAAATTCGCCGTTCCAATCAAGCTTGATGCCTGAGCTCTCAAAGACAAAGATCTGCTTGCCGTCTTTGATCTCGGTTTTAACAAGATCTATATACGGGTCGTTGATGTTATCGTATTCCCAGACAAGTCCCGTTGCTTCGTCATAAGGCAACTCGACCTGCGCCGTCGGATAGCCGAAGATCGCACCTGAGATAAAGCTGAAAAGCACTTCAAATATCATAGCCGGAAAAATAAAGACCAAAAGAATTGATGTTCCCATATCAAAAACCTCTTTCTGAAAAGTATTTCATAAGCATGATACACCGTTTCAGCTGAATTCTCTACCAACTTCGCTTTACAACGCTGTAATAACTGTTGTAAAGTCGGGTTTACTGTGAAACAAAAAGAAAATCACAAAAGCTCAAACTCCGCAACGATCGGAAAATGGTCAGAGATTACCTTTTCAACCGTCTGAACGCTTTTGCATTTCAGATTTTTATAGAATATGTAATCAATTTTGATATTGGGTTTATAAGACGGGAAGGTGTGCTTTCCTTTTTCTGCGGCAAAAGAGTCGGTGTCGCTGAGTCTTTCAAAAAGGGGCTTGAGCTCATTACTGTCGGGTACGGCATTGAAATCGCCCATGAGAACAAGCGGCATATCGGTCGAATCGACTATTTTGCATATTTCTCTGACCGCATTTTTTCTTTCACCGAGAGCGAGTCCCATATGACAGACAAGAACGAGAACCTCTCTGCCTGCGACATCAACAACCGCTTTAAGAATGCATCTGGACTCATATTTGCCGATATCGAATCTGAAGACCGGATCGGGAACAGCGAGCGTCTGAGCACTTTTAATCGGATATTTCGTGACAAAAGCGTTGCCGTAAGGGCTTGTGCCGCCTACCTTTATCGCCTCGGCAAAATATCGGTTATATCCAAGAGCATCGCCGAGGGCGTTCGTCTGATCGGTATAGCCGTCAAGCGGTCCCTCTCCCCTGACCTCGTTGAGTCCGCAGATATCGGGATCGACCGCTTTTATCGAATCGGCAAAAAGCCCGATGTCGATTATATCATTTTTATAATCCAGACAATGCTGGATGTTGAAGGTCATTACTCGCATTTTTTCGCTTCCCTGAATTTTGATAAAACCGTAAACTCTCTTTTGTACTGTGCCGCAAGCTCTTCGTCGGTCAGGTCCTTGTATGTGCCGAAGATCTCAAGAGCCTTTTCAAGCCCGACCCATTCGGGCGTAACGCCGTGAAGGATCTCGGTTTCGGTAAGACTCTGCTTTTCTTTGCCTGCGGTTTCGCAGATGAAATAATTGCTTACAAACAGCTTGTCATAATAATACTCGTCAACAATAACAAACGGCGAAACAACCTTCACGAGATATCCCGTTTCTTCAAGTACTTCACGCACAACGCATTCGGCGTTGGTTTCTGCGCTTTCAAGTCCGCCGCCGGGAGTCAGGTAAACTCCCGTGTTGACCTCATGGGAAAGCAGTGTCTTTCCGTTTTCAACGATTATCGCCCTGCAGCCGATACGGGTGAATCGGGGCGGCAGAGAATATTTATCACCGTATTGATTTATTACTTCAAGCGTGTTCATTGATATTCCTCACATACTTGATTCAGAATGCTGCGCATTCCCAATCCTCAGTCATTTCGTGACAGCTCCTTTCAAAAGGAGCCTATGGAAATTGCGGTTAATAGCCTCCCTTTCAAGGGAGGTGGATTTTGGCGCAGCCAAAAGACGGAGGGTTGCTTCACAACCGAATGCTCCGCATTCTCCAACCCTCAGCCCTTCGGGCAGCTCCCTTCAAAGGGAGCCTAATGAGATCGTTCTGTTATTTTAACCTATGATTAATTCTTTCATCAATAACAGAACATACTTCATAAAAGCTTTCATTTATTTCATTATTTGCAAACCTGATAACCTCAATACCGAGAGAGTTGAGATATGCCGTTCTCTCTTTGTCATCATCTATATTTTTAGTATAAAAATGCTGAGAGCCATCAATCTCAATCACGAGTTTTGCCTTATCACAATAAAAGTCAACAATATAATTTCCGATTATTCTTTGTCTGTTGAATCTATAATTATAATTTCTCAGGAACTCATACCAAAGCTTATTCTCTTGCGGAGTTGCATTCTTTCTCAGCTCCGCTGAAAGAGATTTCAGACTTTTGTTTCTCGGCAAGAATTTATCATTCATTCAAATCCCTCGTTTTCAGATTCAGAATGCTGCGCATTCCCAATCCTCAGTCACTTCGTGACAGCTCCTTTCAAAAGGAGCCTATGGAAATTGCGGTTAACAGCCTCCCTTTCAAGGGAGGTGGATTTTGGCGTAGCCAAAAGACGGAGGGTTGCTTCACAACCGAATGCTCCGCATTCTCCAACCCTCAGCCCTTCGGGCAGCTCCCTTCAAAGGGAGCCTATGTTATGTTTATCAGTCAAAAATATAAACTCTTGTTTCGTAAGGTCTTGTTGTGAAGCCGTTTTTGCCTACGGGAGCATCCTTATAGTTGCAGAGAATTGCCTTGCCCTTTGTCAGGTCATAGCCTGCAGGTGCTGTGAAGTTGACGCACTTATCGGTATATGAGCAGATAACGAGCATGCTCACACCGTTATAGACTCTCTCGTAAACATAAAGGTCGCTGCTTGCCTTGTTATATTCCTTATACGAGCCGTAAACGGCAACGGGGTTTTCCTTGCGGAATTTGATAAGAGCCTTATAATGATTGAAGATCGAATCGGGATTCTCCATTTCAGCCTTTGCGTTGATGCCGTCTTTATAGTTGGGGTTGACGGGCATCCAGGGAGTTCCGCTCGTGAAGCCTGCATTATCGCTGTCATCCCACTGGATGGGAGTTCTTGCGTTGCCTCGGCTCGACTCCTTGAGGCGCTGCTTTGCCTTTTCATCCGAGAAGCCGAAAAGACGGAGAGTTTTATAATTGTTTACTGCGAAAACATCCTGATAATCCTCAACCTCGGGAAGGTCGATATTCGTCATGCCGATCTCCTGTCCCTGATAAATGAAGGGGGTTCCGCACTGGAGCATATAGGAGTTTGCGATCGACTTTGCGCTCTCGGTTCTGTATTCAACGCTGCCAAAGCGGTTGATGATTCTCGGATGGTCATGATTTTCCATGTAAAGAGCGTTCCAGCCCTTGCCGTAAAGTCCCGTCTGCCAGGTCGAGAACGATTTCTTGAGCTTTTTGAGGCTGAAGGGAAGGGTCAGACAGTCCATGAAAAGGCAGTCAGCCTCCATATGCTGGAAATGGAACATCATGTCAAGCTCCTGATTGGGGCCCTCCTTGATATATTTGAGTGCCTTGTTGACGGTCATCATAGGAGCTTCGCCGACAACGAAGCAGTCATATTCGTTAAGAACCTCTCTGAATTCCTTCAGATATTCATGGATATGCGGTCCGTCTGCATAATGCTCCATGCCGCATGCCTGAGGAATCGGGAAGCCGTTGGGAAGACCTTCTCTCTTGGAAACAAAGGTGATAACATCCTCACGGAAGCCGTCAACGCCCATGTCGAGCCAGAACTTCATGATATCCTTGACCTCCTGACGCAGCTCGGGATTATCCATGTTGAGGTCGGGCTGCTTCTTGGAGAAAAGATGGAGATAATACTGTCCGTTTTCCTGATTATATTCCCATGCCTTGCCCTCAAAAAGCGATGACCAGTTGTTGGGAAGCTTACCGTTTTTGCCGTCACGCCAGATATAGTAATCGTGATACTTGCTGTTCTTGTCAATGCCCTGCTTGAACCATTCGTGTTCGTCGGAGCTGTGGTTGACAACGAGATCCATGATGACCTTCATGCCTCTTGCGTGAGCCTCGTCAAGCACCTTCTTGAAAAGCTCATTGTCGCCGTAGTCGGGAGAGATGTTTCTGTAATCGGAAATATCGTAACCGAAGTCGGCATTGGGCGAGCAATAAAGGGGCGAAAACCAGATGCAGGTTACGCCAAGCTCTTTGAGATAGTCAAGCTTTGAAAGAACGCCTTCAAGGTCACCGATTCCGTCACCGTTTCCGTCGCAGAACGAACGGGGCCAGATCTGATAGCAGACCGCATCTTTGTACCACTGTGTTTTTTTCATATCAAATTCTCCCTTCGGAAATTTATTACATTTCAATTATAGCAGAGATTTTATTTTATTACAATAATTTATAATAAATATTAATTGCGCATTACGCATTATGAATTAGTATAATCGGTCATAGGTGAAGCCTATCCTTAACCATTCACTATTCACCATTCACTGCACAATCGGGTGCGGGCAACGCCCGCCCTTAACTATTCACTATTCATCATTCACTATTCACTCAAAATACGGCATTCCGTTATCATCGAAGAGGACTCTTCTGATTCTTGCGCTTCTGCAGGGATCATAGAGCGAGTCGCCGTCGGAATATCCGCATTCGCCCCTGAAGCAGACCTCATCCCTCGAATGATAAACGCACAGCCACTCCCCGTTTTCGTTTATGACAAAGGAATTATGGCCGGGACCGTATTCGCCGTCAAGGTCATCCGAGGTCAGGATCGGAGCAACAAGCTTTGTCCAGCTTTCGTGATCCATAAGGTCAGCATTTTCATCGGCATACATAAGCCCGACGCAGTATTCGGGACCGGTTGCCGAAGCGGAAAACGCAAGATACAGCCTGCCGTTATGTATCATAGCCGCAGGACCTTCGTTTACGGGAATGCGTACCCTCTCCCAGTCATATTCGGGCTTGGTGAGAAGCATGGCGGGAGCAGTTGTTTTCCAAGGCTCGTCGGGATCGACGGTTGAGAGATAAATGTTCGAATTTCCGCCGTTCTGAGCCCATGCAACATAATGCTTTCCGCCGCATTCAAAATATGTCATATCAAGAGAAAAGCCTCTGAAAGAAAAGCTGTCGCCCTCGCAGGCGGTGAATCTTCCCTTATCGATCCATTCATCCACACATGGATCGTCGCCCGAGCACATGATGATGTGGCAGTCTATATCCCAGACATTGTTTTCGCTACCGCTTGCGGCAAAAAGGATATACCATTTTCCACCGATCTCATGGATTTCGGGTGCCCAGATAAAGCGGTGCGAAAGGTCGGAATCCTTTTCATCCCAGACCGTTATTTCCTCTGCATCGGCAAGCCCCTCAACGGTTTTTGCCCTGCGGAGAATTATTCTGTCATAGCCCTCTTTGTCATCCTTGCCGTACATCGGATAGGATGCGGTGAAATAATAATAACCGTCGCTCCCTTTTTTGACAAAGGGATCTGCCCTGTCTTTGATAAAAATTTCTGTTCTGATGCTCATAGCGTTACCTCGGTTTTATAATATGAATATTTTACCATAAAGCAACAGTCTTTTCAACAAAAAACTCCCCCGAAACAATCGGAGGAGCCTGATGATCATGCAACAAGGAACTTATATTTTGCAACGCTGTAAAGCGGAACGAACGGAACCATGATCGGAACGGTCTTAACATATTTCTGATATTCGGGATCGTTGCCGTAATTCTTGTTCTGACGAAGCTCAAGACGGCGTGCGCCGCTGAACATGACGAAGATGATGCCGATATAGCCGATAAGAGCAAGCACCCACTGACCGACACCGCTCAGAACATTGACACCCGAAACGAGAACTCCCGTCCAGAATATCATTTCGCCGAGATAGTTGGGGCAGCGAACGATTTTATAGAGTCCCGTGTCGCAGAAACGCTTGGGATTCTTCTTCTTTGAGTTGTTCTTCTGAATATCGGCAACGGATTCAAAGATAATGCCGAACGCCATGATAACAAGACCTGCTATGCAGAAGCCGTCAGTCTTTTTGCCGTTGAGAAGTCTGTAGAAAACGGGAAGGACCTGAGTGACATAAAGAGCGGCGCAGGTGACCCAGATAGCGCATTTGACAAAGAAGGGCATTGTTTTGCCGTCCTTGATCTCGGTCTTCATCGTGTTGCGGTAGGATGCACTCTTGATCTCTCGGATGAGAAGATATCCGCCAAGACGGATTCCGTAAATGAAGAACAGAACGCAGACGATGACCGTGCCGATGCTCAGCCCCTGGCGGAACATTATCAGCATGATTATGCCGAGCCCTGCGATCGAGAAACCGTAGCCGAGAGAAATGAAATAAACATACTTGTAAAAGCCTATCGAGCTGATAAGCATTGCGGCGGCAAAAAGCAGCCAGAATGAAAGCGGTGCAACCATAAATATCCTCCTGAAGAAATATTTTACAACAATTATATATTACGAAGGATGTTTAATCAATACCGAATAAGAATTATTATCAATATTTAATTTTGGATAAAATCAGATCTCGATAAGCTGATATTCTCTCGAGCCGTAACCGATCTCAGCAGCCGCCTCGACGGTATGGATACCGTTGCGGCTTTCAATTCTTTCGATAAGATGGGGCTTGCCCTCGTCGGAGCAGGCATAGACAAGGTCAACGCACGCCTGATCGATCGCTATCGGATCGTCGGACACAAGAATGCCGATGTCGGCAATGCAGGGATCCTCCGCAACGGCACAGCAGTCGCAGTCAACGCTCATGTTCTTCATGACATTGACATAGACGATGTTGCCCTTGAAAAATTCAATGACCGAGCCTGCGGCATCCGCCATCGATTCGAGGAAGGAATCATGGTCGGAATTCCAGAAATCGTCGGGATTGCCCACGCCGTGAATATAGCCCTTGCCGTAAGACGATGCAAAGCCGATAGAAAGCTGCTTCAAAGCTCCTCCGAAGCCGCCCATGGGGTGACCCTTGAAATGTGAAAGCACAAGAGCGGAATCGTAATTCGCAATATTCCTGCCGACAAAATTTTTCTTTATCCTTTTGCCCTCGGGGATTTCGAGAATGAGATCGTCACCCTCGGCATCGAGCAGGTCAACGCTGAAATGCTCGGTCCAGCCGTGCTCGTCAAACAGCTTCATATGCTTTTCGGTCGTGTTTCTCTGACCGTTATACGCCGTGTTGCATTCAACGACAGTTCCGCCGACCTTATCGACGACGGGCTTCCAGAAATCGGGCTTCAGGAAATTCTGATTTCCCTTTTCGCCCGAATGGACCTTGACCGCTACAGTGCCCGAAAGCTCCCTGCCGAGCTTTTCATAAAGCTCAACAACCTTTTCGGGAGTGATTTCTCTTGAAAAATAAACCTTTGAAGCCATAGCATTTCCTCTTTCCTTATGGAAAATTATATTTTTATTATTCTAACATATACCGCCGATTATTTCAATAAAAAACCGTGAGAAGCGAACCTCTCACGGTTAATTTCATCTGTATTTATGCCGCTTTGACAGCATTTTCTTTGTTCTTGTTTTCTTTTTTCTCGCCGAGCTTCTGAAGAAGAACAACAAGCATCATGAGAACAAGACCCGCAATGTCTGTCTGCCAGCCGGGAATGATCATCAGCAGACCGCCCGCAAGAGCCATGAGTCTTTCCCATACGGGCATCCTCTTGAACATATAGCCCTCCATACCTGCGGAAAGGAAATATATTCCGCAGACAGCGGTGATAACGAGAAGAACAATGTTATACCATGCGGTTTCAACGCCCATATCGACGCCGATAAGCATTTCGGGGCTGTAAGCGAAGATATAGGGAACTATAAACGCAGTTATGGCAAGTCGGGTTGCCGTGACACCCGTTTTGAGCGGATTCGAGTTCGCAATAGCCGAGCCTGCATATGCGGCAAGGGCAACGGGAGGAGTGATATCCGCAACGATGCCGAAATAGAAAACGAACATGTGAGCCGCAAGCATCGGAATGCCCATCTTGATGAGGATGGGGGCCGTGATCGTTGCCATGATAACATAGTTTGCCGTTGTCGGAACGCCCATGCCGAGAACGATGCAGCAAAGCATCGTGAGAACGAGAGCAAGGAAGGTGCTGTTTTCAGCAATCGGAACGAGAGTGTTGATAAGGATCTGACCGAGTGCAGTCATCGTAACAACGCCCGAGATAAGACCTGCCATTCCGCATGCAACAGCAACGCCGACCGTGTTCTTTGCACCGTTTTCAAGCGATTCGATAACGGTTTTGGGGGTAAGGACCGATGTGCCCTTCGTTGCAAACGAAAGAAGGAAGCACACAACCATGCCTGCAAAAACAGCGATCTGCATGTTCTTGGCTCCGAAGGGAAGCCAGAGTCCGAGGGTTACGGCAATGGGGATAACGGGAAGGATAAGACGCCATGCGTTCTTCTTGTTGAGCTCATGAGGAATGAGGCTGACGATCAGCGAGCTGAGAATCGCAAAGCAAGCCGAAACGCCTGCGCTGAAATAGTTCATGCAGATAACAAGAATAACGATGGGGAGAAGAAGATAGCCGTTCTTAACGATGAGCTTGAAGAAGTTGGGGATCGCATCCTTGGGAAGACCCTTGAGTCCGAGCTTCTTGGCTTCAAAATGAATCATGAGGAAAATACCCATGAAATAGAGAACTGCGGGAAGAATTGCGGCAATTGCAATTTTTGAATACGGAACCTCTGTCATTTCAGACATCAGGAATGCCGCCGCACCCATGATGGGAGGCATGATCTGACCGCCCGTCGAAGCCGCCGCTTCAACCGCCGCCGCAAACTCGGGCTTATAGCCCGTTTTCTTCATCATCGGAATTGTGATCGAACCGCTGCCGACGGTATTTGCAACGGATGAACCCGAATACATACCTTCGAGAGCACTCGAGATAACAGCAACCTTTGCAGGTCCGCCGATCGAAGAACCTGCTATTGAGTTTGCAAGGTTGACGAAGAATGTGCCGATGCCCGTTCTTTCAAGAAGAGCACCGAGAATGATAAACAGAACGATAAACGTTGTGCAGACATAAACGGGAGTTGAGAACATGCCGTTGGAAACATCGTAGAAAAGACCGTACATGAGGTTTCTCAGAGCGGTGTTGGGATTGTCGGTATATGCCTTTACGGCGGCATAAACAATGAATGCACCCGCAACGAAAATAATCGGCAGACCGACCGCTCGGCGCACAAGCTCAACGAGCAGGATGATCGCAATCAGGGCAACTATGATCTCGAGCGTGCCGATTCTCTTGCTCATCATGATGATCTCATTCTGGAAAACCGTATAATAAAGGAAGCAGCCGGAGCTGACTACTGCAAGAATTATATCGTAAAAAGGAACATGGTTAATTTTTTTGGTCTGAGATTTATAAGCCGGGAAAATCAAAAAGCCGATAAACGTTATGAAAGCCATGAACGTTGTCAGCTTCGTATATTTGGTCGCCGTGGGAAAAACAAGAGCCATGGAGATCATGTAAAGGCTGAACGCCGCCATAAGAGCGGTAATGAGCGTTTTTCTCCATCCGGTGAAAACTCTGACGTTGCTTTCACGGTCAAATTCCTGCATTATTCTGTCGGAATCGACCTGCTCAAACTCGATCTCATTTTTGACATTTTCGCTCATGAATTTTCTCCCCTTTCATAAAATTGAATTTTCTATAAAAAAATGCCGCAATTTTAAAAATCGCGGCATTCTTGTTAATGAAGCGGATTAGGAATTATTCGATTATGCCTGCCTCTTTATAGTACTTTGCAGCACCTGCATGGAGAGGAACTTCACCGATTGCGGAAGCAGCGATATCGGTCTTCATTTCCTTGCCCTTTGCGTGAGCGGCAGCGATGTCTGCCTGCTTCTCCCAGAGGTCCTTTGTGATCTGATATGCCTGATCCTCGCTCATTTCGTTTGAAACAACATATGTTGCCATGATAGCAACTGTATTAACGGGAGCGGAGATGAAATCATAGTCAGCAGAAGTCATTTCATACTTTGCGTAGAATGTATAGTCATTCATAAGCTTTGAGATAACTTCTTCACCGAGGTCAACAACAACAACTTCTGTTGATGTTGCAAGCTCTGTGATAGCGGGAGTGGGAGTACCTGCAGTCAGGAAAGCGGCGTCGATGGAGCCGTCCTTGAGCTGAGTTGCGGCATCGCCGAAGGAAGCGGCAGTCTTGTTGATATCCTTGTCGATATCAAGACCTGCTGCTGCAAGGATCTGAGTTGCGTTGTAGTAAACGCCTGAGCCTGCATCGCCGACAGCAACATTCTTGCCCTTGAGGTCAGCAACGGAAGTGATGCCCGATGCCTTTGTTGCAACGATCTGGCAAACCTCGGGATAAACGCAGCCGATAGCTGAGAAGGACTTGATGGGAGCGGCAAAGCCATTTGTTCCGGCATAAGCATAGTTCATAACGTCGTTCTGAACGATAGCCATCTGATAGTCACCGTCTTCGATGCCTTCGATGTTAGCCTGAGAACCGCCTGTTGAAAGAACCTCAAAGGTGTAATCAGCGGTGTTGAGAATCTGGCATGCGGCGGTTGTGAAGCCGTAATATGTACCTGTGTTGCCGCCTGTGCCTACCTTGACCTTTGCGATCGTGCCCGTTGCGGGAGCGTCGGGATCAACTGCGGGCTTATCGCCGCAGGCTGTGCAGAAGAGCATAGCGAAAACGAGGATAAGAGAAAGAGCGATAGCAAGTTTTTTCTTCATAATTAACCTCCTGAAATGTTCCTTATGCAAAAAAATTCATTTTTGCAGAACTGAATTATTAGCATTATACATTATTTTTCAAAAATATGCAAGCCCGTTTCAAAAAATATTATGTTTTTGCATTTATGTGTTTAAAATTCGGTTCGGCTCGCCGTTACTGCCCGTCGGCATTTTTATCTTTTTCAAGCTTTATCATATCGGGATGATAATATATTTTCAGCTTATATACGGAATCTCCTTCCATAAAGCCGTCAAGGCTTTCAAAGAATCCGTCTTTTTTCATCCAGATAAACGAGGTTACGGTTTCATCAAAATCGACGAGATTGCTCTTGTCCTGCTTCAGCGCAAGGCTGACATCAGGCAGCATGTCGTTGGAAACAAGTGCGGCATGAAGCATCGCCCGTTTATCTTTATGATCGTATTCGTTTTTATTATTCTTTTTGTTACGCTCGGAAGATTTTGTTTTTTTGACTTCCTCAACGCTCCATGACGACCAGCCGTCAAGCAGCTCGAAAACGCACCAGCGGTTATGCTCATTGAGGAAGGTTTTTGAAAGAATATCTTTGTTTTCCAGAAGATACCCGAAAAGCTTATTGCGGTCCTCAAGAACCTTATATCCCATCGAAATGATCTGAGCCTCCTTCTTTTCCTCTTTTTCTTTCTTTTTCTTATCGTCACCGTCATAAGCTCTGCGAAGCTCAACGCCGATATCCTTCAGCTTATAAAGAATATGAACGGCATTGGCTCTGTTTGAACGCTTATCCGTCTGGCTGTTTTTTTCGTACTCACCCGGTATATAATCAAAATCTTTTTCAATACAATGCTCTCTGTAAAGAGTATGTATCCTGCACGCCAGAGCATCAACGGGCCAGTTATTGACGGCTTCGGAATTATAAATGTTCGAGTGGCTTCCGTAGGGACAGAGGCTGCCGTCGGAATCCGAACCGCCGAGAATATTATAATAATCGGAGTTGCTGATAACGGGAATGATGAACGGCTCGGTAATGCTTATCTTCCGGCCTGCCTCGGGCGGCTCCCCTTCCCTGATCGCTCTCTTGATGAAGAAACGCCGTACTCTCGAGGCAACATTGATATTCTGCTCGTCATCGCCCGTTGCAACGACGATATAGTTTGCATCGCCGTAGATCTCGAGCTTCTGGTTGAACTCGCTGCTGTTGACATCAACAACGCCGAATTTATAATCAAGCTTAATGCCTACCCTTTTCAACTCATCGTCGAAATAAGGATATCTCATGCGGAAGCCCGATTCACGGTCAACGCTGTCAAGGATTCTGATTTTGAACTTATACTTATCCATGACGCCGCACCACATAGCCGCTTTCGCAAACTCCATGCCGATAGTGCCTGCGCCGATAACGAGAACGGACATCGTATCGCTGTCGCATTTGTCCGCAGCCTTATACATCGGATAGCGCATGAGAATATCATATGCAATTATCTGAGCACGGTTGACAAGGTTGATTTTAGCTTTACCTTTTTTGATGCCGTCAATGAAAGACTCCGAGCTCTCAAGAGTGGAGAAAACATTGATGGTGCAGGGGTGATCCCTATGCTTTTTATAGAGCTCGATACCGTTTTTGATGTTGTTTGATTCCTCGAGGTCGATGAGGTAGACCGTGGGTTCTTTTTTTGTCATGAATCGGAAATCAAGAACGGACTTTCTGGTCATGATCGCATTGATGTTCTCCGCTTCGAGAACAAGGCCTTCGGAGGCTTCGTTCGAGCCGACACGGTCAACGCCCGTAAAGACGATCCTTGAAAACGGATTATTTTTTCTGACATCCCTTGCAAGGCATATCGACTTTTCATTGAGCTCCGAAAAGATATGAGCCTTTCTGAAAAATCCGATCGAATATCTGAGCTGAGCCGCAGTATCCTTGAAAATGCTCAGAGCGGCAAAAGCGGTCATGATAACGGCAAAAACGGAAACAACGGAAACATAAGTCATATCAGCCATATCAACACTCTGCTTCCACATTCCCGAGCGCTCATCATAATAGAGCATTTCAATGAGCACCCTCGGCGTAAAGTCAAAGCCGAAGGACTTCAGAGTCGCTACCATTGACACAACAAAACGGTGAATGGGATTGACAACATCGGAGTTTATTCTCCAGAAAATCGAGCCCATGGAAAAGCCTGCTCCGAGAAAGAGAAAGTGAAAAGCCTTCAAAACCTTCTTTTTTTTCCATACGATCTTATAAACTCCTGCAAAAACACAGAAGAAGATCAGAAAGAAAAGCGAAAGATACAGATCCTCGTTGAGCGAACCCTCAAACAGCTTCATGACCGTTTCAAAGGCATATTTTACATATCTCAAAGAATCACCCCATAACTTTTTTTCGACTGTAAACAATTTATTTATACAATATTTTTTAAGCCTGTGCAAGATGTTTTTGTTGATTTCAGGCATTAGGTATGATAATATTTTCTAAAACACAAAAAAGGATAGTGTTATGAGAACAGAAATTTTTGACTTTCTTCCCGACGGGGCAAGGAACATCAGAGAAACGGTCTTTATCCTCGAGCAGGGATTTGAAAACGAATATGACGAAACAGACCTTGTCGCAAAGCACATCGTGCTTTTCGGCGATGACGGAGAACCCGTCGGAACATGCAGAGTCTTTTGGGACAACAGCCTGAATTCGTATATTCTCGGACGGCTTGCCGTTCTCAGGGAGAAGCGCAGCAAGGGCTGCGGGGCAAAAATCGTTGAAGCGGCGGCGGAATACGTTTCTTCCGTCGGCGGAACGGTTCTGACTCTTCACGCTCAATGCAGAAGCAAGGGCTTTTACGAAAAGCTCGGCTTTGAGGAGTTCGGGGATATCGAATATGAAGAAGGCTGTCCGCATATTAAAATGAAAAAAGATATAACAAAAAAGGGAGAGGTCTGATGCCTCTCCCTTTTGGTTTATATTCGGTTGTTTTGCGGGCGGCGAAACGCCGCCCCTGCGATGTGATCGGAGTTTTCTGCGGTTTTCGGTCACAACCGTCGGTTATAAAATTACTTTCTCGTGAATATCGAGCGGATGGATGCGGCAATTGATCTGAAGAACGACGATATCGCATTCAGAATCGCTTTGAAAATGCTCTGATTTTCAATGACGAAATCATATTCCGCAGTACCCGAATAGTTGCCGATGCCTCTGACGGTTATTTTTCCCGTACCCTCGTTGACATTATCTTTGTAGCTGAGAGTATAGTCAGTTCCCTTTCTGAGAACACGCTTGCCGTCGGTGATGATGATATCGGGTTCAACGGCATAGCCTGTATATTTCTGAGCGGCAACGGGCTGAGCGGCGGTAAGAGCGATATTCTTCGTCACAATCGTGAAATTCGCCTTGCTTGCAAACATTTTGTAAACGCCCTTGCCCTTGACATTGACATCAGCTATGCCGACATTGATGTTGTTATCGTAGCCGACGGAGAAATCGCTGCTTTCGCTCAGGCTTTTGCCCGAAAGAGAAACGCTGACCTTGGGCTCGATATGGCTTCCCGTATAGGTATGGTTCGGGATCGCAGCGATGACGAAGGTGCTCACGGGAATACCCTGCTCGGTTGCGTAGGTATAGGCATAGGAGTTTTCGGAGCAATAGATCGTCAGATTGTCGCAGCCGTCGAATGCATCGGGAGCGATCTGAGTTACGCTGTCGGCAATAACGGCGGTTTCGAGATTCGTGCAGTTTGCGAACGCCTGAGTCTTGATAACGGCAACATTACCGCCGATTCCGAGGGCTTCGAGGTTTTCGCATTCCATGAAGCTCTGTGCTTCAATTTCTTCGAGCTTTGCGGCTTCCTCATTCTTGGCTTCGCCGAGAGTTACAACGGAAATTCCGCTGTTATGGAAGCTGTTTTCATAGAGCTTTTCGATGCCGATGAAATTGAAATCCTTGAGGCTTGAGCAGTTGCCGAAAGCAAGTCTGCCGATGAGCTTCGAGTCGGAATCCCAGATAAATTCGGAAAGCGATTCGCAGTTGTTAAACGCTTCGTTTGCGATATAAGTAACATTAGGTGACATGCGGACTTTTACAAGTGATGTGCAAGAACTGAATGCATTGTCGGCAATGTTTACAACACAGTCCGGAATATAGATTTCTTCAAGCGCACTGCAACTTGTAAACGTTTTTAACGGGATTGTGGTCAGACTGTCGGAAAGAGTTATGTTTTTAAGAGAAACACAGCCGTTAAATGCATTATGACCGAGATATACAACGCCGTGTTTCATATTAACGGTTTCAAGTTTACCGCATCTGACAAATGCATTGCTGTTGATAATCCGCATTGATTCAGGAAAATCGATTGATTTAAGATTGGAGCATATACCGAAAGCATATTCACCGATACTCTCAAGGTTAGGAGGCAGGTCGATTGTTTCAAAGGAACAATTATAGAATGAAGCCTCACCGATATCCTTTACTGTTGAGGGAAGAGTTATCTGCTCGATATATTCAAGACCCGAGCAGAGATAATCGGGAATATCAACAACACCCTCGCCGATATTGAAATATTTGAGAGATACAAGTGTATTCGATGAGAACGGTGACTTTCTTATCATATCGGTGCCTGAAAGAGTGCCGATATCACAATTTACCGCATTATAATTGATCGTTTCAAGGCTCGTGCAGCTTTTAAGAACATATGCACTAAACGAGACCAGACCCTTGGGAATCGTGAACTCCGTGAGTCCCGTACAGCCCATGAAAGAATAGTTGTCCAGAACCTGAAGAGTATCAGGGAGATTGACCTCTGTCAGCTTTTTGCAAAGCGCAAATGCATATTTACCGATATTTTTAACGCTTGCGGGAACCGTGACCGTTGTGATTTTTGTGTTTGTAAGAAAATAGTCGGGCAGGCTCTCAACCTTATCGCCGATATTGACAACATAAACATTCTCGTAAAACGGTGATTCACCAACAGTTCCCGATGCGTTTACAAACACACAGTTGACTGAATTATAGTTAAGGGTTTCTATATCAGAATTGAAGAACGCCTTGTTCTCTATCTCTTCAAGAGATTCGGGGACCGTAAGCTCTTTAAGCTCCGCACTGCTGAAAGCGTATGAGCAGATCTTTTTGACACCTTCGCTGATATCAAGGCTCGAGATGTTACAGCCGCTGAAGCAACGCATGGAAACGGTATTGACGGAGCCGGGAATGTTTGCGCTTGTCAGCATTGTGTTGGCTGCAAATGCATACTTACCGAGCTCTTTCACTCCGTCATTGAGAACGAGCTTTGAAAAATCGCAGGCATTGAATGCGTACTGACCGATCTTTTCAACGGTTGAGGGAATAGTTACGGTTTTGCCCTCAAAGCTTCCGTTATTGAAGCAGTATTCGGGAATTTCACCCTTGACAGATGAAAAATCAAAGTCCGAAAGAGGAGCTTCGGCAAAAGCATATTCGCCGAGAGTTTCGATAAAGCCCGTGTTCGTCACGGTTTTGAGGCTCGTGCAGTTATTGAACGCATATCTGCCGATCTCTCTGATGCTTTCGGGCAGGGTTACGGTTGCAAGGCTTGTGCAGCCCTCAAAGGTATAGGGCTCGACGAGAGTCGTTCCCTCGGGAATAACGATGTTTCTCAGCGAAGAACAGCCCTTGAACGCATATGCGCCGATGCTCTCCATTTCGCCCGAAAGAACAACGCTGCTGAGCCTTGCGCAGTTTTCAAATGCACTAACGGGAATCCTTTTGATGCCGGGTGCGCTGAAGGTTTTGAGATTGGTGTCCATAAAGCAATAGTCGCCGATCTCCTTTGTTGCGCTCGGCAGAGCTACATCATAAAGAACGGTGCAGCCCGCAAAGGCCGATGTTCCGATCTTCTGCAGACCCGAGCCGAACTCGACATTTGAAAGGAAGCCGTTGTCGGCAAACGCAAAGGCTCCGATCTCCTTGACGCTTGACGGAATTCTGACATTGCTGAGATAGATCGTCTTGCCCTGAATCTTATCATAATATTTGTAATCTCTGAAAGCGGTCGAGCCGATCTTATTAACAACATATCCGCCGAGAGTTTCGGGGATATCGACCTCGCCGCTCGTTCCGCCGTAATCAACGATCGTTGCATAGTTGTTCTCAACAGTATACGCAAAGCCGTCTGCCGACACAAGAAGTTCGCCGTGAGAAGGAGCTCTTTTTGAAAAGCTTACATAATCGGCATAATAATAGCAGTTGTAGCCGTATTCAAGAACGAGCATTCTCGAAAGCTCTGCGGGATAATCCGACTTGAAAATGATCTCCTGAATGGGGTTGTTGTTTATCGGCATCGCTCCCTTTTCAAAAAGCTCAACGCTGCCCTCAAAAGTGATTGTGTTGACATAGCTGCCCGTAAACGAGCCTGCATAGATCTGAACGCCGTTGCTCTTGAAGGTTACGGTTCTGACCTTTGAGCCGTAAAAAGCATTCCACCAGAGCTCAAAATGATCGGCATCATTCTTGCCGAAAACGATATCGGTTATCTCCGTTTTGTTGAAACAATTGACTCCGATTCCTTTAAGGGTCCGGGGAATGTTTATCTCTGTCAGAGCCGTATTTTCAAAAGCTCTTTCGTCGATCCATTCGATGCCCTCGCCTGCAAATTCGATTTTTTCGAGATTAACGCAGTTTTTGAACGCATCGATGCTGATATAATAGACAGAAGCGGGAATCGTTACGCTTTCGATAAATAAACAGTTGATATTTTCAAGATAACAATCTCTTTTATATGTAGTCTGATATTTTTCGTTCGTTTCTTTTTGCTTCTGAGTCAGCTCATCGGGACAGAAAGCATACTGACTGATTACAACAACGGGCTTGCCGCCAAGCTCCGACGGAATAACGACATTTTCATCGTTACCCGTATATTTGAGGATCTCAACGCCCGACTCAATAATCGTTCCTTCTTCAATATAATCCTCCATGCCCGAAATGTCATTGTAATAAAAATCTCCTTCGAGCTGAGCCTTTGAGGACATCCATGCCGCTCCTGCGGCGGCTTCAATGCGGAAAAGCTCTGCAAGCTCAGAGAAATCAATGCCGCCAAGCGGTGCCGAGCCGAAAACAAAAACTGCCGCCATGATAACGGAAAGCATTTTCATATATATCTTTTTCATATAATAACCTCCTTAGGATTTGCCGCCGAATGCGTTTTGCCGTAATCGGCGGCTGACACTATTCTCTCTGACAATGCAGGGCTATTCCTTCATGATCCTGAACGAACAGCTGCATTCGCCGTAGCTTACCGTTATCTGAGAATACTGCTCAAAAAGAGTTCTTTCCGTTTCAACGGTAATTTCATATTCACTCTCGGAAAGCTCCCTCTCCGTTTTGTCGCTCCGGACCGCAAAAACTCTCATTCCGTCAAGGCTGATATTTTTCAGGTCCTTTGCCGTGAATGAAAAATCCTCGGGGAAAAGAGCATAGACGGAGCTGAGCTTCGGGGTTGAGATGCTGTCGATTATTCTGACCTCGAGCTTTTCTTCAAAGCCCCCTGCCCTGACATAAACCGTTTCATAGCCTGCTTTGCTCGCAAAGGAATCGGGAACATCAAAAACAAAGCCCTTTGTTGAAAGAAGCTTTCTTTCGCCGTTTGAATAATCGGCAAAAACTCTGATTCCTTCGCCGCTGAAGCTCTCTCCGACGGTGTATTCCGCCTTGAACTCCTCTGTCGTCTGAACCGATATTCCGACGATCTCGGCATTCTCCTGCGTTTCACCGCCGCTCTGCGTGATTTCGGGCTGAGTTGTTTTTTCGCCGTAGACTATCTTTCCGAAAAACTCCGAAACGATGCCCGAAAGCGCTTTTGCGAAGGTAACGTCTTCTCTGACCTCGATCTGCGTTCCCGCCGCAACAACAACTGCGGCTGCGGCACAGGCGGCAACGGCAAATCCGAGCTTTTTCTTTTCTGTTATTCCGAGCTTCTTCATGAAGTCCTTTTTGGAAATAACGGGGAGAATCTCAGCTTCGTTTCCCGAACGCAGGGCGTTGATGGCTTCGGCGCATTCATCGATGAAATCGAAATCGGTGTCATCGCCTTTTTCAAACTCGGCGTCGATAAGCGCTTCGAGCTCTTCGATCAGCTCCTCGCTCATTCCGTTCAGAAAATCGGGGTGCATGAGTATTTCTTTGCTTACCGTCATCATTTCGTCAGCCTCCTTTCTTTTCAAATTCAAAAGAATAAACCATATCTTTGATCTTGTTTCTCAGCCTCACCAGCCGCATGGAAGCGGCAGGTCTTGAAACTCCGAGGCGTTCGGCAATCTCTCCGACGCCGATCCTCTGCTGATACCGCAGAGCGTAAAGCTCTTTTTCCTCGTCGGTCAGAAGGCTTATCAGCCATTCGGCAAATTCGCCAAGGTCAATGCCTTCAAGACGGCTCTCATATTCTTCATCCCCGACTCCGATATGAGAAACGGAATCGAGAGGCACCTCACGGCGAAGCTCAACGGCTTCCTTCCGCTTTTGCCGCTTCACGAAATTGTCGGCGGTGCGATAGAGAAACGCTCTCGGATTTTCAAATTCTTCTCCTTCGAGAAGTCTGTCATAAAAGACAACGAAGGTTTCCTGAACACAGTCGTCTGCAGCCTCCCGTGAACCGTCAAGGCGTGACAGACAGTAATTAAAAAGCCTGATGCGGTATTCGTTATAGCATTCCTGCAGCAATGCATTTGCACGTTTCTTTTTGCTCACTGTCCTCACTCCTTTCTTTGTGCCTTCACTATGTAGTCACCGAAAATGCAAAATGTAACAAAAATAATTCAAAAAATTTTTCATTATGATTTTACCATACGGCAACGCTTATTTCAACAAAATATCCCCCTGCGGAAAGCCGCAGAGGGAACGGTAAATATTGTATATTATTTATGATTCTTTATGTAATGCTTATAGAACTTCACGCAGTAAGCCGTTTCCGTAACGCCGATGCTTTCGTTTGCGGCGTGCATGGCGGCAAGCTGCTCGTTGCTCATCTTGATGGGGCAGAAGCGCAGGCAGTTATCCGCAACCTCTTCGTAATGACGGCAGTCCGTTCCGCCCGTCATCAGATAAGGAATAACGCTCGCCTCGGGATAGCATTCGTTGAGGCATTTTTTGAGATAACCGAATTCCTCGCCCTTGTAGTCAACGCAGTTTGAAGCGTTTCTTGCATGGATGATCTCAAACCCGAGGTCATATTTATCCGCATATTTCTTCAGAACGGCAAGCGACTGCTCAACATTCTGATGCGGCGAGGTTCTGAGATTGCATACGACATATGCCTCAGAGGGAATGACATTCGGAGTATGCGAGCCTTCAGCCATCGTGCAGCAGAAGGTCGTTCTGCAGAAGGCGTTGCACATGGGTGAAACCATGGGAAGAACCTTTGTCAGAAGTCCCTTGAAGAGCCACATGTTGCCGAGCACCATTCTCAGCGGGAAGCCGAGATACGGAGCGGCTTCAACGAGCATGGAATAAACGGGGCCCGATATTTCCGCCTTGAAGGGCTTATCCTTTTCGATATCCGCAACGAATTTTGAGAGTCTTGCAAGAGGAGTGTTGCTTTTCGGAGTCGAGGAATGGCCGCCCTTGCCCTTTGCGATGACCTTGAGGTCGATATATCCCTTTTCGAGAATGCCGATCGCCGCACACCAGCCGTTCATCGTCGGAAGCTGATCCTTGAGGATTGCGCCGCCCTCGTCCATGGCAACATCGAGGTGAACGCCCTTTGATTTGAGATAGTTTACAAGCTTGGGAGCACCGTCGCCCGAGATCTCCTCGTCAACGGCGGTTGCAAGATAGACATCGCAGGGAGGAACAAAGCCCTCGGCAAGAAGCTCTTCGATCGCCTGAAACTCCGAGAAAACTGTCGATTTGCAGTCCATGGCACCTCTGCCGTGGATATTGCCGCCCGATATCTCACCCGAGAAGGGAGGCTTCTCCCAGTTGGGCTCGTCGGCGGTTACGACATCCTGATGTCCCATGAGAAGAATGCCGTTTCTCTTTGAATCCTTGCCTGCCCACTTGAAAAGCAGGTTGCCTTCGATCTCGGTGCATTCAAGCTTTGAGAAAATGAGAGGAAAATTCTGCTTCATGACCTCGTGGAGCTTATAGAACTGCGAAAGATCGGTGTTTCCTCTGAGGGAAACGGTGGGAACCTGAACCATTGCGGAGAGCTTCTTCGCATAGTCCTCCGCTTCCTTTTCGCTCGGGCTTACGGCGGGAGCGTTGGTGTTGGGCTTCGCCTTTATCATAACCGCTCTGACTGCCGCAACGGCAAGCAGAAGCAGGAAAACGGCAAGAACCGCAAGAAGCGCAAATCCGACATATTTCATTCTGAATCATATCCTTTCTCTGTTCATGCAGAAAATTATAGCACCATTGTTAAAATATGTAAACATAATTTTATGTGTTTTTCATTTAAAAATATTCTTTGCCTTAATTCAGGTGTTGCAATATCGGGAGTTAAAATGTATAATTGTATTATTATCAGACGAGGAGAAACATATGGAAATTACGGGCGCAATTTTTGATTTTGACG
The DNA here is from genome assembly GCA_017435385.1 of Clostridia bacterium. GTDB lineage: Bacteria > Bacillota > Clostridia > Oscillospirales > Acutalibacteraceae > CAG-177. The sequence continues at coordinate 18,181 of JAFSFB010000022.1, read as the reverse complement.
GAACGCTTTTCGACTCGATGCACATATGGCACGGAATCAGGGATAAATTCTTTGACAGGATCGGTCTTGTTCTGACGGCAGAGGACCGTGAGGCTTTCAGAGGGCTTTATCTCAGAGAATCGCTGATTCTCGCAAAAGAAAGATTCGGCATGCAGGAATCCGTTGAAGAGCTTCTTTCGATGTTTTTTGAATATATCAAGGGCAGGTATCTTGCCGAAGCAGAGCCAAAAAACGACATAATCCCCTTTCTTGAAAAACTGAAGGCAAGGGGCATTAAAATGGGGATCGCAACCGCAACGGGAGAACCCGCACTCGAAGCCGTTCTCGAAAAATACGGCATGCTCGGATATTTCTCCGCAATCTATTCCACCTATACCGTCGGGGCTTCAAAGCACGAGCCTAAGGTCTACGATGTCGTTCTCGGAAAAATCGGAACGGACAAAGAAACGACATGGGTCTTCGAGGATGCGTTCTATGCCGCCTCGACCGCCAAAAAGAACGGCTATAAGCTCGTCGGGATCTATGACAAAAGCGAGCCCGAAACGGACAGGCTCAGAGATATTTCGGATATATATATTCACAACTATTCCGAAATAGATTTATGATTTGTATTGACAAAGATATTTCCATAATGATAAAATAATTCCAAATAAAACAAATGAGGTGTTACCGTGATCGAAAAATTCCTTGTTGAAGTTCTCAAGCTTGCTCCCAGACAGATGTGGGGCGTTGAACAGCTCGGATATTATCTCTCGGAGATCTTCACTTCCTTCTCACCCAAAAAAATAATCGCATCCGTTCTTGCCGTTTTTGAAATGCTCGGTCTTGTTATTTTTGACACCCCGACAACTCCCCGAGGTGCAGAGCTTGACCTGACGGGCTATCAGCTCGTTCTCGAGGATCAGTTCGAGGGCGATTCGCTGAACACCGACATCTGGGAATACAGAGGCAGCGGACCCCGCAGAGGCGGCTTCAATGCCGAAAGCCAGGTAAGGGTCGAAGACGGAAAGATGATAATGACGGGCGAATATCTGACCGACGGCACCTACGGCGAAGGCTGGTACACCGCCATGATAAAGCTCAGGAAAAGATACTGCAAGGGATATTTTGAGATCCGCTGCATCGTCAACGAAGAGCCCGCATTCTGGTCGGCATTCTGGCTTCAGGCAGACGCTCCCTACACTGCCTCGGTTTCAAACGGCGGCGTCGGCGGAGCGGAAATCGACATCTTTGAATCGCTCGGCTCCGACAGCAAGGAAAAAGGCTCAGTCACTCAGACAATTCACTGCGCAGGAGTTGACGGCGTTCAGGAGGGCTTCCAGTCAAATAATCTCGGCTCTTTCTACGGCGACGATATCTATAACAAATATAACACCTACGGTCTTGAATGGACCGATGAGGAATATATCTTCTATATCAACGGTGTTGAAACACGCCGCTCATCCTTCGGCAACGGCGTTTCCGAAGTACCCGAGGATGTTATCGTTTCTCTTGAAATCCCCGGTGAAGACAAGCTTTCAAGCCTTGACAAGGATAACTATAAAGCCGAGTTCATCGTTGACTATGTAAGAATATATCAGAAATAAACGATAATACAAAAGCTGAACCCGTAATCCGTGAGGACTACGGGTTTTCTTTATCAGTTGAAAAGATTATAGATAAAACCGAAGAAATTGTAGAGTCCGACGGCAAGAGGATTCAGAATATCCCAGAACCATTCTTCATAGAGCGTTGTCCATTTGAACGGAGCTCTGTAAAGATAGAGCAGCTCACAGTCGGAAAACTCCCTGCGAGAGCCCTCGCCTATCTTCAGAATTCCCATTTCAGCCATGTCATGATGAAGCGATTCACGGGCACTCATGCTCACATAAGGGAAATTCAGCGCCGAAAACTCGCCCTTGAGGTTGGCACATTTCCAGTATCTCCACGAAAGCTCCGAGCGGCAGAGCTGACTGAGCTGTTCCTCGGTCTGAGCCGCCTCCTTAGCCTTTTCCCAGAGCTCGTTGCAGCGTTCAACATCAGCCTTCGTCATGCCATAAAGCGTTTTCTCCGAGTGCTGATAGATCGAAAGATGCTTCTTATCCGTGACGGCATGGGCGGTCATGATATCGATAAACTCTCTGATATATTTTCCGCCTTCTCCGTAAACAGCATTCAGATAGCCGTTCATTTCGGCGCTGTAATCGAGATACGGATCCTGCATGAGCTTTGAGAGAAGATAGGTTCTCATTTCGCCGAATTCGGCATCGCACTCGGAAATATAATAGTTGCCTTCTTCATAAACGCCCCTGACATTGTTTTCGCAGAATATCTGAACATTTCTCTGCATGACTCCGAAATTCGGGAAGATGCAGGCGGTTTCTCTGTAATTGTTGACATAATCCCAGATATAGATTCTGTTGCAGATCTTGCCCCATTCTCTCAGATCATTCATGAAATCGGCATTGAGAGAGCAGTTCTCATCGTCAAGAGTATGACCGAAGCAGCATTCGATCGAGCAAAGTCTGACAACAACATCCTCACGGGGCTTCACCTGTTTCGGTGCTTTTCTCGTATACTGATAAGCGAAGGTGTCGAAAACAACATTTTCATATCCCCCGTTCTGCTTGACTCTGCGTGCGACCTCGTTGACAAAGGTTATCATCGTGCCCGACTGCGAGCCGTTTGCCTCATCGATTGCTTTGCAGTTATCGCAGGTGCAGTAATCCTGATTATCATGCTGAGTCAGCGAAACGATCTGCATATCGGCATCGGGATCATGCTGAACGGAAAGCAGATCAAGAACCTCCTGAGTCACGATCTCAATAACCTTTTCGTTCGTCAGGCAAAGCTGATTCGGGGTTCTTTCTCCGTTTCGCAGAGCAAAATATTCGGGATGCTCCGCAAAATAGGTTTCAGACTTACAGAAATAGGTTGTGAGCGTATGGCAGAAGGTGCCGAGATAGCAGACTGCCGAGCCCTGCTCCTCGGTAAAGCTTCTGTAAACTCCGCCGACAAGACCGTTGGCAAGCGAAAACTCGGGATCACGGGAGCTCTTTGTATCCGTTTCGGTATATTCAAAAAACGGCTTATATTCCACGGATATATCCGAAGGAACGCTCAGCTCCCCGTTTTCGGGAACAACGACGACTTCATCCTCATACCAATGACAGCCGCAGTATTTTTCAAGGAAGGCATAAACGCCGTTGATCGTACCCTTGCTGCCTGCTCCGCCGATGATGATGCGGTTTTTATCGGAGGCTATGACATATCCGCCGTCAGGAAGGTCGGGAACAGCGTAATTCTCTTCTGCCGCCGCACCGACAAGGATCTCGTTTTCACCGTCGGCAAGTGTTGAGATCTCAATACTCTTTCCGATAATTCTGTCAAGATAATGCTTGAGCCTCTCAGCGGCATATTTATCGGTTTTGCCTGCGGATTCCGAAATGACGATGACCGCATCGGCAATTCTGATATTTCCGCCGTCTGCAAACGACGAAACGGGAAACGAAAGAACCAGCATAATAAGAGCAAGCACCTCACAAAAGATTTTTTTCATTCTTATCCCACCTTTTAAAAAATCATGGCTGACAATTTTTCCTTAATTTTAATTTTATCATATATTTCACCATAAATCAAACCTTAATCCGCAAATTTTGCAAAAAACACTTAACACGATCGTATTAACAAAAACAGCTTTTTCAGCTATGGTTGGAGGGGCTTTTCAGGATCAGCTCCTATCAATTCATAAAAGAAAGGAAAAACATGTACGAGAAAAAAGACACCGATTATGCATTCATCAGATTTCCGAGACCGCTCATCGACAGCCCTGCATTTTCGAGCATTTCAATCGAAGCAAAAACCCTGCTTGCGCTGATACTTGACCGCTCGGAGCTTTCGGAAATCAACGCCGACAGATTCACCGATGAGAGCGGGAGTGTTTATGTTATTTATACTGTTGAAGAAGTCTGCAAAAAATTCGGGTGCGGAAAAGCAAGAGCTCTCCGTCTTTTCAGAGAGCTTGAGGGATGCGGAATGATAACCCGAAAAAGAACAAACGGATGCATGCCGTCAAAAATATACATCACTCCGCTCTTTTTAAACGGCTTAAAACAAAACACGCCAAAGTCCGAAAATCAAACTTTGCAAAATCTGAAAACCGAACCTTGCAAAGTTCCGAAATCAGCAGCTACCAAGAATAATAATATCAAGAATAAAAATATCAATAATAACTCATCAATTATCGGCTTCGCAAGGACCGAGGATGAGATAAGAAAGCAGATCGAATATGAATTTCTTGTCTGTGACGAAAACAAAGGTCTGCTCGATGAAATCGTGATGACGATTTCCGATATCCTCAACGGCACAAGCCCGACAGTCAGGATAGGCAGGGATGAGATACCCCGAGGGCTTGCAGTTTCCCGCTTCTGCAAGCTCGATTCCGAGCATATCGTCAGCGTTATGTGGCAGATAGAGCATAACTGCGTGAAAATAAGAAACATGAAATCCTATCTGACAGCCATGCTCTATAACGAGCCTGCCTCCTATAATGCCGCCGTCACGGCTGAGTTTGCTTATAACAGAAGCAATATCGGCTGAAGGCAAAATAATTATTCATCCGTCAATTCAGGTGTTGCAAAACCGAAACGGAAAGTTTATAATGGAGCGGTAAAAACGGATTGGGATTATACGGAGGATTTTATGGCTTTTTTACTGATCGTCATATATATTGCATTTATCGGTCTGGGAGTTCCCGATTCGCTCATCGGCTCCGCCTGGCCTGCGATACATACCGAAATGAGCATTCCCGTTGAGGCGGTCAGCGTGCTCACTCTCATCATTTCGGGCTGCACCGTTTTATCGAGCATGTTCAGCGCAGGAATTCTCAACAGGCTCGGAACGGCGAAGGTCACGGCATTCAGCACGGTCATGACTGCGGCGGCGCTTCTCGGATTTTCGTTCGCCCCCTCTTTTTGGGTAATGATCCCCCTTGCGGTCGTTCTCGGACTCGGAGCAGGCGCAATCGATTCGGGGCTCAACAATTATGTCGCTCTTCATTTCAAGGCGAGCCACATGAATTTTCTGCACTGCTTTTACGGCATCGGAGTCACTCTCAGCCCTTACATCATGTCGCTGGCGCTGAACAGCGCAGGCTGGAGAGGCGGTTACCGCTATGCATTTTATGTTCAGTCGGCTATTGCTCTGCTTCTGATAATATCCGTTCCCCTTTGGAAAAAGACCTCTGCGACGGATCAGCCGGAAGAAGAGAGCGGAGTCAATCTCTCGCTTTTGCAGATGGCAAAAATGCCCGAGATCCGTCAGGTATGGATCATCATGCTTGCGACAAACGCAATCGAATACGCCTGCGGAGTCTGGGGCAGCACATATCTTGTCGCCGAAAAGGGATTCAGCACGCAGCACGGTGCGCTGGCTCTGACCGTTTACTATGCGGGAATGTCTGTCGGCCGTTTTGTTTCAGGTCTTCTTTCCAAAAAAATCAATACATGGAAGCGCATCGGCATCGGTGTTGCGATTCTTGCTCCCGCCGTTATTATCATGCTTCTTCCCCTGCACGGTGCGGTGACGGTTGTCGGTCTGTTCCTTGTCGGTCTGGGCAACGGCTCAATCTACCCGAACATGATACACCTGACACCTCATAACTTCGGAAAAGAGGCTTCGCAGTCGGTCATGGGCTCGCAGATTGCATTCGCTTACATCGGCGTTATGCTTGCGCCTCCTGCTGTCAGCATTATCAGCAGACTGTTCGGCATCGGAGTATATCCCGTTCTGCTTGCCGTTCTCTATTTGATAATGATTATTGCTCTGAAATGCTTTGTGAATCGGCTTAAAAAGCAGAACAATTACAATACCGATGTCTGAGGTCAAGGACGGTTCAACAATGGAAAACAACAGTAAATTCAATATAAACAGCTTCGCTTCTCCCGATGTTGCTTTTGCTCCCGTATATGTCTGGGTATGGAACGATATCTGCACCTGCGATATAATTGACGCTCAGCTCGCTGAGATGAACAGGCTCGGAATACGGGCATTTTATGTTCTTCCCGAGCCGAAGAATTTCCGTCCCGACAGCATGCCGACAAGACTCTCGCCCGACTATCTCTCCCCCGAGTTCTTTGAGCTTTGCGCATATGCCGTTGAAAAAGCGGAAAAGCTCGGCATGAGGTGCTGGATATATGACGAGGGCGGATGGCCCTCGGGCGGCGCATGCGGAAGAGTCCTCAGGGACCATCCCGAATTTGCACGGCAGACGGTAAGAACCTGCGAACGCTCTTTTTCTGCAGGAGAGGCTTATAAAAAGACAAGCCCCGATGTTCTTGCGGCGTTTATCGGGGACGGCACGATGATTCCCGAGGATCACATATTTGCCGCAGATACCGCCGTAACAGAGTATTATTCGGTAAAAGAAATCTGCGGCGATGCGGATTATCCCGACCTTCTCAACAAAGATGCAACGGATTATTTTATTGAAATAACTCACGAAAAATACGCTTCGGCTATGAAAAGCGGACTCGGCCCGACCGTTACCGCAGTATTCACCGACGAGCCGAAAGCACCGTATGCACCATTCAATAAAGTGCTTGCGGATAAATATGAAGCAATTTACGGCGAATCGGTCTTGCCGTATCTGCCGCTCATCTCCCGAAGATCGAATCCAACGGAAGATAACGCTCACATTCTGCACCGCTGGTGCGATTTATGCAGCCGCATGTTCTGCGAGAGCTTTCTTCTCCCCTGCAAGGAATGGGCAAACCGCCACGGCATGGCTTTTACGGGGCATATGGATAAGGACCACGATCCTCTCGGCTGTGTCAACGGCGGCGGAAGCTTCAATCTCATGCGTGCTCTCAGATGCTTCGATATTCCCGGAATCGATGTAATATGGCGTCAGCTCTATCCCGAAAGCAGAGCATCGGTCAGGGATGACATGAATGCATATAACGGATTTTTTCCGAGATATGCTTCGTCTGCCGCCGCACAGAACGGCAAAAAATCTGCCATGACCGAGATTCTCGGAGTTGCGGGAGCGGCGGTAACCTACGACATAATGCGCTTCACGGCAGGCTATCAGGCGGTTCGGGGAATAAACATCTTCAATCTTTTCAACTTTCCACTCGGCCGTAAGGATGAGCTCCTTGCGCAGGAGCTGCCGATCTTCACCGAAAGCCAGCCGTTTTACCGATATCTCAAAGACTTTAACCGTTATCTTGAACGGCTGTCATATATATCATCTCTCGGAGAACGGGTCTGCGAAACGGGGCTCTATTATCCCGTCTGCGATTTTCAGAGCGGTCTGAATGCCCGAAATGTTTCGGAGGAATTCGATTCTCTCGGCAGAAAGCTTGAAGAAACGGCGGCCGATTTCGACATTGTTGACGACGATGTCATTCAGTCCGCAGACACAGCAGAAAGCGGCTGCCTGCGCATCGGCAAGGCGGCATACCGCCGGATAGTCATTCCGAAAAACGCTTTCATTCCTCAGAAAACAAGAAAAGCCCTTGACCGTTTCGTCAAAGGCGGCGGCATGATCTCGCACTGCGCTTCGGATATTCCGCCCGTTATCCGTGCTGAGGGCACGGGTTTAAGGGCGATTCACAGAAAAGCGGAAAACGCCGAGCTGTTCATTCTTTTCCGTGAGAGCGGCGACAGCGGAGAATACCGCATTCATCTGCCCTCGCCAAACGGTTATCTGCCCGATCTTTCAGACGGCACGCTCCGCTCATTCAAAACCGAAAACGGCATTCTGAAGCTTTCTCTTGATATCGGAGAAACGGCGGTCATATTGCTGACCGATGAAGCTCTGACTGCGCAGATCAGAAAAGATTTCGTGAACGGAACCGTTATTCCCGACTTTTTCATGCTCCGCAGGAAAACAGAGCTTGTCATAAATGAAAACGGGTTTGAATGCACCACGCATTCCGATAAGCCCGCACCCGTCATCCTCGGCGGCAGCTCTGAGCTTATCGGCGGCTTTTCGGGAAGCTGTGACTTTGAAACAGAATTCACTCTCCCTTATGAAAAGGTCGGAAAAGAAGGAGAGCTCGACCTCGGTGAGGTACATTTTGTCGCTGAGGTCACCCTCAACGGTCAGCCGCTCGGAGCGGCTCTGATGCCTCCGTACAGACTGAAAATTCCCGTCGGTCTGCTCGCAGAAACGAACGGGCTGAAAATAACCGTGACCAACACCTCGGCAAACGCCTATATACGCACCGATTATTTCAGCAAAAAAAATATCGCAGAATTATCGCCGTATTTTGAAGCGGAGCTGAATTATGCAAAAGACCTTGTTTCGGACATAAGCTTCGGACCCGTTACGCTGTTCACCGAATAATTCAAAAAGGACTGTAAAAGCTTGCGTTTTACAGTCCTTCGGTTTTAAATAAAATATCAGCATCATAAAATCTGCCTTCATATCTGTTATGAAGGTTTTTTTCTTCGCTGCGGTGCACGGCAAATATCTGATTTTTTGAGCGGATGACCGCAATCTTTACGCTTTCGTCTGAATTATCCGCAAAATACCTTTTGGCTTTTCCGTGAAGCGCATCCCTGAGCTTCAGAGAATCGGGAATCTGCGCCGACGACGAGGAGCAGAGCATATCGCAAACGATTTTTTCTCTCAAAATCTCTCTGTTGCATTTATCGGCAAAGAAGCCGTAAAGCCTTTCGGCATAGTCACGCAGAGGCATTCTGCTTCCGCTCACGGAATTTCCGAAGCTGCTGAAAACCTCAAACGCAGGAATGCCCGCCTCGTCTGTCAGATAATCGAGCGTCATCAGAAATCTGCCGCTGTTATAAAGTCTGTCGAGGGCATCCTCGCATTTTCTGAGCAGGTTCAGTTCATCGCCCGACAGCCACGGAGTTGAGATGACCTCATAGGGCGGCTCGCTGTTGAAGCTGCACGGATATTTTTCTGCATTCTCACGCATCTGTGCCCCATGAAGAAGCTTGAGAAAGCCGAGCTGAAGCATATGAGCCTTCAGCGAATAAGCAGCGTTGAAGCCTCTTACGAAGCTCTCAAGACCCTCACCCGTCAGCCCTGCGATCAGATCGATATGAATATGCATGTTGTTGAAGCCGATGAGCCTGCGGATATTTTCAACAAGCTTTTCCGTATCGGTTTTTCGGTTGATCCTTCTGAGAGTTTCCTCATTGAAGGACTGCATTCCGATCTCAAGCTGAACCGCACCGCACGGCATTGACGCCAATATCTCAAGGGTGCTTTCCTTCAGAATATCGCCTGCGATCTCAAAATGGAAGCATACGCCGTCGGGTATCGCCCTGCCGTAATTATCCCTGATGAAAAGCAGGATATCATCGGCTCTTTCCGCATTGGCGTTGAAGGTCCTGTCAACGAATTTGACAGTCTGCGTTCCGCTTTGCGAAAGTCTTATAATATCGTTTTTCACTCTTTGCAGATCAAAAAACCTGAGCGGAGATGAGCCTCCCGAAAGGCAGAAGGCGCAGCGGTAAGGGCAGCCTCTTGCGGTTTCGATATAAGCTATCCTGCCGTTGAGATTCTCAAAAAACTCATCGCAGAACGGTGACGGCGGAGTTTCCTTATAAACCTTTTCGGGAACCGTGACGACCTCTCCGTTTTCCCTGAACGAAAGACCTGCAACGAGGCTCTTTTCGCCGTGCATATTATCGAGGAGATCGGGGAAGCTCCACTCCCCTTCACCCGAAAGAACATAATCAACAAAGCCGTATTTATCAAGAATATCCTTGGGGCGGTAAGCCGCCTCGGGACCGCCGAGCACTGTCACGCAGTCAATGCCCTGCTTTATCAGGCGGCATACCTCAAGAGTTTTCGTTATGTTCCAGATATAGCAGGAAAAGGCAACAACATCGGGCTTTTCAGATATGATCTTTTCAGCAAAAGCTTTGCTGTCGCCGTTGACCGTGCTTTCCATAACTACGGCATCGTGCTTCTTTTCCGAAAATTCACGCACGCCCGCAAGCAGACACCACGGAGAAAGCGAAGCATGAACATATTTTGAATTGAGGCAGGAAATAACAACCTTCATATTTTTTCCTCTTTCGTTTGCCTTTTGAGATTTAACGATATTTGGAATTATATATCATTATAACAGCAGATTCAAGTATTCTGATGCTTTGTTCTGCTCTGCCTTACGGCAAACCGCCGCACACGGACTGTTGCCGTACTAATCTCCTTTAATCAAAACCACCGACTGAGCCGGTGGTTTTTGATTATTTAACAATCTTTTTATTTTTCACTACCCTGCTGTTTGCGTTGATATATGAATACTTGCGGCATTTGAAAAGCTCTTTTCTGCCGTTTTCGTTTCTTGTGAAAACGAGTTCAAACTTTCCGCCTGCGGATCTGAGGTTCTTTGCAAGAATTTCCGCAGTTTCCTTATTGACGGCAATAACCGACGGGCAGGCATAGCTCTGAACATAGTTTCTGCTTGTGAGTTTTGAAATACCCTTTGTGCCGATGAGAAGATATCTCGGATCGTCAATGGGTGAAAGAAGCTCTGAAACCGCCTTAGCAAAAACATTCTTTTCTCTGACAGTTGCCTTTGAAAGAGAACAGTTGACGGTATTCTTCTTTTCGGATTTTCTGACCGAAACGGTTGCTCCCCTGCTCTCGATTTCGCCGATTTCTTTAAGTGTACGGAGAATAGCATTCGAGATATTTGAAACGGTTTTTTCAGGCGAAGAATTCTTCATCACAACCGATGCGGATTTGATGAGCAACACTGAAGATATTGCCGCTATGATAAATCCGATAAGTCCGCCGAAAAATCCCGATGTTGCGATTATGATTATTGCAAGGACAATCATAACAGCTAAAACTATTGCATAAATCTTGTTTTTATGTACTGCACTTGCAGGCTGAACTTCTGCGGGAATTTCGCTGACTTCTTCAATCTCGGGTCTTGCCTTGCCCTTGACGGCGGCATTCCATCTGCCTGCCATAACATTTCTTGCCGATGCGAGCGAGAGCATCTGATTATTGATGCTTTCAAGTCCGTGTGCATCATAGGGTGCTTTGAGAATATCGATTCTGTCTGTTCCGCTTTCGATAATGTCGCTGTTATATGCAGGTGCCTGGAAGCAGGCAAAACGGCGTTTCATCGTTTCAAAATCGTCGCTGATGATTTCGTCTTTTGAATCGGGCTCAACCGTCACGAGATGCCAGATATTCGACACCTTTTCGGGGTTCTTTTTATCAATTCGTATCGCTCTGCCTCGCATCTGATTTGAGAGCATAAAGCTGCCCACAAAGCTTGCAAGAATAAGAGAATTGATATTCGGCGAATCCCAGCCTTCGCCGAGCAGGGATTTTGTTCCGATAAGCACATTGATAACGCCAAGCTGAAATGCTTTTGTTATGATGCTGACCTTATTTTTATTTGAGCCGCTGAAAACGATTTCGGTGTGATTTGTGTTTTCAAGCTTCTTTATTCTGCAAGGCACACCTTCGTTATATGCGATTTCCTGCGCAGCCTCAACGGCGGAATCGGGCAGAATCACAAGTGTACCCGAAAGCACGGCAACCTTTGCATCGGGATTTGTTCTGCGGATTGATTCAAATACGGGAACTGTTCCGAGTGCATGGATTTCTTCATCCGTGCCGACAAGCTTCAGCATATCCTTTTTGATGTAGTCGGTAAGAATGAGCATACGCAGAGAGTCGCCGAGATTCTGATATTCGCTTGCAACGATTTTATTTATGCTTCCGAGTTTACCCGTTGAGGAAACGAGCATTTTATTGATTTTATCGCTCGATGCAAGGCGGACTTTTCTCTTTTCGATAAGAGCCTCTTTTGAAAGAATCGCTTTTAATTCTTCGCTGATTTCTTCCGTAAAAACATCGGGCTTATCAATGATAAACTGAAATGCTTTTTCGGCTTCGGCTATTGAATAAACGGGTGCTTTTCTGCCCTCAAAAACCTTTTCTTCAAGGCTTTTTGAAATATTGGCATTCCCTTGTTTTGCAACGCAGACAAGCGATTTGAAGCCTGCGAGGTTATCATAGAGTATATCTTCGTTACCTGCCGCATTTGAAACCTGCAGAGCCTTTGAAAGCAGACCGCTTCTGATTATTTCATCGGTAACAGCCGTTGCTTTTGCCTTGTAATTTGCAAGAATCTGCGATTCTTCTGCCGTGGGATAGCTGAAATAAATATAGTCCTGATGGGGGCAGAGAGTTTTCTGCATAACAAGCTGCGGCACGAATATTTCTTCGTCAATATCGCCGCAGAGAGTCTGGTATCTGCTCCATTCGGCAGGCGTACTGTCGTAGGGCGGAGTTGCGGTGAGAGCGATGATCGTTACGCCTTCGCCGAGCATTGCAACAAACTTTTCAAGAGCCTTCTGCCATTCGCTTTTGAGGTGATGCGCTTCGTCAAGGCAGATGGTTTTTATGCCTGCCTTTCTGATTTCGGAAAGCAAATCGAAATTACTGAAATCCTGCGTTTCTTCGGCTTCAAATTCATCTTCATCCGCTTCGGATTCCATAACGGTTTTTGTGAAAGCGGCGTGAAGTGCCTGATATGTGATTGAGGTTATCAGCTTGGGATTTGTGAGTGAATAAGAAATGTATTCATCGGGGTTTTCGGTTTCGGGCAGATATGCCTCAACGAATCTTTCGCCCCACTGCTGACGGATTGTGACTGACGGCGACATAACAAGCGCAGGTGCATTCTGCCTGCGGACAAGCTCAAGACCGAGAATGGTTTTACCGCTGCCGGGTGCGGCAACGATATGTATTCTTTTATCTTTCAGATGCTTCTGTGAATTATCAAGCACTGCCTGCTGATAATCACGGAAGGTCCATTTGAATTTAACTTTGCTGAAATCTTTCATAATATCACCCTGCATTTGGTTTGTATTGCTATTATAGCATAATTAAACATCTCACGCAACAAAAAGGACCGACACAAGATCGGCCCTGAGTTATTTACTGTTCAACAGCTTTGATTAAACCGAAAAGATTTTTAAAGAAATAAATGAATTTCTGGAAGAATCCTGCTTTGACCTTTACTGTTTCGGATTCGGTAACCTCTGCGCCGTCATAATTGCTTATCGGCGTGCCGTCGGATTTTACTGCTTTTGCCGTTATTTCCGTATCGCTCATAAACTGCAGAGTTATGGATTCACCCTCTGTTTTGAATGCACCGTTGACATACCAGTAAACCTTTGCGCCCTCCGGCTCGTTTATGAGTTTTGCTTTAAGCGTTAACTTTTCACCGTAATTTACGGTTTTCGTGCCGGAATTGTTGATTATGGTTATGTCAGTCTGCTTGACAAGAACGGCTGTGAAATTGAGATTTGACGCAGGCATAACCGAAGGCACCAGCGGAGACCAACTGACAAACTTATAGCCGGGAATATCCGTGTCAGCATTCGGGACGATCGGCGCACCCTCTTTCACCTTCTGCGTTGTCACCTCTCCGTTAACGCTCCAGGTTACGGTGAATTCACGGGGAAGCACATTAACCCTGCATTCCGCATAACCTTCAACGCCCAATGCGGACACCCTGATCGTTGTTGAGCCGACACTGTTTGCGGTTATAACACCGCTTGAGCTGACGGAAGCAACCAGCGGATTGAGAGAGGAATAAATGAATGTTGCGGAGCTGCCGTTTGCAAGCGAGCCTTTAACGGTTGCGGTTCCTTTATTCAGAATATCAATATTGCTGTGTGAAATCTGAATTGCGCCCGAATTACATTCCGAGCAATACTTATCGCCGTTGGAATTTGTCTGCCAGGAATGACCCTTTGCGGCAACAAAATTGAATTTTGTATACTTGTTGCAATCTGTACACTTGCCGAGGGTATAGCCCTCGTTTTCACAATCTGCTTCCACAACATGAGGATTTGAAAAAGTACGGGAAGGATGATAGCACCAGGTGTCGGCACCCTGGAAGGTAATATAATCTGTCATGTTGAAGAATTTAACCTGATATGACAAGCTTGTGCTGCTTCCCGACTTTGAAATGCCGCTGATCGTTACGCTGACGGTATCGTTTTCGGGGAATATCTCACCAACATTGAAAATGATGCACTTCTGCGTGCCGTAATTATCGTTATTGACATTCATATATTTTTCATAGTCGTTGCAGGAAGAATCAAGTGTCCATGATTTACCGAGCTTCTGCGACGAAACCGTAACCTTGACCTTTGAACGGCTGGGAGTATCGTATGCGTTGCCGAGAGAAACCGAAAAAGCATACTGCTCCATAGTGCCGTAAAGCTCATACGGCATATTCTTTGCGGGCCAGCATACATAATCGCCCGTATATGAGCCCGAGCGTGAAGAGTCAAAAACATAAACCGATGAATATGCTCCAACACTACCTACGCCGATATACTTCATTGAGGGGTTGAGAAGCCAGCGTCTGTGGCCAAGTGCAGAAATGTTGCTCTCATCCGTATCTTCAATAAAGCATACAACCGAACGGGTTACGCTGTTGTGGTTATATGCAATATTCGAGCTGCTGCAGCCCTTTTTACCGAGATTATAAAGAGCGTTGTCAATTCCCGACGGACGGCTCGGATTATGGGTAAGAACACCGTTTGCTGCATTGAGCATTGCACCTGCCTGCGAAGCCTCACTAAGGTCTGATTTAAGCTCAACATCATCAGGCAAGCCTGCAACATATCTGCAGAAGTTAACCGCATTAAGAGCCTGAGTCTGTGTTTCTGCATCAAGCTCACCTGCCGCATAGGGAGCTTTGAGAGAATATGCCTCGGCAAACTTCGACTGATGGTCCAGATCGAATTTAATCTGATTGAATCTTGAAACGATCTGCTGAGGTGTAGGCGATTCAACGCCGTAAGCTGAAGCCGTGGTTGAAAGCGGAAGCACTGCAAGAGCGGTAATCAGGCAAAGCGCAACCGCAACGATTTTTTTGAACATTTTCATAGAGAACTCCTTTCAGGATATAGCATCACGCTGAAATTCCATTGTATTATATCACCTTCCTGCCGTTTTGTACATCGTACTTTAGTGCAAATTTTAAAAAAAGACGGCAGATTTCTCTGCCGTCCGATAAAACATTCAATTTTTAATGCTCTGCTCCGCATTCGCAGACAAGATTATTGCCGAAGAGCTTCTGGAAGAAAAGAACAATCTTATAGAAGAAGCCTGCAAATCCGCCTTTATGGCATTTGCATTCACAATCTTTGTAAACTGCTTCTGCAGAAACATTGAAAACTCCCATTGTGAACGTTGTTTCGGAATCATAATAATCTTCGGGGGTTGCGCCTGTGATATTCCAGCAATAAAATACCTTGCCGTCAATCTGATCTGCCGTGATCGTTACAGCATTGCCGATAACCGCACTTGAAGCAGATGCTTTTCCGTTTATAACGCTGATATCAGTTCCGGGTGTTTCAAAATCACCGAGTTTGATTCTTATAATGCACATTGCTTTGCCGTTACTGCCATGTTTATAAAGATAATATGCACTGTCACTGGGAAGATAGGAACTGAAATTATAACAGGGTATTTCTTTGCCGTCATATACAACCTTGAATTCACCGGCTGCGGGAAGCTCATAGCCGCCGATATAGAATGTTGTGAGCACATAATATTCCTTTTCGGGGTCAGCTATCTGGCCGTCGCAACTGGGAACCTCTGTTGACATAATTACCGAATAATAGGGCTCCTGATTGTAGTCAAGCGAAGGGAAGCAAGGGGTGAGGTCTGAACTTCTGAGTCTTTCGCCGTAATAGATTGAGGGGAACTTACTGATTTCAATAACCTTTGTTGCGGCTGATGCCGAAGTCATTGAAATGCTCATCATTGCAAAAACAGTAATGATAGCGAGCATAATTGCCGTTATTTTTTTAATCATCTTAAATTATCTCCTTTTTATCCTGCGTAATAAATCTCTTCAAAAAGCTCATACTCGGGAATGCCGTTGATACAGAGCTGATAATCCGTGCTGTTTCTCTCAACATAAATTCTGCACTCTCTGCCGTCATCAAGCTTTGCATCAACATATGTTTTGCCGTCTGTGCGCAGAAGCGTGAATTCCGAGCCTGCTTTGATAAGCTCGGTTTTCATATCGGGAAGAATTTTAACATTGAAAGCTTGTTTTGATGTAAGAACGAACGGGAAGCTTTTGTCTATGGTATAGAATTCATCGGTCGATTCGGGCATACCCGTTTCGGAATTCACGGTGTAGGTTTTATCGGCAGCGTATGTTCCGAGAATATCAAAGGTTGTTTCAAGAACAAACTGTGTGGGGTTATTGAAAAGAAGCTTCGCCTGATGGGTATCTTCGTTCTCATCCTCCCAGACCAGACTGCCGAAAGCTGTTCTTTCAAAATTACCTGCTTCTTTTATCTCATTGCCGTTCAGGTCATAAACGAGAATGTTTGTGTAATCGTTAAAGCCGTGGGGCACAAGATAAACAAAATATCTGCCTTTTGAATTGACAAGATAATATTCGGCGCTGAAAGCATAAACATCTTCAACCGTGTATTCGTTACCGTTGAGATTAATGCTGATATCTTTATATGAGCCTTCTTCCGTGTAATACGAAAGACCGACGCTGACAGTATCTTTTTTACCGTCAGACGGATTCATATCGAACTCAACATCGTTCCATTCGGAAAGTGTTACGGCACAGGATTCGGGGGCAACCGTATATTTCTTGTTGAAAAGCTCGGGATATTCGTCAAAATAAACTGTTGCGGTAATAAGATCTGCGGCAAAGGATGCGATTTCATAGGGACTGAAATAAAAAGTTACACCCTGATAACCGATTGTCCAGTTAAACCGGTCTGCCGTGTATTCCGAAAGAACTTCTTCCGCATTGCCGAAAAATCCGTCTGCAAATTCATCTTTTGAATTAATCTTTTCCGAAAGAATTGAGGGAAGAGATGAAATGTCGGTCATAACATCGGTTATAACAAGCTCTTTACCCGTTACGGTATCGAAGTTATACCCGCCATAGCCGTAGTTGGGATGTGCGCCGCCGGAAAATTCATCGGCATCGCTTCTGATACTCAGAACAATGCTGTCTGCTCTTTGAAGAAGATATTTGTTGTTTGCGGTGTAAACCGCAGGCTGTTCGCCGTCTTCATAATAATAATCAAGCTGTTCCGATGCATACTCATCAAGCTCTTTTGCCTTATCCTTATAGAACTCTGTTTTATCAGCATTAAGGGAATCAAGAGCTTTTGCAAGGCGGGGATATTCTTTTTTATTTTCTTCTGAAAGATACAGTTTCTGATAGTTTACCTCTGTCAGATAGTAATACTCTTCAGTATATGTTTCATACTCATAGGCTTTTTCTGTATAAACAGAAAGAAACTCCACGGCATTTTTCTTTTCTGCCGAATTGTTATTTTCTGCATTTGTTGTTGATTCATTTACGGGATTTTCGGGCTTATCTGCATTGCAGGCTGCAAAGCCGAAAAGCATAGCAGCTGCGAGAACAAGCGATATAAACTTTTTCATAAAATCACCTTAAAAATTATTAGGAGTGACCGCCGAAAACGGCCACTCCGTTAAGCTTAGTTGATTACGATTGTTTCGATAAGGGGTGTTGCATCTGCAACGGAGCAGCTCCATACCATAACGTACATTGCATTGCCTGTTGATGTTTTTGCAACAAGATATGTAACACCTGTGTTGGATTCGATAGCATCAAATGTGTTTGCACCGATTGTTACAGTTGAATATTCCTTGTTGGGATATGCATAGCCGAACTGCCTTTTCTGAACTTCGTATTCCATATCCTGCTTATCATAAACATAAACAGCGGCATTTGCACCGAGAGAAGTGTTGGTGAAAACAAGTGAGCTTTTATCCGACTGTGCTTCGTCATAGATAAAGCCGCCTGCAGGAGTAACTGTTACAAAGCCTTTATCTGTTTTAATGAGTACGTTTGCGGGAGCTTCGGGTTCGCCTGCATCGGTGTTTTCAACTTCTGCCGCACCTGCTTCGATTGTAAGATTATCATAAACAGTCTTGAAGAGTTCGCCTGCACGCAGTGCTGCATAATCGTCCCTCTTTGCGCCTTCAGGAAGCTTGAACTCAAGCATAGCAAACTCAAAGTTGTTGAAGCAAACGATAATCTGCATTGCGGAAGGTCCGTTCTGACGGATATATGTTGTGAATTCGCCGATTTTACCTTCTTCAAAGATTGTATTATTTCTGAAGCTCTTTGTTACATAATCGTGAACTGAATCGTATGCT
>JAFSFB010000021.1 GCA_017435385.1 Clostridia bacterium | reverse complement strand
TTTTAATTTCATCATTTCTTTTTCATATTGCTTGATGTGTCTGTAACTTCTGGACATAAAAATTCCTCCTATGGTAGTTTCCTTAATTCTACCATAGGAGGGTGTTTTTTTCATTGTCCGTTTTTTACGGACCTGTGCATGCTATATGGGGGGCTTTTATATAATACAAACCTATTTTATCAATCCGTTTTCCGTAAGCTGTGCGAGAAATTCTTTCAGATCCGTTTCTGCTTCTTCCCTTGAAACATCATAATTCTTCAGCATCGCATCAAGCAGCTCATCAAAGGATTTTTCGCTTCGGAGCTCTTCCCAAAGGAATTTGCTGACGGGATTGAGAACAATGATGCTTGTTCCGCACGAAGAATCAACGGGCACGGCGATAAACTCGCCTGCGATCTCTCTGACAACGAAACCTTGCTTTATAATGTATTTTTTGTTTTCCATACTATCTCTCCGAAATCACATATAAAAATCTTTATACCACTCTGCAAACCTGCGAAGTCCGTCACGCAATGAGGTTGAGGGCTTGAAGCCGAAATCTCTTTCGAGAGCGGAGGTATCGGCATATGTTACGGGAACATCGCCTGCCTGCATGGGGACAAGCTGCTTATGAGCCTCAAAGTCATAATCGGCAGGCAGGACCTCAGCTCTGATAAGCTCCTGCTGAAGAATATCAACAAAGTCGAGAAGATTTTCGGGACTGTTGTTGCCGATGTTATAGACTCTGTAAGGAGGTACGGGAAGTCCGTCCTCACCGTTTTCTTTTTCGGGTGCGCACTGCATAACCCTCTTTACTCCCTCGACAATATCGTCAACGAATGTAAAATCTCTCTTGCAGTTTCCGAAATTGAATATCTGAATATTTTCCCCTGCCCTGAGCTTGTTCGTGAAACCGAAATACGCCATATCGGGTCTTCCTGCAGGCCCGTAAACCGTGAAGAAACGAAGCCCCGTTGAGGGAATATTATAAAGCTTTGAATAGGAATGAGCCATAAGCTCGTTGCTCTTTTTCGTTGCCGCATAAAGGCTGACGGGGTTGTCGACCTTGTCATCGGTGCTGTAAGGAATCTTTTTGTTCGAGCCGTAAACCGACGATGAGCTTGCATAGACAAGATGCTCAACGGGATGGTTGCGGCAAGCCTCAAGGATGTTATAAAATCCGATGATATTGCTCTCGATATAAACATCGGGATTGGTTATCGAATAGCGCACACCTGCCTGAGCGGCAAGGTTTACGACAACATCGAAGCCGTATTTTTCAAAGCATTCGTCAATGAGTGCTCTGTCGGCGATGTTTCCTTTAATGAATACCCACTCACACTCGCTCTTTTCGGCGGCAAGGCTTTCGATCTGACGGAGCCTGTATTCCTTTATCGAAACATCGTAATAATCATTCATGTTGTCGATGCCGACAATTCTGATCGATCCGACAGTCTTTATAAGCTCGGTTACAAGGTTTGAACCGATAAAGCCTGCCGCACCCGTCACGAGCACGGTTTTTCCTTTAAGATCTACATTCTGTGTTAACATATTTACTCACCCGTAAATTATTTTGTTGACTCTTCTTGCGGCATCATCGATATCAAACGAAACGATTGCCATGCCGTTATAATATTTATAGGCGTATGCATCGCTGAAGGGCACATGATGCGATTCCATATCCAGACCGCTTCTCATGGCATCCGCCGCAATATTTCCAATAACCGAGGTCAGCTCCGTAAGACTGATATTTGTTTTTACAAGACCGAAGGCAAAATCGGTCAGATCGTATATCTCCGAAAGGCTCTTTTCGCTGATAATTTTTCTTGCAAGCGTTTCGATAACCTTTCTCTGTCTTTCGGTTCGCTTGAAGTCGCTGTCGATCTTACGGATTCTCATATATGCAAGTGCTCTGTCGCCGTTGAATTTGTTGGGACCGACATTATATTTGACTGCGCCGCCGCTGTAATTTGTCAGATAATCAACCTCTTTCTGAGTCAGGCTGATCGTAACGCCGCCCGCTTTGTCGATAAAATCCGTTACGCCGTTGAAATCAACAACAACAAATCTCTGAATGTCAAGGTCGAAAAGCTGATTGACCGTGTTTATGGCAAGACCGACACCGTCAAACGAATAAGCCGCATTGATTCGGTTCCAGCCTCTGCCCTCGATGGGAACGAGGGAGTCACGCAGAACGGATATCATTTTGATTTTGCCTGTTCTCTTGTTATAGGACAAAATGATCATGGCATCGCTTCTGCCTCTTTCTCTCGTGACATCTCTCGAGTCTGTTCCTATAACGAGAATGTTCTCAATATCGGGATCCTTTTTCTCGACTTTATAAATCGGAGTTTTTCCGTAAACGCTTTTTACATTTTCTGTTCTGCCGAAGGAAGCGTTTCTGTCATAGCTGTCGCTCTGAAGATTACCTCCGCCGCCGTTTTCTTGGTTGGGAACTGTAATATCTCTGCCAAGATCCTCTTCTCTGAGGGTAACGTTTTCCCATTCCGGGGGCTGGGGATCCTTTTCGGGCATTACATATTCGTCGCTTCTCTCGACGATCTCGCCCTTTTCATAGGCGTTGTTATGATAGCTTATGACAAGAGGGAGCATCACTCCCGCAACGGTTCCGATAATAAGAGCAAACGGAATCAGCAGGCACAGAAGAATAATTTTCTTTTTGCCCGATTTCTTTTTGGTCTGTTTGTTTTCCATGAGAACACCTTCAGATAAACTTATGATTATTATGATTTTATCATATTTTTTCCGCAATTACAACAAAAATCATGCACATCAGAATCAGAACATGAAAAATCTGCCTCGCCCGAAAGGATGAGGCAGATTTCAAAAGCTTTTATCAGTCAAAAATTACATAGATTTCATGCCAGAGCGTTTCAAAAATGTTGCGGATCATGCGGATTATTTTTTGGAAAATGTTTTCGCCTTTATATTCGGTGTCGACACCCGTTCCGCTGTAGCATCCGATGTTGTTGCTTTCAATGGGATTTTCATAAAAATCCTTATCAACTCCGCCGACCGCCGAGCCTGCGCCGATGAGGGGGGAATCCTTTGAAAGCATGAAGCTGTTGACATCGGAATAATCCGTGCCTGCAAAGCCGGGAACGGTGTTCATCGCTCCGAGATCAACAAGGGGCGTCATGACATTATAGTAGCAGTTGTTTTCAAAAACGTTTCCTCTCGATGCGTCAATATCATATGCGAAGGTTGCTCCGTCAACGGGAATGATGATATTGTTTACGATATAGGAATTGAAAAGATTCTTGAACTGGAATTCGCCGCAGTTGACGATGGTGTTGTTGTAGAAGCTGAAATCATGCTCGCCCTGAGCACCGACTGCGGTCGTTGAGCGTGCCTTGTTATCGTTGACCGAAAGGCAGTAACGCACGGTGTTTCCGTGATGACCGCTGTGATTGGGACAGTTGCACATGAAACGCACATTGTCATGGGAATAGATATACTGATAGGTGCAGTTGTGGGTATAAGAATCGAAGTCAACAGCCATGCCGTCGCCGATATTTTTCTGACCTGCGATTTCACAGTACTGAATCGTGCTGTTTACGCTGCCCCAGAACCACATCGCAGCGGTGAAATAATCAACCTCGCCGTTTTCAAGAAGCTCCGCACCGCCCTGACAGCAGTTGATCGAGCGGCAATGGGTGACGAGTGCGCCGTCGCAGATACCGACAACAACCGCCTCTGCATCCATTTCGTGGAAATAGCATCCCTCAACAAGCATGCCCTTGTTATAAATGGGATCGATGTCCTCTTCCTCGCACCAGGGTGCCTGTTCATCGTTCCATGAGCCCCATAACATAAAGCCGTTTGCACAGTTATAGACCTCGCAGTTTCTGATCGTCATATTGTTGACGGCATATCTTGATTTTGCGGGCAGACCCTTGACCATGACCGCCGCTCTTGCGGCGGCGGCACCGTTTGAAAAATCATCACGGCTGTGCACCTGATAATTCTGCATATCCTCAAACAGAACATTCTCGATCACGATACCCTCAGAGGTCTGATTATAGGTGTCGACCCAGATTCCGCCGCCATTGGGTGCCTTGATATGAAGGTTGGAAACGGTAATATAGGAGCAGTCGAAAAGACGGAGAACCTCTTTTCTCTCGTCGGTTCTGAGAACGGCTTTTTTCCCGTCGCCGTAAGAAGAAATGACGATCGGGTTATCCTTCGTTCCGTTGCAGGTAAGAGTTGCGGCGCATTCATATTCGCCGCCGTTTTTGAAAAGAAAATGTGTGCCGGGTTTTATCTCGAGATTCTTCAGACCTCCCAGCGTTTTAACGGGACTGTCAATATCCGTGCCGCTGTTTGAATCGTCACCGCTGACGGAGTCGATATAATAATAATTCTTCTCGCTGTCCTGAGCATAAGCGAAAAGCCCGACGCTGCCGAAAACAACGGAAACCGCAACAAGAATGCACAATAATTTTTTTGCAGTTCTCAAAATCAATCTCTCCTTTATTCTGACAAACTTTGATTTTCATATATTCTATCACACCGTTTCCCTGCCGTCAACTTTTGCTTGTTCCTGTTTTTTGAAAAAACTACGCCGTATGAGCGATATCTTCATTCACGGCGATATATTCACTTGCCTCGGCAAAAGCATCTCTGCATCTGAGATTGATCGTTACCTCCCCGCCCTCGTGAACAAGAATGCTTTCAATAAGCCCCGTGAGGAGCGGTCTTGTCAGCTTTTCTATTGTTCCGAGATCTCTGAACGCCGCAACAAACTGATTTTCCCCGTCAACCCCTTTTTCATATTCTGCCGCTGTTTTTTCGAGATTGCCGATAGCCGCTTCAAGAAGCTCCGCTTTTTCGGAAAGAGATTGTCTGATGGACATATATTCCGTCTGCGTTATGATTCCGTTTTTCCAGTCGGTATAAAGCTCCGTAAGCATTCCGAGGCATTTGTCACGCTCGGTTTTTTCTGCTTCAAGAGTTTTTCTTATATTGCCGCATTTGCTTTTTCGCTTTTCTCCCGAATTGATACGCTCGAGGATGACCTCATATTCCGCCGCAACCTCAACCATTTTCTGAAGAAAAACAAGCACCGCTTCTTCGAGCTTGTCAATGCGTATCGTATGATTTGTGCAGGCTCCTTTTTTCATTTTCTTCGCCGTTGAGCATCGGTAATATCTGTATTCACCGTAAGAATGCTTGTTGGTTTTCTTGTTCATTATCCTTTGGCAGTCGGCACATCTGACAAGCCCCGCAAACAGATCGAGCTCCTTTTTATCGGGCGGTTTGCGTGTTCTGAGTTTAAACAGCTCCTGCGCCTTTTCAAAGATTTCTCTGTCGATTATCGCCTCGTGAGTGTTTTCAACAACTATCCATTCTTCCCTCGGAATTGCTCTGCACTGCTTGATTTTGTAGCTGACGGTCGTGTTCTTACCCTGAATCATGTTGCCGATATACATTTCGTTTTTCAGTATCCGTCTGACAGAGCTGTCGGGCCACAGTCCGTCGTTGATCCCTCCTGCGGGATGCTTATAGTTAAAGCCTTTTATCTGCTTATACATCGACGGATTCGGAATGCCCATTTCGTTCAGGTCCCTTGTTATCCCGAGAATGCTTTCTCCCGAAACGAACTTTTCAAAAATCATTCTGACTGTCTGCGCCGCCTCCTCGTCAATTATCAGCCTGTGATGATCGTCGGGCGATTTCATATATCCGTAGGTCGCAAACGAGCCGATGAATTTCCCTTGCATGCGGTTGACATTGAGCGTTCCTCTGACATTGACCGATGTCGTTGCCGCAAGGCTTTCGTTGATAACGTTTGTCACGCCGACGGAAATGCACCTGGTTGCGGCATTCATGCTGTCCGAGGCGGTATCGATTCCGTTGTTGAGAGCGATAAATCTGACCCTCAGACGGACAAAAATATCATCAAGATAATGCCCCGCATCGCTGTAGTTTCTGCCGAAACGGGACAGATCCTTGACGATGACGCAGTTGACCTTTCCCTCATAAATATCCTGCATCATGCGGCTGAAATCGGGACGTTCAAAGCTCGTTCCGCTCCAGCCGTCATCAACATAGTAATCAAAAAGCTCAATATCGGGATGAAGCTTCAGATATTCGCCGAGAATAGCTCTCTGCGAGGTTACCGAAAAGCTTTCGGTCTTGTCGCCGTCTTCTCTCGAAAGACGGATATAGAGAGCAGCTTTCCATTTTATATGCATAACAACACAGCCTCCGTTCATAAGCGGCAGAAGCAAAAATCAGACCGAAAGAATGTCTGCAAGCAAGGAAGAAAGATCCCTTTCTCCGCAGAAATTTACTCTGACAACCGTATTGCCGACTTTGAAGCGGTACGGATCCTTTATCTGCCCGACAAAGCTTTTCAGCCTTTCTTCTCTCGCCGCCGTTATGTCAATGCCGATGCTTCGGATATCCGTCAGGGAGTCTGAATTTTCTTTTGCCGTCAAGCGGAAACCCCTCCCTCTGCGCATAGCATGGCTGACAGGTTCCGCCATGGTGCTATTCTAACATTTTCGGGTGCCATAGCCGCACCCATATTGTTCGCATCCTTGATTCCGTAATCACAGATTCTGCCGATTATGACCTTGTCGATAACAGCTTTTCCGACACAGGGCTCGTTGACACGGCAGCCCTTTCCGATAACGGTTGCTCCTGCCGCAGTTGCGGTCCACTGAGCCGTCGGAGTACGCTGACCGCCGTATTCGAGAGGCATTCTGAACTGCTTTTCCGCAGAGCAGAAGTGCGACGAGGTGGAGGCAACGGCGGTTTCGGCGATACCTGCATCAACGCCGAGCGACGCCATCGCCATCGAGAGAGCCATTGTTGAGCATGCACCGTAAACCCCCGCAAACGGAATTCCCGACTCCCTTATCCCGAAGGTTGTTCCCATGCATTGGTTGAGCAGGTCGCCTGCAAAAATCAGGCTTATCTCATCCTCGGTAAGCCCCGCTTTTGAAATTGCTCTGCGGACAGCATCGCCGTGAATGACGCTTTCCGCCTTCTCCCATGTTTTTTCTCCTGCCGCCGAATCCTCATAAACAAAATCGAACTTCGAGCCGAGAGGTCCTTCTCCTTCCTTTTTACCCGCAACCGCCGCATAGCCTGCGATGACGGGCTGAGTCGGAAGCGAAAGAGTATATTTTCCGAGCCTTTGAGCCAAATTGACCACCTCATATTTTAGGATATTTATGTTTATTATCCGCAAAAGCGAGAAATATATTTCTGTTTTACGCTGTTTTTTTATAAGGGTGAGAGTTTTTGGCTCCGACAGCTAATAATTAATAGGCTGTTTATTAATTCATTATTAATGCTTTTATAATTGTTTTTTAATAATTGATGTGATATAATCAGTTTTATAATAAGAATATTATATTTCAAATTTCAGTTTTATATAAATCAAGGGGGATATTATGAAAAAATGCATTATCATCGGCGGCGGTCCCGCAGGTCTGACCGCAGGCTATGAGCTGCTCAGGCAGTCAAAGGATTACGAGGTAATCATTCTCGAGCAGAGCGACACTCTCGGAGGAATTTCAAGAACAGTAAAGTATAACGGCAACCGCATGGATATAGGCGGTCACCGTTTCTTCTCAAAGGACAAAAATGTTACAGCTTTCTGGGAAAAGCTTATGCCGACTCAGGGCGCACCCTCGATTGACGATAAGATCCTCGGCAGAGAAAAGAATCTTTCCGCAGGCGGTCCCGACCCCGAAAATGAGGACAAGGTCATGCTTATCCGCCGCAGAATTTCAAGAATCTATTATCTCAACAAGTTCTTTGACTATCCCATCTCCATGAAGCCTCAGACCTTCATCAACATGGGCTTTGCCAGAACGGTCAAGGCAGGCTGCAGTTACCTCAAATCGACCGTTTCCAAAAAAGAAGAAACCTCTCTTGAGAATTTCTATATCAACCGCTTCGGCAAGGTGCTCTATTCGATGTTCTTCGAGGGCTATACAGAAAAGCTCTGGGGCAGACACCCGAGCGAAATTTCCGCCGACTGGGGCGCACAGAGAGTCAAGGGACTCTCGATCCTTGCCGTTATCAAGGACATGCTCTCAAAGCTTGTACCGGGTAACAACAGAAAGGTTGAAACCTCTCTGATCGAAGAATTCGTTTATCCCAAGCTCGGTCCCGGTCAGTTCTGGGAAACCGTCGGAGAAGAATTTGAGAAAATGGGCGGCAAGATTCTCTATAACCACAAGGTCGGCTCAGTCAACACCGAAAACGGCAGAGTCGTCAGCGTTGTCTGCGACTGCGACGGCGAAGAAAAGCTCTTTGAGGGTGACATCTTCTTCTCATCAATGCCCGTCAAGGATCTCGTTGCCGGAATGGGAGAAAAGGTTCCCGCCGCTCCCGCAGAGATCGCAAAGGGTCTGCCTTACAGAGATTTCGTAACCGTCGGTCTTCTTCTCAATAAGCTCAATCTCAAGAACGAAACAGGCATCAGAACTCTCGGCAACATCGTTCCCGACTGCTGGATATATGTTCAGGACACGGGCGTTAAGCTCGGCAGAATCCAGATCTTCAACAACTGGTCGCCCTATCTTGTCAAGGATCCTCAGAATACCGTCTGGGTAGGTCTTGAATATTTCTGCGATGAGGGCGACGCTTTCTGGAGCATGAGCGAGGCGGACTGCGTTGCAAAAGCGGTTTCCGAGCTCAAGTCAATGGGCGTTATCGATGCAGATGCGGAAATCCTCGACAGCCACAGAGAAAGAGTTCAGAAGGCCTATCCCGCATATTTTGATACCTATGACCGTATCGGAGAGCTTGTCGATTATCTCAACACCTTTGATAATCTCTACTGCATCGGCAGAAACGGTCAGCACAGATATAACAATATGGATCACTCCATGGCAACCTCTTTCGAGGCGGTTTCAAACATTCTCAGCGGCAAAAAGTCAAAGGAAAACATCTGGAATGTAAACACCGAAGCCGAATATCACGAGGAGAGCAAAGATGAAAAAAAGGCTTGAGCTGCTGATACCGCTGATCGTTATCGCCGTATCGCTTGCCGCTGAGCTTCTTCTGAGCAATTTCGTTTATTTTTCATTCGTTCTCGGCAAGGGAGAAAGCAGCAATTACCCTGCTCTGACTCAGCCGATAACGGTCAGCGAAGAAGCCAATCAGATCTTTTCGGGCGGCTTCGATCTTCCGATAAACTCGGTTTCGCTCAGACTCAGATACTGCGACGATTTTTCCGAGCAGACCTTCGTTGATGTTTCGGTTTATACCATGAACGATGCTGCCGCCGAGCAATATTCCCTTGCAGTCAGAAAGAAGCTTGCCGTCACCGACAGAATGACGGAGCATACGCTTTTCTTTAATACAGCAGGAAACGCAACCGATATAGCGGTTGATTTCGGGGATTTTTCGGGAGAGATCGAGGTCGGCTCGCTGACTGTCAATCCCGATTACAAAATGTCGTTCAACTATGTCCGCTTCGGACTCATGATGCTTCTCGGCGCATTGATTTATTTTTATAAGCTCCGTGGCGAAAATCCGACTCTTTCCTATGAAACAAGACATAAACGCTCTCAGACAGCTTCCGTGCTTGTCTGCGCAGGCTGTGTTATCCTCGTTACGGCTCTTAATCTTTCGGGAGAGGGACTCAGGACAATAGAATATCCTCTTGTGTACGATATCGGAAGCTACGATCCCTATATTCAGCAGTTTGACGCTTTCATGAAGGGTCAGCTTCATCTCGATATTGTTCCCGATGAAAGGCTTCTCGCTCTCGAAAATCCTTACAGCCCCGCTCAGAGAGAGGGAATATATTATCTCTGGGACAGAGCGTTTTTTGACGGAAAATATTTTTCATATTTCGGGATCGCTCCGATTCTGACGGTCTATTATCCGTTTTACCTTCTCACGGGTATGCTTCCCTCTGCAAGCTTCGTCATGACCGTTTTCGGCATAATGACCGCACTGTTCTTTGCCCTCGCACTCGAAGAATATGCACGGATCTCGGGCAAGAAGAATTTCGGATATTTCCCTGCATTCTGCGCCGTCAGCGCATTTCTTTCGAGCTTTGCGCTTCTCATTCTCAGAGGTCAGGCAAGGTTTTACTACATTGCCTCCATGGCGGGAATGGCTTTTTCGGCGGCATTTCTTTTCTTCATGCTCCGTGCCGTCGGAAGCAAAAAAACAGCAAACAGACTTTTAAGCTTCGCTCTTGCAGGCGTTTCCTTCGGTCTCGGTTTTCTTTCAAGAGTCAACAGCGTTCTTCCGCTCGCCGTTGTTTCGGCGGTTTTTGTTGTTCTCTGGTCAGTAAAACGCATCAGAGAGAAAAATTTCCCGATGCTTCTCGGAGAAGCCTCGGCTCTCGGTCTGCCCGTTGCGGCTGCGCTTGCCGCTTCAATGGTCTATAACAAGCTCCGTTTCGGCGGCTTCTTCGATTTCGGAACGGATTATCAGCTCACGGTCAGCGATACCTCGCTCTATTCCGTCGGACTTTTCGGACTCGTTCCGTCATTCTTCCATTATTTTCTGCAGAATCTCGGATTCACGGCAGAATTTCCGTTCGTCGGTTTTGATTATGTTGCCGCTTCGGACTACGGAAGATATGTTTACGTTGACAGCGGTCTGGGAATATTTGCGACTCCGTTCATGCTCGTGCTTCTGCTTTCTCCCGTTGTTTTCAAAAAGAAATCCGTCAGCAGAAACAAAAAGCTTCTTTTCGGTGCCGCCCTGCTCTCCCTGCCCTTGACTGCATTTCTCAATTTCTGCCTCGGCGGAGTTATTTTCAGATATACCGCCGACCTTTCGCTTCTTGCCGCTTTTCTTGCAGGCGCAACTGCTCTCGAAGCGGCTGACAGCGTGCTCGAAGGCTTCGGCGTAAAGGGCTATAAGCTTTTCAGGAACGCTCTTTTCGTTCTCGGAATCGCCAACATCGCCGTTGCGGCAGGCATGGCATTGATGGAAAGCGGAAATCTCGTTTCCGCCTCACCCGTTCTTCAGGAACAGATAAAAGATATTTTTGTTTTCAGCAATTAGAGGTGCAGCTATGTTTATTGATATTCTGAAAATCAAAAAGAAAATTCCGCTTGCCGCCTCTGCTTTCTTTGCTCTTGCGGCAATCGGAACGGTTATATATTATATCGTCGGTCCGTCACCCGCTTATTTCCATTCGGACTGCTCGGACACGATTTTCTGGGCGCAGGCAAGCCACGATGCGAAATCACTCTTCAACCCCGATTTCGGCTATGCCGCCATTCTTCCCTTTGGCGGAACGATCATCATGTGGCCTCTCGTCGCTCTTTTCGGCGTTACGATGACCGCCCATAAAATCGGCATGGTCATATTCTCGCTCCTTTTCTTTGCGGCGATCTACATGCTCTGCAGACTCATGGACTTCAGCCGTGAGCTTTCGCTGTCCGCCGTCGGAATAACCGCATTTGTCCTTCTTTCTTCGGAAAAGCTCCGTGAGATATTCTATGAGCATGTCATCTATTACAGCATAGGCATAGCGATAATCTGCGTCATGCTTTCGCTCTATATCCGATTCACGAGCCGTTATCCTGACCTCAGCAGAAAGCAGATGATCGTTTTCAGCCTTCTGATTTACGGTTTTTCGTTCATGAGTGCTCTCGACGGAACGCAGGTCATCTCCTGCGCCGTTCTTCCCGTTATCTTTGCGGCAGGCTGTGAAATCATTTTCTCAAAGGAAAAGATCTTCTCAAAGAACAATATACCTGCTTATTTCTTCTGCGGAATCGTTCTTCTTTCGACCGTTATCGGTCTTATGGCTCTCAATGCGGAAACGGCAGATCTCGGAGTCGGTTACGCCGACGCTTACTCGAACTATTCCGACATGGGCGAATGGCTCAACAATCTTCTCAAGCTTCCCGTTCACTGGTTCGAGCTTTTCGGAGTTGATGCCGCCTACGGCATGAATATCTTCTCCGCCGAATCGATCGTCAACATCATCCGCATAGCAGCGGCGCTGATTCTCGGACTCGTTCCCGTTGCGGCTCTGATTTTCATAAACAGATTTGACCGAGCTTCAAGGCTTCTCATCCTCGCTCATTTCGGCATGACGGGAGTCATCATGTTCGGCTATATCTTCGGTCTTCTCTCGGCGGCAAACTGGCGTCTGAGCCCGATTATCTGCACGGCAATCCTTATCTGCCTTGCGTTTGTCAGAGCCGTAAAGCCTCATATCGTTCTGAAAAGGGTTGCTGTGGGCGGAATGTGCATACTGATGCTGCTGAGCGCAGTCAATCTCGGAGCAGTCGCATCAATGCCGTCTGACGGCGTTGAAAACAACGGCTATTATCCTCTTATTCAGTATCTGAAATCGCAGGGACTCGAATACGGCTTTTCGACCTTCTGGCATTCTCAGACGATAACCGTGCTTTCCGATTCGGAAGTCAGAATCGCCAACACCGACATCAATGAAAACGGCGTCACGCCCTGCCCCTTCCAGACAAACAAGAACTGGTTCAGCAAGCAGGAAGGCATTGACAGATATTTTCTTCTCTGCACGGACTATGAGCTTCAGACCATCATGCAGACCGAGGACAGAAAATATTTCATTGACGGTCCGATCGAACAGCTTCAGTTTGAAAACTATATAATATTTGTTTTTGACAACACCGATTTTCTGTATTAAGCATTCAGACCGCATTCTGCACCGACTGCAGAATGCGGTTTTTTGTTTCTGTTATAAGTGTCAGCATTTCCTCTATCGGTTCTCTGATATCAGTCACCCGAGCGGGCTGATACACCTTCGCCTCTTCTCCGCAGACAACGACCTGCTGAGGCTCACCCAGACTGATTCTTTTTGCACTTTCATCGGCAGCAAAAATTCCTGCCGCAATAAAAGTTATGCTCATGCAGAAAATCGCCGTAAAAGCGTATCTTCTCAGATATTTCATTCGATCACATACCTGTCCATAAGCGCCGCAAGAGCGGCGGCAAGCATTCTGCCCGAATAGCAGGCTTCCTCCAAGGTGTTCGCTTCGCTTCCCATTTCGATAAGCAGGCTGAATCGGGTCATATCCATGTTGTATTTCCTCTGCGAAAAAAGCACAGGACGCATAAGCCCCTCAAAAAGCGTTTCGCACTCTCTCTGAAGATGAAGGGCAAAGCGCAGATTATGCTCCCAATCAGGAAAATCCTCGACATCGCCCTCCTGCGCTCCCGTAATTATCATAAGCTGCGCCGCTTTTTTTCCGTTGATCGTGTTGAGCGGTTTGATCTTCGTTCCGTCATTCAGGGCTATCGAGTCACGGTGAATGTCAAGAACGATCTGAATCTCGGGATGCTCCTCAAGATGCTTTGAAACGGTCTTGCGTGAATTCGGATATGAATCCGAATAATTGTCGTCATGAATCGTTTTGTCATGTATTACAGTATACCCGAGCTTTTCAAGATAATCCGCAATTTCCGTTCCGACTCTGACAACATTCAGGTTTTCGTCGTTGCTCCTCGCCGTATAACCCTCGGCGTACCATTCTCTTTCAATCATCTCATAGCCCTCGGAGGTATGGCTGTGAAAGATCAGAACCGCAGGCTTCGATTTGTCGATTTCAAGCTCCAACGGCTGTGACAGCACCTTCTCAATGTTGAGGGTTTTTGTTTCGGTCGTGTTCTTGACTCTGACATTTTCAAAAACATGGGTTGCTCCCTTGCTTATATAAGTTGACGCCTGAATATCTCCGTCACGCTTATCGTTTGCAAAAAGCTCCTTATATTTTTCCATAAGTACTTTCAGATCCGACGGTGTTTCGGTTATGTCAGTTTTTTCGGTTCTCTCCGTCTGAGGCTCGGTTTCGTTAGGTTTTTCTTTCTGAACCGCCGTTTCGGATGCCGACACGGAAACGGTTTCTGTTTGGGCATTTCCTGCATAGAAAACAACTGTCGCCGCCGCATAGGAAAGCTCGGAGGAGCCGACAGTCAGAAGCAAAACGGATATCGTCAGAACAGAAATCAGAAACGCAACAATTTCGAGCTTTCCGTTGCTTGAATAATCAGACCTCATTTTTCCGCTCCTTTTTTGTTTATCACAAAAGTATATGCAGACGAGCCCCTTGATTATTCCACAATATAAAAAACACAAGGGAGCTCTCTGCTGAGAACTCCCTTTAAAATATAAATTATCCAGTTATTTAAGGTCGCCGCCGACCGAACCGTCCCAAGTGTCAACGCTGGTTGCCTTCATTTCTTCTTCGTCAAACCAACGGGTCGTGACAGCCTTTGTTTCGGTATAGAAGCGGAAGCCGTCTTTTCCGAGGCAGTGAAGATCTCCGAAGAATGACTGCTTGTGTCCCGTGAACGGGAATACGCCGACGGGAACGGGAATGCCGACATTGACACCGACCATGCCGCCGTCAGTTCTCTTTGCGAACTCTCTTGCATAGTAACCGCTCTGAGTGAAGATAACCGAGCCGTTTGCGAAGGGATTTGCGTTCATGACAGCAAGACCCTCTTCAAAATTCTTGACTCTCTTGACGCAGAGAACGGGGCCGAAGATTTCTCTCTGTCCGACGGTCATATCCTCAGTTACATGGTCAAAGATCGTCGGGCCGACATAGAAGCCGTTTTCATATCCGGGAACAACGGGATTTCTTCCGTCGAGGACAAGCTCTGCACCCTCCTCGATGCCCTTTTCGATCCATTTGAGAATGGACTGTCTGTGAGCCTCGGTAACAACGGGACCGAGAGTTGATTCCTTATCGTATGCAGGACCGAGCTTGAGTTCTTTCGCAAACTTCACGAGATAACCGACAAGCTCATCGGCGATGCTTTCCTGAGCAACGATAACGGGAAGAGCCATGCATCTTTCGCCTGCACAGCCGAAGGAGGAGTTGATGATGCCTCTTGCGCTTCTTTCGAGAGCGGCATCCTCAAGAACAAGACCGTGGTTCTTGGCTTCGCAGAGAGCCTGAACTCTCTTACCGTTTGCGGCTGCTCTTGAATAAATATGAAGACCGACGCTTGTTGAACCGACGAAGGTTATGCCCTTGACATCGGGGTGATCCATGAAAATCTCAGCTTCGTTTCTCGAGCAGGTGACGATGTTGATAACGCCGTCGGGAAGACCCGCTTCCTGCCAGAGCTCTGCAAGACGCATGCAGGTCATGGGAGTCATCGATGCCGCCTTGAGAACGATCGTGTTGCCGCATGCGATGCAGATGGGTGACATCCAGCCCATGGGGATCATACCGGGGAAGTTGAAGGGAACGATGCCTGCGAAAACGCCGACGGGCTCTCTGTAAAGAGTGGTGTCATAGCCCGAAGAGGTGTCACGCAGAGCTTCACCCATCAGAAGCGAGGGAGCGGAAAGAGCAAGCTCAACGGGCTCCTTGACCTTGAGAATGTCGCCCTTTGCTTCGCTCCAGACCTTGCCGTGCTCTCTTGCGCAGATTTCGGTCAGCTCGTCCATATGAGCCTCAAGAAGCTCACGGAATTTGTAAATAACCTGAACTCTTTTCATAACGGGAGTATCGGACCAGCTCTTGAAGGCTTCCTTTGCGCAGGCGATAGCCTCGTTGACCTCGTCCTTTGTGCAGCAGGGAGTCTGAGCGATAACCTCGCCCGTGCTGGGATTATAGACATCCATATACTTTTCGCAGGAGGAATCAAGCCACTTGCCGCCTGCAAAATACTTTAACTTTTTAACAGCCATCGGTATCACTCCAATTCATAATAATACATTATATATTTTATTACTTTTTAAAATCAATGTCAATGCACACAGAGCAGATTTTGCATAATACAAATCAAAAAGAAAACAATAAAAGAAAAGCATATCGGAGGAATAAAAATGTCTGTTTCACGCAAGGAATACGACGACATGACAAAGAAAGCATCGCCGCCGAGCAAAAAGCTCCGCAACGGTTTTTTCGCATTCGTCATCGGAGGATTTATCTGCACGCTCGGAGAAGGCGTTTCAATGCTCTGCGAATATTTCGGCATGGCGCAAGAGGATGTGCGTCTGCTTGTCCCCGTTTCGCTGATCGTTCTTTCGGCAACGCTGACCGCACTCGGCATTTTTGACGACATCGCAGTTTATGCAGGTGCGGGAACGATCGTGCCTATAACGGGCTTTGCAAACTCGATTGTTTCGCCTGCACTCGAATTCAAGAGCGAGGGCAGAATACTCGGCACGGGCGCAAACATGTTTAAGATCGCAGGTCCCGTGCTTGTCTATGGCACTCTTGCGGCGGTGATCTACGGGATTGTGTATTATATATTTATGAGATAGCCGTTATTTGCCTCCTTTTTATGGGAGCTGGCATTTTCGAAAGATAATTCCGGAGGGATTATGTTTACTCCCTCAGTCACTCCGTGACAGCTCCCTCTCGAGGGAGCTTTTTTTCTGCCTTCGGGCGGTTTTTTGTTGTTCATCTGCACAAATTGCCATTTATGATTTTGTGCATAAAAGAGAATTTTTAAAAAAGCCTAAGATTCTTCTGTGACAAACTGAAATTTTCAACATATATATACAGATAAATGTTTAAGGGGGAGAGTCCGATGGATAATTAACAAACACTTTACAACTATGTTAAAAAAAGGATAAACTAAAGGAGTATTATAATTGAATAAAAGAAATATTTTGAAAGCAGTTTCTGTTTTGCTGTGTTTTGTCTTGACTATAGTTTCTTATGCTCCCTATGTAAATGCTTTATCTCAGCCTGATGCTCAAGGTGACACCGTATCCGTTGTCTTCTTGTTCGCTTTTTTCAGAAGTAAGCCCAATTTGTCTTTGGGTTCAATTAAAGGTATATTATTTCAGGACAGAGAGGTAAAGGTCCTCGGTTACTCAGGAAATTTTGTTTATGTTATAGATGTAAAGACTAAGCAAGAGGGCTATATACACTATTTGATGATTAATGATAAACCATTAAATATCGTTCAAGAATATGCAAATATTTATAACGGCGCTTATCAAAGCGGATCGGTAAGAATAAAATATGATAAAGAAGGCATTTTAGAATGGTATGTAAATAAAAGCGGTATAGTTGAGGTTACAAAATGCACAGACAGGAGTTTATCCATTAAAGGCATCTCTCCCGGAACGGTAACCTTAACGGTCAAATGCGGAAGCGACCGAGACACCTGCTCCATTTCTTGCATTAATCAATGGAAAGAAACAGAAACAGCAATTGCAAAATCAACAATCGAGGCAACCCATACCCCGGGAAATAAACCCGATGGAACAAGAGTCATTCCGGAAGGAGCAACAATAATTGCACGAGGTAATATTCCGAGCAACAATGATTATCTTTATGTTTCATCAGGCAATGTGTGGGGGTTTATTAAGCGTTCAGATTTCTCTGCAATTAAGTATATGATGACACAATATCATTATTATGACAAAGGATACGCCTTACGTTTTAGTTCTGCGGAAACAAAAATATATGATTATGCATCCGTTCTGAATGACGTTATGATGGCAAACTTCAACCTCAAAGTATGCCCGTATGTTCAACCATATACATCTGCCGCAGACCAATGCAAAATTTGGAGGTATGGTTCAGTAACCGCAAACAATCTTGCAAGTTCTTGTCCTCAAAACGGTAATCATAATACAGATTCATGTATGAGAACAAGGCATATCAGAGATGTGTTGTTGGTAGAAAAAGGCTGGGGAACCGATGTAATTACAAAAGCGGTATGGACAGGGCATATTATGGATAGTCATAAAGGTGACCGTTCTAATTCTGAATCGAGAACTCAAACTCTTATATTTACGACAGGAAATACTGTTAATTCAAACTCGTACACAAACAAATCAGCCTCTGCGGTAAAAAAATCAAGCATGTATGAAATAGTTCACGAAACATCTCACCAACTCTCTGCTCCGGATCATTATTGCTATAAAAAAGAAGGAAATTCCGGACTGTGTGAAAACAAAAATTGTGAGATATGTTACGGAAGCGGTATACTTCCCGACTGCATTATGGGAAAAATAATCTATCCTACAGATACATATGATTTATATTGCGAAGACTGCTCAATAAAAATAAAGAATCATTTGAACGATCACCATTAACAAAGCAAAGGAGATTATATATGAAAAAAGTTTTAATTATATTTGTTGTTTCTTTATTAGTAATATCAATGGCATCTTGCAGAAACACCGATACTTCTAACGAAAGTACAACCTTTACAAACACCAACAACACCTCTCAGTTCTTAGAAGAATTAAGTTCTGCAACAGCCACACAAAACTCAAACGAATTAACCAACAACAAAACCGAAACAGACATCCCCTCATCAGAAAGCAATGTACCCAGTGTGTTGACTTCTAATATTCACAGCGAAAACTCTGCTCCTCAAATACTCTTTTTAACGCTTGACGATATTGCTACAGTCGAAACTGCCTATGACAAAATGGAAGAAGATGAATTCACGCAGTTTATATCTGAACACCCCAAACATTATGAAGCAAACGGAATAAATAATCGTTCCGATGCCAAAAAAGTTGTTGATGAGCTTAAAGAAACAACCATTTTCTTACTGGATGGCAATGAAAAAAATGTTTCTGAAATGTATTTTTACTTGGAACACAATAAAATCCAACAACCTGTTTTCCTTGAAAATGATAAAAAAATAATTTGTACATACTTTACCCCTCAAAACAATCAAAGAACAAACTCATCACTCGACAACAACCCAAATGCTGAATTCATTGATGAATTCACAGTTAATGGAATACCCATAAAAATATATCAAATTCAAAACAATACCTCTCATTTTGCAGAACTGATTGTCGATAACACTTTTATATTCTGTCGTATAACTAATATGGAAAATGTCGATGAAATCAAAACATGTTTCAGCAGAATCACATTTGTCAAAATCGGTGATTTGTTAGAAAAATAAATTTATTTGAACGGCTGTGTGCGCAGCCGTTCTTTTTTGCACCTCCCCAATTTAATGTGTCCTAACTTAATCTCACCAGAGCTCGGCACGGGCGCAAACATGTTTAAGATCGCAGGTCCCGTGCTTGTCTACGGCACTCTTGCGGCGGTGATCTACGGGATTGTGTATTATATATTTATGAGATAAAAGTCCCCGTATGAGGTGAAACCACTTCATACGGGGCTTTTCTTAAATCACATATTCATATTCTCCGCACGAAACGGTTGCGGAGATTTTCTTTTTGCCGAAAACGAGCGAAACCTCTGCCCTTGAATTCTCGGGAACGGTCACTTTGACTTTGCAGCTTCCGTTCTCCTTTTTCCATTCGCAGGCGGCAACTCCCCTCGGAGTTTTTATGCTGACCTTCGCCCAATCAAGCGGGCAGTCAAGCACGGGGGCAACGGTGAAGCTTTCATATCCGTTTCTGACATTTCTTATGCCGCCGATATAGGAATAATATGCCTCGTCGCAGGTTCCGAGGAAATAATGGTTGAGCGAACGGGTTGTTGTTTCCCACGATTCCCACGCAGAATCGCTGCCTTTCTTCACCCAATAGCCCCAGCTCGGATATTCCGTCTGAAGCATGACCTTTGAAGCGATATCCGCATACCCGTTTCCGAACAGAACGGGAAGAACATGCTTCGTGCCCGTGCAGCCCGTATCGAGGCGGTATCCCCTCTTGATGAAATTATCGGCAAGATTTTTCAGAACCCTCTCTCTGTTTTCCTCGGGAACGAGCCCGAATGCAAGCGGAAGAAGGTTCGAGGTCTGTCTGTAGCTGCCGTCACGGCAACCCTTCTGATTCCAGAGCGTTGTTTCGTAGATCCCCTTTTCGGGGTTATAAAACTTTTCGTTGAACGCCTTTGCGATGTCCTCTGCGGCAGACTCATATTCCGCTTTGTCATCGGTCTTTCCGAGAATCTCCGCAATCCTGACCATCGCTCCGAGCATGGCATAAATATAAGCCGTGCAGCAGATTTCGGCTCCCTCCGACGGATCGGCTATGACATCGGAGTTTTCATCACCCGAGGGCGAGACCCAGTCCGAAAGACCTCTCGTTCCCCAAACATTCCCGAGGGAACGAAGCTCCCCGATATCGTCGAGGGCAAATCTTCTCAGGTCGGGATAAAGCTTTTCGAGATATTCCGAATTGCCGCAGAAATCATGCAAGGCAAGCGGAGCGAAAACAAAAATCGTGTTCCAGACGGGAGAATTATCAACTCCCCAATCTGCACTCGGCACGATAACGGGAACCTTGCCGAATTCGTGAAGGCAGTCCGCCATCGTGTCAACAAAGCTCTGCATATATCTGTTCATGTCAAAGTTATACATCATCGTTTCCAGAGCGCAGTTTGCATCTCCCAGCCAGCCGTTTTTCTCCCAGACGGGAGTGTCGGTCGGCTTGCTCTGAAAATTGTTGAGCATCGTGCGGCGCATGATCGCATGCAGAGAGTTCAGCATCTCATCGGAGCATTCAAACTCCGATACGGTTTCAACGCTGTTTGCGATTTTATAAATCACAATGTCATCGGGTTGAATATCCGTGCAACCGTCGATCTGAAAATATTTAAAGCCCTTATAGCTGAATTTCGGCTCAAAAACAGCCTCGTTGCCGCCGCTGATAAACTTATCCTGCTGAATATATGCCTCGGGGAACCAGTTGCCGTCATGGCCCTCATGTTTTCCGATCATCTGAACAGAGCCGTCTGCGGTCAGCTTTTCGCTGTAGGTCACGGTCACCTCGGTGTTTTCGGGCTCACGGATCCGTATTGCCGCCCAGCCCGTTGTCATTTCGGGGACTTCAACGACGAAGCTCTCTCCGACACGGGTTATCCTTTTCGGGCTGAAGGCTTCGATCCTTCTTATGAACGGCTCCTTCTGCTCTTTGAGTCCGCCCTTCGGAGGCTCAACGCAGACGGCGTTACGCCAATTCCTGCTTTTACGCCTTGCATCGTGAGTTTCGCCGTAATAGATGCTGTTTGCGGTTATCGGACCGTCATGCGTAACGAACCAGCTTTCATCGGTCGGAACGATCTCGGTTTCGCCGTTCTCATATTCAAGCCCGATCTCCGCAATCAGCTTAGGAGCAGAACGCCACGAAGCCTTGTCCCAATCCCAGACGGTAACCGTTTCGTTGAAAAAGCTGTGTCCGAGTTCAACCGTAACCGTGTTTTCACCCTGAGAAAGAAGACCCGTTATGTCAAAAGCACGGTAACAAACTGTCTGACTGTACTGCGAATGAGCGGGATTGAGCACCGTATCGTCGGGCAGATGACCGTTGATCTTCAGCTCAAAAAGTCCGAGTCCGCAAATGAAAATTCTTGCGGACTTCAAACCGCTTTTTATTGATAATTCTTTTTTGAATATCGGCGCAAAACGGTCATCGACCGTCATTCCGCCGCCTATCCATCTGCTTGTACGGAAATGTTCCATAATTATGCCTCGGTTATTTCAAAGAATACGACGGCATTGGCATCGAGCGTTATATCGAGAACGATCTCGCCGTCAACGATCTGAGCTTCGTATGTTACGGGTTCAAGCTTTGAGCATTCGTAATATTTCTGATAAAGCTCGCTGTAATAGATCTCTCTTGCAGCAGAGTTGCTGAGAGTTGTCGGATTGTCGATCTGAGGATCGTCGGGTGACCAGGCGAAGCATTCGTCGCCGATGTTATATGTCTTTCTATCCTCGACCCACTCATCGAAATAGTTGCAGTCATCGTCAACAACATATGCCGTGACCTTCACCTTATCGGAGGCAAACTGCGGAGCGGTGACGGAAAATTCAAGATCTGCAGTTTCGTCATAGCCAACATCGTTTTTGAAATTATACGCCATAATGCGAAGCATTTCGTTTTCCGCATAATAAGCCGAAACCGCATCGACCTCGGCTTTGTTGATAAAGCCGCCGAATTTTTTTTCGGTCTTTGCAAGCTTTGCTCCGCCGAATTTTGCGGCGTTGCTTGCAACATGATAAGAAACGGTGGGGTTGCCGTCAAGCAAACCGTTTGAAAGGAAGCCCCATGAGGAGAAATAGTTGATATCGTTATTGAACATCTGGGCATAGAGCCTTGCATCGTATGCCGCCTGATATGTATAGCCGACTGTTCTCGAAAGAAGCTGACTGTCGATTGCACCTCTTGAGTTGCCTTCAAGAATTCTGCCCTCGTCGATTCCGAAGATCAGATTCTTCAGACCCGCTTTATCGGCGCATTTGCGAAGATATGCTATCGTTCCGGGGAGATCATAGCCGCTTGTGAATTTACCGGGGCAGGAATCATAGAACGAGGCGGAGAGATAACAGATCCTCGTTCCCTTTTTGCCCGTTTTATAGTTTGTTCCGTTTGCAACATGCTCAATAAAAATCTTTTCGTCCCACAGACCCTCGGTGACGGTCATGGAATGAGCACCGACGAAAACATCCTCGCCGAGAACATCGGTCAGAGCCGCAACGGTATAGTCATAGAGCTTGCAATATTCAACCGCAGAAGCCTCGGGGTCGCCGTCGGGAGTCATGAACCAAGCGCTGTTTTCATATTCGGTCATAACGCCGAATCTCCATGAAAGCACCTCTTCCTTGCCGAATTCCTCAACAAGAGCCTCTGTGATCGCACGGATATAGTTATAGTAAACATCATAATCATCGGGCGGATAGATGTTTGTTTCAAAATAATTATCGTCGGTTGAGCCCGAGGAATATTTCAGCGGAACGCTTCCGAGCTTGAGCATCGGCTTTGCGCCGAGTTCAAGAACGCCTCTGCAGTTTTCGATGAGCTTCGTGAAATCATAGTCATCAAGCACGGTTCTGTCGAGCGGATCCTTAAAAAGGTCACGGTTAGCCGAGCCGCCCGTGCATTGCATGAGCTGAACATAGTTGACGAACTCGAAAACATTATATTCTTCACTCGCCTTGGCGTTGACAAAGGGATTGCCTTCGATCGACCAGATGTTGACATTGCTTGCGGGATTTGCAAGCACGGCACCCGTCTGAGAAGCATCAACGGTGAATTTATAATCGTTGATCTTTTCTCCTGCCGACGGAATGAAGACCGACAAAACGGTCAGCACGGCAGACATAAAAAATGAAATAATGCTGTTGAAAAATGACACGGAACATCGCTCCTTTGAAAATTATAATATTAATATATCAAATGAAAGAAACCGTGTCAATGAAAAGCCGCCGGCTGAGCCGACGGTTTCGGGATTTATTCAACATTGCTTATTCTTCCGTCGATGACATCAAAGGAAAAGCTCACCGTCGGTTTTACTGCATTTTTATATTCGCTGTAATAATCGATCTCGAATCTGTAGGTTCTGAAAGGAACATTACTTCTGAGCTGTTCGGAAATTTCGCAGGGACAAAGACCGAGCTCTTTTATATGCTCAAGGGCTTCCTCCTCCGTCGTTCCGATTCTGAAAAGGTCAAGAATTTCCGCATGTTTTTTCTCGGCATCGTCATATGAATCGTATGCATCGGGATAAACGATGAGAGTCGGATCGACATTTGCCGTGATCGTTATTCTGTCGGGATAGTTAGGCTTTTCGTCGCCGCCTGTGTGGTTATAAATTCTGATCTCTACGGGAGGGAACTCATCGTATTCAGGATTAATCATCTCCCCGAAGCTTATTTCTTCAAGCAGCTTTTCGGCTTCGTGAATCTTTTTATCGGCAAAAGTTTTTCCGCAGATCTTTTCGGTTATTTCAAGCATCGCCGCTCTGAGCTCGGAATTATCGTAACGGGTCGCTTCCTCGGTAATCGGCTCGCCGATATCGGTTGTCGGCTCCGTTTCCCTGAATTCATCCAACCTGTCCCTGATATCCCATATCGAATCCTGCGTCTTTTTGAATGCACCGCATTCATGAAGATAACCGACGGCAAAGCCCGAAGCCGCTACTGCGGCAACGGTCAGCACGGCGGCGGCAGCCTTGACGGCTTTCAGCTTTTCCTTTTGCGTTCTGGTTTCAAAAATAACCGAAAAGCAGAAGGATGCGGCGAAGATGAGCATAACTGCGACAAAAATCAGAATTATGCTTTCCTTCATCTCCAGAACTGATATGAAATTGCCGTATCTGCCAAGAGCATCAACAATCAGAAACATAACCAAAGACATGGCGGCAGGCATGAAAATCAGCAGAATTATCATGCTTCTGACTGAGCTTCTTTTCATCGCATAGCTTACGGGAAGCGCAAAAGACGAAGCAAGCATAAAGGTCAGAAAGCAGAGAATATAAATGCTGAAAGACGATGAAAACCATTTTCCTGCAACCTGCTCGATAGCTCCGTTGACTCCGACTCTGTTGAGAAGCACAACAATGCACTCAAAGCCGCTGTAAAGCAAAGTTGCCGCAAGCAGAATCACTGTCCAGAAAATATATCTCGCACCGACTCTCTGACAAACGGAAACGGGCAGGGCTCTCGAATAGCTGTCCCAACCGACCTTCTCTCCCGAGCTGATGCTTCTTGAAAGCAGGAACACGCAGGCGGTGATATATGTAATGAAAGAGGTAAGCATTTCATCGATCAGAAACCACAGAGCAACCGATGCGGCAAAGAGGATCGCCACCGCCAGAAGCTCATTTTTTTCCGAAGCAAATTTTCTGTAAAGCAAAGCTTTCATTCCGTCACCTCTTTCATCATTTTGTCTGAGGGCTCTTTGTGTCTTCTATGACATATGCCCTTGTATCCCAGATGGCTCCGTCCATAACATCGATGTTCAGAGTCATCGAAACCGAAACATAGTTCTTAGGTATATGCTCTTCGATAATCATATCGAAGCAATAGGTCTTATACGGCTTTTCGCCGTCGAGATTCTCGTTCAGAACATCGGGGCAAAGACCGTAGGTCTTCATGAACTCAACCATTCTTTCTTCTTCAAGCCCCTCGGAGAACATATCCTCGATCTGCTTCGCAAGCTCAACGGGATCGCCGTCGGTCATAATCGTTGCGGCATCAACATTTGCATAAATCTTTATCATATCGGGGCTGTCGGGATGCTCCGAATTGCCGTAGGTATGGATCGCAACGGCAAGCGGATATTCCGTTGAATAGACCTGATCGATCTCGGTGAAGCGGTCTCCGAAGCCGATGGCGGATATCCGTTCTTTAATGTATTCCGTCTTTTTGTCAACGAGGGTTTCTCCGCAGAACTCGTCAACATATTTCAGCATTTCTTCACGGGCAAGAGCATACTGCTTTTCCAGCTCCGCTTCCGACTGCTCAAGCTTTTCTTCATAATCGGAGCTGTATGAAAAATCAATCTTTTCAAATGCGCCGTCTTTATAAAGCGCATAAACGGTCGTTCCCGAAACGGCAAGGGCGGCAACGGTCAGCACCGCCGCA
The DNA here is from genome assembly GCA_017435385.1 of Clostridia bacterium. Taxonomy (GTDB): domain Bacteria; phylum Bacillota; class Clostridia; order Oscillospirales; family Acutalibacteraceae; genus CAG-177. The sequence goes on along the minus strand of JAFSFB010000021.1, from coordinate 7,149 downwards.
ACCGCCTTGACGGCTTTGAGCTTTTCTCTGCCGCTTTTGGTTTCGATGATGACTGAAATAAAATATGATGCGGCGAAAAGCAGAAGCGCCGAAGCGACAAACATGGCGGTGAACTGCGGTTTTTTGATCGACTCGGTAAAAGGATACGTTCTGTATCCGCTGCCTGTTATGCTGTATATTCCGTTTACAACAAAGCACAGAATAATCGACGGAACAAACGGGATAAAAGTCAGAACCTTGAACTGACCTTTGAGAAGAGAATTCAGCGGAAGCAAAACGGCAAACGAGATGAGAAATATACTGAAGCAAAAAAACTGAATCGGAATTGCGTGCAGAACCGAATACAGAATCTCCTGCGAAGAATTTGTTATCGGATAATCAAATTGTTTGCTTTGATAATCCATTATTTTCATGTTGCCCAATGTATCCGACAAAAGCATAATCAGGCTTGCCGCCGTTAAAATCAAAAAACAGAAGATATATTTTGCTCCCATCCTCTGAAATGCATTATGCGGCAACGCTCTCGAATATTTTTCCCAGCCGCTTTTTTCGTCATCGGTCAGACTTCTTACGATCGTTGCGGCGATAAGCGAAAAAATCACATAATCCGCTACGATGCTTCCGGTGAACCTTATCGAGGACAGTAAACCCAAAACAGAAAAAGCAAGGCATATCAGAAGCGTTTTTTTCGACACCGCAAATTCTTTATAAAGCAGGCTCTTCATTACCTCGCCCCCTTTACAAGAAGAACAAACAGCTCCTCAACTCCGACGGGACTTATCTCGGCATCGGCAGGGATCGCTCTTCTCTCAACAACCGCCTCAACGCCGTAGGGTGATTCTTTTTTGCCCTTGACTGCGGAAGGCTCGATCTTCTCAAGCTCTTCGGCGGTGCAGTGAATGATGCCGTACTGTTCGAGCAGTCTGTCCTTTTCCTCGCAGAGAACAAGCCTTCCCTTATGAAGAAATGCGATATAGTCGCAGAGCTTTTCAAGGTCGCTGACGATATGCGAGGATATCAGCACGGAGTTATACGGATTGCGTGTGAACTCATAGAAAATATCAACGATCTCATCCCTGATAACGGGGTCGAGTCCGTTTGTCGGCTCGTCGAGAATCAGCAGCTTTGCATTGTGCGAAAGTGCAACGGCGATGCTGAGCTTGACCTTCATGCCTCTCGAAAAATTCTTGAACGTCTTTTTCGCCGGCAGAGAAAATTTATCGAGCAGAGCAAAATATTTTTCCTCATCCCACTTGCTGTAAATCCCTTTCATCATCTTATTGACCTGAGTGGGATTCATCGTTTCGGGGAAGGATTCCTCGCCGAGAACAACGCCGATATCATCCTTTGCCTCGATGCGCTCGGGCTTATCAAAGAAACTGACTGAGCCCGAATTTCTCGATATGATTCCGAGCATGGCATTGATGAGCGTCGTTTTGCCTGCTCCGTTTTCACCGATGAGCCCCATGATGCATCCGCTCGGCAGAGCAAGGCTCACATCCTTCAGCTCAAAGCTGTCAGACCTTCCGTATTTCTTGCTCATATTCTTAATTTCAAATGCATTCATCTTTCTTCCTCCTCTGTCAGTATCTCAAACATTTCAATGATATCCTTCTTGCCGAGTCCGCAGGTTGCCGCAAGCTCCGAGATGCTCTGAAGATGCGCTTCGATGCGGCGGAGATTCTCTTCACGGATAAGCTCCGTGTTCTTGCCCGCAACGAAACATCCCTTGCCCGCAACAGTATAAACGAAGCCCTCGTGCTCCAGCTCATCATAGGCACGCTTCGTCGTTATAACGCTGATATGCAGATCCTTCGCAAGGCTTCTTATCGACGGCAGAAGCTCGTCCTCTTTAAGCTCACCGCTGACGATACTGCTCTTTATCTGCGAATAAATCTGCTCATATATCGGCTGTCCGCTTTTGTTGTTTATAAAGATGTTCATTCTCCACCTCCGACAACTGTATATATACAGTATACACAGTTCATATATACTTGTCAACACTTTCACAAAATATCATTTTTGTTCCTCTTTTCGGCTTGACGGCGGTATATATTTGGTTTATATTTATTAATGATATTTCCTTTTTAAGGAGGACAAACAATGACAAAATCTCAGGCATTGGCAAAGGCTAAGGAGCTTGTTGCGAAAATGACGGTTGAGGAAAAAATGTCTCAGCTTCTCTATAACTCCCCCGCCATCGAAAGACTCGGCATCGAGGAATATAACTGGTGGAACGAGGGCTCTCACGGCGTTGCAAGAGCGGGAACGGCAACCGTTTTCCCCCACGCAATCGCCATGGCTTCATCCTTCGACCCCGAGCTTGTCGGCACGGTAGCCGATGTTATCTCGACCGAGGGCAGAGCAAAATATAACATGCATGTCAAGTTCGGCGACAGGGATATTTTCAAGGGACTCACCTTCTGGGCTCCCAACATCAATATTTTCCGGGATCCCCGTTGGGGCAGAGGTCAGGAAACCTTCGGCGAAGACCCCTACCTTTCGGCTGTTCTCGGCGTTGAATTCATCAAGGGCATTCAGGGCGACGGCGAATTTCTCAAGGCAACCGCCTGCTCAAAGCATTTCGCCGTTCATTCGGGTCCCGAAAACGACCGCCACGGCTTCGATGCGATCTCGAGCATGCATGACCTTTACGAAACCTATCTCCCCGCTTTTGAAAAGACGGTCAAGGACGGCGGAGTAATGGGCGTTATGGGTGCATATAACCGCACAAACGGCGAGCCCTGCTGCGCTCACTCCTATCTTCTCAAAGAGGTTCTCCGCAAAAACTGGAATTTCGACGGCTATGTTGTTTCCGACTGCGGTGCTCTCGGAGATATCTATAAATTCCACAAATTCACCGAAACAGCCGCCGAGGCTGCCGCCGCCGCAATCAAAAACACATGTGACCTCAACTGCGGCGACACATATGCATATCTTATCGATGCTTACGAGCAGGACCTCATTGACGAGGATGATATCACCGCCGCAGCCGAAAGACTTTTCATGATCCGTTATCTTCTCGGCGAATTTGAAGAAGTCAGACCTTATTCCGATATTCCCTACAGCGCAGTTGACTGCAAGGAGCACAAGGCTCTCAACCACAAAGCCGCTCAGCAGAGCGTTGTTTTGCTCAAGAACGAGGGCGGATTCCTTCCTCTTGACAAAAACATGAGCAAGAGAATCGCCGTTGTCGGTCCGAACGCACAGTCCGTTACCGCTCTCGAGGGCAACTATAACGGCTATGCTTCCGAATATGTCACCGTTGCCGACGGTATCCGCAGGGTTTTCGCCGATGCAGACATCAGCGTTGAAAGAGGCTCGAACTACTGCGTTGAAGAAGTCAACCATTGGAGCGGCTTCATGAACATGCTCAGCGACGGTCTTGCCGCCGCATCAGAAGCAGATGTCACCGTTCTTGCTCTCGGTCTTGACTGCTCGGTTGAAGGCGAGGATACGGGCTTTGACGATGATTACACCGCATGCGGCGATAAGAAATCGCTTTATCTTCCCAAAACTCAGCAGAAGCTTGCCGAGGCAGTATGCGATGTTTGCGAAAATGTTGTTGTCGTTCTCATGTGCGGCAGCTCGATCGATCTCGGCGAAAAAGTTACGAAGCACGCAAAGGCGATCCTTCATGCATGGTATCCCGGTGCACTCGGCGGACTTGCCGTTGCCGAAATCCTTGCAGGTCAGGCAAATCCCTGCGCAAAGCTTCCCGTTACGGTTTATTCTGCCGAAAACAATATTCCCGATTTCAAGAATTACGACATGAGGGGCAGAACATACAGATACCTCAATGAAGCTCCCCTCTATCCCTTCGGCTTCGGTCTTTCATATACGAAGTTTGCATTCAGCGGAGCAAAGCTTGTTTCGACTGACGGCGAAAAGCTTATCGTTGCCGTTGATGTTGAAAACATCGGAGCGGTCGGCGGCAAGGAAAAGGTTCAGGTCTATGCACAGTATACCGACAGCCGCACCTACACTCCGAATTATCAGCTCTGCGCAATCAGACCCGTTGAACTTGAAGCGGGCGAAAAGAAGAGCGTTGAGCTTGAGATCGACCGCTATTGGATAAAGGCTGTCCTTGAAGACGGCAGCAGAGTCGAGCCCGACGGCAAAATAGCTCTCTTCATCGGCGGCAGTCAGCCCGACGAGCTGAGCCTCTCGCTCACAGGCTCAAACTGCGAAAAGATTGAAATTAAATAAATCGGCAATCAGCCAAAAGCCCGATGCAGGTCATCTGCATCGGGCTTTCTGTATATTCAGGAGCAGGAGCGAAAAAACTATCCTTTCATTCATTCGGATTATGCAAATGTCAATTACAAAACCAAGCTTACTGTTATGGCTCCCTCCTGAGGGAGCTGGCGGTACGCCTGAGGGAGTTTCAGATTTTGCGTGAATATTATTGATATATAAGGATTTTCAGTAATTACTCCCTCCGTCTTTTGCTTCGCAAAATCCACCTCCCTCAACGAGGGAGGCAAGGCTTATGACTGATTTTTATTTAATTTAACAGCTTTATAAAATTTTGTGTTTCGGGCAGATAATATCCGCCCTACCCGATTCAGCTTTTTTGTTTCTGTTTTGCACAGTTATCTCTGCCTGTTTTTGCTTAAAACGGAGAATGTTTCGGAAATCAAAAACTTTTCCGTGACAAACCGTGTTTTTCTTCATATACAGATATAAGCATTTTGTAAAAGAAGGGCGGAGATTCCGATGGGTTAATTAAAAAGGTAACAAAAGAATGTCAAATAATTACATAACTGTAATTTGACTTACGGAATTAAACGGTGTTAAAATAAAGGAGGAAAATATGATTTGAAGAAGAAATTTATTCTTTTTGTTTCGTTGTTTTTATGCATGGCTCTTTCTTTCAATTCTGTAAGCTTCGCATTGGCAACAAGCGACGACTCCATTTTTGTTGACGAATTAAAAATCAATCCCCGACACGGTATTGTTCAAGGTGAGTTTGCACAGCTTACGGCAACCCTGAATCCCGAGGACGTCAGCAGCAGAATGGTCGAATGGTCATCAAGCAACGAAAACATTATTTCCTGCACAAAGGAAGGAAGAATCACAGGCGTTGCAGCTAACGGATATGCTGACATAACATGCAAAGCAAAGTTTGGCAAAGGGACAGATACCATTCGTATATATTGTGCCGAATCAATCGGCGGATATTATAAAGACAGTCTTAAGGACTTGTTTGTTCCAATTTATAATCAACCCGACACAAGTTTGTCCTCAACATTGTATTTCAACATGAGTTTTATCTATGAGTTTATTTTTTCATTTGTTAAAAAAGCCATGGGAGAATTTTTCCCTTTGTTGTATGCCGCTTCGGTTGACAATGACATTTCTTTCGGGCCGTGCGAGGTCAGAGGAAGATACGGCAAATATGCATATGTGGCCTTCAAAACCAATTCGGGTGTTTCGGACGGATTTGTAAAATTCACAAAGCTGAAAAACGGTTCGGGCAATTTCCTGTCCTTGTCCGCAAAGGATATAGATGTTTGGGCAAACAACTACACTTACCCTGACTGCAAGCTGACAACAACCTATAAAGGTGCAATAAATTGGAGTGTCGGAGATAAATCCGTTATCAGTTTCGATAATAAGACAGGTCAGATAATCGGGCTAAAACCCGGACGGACAACCATAACCGCAACGGCAGGAGAAATGAGCTTGACATGCACGGTTCACGCTCTTTACCGCTGGCCTCAGCAATGGACAGGCAAAGCTAATCAAGATACACATCTTTATAAAGCCAAGGGTGCGGGCTACGAAAAAGGCATGGAAATAACAAAAGGTAAGAATTTCGTTGTCTGGGGAGAAGACGGTTTGATTGAGGGATGGGTATACGGAAATGTTGAAGGAACCAACGATTGGGGCTATATTCCGATAAGTCATATTTCAACCAAAGGTACGATTTTGCAGTATAACTATACAACAACTACTTTAAGCGGAGGACAAGAAACCCTATGGATTTGGCCCGTAAAAGATGTAAAAGACGGCATATCACAAACAACAAAAGCAAGATACATTTCCTCTCCGTATGGTTGGAGGGACGATGATCCTATCAGACACAAAGGAATAGATATCACAAACGGTTTGTCACAACAATACTATCCTGAAGATTGTGTTGACGGATATGAAGTTGTATCAGCTTTTGCAGGAAAAGTAATTTTTGTGCACGATATTTCTACAGGGTATAAATCATGTGGCAATTGTGTTGCAGTAAGATCAAATGAAAAAGATCCTATTACAGGTAAATACTTTGTTGCAATTTATATGCATTTAAAATCTAAACCCTCAGTAAGAGAAAATCAAAACATATCCGCAAATACATTGCTTGGCTATGTTGGAAGTACAGGCAACTCCGGTGGAGCTCATCTTCATTTTGAGGTTAATAATCAGAACCTTTCTTACAATCAAGAAATAAATTACGATTATGACCCCGATAAGAAAATGATTTTCGGGAGTGTCATAAACCCATTGTTTTTCTATATGGATTATTATAATCTGCCAGATAACAATCCGTATAAAATTGTTATCAACCCTGACTGTGCCGCAATGAAATACAGGAAACCATTTTGGTACGGCGATGATATAAAGGAGAGTAAGAAACCATGAAAAAACTTATAGCTTTAATTGTGATTTTAGTATTATTAGTTTTAACCGTTGCTTGCGAAAAAGAAAAGGAAACCGGCAAAACAACAACTACAACAGAAGGCATTCAAACATATGAAGCGTTGTCATCAACAACAATGAATAAAGTCGATGATTTGAAAGAAAATGAAACAAAAAATGATAACGGTGGCGGCTATATAGAATCCGGAAAATATAGGCAACGTTACAATAGTGTCCCATATGACTTCGTTATGTTAGTTGGTGAAGAAGAATTTGACAGATGGTATGATGAAATATATGAATTCAATCCTGACAAATCCCAGATTGTGTCTTTTGTTCAGTATTTCAACATCTCAAAAGAAGATTTCGAAAAAGCCAATCTGCAAATGGCAAAAAGCTTCGCAGAATTCAATCCAACAATGAGACCGTTGGATTACGAAAACCAGCAGACATACGAAATCTACAACGCAGATATAATCTATACTTTTGATGATGAGATAATCAACGAATATTATC
>JAFSFB010000020.1 GCA_017435385.1 Clostridia bacterium | reverse complement strand
GCTTCAGCAGGCAGTTATGGGCAGTATCAACAGCCTCGTTCTTAAAGGTATCGGTTATGTTCAGGGAGCTACAGTCGGAACACAGAGTGACAGAACAAAATGGTGGATTTTCGCTCTCGGTACAGGCGTTCCCATCATCACAGGTGCTCTCGGTATCATTCCCAAGCTTTTCTATCCCATTTCGGCTGAAAAGCGTGATCTTATGTACGCTGAGCTCCGTGAAAGAAGAAGCAAGGTTGCAACCATGATGAAAACGGCAACAACTGCCGAAGAGGTTGCGAAAATCGCTGATTCTCAGTTTATCAACAAATAATTATTGCTGCATGTTGTTCTTTTGGAATAACATGCAGTTTTTTTACTTGTTTTGCATTTTTTATTGTTGACAAATAACAAATATTAGTGTTAATATCTATACATAACAATAAAAAGGAGAGGTAATCATGGATCTGAAAAAGATTATTGACCAGAAAGACAAAGCCGCAAAATATATGATTGATGAAATCACTCATATAATCAAGACATGCGGCAAAAGAGATCCCGGCTCGGAGGGTGAGAAAAAGTCCTGCGAATATATGGCTGAGGTTCTGAAGAAGGATTGCGGATGTGAGGATGTCAAAATCGAATCCTACGAGGTTGCTCCCAGAGCGTTCTACGGATGGATCTATTTTACCATGACATTCGTTCTTATTGCTGTTGCTCTTTTCTTCTTTGCTCCCGTTTTATCTGTTCCGTTCATAGTTGCAGGTTTTGCAATTGTACTTATTCAGTTCGGACTTTATAAAAAACTCCTTGATCCTCTTTTCAAGAAAAAGACAAGTCATAATGTAACAGCCATCAAAAAATGTACGGGTGAAACGAAGAGAAGAATCATCTTCAACGGTCATCCCGATGCAACATGGGAATGGCCTGTCAACTATGCACTCGGCGGTGTCGGCTTTGAAGGACATGCAATAATTGGCGTTGTCGGAGCCGTTTTCTATCTTGTTATTTCCGTTCTTTATATCGTCAAGCACGGCGTAACCTTCGGTATGCCCGATACATCTGACCCTCTTGTTAAAGCCGGACTCTGGGGACTTCTTTTTGTTCCTTTCATGATCGGTCTTTATTTCATGGTCAACTATCGCAGAGTTGTTGACGGCGCAAACGATAATCTTACGGGCTGCTATGTCGGAATTGCTGTTCTCAAAGCTCTCAAGGATGAAGGAATCGAGCTTGAAAACACAGAGATCGGCGTTATACTCACAGGCTCCGAGGAAATCGGACTCAGAGGCTCAAAGGCTTGGGTCGAGGCACATAAGGATGAATTCAAGGATGTTCCCACCTTTATCTATGCATATGATACGATAAATGACCCGAAATATCTCATGTCCAATTACTATGATCTTAACGGCACAGTCAGAAGCGATAAGGATCTTGCCGATCTCTTTATGGAAGCTGCAGCAGCGATTGATGTTCCCTGCAAAAAGGGCGGCGTTCCTCCTCTCGGCGGTGCAGTTGATGCTGCGGCGTTCAGCCAGGGCGGTTTCCGTGCGGCAGGCGTAACAGGTCTTAATCACAAGCTTGAAAGATATTATCACACACGCCTTGATTCCTATGACAACATGAATGCTCAGGGTATTGCAAACTGCTTTGCAGCAAGCGTTAAAATGCTTGAAATGTTTGATAACGGAGCAAAACAGTAAACTTGATTTTTAATTATGAATCCCGTAATGCTTTGCGTTGCGGGATTTTGTCATTATATTTTAAAAAAATTATCAGAATAATATTGAACAAATTATTAATTAATGATATATTATTATTTATATTAAAATGAAAGAGGTAATGTCATGAATTCAAAACGAATTTTTTTCAGACTTGTTTCATTTCTCCTCGTTATGGTGACTGCGTTCAACATTGCGGCTCCTTCGTTTGCGGCTGATGAAACAACTCCTACCGAAACTGAAACTGTTTCCGATATTCCCGATAAGATCGTTGAGGTTGCAAGAGCTCAGATCGGTTTTTATGAAAGCAATATCAATCAGTTCACAAAATGGTATTACGGTTATGACACCGATGCATATTGGTGCACTATTTTTGTTTCATGGTGTGCCGCTCAGGCGGGTGCAATCGGTTCGGCTGTTCCCAAAAGATCAACCGTTGACGGCATGCGTCAGTGGTTTATCAAGAGGGGATATTATCATCCCGCAACAAGCGATTATGTACCTCAGAAGGGTGACATAGTTTTTATGAACACGGAGGTTGACGGAACCGATAATGTTCATCATGTTGAGATCATAACCGAAAGCGGATTTTCGGGAACAAAAAGAAATCCGAAAATCAAATGCATCGGCGGCAACACTTCAAACCTCAATTATGAAGGCTCTGAGTATGTAACCGAAAAAACAAGACCTGTCAACGGCTCGAGAGCCACAATGGTCGGTTACGCTCATCCTCCTTATGAAAACAGCGAAGGACTTGCGGGTTCGCTTCATACTCTTATTGATATGACTATGCCTGCTTTTATTAAGTTTATCCTCTCCAAGTTTATTTCGCTTATTCAGATTATGCAGACTCCCTCACAGCCTGCACCAGCTCCCGAAGTTCCTGCATAACAGATACGAAAAGGATTAAATAATGAAAAAAAGTATATGTGTTTTAATTTGTTTGATTATGATTTTTAATACAGGTTTAATTGCGTTTTCGGATTTTGAAGCTGAAAAGCTGACAAGAGAAGAATGGGATCAGTTATATTCTTCGCTTGTCAAATATAACAATCTTCCGACTCTCAATGTCGGAGCCGATGAAACTCAGGTCAGTCTTTGCTGGCATTCCGATTCGGAAAAAGCGGTTGCTAAGGTTCGTGTTTCGGATAGTGAATCAATGACCGATGCTGATGTTTTTGACGGTATCATGACACCTGCCGAAAATCCCGGTCAGGTCGTTTGCAGAGTTACAGTAACTGACCTTGAGGAAAACTCCGTTTATTTTTATCAGTGGCATACCGGTGAGGATTGGAGCAAGATTTACAAATTTGAAACAAAATCCTTCTCTGATCACAAGGTTATGGTTGTCGGCGACATTCAGATTACCGAAATTTACGGCGAAGACTCGACAGAGCAGTCAAAATGCGGATATTATTGGAATAATTTTCTTTCGGAGGTTCTTTCAAAGAATCCCGATATCAGCTATTTGATTACACCCGGCGATAATACATCAACGGGCTCGACCGATGCTGAATGGCAGACTCTTCTGATGCCCGAGGCTCTCAGAAGTCTTCCCATGGCTCTTGCAATAGGCAATCATGACAAAAAGGGTATGACATATAACTATTATACCAACATGCCGAACGAGGATTACGGAAGATTTTTCTCAGGTCTTGACCGTGATTTCTGGTTCAGATACGGTGATGTCCTTTATCTTTTCTTTGATTCCACATCGGGAAATGCTCCCGACCATATGAGATTTGCAAGGAAAGCGGTTGAAGCGAATCAGGATGCAAAATGGCGCATCGGCGTTGTTCATCACGGAATTTACGGTGCGGGCGATTCGATAGGTGACCTTGAAACCGAAATTCTTCTTAAAAACATTTTTGCTCCGATTTTTGAGGTTTACGATCTTGATCTCGTTGTTACGGGACACACCCATTCTCAAGGGCGTTCTCATTTTATGGAAAGCGGTAAGATCAAGCAGACTGCTCCCACGGGAGAAACCTTTGTCAATCCCGAAGGCATTGTTTATCTGAATTCTAATGTTGTCCACGGCGTTTATTCATTTGATTTTGATGCCGAGCATCTCGCTTATAAATTCATTGAAAACGATGTCACGACATATTCGACCCTTGAATTCAAAGGCGATAAACTGATTCTTGAAACAAGAAGGGGAGATAACAGCGAGCTTCTTGACAGCATCGTTATCGAAAAGACTCAGGAGCATAACGATAAAACTGTTTCCAAGTTTTTCAAAAAGCTCGGTTATAAAGTAATTGAGCTTCTCGGGTTTGCTTATACGATGGTTGATAATCTTGTCAGAAAGTTCAGCTGATATATTACCGACCGTGTTATTTTGAATTGAGGAGATTTCTTTATGAAAGAACAGCGTTCACTTAAAAATGCCGAATTTCAGCATCCGAACAAAATCGGATTGAAAGACGGAATAGGTTATGCCCTCGGCGATGCGGGCAACCTTTTTATCCTGACATATGTTTCGTCATATCTTAAAGTATTCTATACAGACGTTCTCAAGCTTGGCGAGATGAAGATTACGATTCTTTTCCTTATCGCAAGATTATGGGATGCAATCAATGATCCTCTCTGGGGAGGACTTATTGCAAAGAAAAAGCCGACCAAAGACGGCAAGTTCAGACCCTTCATCAAATGGTTTGCAATTCCTCTCGGTATTGCCGCCATGCTTTGCTATATTGATTTTACAAAATTCACGAGCAACAGCACGATCATTCTTATCCTCGCTTATGTTACATACATATCATTCGGTATGATGTATACGACCATCAATATTCCTTACGGTTCGCTTGCATCGGTCATTACCGATGATCCCGACGGAAGAACCCTTCTTTCCACATTCAGAACGATCGGTGCCGGTGTCGGCGGAGCTGCGCCGCTTCTTATTGCTCCTGCGATCATTTACAGCGGAACGGGTCAGTTCAATGCCGCAGGTAATGAGATCGAGGCGGCAGATCCCAACGGAATGATGATCTTCGGCATCATCATGGGTGTGCTTTCGATCGTTGCTTTCTATGCATGCTTCGGAATGACAAAGGAAAGAGTTCCCTCTGAGGAAGAACCTAAGGTTGATATGAAGGGCATGTATAAAGGCATGCTTAAAAGCAGACCTTTCATCATGGCTGCTCTTTCGGGTATCCTTATCAGCGGTCAGCTTCAGTTCGGATCTCTTAATCAGTATCTTTATAAGAATTATTTTGAGAACACAGGTCTTGGTGCAATCGGTACGATAGCAAACTATCTTCCCATGGCAATCATGATTTTCTTCATGCCCAAGCTTGTTAAGAAATTCGGTAAAAAAGAGCTTTGCGGTTTCGGTACATTTTTCTCGGCTCTTGCGGCAATTCTCATGTATTTCGTTGTTCCTCATTGTGACAGACTTACATCGGGCCCCGTTGTTTTCATGCTGTTTACCTTTATAATCGGATTCGGTTATTCCTTTGTCAGCATCACTAACTGGGCTATTATCACCGATGTTATCGATTATCAGGAATATAAAACGGGTATCAGAAGCGAAAGCGCAGTCTATGCTGTCTATACCTTCTGCCGCAACCTCGGTCAGACTCTTGCCGATACGGGCGGAATTACTCTTCTGAGCAAAATTGCAGGCTATAACGGTGAAACTATGGCTGACGCAGGTTATATCGAAGGCGTCGGTGAAGGTATTCTTACTGTCTGCACAATTATTCCCGCTATCGTTTATACTCTTGTATTCCTTATCTTCAAATTCGGCTATAATCTTGACATGGGCAAGCTTGATGTTATGTATAAAGCTCTTGCCGCAAAGAAATATCAGTCAGCAGGCGAGGAAGATCTCACAAGAAATCCCGAATAATAACATAACCTCTCCGAGGGATCGGGGAGGTTATTTCCGGATTATGAGGTGTTTTTATGTCATTTAATCTTATTGAAAAATCAAAAGAGAATATCATCATCGTTGCTCACAGAGGCTCATCGGGAGGAAATATTCCGTGCAACACCATGGCTGCTTATGAAATTGCACTCCGTCAGGGCGCAGATATGATAGAAGCAGATGTCAGCTGCAGCAAAGACGGCAAGCTGTTTCTGTTTCATCCCGGAATGGAATACCCTCATCTGAATAAGCTTGTATCCTTAAAAATGAGGAAATTCAGTTCTATATCAAAGCTGAAATATGTAAACTACGACAGAACTCCCACTCAGTTCGGAATTGAAAGCTTTGACGATTTTCTCGAACAGTTCAAGGGCAGATGCTTTATCAATATCGATAAATTCTGGGATAATCCCGAAAAGATTTATGAGGCAGTCAGACGCCATGGAATGCTCGATCAGATTCTTGTCAAGAGCAAGCTGTCGAAGAATGTTGTTTCAGTTCTTGAAGAGGTTTCTCCCGAGCTTGCTTTTATTCCGATCGTTTCGGAAACTCATCCTATGCATAAAGAGCTGATGAATAAGAAAATCAATTATCTTGGTGCTGAGGTGCTTTTTGAAAAAGAAGAGTCTGTTCTTGCAAGCGATGAATTCATTGACATGATGCACCGTGACGGTAAGCTCGTGTGGGTCAATGCTATAATATATGATCATAAACGTCAGCTTTCGGGCGGACACAGCGATGACTCTGCGCTGACTGTTTCGGAGGATTTCGGCTGGGGCTGGCTTGCGGACAAAGGTTTTGATTTCATTCAGACCGACTGGACAATGATGCTTGTCGATTATCTGAAGAAAAGCGGTAAATATTACAGATAGAATAAAGCTCCGAGGCAGATGCTTCGGAGCTGTTTCTTTAAGGCATATAAGGATTTTCGCTGTATGCGTAATTTTCGGGCATGATATAAGGTCTGAAATAATTTGCGGTGAAGTCGATAGCCCACTGACCTTTTTTGCCCGTCCAGAAGCTCGAATGAGGCTCAATAGAGAGCATTCCGTTATAATCCTTTGTGTAGAGAATATCCATAACAGTCTTCCAGTCGGTCTGATCCATGCCTGCAGGAGCATCATCATAATGCTCTCCGCCGATCTCAACAGTCCCTTTAAGGTGGAAATGGAAGATTCTGTCACCAAACTCAAGGATTTCTTTAAGATAATTTCCGCCGTTGCCGATAGAGTGGGAGGGATCGTATTTCAATCCCATTTCAGGTACTGCTGAAAGAATAACTCTCCATGCTTCGGGTTCAACAACAAAGTTTTCCCATCGGCAGTTGTAAGAAGCAATTTTTACATTCTTGTCTTTTGCGAATTCAACAAGAGTTCTGAAATAATTAATGGCGATCTCACAGTTTTCGTAGAAGGTTTTTCCTTCGGTATAGTTTACGCCGCAGTTATAAACGGGGCATCCGATAATTCCTGCCGCCGTGATAAGGTTTTTGTCATTTTCAAGGGCTTCGGGAATGATTTCTCCGTTATCGTCAATTCTCTGCATGCCCCATCTGCCGATAGCTCCGACGGAAACATTGTATTTTTCGGCATATCCTTTGATGTCTGCGGCTTTTGAAAGAAAATCGGCTGAATCGTAATTATAATTTACGCAGAATTCAACCGCATCAAGACCTTTGCTGCGTACATATTCGATGCAGCCTTCGCTCCATCCGTTGATAATTCCAAGCTTCATTTTATCACCCTGAATCAAATATTTTCTAAATTATATCATTCAATCAGATATAAGTAAATATAAAACATTAAATAAATATTTTAATTAATTTACTATACAAAATATGCCGTTTATGATATAATATCAAATTATGAGGTGAATTTATGATTTCTTTAATCAAAAAAGTTATTTCATCAATCATGGCATTCATTATTGCTGTTCTTCCGTTTGGTAACGATACATCCGAAAAGAAATGCGATCCTGCTTTTAACGGAACATTTCTTCAGTCCTGGCTGAGCTCAACATGGAGCGATGAACGCTGGCAGGATGAAATTGAGAATATGAAAGAAGCGGGAATTGAATATCTCATTCTTCAGGATGTTGCCAATAAAGCATATAAGTCGTCGGGAGGAGCCTGGACCATTTATTATGATTCTGAGCTTGATGCTTTTTCCGATGCAACGGTCTGTCCCGATGTTATCGAAGCTGCCCTTCGGAACTGCAAGGGAAGCGGGATCAAGGTGTTTATAGGTCTTGCGATGTTTGATGATTTCTGGACTGAAGGCGCAATAACCGCTCAGTATTCGGAAATGTGCGATATTGCCTCGCTGATGGTTGAGGAAATTTATAATAAATATTATGCCGAATATTCCGATTGCTTTTACGGCTGGTATTTTACACCCGAGTTCAACAATGTTCTTACCTGTCAGATAAATATCGGCGGAATGAGCAGGGGACTTAACAAAATTATCGATTCAATGAATAAGACTGATCCCGATCTTCCGTTGCTTCTCAGTCCTTTCTTTGCCGAATATCTTGCAAACGGACATGTCCTGACTCTTGTAAACCTTGTTAGACTTCTTGACTCGGTTAATTTCAGGGACGGAGATATTTTTGCTCCTCAGGATGCTGTCGGAGCGTTGTGGACTTCTCCCGAAAATCTTGAGAAAACATGGAAGATGTATGATGCCGCAGTCAAGTCATGCGATGCCGACATAAAGCTGTGGGCTAACTGTGAAAATTTCTGCCTTGCGGTAGCCGATTCTCTGCTTGCAGGATTTTTGACAAGACCGGCATCCGAAAATACGGTTTCCGTTCCTGCAACTCTGGACAGATTTGTCTGGCAGATGGAAACCGCATCCCAATATGCCGATAATATTATAACTTTTTCTTATAACCATTATTTCAGCCCCGATGAGGTCGATGATATGTATATCAAAACTTATCTTGATTATATCGAAAACGGCTTTGAGCTTGAAGCTCAGAAACCTTCTGATCCTTCGGATTTTGTAAAAGCGGCTGAAAACGGAGTAACTCTTTCGTGGAGTGAGTCGGAGGATAATTTCGGAATCGCTTATTACAGAATCGAAAAGAACGGAAAGTTTCTTTCACGCATTGAAAACTGTTACGACGACGCTTCTCTGACCTTCAATGATGTCGGCGGAAGTCTTACTGATGAATATTCAATAACCGCTTTTGATGCGGCAGGAAACTGCTCTGAAACGGTTATTGTAAAATAAGGAGGATAATATGGCTGTCAAGCTCAACGAAGATAAAGAAGTTGTTGCGGCAATCCGTGAGGGTCTGAAAAGAAAAGGCGGATATTGCCCCTGCAGACTTGAGATCAAGGAAGAATATAAATGCATGTGCGAGGAATTCAAAGCTCAGATAGCTGATCCTGACTTTGAAGGCTATTGTCACTGTATGCTATATTATAAAACAAAGGATTAATCAGACAGGAGAAGGAACTATGGCTAAATGCAAGGTTATTTCCCACAGAGGAGCGAATAAGGTTGCGCCTCAGAATACAATTCCGGCATTTGAAAAATCGCTTGAAATCGGATGTGACGGTTTTGAAACGGATATCCATCTGACTGCTGACGGTTATCCCGTTATCTGTCACAATTATACTATTGACGAAACCTCGAACGGTTCGGGAGAGGTCAGGTCAAAAACTCTCGAAGAGCTTCGTACATATGATTTCGGTTCATATTTTCATGAAAAGTTTGCCGGAACCACGCTCCCGACTCTTGATGAATTTCTTGATCTGAGTGCAAAGGGCGACATTGAGATCATGAATATTGAGATCAAACCGCCGCTTGACGGAAATCTTGAAATTGTCGGCAAAACAATCGAAGCTGTCAAGGCAAAGGGGTTATTTGAAAAGCTTCTGATTTCAAGCTTCAGTCCCGAGGTTCTTGTTGAATGCAAAAGAATCGATCCCGAATGCAAAACAGGTTTTCTCTATGCTCCTAACAAAGCATTTTTCTATAAGACCATGCTTTTCGGCTATGTTAAATTTGCAAAGCAGATAAAAGCGGATTATCTTCATCCTCATTTTTCCTGCGTTACAAGATTTTATGTAAAGAATCTCCACAAAAACGGCATCAAGGTCAATGTCTGGACGGTTGATAAACCCGAAACCGCAATCCGTTTGCTTAAATACGGAGTTGACGGTCTGATTACGGATCTTCCTGCCATGGCAAACGATCTCGTTGAGAGATACGAAATATAAATTTGTTAATGTTGAAAATCAACATTAATTGTGTTATAATTCACTAAGTCAGGCGGTGAGATTTTGGCTCAATTCAAATCATTTAGTCCCGATGAAACGGAAAAAATTGCGTTCAGACTTGCTCAGGCTCTTCCTTACGGAAAGGTTATTGCCATGTTCGGAGATCTCGGAGCAGGCAAAACTGCATTCACAAGGGGCTTTGCAAAGGGTATGGGCATTGAATGCGATGTCAGCAGCCCGACATTTGCACTTGTCAATGAATACAGAGGCTCTGATAAAGTTCTCTATCATTTTGATATGTACCGTATTTCGGGATGGGATGACCTTTATTCGACGGGATATTTTGATTATATTGATGAGGGCGCAACCCTTATTATCGAATGGAGCGAAAACATTGAAGCCGTTCTTCCGGATGACTGTGTCAGAGTTGAGATAACGAAAACATCTGATATTAACGAAAGAATTATTGAAATCAGCGGAGTTGAAAATCTTGAAAATACTCTCAATTGACTCGTCGGCAAAAACTGCAAGCGTTGCGGTTACTGACGGGAAAAAGCTTGTCAGCGAATGCTTTGTCAATGCAGGGCTGACGCACAGCAGAACTCTCATGCCTATGGTAGATAACGCTCTGACTCAGGCGGATATGAAAATTGATGACATCGATGCTTTCTGCGTCAATGCAGGTCCGGGATCATTTACCGGAATTCGAATCGGCGTTGCGGCAGTCAAAGGGCTTGCTCTTTCTTCATCAAAGCCTTGCGCAGGTGTTTCAACTCTTGAGGCATGTTCGTATAACTTTACCGATGAAAACGCTTATATATGCGTTTCAATGGATGCAAGATGCAATCAGGTTTATACCGCTCTTTTTAATGTCGAAAACGGAACCGTAACCCGACTTTGTGATGACTATGCGGTTTCCGTTGACTCTCTTGCATCTGAAATCAGAAAATATAATGATAAGCCAATTATTCTTGCAGGCGACGGAGCGGAAATCTGCTTCGGCCTCATGAAGGATATTCCAAACATTAAGCTCGCTTCTGAATCAAGAAGATATCAGAGAGCATACGGTGCCGCTCTTGCGGCTATGGCTGATGAATTGAGATTTGCCGATTCAGCTCTGCTTGCTCCCGTCTATCTTCGGCTTCCTCAGGCTGAGCGAGAATTAAAATTAAAAAAGGAGAATTTAAAATGATAGCTCTCGGAAATGACCATGCAGGTCTTGAACTTAAAAACGCAATCAAACTTCACCTTGATGAAAGAAAAATCGAATATAAGGATTTCGGCACATACACTTCAGATTCAGCCGATTATGCGGTCTATGCCGAAAAAACAGCAAGAGCGGTTGTCAGCGGTGAATGCGAGCTCGGTCTTCTTTTCTGCGGAACGGGCGTCGGCATTTCGATCGCCGCAAATAAGGTCAAGGGTATCAGAGCTTGTTGCTGCTCCGATAAATTTTCGGCTGAAATGACCCGTCTTCATAACAACGCCAATATTCTTTGCCTCGGCGGAAGAGTTGTCAGCGTTGAAAAGGCTATCGAGCTTGTTGATGTTTTCCTTGATACAAAATTCAGCGGTGAGGAGCGTCACATCAGAAGAATCAATCAGGTTATTGATCTCGAAAACAGATTCTGATATTAACGGAGGAATTGAAAATGTCAAATGTTATTGTAATGGATCATCCGCTTATTCATCATAAGCTCTCGATTCTCAGAAATGAAAAAACAGGTTCAAAGGAATTCCGCAATCTTGTCAGCGAAATTGCAACTCTTATGTGCTACGAAGCAACGAGAGATCTTCCTCTTAAAGAGGTTGAAACCAAAACTCCCATCTGCGTTGCGAAAACTAAGGTTATCGCAGGTAAAAAGCTTGCTTTTGTTCCTATTCTCAGAGCAGGTCTCGGAATGGTTGACGGCGTACTTTCACTCGTTCCTTCGGCAAGAGTCGGCCATATCGGTCTTTACAGAGATCCCGAAACCCTCAAGCCTGTTGAATATTATTGCAAACTTCCTGCTGATATCGAGCACCGTGAGGTTATCGTTCTCGATCCCATGCTTGCAACCGGCGGTTCTGCGATCGATGCAATCAGTCAGATCAAGCTGCGCAATCCCATGAATATCAAATTTATGTGCATTATTGCCGCACCTGAGGGACTTGAAGCGCTGAAAAATGCACATCCCGATGTTGATATTTACATCGGTGCTCTTGACAGCCATCTGAATGACCACGGATATATCGTTCCGGGTCTCGGAGATGCAGGCGACAGAATTTTCGGAACAAAATAATAATCCTTCAAAAGATCAGCCCCGTTGAGAATTAAACTCAACGGGGCATTTTCATTTTGTGATTATTTATCAGCAGGCATCATATAGAAGCTGAATTCAAGACCGTCGCTTCCGTCAACTTCATACTGAGGAAGGGTATCGGGACCGCAGCTTGCAGTACCCGTTCCTCTTGTGAAACCGTCAATATTTATAACTGTCGTATGCTCGTCATGAAGGTCTTCCTGATGAGAGGCATTCTGAAGAAGCTTCTGACTGAATTCTCTTGCATTGAAATTGAAGTATTCATCATCGAAAACGAATTTCAGACCGTCGCCCTGTGCATCGGTAACTTTCAGGTATCTGACAGAGCATCTGTTGCCCGAATCCTGAGGTCTGATATAGGGCTCATGCATTTCTTCAACAGTAGTATTATAAACACCGACAATTGACTGAGCAAATATGTCGCTGAGGTTTTCGCACTCACCCATGCCGAAGTATTCGATGTTTCTGAAGCTTTCGGGCATTTCGAGAGTAAGTCCGAATCTGGGCATATGAGCCGAAAGGCGTTTGAATGAAACGGGCTTGAATTCAGCCTCGACCTTTATGCATCCGTTATCATATACCTCATATTCGATTTCAACATTTGCAATAATCTTTCCGTTTTTGTTGCTTCTGAGCTTATATGAGATCTCGATCTCAGCTTTGTTTTTTTCGAGCTCAGCTTCAAAATCGGAGAGAATGCATGAATAATCGTCGTAGCTAGCCTTGCGCCATTCATCTCTGAAACGGGTATCATTATCAAGGCATGCTCTGAAAATGTTCGGAACAAAACCGCTCACAAAAGCAGGGGAGTTGTTGACCGTTTCTTTTCCGTTGACGATATAACTTTCAATCATACCGTTTTCAGAAGAGAAGGTAACGGAGCCGTTTTCAAAGAAAACAATAGTTTTCTTGCAGTCACTTGCAATTTTAAGCTTATCAGAACCTTTTTCGGGCTTGAATCCGTATTCTTCTTTGAGTGTGATCTGCTCGAAAGCAATTTCATCATCGCCGCAGTAATAATAAATATTGATATGACAGTCGCATTTATCCTTGGGAGCCTTGAATTCAAAGGGGATTTCAAGCTTTGACTCGGGCTCGATATCCATAACTGCTTCATCAACTGCAAGGAGATTATTTCCGTTTTTGACAATTTCCCAGACAGCTGTGATATACGATGTATTTCTGAATCTGTTGGTATTGAGGAATATGAGCTTTCCGTCTTCAAGAGAAGCTCTGACGGGTCTGTAAACATTCTTCATCTGCTTTGCACCCGTGTGAAGTCTTCTGTCGGGATACATAAGACCGTCAACGCAGAAGCAGCCGTCATGACGCCATTCGCCGTGGTCGCCGCCGTATGTGAACTTCAGCTTGCCGTTGGGATGATAATAGGCATGATCGCTCCATTCCCAGATGCAGCCGCCCATGAGGTTATCATATTTGTAGAAGATATCCCAGTATTCTTCAAGTCCGCCGGGGCCGACACCCATCGCATGAGCATATTCGCAAAGGAAGAAGGGCTTGGGCGTATATTTCTTTCCTCTCTTGTGCTTACCCGTCTTTTCGCAGTCAGCGTGATCGGTATACATCTCCGAAACAACATCATATGAATGTCTTTCGTTTCTGACAACGCCCTCATAATGAACGGGAATTTCGGGGCAAACTTCATGAAGATATTCATAGCAGACATCCTGACATGCATATCCGCCTGCTTCGTTGCCGAGTGACCACATGATTATGCCCGCACGGCTTCTGTCACGCAGATACATTCTTTTGACTCTGTCGAGGTATCTCGGTGCCCATTCCGGATTATGGCTGATAAGATCGATATTCTCGTGAGGCGAACATCCGCAGCCGTGAGTTTCAATGTCGGCTTCGTCAACAACATAAAGACCGTACATATCGCACAGAACAAGGAACTGAGCATCGGGAGGATAGTGCGATGTTCTGACGGCATTTACATTAAGTGATTTCATGAGCTTTATATCTTTTTCAAGATCGGCAAGGCTCATGACATAGCCTGTTTTACGATGTGAATCGTGATGATTTACACCCTTGACTTTTATTTTTTTACCGTTTACGGTGAAAATATCCTTTTTGATCTTAACCGTCTTGAAGCCGATAAAGTTTCTGACTGTCATGACCTCCTTGCCGTCTTTATAAAGAGTGGCATAAGCGGTATAGAGAGTCGGAATTTCAGCATTCCATGAGATAACATCAAGGTTTTTGAAACCGATGCAAAGCTTATTGTCAGCAGGAACGCATTTTTTGTCAACAAGCTTTTTCTTTGAATTATAAATCTCAACGCAGACATTATATCCGTCGGTCTGACCGTTGATTCCGAAATTTACATCAAGATTCCAGCCCTTGGAGGTTTCTTTTGTTCTGTAATAAATATCGTTAAGATATGTAGCGGGCATTTCATAAAGAAGAACATCTCTGAAAATTCCGTTTTCTCTGAACATATCCTGACATTCGAGAAAGGTTGCATTTGACCATTTATGAATAACCGCAAAAAGCTCATTATTGCCGTCTGCAACATAATCGGTGATGTCAAATTCAGCGGTGTTATGAGCTCCTTCGCTGTAGCCGACAAATTTTCCG
This sequence comes from Clostridia bacterium, assembly GCA_017435385.1. GTDB lineage: Bacteria > Bacillota > Clostridia > Oscillospirales > Acutalibacteraceae > CAG-177. Next base: position 111,411 of record JAFSFB010000020.1, on the reverse strand, counting down.
TTTACATAAAGATCGATGCAAGGGATAACGCCGAGGAAGGAAAGAATGAATTTTTTGTCTTTTACTTCTGCATCGAAAAATTTTCTGTAAATCGCAACGGGCTGTTCGTTGGGAACATAGGGGGGAGCATCGTCAAAGGGATAGGGGCAGTTTATATATGCAGGGCTGTCATAGCCGATTCTCTGCCAGGTTGAGGGTACCTTGATCTTATCGAATTCAATTGAATCGGTGTCGATGATGTCGGGGAGTTTTGAGTTGCTGTCGAAATATTTGAAATCCCATTCGCCAGAAAGAACTCTGACGATGTCGGAGCTGTTTCTTTCTTTTTTGAACGGAGTTTTTGAAAGAGCTTCTTTTGAAGAATAGGGGATCGAATATCCTCTTCCTTCAAGCTTGTTGATTTCGTAAACAGAGAAATCGTTGAAATTGGTTTTGTTTATTCCGTATTTCATAATCCTTACTGCCTTTCATTCAGCATTTTTATCATAATTTTTGCGGCTTTATATATATCACCGCAACCGAGAGTGATTATCAGATCACCTTCTCTGGCGAAATTAACAGCATACTCAGCTACTTCTTCAAAGGTGTTGAACCAAACACTTTCGGGAATTCTTTCAGCAAGCTGAGAGGTGTATATTCCGAAGGTATTGATCTCTCTTGAACCCATGATTTCCGTCATAATGCATTTATCGGGAATTTTAAGAACTCTGACAAATTCATCAAACAGAATAGATGTTCTTGAATAAGTGAACGGCTGAAAAACAGCAATCACTCTGTTATAACCCATTTTCATGGCCGTTTCGAGAGTGACCTCAAGCTCTTTCGGATGGTGAGCGTAATCATCGGCAACAGTTATTCCGTTGATCTCTCCGAGAATTTCAAAGCGTCTGCCGGCACCTCTGAAATGTGCGATGCCGCTGACGCATTGCTCAAACGACGCTCCGGATTCCATAGCTGAAGCGATAACGGCAAGAGCGTTATAAACATGATGCTTGCCGGGAATGCCGAGAGTAACTCTGCCAAGGTTCTCGCCGTATCTGATAAGCTCAAACGAAGCAAATTCGTTTTCAAGACTGACGTTTGCGGCTCTGTAAATGTTACCGTCATCTAAGCCGAAGGTTATTACGGGTTTGCCGCAAATTTCCGCAGCAGGAACGACCGTGTCAACGGTGTTGAGGTCGTCGCCGTTGAAAATTATCATTTTCGTTGCCATCGAAGCAAACTTTGTAAAGGATTTCTTGAGGTTGTCGAAGGTCTTGAAATAGTCAAGATGGTCCTCATCAACATTCAGTATAACTGCAATATCGGGTGATAAATCAAGGAATGTGTCAACGAATTCGCACGCCTCGCAGACCATATGCTCGCTGTGACCGACCGTGCCGTTTGTGCCTGTCAGAGGAAGCTTACCGCCGATAACTGCGGTGGGATCAAAGCCTGCTTCGATAAGAACCTGGGTGAGCATTGAGCATGCAGTCGTTTTACCGTGAGTTCCGCTGATGCATATTGAGTTGGGATACATTCTTGTAACGGCGCCGAGAAGCTTGCTTCTTTCAAATGTCGGGATTCCCGATTCAAGTGCGGCAACAAGCTCAGGGTTATCCTTCAGAAGAGCTGCGGTGTAAACAATCATTTCAGCTCCCGCTATGTTTTCGGCCTTCTGACCCATGGCAACGGGAATTCCGAGCGAACGGATTCTCGCAAGTGTATCGGTTTCGTTGTTATCGGAACCGCTGAGAAGATATCCTTCTTTGTGAAGAATTTCAGCAAGAGGACACATTCCCGAACCGCCGATTCCGATAAAATGGATTCTTTTGACCTGCCTGAGCAGAACATCTATTTCAACCATATGATATCGTCCTTTCAAATCAGTTATAGATATTATATTACATGTAATAAGAAAAATAAAGCAGTATTTAAAATTTTTTAGTTAAATTTGTAACAAGCGATTATTAATATCATAAAATGTAGTATCACCACCAAGGAGGTGCTGATTTGAAAAACAACGATAAATTCATCATTATCGGCGGGGATTCCCGTCAGCTATATATGGCAGATTATCTTGAAAAGAAGGGGAATACCGTTTTTATTTACGGATTACCCGAAAAAAGCAGAATATGTTCTCCCGACCTTTCCTCTGTGCTTAAAACAGTAAAAAATGTTATTCTTCCTCTTCCGATTTCAAAAGACGGAAAATATCTGTTCGGAATCGTTCCCATGAAGGAAACGGTCGATGACATCGTTTCAATGCTTTCTTCCGATCACATAGTATTTGCCGGAATGGTAAGCAGACCGATGGAAGCCAAGCTCAGGAAAAACGGCAGTCGTGTTTTTGATTATTTCAAACGGGAAGAGGTAACCGTTATGAATGCCGTTCCGACCGTTCAGGGTATCCTCAAAGCAATGATCGACAATATTGAATATACCATCAATTCAAGCAGAATCGCTGTTTTCGGATACGGTAGAATCGCAAGCGTAACGGCTGATGTGCTTTCGTCGATAGGTGCGGATGTGACAGTATGTGCACGAAAATATTCCGACCTTGCAAAAGCAAAAACAAAAGGGTATGACTCCTGTCTGATATCCGATTTTTCAAAAACAGCTGATGAATATGATATGATTATCAACACGATTCCGTCGGTTGTGATAAACAGAAATATTCTCGAGAATCTCAGAACGGACTGTCTGATAATTGATGTTGCGTCCTCGCCTTACGGAACGGATTTTGCTGTTGCTTCCGAACTCGGACTCAATGCAGTTCTTTGCTCGTCACTTCCGGGAAAAGTCGCTCCCAAAACAGCCGGTGAGATCATAGCCGACGGAGTTCTCAATATTCTCAGGGAGGAGTTCCATGAATAATATCAATATCGGATTTGCTCTCTGCGGCTCCTTCTGCACTTTTTCCGAAGTTATAGCGGAAATGAAAAAGCTTTCAGATAAAGGATATAATATTTTTCCGATTATGTCATTCAACGCTTATCAGACAGATACAAGATTCGGAAAAGCAGAAGAACATATTCGCAGAATTGAAGAAATATGCGGTAAAAAGATCATTTCGACAATACCCGATGCAGAACCCATCGGTCCTGAGAAAATGCTTGATATTCTTGTCATTGAACCTTGCACGGGCAATACACTTGCTAAGCTTGCAAACGGAATAACCGACACGCCCGTTACTCTTGCGGCAAAGTCACACCTGAGAAATAACAGACCGCTGCTGATCGCGGTATCAACAAACGATGCTCTTTCCGGCTCGGCAAAGAATATCGGAAAGCTCATGAACATTAAGAATATCTATTTTATTCCTTTTTCTCAGGACAATCCTCTCGGCAAACCGAGATCTGTGATTGCCGATTTCGGTAAAACGGAAGATGCGATTCTTCGTGCTATAAAAAATGAACAAATTCAACCGATTATTGACAGTCGGTTTAGTCTGTAAGACTATTGAAATTTTTCGGAATTAGGGTTAAAATATAACTGTCTGAAGAGGTGGTTATATATGACAAAAATAATTCTGAATGTTGTCGGAATGCATTGTGCCGCTTGCTCTGCGGCGGTTGAAAAAGCTTTGAATAAAACAGAGGGCGTTGACTCCTGCAGCGTAAATCTGACGGGAGGCAATGCCCTCATATCTTTTGATGAAAATACCGTTTCGGTTGATACGGTTATCGAATCGATAAACAATGCCGGTTTCAAAGCCTCGGTTCCTCAGAGTCAGACCAAATCCGAAAAAAGAGAAAAAAGCGAGGCTGATGAAAGATCGGCAAAGATCAGACTGATAATTTCTGTGGTGTTTGCGCTTCCGCTTTTCTATATTTCAATGGGTCATATGCTCGGACTCCCGTTGCCCCGAGCAATTGATCCCGTATTCAATGCGGTAGCATATGCTGTTACTCAGCTTGTGCTTTCCGTTCTTGTTATGCTCAGCGGATTTGATATTTATAAAAATGCCATGAAAGCTGCTGTTCATAAAAATGTAAACATGGACACGCTTATTTCAATCGGCTCTCTTGCATCATTTTTCTACAGCATATATTCTCTTACCGAAATAATCGGCGGAAACGAAAGCTATGTTCATCAGCTATATTTTGAGTCTGCCGGAATGATTATTACCTTTATTCTTATCGGAAGATATCTCGAATCAGCAAGCAAAAAGAAAACGAATTCAGCCGTTGAAAAGCTGATGGATCTTTCTCCGTCAACTGCTTTGCTTATAATTGACGGAAAAGAAAAAGAGGTTTCAACCGATTCGCTCCGTAAAGGCGATATCGTTGCCGTGAAATCAGGTATGATAATTCCCGTTGACGGAACTGTCATCGGCGGAACATGCACGGCTGATGAATCCATGCTTACGGGCGAAAGCTTACCCGTTGATAAAGCTGAGAATTCCGAGGTTTTCGCAGGAACGCTTAATATAAACGGCTATATTGAGTTCAAAGTTTCCGCCGAAGTCAATGAATCCGCTCCTGCAAGAATAGCTGATTATGTTTCTCAGGCTCAGTCAACAAAAGCTCCGATCGCAAACCTTGCAAATAGAATTGCTTCGGTATTTGTGCCCGTTGTCATGGCGATCGCAGTCATATCCGCTCTTTTATGGTTGATAAGCGGAGAGAGCTTTTCATTTGCTCTCAGAATATTTGTCTGCGTTCTGGTTATTGCATGTCCGTGCTCTTTGGGGCTTGCAACTCCGACAGCTCTGACCGTATCAATGGGCAGAAGTGCTTCCGACGGTATTCTTATCAAAAGCGGAGAAGCTCTCGAAAGACTCAATAAAATCGATACGGTCGTTTTTGATAAAACGGGTACAGTTACCAACGGCAGACCTCAGGTTGATGAATTTATATGCTTTAACGGTATCAGCTTCAACGATGCGCTCTCGTATTTCGGATCTGCAGAAATGAAAAGCGAGCATCCTCTTTCCGTTGCGATAAGAAACTACTGTCATGAAAACCGTTTTACGGAGCTTGAATCCTCCGAAACAGAATTCTTGACGGGACTCGGCATCAGATGCTCCGTTAATTCAAAAACCGTTGTTTGCGGCAACAGAAAGCTGCTGACATCATGCGGAATTGATGTTTCTGACAGCGAAGAGTTTATTCTCAATGCAGGCTCAGAAGGGAAAACAGCTGTTCTGATGGCTGTTGACGGCATTCTTTGCGCAGGTGCTGCAATTGCCGATTCGCTTCGTCCGGACTGCACAGATGTTATATCGGAACTCAAATCGCTTGGAATAGGCACGGTAATGCTTACGGGGGATAACCGTAAAACCGCAGAAGCAATCGCTTCAAAAGCAGGAATTGAAACAGTTTTTGCCGAGCTGATGCCTGATGATAAGCTTGATATCATCAGAAAGCTTCAGAGTGAGGGTAAAACCGTTGCCATGGTAGGCGACGGAATCAACGATGCTCCTTCGCTTACAGCCTCCGATGTCGGAATGGCAATCGGCACGGGAACGGATATCGCCATTGAATCTGCTGATATCGTTCTCATGGGCGGTGATATTTCAAAGGTTCTTACTGCGGTCAGAATCAGCAGGAGTACTTTCAGAATCATAAAGCAGAATTTATTCTGGGCATTTGCGTATAATGTTATCTGCATTCCGGTTGCGGCCGGTCTTCTCCATGTTTTCTCGGGTCCGCTTCTCAGCCCGATGATAGCTGCGGCAGCGATGTCGCTCAGCTCGGTGACTGTTGTCAGCAATTCACTCCGACTGCGCAGAAAACATTGACCCTTGATTTGTATACAATAATTTGATATAATGTTTTAAATAATTTAAAAATTACCGTTTATTATGGAGGCAGAGTATGGGAAAGCTGATTGTAATCGAAGGGCTTGACGGAAGCGGAAAATCAACTCAGGAGAATCTTCTGCGTCAGAAGCTGGCTGAAAAGGGGATCAATATCAATTCCATTAAACTTCCCAATTACGATGATCCTGCCTGCGAACCCGTAAAAATGTATCTTGCGGGTAGATTCGGCAGCAATCCCTCCGATGTCAATGCCTATGCAGCCTCTTCATTCTTTGCGGTTGACAGATATGTCAGTTATAACTGTTATTGGAAGGATAAATACCTTGCAGGCGAAATATTTCTTGCAGACAGATATACAACCTCAAACGCATATCATCAGCTTACAAAAACACCCGAAGCCGAATGGGACTCATATCTCGAATGGCTCGAGGATTTCGAGTATAATAAAATGGGGATACCTAAGCCCGATGCTGTTATATATCTCGACATGCCGATCGAAGTTTCACAGAAGCTTATGAGCGGAAGATATAACGGCGACGAAAGCAAGAAGGATATTCACGAAAAAGATGTTGAATATCTCAACAGCTGTAGAAAAGCTGCGGATTATTCCTGCTCAAAGCTTGGATGGACAAGGATCATCTGCGCCGAAAAAGGAGAGCCCCTCTCTATCGAAGAGATTTCCGTAAAGGTTTTTGAAGCTGTATCTTCAGCTCTCGGCTTATGATAAGATTATCTGCGGAAAGTGACAGAGAAGGTCTGATCTTTCTCTGGAAGGAAGCGTTTGGTGACAGCGAAGAAGCTATCGGATTATTTCTTGATAACCGCTATATTCCCGAAAATACCGTAGTTTCAGAAAATGACGGAAAAATCACATCAATGCTTTTTCTTCTTGACGGTAAATTATCGGTTAAGGGTAAGCTTTTCAATTCCTATTATCTCTATGCCGCTGCAACTCTCAAAGAATTCAGGGGCAGGGGAATAATGAAAGAAATGCTTGACTTCTCGAAACATCTTTCATATGAGAGAGAGAAGGATTTCATTTGTCTGAAGCCGGCGGAAAAAGGTCTTTACGATTATTACGCATCAAACGGCTATAAAACAGTTTTTTCATCCGAAACCGTTGTTATTTCAGCTGATAAAACAGATGATATTTCTGTAATTACGTCCGTTGATTATGACCGCTTTGTCTGGGATGATAAATCGGTTGATTATGCCATAAAACAGCATGAATTTTACGGCGGAAAAACATTGTTATGCCGTGAAGGCCGTTGCCTTTACACCGTTGAGGATGGCACATGTACTGTAAAGGATATTGTCTTTACAGGTTGTGATTTGAGAAATATGCTGCATAAGATAAGAATTTCGGATGCCCCGACATGCTTTGAAATTGATTTACCGTTCGGATATGAGATCGATTCTGCCGAATATTCCGTGAAAGACAGCGGCATGGCTCTTGCTGTTTCAGACAGAGCGGAAAATATTATTTCACAAATCAACAACGCATATCTCAATTTAACTCTTGACTGAGGAGGAAAATCATGTTTTATATATTTTTTGCTGACGGCTTCGAGGAAGTTGAAGCAATTGCAACGCTCGATGTTATCAGACGAGCAGGAATTGAAATAAAAAGCATCGGAGTCGGAGGTAAAACCGTTTGCGGCTCACACGGCATTTCAGTCAACTGTGATATTTCTTCCGATGATATATGCGAAATTTCCGATTGCTCCGGCGTTATTCTTCCCGGAGGCATGCCCGGAACGCTTAATCTTTTTGACTGCGATAAGGTCCATAAGGTCATTGATTATTGTTATGATAACGGCAAATACCTGTGCGCCATTTGCGCAGCCCCTTTGATTCTCGGCAGAAAAGGTCTTCTCAACGGCATTGAAGCCGTTTGTTTTCCCGGTTTTGAGGATGAGCTCAAGGGTGCGGTAGTATCCGATAAGTTTGTTTGCACGCAGGGGAATATCATCACGGCAAAAGGCATGGGCAGCGCTGTCAATTTCGGACTTGCCATCGTTTCCGCTGTTAAAGGACAAGCTTTTGCAGATGAACTCAGAGAAACTCTTCAATGCTCATGAAATCGAAATCCGAACTCAGAAAATATTTTTCTCAATTGAGAAACTCAATAGATATTGATGAGCGAACAGCAATTGACAGATCGATCACGCAAAATCTGATAATTTCAGATCTATATTTGCAATCGGATCTGATTCTGATTTATGTTTCTGTCGGAAGCGAAGTTGACACAACGGAAATCATTCTTCATTCGCTTTCTGTCGGCAAAAAAGTTGCTGTGCCTTACTGTTTTAAAGATGGCATGGAATTTTATGAGATTTCTTCTTTCGATGACCTGACTGAAAATCAGTTCGGTATTCCTACCGTTGACATAAACAACGCAAAAAAAGCAATACTAACTAAAGATACTTTATGTATTGTACCCGCATATGCGTTTGACAAAAGAGGCTACAGACTCGGTTACGGCGGAGGATATTACGACAGATTTCTTGCCGCTTATAGCGTACGCTCTGTCGGTCTTTGCAGAAACAGATTTTTCGTTGACTCTCTTCCTTCAGAAGAGCATGATATAAAAACGGATATAATTTTAACTGAAGATAAATCAATATTTATTTAAGGAGGTTTATACATATGAATAATGATAACTTCCCCGAGATCCCCAAGAAACCCGAAAAAAAGTTTACGGTTCATATTGATGACAGCGATTATCTCAGCCCTTCTCAGCTCGATGAGATAACACCTCCTCCCGTCGAGAAGAAAAAATTTGAGGTTCATATTGATGACTATGATTCGGCATCGACCGATACCTCGGCAACCGAGCATCAGCCTCAGTATAAAGGAGAAATATATTTTTCAAACCGCAGACCGATAAAAAAAGAGCCTGAGGTTGTTGAAGATATTATTTCAACAAGTGACATTACTCCTGCCTCAAAAAAAGCTTCGGGCAAAAAGAAAAAAAAGAACATCGTTCTCCAAAACGGACTGATCGTTTTTTGCTCGGTAGTTCTTATTCTTACAACCGCATTTTCGGCCTTCGGCATTTCATGCGTTAATGATGTTCTTGCTCTCAACAGATCCGAAGAAAAAGTCAAGATCGTCATTCCTCAGGATGCAACAACAGGTGAGATCATTGACATTCTTGACGATAACGGTCTGATTCATCAGAAGCTTTTCTGCAAGTCTTATTATGAGCTTGTAACATGGTTCAAGAATATCAACAAGAAAAACAAGCCTGCCGATCCCAAATATCTCAGCGGTGTTTATTATGTTGAACGCAACCTCGGCCTCGAGGGCTTTCTGAATAGATTCAAGGCTTCTCCGAAAGAGGCTGACACCGTATGGCTCGTTTTCCCTGAGGGCTGGACAATTTATCAGATCATCGATAAGATCGATGAGTTTGAGGTTTGCAGCAAAGAGGAGATGCTTGCTGCAATTAATGAAGCTGATTTTGAATTTGATTTTATTTCCGAAATCGAAAAGAATTCCGACAGAACATTCGCTCTTGAAGGCTATTTATATCCCGACACCTACGAATTCTATGAAAAGAGTGACGCAAACAGCGTTATCCGTAAGCTTCTTCAGGGATCGGAGAATAAGTGGACAGACGAATATGAGCAGAGAAGAATTGAACTCGGTCTGACAAGGGATGAAGTTCTTACTATAGCTTCGATCGTACAGCGTGAAGCTGCAAATTCAGACCAGATGGGCAAGATTTCAGCGGTTATTCATAACCGTCTCAACAGACCTGCATCATGGCCTACCATCGGTTGCGACTCAACCAAGAATTATATTTCATATTTTGTTGCAAAGAATGTTTCTTCGGGTCAGGCTCTGATGTATCAGAATGCTTATGACACTTATTCGATCCAGGGACTTCCTCCCGGACCTATCTGCAACCCCGGTGATGATGCGATCAACGCTGCTCTTTATCCCGATGAAGATTTCAGCGACTATTATTATTTCCGCCATGACAAGAACGGTAAGATTTATATGGCAAAAACTCAGGCTGAACACGACGAAAACGGTAACGAGGTTCTGAGGGTAAACAGCCAATACTGATTTTTTCGGAGATTACTGATGAATAATTTTTTGAAGCCCGAGATACTTGCTCCCGCAGGGGATAAGGAAAGACTTATTGCGGCAATTGAATACGGTGCCGATGCGGTTTATCTCGGATCGGACAGATTCGGAATGAGAACTGCGGCGGCAAGCTTCGGCGGAGAAGATCTCAGAGATGCCTGCGAATATGCTCACAGCAAAGGTGTCAAGGTTTATCTGACATGCAACACCGTTCCGAGGAATAATGAGCTTGAAGCTCTTCCTTCTTTTGTTGAATATGCCAAGGAATGCGGAGTTGATGCATTTATAGTAACGGATATCGGTGTTCTCGGTATAATTAAAAAGCATGCTCACGATGTTGATATTCATATTTCAACGCAGGCCGGAATCACTAACTATGCAGCTGCGAACGCCTTCTATGAAATGGGCGCAAAGCGAATCGTAACCGCCCGTGAGATATCTCTTGATGAGATAGCCGAGATCCGTGCCAAAACACCGAAAGAGCTTGAGATCGAGAGCTTTGTTCACGGTGCGATGTGCGTTTCTTTCTCGGGAAGATGCCTTTTGTCAAATTACATGACGGGCAGGGATTCCAACCGTGGCGACTGCGCGCAGCCTTGCAGATGGCGTTATTCGCTTCTTGAAGAGAAAAGGCCGAATGAATATTTTCCCGTTGAGCAGGATGAAACGGGAACCTACATAATGAATTCGAGGGATATGTGCCTCATTGAACATGTTGCGGAGCTTGCTCAGGCAGGCATCAGCAGCTTCAAAATCGAAGGCAGAGCAAAATCTGCATATTATACCGCTGTTGCCGTAAATGCTTACAGATGCGCTGTTGACGGATATGTCAGCTCGGGATATGACCCTCTCTATAAGCCTGAGGATTGGATCCTTGAAGAGGTCAGAAGAGCAAGCAACCGTCAGTATTGCACAGGCTTTTATTATTCCGATCCGATGGATGATGCTCAGATTTTCTATAACGGAGGCTATGTCAGAGAATTTGATGTTGCCGCTGTTGCGGAAGATTGGAAAGACGGTACTCTCTACGCTTCTCAGCGCAACAGATTCTATGAGGGCGATGAGCTCGAGATAATGATAAAGGGTGTTAAGCCGATAAATGTAACCGTAAAGAATCTCAAAAACGCTGAAGGCGAAGCGATAGAAAACGCACCTCATCCGATGATGAAACTCAGCTTCGACTGTCCCGTTGAAATCCCCGCAGGATCGTATCTCAGAATGGAGCGCAAGGGCGGTGTGATTCTTTGACATCATTTATTCCTTTTTTTATCATTTTTATTGTTCTATTTATCATTCTCAGGGAAGAAAATAACCGCAATATCAGAAGGATCATCAAGAAAAGAAAGAAACGAGGTATAACCGCTATGAGCGATATTTTCAATAGGTATGTCGGTAAAGACTGTTTGGTATATGTATCAAACGGAAGTTCAAATGTTATTGAATGCAATGTAACGGGAGTCAACGATAACTGGCTTTGCATACGCACCCGTGACGGCGATGAGGTCATCAATCTTGATTATATCGTCAGGGTAAAGGAGCATCCCGTTAATAAAAACGGAAAGAAAAAATCCGTTATATTCTGATTTAAAATGAAGCATAATAAAGCATCGGAGGTAAATCCGGTGCTTTATTTTTTGAGAAAATTATAATCAACAGATTGTGTATTTGCTTGACATTGAAACAATATGTGGTATAATGATAGTTGTAAAAATTTGCTTTTCAGGGAGGATTAACCGAATGGCTAAAAAACCCGAATATAATAACGAGAGCATGACTCTCCTTAAAGGCCCCGACAAGGTCAGAAAAAGACCTGCCGTTATCTTCGGCTCTGACGGACTTGACGGCTGTCAGCATGCTGCTTTTGAAATCATTTCCAACTCAATTGACGAAGCGAGAGAGGGCTTCGGAAACAAGATCATTGTTACCCGCTATGCCGACCATTCAATTGAGGTTCAGGATTACGGCAGAGGTCTTCCCGTTGATTATAATAATAAGGAAAAAAGATATAACTGGGAGCTTGCATTCTGTGAAATGTACGCCGGCAGTAAGTATGACACCAACAATAACGGAAGCTATGAATATTCTTTGGGTCTTAACGGACTCGGTCTTTGCTCAACTCAGTTTGCTTCCGATTATATGGAGGCTGAGGTTCATACGGGCGGTTACAGATATCTTCTCAATTTCAAAAAAGGCTTTATCGTCGGTGATATGGTCAAAGAAGATTATCCCAAGAAAGACACGGGAACAAGAATCAAATGGCTTCCCGACCTTGATGTTTTCACAGATATTGATATTCCTCTTGAATATTTTCAGGATACACTCAAAAAGCAGGCCGTTGTCAATGCCGGAGTAAAGTTTATTCTGAAGAATCAGGTAGGAAAAGGCTTTGAAACCTACGAGTATCTTTATGAAAACGGCATTGAAGACTATGTCAAGGAATGCGTTGGTGAAAACGCTCTTTCTTCCGTTCAGACATGGCAGGGCGATGCCGTGGGCAGGGACCGTGAAGACCTTGCCGATTATAAGCTTAAAATGAATATCTCCCTCACGTTTTCAAACAAGGTTCAGCTCAAGGAGTTCTACCATAACTCGAGCTTCCTTGAAAACGGAGGCTCACCCGATAAGGCAACAAGGCTCGGATTTGTCGCTCAGATCGACTCCTATCTCAAGCAGAACAACAAATATCAGAAGAGTGACAGCAAAATCAGCTTTCAGGACATTGAAGACTGCCTTGTGCTTGTAATTTCATCGTTTTCAACGCAGACATCATATGCCAACCAGACCAAGAAAGCAATAACGAACAAGTTCATTCAGGAGGCTATGACTGACTTTATCAAGCATCAGCTTGAAATCTATTTCATTGAAAATCCTCTTGAAGCAAATAAGATCGCCGATCAGGTTCTTATCAATATGAGAAGCCGTGTCAAAGCTGAAAAAACAAGACTCGGCATGAAGGAATCTCTGATACAGAATGTCAGCAATCTTACAAACAGAATCCAGAAATTCGTTGACTGCCGAAGCAAGGACCCCGAGCTTCGTGAGCTCTTCATCGTTGAAGGTGATTCGGCTCTCGGTGCGTGTAAGCAGTCCAGAAACGCCGAATTTCAGGCAATTATTCCTGTCAGAGGCAAGATCCTCAACTGTCTTAAATCCGAGTACGACAGAATTTTCAAGAGCGATATTATTACCGATCTTATCAAGGTTATCGGCTGCGGAGTTGAAGTTCCTTCAAAGCATAAATCGGGCAAGGATATGATTTCGTTCAATATCGACCTGCTTCGCTGGAACAAGATCATAATCTGTACCGATGCCGATGTTGACGGTTTCCATATCAGAACGCTTATCCTTACGATGATCTACAGACTCATGCCAACGCTTTTTGACGAGGGCAGGGTGTTTATTGCCGAATCTCCGCTTTATGAAATCAACTGCGGTGACGAAACATGGTTTGCATATACGGAAAAGGAAAAAGCTGATGTTCTCGCTGAAATCGGCAACAAAAAATATTCGATTCAGCGTTCAAAGGGACTCGGTGAAAACGATCCCGATATGATGTCGCTGACTACAATGAATCCGACAACCCGCAGACTGATTAAGATTGAACCTTCAATGGCTCAGGAAACTGCGGATAAATTTGACCTTCTGCTCGGCGACAATCTTTCGGGCAGAAAGGATTATATTTCAGAAAACGGTCACCTCTATCTTGATCTGACCGATGTTTCTTAATCTGACGGAACGGAGAAATTATTATGGCTAAGAAAAAGAATAAAGATATCACCGCTTCGCTCAGAAAGCTTGACGATAAAACGCATATTCTCGGAGCGGGAGAGGTTGTCAGCCAGCCTATTGTTGACACTCTCGAATATAACTTCATGCCCTATGCCATGAGTGTTATTATGAGCCGTGCGATACCTGAGATCGACGGCTTCAAGCCTTCGCACAGAAAAATACTTTATATGATGTATAAAATGGGACTTCTGACCGGACCGAGGGCTAAATCGGCAAAAATTGTCGGTCAGGTCATGCAGCTCAATCCTCACGGCGATGCCGCCATTTATGATACAATGGTCAGACTTTCCAAGGGTTACGAAGCTCTGCTGCATCCTTATGTTGACTCAAAAGGTAACTTCGGTAAAGCATTTTCGAGAGATATGATGTGGGCTGCATCAAGATATACTGAAGCCAAGCTTGAAAAGATATGCGCTGAGCTTTTCTCGGATATCGATAAGAACACCGTTGATATGGTTGATAATTTCGATAACACGATGAAGGAGCCCGCACTTCTGCCCGTTACCTATCCGAGCATTCTTGTAAACGCCAACACGGGTATCGCCGCAGGTATGGCAAGCTCAATATGCTCCTTTAATCTTGAAGAGGTCTGCAAAACAACCATTGAGCTTCTCAAAAATTCAAAGCATGAAATTGCCGATACGCTTCTTGCACCTGATTTTTCTGGCGGCGGACTGCTGATTTATGACAGAGCCGCTATGGAAGAAATTTACCGCACGGGCAGGGGAGGCTTCAAGGTCAGAGCAAGGTATAATTTTGACAAAGCAAATAACTGCATCGAAATTACCGAAATTCCTCCGACAGCAACCTCCGAAGCTATTATCGACAAGATTATTGAAAAGGTGAAACTCGGTTCAATCAAGGAGATCAACGATATCCGTGACGAAACCGATCTGAACGGTCTTAAAATAACTATCGATATCAAAAAAGGAACAGATCCCGACAAGCTGATGAAAAGGCTTTATGCTTCAACTCCGCTTCAGGATACATTTTCATGCAACTTCAATGTTCTTATCAAGGGGAATCCGAGAGTTCTCGGCGTTAAAGAGCTTCTCAATGAATGGATCGATTTCAGAAGTGACTGTGTCAGAAGAAGAACTGCATTTGATCTCAAAAGAGCCAAGGACAGACTCCATCTTCTCAGAGGTCTTGAAAAAATTCTTCTGGATATCGATAAGGCGATTAAGATCATCAGAAATACGGATGAAGAAAGCGAAGTTGTTCCCAATCTTATGATCGGCTTCAAGATCGACAAGATACAGGCAGAATATGTTGCCGAGATAAAGCTCCGTCATCTCAACAGAGAATATATCATCAAACGGCTTCAGGATATCGAAAAGCTTGAAGCGGCAATAAAGGACCTCGAAGATATTCTTTCAAATCCCAAACGAATCAAGCAGATTATTATTTTTGAGCTCAAGGAAGTAATCAAGAAATACGCAAAACCCAGAAAGACTGAAATTGTTTATTCTGCAGAAATTGAAGAAACAACTGTCGAAGAAGATATACCCGACTATCCTGTTCATCTCTTCTTTACGAAGGAGGGCTATTTCAAAAAGATAACTCCTCTTTCGCTAAGAATGAGCTCTGTTCATAAGCTTAAGGACGGCGATGAGATCGCTCAGACCTTTGAAACAACAAACGCTAAGGAGCTTCTTTTCTTTACAAACAAGCATCAGGTGTATAAGACAACGGCATCCTTCTTTGATGATTCAAAAGCAAGCGTTCTCGGAGATTATGTTGCGGCAAAGCTTGAAATGGATGAAGGCGAAGTTCCTGTTTATCTTGCCGTAACCTCGGATTACAGCGGATATATGCTGTTCTTTTTTGAGAACGGCAAGGTTGCTAAAATTGATATGAATGCATATCAGACCGTCACAAAGCGCAAAAAGCTGATTAAAGCTTATTCAGATAAATCTCCGCTTGCCGATATCATGCATATTCCTGCCGATAAGGAGCTTGTTGTTGTTTCGAGTGCCGGCAGACATCTTCTTGTCAACACGGCGGTGATACTTCCCAAAACAACAAAGGACACGATAGGCGTCGGAGTTCTGACTCTGAAAAAAGGTCAGCGGCTAATGCTTGCAAGGGATTATAAAGAGGGAGAATTTGCAAAGCCTTACAGATACAAAGCGAAGAATCTTCCTGCCGCAGGTGCTCTTCTGAGCTCTGAAGACGGAGCGGAACAGATATCTCTTTTTGATGAATAAAATCAAAGAACCGTTCAGAGCCAAAGCAAGCGCTGAACGGTTCACAGCAGAGAAAATCAGCAAACGCAAGCAGTAATCCTCTCTGCAAGATTATATTTTGCAATTATTTTTTTAAAATTCCCAGTATTTTTTGGAAAATTATTAAAAAAACATCTTGCATTATTGATTATTGTGTGTTAATATTCTTTAGTACATTATTTTTTATGGAGGTCATTTCATGGCTTGGTATGAAATCGTTTTAGGCATTGTGCTTATCATTACATCAATCGCTCTTGTAGTTGTTGTCCTTTTACAGGAAGGTCGTCAGGCTGGTCTTTCAGGTGCGATTGCAGGCGGTGCTGAAACATTCCTCGGCAAAAACAAGAGCAAGACAATCGAGCAGAAACTTGTTAAAATCACAAAGATTCTTGCAGGCATCTTCTTTGTTCTTTCTCTCGGCGCATCGCTTCTTTTCCTTTTCCTTAAATAAGATGAAGTGAATAATCAGAACCGTCTTTAAAGGCGGTTCTTTTTATTTTATGTTAAAATCCTTTCTCAAAGCTTCAATAACCTTTTTTTCGATTCTGCTGACATATGAGCGGGATATGTTAAGCTTTTTCGCAACCTGGTTCTGTGTATGAGGAACCGTGTTATATAAACCGTATCTCATTATGATAATTGTTTTTTCTCTTTCATCCTTTATCTTTTCAATAAATCCGTAAAGCATTTCCGTTTTGATCCGCAGATCAATATCATCAGCGATGTCATCCTCCTGGCTGATTATGTCGATCAATGTCAGCGGATTTCCCTCGCTGTCCGTATCGATCGGTTCGCTTATTGATATCTCCTGCGAATTCCGTTTTTTGCTGCGGAAGTACATCAGAATCTCATTTTCGATACATTTTGAAGCGAAGGTTGCAAGCTTGATTCCTTTTGAATTGTCAAAGGAATTGATGGCTTTTATCAGACCTATCGTTCCTATCGATATCAGATCGTCCTGCTCTTCCGAATTTGAATAGTACTTTTTGACGATATGTGCAACAAGTCTGAGATTATGTTCAACAAGCTTGTTTTTAGCATTAATGTCACCGTTCATGAACTTTTCGAGAAGCTCGTTTTCTTCCTTATGGCTCAGAGCAGGAGGGAAGGAATTCCCTTTCTGAATGTGCAGGGCAAAAAACAGCAGTCCTTTCGAGATCAGCTCCATAATTAATCCCAACAAATTAACACCCACCGAAAATTATTTCCGAAATCAACCAATCCGGATAATTAAATATATAAATTTTTATATAAAAAAATGATTAATAGTTTATAAAGCAAAATATAAATCTTGAAAATTTATCTAAAAGGTTATATAATGTAATAAATATATTGTGGAGGTCTTTTTATGAGTAAAATCAAGCTTGGAGCTCAGCTTTATACTCTTCGTGATTATATTCAGAATTATGAGGATTGTGAAGCAACTTTTAAATATCTGAACAGCATCGGAATTAACGTAATTCAGATTTCCGGAATCGGTCCGATTCCCGCTGAAAAGGTTGCTTACCTCTGCGAAAAATATAACATGGATGTCTGCGTAACTCACACTTCTTTTGACAGAATGAGAACGGATCTTGACGCCGTAATGAAAGAGCATAAAATGCTCGGCTGTGATACTCTCGGCATCGGAGGCATGCCGGGCGAATTCCGCAACGATGTTGAAGGCATCCGTGAGTTTATTAAAATTACAAGCGATATCGGCAGAAGGATGCACGATAACGGATTGCAGTTCGCTTATCACAACCATGCTTTTGAATTTGCAAAGCTTGAAAACGGCAGAAGAATCTTCGACATGCTTATTGAAGATACAAAGCCCGAAGAATTCAGCTTCATCGGCGACACCTACTGGTTCCAGTACGGCGGAGTCAATCCCTGCGATTATATTGAAAAAATTGCAGGAAGAATGAAGGTCTGCCATTTCAAGGACTATAAGTTCAAGGATGACAAGCCTGCATTTGCCGAAATAGGAACGGGTAACCTTAATCTTGATGCGATGTACCGCTCCTGCGAAAAAAGCGGTGTCAGATATGTTGTTATAGAGCAGGATATCTGCGAGATCGATCCCAGAGAATCAATGGCAATCAGTTATAAAAATCTTTGTGAAATTGCAAAAAGGAACGAGAAATAAATGAAAAACAAGCCTTTGAAAATAACTGTTCTGACCGATACGCACTATTATTCGCTGAGAAGCGGATCAAGCGGTAAGGCTTATGAAACAGCCAGTGCAAAGAGCCAGAAGCTTCTCGCTGAAAGCGGAGAGGTTCTCTCGTCTGCGTTTGAACAGTTCGCATCTGACAAAGAAAGCGAGATACTTCTCATCAGCGGCGATGTTACGAACAACGGAGAATTGACTGCTCATGAGGAATTCATCGGTATGCTCAGGGCTTTAAAGGAAAAAGGCAAAAAGGTCTTTGTTATAACCGCTACGCATGATTTCAGAAAAAACGGAGAAACCGATGCCTATGACGGTGATATAACCGTTAAAACACCGACCGCAACCCGTGACATGCTTTGGGATATGTATAAAGAATTCGGTCCCGATCAGGCAATATCAGTTCACCGTCAGAGTATGTCATATATAGTTCAGCTTTGTGAGGGGATCCGTCTTTTCGCTCTGAATGATGACTCCAATCTGAGCGGAAAAAGCGGTTTTTCCGACGAATGCTTTGAATGGATTTCAGCTCAGGCTGAAAAGGCAAGGAGCGAAGGTCAGTTCGTTATTGCGATGACTCATCATCCTCTTATTGCACCTTGTCCGATCTATGAGATTATCGGAAAATGTGATATGCTCGGCGATTATGATAAACGGCTTCCTGCTCTTGCTGACCTCGGAATTCAGTTTGTTTTAACGGGGCACACTCATATTCACAATATTTCTGCTTCACAGAGTGAAAGAGGAAATGTTATATACGATATTTGCACGGGAACACCGATAGGTTATCCCGGCGTTATCCGTCAATTATATATTGACAAAGAAAATAATATCGTTAAAGCTTCAACAGATTATGTCAATGAGCCTGACAACTTTGCATCTGAAGGTATTAAACTCAAGGATGTTTTTGAAAATCAGCTTATCGGAACAATCAGAGGAATGATTGAAGCAGCAGGCAAGGATATCGATAAGCTTGCTCAGATGGCAACGGCAATAAGCATAAAGCCTAAGGTTATTTACAAATTCGGCTGGATAATCAAACCCGTATTCAAGCTTCTCAATTCTCTTAAAGTCGGTACCGTAGCCAAATGGATAAGGAAAGAAACGGGGCTGACTCCTGCAGATTATTCTGATATCCAAGACAAAAAGGTCATCGATATAATTACAGAGCTTGTTCTCAATCTTTACGGCGGAGAAAGCAAGTATCCGCCCGAAACTCCTACCTATAAGGTTACGATCGGTTTTCTTAATATAATTGACAGCATCCTTGAAACTCTGCATATTGATCTGAAGAAGATTCTGAAGGTGGTTCCCGATGCTGCAAGTCTTGTTGAGCCACTTCTCTATAACGGAAAAATCGATTCTTATGAAGCGGAGCTGAGGATATTCCCTTATGTTGAAGAAGGGGTCTCAGGCGAAAAGCTTGTTTTTGAAAAGAAAGCACCGACAGTCAGAAAGAGCAGAAAAGGTCCGTTCATAATTATTGCGGCAATTCTGCTTCTCCTTGCATTTCTTCCATTATGGATTTTAATAATTTTAATTGCATTTTTACATAATCGGATTAAATTTGCCGACAAACTCAAATAATAAGAAGGATGTTTTCATGGACAATCTGATTCAGAGAATAGAAGCGCTCGAAGCTTCATACAAAGTACTTTCGGAAAAAATCAAAAAGATCGAAAACGACAGAAGCCGCAATCTTGATCTGATAATCATCGAAAACAAGCTTGATATGATTATTGAGCATCTTGGGCTGAACAGACGGAATCTGTCAGAAACCGATACGGTTCAAGAAGATATTATTCGACCTGATTTTTCACAGATCAAAAGTGAGATCAGTTCTCTGAAGGATATGTTTGAACATAATTGAAAATATTTTACAATTCAATCATAATATCATAACTTTTTAATACTTTAATTTAATCATAAAATATGGGGAGGTATCATGATTTGACTGCACCTAAAAAATCCCGTAAATCAAAAAAGAAAAACGCTCTTTCGGTCTTTCTCGGCTTTCTTTGCGTATGCGGATTGACGGTTGTTGTTGTTGCTTCATATGTTCTTTTCAATGCAATTTCGTTCGTCAACGGTGATCTTGCCATTGATCTTGAGGAATATAAAGCTAAGCAAAACCAGACATCATTTATTTATGCATATGATAAAGACGGAGTCGTTGTTGAAATCGCAAGGCTTCACGGCGAAGAAAACCGTGTATGGGTTGACTATGATGATATTTCTCCTTATATGAAGCATGCGTTCGTTGCGCTTGAAGACACACGTTTTGATGAGCATCACGGCGTTGACTGGAAAAGAACGATCGGCGTTATTGTCAAGCCTTCAAACATCGGTCAGGGCGGTTCAACGATCACTCAGCAGCTTATCAAGAATCTGACTAATCAGAGCGAGGTTACTATTGTACGAAAATTCAATGAGATTCTTTCTGCTCTTAACCTCGAAAAAAACTATGATAAGAATAAGATAATTGAAGCATATCTTAACACGCTTTATCTCGGAAGCGGTTGCTACGGCGTTGAAACTGCAAGTGAGAAATATTTCGGCAAGGATGTTTCCGAGCTCAATGCTGCCGAATGCGCCGTTATTGCTTCGATTACACAGAAGCCTACGAAAAACAATCCTTTGCTTAATCCCGAAAATAACCGTGTCCGTCAGCTTTACTGTCTTGAGCAGATGTATAAAAACGGCGCTCTGACAAAAGAGGAATATGATAGCGCATGTAATTACGAGCTGATATTCACAAACAGCGATAAATATGTTCCCGATGAAGACAGCAAGGTTGTTGTTGAAGAAGAAAAGGTTATCAACAGCTTCTATGTTGACTATGTTATCCAGTGTGTTAGAGATGATCTTATGGAAGCATACGGCTATTCAAAGCAGCAGGCTATTGATGAGATCTACTATGGCGGACTTAAAATTTATGCCGCTGTTGATCTTGAGGTTCAGGATATTCTTGAAGATGTATATGTTAACCGAAAGAGCTTCCCTGAGCTTTACAGCGAGGATGAAGGTATTCCCGTTCAGTCTGCGATGACGATCATGGACTATAACGGCAGAGTTGTTGCCATTGTCGGACAAGCAGGCGAAAAGACCGAAAACAGAGGTCTTAACAGAGCTGCAAATTCATATCGTCAGCCCGGTTCTACGATAAAGCCTATTGCTTGCTACGCTCCCGCCATCGAGCTTAACCTTATTCATTATTCTTCCAAGATCAGGGACTATGCTATTGCCGTCAACGGTAAGCTCTGGCCCCATAATGTTGATGAAACCCTCGGTTCAAATCAGAATGTAACCGTTCAGTATGCTCTTCAGGAATCGCATAATACCGTTCCTGCAAGAATTATTAATTTCGATCTCGGAATTGAAAACTCATTTACCTTCCTTAGAGATGCATTCAAGCTTTCAAGACTTGATGAAAAGGAAGACAGACAGCTTGCTCCTCTTGCAACGGGTGCTCTTTATAACGGAACAACGACCGTTGAAATGGCTGCTGCATATGCAACCTTCGGAAACGGCGGCATGTATTACGATCCTTATTCATATTATAAGGTCACCAACAGCACGGGCGAGGAAATCATTCTCAGTAATGAACAGCCCAAGGGTCACAGAGCTATATCCGAAGAAACCTCTGATATCATGTGCGAGCTTCTTCAGACAGTTGACACAAGTTATTACGGCTCAGGCTCAAATGTAAGAAAATTCCAGATCATGGCAAAAACCGGTACCACAACCAACAACACCAACCGTTGGTTCTGTGCAGGAACGCCCTATTATGTAACTGCGATCTGGTTCGGTTTTGACATTCCCGAGCGTCTTGATGTCAACGTCAACCCCTGCGGCAAGATATTTATAACCGTCTTTGACAGAGTTCATAAAGGTCTTCCGGACAAGGAATTCCCCAAGAGCAGCGGAACGATTGAGAAAAAATATTGCCAGGTTACCGGTCTGCTCGCCAGCTCCTCATGCACATCGACCGCAACCGGATGCTATAAAATCAATTCTCTTCCCGGCACTTGCACGACCTGTTCCTCTTTCTATACTCCCGGCAACGATCAGGACGGAGATATCGTTGATAATATCATCAGCGGAATTGTTGATAATATCATCGGATAAAAATTCAAGCGGAGTTTGACCCAAACAAACTCCGCTGTTTTCTAATTTGATAAATCAGGTGAAACATATATGATTATTATGGCCGTTGACTACGGTGATGTAAGAACAGGTATAGCCGTTTGCGACAAATTTGAAATGCTTGCTTCTCCCGTTTGCGTTATCAATCAGAGAAAACAGGAGCTGCTTATTGAAGAAATTAAAGCATTGACCGAAAAACATAAGCCCGAGCTCCTTGTTGTCGGTCTGCCTAAAAACATGGATTCTTCAATAGGGGAGAGGGCTGAAAAATGCAGCGAATTCGCCTCTCTCCTCAGTGAATCAACGGGCATTCCCCATGTTATGCGGGATGAAAGACTGACTACGGTTACTGCTCATAACGCTCTGAATGTTACCAACACAAGAGGAAAGAAAAGAAAGGCTGTTGTCGATCAGGTTGCCGCTGTTGTAATTCTTCAGGATTATATTGATTTCAGAAGATTAAATAACATTAAATAATCTGTCAAATCAATTGACTTTATTGCATAGTATTTTATAAATATATGTGCGAGGTTGATTGATTTGAAAATTATTGTTTCTTCAAAATTCAAGGCAAAATCCGTTCTTTTTCTTTCATTGACTCTGATTTTTTCCGTTCTAATTTCCTGCTATTCAATTGTCAGGAAGTCTGCGCTTGATGCATCTGCGCAGGCAAAGGAAATTCCGACAATAATCATTGATGCGGGTCATGGCGGAATTGACGGAGGAACACATTCATATGACGGAACTCTTGAAAAAGACATTAATCTGAGCATCGCATTAATGCTCAGAGATATCCTCATTAATCTCGGCTATCCCGATATAGTAATGACACGGGAGCTCGATAAATCGATTCACAGCGACGGTGTTCAGGGAATCCGCAATCAGAAGATTTCCGATATAAAGAACAGGCTCAGCATTATCGAATCACATGAAAACGCCTTGTTCATCAGCATACATCAGAATTACTTTACAGAGGAAAAATACAGCGGAGCTCAGATCTTTTATTCAAAAAACAATCCCGAATCAGAGAAGCTTGCTCAATCGATCAGGCTCTCAATAATCAATAACCTTCAGAAAGAGAATACCCGTGAAACAAAACCGAGCGGAAAAGAGATCTATCTGCTCAATAACACCGATTCACCTGCGGTTATGGTGGAATGCGGTTTTCTTTCAAACCGTAATGAGGCGGATCTGTTAAAGACCGAAGAATACCGCCGAAAAATTGCATTTTTTATAGCAACGGGAATTATCGACTATCTGAATTCTACGGAGGAACATTAAATGGCAGGAAAAAACAAAACCGTTTACATCTGTAATCAATGCGGATATGAAAGCGCAAAATGGTACGGCTGCTGTCCCGGCTGCGGCGAATGGAACTGCATGGAAGAGGATATCAGAACTCCGAATGAACAGAAATCCTCTTCAAGACCCGTTAAAACGCTTTTTGCGCAGACGATAAATGAAATTACTGCCGAAGATGAAATCCGCTTTAAAACAGGTCTTGGAGAGCTTGACCGTGTTCTTGGCGGCGGTATCGTCAAAGGTTCATTGGTCCTTCTCAGCGGCGATCCCGGAATCGGCAAATCAACTATCCTTCTTCAGATATGTGAATTTCTCGGCAAGAATCTGAGAGTTTTATATGTTACGGGTGAAGAATCCGCAAATCAGATAAAGCTCAGAGCAAAAAGACTCAATGTTCGGACCGACAATCTGTTTATAATGTGTCAGACGGATGTTCAGAGCATCGTTGAATATATCAGAACCGATAAGCCTGACCTTATAATCGTTGATTCAATTCAGACTATGAGCGTTTCTGAGATTTCCTCATCACCTGGAAGCGTGACTCAAGTCAGAGAATCGACCAATCTTTATATGCACTGCGCAAAGGATCTCGGAATCCCTGCAATAATCGTCGGTCATGTCAACAAAGACGGTAATATCGCAGGGCCGAAGGTTCTTGAGCACATTGTTGACTGCGTATTATATTTTGAAGGCGAACGGCATTTGTCCTACAGAATACTCAGAGCAGTCAAAAACAGATATGGCTCGACCAACGAGATCGGTGTTTTTGAAATGATGGATAAAGGACTTGTTGAAGTTCCCAATCCTTCGCTTATGCTTATTTCCGGTAAACCAAAAAATACTGCGGGTACTTGTATTGCATGTGTTATGGAAGGAAGCCGACCGATTCTCGCAGAGGTTCAGGCACTCGTCGTTGCATCAGGCTACGGAAACGCAAGAAGAATGGCAACAGGCTTCGATTATAACAGAATGTCAATGATCCTTGCCGTTCTTGAAAAAAGAGCAGGTTTTTATATGAATTCGTGCGATGCATATGTCAATGTTGTCGGCGGACTCAGACTTGATGAACCTGCAACTGACCTTGCTGTTGCTCTTGCAATGATTTCAAGCTTTAAAGATACACCGATAAGAGATGATACGCTTGTAATCGGCGAAATCGGTCTTGGCGGTGAGCTTCGCTCGATTTCAAACTGTGAGCAGAGAATCAAAGAAGCTGAAAGACTCGGATTCAATCGATGCATTATACCCAAACATAACCTGAAGACTTTATCCGACGGTTTTAAAGGAAATATTGAAATAGTAGGAGTCAGAAACATTAATGAAGCATATGAGGCAGCAATTTAATTATGTTTGTTGAAAATCCGAACCTGCCGAAAGGGGAGGTTGCAGCGGTTGCTGTCAGCGAAGATGCTCATGAAACGATTTATAAGCTGAACTCCCTCGGAATAAATACATATAAAATAAAGAAATCCGATAATCTGCCCGAACCGGTCAGTTCTCATGCTGATTTGCAGCTTCTTCATCTTGGAAAAGACATATTATTTCTTCCTGACGAACATTTGTTTTCAGGGGAGTCGGATAAAAAATTTAAAATAAAGCGGATCGGGGCAGTCCTCGGAAAAAAATATCCGGATGATGTTATTCTTAATTGCAAGATAATCGGCAATAAAATATTTCTGAACAAAAAGACAATAGCAGACGAAATCCTTGAATTCGCTTATAACAATGATATGACGGTTATAAATGTCAACCAAGGTTATACCGGCTGTTCAATCTGTGCTGTCCACGAAAACGCCATTATTACCGATGATGAATCCATCTATAGAGCCGCTGGAAATTTTCTGAACGATGTTCTGTTCATTTCAAAAGGCTCCATTCGATTGAAAGGATACGGTTACGGATTCATCGGAGGATGTTGCGGAAAGATATCGTCGGACAAGCTGGCGGTAAACGGAAGAATCGAAAGCCATGACGATTATAATAAGATAATAGATTTTACTGCAAAGCATAATATTGAAATCATAGAGCTGACCGATAAACCGTTAACTGATATAGGCGGAATCCTGCCGCTAACAGAAAAAGACTGATAATATATATTTATACCAATTATAGTATATTTTAATGTTTTCTCTCCCCTAACTTACACAAAACATTTATTTTGTATAATTAGATACTAAAATTTCAGCAGGTTGTACAATAAGGAGTTAAATCATGCGACGAGAAGAAATTGTTACTCTCCCCATTACTGTTATAAGATATCTCGAATATCTTTCCGCAATCAAGAATAAATCGGAACTGACCATTCTTGAATATGCTTCTGATCTGAGAATGTTTTTCAGATATATAAAACGGTCACGGGGTCTTGTTGATAAGAACATTCCGTTTGAGGAGATCGGTATTTCCGATTTGACCGATGACATTATTTTTAACATTACTCTCAACGACGCATACGCTTTTCTCGCCTACTGCAGAAGCGAGAGAAAAAACAGTTCCAATGCGAGAGCAAGAAAAGCTGTTGCTATAAAGAGATTTTACAGATTTCTCGAAGTAAACAGCTATATT
This sequence comes from Clostridia bacterium, assembly GCA_017435385.1. Classification (GTDB taxonomy): domain Bacteria; phylum Bacillota; class Clostridia; order Oscillospirales; family Acutalibacteraceae; genus CAG-177. Next base: position 85,388 of record JAFSFB010000020.1, on the reverse strand, counting down.
GAAAAAAATCCCGTTATGCATCTTGAATCTCCTCAGACGAAAAGAGGTCTGCCCAAATATCTCAGCCTTGAACAAAGCGTTGCTCTCCTTGAGAGCGTTGACGGAAAATTCAAAGAGCGTGATTATTGCATTCTGACTCTTTTCCTTAACTGCGGGCTTCGTCTTTCGGAGCTAGTCGGAATCAATCTTTCTGATATCAAGGACGATAACACTCTTCGTGTTCTCGGAAAAGGCAATAAGGAAAGAACAATATATTTAAACAATGCATGTGTGAATGCAATTGAAGCATATCTTCGTGTCAGACCTGCAGACGGACTTAAAGACAGAGATGCACTCTTCATCAGCAAGCAGAAGAACCGGATCAGCAGACAGACCGTTCAGAAAATTGTTGAAGGCTGCCTTGAAAGAAGCGGTCTTGCGGGAATGGGATTTTCGACGCATAAGCTTCGTCACACCGCCGCCACTCTTATGTATCAATACGGAAATGTAGATCCTCTGCAGCTCAAAGAAATTCTCGGTCATGAAAACCTTTCAACAACCGAAATCTATACCCATGTTTATAATGAGCAGCTTAAAGCGGCTGTTGACTCAAATCCGCTGAATCAGCTTTCAAAAAACAAAAAATCGGGAGAATAACATTGCACTGACTGCATCGATCAATGCGCCTGCTGCTGTTATTCCGATAAATATCAATTGCCTAATTAAAAATATTTTTGTTTCATCCTTTTTATAAATTCCTTTTCCCGTGATAGATTTCAGATATGCGTTTGATGAATATTCACAGCTTTCGTTAAATATGAAGATCAATGCCGTTACGCTTATCAGGGCTGCGGGATAAATCATCAGCAGGCTGTATCCGAGCCCTGTCAGCTTATATGCAGAATATAAATAACCGCTGACTGCACCGACCGCAACACCTCTGACAAACGGAAGGATCATTATAAACGGATAACCGATAATTGAGAATGCAAGAAAAACCGAACATCCGCCGAAAAACAAGTTGACAAAAAGGGAATTGCAGAAATTTTCAAGCATCCCCTGCCCTGCCCTCAGCATTGTGAAATTACTTATCAATTCCTTTATTTCATTGGTTATACTTCCGCTTTTTCCGATCGTTACTGCTCCGAAGATTATTCCGAAAGCGAACAATGCAATAAGAATGAAAAACCTTGAATTCTCAAGAAATTCTTTGATAATTTTTCCGTTATAAACTTTATATTTGTTTTTTGACTTGCCCATTTTTTACCTCCGTTTTATATCATTATGGTAAATTATATGAGCAAGTCCGATTTTTATGATAAAGATAAAATCCACCGCTGAAACAACAACGGTGGATTTGTTTATTTCTTTTCTATTTTTGCATAGTTAGCCATGATCTTCTTAGTGCCTGCACCCGTAAATGCGATTTCAAGAAGAGTATCATTTCCCATTGGTTTCGCACTCAGAACAATACCCTCGCCGTATGCCTTATGAACAACCGTGTCACCGACATTGAATTGAGTTTCGTTCTTTTTGGGCGGATTAAATGCAGCAGAAGAAGCAGAGAAGCCTCTGGAGGGCTGTTGAGCTCTTGAAGCCTGGGAAGGTATACCGAATGACTGACCTCCCGAAAAAGCTCCTGACGGGCCTCTCGAGAGTATCTCGCCCGTCTTTTCAAGAAGATTATCCGGAATTTCATTGATAAAGCGTGACGGAGGATTGAATTTAGTTGAACCGAAAAGAATTCTCGTTCTTGCTCTTGTCAGATAAAGCTGCTGTTTTGCTCTTGTGATTCCGACATATGCAAGCCTGCGTTCCTCTTCGATCTCTCCGTCACCGCCCATAGAGGACATCATTGACGGGAAAATCGTTTCTTCCATTCCCGCAAGGAAAACAACGGGGAATTCGAGTCCCTTTGCAGAGTGAACAGTCATCATGACAACCGTTTCGGCATCTGCGTTATAATTATCAATATCAGTCATCAAAGCAACTTCCTGAAGGAAATCGTTGAGCGTTGCTTCCTCGTTATCTCTTGAAAAACGGAGAAGGTTGTTGGAAAGTTCATCAAGGTTGGCAGCTCTGTCCTCATATGTTTCCTTGTCAAGGGCAAGATACTGAATATATCCCGTGTCCCCCATAACCTTCTTGAAAAGCTCGGAAAGCTCAAGGGAGTCCATATCTTCAATAAATCCTTCGATCATGTCAGCAAACTCACGCATCTTTTTTGCGCATCGGCTGAGCTTAGGAAACTGATCGGCTGACTTGATAACATCAAAAAGACTTTCGCCGAGTGCGTCTGCGATTTCCTGAGCAGCAGCAACAGATGTATCACCGATTCCCCTCTTGGGTTCATTGATAATCCTCTGGAGTCTGACTCCGTCATTGGGATTTGCAATTACGCTCAGATACGCAAGTGCATCCTTGATCTCTTTTCTGTCGTAGAACTTATGGCCGCCGATGATGCGGTAAGGAATACCCATTCTGACGAAAGACTGTTCAACAAGGTTCGACTGAGAATTCATCCTGTAAAGAACCGCAAAATCGCTGTATTTCCTGCCGTTTCTGATGCCGTCAAGCACCTTATCGGCAATATAGAAGCCTTCATCTCTGTCGGATTCGGCGGTATGATAAACAACAAGCTCTCCCCTGCCGTTATCGGTCCAGAGATTCTTTCCCTTTCGGTTTTCGTTGTTGGCGATAACCTTGTTTGCGGCATCGAGGATATTCTGCGTCGAACGGTAATTCTGTTCAAGACGGATAACCTTTGCGTTTGAATATTCATGCTCAAAGCTGAGAATGTTTTCAATCGTTGCGCCTCTGAATTTATAAATACTCTGATCATCATCGCCGACTACGCAGATATTGCCGTATCCGCCTGCAAGAAGCGATGTAAGAAGATATTGAGCATGGTTAGTGTCCTGATACTCGTCAACCATTATGTATTTAAAACGGCGCTGATAGTACGAAAGAACATCGGGATTATTCTGAAGCAGACGAACGGTATTGACTATTATATCGTCAAAGTCCATCGCATCTCCGTTTTTAAGCCTTGTCTGATAAGCTTCATATACTGAACCGATATTCCGTTTTCTCAGATCAAGATAGTTTTCTTTGATATATTCAGCAGGAGAAATCATCATATCCTTGGCTCTGCTGATCTCTGAAAGAACACCCTTGGGAGTGATGATCTTATCGCTGAAGCCGAGCTGCTTGATGCAGTCCTTGATAACCCTCTTGCTGTCATCCGTATCATAAATCGTGAAGTTTGAAGAAAAGCCGATATATTCAGCGTTTCTTCTCAGAATTCTGACACATGCTGAATGAAATGTGCTAGCCCAGATATCGAGAGCATCGGGACCGAGCATCTTTTCAAGACGATCCTTGAGCTCGCCTGCAGCTTTGTTGGTAAAGGTAATGGCAAGAATTTCCCAAGGCTTTGCAGCGTCGACTTTAAGAAGATGCTCAATATCAAAAACATCTTCAACAATATCGTCGGCAACTGCACGCATAAGTGCCATTTCGCTGTCGTTCGGTTCACAGCATACATAGTCGCTGAAATAAGCCTTGCCGTATTTGATTATATTGGCTATTCGGTTGACAAGAACGGTTGTTTTACCGCTTCCTGCACCTGCAAGCACCAAAAGCGGTCCCTCCGTAGAAAGGACCGCCTTTTTCTGCATATCGTTTAGTGATTTAAAATCTTTCGCAATTATCTTTTTGCGAAGCTGAAAAAATTCAGAAGATATCATCTTTTACCTCAGATTGAAATTTCGTGTGCAACCTTATAGAGCTGATCATCAACAGACTTCTTCATGCAAAGAGCTTCATAGATATCATAGTCGGTGATGCTGTCATTCTTAAGAACGATAACTCGGTTGCTTTCGCCTGAAATAAGCTTCTGAACGGCATAATAGCCCATCTGGCTTGCAACAACTCTGTCCTTAACTGTGGGCGAACCGCCTCTCTGAACATGGCCGAGAACGATAGCTCTCGATTCAACGCCGCACTCCTGCTCTATCTTTCTTGCAAGAGCTTCAACGCCGCCGATACCCTCAGCAACCATAACAATGAAATGCTTTTTATCGGTTTTCTGAGTTCTCTTGATTCTTTCGATAACGTGCTTCTCAATGTCGCAGCTGATCTCGGGAATGACAATGGCTGTTGCGCCGACTGCGATACCTGCATTAAGAGTAAGGTCACCGCATCTGTTACCCATGACCTCAACAACAATGCAACGGCTGTGGGATTCAACGGTATCTCTGACTCTGTCGACCATCTGCATGATTGTGTTAAGGCATGTATCATAGCCGATGGTATAATCTGTGCTGACGATATCGTTATCGATTGTTCCGGGGATAGCAATGCAGGGAACACCTCTGAGAGAAAGGTCTCTTGCACCTCTGAACGAACCGTCGCCGCCGATAACAACGATGCCTTCAATGCCGAATTTATGGCAGGTTTCAATCGCCTTCTTCATGCCGGCTTCTTCCTTGAACTCAAGGCATCTTGCGGAATAGAGCATTGTTCCGCCTCTATGAATAATATCGGAAACGCTTCTGATGTTAAGCTCACGGATATCCTCTTCAATGAGACCTGCATAGCCTCTGTTGATACCGTAAACCTTCATTCCGTTTTCGCATGCTGTTCTGACAACGGCACGGATTGCCGCATTCATGCCGGGAGCGTCGCCGCCGCTTGTTAAAACACCGATTGTTTTCATTATAAATACTCTCCTTAAAATTGTTCACGAAATATAATACACTTTTTCAAACATAAAGTCAATTATTATGACTGATTTTGACAAAAAAGTTATTCGTTAAAAATAACATTTGTTTCGCCGAGAATCTTTCTGAGTTCACGCAGCAAAATCGGGTTGACATCAATATTCTGCCCTATAGGATTTCCCTTATATTTATTAACATCGGAAAAATAATAATAAAGCGGAACACTTCCGTCAAAAATCGCAAGAAGCTTTCGGCAACATTCGATCTGAGGAGAAGAAGCACTGTCAAAACGAAGGAAAAGTCCTCTCGTTTTTTTGCCCGAGGGCTTTTTTTCTTCCGCTTTTTCGGGAGCTTTGATCTCATCAAGTGAAGGAATCTTCTCAACAGATTCACAAACAATTTTTGTATCCTCGTCTTCCCTCATGCTGACTCTTCCTCTGAGAAGAACAATATTCCCCTCAACGATCATTGCAGGATTATCCGAAAGTGTTTTCGGGAAAACAATTGCCTCGATTCCGCCCGTATTATCCTCAAAACCGAGAAAAGCCATTGTAGAATCGTTCTTTGTAATTTTTTTCTTTACAGAGCTGATAAGCCCGAGAAGAAGGACTCTTTCATTATCTTTATATCTTTCTTCACCGATAATATCGGAAACCGTTGCACATTTCAGCTTTTCCGAAACAGACAAATAATCCGCAACGGGATGACCGGACAGATACATTCCCGCAACTTCTTTTTCATATCTCAATAAAATGTTTTTCGGAAATTCTTCTGCATCGGGATAGCTGAATGAAGATGAAATATTTTCTTCTTCCTCAAATGAGGATGTAAGGTCAAAAAATCCTATCTGACCGTCAACATTTCTTCTTTTTTCGCTTTCAAGTTCTTCAATAATATTGTCAACAACAAGTGTCATCTGCCTGCGGTTTGCACCCATTCCGTCAAACGCACCGCATTTGATAAGACTTTCAATGGCTCTGCGGTTAAAATCCTTGCCGTACATCCGCTTGCAGAAATCATAGAAATCAGAGAATTTACCGTTTGCTTCCCTTTCTCCTACAAGGCGTTTGATAAAGCCTCTGCCGAGGTTTTTGACAGCGGTAAGACTGAAATGAATGTTTCCGTCTGAAACAGAAAAACAGTCGTCGCTTTCATTAACATGAGGCGGAAGAATCTTAATTCCGAGCCTTGAGCATTCATTGATATACTGAACGACTTTGTTGGTGTTATCAAGGAAGCTCGTCAGAAGAGCGGCGAGAAATTCACAAGGATAATGGCACTTCAGATATGCCGTCTGATAAGCAACATAAGCATAGGCGGCAGCATGAGCTTTATTAAAAGCATAGGAAGCAAACGACATCATTTCATCAAATATTTCATTTGCAACCCTTTCGCTGACACCTCTTCTGACCGCACCCTCGCAAATTATATTACCGTTTTCATCCTTCATGCCGTGAACAAAATTCTCTCTCTCTTTAAGCATGACATCATGCTTTTTCTTGCTCATCGCTCTGCGGACAATATCTGCTCTGCCGTAAGAATAGCCGGCAAGCTCTCTGCATATCTGCATGACCTGCTCCTGATATACCATGCAGCCGTAGGTTACATCAAGAATATTTTTAAGCTCGGGTGTTTTGTAGGAAACCATCGAAGGGTTATGTCTGTTTCTGATATATGTCGGAATCGAATCCATCGGACCTGGGCGGTAAAGAGAGATAACCGCAATCAGATCCTCAATGCTTTCGGGTTTAAGCTGAGAAAGAACGCTTCTCATGCCTGCCGATTCAAACTGGAACACACCCTCTGTCTGAGCAGAACACATCATTTCAAAAACAGCTTTATCTTCAAGGCTGACTTTATTGATGTCAAATGCTGGATTATTTTTTCTGATCATTTTTTCGGCTGAACTGATAACCGTCAAGGTTCTCAGTCCGAGGAAGTCCATTTTCAAAAGCCCGAGCTCTTCAAGGGTTGTCATCGGGAACTGAGTGACAACAGCCTCATCGTTCCTAGCAAGCGGAACATAGCTTTCAACAGGGTCATGAGTTATAACAACGCCTGCCGCATGAGTTGAAGCATGTCGGGGCATACCTTCGATCTTTCTTGCAAGATCAATAAGCTCTTTCGCTTCAACATCGTTCTCGTATAAATTTCTGAACTCAACAGAGCGCTTCAAGGCTTTGTCGAGAGTGATATTAAGCTCGTTGGGTATCTGCTTTGCAATGTTATCGACCTTGGAATAAGGTATTCCCATGGCTCTGCCGACATCCCTGACGGCAAGCTTTGCGGCAAGAGTTCCGAAGGTAACTATCTGAGCAACATGGTCGGCACCGTATTTCTCGATAACATAATCAATGACCTCGCCTCTTCTCTCAAAGCAGAAGTCAACATCGAAATCGGGCATGCTGACTCTCTCGGGATTGAGAAAGCGTTCAAAAAGAAGACTATGCTTCATCGGATCGATTCCCGTAATTCCGATGCAGTAAGCACAAATGCTCGCCGCACCCGAGCCTCTGCCGGGACCGACGGGAATGCCCATTTCCTTTGCCTGACGGATAAAATCGTGAACGATGAGATAATAATCAACATATCCCATACGATTTATTACGCCGAGCTCATATTCAAGTCTTTCTTTATATTCTTCGGGAGGGTTTTCGCCGTATCTTTCCGTTAGACCTTTATGACAAAGCATTGAAAACCAGTCAAAATGGTCCCATCCATCGGGAACCTCGAAATGAGGAAGCTTTGTTTTACCGAATTCAAATTCAACATTACATCTTTCTGCAATCAGCGCCGTGTTTTCAACGGCCTCGGGACACTCGGGAAAAGCTTCAAGCATTTCATCCTCGCTTTTCAGATAAAACTCTTCCGTGCCGAATTCAAGTCCCGTATCCTCTCCGAGAGTGTGGTTGGTCTGAATGCAGATAAGAACCTGCTGCATCTTATAGTCGGATTTTTCGACATAATGTGCATCGTTCGTTGCAACAAGCGGTATACCCGTTTCCTTGGAAAGTTTTATAAGCTCGGGATTGATTCTGAGCTGTTCATCAAGACCGTGATTCTGAATTTCAAGATAATAATTACCTTCGCCGAAAACGCTGTTATACCACAATGCGGTTTTCTTTGCGGCATCATAATCATTCTGAAGAAGATTCCTTGAAACCTCGCCTGCAAGGCATCCCGAAAGAGCGATAAGACCCTCGCTGTATTTTTCAAGAATATCCTTATCTACTCTGGGCTTTGTATAAAATCCGTTAACCCATCCTTCGGAAACAAGCTTAATCAGGTTTTTATAACCTATATTATTCTTGCAGAGAAGGACAAGATGATAACGTTCGTTATCAATTCCGTGAACCTTATCAAAGCGTGAACGAGCCGCAACATAAACCTCACAGCCTATAACGGGCTTGATTCCTTTTTTTAATGCAGCTTTATAAAAATCAATCACTCCGTACATGACACCGTGGTCCGTGATGGCAACAGAGGTCTGACCCATGCTTTTTATTCTGTCAAGCATAGGTTCGATTCTGCAGGCTCCGTCAAGCAGACTGTATTCACTGTGAACATGCAAATGAGTGAAAGCCATATTATTCTCCTGCTTTCATTTTTTCGGCATAGCTTACGATTTTCGCAAGTCTGTGATTAACACCCGAGCGTGAAAGTGGCTCGTCCATAAGCTGACCGAGGTCACGCAGACTCGCTTCGGGATTCTCTATTCTCAAGCGGGCGATCTCACGAAGATTATCCGGCAAAGAATCGATTCCGCATTTTTTGTCTATATAATTGATCGCTTCCATCTGAACATTCGCCGCATCGATTGTCTTGTCAATGTTGGAAAGCTCAAAATTCATTTTCCTGTTAATCTTATTCTTGACATCTTTTTCGATCTTAACGCCCATAAGATATAAAGATGCATCCTGTGCGCCGATAATGGCAAGAATATCCTCAATGCTTTCGCTGTCCTTGAAATAAACGATATGATTACCTTTTCGGTTGATATATTTCGGCTTAAGTCCCATTTCTTCAAGGAAATATATAAAATCCATGCAAAGCTTTTTATAAGGAACAACGAACTCGAGATGATATCCCCTCTCGGGTGCAGTCACCGTTCCGCAGGCAAGAAAAACACCTCTGAGAAAAGACGACGAACAGCATTCCTCGCTGATATTAGCTCTGTTAATGCGCAAGGTTGCCTCTTTCAGACTGTGACCGAACTTATCGAATACCTTTGATTTCTCTTCATCGGTCTTGACATATGCCGTCAGCTTCTTACTGCTTCCGTCACTTATATATGTATTGACTCCGCAATAATCATTGATATACGATGAATATAAATCAAAAACATCCGTGTTCTCGGTTGTTATCGAAAGATTATATTTTGAAAAATGAGCAAAAAGCACAAGCCCGTAGACTTGTGCGTGAAAGCAACAGGGTAAAAGATTTTCAGTTTTTGTAAGCTCTCTTTTTACGTCTGAAGAAAAAGACATAATGACCTCCTACCCGATAAATTCAACTTCAGGTTCAAGATGTATTCCTGTTTTTTCAAAAACAACCGACTGACAATGGAGAATAACGCCCATAACATCAGAGGCGGTTGCTCCTCCGATATTGATGACAAAGCCTGCGTGTTTTTCGCTGACCTGAGCTTTTCCGACAGTGAAGCCTTTGAGTCCGCACTGTTCAACGAGTGCTCCGGCAAAATTATTCTCAGGTCTTTTGAAGGTGCTGCCTGCGCTCGGATATTCAAGAGGCTGCTTATCCCGTCTTTTTGCCATAAGCTCATCCATTCGGGCTTTGATCAGCTCTTTGTCGCCCTTGTGAAGTCTGAGATAAAGACCTGTTATTATTTTATCGGATCTTGAATATGCGCTGTGTCTGTAGCTCAAATCAAGCTGCAGATCCGAAAATGAACCAATCTGACCGTCAAACGAAACATGGTCGCATCTAAAAAGAACATCCTTCATTTCTCCGTTATAAGCACCTGCATTCATATATGCGGCACCGCCTGCAGAGCCGGGAATGCCGAAAGCAAATTCAAGCCCGCTGAGAGAATTATCCAGAGCGAAGCGGCAAAGCTTAGACAAGGTCACTCCGCTCTGGCAGTAAATCGTGTTTTCATCAATGAGTTCTATTTTATCAAGCTTTGAGGTTGAAATTACAACGCCTCTGAAGCCCTCGTCAGAAACAAGAATGTTGCTTCCTTTGCCGAGAACAAAAAACCTGATTTCATTTTCATTACATGCACGGACAACGGCAGAAAGCATCTCTTCCGATTCTGGAAAAAGAATCATATCTGCGTTACCGCCGATTTTAAAGCTGGTCAATCCCGAAAGAAGAACACCTTCGGAATATTCACAGCCGAGAATATCAAGTTTTTGCTTTAGTAAAATATAAGAGCTCATTGAATCCTCCGGATATAATTATTCTTCAAGAAGTGCGGCGCCGAAAATACCTGCGTCGTTACCGAGCTGAGCGGCAACGATTTTTGTCTGCTTTGTGGCATATATGCTGTATCTCTGTTCATCAACATATTTCTGAAGAGGCTTGAGAAGATAATCACCTTCATGGCTGATTCCGCCGCCGATGCAGATAATTTCAGGCTGAAGAGCATTGATAACATTGCAGATGCCGACCGAAAGATAGTAAATATATCTGTCAACAACCGCAGCCGCTGTCTTATCGCCCTGACGCATAGCATCAAAAGCTGTTCTGCCGCTGACAGAATCAATTCCGCCCGCAAGCTTCCACATAAGGCTGTCAGGATCGTTTTTCATAGCTTCTTTTGTCTGAGCAATAAGAGCAGTTGCGGATGAATATGACTCCCAGCAGCCCTTTCTGCCGCAGTTGCAGGGCTTGCCGTCGACGGAGATGACCATATGACCCATTTCACCTGCGCAATAGTTTACGCCGACAACGATCTTACCGTTGACGATGATTCCGCTTCCTACACCTGTTCCGAGTGTTATTGCAACAAAGTTTTCAACTCCGTTACCTACGCCTGCAACAGCTTCGCCGAGAGCGGCACAGTTGGCGTCGTTATCAAGGAAAACGGTTTTACCGATCCTTTCTTCAAGCATTTCCTTTGCGGGAACATTATTGAATTCAAGGTTATTTGAAAATTCAATGTTACCGTTTGATTTGTTTACCGAGCCGGGTGTTCCGACACCGACAACGGAAACATCGTCCATTGAAATACCCGCATCCTTGACTGCCATATCAACAGCAAGAGCAATATCGTCAAAAATTTCTGCCGCAGGTCTGGGGGCTCTGGTCTTGACCTTGCCTCTGCCGATAATTTTCATGTTTTCGTCAACAACACCAACCGCAATATTGGTGCCGCCGAGATCAACGCCGATTCTGTACATAGTTTATTACCTCCAAAGAAAATTTATCCTTTAATTTTTAAAAATCGTGCCAGATATCAAGTTCCTTTTTTTCGGGAACAACATCATCAGTCATTCCGAGACCGTGAAGCAGCTCTCTCGCCGCATTATAACCCATCTTTTTCTGACGGTTATTCATAGCCGCCGCTTCAATAATCATAGAAAGATTTCTGCCGGGCTTGACGGGAACGGTCGTCACCGGAACATTGATGCCGAGAATTTCGGTATATTCATTTTCAAGACCGAGTCTGTCATATACCTTCTCGCTGTCCCAGAGCTCAAGCTCAATAACCATGTCGACCTTTTCCGTGAGCTTAACGGCACCCATACCGAAGAGCCGTCTTGCATTCAGAACACCGACACCACGCAGCTCAATGAAATGTCTTATGTTATCGGGTGCTGAGCCGACAAGAGTTTTGTTGGATACTCTTCTGATCTCAACCGCATCATCGGCTATAAGACGGTGTCCCCTCTTGATAAGCTCGAGAGCGGTTTCACTCTTACCGACGCCGCTGTCACCGAGAATCAGTACACCTTCGCCGTAAACCTCAACGAGAACACCGTGACGGGTAATTCTCTGAGCGAGCTCAACGCCGAGATAAGAGATTGCCGCCGCCATGCAGCTTGAGGTTGCCTCCGAGGTTCCGAGAATCGGAACTTCATATTTTTCGGCAATTTCAAGAAATTTCCTGCTGCATTTCAGATCTCGGGTAACAACGACCGCCGCAGGTCTTTTTGAAAGAAATCTTTCCGAGCATTCGATGAACTGCTCTTTGTCAAGACTTTTTATGTATTCAAGCTCGGTCAGACCGATAAACTGAATGCGAACGGGGTCAAAATAGTTATCAAAACCCGTCAGGATAAGACCCGGACGGTTGACATCCTGAGAGGTTATGAAAATCTCAGAAACGTCCTTGGGTGTATAAATAATATTCAAAGACAGATTTTTGATTACTTTCTCAAGCGAAACTGAATATTCACTCATATTCTTTCTCCTTGTAAGGGGTACATAAATACCCATAATAATGTTATTATAAATCATAAGTTGTTTTTTTCCAACCCTTTTTTTAAATATTTATATAAAAAATTTCGGAGCATCCGCCGAAACGGACACTCCTTAAAAAAATCAAAGCTGAGTTGCAATACCTTCAAATTTTGACTTGGCTTCGGTCACCTTTTGCTGCTCTGCGGCGGCAGGGCTGTACCATCCCCTTTTCTGCATGTCGGAGAAAACATCAAACTGCATATTGTGCTCTTCCTTGAGGATAGACATCATATCTGCCTGAAGCTGTTGATTGACGCATTCGTTTGAGAAGGTGTTATAAACACCGGTGATATGCTTTTGTGATGTCAGAACATCATCCATAATTTCTCTGTCTGACCAATTCCAGTTATTCATATTTCTCCTCCTTATGAAAGATGACCCATAAGGGTATCAAAATGTGTCTTGTGACGAGCCGCCATATTTTCGCAGGTTGTCTTGATCTGAGGGTCAGTTGCAGCTTCGGCATACGCCTTGAATTTCTTGATGAGCATCTGTTCGCAGTTAAGCTGGTCTTCAATTGCGGAAAGCTCTTTTGCGGTAAGATTTGCCATAATCATCGCTCCTTTGTGTTTTGTATTAGTATTATTAACCCGATTGTGTCAAAAATTCGGTTAAAATTCACATTGAATTAAATTATTCAATATGCTATATTAACAAAAAACAGAGGTAAAATTATGAATACATATCTTTTCTCAAAATTTGATATGGATATGGATTGGCTTGCACAGCATGATTATAAGTCGGCTTGCAGGCTTATACCTCTATATTCATTTTGGGATAGATAAAACTATATTTCCATATGTTTATAACGGTGTAAGCAGCTGCAGATGCTTACACCGTTTTTTATATCCAAATTTTTACACAAAGGAGAATTGCTATGAAACTGATTGATTTAATCAAAAAGAAACTTTTCAAAAAGCAACCTGTGAAAACAGGTGATCATCTTGTAGATTTCTATAACCGTATCGATGAAGATTCCCGCCTTTTATCCAAACACGGAAGAATTGAATTCCTTACAACCACAAAGTATATTGAGAAATATCTGAAAGACGGTATGAAAATTATGGAAATCGGTGCCGCGACCGGAAGATACTCGCATTACTTTGCTCAAAAGGGTTTTGAGGTTGATGCGGTTGAACTCATCGAGCATAACATTGAGGTTTTCAAATCAAAAACACAGCCGAATGAAAAAATCAGCATCAGACAAGGCAACGCAATCGATCTGTCTGAATATCCCGATGCAAGCTATGACATAACGCTTTTGCTCGGTCCGATGTATCATCTCTATACGGTTGAAGAGCAGAAAAAAGCATTGTCGGAAGCAATGCGAATCACCAAAAGCGGCGGCTATGTTTTTGTTGCATACTGTATGGTTGACCCTTCTGTTTTAACGGGAATTTTTAAAAATAATAAGCTTCAGCAAAGCATCGAAGACGGTCTTATTGACACCGAAACCTTTGAAACGTTCTTTCCTCCGCACGGTGTTTTCAAGCTCTATACCAGAGATGAAATATTTGAGCTGTCGGAAGAACTGAATGCAGAAAGACTGCATTTTCTCGCAACTGACGGTTATGCCTGCCATATGCGTGAAGTTATTGACAAAATGGATACCGAAACCTATGAATTGTATCTGAAATACCATTTCAAAACCTGCGAAAGGCAGGATTTGATCGGTTTATCACATCACACGCTTGATGTGTTGAGAAAGGAGTAAATTATGATTACATACCCGAATTATGACAGAAGCATTTTATCAATCGCTTCGTCTGTTTTAAACCATTTTGGTGTTAAAGACTGCCAACATAAAACATTACCTGAATTTGATAAATTGCTTGAAAAAGACTACAAAAATATAATCGTAATGCTTTTTGACGGCTTGGGCGTTTCTGCAATCAACGAACACCTGAACGAAAATGACTTTCTGAGAAAACATTTTGTGTGTCCGATTTCGTCTGTATTCCCCTCAACAACCGTTGCTGCAACAACAGCAATAGAAAGCGGATACTCTCCTGTCGAAACCGCTTGGCTCGGATGGGATTTATACTTCGATGAAATAGGCGAAAATGTTGCGGTATTCCGCAATGCTTTACAGAAAAACGGTAAACCTGCTGCAAATTATAATGTAGCGTGGAAACATATCCCTTACAAAAGAATATTTGAGCGCATTGAAGAAGTAAACGGCAAAGGCTCTGCTATTTACATATCACCGTTTTCAAAGCATCATATAAAAAGTGTGCCTCATATTTGCAGAACAGTAAAAAGACTTTCAAAAAGAAGAAAGAAAAAATATATTTACACATACTGGCATCAGCCCGACGGAGCAATGCACGGTCACGGAGTGACCAGCCAAGAAGCACACGAACAAATTCTGCATATTAACAGAGAAGTCGAAAAGCTTTGCGACAAATTAGAAAATTCACTTATAATCATAACCGCCGACCACGGATTGTGTAACAGTATGAATTTGTTTCTGGAAGATTACCCTGAAATTTACTCAATGCTGAAAATTCCGCCTTCAATAGAACCGAGCAGAGCTATAAGCTTATTTATTAAAGACGGTATGCAGAAAGAATTTGAAACGGAGTTCAACAAACTTTTCGGCAATGATTTCAGGCTTATGACAAAAGAAGAAGTCTTTGCAGAAAATCTTTTGGGATTCGGTAAACCTCATCCGAGAACTTATGATTTTGTCGGAGATTTTCTTGCCGTTGCCACAGGTAACAAATCATTGTTTACAGAACGTGAAGAACACGAGTTTGTCGGTGTTCACGCAGGTCTTACCGAAGAAGAAATGACCGTACCTTTTATTGCAATAGAAACGAAGAAAAGGAGTAAAAAATGAATAAAACAAATCAAGAATTATATTACGAAAGAACTCCCGTTCTTGAAACAGAACGGCTGATTTTAAGACCCTTAACCCCCGAAGATGCCGAAACAGCATTTATTTGGCACAGCGACCCGAGAGTTAACAAGTTTATGTCTTATCCCCTTTATACCGATATAAGCCAGACTGTTCGATGGATTACTGAAATAGTCCCCGTTGAAGAAGATTTCCATTGGGGAATTATGTTGAAAGAAGGCAATATTCTTATCGGAAGCATCAGCATAGGTCCTGCCGGAAATGACGACGGAGCATGGGGGTTCGGCTATAACATAAGATATGAATATTGGAACAGAGGTTATACAACCGAAGCTACAAAGCGAATTATAGAGTTTTCACATAATGTTCACGATGTAAAAGATTTCACGGCAAGTCATGCTGTTGATAACCCTGCATCTGGCAGAGTTATGGAAAAGTGCGGCTTGAAGTTTGAAAGCTTTGGCGAACATTCCAAGCGTGACGGCTCTGTGACTTATAAAGTAAAGAATTACAGAATGCATATTGATTAAAAAAGAAAGAAACAAAAAAACGGCTGCTACCGATCGATCGGTAACAGCCGTAAAAATTTATTTATTTGAGATTACATCATGCTTGCAACTTCAGCAGCGAAGTTGTCTTCTTTCTTTTCGATGCCTTCGCCCTTTGCAAGACGAACGAAGCCTGTAACCTTGATTTCAGCGCCGAGCTTCTTTGCAACATCAGCAACATAGCCTGCAACTGTGCCGTCAAAGAGGTCTGAGCGGACGAATGCCTGGTCAAGAAGGCAGATTTCCTTGAGCTGCTTCTTGATACGGCCGTCAACTGCGCCGGCAAAGATCTTATCGTTAACGAACTCTTCCTTGCCTGCAACTGCAAGATTTGCAAGAGTTGCAACTGCTTCCTTGGAAAGGAAGTTGAAAAGGAAGTTGTTGTTCTTCTGCTCTTCGTAAGCAGCGATATCTTCATCGCTGAAGAGCTTCTCGCTGACAGCCTTTTCAAAGAGCTTTCTGAGAATGGGCTTGGGAAGAGATTCGGGCTTGTTGAGTGAGCTGTCGATTGTGATGGACTTCATCTTTGCAAGCTCGTCATCGGAGATATCTTCCTTGCTGAGATATTCGGGGTTCATAGCTGCAACCTGCATAGCTACATTCTTACCCATAGCAACGAACTCAGCGTTGTCAGCTGCGTTTGTGTCAAAGCTTACAAGAACGCCAACGGAGCCGCCTGCGTGGATGTAAGAAACTGCTGTGCCCTCAACAAGAGCAAAGCGGCGGAGCTTGAGGTTCTCACGAAGTGAGAGGAAGAGCTCCTGAATAGCATCGGCAACTGAGAGATTGCCGTCTGCGATTGTTGTTGCAAGAAGAGCGTCGAGGTCAGCAGGCTTGCTGAGAACAACAGTCTTTGCGATCTGATTTGCAAGAGCCTTGAATTCGGGGCCGTTGCCAACGAAGTCAGTTTCGCAGTTGAGCTCGATGAGAGCTGATGCGTTGCCGTCTGAGTAAAGACCGATAACGCCTTCTGCTGCGATTCTGCTTGCCTTCTTAGCTGCAGTTGCAAGTCCCTTCTCACGAAGGATCTCAACTGCCTTATCCATATCACCGTCAGCTTCTACGAGTGCTTTCTTGCAATCCATCATGCCGACGTTTGTCTTTTCTCTGAGAGCCTGAACGTCTTTAGCTGTAAATGCTGCCATTATATTATTCCTCCTCTGATGCTGCTTCGGGAGCTGTCTGCTCGCCCTGTCTGCCTTCGATAACTGCATCTGCCATTGCGCCTGCGATGAGCTTAACAGCACGGATAGCGTCGTCGTTACCGGGGATTACATAGTCAACTTCGTCGGGATCGCAGTTTGTGTCAACGATAGCAACGATCGGAATACCGAGCTTCTTTGCTTCGAGAACAGCGATTCTTTCCTTGCGGGGGTCAACGATGAACATTGCAGCAGGCTGCTTCTTCATCTCTGTGATACCGCCCATGAACTTTTCAAGCTTTTCGATTTCAAGGTTGAGCTTTGTAACTTCCTTCTTGGGGAGAAGATCGAAAGTTCCGTCTGCTTCCATAGCCTTGAGCTGAGCAAGTCTCTTGATTCTCTTCTGGATTGTGTTGAAGTTTGTGAGCATACCGCCGAGCCAACGAGCGTTTACATAAGGCATACCGCAGCGGATAGCTTCTTCCTTAACGGAATCCTGAGCCTGCTTCTTCGTGCCGACGAAGAGAACTTCGCCGCCCTCAGCTGCGATCTCACGGATGAACATATAGGCTTCTTCGAGCTTCTTGACTGTCTTCTGAAGGTCGATGATGTAGATGCCGTTACGCTCTGTGAAGATGTACTCAGCCATCTTGGGGTTCCATCTTCTGGTCTGATGACCGAAGTGAACGCCTGCTTCGAGTAATTGTTTCATTGATACTACTGACATGATTTTTTCCTCCTAAGTTAATTTTGTATCCAATGTCAGATACGAACCGCCGCAAGGTCTGATATTAACACGGATTTGCACCCGCACTTATAATAAAAATAACCCTGCGTGTGATTTGCTCAAGGATTATAACATAATACCGTTCAAAATGCAAGCATTATTTATAAAATATTTCTATAATAGGAAAATTTGTCATTAATAACACAAAACTCCGCATTGAGTATATCTCTCTGCGGAGTTTTCAACAATAAATTCAGTCAGAAATTATTCTCTGTGCCACTTAACACCCTGAGCGGTATCCTCAAGAACGATACCCATAGCCTTGAGTTCATCTCTGATTCTGTCAGCCTCAGCCCAGTTCTTTTCTTTTCTCGCCTGAGTTCTTGCTTCAATCATGGCATCGATATCAGCATCAAGAACCTCTGTTTTTCTGTTATAAACAAGACCGAGAACACCTGTCAGCTCATCGAATATCTTTGCGGCATATTCGGCGGTTGCTTTTGATTCGCCCTTACCGACAACAAGAGTGTTGATATCTCTGACAAGCTCGAAAACAGCGGCAATACCGTCTGCCGTGTTGAGGTCATCATCCATAGCTTCGATGAACTGAGCAACTCTCTTGTCAAGCTGTTCCTTTACAGATGCATTAAGCTCACCCTCGGCAGCATTCTTGATCTCAAAATCAATGCTGTCACGGCATGTATAAAGTCTTGTAAGAGAAGCCTTGCACTGTTCAATGATATCAATGCTGTAATTGATGGGGCTTCTGTATGACGAAGAAATCATAAGATAACGGATGGGCTCATAGCCGTAAACGGAAGCAACGTCTCTGACTGTCTTGAAGTTGCCGAGTGACTTTGACATTTTGACATTGTCAACGTTGATATATCCGTTATGCATCCAGTATTTTGCAAAAGGCTTACCCGTGAAGCATTCGCTCTGAGCAATTTCGTTTTCATGATGCGGGAAAACAAGGTCCTGACCGCCGCAGTGAATATCAATGCTTTCACCGAGATATCTGCAAACCATCGCTGAGCATTCGATATGCCAGCCGGGTCTGCCCTTGCCCCAGGGTGAATCCCAGTAAGGCTCACCGGGCTTTGCAGCCTTCCAGAGAGCAAAGTCCATGGGATCTCTTTTGATGTCCCCTACCATGATTCTTGCGCCTGCTTCAAGCTCTTCAAGAGGCTGATGAGAAAGCTTGCCGTATTCATCGAAAGTTTTTGTGCTGAAATAAACATCGCCGTCAACTGCGTAAGCATGACCGTTATCGATAAGACCGCTGACAATTTCAATTATCTTGTCAATATTCTCGGTAGCAAGAGGATGAACGGTTGCGGGTCTGAAATTAAGACCGTTTGCGTCAGTCCAGAATTCTTCAATATACTTCTTGGAAACGGTTTCATAGTCCGTGCCCTCTTCGTTTGCACGCTTGATGATCTTGTCATCAATATCCGTAAAGTTCTGAACGAAGGTTACATTATAGCCACTGTATTCAAGATATCTGCGAAGAACATCAAATACGCAGATCGGTCTTGCGTTACCGATATGAATAAAATTATATACTGTCGGTCCGCAGGCATAGATCTTGACTTCTCCTTCCTTAATGGGAACAAAATCTACCTTTTCTTTTGTAAGCGTGTTAAAAATTTTCATGTTCAATTCTCCTTATTTATCTGACTCTTTAACAAGATTATTTCCGCTTCAAGCCTTGCAATTTCCTGAGCTACGGGGTCGGGAATATCAACCTGATTGAGGTCATCGACTCTGATGCCGTCCTTCTTAACAACCCTTGCAGGAACGCCGACAGCAGTCGAGTTCTGAGGAATATCATGAAGAACGACCGCACCGGCGGCAATTCTTGAATTATCGCCTATCTCAAGAGGTCCGAGAATCTTGGCGCCGGCACCGATCATGACATTGTTTCCGATGGTCGGATGGCGCTTTCCCGTATCCTTGCCCGTACCGCCGAGGGTTACACCCTGATAGATCGTGACATCGTCACCGATAACTGCGGTTTCGCCGATAACAACGCCCGTTCCGTGGTCAATAAAAAATCTTTTTCCTATCTGAACGGCGGGATGAATTTCAATACCCGTTCTTTTCGAGGCATACTGAGAGATCCATCTTGCCATAAAGAACATTTTATGATTGTAAAACCAATTGGCGAGTCTGTGAAGCCTGATCGCTTTAAGACCCGGATATAAAAAATAGATTTCAAGAGCAGATCTTGCAGCAGGGTCTCTCGACTTGACGCACGCAATATCTTCTCTAAGCTGTCTGAACATCCGAACACCTCCGAAAAACAAAAAATCCTCCGCAGTCAAAAAGACTACGGAGGCGTAAATAACGCGGTTCCACTCCTGTTTATAACTCAGAAGATGCATAAAATGCATACCGGATCTTTAACGCAGATCATACGCACGGAGATACTGCAATTTCCCTCCGCAAGCCGTCAGGTGCACTTCACCGGAACTGTCATAAGAAGCATTTTCAGCTGCCTGCTTCCTCTCTGTTATGAACCGAGGCGGTTACTCTCCTGCCGATAGCTTTGAAATATCAATAAAATTATATGCGCTAAGCAAATAAATGTCAATCGGGAAAATAAACAAAATCACATTGAAATATCAATAACTTTTATGCCGTCAACAATATATTTGATGCCCGAAACAACTGTCAGCACAGCCGTTATGCCGAGCAGACAGTTGGAAATGATCGAAAGAACATTGAAATCAAGCGAATAAGCTTCAAAGAAATGAACGGCAAACATTATAACTATCGAAAAAACCATCTGACTTGCTGTTTTGAGCTTACCCCATATGCCTGCCGCAATAACAACGCCCTGAGCCGAAGCAACAAGTCTGAACGAAGTGACAAGAAATTCTCTCGTAAGAATAATCATAATGATCCATACACTGCAAATATCAAGCTCCATAAATGCAAGAAGCGCCGCAGTCGTAAGCATTTTATCGGCAAGAGGATCGCAAAGCTTGCCGAAGGTCGTTATGAGATTATGTTTCCTTGCGATTTTTCCGTCAAGCATATCGGTTAAAGATGCAACAATAAAAATTGCCGCCGCAACAAGATAATGAAAACGGAATTCGGTCAGCATGGCAACGAGAAAAAACGGGGTTAAAATTATTCTTAAAACAGTTAATTTATTCGGTAAATTCATCAGCAGCTCCTTAAATCAAGAAATATCTTTTCCGATAAGATCATATTCATTCATACCGATAACCTCAACATCGACAAAATCGCCGCTGTTGTATTCCTTTTCGGTAGTAAAAACAATTTTTCCGTCAATATCAGGAGCATCCATATATGTTCTGCCGCTGTAGCTGTCGGAATATCCGTCATAATCCTCGACGAGAACCTTATATATACTGCCGATCTTTTCATGGTTTTTGAGATTAACTATTTCGAGCTGATCTCCCATTATGATCTCACCACGGCGAAGCTTTGTTTCATCATCGATCTGATCTTCCATCTCATAGGCAGTTGTTCCCTCCTGAGGTGAATAAGAGAAGCAACCGAGTCTGTCGAACTCAATTTCATTGATAAACTCAGCAAGATTTTCAAATTCTTCTTCGCCCTCACCGGGGAAGCCGATAATGAAGGTAGTTCTGATAACCGCATCGGGCATAGCTTCTCTGATGCGTGAAATTGTGTTTCTTATATATTCGCTGTCGCCTTTTCTGTTCATCGCTTTAAGGATCTTATCATCAGCGTGCTGAAGAGGAAGGTCAATATAATGCAAAACCTTGGGCTGACGAGCCATGGTTTCAAGAAGCTCGTCTGTAATCTTATCGGGATAGCAATAAAGCAGTCTGATCCATTCGATTCCGTCAATTTCACAAAGAGCGTCAAGAAGCTCGGGAAGCCTGAGCTTACCGTATAAATCCATGCCGTAATTGGTCGTATCCTGAGCGATGAGGATAAGCTCCTTTGTTCCGGCATCGGCAAGAGCCTTTGCTTCGTCAACAAGAGTTTCAAATTCAACGCTTCTGAAATCGCCTCTGATCGAAGGAATGGCACAGTAAGTGCATCTGTTTGAGCAACCGTCGGCAATTTTCAGATATGACCAGTATTCCGGCGTTGTCAAAAGCCTTTCGCCGACAAGAGGAAGCTCGGTGTTGGCAGGCATATCATAGATTTTCTCGCCCTCAATCACCTTCTTGACAATATCTGCAATGTTGCCGTTTGAGCCGATACCGATAACGGCATCGACCTCAGGTATCTCCGTAAAAATTTCTTCCTGATGACGCTGAGCAAGACAGCCTGTTACGATAATTTTTTTGACGGTACCCTCTTCTTTGAGCTGAGCCATATCAAGGATATTTTCAATGGCTTCTCTCTTTGCATCGTCGATGAATCCGCAGGTGTTGACGATAACGGCATCGACACCTTCATAGCAATCGGCGATCTCAAATTCATTTTTATCAAGCAGAGCAAGCATTCTTTCGGCATCGACCTGATTCTTGGGACAACCGAGAGAGATCATACCAATCTTATACATTTATTCTTCCTCCGTTTCGATTTCGTACTGACTCAAAGCACATCTGATATCCGACCATCTGTAGCCGAGGCGCTGAAGTGCGGAAACAGCTTTGCGGATGCCTTTTTCGTCAGAAAGACAGCGAGAATATTTTTTATTCAATAAATCTATAATACGCAAAATCGGATCGTTGTCAAGTTTTTCAACGGTATTGACTGCAATTTCTCTTGAAATACCTTTTCTGCAAAGCTCATTGACAATGCCGTTAATGCTCATTCCTTTTCGCTCAAAAAGATCCTTTGCATAGATTTCTGCGGTTCTTTCATCGTCGATATAACGGTATTCTTTAAGCAAAGCAACAGCATTCTGAGCGTAATCTTTTTTATGTCCTTTCTGAGTGAGCTTGAGAACAAGCTCTTTTTCGCTGTGATCACGGTAAGAAAGCAATCTCAGCCCTGCAATAAAAGCAGAGCGGGAGCCGACGGCATTCAGAAACGCCGCCTGCTCCTCTTCATCGATCATATTTTTTCCGCAATAAGGACAACTGAACCAATACTCAGCATCAACGGTGAAGGAATATTCACCATCGCATAAGATATGTATCTTATTCTGTTTTCCCTTATTTATGTCAATTTTCATTTATCAATCGTCATCGTCAACAACAATGTCAAGCTTCGCTCTCGCACTCGCCTTAGACATAACCTGAGGAGCGGGAGCCTCGGGTGCGGCGGATCCGGGAGTCTTGCGGGTCTTATTAGTGGAGGATGCTTCCTTGAGAGCCGCAACAACCTTGTCGTTGATCTCATTGAAGAGCTCGGGATTGTTTATGAGAAGCTCTCTCGTGTTATCTCTGCCCTGTGCAAGACGCATATCTCCGTAAGAGAACCAAGCACCGCTCTTCTGAATAATGCCGAACTTTACGCCGAGATCGACGATTTCACCGTCTCTCGAGATTCCTCTGCCGTAGAGAATGTCAAATTCAGCCTCCTTGAAGGGAGGAGCAACCTTATTCTTTACGATCTTTGCTCTTGTTCTGTTACCGATGATCTCATTTCCTGCGCCTTTAAGAGCTTCGGAACGGCGGACTTCAATTCGCATTGTCGAATAGAATTTAAGTGCACGGCCGCCTGTTGTTACCTCAGGATTACCGTAGATAACGCCGACCTTTTCACGAAGCTGATTAATGAATATAATAATAGTATTCGATTTAGCAACGGCACCTGCAATTTTGCGAAGAGCCTGCGACATGAGTCTTGCATGAGCGCCGACATGAGAATCGCCCATCTCTCCTTCAATTTCCGAACGGGGAACAAGAGCGGCAACGGAGTCGATAACAACAACATCGAGAGCGCCTGAACGAACAAGTGCTTCTGCGATTTCGAGAGCCTGCTCGCCGTTGTCGGGCTGAGAAACAAGAAGAGAATCAACATCAACGCCGAGGTTTGAAGCATAGCTCGGATCGAGAGCATGCTCAGCATCGATGAACGCAGCTTCTCCGCCCTGCTTCTGAGCTTCTGCAATAACGGTCAGAGCAAGAGTTGTTTTACCCGAAGATTCAGGACCGTATATTTCAATAATCCTGCCCTTGGGCATTCCGCCGATACCTGTTGCGGCATCAAGAGAGATCGAACCCGTTGAAATTGCTTCAACATTCATTCCGCTGTTTTCGCCGAGTCGCATGATCGTTCCTTTGCCGTAAGCCTTTTCGATCTGGGCAAGAGCTGTTTCAAGAGCCTTCTTTTTATCTGCCATAATTCATACCTCCGATTCAATCAAACAAATGTTCTGTTGTTATTATATATCAATCACTGAAAAAAAGCAATAGATAAATTAAAAAAAATTAAATTTTTTAAAATTTCAAAAAATATAAAAAAACACTTGCAATTTGATAAATAATCTGCTAATATATCATCTGTTAATGACTAAAAAGGAGGTGTGACACATGGCAAAATGTGATTTCTGCGGTAAAAATGTGTCATTCGGCATTCAGGTTTCCCACTCTCACAGACGTTCAAACAGAACATGGAAGCCCAACGTTAAAAGAGTCAAGGCCGTTGTAAACGGAACTCCCAAGAGAGTTTATGCTTGCACACGCTGCCTTCGCTCGGGTAAGGTTACAAGAGCCGTTTGATTTAAACGCATGATTAAGAGACTGCTTTTCGGCAGTCTCTTTTTCTTTTTGTTGTTTTTGACTAACCGCTTGTGTACGGATTATTTTCAGACCACAACAGATTGTATTATATTAATGTATTATATTTATTGGAGAAAAAGTTGAAATTTTATCAAAAAAATGTTTTAATTCATCCCGAATTTATGTTATAATATTTTGAGTTTCCGCTATTTTTTTAATGGAGTTGTAAAATAATGAGTTATTCCGTTAATCCGGCTTCTTTCAAATCAATATTCGCTGTTCCGACAGATATAGTTGATAAGCATATCAGGCTTGCAACGGGACATCAGCTGAAAGTTCTTCTCTGGATACTCAGAACATCACCCGATAATCCTGACATTGACGCTATGTGCTCTGCTTTGAAAATCAGCAAAGATGATGCAGAGGATTATCTTCAGTATTGGATCCTTACCGGTGTTCTTGCTTCAGACGGAAAAGCTGAAACGGCTGTCCCCAAGGCGTCGACAGTTGAACAGAACAAAGTTTCAGTACCCGACAATAAAGTTGAAGCAGTAACCGAAGCGCCTGCAAAAGCCGAAGTATCGGTCATTCCTTCAAAGCCTTCAAGCTCTGAGATTGCAACAAGAATCGACGAATCTCCGGAAATCGGTTATCTTTTCAATGAAGCTCAGACAAAGCTCGGCAGAACGATCGGATATGACGGTCAATGCACTCTCCTTCTGCTTCATGACCATTACGGTTTACCGACAGAGGTTCTTTTCATGCTGATTGAATACTGCGTTTCCGTCGGCAAAACGAATTACGGTTATATAGAAGCTGTCGGAAGGGATTGGGGCAACAGAGAGGTTGACACTCTGGAAAAAGCCGCCGAACAGATCGCCGCCCTTAAATCGGCAAACAACATATGGCGAGAGCTTGCTCAGAATGCAGGGTTAAACAATCCCAGACCGACTGTCAAGCAATCGGAATATCTCCGTAAATGGAGCTCGTCAATGAAATTCTCAACCGAAATGATTATTCTGGCTTATGAAGAAATGGCAGAGCATACCGGCAAGCTGAATTTCAAATATATTGACAGAATCCTTACATCGTGGCAAAACGCAGGTTACAAATCACCTGCTGATGTTGAGGCAGGAAAGGTCAACACATCAACAGCTTCACAACCCGTTAAATCAAAAAATTCCGAACCTCAGAACGGCAGAAACGCATCGTATAATCTCGATGAATTTGAAAACCGTTCACTTCACGGTTCATTAGTTTATAACAAAAGGAAGAAAAAACAATGAGTTACGGTAAAGATACGCTCCTGAAAGCAACACAGATCATCGAGGGCAGAAGAAGCAAGGCTCAGAGAATCCAGCTTGCACATCACATGGAGGTTACGGATAAGATTCCCGAAATAACCAAATATGAAGCTAAGCTTGCCGAAACGGGGCTTGCAGTTGTCAAAGCCTTCGGTATGGGCAAGGATGCTCAGGATTATATAAGGCAGCTTTCAGAAATGAATGAGGCTCTGCAAAAAGTCATCAGAACGACACTTGTCGAAAACGGATATCCCGAAAACTATCTCGACACGCCTTATACCTGCAAAAAATGCGAGGATACGGGCTTTGTCGGCGGATATGCATGCGAATGCAGGATTCAGATTCTCAAAGATATCGCCAAGGATTCGCTTGCTTCGGTTTCGCCGAGCGCAAACTGCACTTTTTCAAATTTCAACCTTGACTTCTATCCCCTTCCTGCAGACAATACAACGGGAGTTTCACCGAGAAAGAGAATGAGCGAGATTTTTGAATACTGCAAATGCTATGCGGAGGATTTCGGCACGGATTCCGAAAGTCTTTATCTTCACGGTGCAACGGGGCTCGGAAAGACTCATCTTTCTCTTGCAATAGCCAATACGGTTGCTGAAAACGGATTCAGAGTTATTTATGACTCGGCGCAGAATATCCTCTCTTCACTTGAAAGAGAAAAATTCAGCCACAACAACAGCGGAGAAAGAGAAAAAGAAATTCTCGACTGCGACCTGCTGATTATCGACGACCTCGGCTCCGAATTCTCAACGCAATTTACGGTTGCCGCTGTTTATAACATAATAAACACCCGTCTTAACCGTTCAAAGCCCGTTATAATCAGCACAAATCTGACCAAAAACGAGCTTGAAGCAAAATACACTCAGAGAGTTACCTCAAGAATAATCGGCGGTTATACTTCTCTCCTTTTCCTGGGAAAAGACATAAGACAAATCAAAATCAATTTATAAGGTGAAACAATGGATATTATCAAAGAATTAACGGCACAATTCAAACTCCAGAGCTGGCAGGTCGAAAACACGGTCAAGCTAATCGACGACGGAAACACCATCCCCTTTATTGCACGATACAGAAAAGAAGCTCACGGAACGCTTGATGACCAGATCATCAGAGAGCTTTCGGAAAGGCTTGAATATCTTCGCAATCTTGACAAAAGAAGAGAAGAGGTCAGGGCTCTTATTGCCGGTCAGGAAAAGCTGACAGATGAAATTTCCGCCGCTCTCGATAATGCATCGACGATTACCGAGATCGAGGATATTTACAGACCGTTCAGACCCAAGAGAAAAACAAGAGCCTCGGTTGCAAGAGAAAAAGGACTTGAGCCCCTTGCCGATGCTATCTATGAGCAGAAAGCCGATTCCCCTGCTCCGCTTGAAATGGCGGCTGAATTCATAAACGAAGAAAAGGGTGTTGTAACCGCAGAGGATGCATTGAAGGGCGCTATGGATATCATCGCAGAGAACATCTCCGACGATGCAGATATTCGACGCAGACTCAGAAATCTTTTTTCGGTAATCGGTGTTATTTCAACGACTGCCGCAGATAAGGATACAGAAAGCGTATATACAAATTACTACGAATACAGTGAACCCGTCAGCAAGATTGCAGGGCACAGAGTTCTTGCCATTGACAGAGGCGAGCGTGAAAAGTTCCTCAAAGTCAGCGTTACTCTTGATGCCGTCAAGGCTGCAAATGTTATCACAAGCGCAACTCTCAACCCCGCAGGCTCACCCTGCACGGAAACAGTCAGAGAAGCAGGCGCAGACGCATATGACCGACTGATTTATCCTTCAATTGAAAGAGAGATCAGAAACATGCTCACCGAAAACGCCGCCGCAAGCGCAATCAAGGTGTTTGCTCTTAACACAAAGGAGCTTCTTCTTGCGCCTCCAGTCAAGGGCAAGGTCGTTATCGGACTTGATCCCGGTTACAGAACGGGCTGCAAGGTTGCGGTTGTTGATGCAACGGGAAAGGTTCTTGACACGGGCGTTATCTATGTCACTCACTCCGATGCTCAGAGAAATCAGGCGAAGGAGCTTATAAAGAAGCTTATCGCAAAGCATTCCGTCAACTGCATTTCCATCGGCAACGGAACAGCTTCAAAAGAAACCGAAATTTTCGCTGCGGAGGTGCTCCGTGAGATCAATGCCGATGTTTCATATATGGTAGTCAGCGAGGCAGGTGCTTCCGTATATTCGGCATCAAAGCTTGCCGCTCAGGAATTCCCGCAGTATGACGTTTCTCTCAGAAGTGCCGTTTCAATCGCAAGAAGACTTCAGGATCCCCTCGCCGAGCTTGTTAAGATTGATCCTAAGGCAATCGGCGTCGGTCAGTATCAGCACGATATGCCTCCGAAGGAGCTTGACGCCGCTCTTGACGGCGTTATTGAGGATGCGGTAAACTCTGTCGGCGTTGACCTCAACACGGCATCCGTTCCTCTTCTTTCGAGAGTTTCGGGCATCAATTCAACGGTAGCAAAGAATATTGTCGATTTCAGAGATGAAAACGGTGAATTCAAGGAGCGTTCACAGCTCAAAAAAGTTCCTAAGCTCGGTACAAAAGCTTTTGAACAGTGCGCAGGCTTCCTGAGAATTCCCGAGAGCAAAAATGCTCTTGACAACACGGGCGTTCATCCCGAAAGCTATAAAGCCGCAAAGGAGCTTCTTGATATCTGCGGATATAAAACATCGGATATCGGAACTCAGAAAATCGCTGAAATCAAAGAAAAAGTTGAAGCTCTCGGCACGGAATCCGTTGCCGAAAAGCTCGGAATCGGCGTTCCGACTCTTAATGATATAATCAAGGAACTTATTATGCCTGCCCGAGATCCCAGAGATGAGCTTCCTCCTCCCATGCTCAGAACCGATGTAATGGATATGAAGGATCTCATTCCCGGAATGGAACTCAAAGGCACCGTCAGAAACGTTACCGATTTCGGTGCATTTGTCGATATCGGTGTTCATCAGGACGGTCTTGTTCACATCTCACAGATTACAAATAAATTTATCAAGCATCCCTCGGAGGTGCTTAAAGTCGGTGAAGTCGTAACCGTTTGGGTCATTGCCGTTGATGCAGCCAAAAAACGCATTTCACTTACCATGAAAGAGAAAAAACAGGAGAAATAAAAATTGGCAGATAAATTCAGACAGGACTTAACAAGAGGAAGCGTTTCAAAGCAGCTCATGAAATTTGCCGTACCCTTCCTTCTTTCAAATCTTCTTCAGGCTCTCTATTCGGTTGCCGATATGATAATCGTCGGTCATTTCAGAGGCCCGATAGGAATCACGGGAGTTAATATCGGAAGTCAGATCAACATTCTCGTTACGGGTGCCGCTCTCGGTCTTGCGGTCGGTGGCACAGTTCTGATAGCTCAGTACGGAGGAGCTCATAAATTTGACGAGCAGAGAAAAACGATAGGCACTCTGTTCACTCTCTATATGATTATCGGCGTTGTCATGACTGCGGTCATGCTTGTTTTCGGCAAGCCCCTGCTTGATCTTCTCAGCACTCCCAAAGAAGCATACGGAGAAGCAGAAAGCTATTATGATATCTGTATGGCAGGACTTGTTTTCCTTTTTGCATACAATGTTATCAGCGCAATTCTGAGAGGAATGGGAGATTCAAAAAGACCGCTCTATTTCGTTCTTATTGCGGCAATAGGCAACATTACAGGAGATTACATTCTCTGCGGACCGTTTGATATGGGTGCAAAAGGCGCCGCAATAGCAACCGTAGGCGCTCAGGGACTCAGCGTTGTTCTTTCGCTTTTATACTTATTAAAAAACAAGTTTTTTGCAGAATACCGCCTGAGCGATTTCAAGATCGATAAAGAAAAATCCAAAATGCTCCTTAAAATCGGTTTACCGTCATCGGTTCAGCAGGTTGTTGTTTCATTCTCGTTTCTGACATTGACTGCACTCGTCAACTCCCTCCCGAACGCCCTTATTGCTTCGGCTTGTCAGGGTATCGGCGGAAAGGTCAACTCCTTTGCAATTCTTCCCGCTCTCGCCATGAGCAGCGCCGTTTCATCTATGGCAGGGCAGAATATCGGTGCAGGCGAAATCGACAGAGCCAGGAAAACAATGTTTGCCGGAATGAGAATTGCTTTCATGATCTCCGCCTTTGTGTTTATAATTGTTGTTTCCTTCCCCGATTTTATTATAGGTCTGTTTGACAAAACACCAGAAACGATCGAAACAGGAAGAACATACCTGCGATTGATCGCTCTCGATTATCTGCTCGTTCCGTTCGTTTTCTGCATGAACGGTCTTGCGATCGGAGCAGGTTACACAAACTTTGCTCTCTTCAACGCCTGCTTCAGCTCGATTATCGTCAGAGTTCCCCTTGCATATATCGTTGTCAAGGTTTCATCGCTCGGCTTTGACGGAGTAGGTCTTGCAACGGGTCTTGCTTCCGCCGCATCGATAATCGTCGGCATAATCTTCATATCTTCGGGCAAATGGAAAAAACCGAAAATCAGAATTTAATTCCTAACGCATTGACAAATTAATTATCGTATGATAAGATTTAGACATAAAATTTAAGGATTATTTGTGACTGACGGAATAGCAGAATTAACTGCATGGAAGCAATTAATCCGTTTCAGCCGACCGTCTGGGCAATCTTATCTTCAGGGATAGGATTGCCTTATTTTATTATTGAAAGGAAGAAAAGTATGGGTATTTATGACATCAACAACATCGGCGAGCTTATCAAGGATAACAGCTATGTAGGCAGAGGCATTGTTATCGGAAAGAGCGCAGACGGCAAAAAAGCCGTTACGGCTTATTTCATTATGGGCAGAAGCGAAAACAGCAGAAACAGAGTGTTCATCGAGCAGGGTGACGAGATAATCATTCATCCCTTCGATGCATCAAAGGTTGAGGATCCTTCCCTTATCATCTACGCTCCCGTCAGAGTTATCGGCAACAATCTCATCGTAACAAACGGTGATCAGACAGACACGATCTATGATTTTGTTAAGGACGGCAAAACATTTGAACAGGCTCTCGAAACAAGAGAATTCGAGCCCGATGCACCCAACTTCACTCCCAGAATCAGCGGCATGATGACCTTTGCAGACGGTTCATTCACATATAAAATGAGCATTCTCAAGAGCGCTGACGCTGAAGGCTCTGCATGCAACAGATACACCTTCTCATATCCCGCTCTCAGCGGTCTCGGTCATTTTATCCACACTTACAATCATGACGGCAATCCCATTCCCACCTTCACGGGTGAGCCTGAAAGAGTTGAAATTCCAGATGATATCGATGCATTCACAGAGAACATCTGGACAAACCTCAATGAGCAGAACAAAATATCGCTCTATGTAAGATATGTTGACCTTGCAACCGGCGAATACGAAGCAAGAATGATTAACAAGAATAAATAAGGAGAAGCGAAATGAAAGAATTTGAACTCAAATACGGTTGTAACCCCAATCAGAAGCCCTCAAAAATCTATATGGCTGACGGCAGCGAGCTTCCCATTGAAATTCTCTGCGGCAGACCCGGCTTCATCAATTTCCTCGATGCATTCAACAGCTGGCAGCTCGTTAAAGAAATCAAAACAGCTCTCGGTATGCCTGCGGCAACCTCCTTCAAGCATGTTTCCCCCACTTCGGCTGCTGTCGGCATCAAGATGAGCGACAATCTCAAGAAGGCTTGCTTCGTTGACGACATCGAAGGTCTTGACGATTCTCCCCTTGCAACCGCTTATGCAAGAGCAAGAGGTACGGACAGAATGAGCTCCTTCGGTGACTGGATCGCTCTTTCCGATGTTTGCGACGTAACAACCGCAAAGCTCATCAAGCGTGAGGTTTCCGACGGCGTAATCGCTCCCGGCTATGAACCCGAAGCTCTTGAAATTCTCAAAACAAAGAGAAACGGCAACTATAATATCGTTAAGATCGACCCCGATTATGTTCCTGCAGTTCAGGAGATCAAGCAGGTTTTCGGCATTACATTTGAGCAGGGCAGAAACAACTTCAAGATCGACGAAGAGCTTCTTGCAAATGTTGTTACCGCCAACAAAAAGTTCCCCGACAGTGCAAAGCGTGACCTTATCATTGCTCTCATCACTCTTAAATACACTCAGTCAAACTCCGTTTGCTATGCCGTTGACGGTCAGGCGATCGGTGTCGGCGCAGGTCAGCAGTCAAGAATCCATTGCACAAGACTCGCAGGCAACAAGGCTGATATCTGGCATCTCAGACAGCACGAAAAGGTTCTCAACCTCCCCTTCCTTGACACTATCGGCAGACCTGACAGAGATAACACGATCGATGTTTATATCTCCGACGAATACGAAGATGTTCTTGCAGACGGCGTTTGGCAGACTCTCTTCAAGGAGAAGCCCGAACCGTTCACCAAGGAAGAGCAGAAGGCATACCTTGCAACGATCAAAGGCGTTGCTCTCGGCAGCGATGCATTCTTCCCCTTTGGCGACAACATCGAAAGAGCTTCCAAGAGCGGTGTAAGCTATATTGCAGAGCCCGGCGGCTCAATCAGAGATGACAATGTTATCGCAGCATGCGACAAGCACGGCATAACAATGTGCTTCACAGGCATGCGTCTTTTCCATCACTAATATCAAAAGGTCGGTACCCGAAGCGGTACCGACCTATATTTTTTATTCAAGTATTTTATTGATAATATTTTCGTTATCCTGCGGAGAATGAGAGGAAAATTTTTTACCGATCTCGGGACTCCCGTTTTTATATTTTCTTATAAGTATTCCGCCGAATATCTTTCGTTTTATGATAATTCTGAACTCATCACAAGCAATTTCATAGCCTTTAATCTCAGGAGTAAATCTGAAATTATATGCGTTTCTGCAATCCTGATCAGCTTTTTTGATTTTAGATATAAAATCGGAAATCAGGACAGCGTAATCATAATCTTTTTTACTGACAGGCAAGGATGCCACATTAACCACTCCTTAACCGATAATCAGATCCTCGACCGAACGCTTCGGTACATAATGAACGCCGTTTTCATCCCGGTAATAATTCGTGCATCCGTTTTCGGGAACATCGACTATTTCAACCTTTTCAGCAGGCTTGCCGAGAGCAAGAACAAGGTCAATTGAATATCTTTCGGTATCGATATTCAGAATTTCAGAAACCTTTTCTCTGTTTACGCTGCCTATCATGCAGCCACCGAGTCCCTTTTCAGCCGCACCGAGCATCATCGTCTGAGCAACGATACCGACATCGGTCTTCATGTTTTTGGCAACGGTTGTATCGGTCAGAATAACAATATACGCCGTGGGTCTTTCGCCTTCACACGGACCGTTCCATTCTTTAATAAGACCTGCCCAGGCAAGAGTCTCAAAAATCTTATTATTGGTTTCTTTATCATTGACAAGAGCATATCTGAGAGGCTGCCAATTAACCGAAGAAGGAGTTAGCCTTGCAAGCTCAACAAGCTCCATCAGAATATCGCCCGATATCTCAAAGCTTTCATCAAATCTTCTGTATGATCTGTTTTGTATCAATAAATCTTTAAGCACGATAAACACCTCTTTCAATCAGATTATATATTATTACAAATTATTATTCAACTGTATTTTTTTATCCGAATTCATACAAACAGTCAATATTGTATGGAATAATGCTTGCAAAGCAAAATAACATATTCTATAATAAAATTATAATATTTTCTATGAAAGAAGTATGCATCATGAAAAGACTGATCGGTCTGATACTTTGCATCAGCATATTATTCGGAATATGCTCACAGGGGGTTGTTGCGGCTGAACCTTTTACCCTTTCAGGAGGTAACAAAGGAATTGCCGAAGAAAAAACTGCGGAGGAATTTGCAGAAAGCGTTTCTCAGTTGGTTGCCGATTCTCACGAATATTCTTTACAGCAATCCGACAATGAAGATTTTTCAACGGCAAGGCTCATCGTCAGAAGCGCTCACAGCATCAATGTTAAGAATGCGGTTTCCGTTGTCAGCGGCTATGACGATCTGTGGGTACTGCAATATGACTCTCCCGAAGCCGCAGAAGCAGCTTACAAATATTTTGACGGAAGAGCAGGCATTCAGTTTGTTGAACCCGACAGACCTCTTAACGCTCTTTCAACTGTCGGAGATCCTGTTTCTCCTGCATCTGACAATATCAAATATATTTCCTGGGGTCCGACTCATATCGGACTTCGTTATCTGAACGATAAACTCAAGCCAAATCTTTCCGATTACAAGACAACCTATGTAGCTGTTGTTGACACCGGCGTTGACCATAATCATGAATATTTAAAAGGAAGAGTTGAGCCGACAAGAATCAACACAAGCGATTCGGGAACCAGAAACTCGTCAATGGATGACAACGGTCACGGCACGGAGGTTGCAGGAGTTATTGTTGACGCAACCCTCGAAAATGTAATCATCAGACCTTATAAGGTTCTGAATAAACACGGCAACGGAACCACCGTCACTCTTGCGGCGGGAATCAACTGTGCAGTAAAAGATAAAGCAGATGTCATAAACATCAGCGTCGGTTTTTATGAAGGCTCGGAGGTTCTTGAAGCTGCAATCAAAAACGCAAACGAGCATGATATCGTTGTTGTTTCAGCGGCGGGAAATGACAATACTGATAACCCTCTTTATCCGTCAAGCTACGATCATGTCATAAGAGTTGCCGCCATCAACAACCGTAATGTTGCCGCAAACTTCAGTAACTACGGAAACATTACAATTTCTGCTCCCGGCGTTTCAATAATGACAACGACGCTCAAAAACGGATATTTTGTCGGCTCCGGAACATCTCTTGCTTCCCCTCTCGTTGCCGCCGTTGCTGTCGTAATTCTCAGCGTTAATCCGAACGCTTCCGCAGAGGATGTTCTTGATATTATTACCGACACTGCAGTCGGATCGTTTGAGCCTTCTTCGAAAATATATCTCGGAGCAGGAATTCTGAACGCTCCGTCAATTCAGGCGATGAGCCAGACAGCAAAGGTTGAAGAGCCTGAATTTTCTCATACAACGGCAATTTATAAAAACGAATTCGATCTTACTATTTCCTGCGGAACTCCCGACTCAGTTATTTATTATACAACCGATGAATCCTTGCCGAGCAAATCAAATCCCAACTCAATAATCTATACTGCACCTATCAGAGTTGACAAAACAACAAAAATTTTAGCCGCAGCATACGCTGACGGATATAACCGTTCATCGATTGCCGACTTTTCAGCCATCGTAGCTCCTTATATTAATGAAAACGAGCTGATCATCGATGAAAACGGAATTATAACCGCTTATCTCGGTTCAGCCGGAAGCATTTCGATACCCGAAAAGGTAAACGGAATAACCGTAACGGGAATTGCCGACGGCGTTTTCAAAAACAGAAATCTGACCGAAGCAATTCTTCCCGAAACCGTTACAAGCGTCGGAACAGAAAGCTTTGCCGAAAATCCGAAACTGAAAACCGTTATGGCCAAGGGAGTTACCGATATCGGCGACAGAGCATTTTATAATTGCATATGGCTCAAGAATATTTATTTTGGCGATATAAGGTCAATCGGTGAATATGCATTATATAAAGTATGCAGCAAGGCTTTTGAGATAAGAGAGAGCTCGTTTTCACTCAACATAAAGAATCTCAACCTCATTCCTGAAGGTGCATTCATGGGCAGCGCTCTTTCAGAAGCGGAGATCGATGTTGCCGTGACTCTCGGCAAAAACGCCTTTTCTGAATGCAACGCTCTCGTAAACATAGATTTTGCCGAGATAAACGAAATTGATGACGGTGCCTTCAAAGGGCTTACTTCTCTCAGAGAAGTAATGCTGAAGGGCTTGTCCGTTATTCCCAACGGTGCGTTCAGCACCTGTGAAATGCTTGAACATGCTCATATGCCCGATGCTGTAAGAGTTGAATCGAACGCATTTGAAAACTGTGTCAATCTCGAACTTGTTGATATACCCAAAGCAACCCTTGTCTGGTCAAACGCTTTTTCAAATTGCGAATCGCTTGACTATCTCTATCTTGACTCGCTTGAGAGCTTTGAGGAAGAAGCATATACCAATCAATCCGAAGCTCCCCTTTTCCCGCAAAACCTCACTCTGTTTTATGCTCCCAAGCTTGAAAAGGGACTCTATATGATGTTCACAAGATGCCCCAAAATTGAATATGTATATCTAAACGGCGCAACTGAGCTTCAGCCAAACACATTCTATAACTGTAAATCAGTCTATTATGTTGACCTGAGAAGCATCAGGTATGTCAGCGAATATGCATTCAACAACTGCAGGATCACGGCGGTTGATGCAAGAAGCCTTGTTTCAACAAAGAGTCTTCCCTCTGACAGCGGCATAATTCTTTCAAACGAATTTGTTGAATCTCAGCATACCGCAGAAAATCTCATTGTTTACGGCACGCCGGGAACATATATCGA
The DNA here is from genome assembly GCA_017435385.1 of Clostridia bacterium. Classification (GTDB taxonomy): domain Bacteria; phylum Bacillota; class Clostridia; order Oscillospirales; family Acutalibacteraceae; genus CAG-177. The sequence goes on along the minus strand of JAFSFB010000020.1, from coordinate 49,639 downwards.
AAGATACTGCAAATATAAGAATTATAATTTTGTCGGTATTCCTCTCATTATCAACGACATACCCGATTATATAACCGAAAACAGCGAAATGGTCACGGTTAATGCAATCGGTTTTGACCTTGAATATCAATGGTTCTGGAACGGTAAGAAATCAACGGAGGGCGGAACACCGATCAAGGGAGCAACCTCAAGCTCATATATCTTCACTCCCGAGGATACCGCTCCGTTTTACTATTGCAGAATCACCTCTCATGACATTGACAGAGATGCCGTTATCTATTCCGATATTATTGTTAAGGACTCAAAGCCTGCCGATTATACTGAATATCTGAAAGCTGTTGAAGCGGCAAAATCCGTTGACAGAAATCTTTTTGTCAATATCGATATACTTGATGAAGCTCTTTCAGTCGATGTTTCGGGAAGATATTCATGCGAGCAGGATACCGTTGATGCCCAGACAAAAGCGATATACGATGCAATTTCAAATCTGAAGCATAACGGTGTTCAAAGACTGTCCCTTAACATCACAGACGATGATCTGACGATGTTCCAGAGAGCTAAACTAAGCTACACAGTCTATCCTTCAAACGCAATATATCAGGGAATCAAATGGAGCAGCGCAGACAACAAAAAGGTTATTCTTCTGAACAAGAACGGTTATGTCAGATGTATCGGCGACGGAAACGCCGTCATCAAAGGTGAGGTCGTAAATCCCGACGGCGAAATTATAACTGCATATATAACCGTTGACTGTGAAATGACAATTCTCGAAAAACTGCTGTCATTCATTCTCAAACCAATGTGGCTATTACAGTACGCTGTGTCCTCAAACAGAATCCAATAAAAAACAGGAGCTGTAAAAACAAAAGTTTTTACAGCTCCTTAAAATTTTAAAGGTCAAGGCTGAACAGGAACGGGATGATCCTCCGAAACATGTTCAACGGTTATGAAATTATTTCTTTTCGCATAAGCCCATTTCATACCGAAAATTCTGGATAAAGAATCAACGGGCATATAAAGCTGACCCTCCAAGCCTCTGAAAACCTCGGCACCGAGATCAACTTCTCCTTTATCGGTCTGAGCAACGCTGCTGCCTTCGGTAAATTCAGCATGGTGTCCGTAAAGCGAAACAAACACCCTGCCCTTTTCTCTTCTGACTTCGGCGCCGATAAAGCCGAAAAGGACAGCAAAAGGAAGGAACCACATTCCGTCTTTCTCAACGGGCGGTGTTGAGGCGGCGCAAAGACCGAGGTCAACGCCTTTATAGAACATTCTCGTTCTGCCTTCTCCGAAAATCGGCGCAACTCTGTAAGGTCTGATCTCATCCTTTGATTTATCGATCAGGCATTCATCGGCGATCCTACCGTCGTCAAGATTTGCAACAAGAGATATCTTATCTCCGTCGATCTCAACGAGAGCGTACATGCTGACTCTTTCTTCCTGAGGATAAAACGAGCTGTGCCATACCTTATCGCAGGTCTTTGTTCCGGGAGGATTTGCGTGAGCATTACCAAGCTCATAATGAACCGTACCCTGCGAGGGCTTATCGAATATCTCTTCGTTCTTTATCGGAAAGCTTCTCGAGAAGTTATGCTCATGACCCGAAAAAAGAATGTCAAGCTTTTCCATGCACTCACGCATCATGGGATAAGCATCATCATTCGCAAGATTGGGACCCGAATAATAGATCGGGAAATGGTATGAACCGAGCTTCCAGGTTTTTCCGCATTTATCAATATCCTCAGCAGCCCAATCATTGACAAGCTCGGGCTCATTTACTCCGAAAACAACAAAGTGTGCGTTACCGTAATCAAAAGAATAGTTCTCGGTCTGCCAGCCTTCAGGACCGTTTTTGGGGTATGAATATTCAAGCTGTGTATTAAAGAATTCTGCAGGCTCGGCATAATATCTGTCAACTTCATCGGGGAAATACTCTCTGAAGCCTCTGTTATCGTGATTACCGCAGCACATCATGTAAGGCACATGCTCAATGATTCCCTTCATGCCTTCAAACATGGCATTCCACTGAATCTCGTGCTGACCGCAATTCGTGTTATCACCCGCAGTCAGAATGAATCTGATATCGGGATGCTTCTTCAAAACATCCTTGAGAAAAGCGTTAAGCTTTGAATAATCGGGGTCATAATGGTCATCGTCCTTCTGATGATCGGAAATGACGATAAATCTGAACTTTGTCAGATCATCCTCCTGAGTATCAAAATAATACTCCTCGCTTCGGTTGACCGAATCGCCGCATGTGTAATAATATCTTGTTCCCGATTTAAGACCATCAGCCTTTGCCCAGAAAATATTGCTGACATTGACATCGCTTTTAAACGGCTTTACAACAGCATCGAATCTCGTCTTTTCTCCGTCTTTTTCGTAAACTTCAATATAGCCATCGACAATATCGGAGCAGGCACGCCATGTTACGGTCATTGATGTCCTTGCATCGCCCGAAATACTGACCATGATATGATCGGGTTTCTCGGTTGCAAATCTGTAGTTAGGTGTTCTGTCCATTAAAAAACCTTCTTATTTCATATATATTTTGAAGAGTCTTGCTCCGTGGCTGTTGACATTTGCGTAGAATTTGTCGGGAGTTACATCAATTTCCTTGTGAAGCCACATATCCCATATGCCGTAGTCATATCCGTCCATGGCAAAATCCGTAACATCAAATTCAATTTCTCTGACCTCATCATCGGTATTGAAGAATGCAACATATTTGCAGTTTTCGCCCTTTGATACCCAGATGATCTCTCCCTTGCCGTCTGTTTCAATTCTGCTGAACTGTCTTGCACCGCAGGAATTTTTCAGCATGTCAATGAGCTCGGCATTCTGAAGGAGTGAGAGCGTGAATTCATCGTTATCTCTCATTTCGCCGCCCATCATAAGCGGAGAGCGGAATATCCCCCAGAGAGTCATCATTGTTATCTGCTCATCACGGGTAAATCTTGTATAACGGCCTCGGTATTCGATCAGCTTTTCGGTGAGCTGAATTCTGCCGAGAGGAAGCATGTCGCAGTCGGGCCATGCCCCCTGCTGAACATAGCTCTCCCATGCATGGCATCGTTCAAACATGGCATAAAGCTTATCCCATGAATCCCAGAAATCGCCCGTCATACGCCACATATTGGCATTCGCCGCAAGATGCTCATGTTCCCAAACGGGTGCGGGTCCGGGTGAAAGACTCAGCACGATATCTCTGCCGCATTTATCTATAGCTTTACGGATCATTTCGATTTCTTTTCTTGCCGAATAGGGATCGTCCTTCAGAAACTCCGTGTTGGAAATATCGTCGCATTTAACGAAATCAACACCCCAGGAAGCATACAGTTCAAAAATAGAATCGTAATAATCCTGAGCACCGTCGGCTTTGTAATTAACACCGTACATATCGGTGTTCCACGGGCAGACCGAAAACTGAAGAGCAATATCTCTTGCGGTCTTTCCGTTTGACTTTATGGGCGATGCAGAATGAACCGCCTGCCTCGGAATACCTCTCATGATATGAATGCCAAACTTGAGTCCGAGAGAATGGATATAGTCCGCAATCGGCTTAAAGCCCATTCCTCCTGCCGAAGAGGGAAAACGCTCAACAGAGGGAATAAGTCTCGAATATTCGTCCATGCAAAGCGGAACAAAATTATGATAATAATAACAGTCTGCCGTCGGCTCATACCATTGGATGTCGCAGACGATATATTCCCAGCCGTAATCCTTCAGATTTTCAGCCATATAAACTGCGTTCGCAATAAGCTGTTCCTCATTGACTGCCGCTCCGTAGCAGTCCCAGCTGTTCCAGCCCATGGGAGGAGTAGGTGCAAGTCTTCTGTGCATAACATTAACCCTTTCTGTATATCCTTATTCCGAACTCTGCTTCGGTTATCAGATGATCGATTTTTTCAAGCTTCTTCTGATCGTTGATTCCCGTTTTGTAATAATACGGAGTCATTCTGAAAAGATTCATAATGTCTTCATTTGAAGAAAGCTCAATAATTTTATTGATAATAATTTCATTTTCAAAAACAAATCCGTCGATCTCATGAGGAATATGTTCATTGAGATACGGATTATCATAAACCGCCTTTTTCAGACCGAAAAGATGCTTTTCAAGCGGAACGACTCTTATCAGAAAACCGCCTTTTTTCAGCACACGGTTATATTCATCAAATGCCTCGGGCGAAAACAGATTGAGAAGAACATCGACTGACGATTCGGCAAACGGTAACGAAAACACGCTCCCGACCGCCGTTGCAACTCCGCTATTTCTTTTAAATGCGAATTCAAGCGCATCCTTGGAAATATCGACACCGAAAAAATGAGCATTAATTCCGCAGCCTTCAAGATGCTTCCGGATGTTTGATGAATAATAGCATTCGCCGCAGCCCGCATCGAGAATGACCGAGCCGTCAGCAACAATCTTCTCGCAGATTTCGCAGATATTATCGAGCAGAAACGAATAATATCCTTTATCGAGAAAATCCCTTCTCGCTCTGACCATCAATCGGTCATCACCGTGTCTTTTTGCCGAAGATTTGGATGACATGAGAAGATTGACATAACCGAATTTTGATATATCAAAACAATGACCGAGCTCACAGACAAAGCTCTTCCCGTTATTATTCAGCTCTCCGCCGCAAACGGGACAGTTAAATCCAATCATTTTATTACCCTGTATTTCTCAACTTTTCTCATCATGCTTCTGCCGACATCGTGAGCAAATCTCATGCAGGCAGGAATAAGATCCTCGGGAAAGCCTGAAACAAAATTTGCAGCTTCATATGTAAAATGACCTTTATAGTCGATTTCTCCGAGTGCTTTAAGAATGGAATCCCAATCCATTTTCATCAGATAAGGCAGAGTATGACTGTCATGAAGATGATCGTTGTCATGAACATGAAGAGCTCCGAGACGGCGGTTGCCCATTTCACGGATCATCGAAGCGGCATCCTCACCGACAAGACCGCAATGACCAAGATCAAGACAGCATGTAAAAGCATCCGACTCAAGAGAATCAAAATAATCATTGAACTCGGAAGCAACGCTGCAAACATTGGGAACAATACGGTCTGCATCCCTGCCCCACATGTTTTCAAGAGCGATTTTAACACCGAAATCACGGGCATAAGGTTCAAGATTTTTATAAAGCTCGATATTTCTTGCCTTCTGGTCGGTTGAAAACTGAACGGGATGAACAACGCAGATCTTTGCGTCAAGCATGCCTGCAACCTCAAGAGCTCTCTTGAGCTTATAATCAAGCTTTTTGTTATATTCGTCATTCCCTTCTCTCATTGAAGGAAACGGAGCATGAGCCTGCTCAAAAGTCACGCCGTAAACTGCCGCCATGTTGCGAAGATTTTTAACATGCTTTCTGAAGTTTTCTCTTTCAAGAATGTTATCATCCTCATCCATAAAAAACATAGAATAATCAATTCCGTCAAATCCGCTTTCGCAAATAATGCGAACGGCAGCTTCATCCCCGAGTCTGGGGCTGACAGCTTCGGTGTGAGCAACTAATTTCATGTAAATGCCTTCTTTCTTAATGTTGATATCAATTATATCATTGAATAAAAATACAGTCAACAAGTTTACAAAATAAGTTAGGTAATTATAAATTTATTTAAGTTTAATAATTTTAACAAATTCTTAATTGACAATTTAAAAAAATTAAGGTAAATTATTTCTATAACATTTTGGGGAGAAAGAAATATTATGGCAAAAGCAGAATACAGAAGCTCTATCAGATCAAAAAATCTGATTAAAAAAGCAGTCGCAAAGCTGATTCACGAAAAAGAGCTTTCAAAGATAACCGTTTCCGATGTTATCAGAGAAGCCGATATCAGCAGAGGTACTTTTTACGCACATTTTCCTGACATTCAGAGCGTTGTTGAGCAAATCGAAACCGAAGAGGTCAAAAAGCTTGTCAACCTTGTCAATCTCGCTCAGACAGAAAACAGCGGCGTTGACAGCACCAATGCTTTTCTTTCGGCTATTTTCAATTATCTTTATAACGATTTTGAATATTACGGAAATCTCATTCAATCATGCTTTCTGAATAACTATCTGAGCCGGATCGTTGACATTTATTATTCTCAGACTTTTTCAAAGCTTCTTGAAAAAGACAAAACAAAGAATGAAAATTCGGCAAACGTTTACCTCACATTTACAACCTATGGCGTAAAGGAAGTTATCATAGCGTGGCTTCAGGGAAGAATCGACTGTTCTCCGAATGAGCTCGCTGAAAAAATCTCAACTCTTCTTGAGCTTTGCTACGGTTTTTATAAATAAAAATGTCAAAAGAGATAAACCCTTTTGTCGGGTTTATCTCTTTTTTTCAATCAGAACTGAATTTTAAAACGGATTAAAAAATCTGTCAAATACACTGTAGCCGAGAGCATAATATTTGAATATCCAGATTATGGGATTAAACCTGAAGAATATCCAGTCGACAACGGTTACGAGCTTGCGAAGGAACCAGGGAAGATCGATGACGACATCGGGAACATCAACGGGATCAAACTCTTCACCCTCAACATTCAGAACGAAGGGCTGGGAATAGCAGATTCCGTTTTCGCCCGTGATATAGAATCTGACATAAAGATAGGGCTCATTGAGAAGCTCAGCGGAATGAAGGTCAAGCGTTGCCTTACCGTCAGTAATATTGCTTTCACGAAGAATAACATTTGTATTTGAAACCCATGTTATTTCATTGAAATTCGTTCCTTCAATTGAAATGGTGTCGTTTTCCTCGTCAACGGTCACTCTTGTAACCATGGGTGTATTGTCAAGAAGATAGCTCTTGGAATCCTCAACTTCTTTCTCAACGAAGTTCGGCATCTCTTTCATACCGTTGAGCTCAACGCCGTTTGAATAATGAGTAATCGAGAAAAGTTCACCGTTTACCATGCTGTTTCTGAACGCTTCTTCAGTCAGCTCAGGCATATAATGCATCGTATATGCAAAATTAACGGATTGCTTATCGTGTGAATCAGAGAAAGTGAATGACCACGGAACAACACCGTTGGGAATGGTTTTCTGAAGCACCTGGTCATAGAGGATTCGGTCGCATCTCGTATGAGCATCGGTTGCGCTGTTGATGCCCATGCCGACGCTTGAGCCTGCATAGTCCATGAAAAGACGGGCAAATTTCGTTGCATAATAATCGTCAACGGGCATACCTACCCAATTTTCGGAATCCTTATCGGTATAAACATATTCGCCGACATGAGAGAGCATCGAGATTCCGCCGTTTTCCATAACGCCCTTTGAGGGAGTTTCATAGTCGCCGTAAACGCCTGCAAGGCCCTGACCGTACTCAGCGAAATAACCCGTCAGATGGCAGTCCGCAAACGGAGTTGCCATATTCAGCTCGTTGCCGAGAGGAACATCAAGCATGCCGTTTTCATGCGTTCTCGACTCAGACTCGGCTGTACCCTTAATATAGCCGTTATATTCCTCATCGGTAAGAGGATTGATGGGTTCGTTGTTATTTGTTCTTTCGGCTTTGATTATTCTCATAAGAGGAACGATATCGGGTGCAACATTCCAGCCTCTGTTGAGAGTGCCGTGGTCAGTAAGAGCAACGATATCATAGTTCATATCATAATAAGCCTGAACGAATTCATGAATATTCATGAAACCGTCGCTTGCGTTAGTGTGACAATGGAGCTGAGTTTTATAAGCCTTCCATTCATCCCACTTAATGTTTTCATAAGGATTGTCAATAACATATTCCTTAACTGTTTCCGATGCTTCATTTGCGGATGAGGCAGTAAGCGCAAAGCAGGAAACAGCCATCAGAATTGCCATAAAAACAGAAACGGTTTTTTTCAGCATAATATTTCCCCTTTCGGATTTATGTTAAAATTATATAAATCAATTAGGGATTTGTCAATTATTTTAATAAAAATCAGTCAAAAAAAATGCCCGATACCGTCAATCATGAAGCGGCATCGGGCATTTTTAATTCTTATTCGGGAATATAAGCAAAGGTTGAGGAGCCATCCGCATAAACAAACTGAGCATACATTCCTTTGTTGCAATTATAATACATAAGTCTTGATCTTGCCTCATAATCCGCAATCGTTTCGGGATCGTCGGTGATAACCTGAGCGGTATCGGGCATCTTAGGAACAACAACATCGTATTCGGGGAAATATTCGTCGCATACCATGCCGTCGAAGAGCATCGTTGTACCTCTGAACTGATAGAGATAATCATTTCCTCCTCCGACACCGTTCCAGAGTTTTACGGAAACTGGCTTCTTGGAATCTGTCAAAGCATCGGCGTAACCGTTTTCATTTATATAAGAAACGGTATTCGCCATATTTTCATAAACGGGAATTGCTATGCCCCTATCATCGTTGAGAATAAATGAGGATATCTGATCGTCAAAGCGGGATCCCTTTGATATCTCAATTGTTTCCTGCTCAACCTTATCAACATAAACGCCTTCACGGTCGACGGTCACATAAACCTCGCCGTTTTCTCCGTAGGAAGCGGAATGGCTACCGTCTGAAACAACATAAGCAAAATCCTTGATGAGAATGTAACCGAGAATCCTGCTGTCACTCTTGAGATTCAGAGGAAGAGTTCCTGCTTCGATATCCTTTCCGACAGCCTCGAGAATATCCTGCTTGAGAGTTCCTGCGCCGTTATATTCGGGATAAGCCGTGAGCGTTGTGAGGTTGGGAGATGCGAAGCCTATCTGGAATCTGTCGTCATAGAGTGAATTTATCGTTTCAAGTTTATACAGATCGTCGGAGCTTAATCCGCTGTAATCAAGAGGATCAAAGGGAGAAATGTTTTTGAGAGTATTGAGAGCAAGCTCTTTGTAATGAGCGGATTCCGTAAACTCGGAAAGCTGTTTCATAATTTCATCGTTCGCAACGAAATATGCTCTCTGAAGGGTTTTTCCGTTTTTAAGATGATATACGATATCAATGCTGACAGGTCGGATTTTTTCGCCGTAGGGAGCAGAAACCGAATCTTCATTGACCTCTGATTCCGAAATGTCAATCAGCTTTTTATGGATATCAAGAGCTCTTTCGATATCGGCTTTATCCGTGAAACCGCCGACAAGTCTGTGTTCATCCTCCTCTCTCATTGAAAGAAGAACGGGAAGATAATTATCCTCATCATTATAAATATAATATCTGTCCTGATAGCCGACATTCAGACTTGAAATGAAAATATCGCCTGTTTCGGTTGAGATGGAAACGCTTTCGATCTTGTCGAATTCGGGCATTCTTGTCTTGTATCCGAAGAAGCCTGTTGCAAAAATGATTACAAACACAAAGTAAATCGCAAGGTGAATGGGATATTTCCACAATGTCTTAACGATCTTTTTGAAGCTTCTGAGAGAAATAATGTCAACAACAATATAGATCAGACCAAACACAAGAGCAGATACCGCACAGAGAATAAATTTATCCTTCGCTGTTGTCACATAGATAAGCTCGGGAAGGATCGTTGAGCAGATAAAGGTTGAAGCGACAAGAACTGCGAAGAAGGTCGCCTTGGGATTAGCACCCATAAAGCCTGCGATTTCGGTTCTTCTCTTTTTGAACGCAAGCCATCCAAAAAGCATGACTGCAACGGTCAGTACAACCCAGAAGATAATCGTCGAATAATCGGGAGAAGGCAAGGTATAGTTCTTTTCAACATAAAGCATTGAACGAAGTCTGAGAGTTGAGGAAAACGGGAAAAGAAGAAAATCGTCAACATTAAGATAATCTACATTGAAGGAATCAAAATGTCCGTAGCCGAGAATGCTGAGATTTCTTGTTGGCGAAGCCCATCTCGTTGATGCTTCGGGAGAACCGACAAGATAAGTTTTGAAAAGATGCTGAATAAAAATCGCAACAACAAAAGGTGAAAGTGCATAAACCGTTGAGAATGCAAGTCCTTCAATAACCGTTCCGACAAGAGAGAATGTCAGAGCAACAACGGAAAGAATAAACAGCTCGATAGTAACATAATGAACGAGAATATAGAAAAATGTCTGCCACAGCTCAGCCGATGAACCGAAGAAAACAACATTTAATAAAGCTGAAATGACGAGAGGAATAACAAGGGCTGCGGTAAGCATGGTTGCGCCTGCTGCAAACTTGCTCCAGAACATCGTTGTTCTTGTAACGCCGAGGCTGTAATAGACGTTGACGGCACTCTTGTTCATCATATAGCGGTATATCATCGCTCCGAGAACAAGAGGTCCGATAAGAACTCCCGCCGTGAAGAAAACGCCGAACATGTCATCGCCCGCATCGTAGAACGCATAAAGAATTTCTCTCGGATGAAGGTCGAAATCCTTCAGAACAAACTTGTTGAAATATTCAACGATAGGAGTATAAAGATGGTAAAAAAGATTATAAAAGAACAGAAGAACGGGAAGCCAGCAATTCTTCTTTATTGTATATAAATAGGTAAATCTGAAGGTATCAGCCGAAGATTTCTTTGAAGTCATAATCAGAGCCCTCCATTTCTTCAAGGAATATTTCTTCAAGCGAAAGCGGGAATCTCTCGATAAGGATAGGATTCATCGCCATAAGAGATTTTTCAAGCTCATCCGCATCGCCTTTGATTGAAACAGTGATAATCCTGCCGTCGATATGAATCTTCTTATAGTCAAAGCCTGCAAAATCCTTCTCGGTTTTTTCATCATTGAAAACAAGGCGGAATTTACAGCGGCTTTCGCTGATATCATCAACGCAGCAGTCGAGAACGATCTTCTTGCCGTTGATGAGAGCGATATGATCGCAGATATCGGTCAGCTCATGAAGATTATGAGAAGAAACAATAACGCTGCATCCCCTCTCCGCCGCATATTCAACAATCATGCTGTTCATAAGATTGCGTTTTGCGGGATCGAGTCCGTCGAAGCTTTCGTCAAGAAGAAGAATATCGGGATTCGTTGACATGCCGAGAATCATCTCTGCCTGCCTCTGCATACCCTTTGAGAACGAATTGAGCCTTGCATCCTTGTCGAGCCCGAAAACTCCGCAGAGCTTGTCAAGGGTCTCAAAGCTGAAATTCGGATAATATCCGCAATAAAACTTCGCCATTCTCGAAATGGTCGAATACGGCTCAAAATAAATGTCATCGGGAACATAAAAGAGCTTTTGCCTTTCAAAGGTTGAATCAAATGTATTGACGCCGTCGATCAGGATCTCACCCTCATCGGCTTTATAAACTCCCGAAATCGTTTTGAGAAGAGTCGTTTTGCCTGCGCCGTTATAACCGACAAGACCGTAAATCGATGATTTATCTACCGTAAGATCAAGCTTATCAATAGCGGTAAAATCACCGAAACGCTTTGTAACATTTCTGATTTCAATCATAAACTATTCCTCCTTATACACAGAATCAATCAGCATTCTGATTTCATCGGATGTTACGCCGATTGATTTTGCAACCTCGAGAGCCTGCCTGACATCGTTCATAGCCTTGTCGCTGAGCCCCGAATCTGTCGCCGCATTTTCGCTCACAAAGCTTCCCGTTCCCGGAACCGAATAAATAGCCCCCGTTAATTCAAGCTCCGCAAAAGCTTTTTTAACGGTATTGACATTTATCGATGTTTCAGCGGAAACCTGCCTGATCGAAGGAAGCTTTGAATGAGGCGGATAAACCCCTACCCTGATCAATGTAATGATCTGATTCTTGATCTGTTCATAAACAGGAACCTTGCTTCTCTTATCAATTACAATCATGGCAACACCTCCTCTAACTGTGCTATCTGTGATATCACACCTATACTATAACAGATGAGCATTTCTTTGTCAATAGATATATCAAATTTTTTTAACCACTAAATTTAGTGGCTGAACAGACAATTTATTGTAAAATTATATTGTATTTTGTGGATAATTATGATATATTTAATAGGTAAACAATTATACATATAAAGCGGAGGAACAGAGAATGGATAACAAAGAATTATTTGAAAGAAGCGCCAACGGATATGACTGCGAGCAGGTTGAGCAATATGTTTCGCTTCTCAAGGCTCAATATAAAAAGGTTTTTGATTATGCAAAAGCAACGGAAGCAAATAATGAAAAGCTCAAAAAGATCTGTCTTTCTCTTTCAGACGAGAATAAAAAGCTCAAAGCCTCGGGCTCCGCTTCCTCATCCCCCGCTGACAGCGGAATTGAAAAGATAATCAGACTCAGCAAGGAAATTGAAAAAGAAGCCGGTTCCCTTGCGGCAAAAAATTAACTGATTATCAAGGTTGAAAGGCTGAAATAAAATGAATGAATTCAGAATTCTGAGCATCGATGAATTTGATGCTCTGTTTGTCAAAGACCTGAGAATCAAAAAAGCGGAACCTCCGAAAACGGATTCAGGTCTGATTCCCGAGCTTATAACAGACAATAACGCTTCGGCTGCGGTTATCGAAAAACCTGCTATAACCGATGCAGAAACATCTTTGTCTGATACACCAACGGCGGTTGAAGCAAATCAGAACATCAGTACCGATGACAGTTCGTCCTCCCCCCTCGTTGATATTCCTCAGGAGAATACATCTTCCGTTATTGTTGACGATGATTCTTCTGAAAACACGGATGAGAAAATAGAAGAAAAGAAAAAGAAAAACGATTATCTTGCCGGTAAGGTCGTTTCGATCGTTATGCTCAGCATTACGGCGGTCGTTTTCCTTCTTGGATGCTTCATTTCGGTTTTCCTTGACAACAACGGTCTTGACATCGGCGGAATATGCTTCAGCACTCAGTCGAGAGATATCATTGTCGGAGATGATGAAATCGGCAAAGGAGCTCTTATAATTTCAAAGAAGCTCCAACCGGAACAGTATTCCGAAAATCTGAACAAGCCCGTTGCCGTTCGGGCTGACAAAAACGCTTCAAGCGGTTGCGACATCATGTTTTTATACAGTGCATCCGAGTCATATGAAGCAGGAACGGTTCTGCAGGTCTATGATCCGATGACCAATGAAATTTCAGACAACACCTATCTTTCGAGCGAATGCAGCGGAATCGTTCGTCGATATCTTCCTGCTGTCGGCGGAATACTCACATTCGCTATCAACAATGCGGTTCTCGTTTGTGCGCTGTTCGTTCTTCTCGCCGCATTCTGGTGCCTTCTTCTTGTTCTTTTTGAAAAGAATAACAAAAGGAAATATTAATTATAACAACATATAAAAAAACACCGTTTGGCTGAAACCAAACGGTGTTTGCTTTTTATGCAGTTTCTTTAAGTTCTCTTTCAAGCCAGATGCAGCCGATGTCCATAGCGTTATAAAGACCTCTGCGCTCAGCCTTCTTGACGATCTTTTCTTTCATTCTGACATTGGGGTCGGTGTTGACAAGCTGAACAACAACTCTGTCAGCAACCTCAACGCCCTTGACCTCTCTTGTGCTTGTTATCTGCATAATAACAACATAGGGATCGCTCATAAAACCGTAATAAAGGGTTTTACCGTTTCTCACAAGAGGTCTGCCCTTATACATAAGGAAGCTGTGTTTCTTAGCCATAGGGTTAAATCCTCCAATTATTTTATTCCGAGATAGCACTTGACCATAGCCTGAAGAAGCTCATCTCTGTCAAGTCTTCTGACGAGGCTTCGTGCGTTGTTATGCGTTGTGATATATGTCGGATCTTCTGAGAGAATGTAGCCGACAATCTGGCTGATTGAATTATAACCCTTTTCGTTCAAAGCCTCATAAACCAACCGAAGATTATTCTTCATCTCGTTCTCATTTTCATCCTTGATCGAAAACTTAATTGTTTTATCAGTCATTTCGGTCACCTCCATACCCGTATATTATATAACAACATTAAAAATAAAACAATCTTTTTTTGAAAAAATTAATCAGTTGTTAAAAAAATTAATTATGCCTTGAGAGTAACTCCGATTTCAGCGAGGTTTGCGAGCACGGAATCGATCCAGCCCTGAACCTCTTCCATCTCAAGAGTTCTGTCCATAGCTGCGAAAACAAGACGCACGGTAATGCTCTTTACGCCGTCCTTTTCATAGGTATCAATAACTCTTGCGCTCTGAAGCTCGGAAACCGAAAGCTTCTCCCATGAAGCGGCAATATCGGAATATTTGACTCCGTCTGAAAGAACAAGAGAAATATCGTAATAGGTTGACTGCTGAGTGCTGGGCTCGCAGAATGAAATTCCGTTTGCGGAAATATCGTTGAATACGTTCATGTCAAATTCAACGCAGACAGCGGCTGCCGTTTTGTCGAGCTTTGCTCTGTTTGCGGGATGCATGGCGCAGAGAACACCGATCTTCTTGCCGTCGACCGTAATCTCAGCAGTATTCTTGGGATGCTGCCAATTCTGCTCGGGAGCGATCTTGTTATAAACAGCCTTCTTCTTCTTGATAACATCAACGATAGTGTTGACCATTTCTACAGCCTTGAAATAGAGAGCTTTTTCGTCGCCGCTCTTGTCATAAAGAACAACGCCGAGATGCTTTCTCTCGTTGCACGAACCGTCATCTTTTGTACCGTCAACAACTCTGCCGATTTCAAAGATACCGTATTTATCGGCAAAATCCTTGTTTTCGCTCGCCATGACAAGAAGAGTCGGGAGCATGGAATTGCGGAGAATACCGTTGTCGGAGTTTTCGATGTTGAGAACCTTAACATTGTCCTGAACCTCGATGCCGAGCTTCTTATATTTTCTGCCGTCGCACCATACATAGGAATGAACCTCATGCATGCAGTATCTCTTGACAAGAAGATCCTGAATTTCAGCGTCTTCAAGTCTGCTGTAATCATTGGGAACGGGCTTTAAGGGACTGCGTGTTGTTGTTATCTCAAAGTTATCATAGCCGTAAATTCTTGTGATCTCTTCGATAATGTCAGCCTTGATGGTAACATCCTTTGTTGCTCTCCATGAAGGAACCTTAACGGTATAGTTGCCGTCAGCAAAATCTACGCCAAAGCCGAGAAGAGTGAGAGTTCTCATGATCTGCTCGTCGCTGATATCGATACCGGTATAACGGTCAACATATTTCTTATCAAACGAAAGAGAAATCTCAGGATACTTTCTGACATATGCATCGGTAAGCTTTGAAGCAACCTTTGCGTCGGGATCAATGCTCTTGACAAGCTCAACAAATCTGCCCACAGCGGCAAGAGTAAGCTCAGGATCAAGCATTTTTTCATATCTTGCGCTTGCATCGGTTCTGTGGCCGAGTCTTGAAGATGACTTGCGGATGGAAACACCGTCAAAGTTTGCACTTTCAAGAACAACAGCTTTTGTATCGTCAACGATCTCGGAATCAAGACCGCCCATGATACCTGCGATACCCGTAGGAGTTTCACCGTTCCAGATCATAAGAGTTTCTTCGTCGATATCTCTTTCAACGCCGTCAAGAGTCTTGAATTTCATTTTCTCCTTAGGAGTTGTGACAACAATATTCTGCATAGTCGAAGCATCGAAAGCGTGAGTCGGCTGACCGATTTCAAGCATGATATAGTTGGTAACATCAGCAAGGAGATTGATTCCTCTCATGCCGCAGTAATAAAGACGGATCCTCATGTCAAGAGGGCTCTTGTTCTTCGTGATGTTATCCATTTTGATGCAGGAATATCTGTAAACAAGATCTTCTCTGCCGACGGTGACGCTGATCTGTTCATCGCCGTCATACGAGAGATCGCCGAGCTTCAGGGGCTTGAGCTCTCTGCCTGCAAGAGCGGCAAACTCACGGGCAATACCGTAATGACCCCAGAGGTCGGGTCGGTTGGTGAGGGACTTGTTATCGACCTCAAAGACGATATCGTCAATCGGGAAAACATCCTTGATGTTTGTTCCGTTTACAAGGCTCTTGTCAAGCTCCATGATTCCGCTGTTATCATCGCTCAGACCGAGCTCCTTTTCAGAGCAGCACATGCCCTCGGATTCATAGCCCGCAACGGTTGCAACCTTAATTTCGCCGCCGCAAACTCTGCCGCCTGCAAGAGCGAGAGCAACCTTCTGACCGACTGCAACATTGGGAGCGCCGCAAACGATATTGCAGACCTTTTCACCTGCATCAACCTTGAGAAGGTGAAGCTTCTTTGAATTGGGATGATCCTCAATTGAAAGGATCTCGCCGACAACTACATTCTGAACATCTTCGCCTTTTACAAAGATATCCTCAACCTCAGCCGTTGCGAGGGTAAAGCTGTTGATAAGCTTTTTAATGTCAAGACCGCTCAGGTCAACATAATCTTTAATCCAGTTAATTGATACAAACATCGGTTATGCCTCCTTGCTTTCTTCGGGCTTTGTGAATGATTTTTCGGTAAACTGAGAAAGAGCCTTGAGATTGCCGCTGTTGAAAACACGGATATCCTTGACTCCGTATCTCATCATGGCAAGTCTTGTCATACCAAGTCCGAAAGCAAAGCCGATATATTTTTCGGGATCGATTCCCGCAGCTGTAAGAACATTGGGATGAATCATGCCGCAGGGGCAGAGTTCAAGCCAGCCGGAATCCTTGCAGGAGGGGCAGCCTTTACCGCCGCAGATCGAGCACTGAATATCAAGCTCAAAGCCGGGTTCAACAAAGGGGAAGAAACCGGGTCGGAGTCTGACGGTAATATCTCTCTGGAAAACCTCTGAGAGCATTGTTTTCATGAAATAAATAAGGTTTGAGATTGAAATATCCTTGTCAACCATGATACCTTCCATCTGGAAGAAGGTGTTTTCATGGCAGGCATCGATCTTTTCGTTTCTGAAGCATCTGCCGGGGAAGATAGCTCTGATGGGATTACCGTTTTCAAGCGAATCCTTATACTTTCTGAGAATGGTATTCTGAGCAGCAGAGGTATGAGTCTTGAGAAGCTGACCGCTGCTAAGATAATAAGTGTCCTGCATATCTCTTGCAGGATGGTGCTTCGGAATATTCAGAGCCTCGAAGCAGTTATAGTCATCTGTGATTTCAGAATAGTCCTCAATCGAGAAGCCCATGCTAAGGAAGATATTCTCAACCTCACGGCGGACAAGGGTTATCGGATGATATGAACCGATATCGTTATCGGTAGGCATGGATTCATCGTAGCTCTCGCATGCATCGATAAGCTTCTGCTCCTCAAGCTTTCTGAGTTCTTCAAGCTTTTCGGCAACGGCATTTTCAACGAACTGCTTTACATCGTTGATTGCCTGACCTGCCTCTTTTTTCTGGTCATTGGGAATGTTGCGAAGCTCCTGCATGAGAGCGGCAACCGAGCCCTTCTTGCCGAGGAATTCGATTCTGAGCTGTTCAACTTCGGCTGTTGCCGAAACTGCCGAGATCTTTTCTTCAAACAGCTTTTTTAACTCTGCGGGTTTTTCAAACATTTATATCAATCCTTTCATAATTTACAAATTAAAATCCCCCGTTGCCCAAAGACAACGAGGGACGAATAAATCCGTGGTACCACCCTGCATTTCCGTTACAAAAACGGACACTCTTTAAACCGATAACGGCGGTTTGCCGTCAGAACCTACTGCAATTTTCAGCCCTGCCGCTAACGGGTGAACTTCAGCAACTTATCTCATGATCCGCTTTCAGCCGATGACGGATCTTCTCTGGAATGAGCATCGGATGCTTACTCTCCCGATCACTGCGTTTATTATATCCACAGTATTTTAACACATGGGTTAAAAAAATGCAAGTACTTTATTAATATTATATTTCCGATAATGTTATGTACTCCGCATATTCGGTCGGATTCATGAGCGGCTGAGTATACGCAACATCCGTAAGCTCGCATATCCAGCAGTCATACGGATCATCAAGAAGCAAATAATTATTCTCAAGCAAATTCTCATTGACCCGCAGAACACGACCGTTGACAGGAGAAATAACATCGAAATATCTGCACGATTCGATATCGCATATAACATCCCCTGCCCTGAATTCCTCGTCTTCATCGGGAAGATTGATAACGAAGCTTTCGCAGATCTGCATGCGGGCATAATCGCTGATGCCCACAAGCACACCTTTTGCGGTTTTCTTTATCCAGCAATGGTCTTTTGAATATCTCAGTTCACTCATGAAATCATCTCTCTGAATTCTTCTTCGGTGATTATTGTTATGCCGAGAGTCTGAGCCTTGACGAGCTTGCTTCCGGCCTCTTCACCTGCAAGAACATAGCTTGTTTTCTTAGAAACGGATGAAGCCGTTTTTCCGCCGTATTTTTCAATCAGTTCGCTTGCCTCGTTTCTTGAAAGAGTCGGAAGAGTTCCCGTCAGAACAAAGGTCTTGCCTTCAAATCTGTTATCGATCTTCTCTTTCTGAGAGAGCATGTTGACTCCGTATGCATCAAGAGCGGAAATCTCATTTTTTGACTGTTCAAGCGCAAAGAAATCAGCAACGCTCTGAGCCATAATACCGCCAAAGCCTTCAATGGCTGTCAGCTCTTCAACGGATGCGTTCATGAGCGCATCCATCGAGCCGAAATGATCGGCAAGGATCTTGCCCGCCTTCTGACCGACATGTCTTATTCCGAGAGCGAAAACAAGCTTTGAAAGATCGTTGCTCTTTGACTTTTCGATTGCATCAACAAGATTTTGCGATGACTTGTCCTTGAAGCCCTCGAGAGTCATGAAATCCTCTTTTTTAAGAGTATATATCTCACTTGCTTTTGTAAGCATTCCGTTAGAAACAAGCTTTTCGAGAACGGCATCGCCCATGCCCTCAATATCCATGGCATCTCTTGAACAGAAATGAATAAGATTACGAAGAAGCTGAGCGGGACATTCGGGATTAACGCATCTGACCGCCGCCTCATCCTCTTCTCTGATAACTTTTGCGCCGCATGACGGGCAGGTTTCGGGAAGAACAAACCGCTCGCTGTTTTCCTTATGGCTGATAAC
Source organism: Clostridia bacterium (assembly GCA_017435385.1). Lineage (GTDB taxonomy): Bacteria > Bacillota > Clostridia > Oscillospirales > Acutalibacteraceae > CAG-177. The sequence goes on along the minus strand of JAFSFB010000020.1, from coordinate 30,820 downwards.
CCTGATAACCTCGGGAATAATATCTCCCGCTTTGCGGATAACAACTCTGTCACCGAGTCTGATATCCTTCTCGTCGATGAAATCCTGATTATGGAGCGTTGCTCTCGAAACGGTCGAGCCTGCAACGAGAACGGGCTCAAAAACTGCCGTCGGAGTCAGAACTCCCGTTCTGCCGACCGCAACCTCAACATCAATGAGGGTTGTTTCCTTTTCCTCGGGCGGATATTTGAAAGCAAGAGCCCATCTCGGGAATTTAGCAGTGCTACCGATTTCTGCACGCTGAGCAAATGAATCGGTCTTGATAACCGCACCGTCAATATCGAACGGAAGCGACGAACGCATTTCTCCGATACGGTTCAGCTCATTGATAACATCTTCGATATTATTGAATTTATTGTAAAACGGAATCGTCTTGAAGCCGAGCGTTTTGAGATAATCAATTGACTGCTTATGGCCCGAAATACCGTCACCGCTGTACTGCTGAATGTTGAAAACAAAAATATCGAGCTTTCTTGAAGCGGTAATAACGGGATTCTTCTGGCGGAGTGAGCCTGCAGCGGCATTTCTCGGATTCTTGAAGGTCTTTTCGCCGTTAAGCTCCTGCTCCTCAACAAGAGAAGCAAAAACCTTTTTCGGCATATAGACCTCTCCTCTGACCTCAATGCGTTCAACATCGCTTCTGAGCCTGAGCGGAATGGAATTGACGGTTCTGAGATTAGCCGTGACATCCTCGCCCGTTACGCCGTCGCCTCTCGTTGAACCTCTGACAAAAACTCCGTTTTCATATTCAAGAGCAACGGAAAGACCGTCAATTTTCGGCTCAACAACATATTCCGCATCGGGAAAAATCTCCCTGACTCTTGCATCAAAAGCTCTGACCTCATCGAAGCTGAACGCATCCTGAAGGCTTTCAAGCGGAACTGCATGAACAACGGGTTCAAACATTCCCGACGCACTTCCGCCGACACGTTGAGTGGGCGAATCGGGCGTTATAAGCTCGGGAAATTCTTTTTCAATGGCGGCAAGCTCTCTCTGGAGCATGTCATATTCATAATCCCCTATTTCGGGATTATCCTCAACATAATATTTATAGCTGTGATAATTCAGTTTTTCTCTTAGTTCTTTTGCTCTTGCGCTCGCTGCATCAAACTGCATAATTCAACTTCCTTAAAAAATGATATATTTATTATACCAATTTCTGCAGTCAAAATCAATCAAAAGAAAAGATTTATTTATTGACCGTCACTTCGGGAACGGAACCGACGATTACCGTCTGAGCAACGCAGAAAGAGGTTTCGACGGTTTGGGGTATACGTCTGCCTGCGAGGTTGAGAATAACCGTTGTTTCAACGTTGAGCATTATGCTGTGCTGAGTCTGATTTATGCCTGCGCTTTCAAAGACATTTTTAAAGTCTGTTTTTGTTGATGAAACAAAGCCAACATCAATATTGACCTTTGGACCGAGTCCGGAAAAAAGAACAACTCCGCTTGCAGTACCCAGAGAAATCGGTATTTCAGTTTCGGGAGATTCAGAGAATTCGCTGTCAATCGCATTCGTGACCTGCGATTTAAAAACATTCATTCCAACAATATCGGTTGTTATTCCCGTTATAATGTTGCTGTTACTGTAATTCACAGTAACAAGATCAGAATAAAGCGGAGCATTTTCCGAAAGAATTCTTTCGACCGCTGAATTGACTCTCTCCGATGAAACCGAATATGCTTCAAGAGCCGCAAGCTCATAAACCGCGGGACGAAGCTTTGCATCAACCAGCAAAAGAGAAATCAACAAAACGATAAGAACACATACTATACCGAAAACGGCAGAATTCTTCCGTCTGTAAAATCTTCTGTATCTCACAATAATCACCTGTTATTACTATATGCCGTTACACAGTTTCTCTTAAGACTTTTTAATTTTTTATAATTTACAAAAAAAGCTTTTTATGATACTATATGCTTAAATGAGGTGATCAATATGAAAAAACTCAACAAAATTTTTGAGATCATTGCCGCTATCCCGATTGCGGTTGCTCTGATTCTGATATTAATATATGAAATCAGCGGCAACGAATTCCTTGTCGGGTCTGTCAACGATTCATTACTTTACATAGTTCTTCTGTCAACATCGGCAGTTTTTTATCTGATTTCAGCAATAATTGCCTTATTTAACAAAGGCGAAAAGAACAGAATATCTTCATTTATACCGAAAATTTCAAGATTCGTTATTGTATGCATTTGTATTTTTAATTGGTCATATGACTATGAAGACAAAAAATATTATGAATTCACGTCTCCTGACGGTAACCATACCGTTGTAGCCGAAGAATGGTCATATCTTTTAGGCGGCGGAGTCAGATTTTACGAGAGAAAAAATCCGTTTTTTGTTTCTCATAAAGATTTATTAATCACTGACGACGGTTATCGTGCAATCAGCTCGGGAGATTATACGATTGAATGGACAGATAATTCAATGCTCTTCACCGCACAAAACGGAAACGGTATATACAAAACAGAAATAATTGAACTGCAATAAAAATTTCAAAAGAGCTTCTTCACCGAATCGGTGAGGAAGCTCTTTTCATTAATCAATCTTCAATTGCGGCTTTACGGGAATTAATTGCCTTAAAAATTTCCGTGTCAAACTTGGGTGTGCGGTCATAATAATAAAGACCGTTCTGTTCCTGTTCGATATCGTAAAGCTGAGTATAGCAGAAGCCGAACATTCTGTCATTATCAAGAAGAGCATCGGTCAGACCTTTATATCTTTCAATAAACTCATCGAGAGTCTTGGGTGCGTTGCCGTAGCCCCAAGCATCCTCTCTGTCACCCTCTGACCACTGAAGTCCGCCGTATTCACTGACCCACGCACAGCCCTTGCCGCTATACATCTGACGCTCGGGGAATCTTTCAAAAAGAACATTTTCCGTCATGAGTCTGTCATAATTGTTCTTGAAGGTTTCAACATCCTGCTCATAATCATGAACATCATATATATCGGTTTCAACATGGAAATTACCGCTTGTGTCGATGCAGGGTCTTGTTACATCAAGCTGTTTTGTAACTCTGTAAACGGTTCTGAGAATGCTGTCATACTGCTTTCTTCCGTCGATATCCCATGTTTCGTTGAAGGGACACCATCCGATGATCGAAGGATGGTTGAAATCTCTTTCAACGCATTCGCACCATTCGGGAAGGATTGCTTCAAGAGCGGATGTATTTGACCAGTCAAGTCCCCAGTTTCCGTATTCACCCCAGACAAGATAACCGAGTCTGTCACAATGATAAAGGAATCTGGGTTCAAAAACCTTCTGATGAAGTCTTGCACCGTTGAAGCCGACAGCGAAAGAAATCTTTATATCATTGATAAGATGTTCTTCAGTGGGAGCGGTATAAATACCGTCACGGTAAAAGCCCTGATCGAGAACAAGGCGCTGGAAAACGGATTTACCGTTAATAAGGAATTTATAATCATCAAGTCGGATCGAACGAAGTCCGAAATAGCTTGAAATTTCATCTCCGTTGAAGGTGAGTTTAAGATCATAAAGTCTGCCGCAGCCGGGTTCCCAGAGATGCTTTTCGCTCAGAGCGATCTCTCCGTTGAAAACATTGGATACATGCTTTTTAACCGAACCGACGGGTCTGCCTTCGTAGAATGCTTCTGCCGTGAATTCGCCCTCACCCTCAACATTGGCAAGAATTGAAAGAGCTGAATTTTCGGCATCGGGATAAAGTCTGAAGCTTTTGATATGCTCCTTGGGAACGAACTCGAGCCAGACGGTCTGCCAGATACCCGTTGTTCTCGTATAGTCACAGCCACGGGATTTAAGTTCTTCGCACTGCTTTCCTCTGGGAACGAGAGGATCTCTGACATCGTCAACCGCATTGACAACGATCACATTTTTGCCGACATTAAGAAACTCGGTTATATCGACTCTGAATGAGGAATATCCGCCCTTGTGATACCCCGCTTTCTTACCGTTGACATAGATTTTTGCTTCATAGTCAACAGCACCGAAATTCAGGAAAACTATGCCCTCAAGGTTCTCAGCGGAGATATCAACGGTTTTTCTGTACCAAACCGCAGGAATGAAATCCGTATGCTCAATGCCCGAAAGCTTGCTCTCGGGGCAGAAGGGAACAACGATCTTTCTATCCCATTCTTTCTTATCAATAATTCCTGCATCATATTTACTGTTGCCGAAATCGAATTCAAAATCCCACTCACCGTTGAGATTCAGCCAGTTTTTTCTTTCGGATTGCGGATTGGGATGCTCAGCTCTCGGAATATTCATTTTAAGTTCCTCCGTTAGATTTCAAAATAGTGTTCTTCAGCCATAGCTGCAAGACAATGATAAACAGGAAGCGTAAGCTCCTGAATTTTGTATGTTTCGGTTTCGGGAAGACGGATGCAGACATCGCTGATTCCGCTCAGCCTGCTTTCGTTTTTACCTGTGAGAGAAATAACTTTTATACCTTTTGCTTTTGCGGTTTCAGCAGCATAAACAACATTTTCGGAATTGCCCGAGGTGCTGAAACAAACGAGAATATCGTTTTCACGGGCAAGACAGTAAACCTGCTGAGCAAAAACAAAATCGGGTGATTCGTCATTTGAAAAAGCGGTCATCAACGCCGAATGAGCACAAAGAGAGATTGCGGGCAAGCCTTTCTGAAGCTGCAAAGGAATTAAATCCGAAGAAAAAGCTTTCTTATCATCATCTGAAAGAGGTCGCTTTTTCAGAAAGCCCTTCATCAGCTCTCCGACAAGATGGTCGCAGTCCGCCGCACTTCCTCCGTTGCCGCAGCAAAGAAGCTTTCCTCCGTTGTCATAGCAATCAATAATGATCTCATATGCTTTTAAGATCTGTTCTCTGCATTGAGCAAGAGAGGGATATCTGTCGATCAGCGAGTCAAGAAATCCGTTCATAGATTTTCCTCCGCATAATTTTTTGCAACTCCGAGAGCCGCATAATCTCCGATGCTGTCACCGAGCATGGCAGGAACGATCCTGCACTTTTCAGCAGAAAGCTCAAGAGCCTCACTCTCAATAACGCTCATCATGCTTTCTTTAAGCAAAAAGCCCGAACGCTCGAAGATGCTGCCGATAACTATCATCTCGGGATTTAGAATATCAATAAGAACCGAAATTCCGTGGCCGAGCATTTCACCGCATTTTCTGTAAATTGCATTTGCAAGCTTATCTCCCTGAGCCGCCGCCACGGCAACAGTCTGAGCCGTAACATTATCTCTCGGTATGGAAGTTATACCGTTATAGATCGAAAGCATTCTTTCAGCATTTGCGGCAATCCCCCCGCCGGAGCAGAAGCCTTCAAACGAACCGGCTTTTCCGTAACCGACGGGACCGTCGGGAGCTAAACGCACATGTCCGACCTCGCCTGCCATTCCGCACGCACCGGTGTAAAGCCTGCCGTTGAGTATCAAACCTGCTCCCATACCCGTTCCGAAGGTCAGGAATATCATATTATCGCATCCCCTGCCTGCACCGAATTTCCATTCGGCGAGTGCGCACGCATCGGCATCGTTCTGAACCTTGCAGGGTATGCCGAGCCTTTCTTTGATTATATCGGCAAGCGGAACATTATCCCAGTCGGGAAGATTGGGCGGACACATGATAATACCCTTTTCGCTGTCAAGCGGACCGCCGCAGCTGATGCCGCAGGAAATAACATCCTCATGCTCTATTCCGTTTCTTTCGAGCAAAGCTTCCGAACTTGAAATCAATTCCTCAACAACGGCATTCCAACCTCTTTCGCTGAGCGTTTCAAATCTTATCTTATCAAGAACTTTATCAGAATTTTCTTCACATATAACAGCGGCACATTTTGTTCCGCCGATATCAATTCCGAGGAAATATTTCATATTATCCCCTCCTGTTTCACGGTACTTTTTGATTATACACAGATATTCAGGCATAGTCAACAAATTATAAAAAATAAACGGGAAGTGTTTAAAATGATCGTAGCATTCATTCGGGCAGTCATGCTTTATGCTGTTGTTATATTTCTGATCAGGCTTATGGGCAAAAGACAGATCGGTGAGCTGCAGCCCTCCGAGCTCGTCATAACCATACTGATATCCGAGGTTGCATCTCTGCCCATGCAGGATAATTCGATTCCCGTAATCAATTCAATGATTGCACTCGCCGTTCTCGTATCCTTTGAAATAATCTCATCGGCTCTGAGTCTGAGATTTCATAAGCTGAGGAATATTATGCAGGGACACCCTGTTATCGTTATCCGAAACGGTCAGATCGACCAGAATGCTCTGAAGGAACTAAGGCTGACCGTCAACGATCTGATGAGCGCATTAAGGCAACGGGATGTTTTTGAAATATCACAGATCTCATATGCCATTTTTGAAACAAACGGAAAGATAAGCGTTCTCCTGAAACCGCAAAACAAGAATCTGACGCCTGAGGACATGAATTTAAAGCCCGAGGACTGCGGATTGCCTTTTGCCGTTATATGCGACGGCGATTTCAACGCAAAATCCGCCTGCGAAGCCGATATTACAAAAGAAGAAGTTGACAGAATCCTTTGCAAAAAGAATAAAAAAATCAGCAATATCCTCCTGATGACCGTTGATAAAAAAAGAAAATTCAATATCATCGAAAGGAAAGACAGACCATGAGAAGAGTTATAACCGCCTTTGTAATGCTCGCAGTTACGGTTATCGGAATAGCGGTCATATCAATTGTTCTCAAAGAAAAACTTGAAGAAACAGACAAAAATATTTTGTATCTTTACGAAAATATTGACCGTCTCAGCGTTACGGAAATAAAGGAAGAGTTAAATTCATTAAATGATGAATGGAACAAAACAGAAAAGCTTCTGAACTTCGTTACGGTTCACAGCAAAACCGAACCTGTTTCGGAAAATATAAGAATACTCTGTGAAACATCTGAAATATCAGATAAATATGAGCTGAAAATGCTCTGCATCAAGATCAAGCTTCAGCTTGAAATGCTTTATGAATCAGAGAAACCTCTTGCCGAAAATATTTTTTAATTTGAACAAATTGTAAAATCGTAAAAATATATTGTATTTTAAATTATGTAGTGATAAAATTAAATCAGCATAGAACTTGTGCAATACTCATAAAGGAGGCGGTATTATGGCGCAATATATGCTTGCATTCTGGATCGTCATGCTCGTTGCATTCGTTGTTATCGAAGCTCTGACAGCTCAGCTGGTCACGATCTGGTTTGCGGTCGGTTCGGTTGCGGCTCTGATTTCGGAAATGCTCGGTGCAGAGGTATGGCTCCAATGGCTGATCTTTGTTGCGGTTTCGGCAGTCGTCATTGTTGCAACAAGGCCTCTTGTCAAAAAAATCACCAAGCAGAAAGCCTTGCCGACAAATGCTGACCGATGCATCGGTCAGACTGCGGTAGTCACCGAACGCATTGATAACATCGAGGGAAAGGGTGCCGTTAAAGTCAACGGAATCGTGTGGACAGCCCGCTCCGAAAACGGCGAAACAATTGAACTTGATCAGACCGTAACAGTCACAAAAATCGACGGTGTAAAGCTCATCGTCAGATAAATTTCAGGAGGGTATTATGGAATTTGTATTAATCGGACTCGCATTATTCATTGTAATCATCGTTGTTCTCAACATCAAAATCGTTCCTCAGTCAAAGGCTTATGTCATTGAAAGACTCGGAACATACAGCGCAACCTGGCAGACGGGACTTCACATCAAGATCCCCTTTATCGAAAAGGTTGCAAGGCAGGTTTCTCTCAAGGAACAGATCGTTGACTTTCCGCCTCAGCCCGTTATCACAAAAGATAACGTAACAATGCAGATCGATACGGTCGTTTTCTTCCAGATAACCGATCCCAAGCTCTATGCCTACGGCGTTGAAAGACCTCTTGCCGCTATCGAAAATCTGACAGCAACAACTCTTCGTAATATCATCGGTGAAATGGAGCTTGACCACACGCTCACCTCCCGTGATATTATCAATGCAAAGATCAGAGGAATTCTTGACGAAGCAACCGATCCCTGGGGCATCAAGGTAAACAGAGTCGAGCTCAAGAACATTCTTCCTCCCAGAGAGATTCAGGATGCCATGGAAAAGCAGATGAAGGCTGAGCGTCAGCGCAGAGAAGCCATTCTTACCGCAGAAGGCGAAAAGGCATCAAAGATCCTCGTTGCAGAAGGTAACAAGGAGAGCAAGATCCTTGCCGCTGAAGCTGACAAGCAGAGCGCAATTCTTGCCGCAGAAGCTATCAGAGAAGCAAAGATCAGAGAAGCCGAGGGTGAAGCTGAAGCCATTCTCAAGGTTGAGGAAGCAAGAGCAAAGGCTATTGAGCTTATCAATCAGGCTCAGCCCGGTCAGGGTTATCTGACGATAAAGAGCCTTGAAGCTTTTGAAGCCGCCGCTGACGGTCAGGCTACGAAGCTCATCATCCCCAGCGATCTTCAGGGAATTGCAGGTCTTGCAGCAAGCGCAAAAGAAATCATATCAAACAACTGACAGAATAACATTGACCGACAGAGAGATCTGTCGGTCTTTTTATATCACTGAGCTTATAATCACCATATAAAATTTGTATAAAATAAAATATAAATAATTGTTGAATTTGAGAATATAAAATGTTAATATATAATGGTAATCAAATCGGGCTGAGCTCCGATATGTCACATTCTATTCAGAAAGGACGTCCTCAACTATGGATTATAAGATGAATCTCACTCAGGAAGAGCTTGACATTCTCAACGGCTCCAAGGGTGAAACAATGGCAAAGGTCATGAAGACTCTTGTTCTTTACGGCGATGCTTTTGATGCAACAAAGATGGTTCCCGTCACAAGCGATAAGGGTCATCTCGTTACAAGCTTCGGTCTGAAGGTTATGGCTCCCGTTTATGACCTTATGAACAAGCTTATCGAAGGCGGAGCAATTTCAACTCAGAAATTCTCGGTTGACCCCAAGCCTCTCGATCCCAAGGTTCCCGCAAACTTCCTCCAGAAGCTTATCTTCAACAAGTTTATGTACAGCATGCAGAATATGTATGACGGTCAGCTTTCAAAGCTCGGACTTATTGACGATAAGGCTTACACCTGCACATGCTATATGGACGAAGTCGGTAATGTTCCCAAGAAGGGCGACATTCTTTCATGGGCTGAATCATCGGCTGTTGTTTATGCAAACTCAGTTCTCGGTGCACGCTGCAACAGAAACTCAGGTATCATCGAGCTCTTCGGTTCTATCCTCGGCAAGGTCCCCTATTTCGGACTCCTCACCGACGAAGGCAGAAAAGCAACATGGATCGTTGAAGTCAAGACAAGCAAAAAACCCGAAGCTCAGATCCTCGGTTCCGCAATCGGCATGAAGGTTATGGAAGATGTTCCCTTTGTCAAGGGTCTTGACAAGTGGATCGGCACAGAGCTTAACGGCGACACCAAGGCTTATCTCAAGGACTTCGGTGCAGCAACAGCTTCAAACGGCGCCGTCGGTCTTTATCACATCGAAAACCTTACTCCCGAAGCAGTTGAATCAGGCGCAGACCTTATAGCTGAAAATGCTCAGGTTTATGTAATTGACGATGCTGAACTTGAAAGAGTCAAGAACGGATATCCCGTAATGTGGAAGAACAAGGACGCAACTCCCAAGCTCTGCTTCGTCGGTTGCCCCCATCTTTCATATGCACAGCTCATCGAATGGACCGATAAGGTTGTTGACGGTCTGAAGAAGAACGGTCTTAAAAAGGTTTCTATCCCCACAGTATTCACAGCTGCTCCCGGTGTTATCGAAGAATTCGAAAAGACACCTTATGCCGCAAAACTTAAGGAAACAGGCGTTGTTCTCAGCTACATCTGTCCCCTCATGTATATGAACAATCCTCTTTGCAAGAAGATGCCTGTTATCACTAACTCAAACAAGCTCCGTACATACACAACTTCCCGTTACTACACAAGCGACGAAATTCTCAACATAATCACATCAAAGGAGGCAAAATAAGATGAAACAGTTTAAAGGAAGACCTGTTTGTGCAGGCACCTGCGAAGCAAAGGCTCTTGTTTCCCACGGCGGTTTCAATACCCTTGCCTCTTTCCAGAACGCTCTTCAGTTCGGTGATAAAGAAGCAAAGTGCGGCGATCAGAATAACGCCGATCTTTATCAGAAGCCCATGGTCGGCACAGCGCTCTGCCTTCCCCAGACCATCGGTTCAACAACAGGCGGCATGGTTCTCTACTGTGCAACCGAAATGAAGAGAAATCCCAAGTGCATGCTTTTCTCAGAGCATATTGACTCTCTTGCATGCGCAGGCGCAGTTCTCGGCGCAGTATGGGCAGAAGAACCCATGACCGTTATCGACTGCCTCGGTGACGAATTCCTTAACTATGTTAAAGACGGCATGGATATCTCCGTTGCTCTTGACGGTACTGTTACGGTTAAATAATCATTAATTAATAAAGAATACCGCCCTGTGATCTGTTCACAGGGCGGTATTATTATTGAGCCATATTTCTAAGCGAGTCACCCGTCAGACGGTAAATCGTCCAGTCATCAAGAGGCTTCGCACCAAGCGACAGATAAAAATCAATGCTCGGTTTATTCCAGTCAAGGCAGCACCATTCAAGTCTGCCGCAGCCTCTTTCAAGAGTTATTTCTGCAAGCTTTCTGAGAAGAGCTTTGCCGTAGCCTTTGCCTCTGAATTCGGGAAGAACAAATAAATCTTCAAGATAGATTCCCGCTCTTCCGAGGAAAGTTGAAAAGTTATGGAAGTAAAGTGCAAATCCAACCTTTCTGCCGTCTTCGACAGCAAAGATCACCTCTGCCTTCTGTTTATCAAAAATCCATTCTTCGAGAAGCTCACGGGTAGCAACAACCTCGCCGCTCATTTTCTCATATTCTGCAAGAGCTTTGATAAAGCCGAGAATTTCTTCGCAGTCATCACGGGTTGCCGGAACGATCCCGAAAGAGCTCATTTGAGATAATCCCCTTTCATAGCCGCACTTTTAACAACGAACCCGAGAATTTCGGCGGCATTTTTCTGGAGCTCACCGAGAGTTATGCCGTCTTTCTTGCCGAGAGTTTTCAGAAGAGTACCGTCGGGCTTTCTTCTTCCCGTTCTTCCTCCGCCTGGCATGAGAACATTGACACCTGCACGGACTCTGTAAGCCTGGTCACAGAGATTCGGGAATTCGGGTGACTTCGACGAACGCATCCACCAGTCGGTCATTATACAGCCGTCAAATCCCCACTCACCTCTGAGAATGCGGGTGCAAAGCTCATAATGATAATGTCCCCAGACTCCGTTAATTTTGTTATACGATGTCATGATATTCTGAGGCTTCGCTTCTTTGACGCAGATTTCAAAGCCTTTGAGATAAATCTCACGCAAAGCTCTTTCGGAAACTCTCGAATCATTATATATACGGTTGGTTTCCTGATTGTTGCAGGCAAAATGCTTAGGACATGCCGAAACACCGCTGCTCTGCATTCCGCTGACAACAGCCGCCGCCATTTTACCTGTCAGAAGAGGATCTTCCGAATAATACTCAAAATTACGTCCGCAAAGAGGATTTCTGTGAATATTCATGCCCGGTGCAAGAAGAACATCCGAGCCGAGAATTTTCATCTCCTTGCCGACCTCTGTATAAAGGGCTTTTGCGAGATCGGTATTCCATGTGCAGGCAATCTCGGTTCCGATGGGCATGAGCGATGCACAGGATGTCAGACGGATGCCCGAAGGTCCGTCGGTCGTTGTGACGGGAGGAACACCTTTCTTTCTCAACGAGTCGAGAACGCCACCGTAAACTGCGGCATTGCCCTTTGTGCCGAGCGGGCTGTTCATCGTATAATCTCCCCTGCTTATCGCTTCAAGCTCTTTCGGGGGAAGAGTCGCAACGAATTCCTCCATTGAAGCCTTGCCGTTTCTGACATCGGCAAGAGTGCAGGACTTACCTTTTGAATACTCCTTGGGAAGATTATCAAGAATGATCTTCTTCAGATCATATTTTGCAAGAGGTACGGGCTCATAAGCAATTCCGTCGGGAGTTGCTTTCATGCGGTCAAAAGCTTCCCGAGGAGCCGCTGTCTGGGAAAGTCTGAGGGTAATTTCATCTTCGGGATGAACATAAACTCCGCAAGCCTCGGCAGAACGGACATCCGAGCCGAGATAAATCTTATATTCGCCTTTTTCGAGTATGTATGAAAACTCTTTGACATCGTCATAGGATGCCATGTCATTAATATTGAACGAGAGAGATATTCTTTCGGATTCTCCTTTTCCGAGAAGCGATGTTTTCGCAAATGCGGCGAGAACTCTCGAAGGCTTGCCGAGCCTTCCGCAGGGAGCTTCAAAATAAACCTGAACGACCTCTTTGCCCGAATATTCACCGATATTCTTAACATCGGCACCAACGGTTATCACACCGCCGTCACAGTCAAAAGAGATGTTTTCAAAAGCAAATTCGGTATAGCTCAGACCGAAGCCGAAGGGATAAAGAACTCTGTGCTTTTTGAAGGTTTCAAAATATCGGTAACCGACATAGATATCCTCTGTATAGCAGTTGAACTTTCTGTCGCCGAAATCGTTGCATCCTGGATAACGCTTATAGCTTGTTGCGATCGTATCTGTCAGCTTTCCGCTCGGAGAAACATCACCTGAAAGAACATCCGCAACGGCATTGCCGCTTTCCATGCCGCTCTGCCAGACATAAAGTATGGCGGAAATTCTGTCACCGTAAGCATTGATAGCACACATATCCATAATGCTTCCGCAGTTGAGAAGCAGAATGACTTTTCCGAACTTTTCCGTTACCGCATCAAGCATCGCATGCTCTTCATCGGTCAGGTAATAACTGCCTTTTTCGAGCTTGTTTTCTCTGTCCTCGCCTGCGGCTCTGCCGATAACGACAATCGCCGTGTCCGATTCCTCCGCAGCCTCAGCCGCAAGAGCAGATGTGACGGGCATCTCATCATAGCACATGGGCCAATGACCCCAGAATCCGTCGTCAACGGGATTTTCCGTGCACCATTTTTCATAGACCGATGCAAGAATTTCATTGATACTGATATTCTTATTGGCTCTCAGACCGTCAATCAGGCTGATTTTATAAGGTGCATTGACATCTCCGCCAGAGCCGTAGCCGACATAAAAATAATCACGCTGAACTCTTCCGAAAACTGAAACCGTTCTATCGGCAGACAAAGGCAGAACATTGTCCTTGTTTTTCAGCATGACAATTCCCTCTGCGCCCGTCTGACGGCAGAGAGCAACGATTTTTTCATCGGGTTTATAACCGTTCCCGACTTTTGAATTAGAATCCTGAGCGGTTGCGGCATTCGTAACGGCATTGACAATTTTTCCGACAAGCTTATATGCTTTCTTCTTAATGATGTTCATAAATGTCACCTCTTTAATATAAATATATCATAGTTATATCTCTCAGTCAACAAAAAACAGCTCCGCCGAGGCAGAGCTGTAAACTGTCAGATCTCATAATCGATTGCGATGCATGATTCTCTGACTGCGTGCATATGAGTTTTGACGACAGAACAATGATATGCATCGTTCTGATATTCCTCAAGAGCTTTTGCATCATCAATAACAACCTCGAGAATAATGTCATACGAACGCTCCGAATGAAGAAAATCGATGCCGACGGCAATATCACGCACAAGAGGAACATTTCCCTTCATCGAAAGAAGAACTTCCTTTGCTTTTTCGCAGTTTTCGGGACTGTTATCCTTTAATTTGAAACAAACAATATGCTTAATCATAAATATTCTCCTTATCCGAAAAGTAATTCAAAGAAATTGACATCATAGCCTTTATCCTTGAGATCATTATACACGCCTATATTGTTGAAAACTGCATAAACGCTTCCGATGAATCTGATAATAAAGTTATAAAGCGGAGGCATTCTGTCGCTGTGACCGCCGTCAGCATCCGACTTTTCAATCGTAAACGAGCTGAAGCAGACATTGCTCTCTATCGCATAGGATCTGACGGTCAGCGTTTCCTCGGTAAAATCAATGAGATTATATATTTTATCCATAGTCAGATACTCAATGCCTACATTTTCGCCGAGAGAAATGTCTTCATCGTCCCTCGGTCTGTTGAGTGAGCCCGAAACCATATAAACCGTTCCGTCAGGATCCTTGACCGTTGCTCCGTTAGTCAGAGTTGCAACGGTTTTATTGTTATACATAACATTTGAAACGGTATAATAATGGCTGTGACCGAGAAGAACGAGATCGATTCCGAATTCATCAGCTATCGGAGCCCAGAGAATTCGCAAAAGTGCATTTTCACTCTCTCTGTGAGGAATTCTGCCGCCGTAAAGATCGTGATGGAACATCATGACTTTCCAGTCAACATCGGGATTCTCTTTTACTGCCGCTTTGACAAAATTTCTGTGGTCAACGCCACTTGCGTTGTTGCTGTCCATGACGAGAAACAAAACATTGTTCTTGACAAAATAACAGTCGGAACCGACATATGAAGAAACTGCATGATCTCCCTCATTGGGCATGTTTGAAAATGTTTTGTAATCAACGCCCTTACGGTCATGGTTACCGATCGTCGTTGCCATGGGAATGCTTTTAACAACGGGCGAAGCCGACATACCGATATATTCGCATTCAAGTCCCTCACTCGCCTGATCACCTGCAGAAAGAATCAGAGAAATATCATCGTCTGTTTCAAGAGCTTTGTTCAGGGTAAGATCAAAATTATATGAAGTGTCCCTGACCGAATCGGGATTCTTTTCATCGAAGCTGACATGAATATCAGTCATATAAACCGCTGTGAAGCTGTCATCGGAATCTGTTTCAAAGCTGTAGACCGATGAAACATAATTATCGGTTTTGCACCGATAATAATATGTCTTCCCTGCCTCAAGACCTGTTACGGTTACCTTGTTTGCATAATTTCCGCTGTAGGTTTCGACGGAATAACCCGAAAACGAAGCCGAACCGCTCATATCAGATTTCTCCGAAAGAACAATTTCGGGAACGGATTCGGAATCCGAATACCACGAGAAATTACGCTGAGAATCATCTGCACCGGGAAACATTATGATACCCGCCTTTGCATCGGCAGTTTCCCAATAAGAATTCCATGCATTTTCAGCCGTCTGAGCGTATGCCGGCGAAAAAGCCGTAAAAACCATTACAAATGCAAGAAAAACGGATAAAATCTTTTTGTTCATTTTCAAATCTCCTAAAATCATTTATTGGTATATACAACCAAAAGAGTTCCTTTTTCAACGCTTATACGGCTTTCTCTGCCGACAAATTCGTTGCTGACACCGAGAGTAAACGTATTAGTAAGCGTTGCATCCTTCAGCTCATATTTCAGTCCGTCAATCGTAACGCCTGAGCAGACATCCGAATGGGCAAAAACCGATATATAACCGTTAAAAGAGCTATCGAAGCTGACAGACGATTTATTCAAGGCAACTATCGAATATCCGTCGCCGTGAATGCGGTGTTCAACATTCTTTTCTGCAAGAAGTGCCGCAAGCTGAATATTGGCAAGGGTGTGATCGAGTCTGCCGCCCGTTGCGCCGAAAATCTCAAAGCGGTCAAAGCCTCTTCTCAGTCCCTCTTCAACAGCCGCATACATATCCGTGACATCCTTTTCGGGCATCATTCGGATAACATTATCGCCGTTAGGAACATGACCGAGAGAATCGAAGTCACCGATAGCAATATCGGCGGAAAATCCGAATTTTTCGAGGTGCTTCAATCCGCCGTCAGCGGCAATAATAATATCACCCAATTCTTTTTTTACAGACAGAAACGGACAGTCACCTGCCCCGACAATATAACAAACCGACATGATAATATCCTTTCAATAATATATGTAAATTTTACTATTATTATCTTCCGTTGTCAAGAATACGATTCGGATTGACACCATATAAAGATGTGATATAATAAATTAAATAAACGGAGGTGTGTTATGGAAAACAGCAGACCCGTCAAAGAGCTTGAGCTTTATATAATCCGCCACGGGCAGAGCATGGGCAACGCAGGCTATCCCGACGGCGCAGTTCTGACCGAAACAGAAAAACACGATCCCGTTCTGACAGAAAAGGGCATTTTTCAGGCTCAAAAAGCAGGAGAATATCTGAGCGATATTGAATTTGATGCCCTATTTTCAAGTGCAATGCTCAGAGCGGTTCAGACCGCAACGGAAATCATCGGATTTCAAAAAACGACAAAAAAGCTTTTGATTTTACCGCTCATATGCGAAATGATGATATCTCCCGAATATAACGGTGCTTCTCTTCAGGATATTCGGAAAATCAACCCCGATGCCGCTCTCGCCCCCGACATTGACGAGGATTCTCCGATGATCTATCACAATGCCTCCGATGACGAAAAAGGCACCTTTGAAAGAGCAGAAAAAGCTCTCGCCTATCTCAGAAGTCATTTTTCAAGCGGCGAAAAAATCGCCGTTGTTTCACACGGTGCATTTATTACATATCTCGTATTCTCACTTATGGGCTTTAAAGACAAAACACCCGTTTTTGACCTTGATTTCAATAATACGGGAATAACAAAAGTCACTCTATATAAAGAAGGGACAAACAGATACGGTGACATAATATTTGAGTTCATCAACGATACCGCACACCTTAAAGATAACGGCAAATTATAATTTCGGTTGAAGAAAGCAAGCTGTCTGACGGCAGCTTGCTTTTGTCATTTAAAGTATTTTCCACTTCTGCTGATATATCCGACAGGGAGAATCCTCATTCTCACGGGCATAAAAAACCGTAAGAAGCGTTCCGTCGGGAAGCTCAACGGTTGACGGATATCCGAGATCGTCGCTTTCGTTATTCTCGAACAGACGGATATCCTTTTCCCATGTTTCTCCCCCGTCAGAGCTGAACATTGCCATAATTCCGTAGGGCATTTTTCGTCTGCCGTAAGTTGAAAGAAGAATGCCCGACCTCAGAAGAATCAGGTGCGGCGGAGCTCCTCCCGTTTCATCAAGAAGCATTCTCGGCTCGCTCCAGCTTTTTCCTCCGTCATCGGATATGCTTTGGTAAACGGTGAAAAGATCTTCTTCGCCGCCTTCAAAAGCCTCCGAATTTTCGCATCTCATATGGCAGATAAGTCTGCCGCTCGGTAATTCAATCATATGAGGCTCGTTAAGCACTCCGTTTCTACCCGTTAAAATAATTTTGCCGATAAATTCGGTTTCCCCGCTTTCGGTGTCAAGACTATGGATCTCAATTCCGCCGAAAACATCGTCAAACCTTGTTCCTGCCCATAGAACGGTTCCGTTTCTGAGCTGAGTCGGTCCGTGCGGAGAGGTTACGGGAGAGTGACAAATCTCACCGAAGGTTATTCCGCAATCACGGCTGATGCGGAAAACAGAACCGAGATATTTTTCCTCATCCTCTTTCGTTATCGAATCAATATATCTCTGCGCATATTCGTTATCTTTGTTATATTGTCTTTGAAAATCAGCGGAATTATTGAATGAGGTCATGATAACGCCGCTTTCACCGAAAGGACAGATTCCGACATCTCTGTCATCAAGAGGAGTATCGATAACGGGAGCGGGATAAGTATATGTTTCTCCGCCGTCAAAGCTGTATGAAAGAACACCTTTTCCGAACGGACAGACATGTTCGATCCTGAAGCCCGATGCTCCGACTGCGATTTTTCCGTCCTGAAGAAGAGCGGCGGTCGGCCACGCAAAATATCCGTGACGGCTGTCGGGATTAGACATGATAACTTTCGGATTTCCTATTAATTTAATGTTCATTTTTCACCTCTGCCTGCTGATCGCAATACAGCTTTTTCGCCTCAAAAAAAGCAATAGAAATACAGATAAAAGAATAAACGGAATAAATAAGATATGTTGTCATTTCAGGTGAATCTCCGAGCATGCTTATGTAAAGCGCCGTGCCGATCACACCGTTGACAATCATGAGAAAAGTATACTCAATATATGCAAACATCGTCAGAAAATAAATTACAATTCCGAGAATATTTGTCAGAGCATCAAGAAAGACATACTGAGAACCGAGAAGCGGAAGAATAATCCACATCGCAATCAGCGCCGCAGTAAAACAGACTGAAAGAACAAGCCTTTGTTTAAAATTGAGCTTTCTGAGAACGGTTGAATGCTCCCATTTATTTTTATTCCAGCGGATAAATGTCACGAGCTGAATCGGGAACGAAAACAGAACAGCCGAAAAAAGAGAGCCGTAAAGTCCGTAATAAAAATATACCGCTCCGTAAAGCAGAGAATTCAGACTTCCTACAAGGCTTGCATAGCGGTTGACCCGTGACTGAAGCAGACCGACAATCAGAGAAATATATAACGGCAGTATCCTCAGAAAGCTCTGACGAAAGCGGATTCCCGCAACGGTTATCAGAATTGCCGTGCATGCCATAAGCACAAGCATGAAAATATCCGTTGCCGCAAACTGCTTTTTCGCTGTCATATTTCTCACCTGCCTTTACAGAGATAATTATTGTATATTGCGAACAAACCGTTTCAACGATTGCCTTGAAATGCCCCCGACACTTTACCGTGCCGAGGGCAAAGATTTTTAATTTCAGAAAGCATTGAGGGAAAGATCGTCACCCGAAACCATAAATCTCGGATAATCGGGATTGATGCCTGCATAGAATTCTTCACCGTCATAGGTCATGAGCCATCTGAAGAAATCGGCATAATCCGTTCCGTATGTTCCGCCGACATGTGGAGCTCCCTTGATGATATAAGTATATTCGGGGAGAATTGCGGTTGACAGGTCAACAACTCTGTCGGGCGAAAGATATTCGGGATTTTCGGCAAAATAATCGTCGCCGAGCGTTTTTCCGTAAGGAGCAACGGTTGCGTATCCCGACATCTGATATGTTTCAAGTATACCGTCACCGTTCATCGATGCACCCTCAAAAACGGGAATGAGCGGCGTATCGTAGTGCGCAACAACGGCAATCTGAACTCCGTTTTCGAGCATTTCGTCGAGAAGAGCATTCCTGCCGTCGATCATCGCCCAGAGAGCCTGAATCTTCGTATATAATTCGGGATGCTTTTCGGGCTGTCCCTTGAGAATGAAATCAATTGCAGCCTGCCTGTCCTCGGGCTGAACAAGAGCCCAGAAAGTGAGCGTTCCGCCGAAAACGGGGTAAAGCACCTGATCGCTTACAGAAACAAGGTATTTATCGGTTATCATTCCTGCAAGGGCGGAAACGAGCCTGAATGCACCGATAAATTTAAGAGCTTTCATAAGCGTTCCGACAACGGGGATATCCGCAGTTGCATCATAAGCGATATTATAAAGTGTATCGGGAGCTATTTCAAGCTGACCCGCAAGGAGGTCGGATGCGACCTGAGCACCGCAGAAGGTCGACGACATGAAGCAAACTCTGTTCACTTTTTCATAGCCGTATTCGGTAAGGTAAGCAAGCGTCATGACACCGCCCATGCTGCAGCAAGCGATATTGACCTTGTCATGTCCCGTTTCTCTGAGAGCGGTTTCAACCATTTCGTTGATTTCGTCTGCAACAACAAAGGGATCGATCCGCCAGTCATAGTTGAAATAATATGCGTGATCGCCGATCTCCTCAATCATCGTTCTTGCCATGCCGTATTCGCTGTCAATTCCTTGGCATAAGGCATCATAGTTCTCGGCGGCAAGCGGATATCTGATCGCTCCGACTTTATGCTTTGAGGTTCCGTCGGGGTTCATTTTGATGTACTCAAATATATTGCTTGCTATTGCGGCAACAGCATTAATTGTCGGATCAAGGCTGAGCGTGAGTGCCGTGCCGAAAAGTCCTTTGAAAACGTTGGCAATTATAAACCCGACATCGGCTCTGATAGCCGCCGCCTGATTTTCTGTTCCGACATCGGTATAAAGTCCGCCGAAATCCATTCCTCTGACAACGATGACGGGAACATCTTCGCAGGTTTCGGGATTATGCTCCGATGCGGCAAAAACGGGAAGAACTCCCGAAAGAGCAATAATCAGAGCGAGAACAATTCCGATAATTCTTTTCATCATCAATTCCTCTTTTCTTTAATTGAAAGCTTATCATCAGCTTCCTCAACGGTAAACATTACGGGTCTTTCAAGCGGATTTTCATTGGGAGAATGAAGGATCAGATGCCTGACTCCGTCAAGATCCTCAAATATCATGCCGTGACCGCCGTCTTTCTCGAAAAGGAGCTCCTCGTGACTCCATTTGCCGTCGATATCTCCGTTATCGGAGCTCGCAACTGCCTGAACATAGCCGCTCTGAGTGAATGTCGACCAGATGATAAGCAGTCTTCCGCTTTCGGTTTTATATACAAACGGACCGTCTGTAATGAATTTATCTCTGCTTTTATCTGCCCAGAAGGGTTCGGATGCCTTGAAGAGCAGTATAGGCTCTCCCGCAGGTGCAGAAAGATCGTCTGTCAGCGGCATGGCATGTATTTCGCCGTCCGTAACCTGAACCCATTCGTGACAGAAAATGATATAGGGTCTGCCTTTTTTATCAACATAAAATGTTCCGTCAAGGCACATCCACTCCTCAGGAGTGACGGGACCGTCGGTAAACGGAAGGAAGGGACCCTCGGGTGAATCGCTGCGGAGAATCTGAGTTGCCCTGTTTCTTGAGTCCGAACGAAGCGACACAAACATATAGAACATTCCGTTGTATTTATGTACTTCAGGTGCCCATATCTCTTTGTCTGCCCAGAAATTTTCGGGAACAGAGAAGCATTCCTTTGCCTCGCTCCAATTATCAAGATCGGTGCTTACATAAACATCAAGACCGCTTGCCGAAGTCCACGCAGTTTCTCCTCTTGTTCCGTAAAGATAGTATTTGCCGTTTTCAACAAGAACAAATGGATCTCTGATATTAATATCGCAAAATTTCATATTATGCCTCTCTCAGAAGTCAACCTTATAATGATGAACAAAAATTCCGATCAGCTTGTTGTAATCAAGCACATGCATAACCGCTCCGTCATCGGTTTCGCAGAAGGTCATGCCCTCCGCTTCAACATTATCGCCGCCCACATCTCTCAGAGCCGCAACCTCAACCGCACCGTTTTCAACATTAACGGAGAGAATTCTTTTATATGTTTCGTAACCCTCAATGTCGTTTGAAAGATAAAGAGTTCCTTTGTAAAATTCTCCGCCCTGGATTCTGTGGATCTTTTCGGAAAGCTGAATGTTATCAACATTCTTCATGCCGTCCTTGATATCGTATACACGGATATATTCCGCATCGGTCCACTTTGAAGCATAAAGAAGCCCCGTTTCCTGATTGACGGCAAGCCACGGAATACCGTCATCATAAAGCTCATTCGGAAGATCATAGACCTCGCCAGTCGGCTTCAGGGTTTCACAGTCAAAAACAACTATGCAGGCATAGCATTCGTCGCCGCCTTCAACGGAGGCATATATCTTTCCGTCATAATAGCTGATTCCGCCGATATGATTGTTTCCTCTGTCCTCGCAGACATCGGGAAGAGGATTAATTCTGCTCTTGACAATTTCCATATCTTCAACTCTGAACTTTGCAAGAGCCTGAAGATTGAGAGCGGTTATCGAGCCGCTCGTATAATAATATTCGCCGTCGGTCGTCAGACCCTGTCCCATAAGAAGAGCCTTTTCAAAAACAAAAACATTCTTTGATACGAGCTCTGCTGTTTCAGTCGTTTTGGCAACGGGACTTGTAAGCAAAGTAATAAGGAGAAGCGGAAGAGTAATTACTGACCAAATTTTTCTGATTATAAACATTATCTCACCTCAGATTTTTCCTATAATAAATAATATCACAGCTCAGATAAAATATCAAATATTTACAAACTGTTTCAAAGCCAAAAATAACAATATTTTTTTGTTTAGTATTTACAAAAATCTTAAAATTTGATATAATTATCATCATTATTATACAAATCAGGAGGAACGATATGAAATATTCAAAGAAACTTCTTGCTGTTGTTCTCGCTGTCACAATGCTTATGACCGCTGTTCCCGTTGCGTTTGCAGAAGCAGAAACCGACTATGAAATCACCAGTCCTTATGAAACAGTTGATTTCAGCACTGTCAAACAGTATAAGGCTGATCTTCACAGTCACACGACCTTCAGCGACGGTCACGAAACTCTCCCTGCCATGACCGAAAGGCATTATGAGCTCGGCTTTGATATCTATGCCATAACCGACCACGGAACAACAAGCACGGGATATATGACTCAGACCTTCAACCAGCCCCTTAAACTTATTTCATGGATCAAGAACGGCGATGTTTATAACGATGTTCTTTCCGCAAACGGAACAGCTTCAAACGGAAACGCTTACAGAGTTGATACGGATGCCGCTTCAAAGGATGAATATTATGTTCAGAGCGTAAACGGTCAGGACGGCCAGAAGATGCTCAGGGTACCCTTCGGCAACGAACAGAATCCCACATCCTTCAACAACGCTCATGTAAACACATGGTTCGTTGATTACGGCAACGGAGTTCTCGGCGGAACAAGCAATTACCGCGCCCCCATCTCCGCAGTTCACGATCTCGGCGGTCTTTCCGTTATCAATCATCCCGGTGAATACACAAACGCCAGAGATGAAGAAACTCAGGAAAGCGCATACAATGTTGACGATGCAGTATATAACTATAAAATCAATAAATTCGCAAGCATCCTCAACGAATTTGATTCCTGCCTCGGCATTGATATCAACAGCAAGGGCGACGGCAGAACCCGATATGACAGAAAGCTCTGGGATATCCTTCTTCAGAAGCTTGTTCCCAACGGCAGAAACGTTTATGCTATCGCCACCACGGATGCTCACAACCTCGAGATCGTTGACTCGGGATACACGATGATACTCATGAACGATCTCACCTCCGAAAACCTTAAAAACGCCATGGCTAACGGTCACATGTTTGCCGCAAGCAAATATATCGGCAACACTCTCGAAATGCAGGCTTATAAAGCTATTGCAGAGAAGCTCGGAACCCCCGAAGCCGCTCAGCTTGTTCAGATGCTTGACACCGCTCTTTCAACAGGTGAAAAATTCTATGCAGGTGAAGACGCTGTTGTTCCCGTTGTAAACAATGTTGTGATTGACGAAGCAGAGGATACTATCTCTCTCTCAACCGAAAACGCAGTTGTTATCCGTTGGATCGCTGACGGAGAAGAAATCTGCAGCGGCAGCACAATTGATCTTGACGATTATTCGGATAAAATCGGAAGCTATGTCAGAGCCGAGATCGTCGGTGCGGGCGGTGTTATCTATACTCAGGCATTCACTCTTGACTATGACGGCGCACCCGAAGCCGAGAATCTTGATAACTTCTTCGATTTCGGCGGCATCGTTTCCCTCATCTGCGATACTATCGTCAAAATGCTCCCCTATATTCTTCCTCTCAGACTTATTTTCGCTATCGCAGGTAAATAATCAAACTGACGGAGTCTGTTTATCAGGCTCCGTTTTTTTATTATTAATGTGTTATATGCAACAAATAACAGCCTGCATATTGACTGAACACATTATATAGTGGTATAATAACATCAGTTCCCCGACACAAAGATTTTCTGAGTGAAAGGTTACGGCTTAATTCAACATCAGGGAATAACTGTATCAATGTTCATGCCGTATCCGCTTCGGGTTCGGCATTATTTTTTTGGAGGAAAAATGCATATGGAAACAAGAGTTGCAGTCATGAGCATTATCGTTGAGAACGGCGACGCTGTTGAACAGATCAACTCATATCTTCACGATTACGGCGACTATATAATCGGCAGAATGGGAATTCCTTACAAAGAAAAGAAAATCAATATCATTAGCATAGCGATCGATGCTCCGCAGGACACGATTTCCGCACTATCAGGAAAAATCGGAAAGCTTGCAGGAGTGAGTGTCAAGACGGCTTTCTCATCGGTGATAAGCCATGAATGAAATCATCGCTCTCATTGACAAGCTTGCAAAAGAGCATTCGCTTTCTGCCGAAGAATACGAAAAGCTGATCGAATTCCGCACTCCCGAAGCCGTAAAATATATCAGAGAAAAAGCGGTTGAAGCAAGAAAAGAGGTTTACTCAAATAAAGTCTTTATACGAGGGCTTATTGAGATCAGCAATATCTGCAAAAACGACTGTCTTTACTGCGGAATCAGACGAAGCAACAAAAACTGTTCAAGATACCGTCTGAATGCCGATGAAATTCTTGAATGCTGCAAAGAGGGCTATGCGCTCGGATTCCGCACCTTTGTTTTACAGGGCGGCGAAGATGCATATTACGATGACGATGTGCTGACCGATATCATCAGCAGAATCAAAACTTCATTTGCCGACTGTGCAGTCACCCTCTCCCTCGGCGAAAGAAGCAGAGAAAGCTATCAGCGGCTGTTTGAAGCAGGCGCCGACAGATATCTTCTCCGCCACGAAACCGCAAACGAGGAGCATTACCGCAGGCTTCATCCCGACTCCATGAGCTTTTCCGAAAGAATGGAGTGTCTGAAAAACCTCAAGGAAATCGGATTTCAGGTCGGTTGCGGCTTCATGGTCGGCTCGCCGTTTCAGACAACATCGGATATTGCCCGTGACCTGAAATTCATCGAGAAATTTTCACCTGACATGTGCGGCATCGGTCCTTTCATTCCGCATAAGGATACGCCGTTTGCCGATCAAAGTGCGGGAAGTGCGGAGCTGACATGCTTTCTGCTGTCGGTGATCCGACTTATAAAACCGAACATTCTTCTTCCCGCAACAACCGCTCTCGGCTCCGTCAATTCAGACGGAAGAGAAAAAGGTATTCAGTCGGGCGCAAATGTCATCATGCCGAATCTCTCCCCCCATTCAGTCAGAAAGAAATATGAGCTTTATAACAACAAGCTCTCAGACGGCGACGAATCGGCACAGAATCTTATGAATCTCAAACAGAAAATGCTGAATATCGGCTATGAAATCGTAACCGACAGAGGCGACATTGTTAAATAATTAACCTGAAAGAAGGAATCAATATGGCAGTTTATAATCCCAAATCACTCAAAGCCGAGGAATTCATCAATCACGAAGAAATTCTCGAAACCCTCGAATATGCCGAGGCAAACAAAAACAACATCGAGCTTATCGACAGCATTCTTGAAAAGGCACGCCCCAAGAAAACCGCAACGGGCTGCGTTTGCAGCGGTCTGACTCACAGAGAGGCATCCGTTCTTCTCGCATGCGATATTCCCGAGAAGATCGAAGAAATCTATAAAATCGCTGAAGAGATCAAGCTTGCATTCTACGGCAACCGAATCGTTATCTTCGCTCCCCTTTACCTCTCAAACTACTGCGTGAACGGCTGCGTTTACTGCCCCTATCACCTTAAAAACAAGACAATTCCCCGCAAAAAACTCACTCAGGAAGAGGTCAGAAACGAGGTTATTGCTCTTCAGGATATGGGTCACAAGCGTCTTGCCATTGAATCGGGCGAGGACCCCGTCAACAATCCGATCGAATATATTCTCGAATGCATCAAAACAATTTACAGCGTAAACCATAAAAACGGTGCGATCCGCAGAGTCAATGTCAATATTGCCGCAACAACCGTTGAGAATTACAGAAAACTCAAGGATGCAGGCATCGGCACCTATATTCTTTTTCAGGAAACATATCACAAGGAAAGCTATCTTCAGCTTCATCCGACAGGCCCGAAGCATGACTATGACTATCACACCGAAGCCATGGACAGAGCCATGGAGGGCGGCATCGACGATGTCGGTCTTGGTGTTCTTTTCGGACTCGAACTTTACAAATACGAATTTGCGGGACTTCTTATGCACGCTGAGCATCTCGAAGCCGTTCACGGTGTAGGTCCTCACACGATCAGCGTTCCGAGAATCAAGCACGCCGACGATATTGACCCCAACGCATTCGACAATTCAATTTCAGATGACACATTCGCAAAGATTACCGCCTGCATCAGACTTGCCGTTCCTTATACGGGAATGATTATTTCGACAAGAGAATCCGAAGAGGTCAGAGGAAAGCTTCTTCGTCTTGGTATCTCTCAGGTCAGCGGCGGTTCAAGAACCTCAGTCGGCGGCTATACAGAGCAGGAACGCCCCCACGACACAGAGCAGTTTGATGTTTCCGATCAGAGAACTCTCGACGAGGTTGTTCGCTGGCTCATGCAGAACGGACATATCCCCTCATTCTGCACCGCCTGCTACAGAGAAGGAAGAACGGGCGACAGATTTATGAGCCTTTGCAAGAGCGGTCAGATCCTCAACTGCTGCCACCCCAATGCTCTCATGACACTCACAGAATATCTCGTTGACTATGCATCGGAAGAAACAAAAAAGATCGGCTACGAGATGATAGTCAGGGAATTAACAAGAATTCCCGGTGAAAAGGTACGCAGAATCGCAGAGCAGAATATAATTGACATCAGAAATTCAAACCGCAGAGATTTCAGATTCTGATAAAGGAGAAATCTTATGGGACTTAACGATACGGTTTCAGCCGAAAGAGTTCATATTGCATTTTTCGGCATGCGTAACGCAGGAAAATCGAGCCTCGTAAACGCTGTCACGGGGCAGGAGCTTTCCGTCGTTTCCGATATCAAAGGAACAACGACCGATCCCGTCAGAAAAGCCATGGAGCTGTTGCCGCTCGGTCCTGTTGTTATCATCGACACTCCCGGTATCGATGATGAAGGAGAGCTCGGTGAGCTGAGAATAAGAAAGGCAAAGCAGGCTCTTTCGCAGACGGATATAGCCGTTCTTGTTGTTGATTCTCAGAGAGGAATGAGCGATAAGGACACCTCGCTTGTTGAGGAATTCAGAAGCAGAAACATTCCCTATATCATCGCTTATAACAAATCGGATCTGTCCGATGCTCCCGAGTCCGCAAACGCAATTTCAGTCAGTGCAAAAGACGGCACGAACATTAACGCTCTCAAAGAGAAAATTGCTTCTCTGAGCAAGAATGTCAAAAGCGAAAAAAGAATCGTCGGCGACCTGCTTGACGAAGGCGACATTGTTGTTCTTGTTATTCCGATAGACGAATCTGCTCCGAAAGGCAGACTCATTCTTCCTCAGCAGCAGACTATCAGGGATATTCTCGATTCGGGCTGCACGGCAATATGCTGCCGTGATAACGAGCTTACTCAGACTCTTTCTTCTCTTGCGAAAAAGCCGAAGCTTGTCATAACCGATTCGCAGGCATTCGGAAGAGTTTCAAAGGATGTTCCCGAGGATATTCCCCTCACCTCTTTTTCAATTCTCTTTGCAAGATACAAGGGCGAGCTTTCCGAGCTTGTCAAGGGTGCTGCGGCACTCAGCTCGATAAAAGACAGAGATAAAATTCTTATTGCCGAGGGCTGCACGCATCACCGCCAATGCAACGATATAGGAACTGTAAAAATGCCCGACTGGATCAGAAAATTTTCGGGAGCGGACCCCGAATTCAGCTTCACGAGCGGAACCGAATTTCCCGATAATCCCGAAGAATATTCCGTAATCGTTCATTGCGGCGGCTGCATGCTCAACGAAAAAGAAATGAAAAGCAGAATCAAAA
The DNA here is from genome assembly GCA_017435385.1 of Clostridia bacterium. Lineage (GTDB taxonomy): Bacteria > Bacillota > Clostridia > Oscillospirales > Acutalibacteraceae > CAG-177. Next base: position 3,301 of record JAFSFB010000020.1, on the reverse strand, counting down.
GAGCTGGCGACTCAGGTATTCCGATCGTCAACTACGGAATCGCAATTGCTCAGATGAACGGCATTCTGAAACGGAGCATCGAATTATTTCCCGATGTTCTGAAAATACTTGAATAAGACAAAAGCTTGCAGAAATCAACTGCAAGCTTTTCTTTTATGAAAAACCAATGTCAAATATTCCGAACGGTCATATACTGTCAATAGAGGTTTTAACCTCAAAACCGAAAGGAATGATTTATATGGCTGATTATACGGCTTATCATCGCAGGCAGCCGCAAAGGCATGAGATGTTCTCACGCTCGGTATCCCCTCTCCCGTCAAATTATGCGGTTGCCATGATGTATGTTCCGATGCAGACAGACACAACAATGTTCGACGAAATGAAAGCCCTTGAATGCGGAACTCTCTTTCAGGTTCTCAACAAGCCTTTCGCAGGGAAGTGCTGCAAATGACAAGAAGAGAAGCAATGCTCAAAAAACTGAGTGCTTATCAGTTCGCAATGTGGGATATGCATTTATATCTCGACACGCATCCGTGGGATCTTTCCATGCTCGAAACCCACAACAGAACAGCCGCAAAAGCAAGACAGCTCAAGGCTGAATACGAAGAAGCATTTTGTCCCCTGACCGCAAAAAAAGCTCAGGGCGTTGAATGGCTCAAGGGACCCTGGCCATGGGAGATCGAGGAGTGTGACTGCTGATGTTTGTTTACGAGAAGAAATTACAGTATCCTGTTAAAATCAAAAACCCCAATCCTAAATATGCTCAGATTATCATAAGTCAGTACGGCGGTCCCGACGGCGAGCTCGGAGCATCGCTCCGATATCTCAGTCAGCGTTTCGCCATGCCCTTCGACGAAGTAAAAGGACTTCTGACCGACATCGGTACATCAGTTGTACTATGGTCTCTTCGAGCATTTTTGCCCTCATCCTATGACATTTCTTTTGCATATTGTTCAGCTTTCGGATAAAAAGAAGAACCTGCCGCCGTTGCAACGGAAGATAATGCGAATTTCCATTTGAACGGCAGCAGGTTTAATTTTACTGTTATTATATTGTCTTTTGATACGGTCATCGACTCAAGTATCTGTTTTATGAACTCATCATTGTTCTCTCCCGAAGTGAGTATTGCTTTTGCATACGCAACGCACTCGGCGATTATTTCATCCTTCTTCTCACGGTCAAGTGTGTTGGCAACACAGCTCTGAAGTTCGGTTTTCAGGCTTTCGATTTCTCCGTCAAGCTGAATGGACATTTCTTTGAATTCTTCTCTTGTTATGCACTTGTCGAGATACAAATCCACAAGTGCTTTTCTGCGTTCGGTTTTCTTGTCGAACTGCTCTTTTTTACGCTCAAAATCGTTGTTATCGCTTTGCAAAAACACCTCTTCAAGCTGTTTTTTCAGCAATGAAAGGAATCTGCTTTTATCGGCGGTCATCATTTCAATGACACTTGCCATAATGTTTTTCAGGTCATCGTGAGCAATATGGTCAATCGAGCAGCCGACTTCTTTTCCTGTCACGGAATCGATATGCTTTGTCTTTCCGTTTTGCCTTCGGTTATAGCATTGCCAGTATTTGAAATAATTGCCGCTCCGCAGCTTCTTATTATGAAACACAAAGCTTGAACCGCACTCCTCGCAGGTGATTTTACCTGAGAAACAATAACGATTGCCGAGCTTTTTCTTTTGTTCATCACTCGGAGAACGGCGTTCAAACTCCTTTTGAGTCAGCTCAAAAAGCTCACGGCTGATAATCGGTTCGTGGTGGTCACGGATAATAACAAACTCTTCTTCTCCTCGGTTGAGAACCTTTTCGTGGGTCAGGTAATTAGGTGTGAGCGTTTTCTTCTGCACCAAATCGCCGCAGTATTTTTCATTGCGAAGCGTACGGAGAATTACTGTGTTAGTCCAGTTTTTATTGGTAAAGGTTGGTATTCCTTCTTCTTTCAGCTCTCTTGCGATTGTGCAGGTGCCTTTGCGCTCGATTGTGTACTTATGAAAAATCTTACGGACTATTTCTGCACCCTCGGGATTTATGTAAAGCTTGCCGTCACGCACATCATAGCCAATCATACTCTTACCGAAAACAACGCCTTGCTCCATTCTGCGTTTCTGTCCCCATTTAACACGCTCGGAAGTCTTGCGGCTTTCTTCCTGTGCGATTGAAGCCATAATCGTTAAACGAAGCTCTGCATCGGGGTCAAGGGTAAAAAGATTATCGTTTGCAAAGATTACACCGATGCCGTATTCCTTGAGCTTTCGGGTGTAATAAATGCTGTCGAGAGTGTTACGGGCAAAACGGCTGATTTCTTTGGTGATGATAAGGTCATATTTCTTAAGCCGGGCATCAACCATCATTCGGTTGAATGCCTTTCTCTTTTTGGTGCTTGTACCCGTAATTCCCTCATCAACATAAATTTCATAAAGCTCCCACATCGGATTCCTTTCGATATATTCCTTAAAATAGCTCTGCTGACTTGCAAGGGAGTTTGCCTGGTCACTGCTGTCGGTTGAAACACGGCAATATGCAGCAACTTTCAATATTTTGTCGGTCTGAAATCTTGTCATATCGACACCTCCTGTATAACACATAGTGCCATAAGTAACCGATGTATATCAAGTAATACTTTTGAAAATAGCAATTATTATGGTTTCAAAAGTATTCTACCAAATATTCAGGTTGATATTCTCCAGATATCTGACCTGTTCTTCGGTCAGTTTTCCCGCTTGGTAGAGGGATTGGCACAAAGCATTCACAACGATTTTATCGAATTCTTCCTGCTCGTGTTTATTCAGTTGTATTTCTGGCTTTTCAATCATTATGTATTGCTTCTTTTTCCGCGCCAATCCCTCCACCTCCTTTAGATTTTATTCATCAGCGGTATTTGCTATAACTTATCTGATATCAAGTGTTTTGACCGCTGTTGTTCATAATATTTAATATTCCTTGTTGATTTCATTTTGAAGCCAACCCTCTTAAAACAAAAACGCCCTGCATTATAAAATATTTCATCACAATTACAGGGCAAAAAAGCTGATAACTTTACCGCTTATTTTTTATAAAAAAAGAACCACTTCACTATGATTTTAACATTAGTGAAGTGGTATCAGATATTCAGCCAAAACGGTTATCAGAAGTTTATAAATTGTTCGCTTTGATTATTATATTATGTTTTCAACAAACTGCTTTGCGGCTCTTGCGGAGCGTGAGCCTTTTTCGAGGGCAAACCGTTCCGCTTTTATTTCGAGCTCATCCGTATCGCATTTTATGCCTTTTTTGGCTGCGAGGCTGCGTACAATATC
>JAFSFB010000019.1 GCA_017435385.1 Clostridia bacterium | reverse complement strand
TAGTGACATCTGTATTTTGAGTGTGCCGAACTTCTTATTTCTTTGTTATCATTTTTCATAAATTAAACCTCCTTGTATTTTCGTAATGCGGCTGCCAAACCATTACTATTATACTTGGAGGTTTGATTTTCTTTCAACCTTTCGGGCTTGCTTTTAGCTCGCCCGTTTTGGCTTTGCTGAAGCCGTCTTTAACCCCTGGTAGAACCAGGGGTTTATTCCCACACCTGAAGGCACCAAAAAAAGAGAAGATAGCTGATGCTACCTTCTCTTTTTCTGGTGGAGATGAGGGGGATCGAACCCCTTACCTCTTGAATGCCATTCAAGTGCTCTCCCAATACACGCAAAAACGCACCCAAATTAAAAACAAGCCTGTTGTAGAATTAATTAACAGCAGACTTGTTTTGTTAAATATACTTTTAAACAGATTTTGATTTTCTCATCCTTTACCAGAACTGTCAGGATTCAGAAATGATGCAACGGCTTTTAACACCTTAAGCACTGTAGACTTATTCTTTTGTTTATCGTAGTTTTCCTCGTTTATTGCCTGGAACGACTGCATAACAAATGCCGCGCCATCTAAAATCTTGTTCTGCAAAAGCATAGTACCGATACTGAGCAACACTATTGCATTATCACCACGAATACTGTCAGAATGTTCCGCTAGATACTTAGACCAATCTGTCACATCATCAAGCATTTTCCTGATATCCTCATTTCTTCCCAGCTTGTCAAGACATATCAATGCTCTTGCATAAACATCAACCAACCTTAAATTCACATGGTCAAAATAATGTCCGTCTTCATCCTTCATCAGAAGATCCTTTTCTTGTACATCAGTCAAAAGCCGATAATATTCCTCATAAGCTTGGTTATAATCCATAATCTTCAGAAATAAAATATCAGCTATGTTTTTTTGAGTCAGAACCATATTGGATTTTATTATGCCTTCGGCAATCGGTAATGCTGCCATATAAACACTATAAAGAACCCTTGATATGATCAAGCTGTTCTCCAGATCTTGATTCTGAAACAGTTCACTAATGATATCATTAATTTTGTCTGAAAAACAATGAATGAAATACTGCAGCTCCTTAATCTGTTCGTCATCACCGTTTTCCGCAACGATCCCAATGCTTTTATAAAGCTCATAGCCAAGTTCTTCGGCTGCCTTACAGTTACGACATAAAGAAAGCTGATATATACCTTCCAATTGTTGAGTACACAAATCCAGATACACATCGCAAATAGGATTATTTTTTGCAAGTTCTGCTACAATACCAACAGCTTCCTTATATTTCATAAAACCTTCTTGTTGATGACCGGAATTTATCAAAGCAGTACCGTAACTGAAAATAGCGGAGGAACAATGCAGAAGCTCCCGCTCAGTTACACCATGTGCTATGGCAATCATTTCCAGATTATATACCTCTTCGTATGCGCTGCATGCCCTACACCAGACGTCGAGATCGTTTTGTTTCTCCATAGCATAAGCCTCAATGATATTTGCCAAATTATATATTCTTTCACGGTATTTCCGGAGCATCACATCAGTGGCACATTTTTTATATAAACAGCGATATATTTCCTTGCTTTCAATATCATAGTGAATACCCTTTTCCCACTGCTTGGTGCTTTTATAAAGCACCCCGAACGATGTGTATATATCCGCTAACAGCATATCGGAAATTTCAACGTCCTCAAAGATGTCTTTTTGATCAAGAGCCAAAACAAGTTTCTTCAAAAGATTTTCTGTCTGTACGGCTAACTGAGGATCCTCAGCCATCTTTCTTCCTATCTTTGACAATTGTGAAAATACTGAGGTTTTTTTAAGCATATCTTTACTGTCATCAAACAGCTGATTTACCATCTGTTCAATCGGGTCTTCACGGACAATATCACCTGTTGAATCATTCTCAGTATTGCTCATTATTTTCTTTTTTTCAATCATCCTTTTGCAAAATTCCATAAATTCCTGTACTTCAGGCTGTTTGACATTATGACGTTCAATAAATCGTTCACACAAAAAGAACTCCATTTCCGTGAATTCCACCGGAAATTCTGCTAACTTCACCGGGATCAGCATGCAGCCTTTAATCAGATCAAGCACTAATGCATCGTCCAAATAATCGTTAGAAGATAGCAGTGCTGAGGACAGTGTATTCTGAAAATAAATGATTTCCTCCAGATCTTCACAATGTCTGAGAGTCTGAAAGAAAAATTCTCCTTTATCGCACAAATATAGTTTTTTCAAACATTCTTTAATATTATTACCGATAATAAATTCATCTTTTTCAAAAGATCCGTAGAAGTTTTTGTATTTAAGCACAAAATCAACAATCTGTCTACAAGCCTTTGCTTCATACGCTGCATCAAAAAACGAGTTAACGACAATGGTTGTAAGCTGTGCCGTTTTGAAAAAATAATCTGCAAGTAAAGAATAAATCGTGTATTTTTGGGACATAAGCAATTGTTTTATTGTTTTTCGCAAGGCATCATGGGATATATCCAACCGTCCGTTAGCATGAACTCTGATAAAAAACGAAAATCTTGAGAGAAAATCCACATAGTCCATCTGTATCCATTTGATGTTATCTATATATTCAAACAAATTCTGCAAATCAGTTTCATACAAACCAAATGCATTGAAGGATATCAGACTGAGCACAATAAGGTCAAAATCAAAATTTTGGCTCTCCTCTAACAGCACTTGCACATAGTCTGCAATTATCCCATCAGCATCAGCAGAGTTTTTCTTAATGATATTACGTAAATAGTCATTAATAGCATCAATTCCTCCGCCTTCTTCTTGAATAGCATTGAAATCAGCCGCATTGAGGTACAACAAGCGAAGCAGAATTACATTAAGGCAAAGTGGAGTTTCTGCTATATTGCAAATCAAATCGATCAATTCACCAGTTAAGTTTTTGCCATGCATTTTCAACAAGCAGTTAATCATTCCTGAAAAATCCTGATAGGTGTGTTCTATATCAATCAGGTCAAAGGACTCCCTATATTCAGCAATCTTTTCCAAAAGTTGAGAGGAAAACACAATGCATATCTTTTTTCCGACAAAACGCGAGCACCAAAGAATAAAATCAACCATTCCGTCATCGCATTTATCCACCGCATCAAAAAACACATATATCTTTTCACTCAGATGCTCAGCTTGCTGAGCAATATTTTTCAATAACTCCTCATAAGAAAGATTGGCATTCTTATTGAAGTCATATTTCTCTCCGCAGGCAGAAATCAATGCATAAAACACAAATTCAGCTGAATTTCTAACAGAGGCAGAAAATGCATTATCCCCACAAAATGCTATGTAGGCTTTTATTTCTTGTCGTTGCAATTCAGAACACAAAAGAGACATATAAACACTCTTACCCGTACCTGTCTGCCCTATAATTCCATGCGGCCTTGAATCACTCTCAGTATGTCGGATAAATTCAGCGATATGGTCTGCATTTTTATATGCACTCTTCAATATATCGCTGAGCAACTCCTCATTATCCACCAGCTGTCTTTGAAGTTCGCTTACGTATTGAACATCAGCAATTTCATCCACCAGGTCGATCTTCAGATGTTCTGAAACAAGTTGCTCAAAGTCATTAGACACCATAAGTTGTTCTTTCTCTGACCATACGGAATGATATTCAAAGCATCGTTCCGGCATTTTTTTTAACAACTCTGCCTTCAGTTGTTCTAATCTTTTCCCTGCTTCTGCATTCTGCTCCTTATATACATTACAAATTTCATCAGGCATGCCGGTATAATCAGCATTCCTGAAATAAATAAAAACATGCTCCTTCTGCATATTTTCCAATGCGCCGCGTATAATCTCCATATGCGTCACGCTTATATTGCTTTCGTTCGGAATATATCCGTAGCGATCACCCAACAATACGATCATATACGGCATACAATTGTCAATCTCATCAATACAAACCTTTAAAACTCTTTCAGATGCTTCCTGCTCTGAAAGGTCTGTGGTATCAACACCCCAACGCAGATCTGATATACGGACAGACCGATTATATTTAGAAAGCTCATAATTGAGTTTAGATCCGATACGGCGGTTTAAAATGTCTCTTTCAAAATGCATATCTCTGAATGTGCTTGATACGAAAATTGATTTCATTTAGATTTCCCCTTACTATTAAAACGTTTCCAAACTCTGTACATTTAAAGTAATGCCAATAGATTCAAAGAAAGTCATTTTGAGCATATCCTTTTCTGTCTTTTTCTTGTGTGAGAAATAACCATTATATTCAATGCCAATATTTTTGGATGGAATGAATATGTCAATTTCTCGTCCGTCGAATATATATCTGTTTACAGTATCAGAAAAGGCTTGCTTGAGGTAAAAATAAATCGCTTGTTCAGGAAAAGATGTTTGACTTTGCTGTGCACAAATAGGGCAGCCCTGTCTATTACTACGTTGCTTGATGGACATCAAATAATCATCATGACCAAGTGGGCAAACCCAATATGCTTTTTTATTCGAATGTGCTGTAACCTCGGTCGGCTTAATTGTGTTTTTCTTACTCCACTCAGCCGCCAAATCAGGGGAAATTGTTTGCAAATCGTTATGACCGGCGCGGGCTTTTTGCCCTGCACAGTAAGGGCAACCAACACCTTTTCGAGTTCGATTGTTTATATACGACTCATATTCACCGCCACATTTTTTACATATCCACCATACCTTCTTGTTGCTTGCAAACGTAACAGTTGCAGGGGTAAGTTCTCCATTTCTTTTATAATTCCATTCAGTTGCAACTTGGGGATAAAAAGTAGCAAGATCGTTATATCCTTTTAGTACTTTTTTGCCTGCACAATATGGGCATCCACACCCATTATTTCTTTCCTTTATTGATGCTTGCCATTCGTGTTCTTTTTGACATTTCCACCACACTTTTTTATTACTTCCAAAGGTTAATGTTTCGGGGTCAAAATCCAGTTCATTATTCTTTTCCCAGTTCCATTCTGCCATCAGTTCGGCATTATCAATTATATATTTCTTCTCTGCCATAACTTAGGCTCACCTTACTTCAATTAACTACTATGTTATTTATTATACCATATACATATGAATATTTCAACAAACCCAAAGTAGTAACCCAACGAAAACAAAAACACCCACTTTAAAAGTGGGCAAAAAAATATTACTTAGTGTCCGATGGTGGAGATGAGGGGGATCGAACCCCTTACCTCTTGAATGCCATTCAAGCGCTCTCCCAAGTGAGCTACACCCCCATGTTTGAGGACACTAAGTAATTGATTTTTATTAAATTTTTGCAGGGTGCGTTTCTGAGTGCTTTGGGCTCCCAAGTGAGCTACACCCCCGAGTGATTGCTAAAGTATATTATCATACTTTTCATCGAAAATCAAGAGTTATTTCAAAAAAATTTAAACTGTGATATCTGAAATCAGAAATGACAAAAGCGCAGCCGGAGCTGCGCTTTCTCATCCGAAGATTAAAGGGGCATTGTGCTGAAGAAATTCTTGATGATTTCAATGATGCCGGCTGCTTCGGGTTCCTTGACATATTCAAGAATATTCTGAACCATGCCGAGAATGCCAGCAACCTCTCCGCCTTTAAGGAAATCGAAAAGGCCAGTGAAAACTTCAATAATGCTGTTTAAGAATTCCATGTTTTTTGTCCTCCCATTGTTATTTACAGCTTAAACTGCATTCAAATTATAACAAAAGTATGAACAAAAAGAAATATACAATATCCGACTATTGTCTAAAAATGATTATTCTGCTGGTTAAGCATATCAACAACGGCTTTTTTACCCGTCACACCTATGCTGCGGTTTACGATCTCACCGTTTTTCATGACAACAAGAGTCGGTATGCTCATTATGCCGAATTTTTCAGCAAGATCTTTCTCCTCTCTTACATTGATCTTGCAGACCTTTATCTCATCCCCTGCTTTATCCGCCACCGATTCGATAACGGGATTCATCGTTCTGCAGGGCGCACAATCGGGAGAATAAAAATCAATGAGCACGGTTCCGCCGAAGCTTCCTATCTCCTTTTCAAACGATTCTTTATTTATATTCAGAATATTCATATTTTTCTCCTTCCGGTTCAATAATGCTTTCACGCTTATTTTGCCGAAAAAGAGCAGAATAATTCAGATTTAATTATGAAATGCCGGGAATAAGAAGGGTTCGCTTTTCGGTCAGCGTTTCACAGTCAAGTCCGTTTTCCTCCATTATAGCTTCAACGGTCGTTCCGTAACGCTTTGCAATATTCCAGATCTTTTCATTTTCATCGCTGAAATAAACCGTCAGAGCGCAGGCTTCCTTTTCATCGTCTTTGTTTTCTACCGCTTCAATATCATTGATATATCTGACGATCTCACTTGAAAGAATGCTCAGCGATGCATTTATCTCCGTTTTTATCTCAAGCTTGCTTTCGCCCGCAACTGCGCAGGTGCATCCGCAAAGCTGAACCATCGGATAGCAAACTATTCTTTCGCACGGCTTTTTTAATGCAACCGAGTATTCAAAATCAACCGGCTTCTGAATAACGCCGAACTGTTTTTCCGCATCCTTATATATTACCGTTACCTGATAATTACCGCTCATAAGGCATTTGTTATCTTTAAGGCTGCAGTTATACCGCATATCGTTGCACCAGAGTGCATGAACGCTTTCAACGCTTACACCGATGCTCTCGAGAACGACCTTGTTTGTGAAAGAATTATCCGAAACGGTGTTGAGAGAAAGAATGTCAATGCTTTTGAACGAATTCTTTGTTCCGCATTCGGTGGAATAAGCATCGGATATCAGATTAATATTTGAATTCTCAAATGCAATTACAGAAGCAGATACCCTGATATTGATATCTATAAGCTTTGTATCTCCCGAGGAGTCAACCTTTGAAACAGCCTCGCAAGCCGTTATATTAAGATTCAGAAACGATTCGCACGAATCGGTAATTCCGTCGGCTTCGATGATCTGACTGACGGGAATCGAATGCTCCGTGCATTCAACCGAAGCATCGTTTTCGGAAATGTAATATAATTTGATATAACAGTCTCCCTTTATCAGCATTTTATTGTTTATTACCTTTTTCTCCGAAACGGAAATATATGCGGATGAATTGATAATACGGCCGATAACGGGTTTTTCAGACGGCAATTCAATAACTTCCGTCAGGAAAAACGGCTTTTCGGTCACCGTTTTAAGGTCAGCGTAGGAGTAATCGCTTGATAAAAGCTGAATTCCGTTGCCATCTGCACCGGTCAGAATGTTCTCTTCTCTTTTTCTTACGGACTTAAAAACAAATGTCAGCATTCCCCTGATATCAATTCTTCTTGAGCTGACGGCTCTGCAATTGACATAATCCGTAACTGCTCTTACCGTTACCGAATTCCCCGAACGGAATCTGTCGGATTCAATTGATTTCTGAATGGGACAGTTCTGTTCATATGCCGAGAGCTTATCGTTATCGCCTATGTAAATCACTCTGACAGCGGCATTTCCCTGAGCTGTGATTTTATCGTCCGAGCTCTGAACGGACAGAATATCGGCGGTCACCGTGCATCTGAGTATTCTTTTGATCTCAGGGCAGTAATCGGGCAGACTGATATCTGCCTCGACGGATTGCTCAGCCGCCGATTCAAAATCAGTTTCAATAAATCCGAGCATTTTCGTTTCAGCGTTGAATTTCATAGTATCTCTCCTTTTGATTTATTCACACTAATATTATTCAATACATGTCCGAAATATTACCGGAATTATTATTTGTCAAAATAGAACAATTTTTTAAAAAAAGTTAAAATATATATTTACTTTTAAAAATTTATATATTATAATAAGATTGTATAAATCTGAAAGGAGAATTATCATGCCTGAATTTACTTATGAAATCGTTGAATCCGTAGCTGTTCTTTCCGAAAACCCCAAGGGTTGGACAAAGGAGCTCAACCTCATCAGCTGGAACGGAAGAGATCCCAAATACGATATCCGTGAATGGGCTCCCGATCACGAGAAAATGGGCAAGGGTGTTACCCTCAGCCAGGAAGAAATGGCTGCTCTCAAGGAAGCTGTCAAGGCTCTCAAATAATTTGCGGTTAACCGAATCATGCGCCGTGGTTTTCCACGGCGTATTTATCTTTTAACTATTATCAGGAGGCTTTAAATGGACAATAATTCAAACGCCCCCAACAGAACCGTAAGCGAGTTCAAGGTCTATGACAGAAGATATGTCGGCTCTAAGGAAACCTTCGCCTATCTTCTCAATGACTTCTCAAACGCATTTAACATCGGTCAGTTTACGGACAGATACATCTGGGATGTTGTTAAGATCGATTTCAAGACCAACGCTTTTATCAGCATGCTTACGGGCATATGGGACGTTATCAACGATCCTCTGATTGCCGCACTTGTTGACAAAACGAGAACCCGTTGGGGTAAATTCCGCCCCTATCTGATAACTTTTCAGATACCGATGACACTCATCGGTGCATTTTACTGGCTCATCCCCTTCTTCTTCCCCGGTGCATCATCTACCTATCTGCCCAAGCTCATTTATTATTTTGCATTCAATGTTATCAATGAAACGGGCGGAACCTTTACGAGCATCGCAAAAGCAGGATACATGACTACGATCACTCCGCATCCGAACGACCGAGCGAGGCTGATAACCATGGCTGAGCTTCTGACGGGATATATGGGTGAGGATATGCCGAATTACATAATGGGCGTTCTGCTCGACCTCATCAACAACGGTGTTCTGAAATGGAAGCTTCAGAATGTTTTCCTTGCGATGGGTCTGGGAACGAGCATTATTTCCTCTGCATTCACCTTGTATTTCTTCCTCGTTTCAAAAGAAAGAGTCATGCAGTCGATCGAAGCTCCGAGCGTCAAGCAGGGACTCAAGGCTGTTATAAACAACTATCCCGTTCTGCTGATTACAATTTCGGATTTTCTCGGCGGATTTTCGGTCAGCGGAAGCAATACGAACTATTTCATCGATGTTCTCGGATCAGCCTCACTTCTGACGATAGCCAACATCCCCTCGGGTCTTAACGGCAGCATAAGCTATGCTTTTGTCAAGCCTATCAGAGAAAGGTTCTCGTCAAAGGCAATCTGGGTCTTTGAAGATCTCTATACGAGATTCTGGTATCTTCTGCTTTTCGCTATCGGTTCATTGGGAAAGAATTTCAAAAAGCCCCTGCTGATGACGATTCTTTTCGGCGTTCAGGCGTGGTTTGACAAGTGGGCTTTCGGTATCCGCAAGGTCGTAAAAGCCGAGCTTTACAACGAAGCGATGGACTACTGCGAATGGAAAAACGGTTACCGTGTTGAAGCAACGATAGGCGTTGCACGAAATCTCATCACAAAGCTTCAGACCATCGTCATGACCTCGGCGAAGAGCCTGATCCTCGATGCGATCGGATATAAGCAAGGCATCACGATCGGAACTCAGAACGATAAAACAAAATGGTGGCTGTTTGCTCTGTGTACGGGAATTCCTCAGCTGACAGGCATTCTTGCCGTTATCCCGAAATTCCTCTATCCTCTTTCAGGGAAGCTCCGTGAGAAGATGTATTCCGAGCTTATGATAAGAAGACATGAGGCTCAGGCGGCGGTCACAAACGAAAGCAACGAAACAATTATAAAAATCGAAGAAACAATTTGATTATTTTACTTTTAACTATTGAAATATTTATCCGGATGTGGTAAAGTTTCACGGTTGAAAGGATATGACACAGCTATGAACCAGAAACCTTTAAAAACAATCATTGTCGGCGGCGGACACCGCAGCCTTACATATGCTCAGCTCGCAGAGCTCGAAAGCGACAAAATGGAGATCGTCGGCGTTGCCGATCCCGATTTTCACCGTCGGAGATCAATTGCAAAAAGATTCGGTATACCCGATGACAGATGCTTTGAATCGGCTCAGGAGCTTGCAAAAGCTCCGAAATTTGCAGATGCGGTCATAAACGGAACGATGGACCATATCCATGTTGAAACGACCGTTCCTCTGCTTGAAGCAGGCTACGATGTTCTTCTCGAAAAACCGTTTGCGGTAAATGAAGAAGAAGCAAGAAAGCTCGTTAAAACAGCAAAAGATAACGGAAGAAAAGTCATGATATGCTTTGTCCTCCGATACGCTCCGTTTTACAGAAAGATAAAGGATATCATTCTTTCGGGCGAGATCGGTCAGATAATCAGCATTCAGACGAATGAATATGTCAGCTATCATCACATGTCAACAAGCCATGTAAGAGGCAAATGGAACAATTCTGAAAAGTGCCACAGCTCAATGCTTCTTGCAAAATGCTGCCACGATCTTGACATCATGATGTGGCTCATGGGCGAAACGAAGCCCTCTTTCATCTCAAGCTTCGGAAACAATATGCAGTTCGTCGGTAAGAACGCTCCCGAAAACTCGGGAACCCGCTGTCTTGTTGACTGCCCCCTTGTTGACGAATGCCTTTATTCCGCAAAACGCATTTATATCGACCACCCCGACAGATGGTCTTTCTATGTCTGGGATGCTCTTGAAAGCATTGAAAACCCGACGATAGAAGATAAGATCAATCTGCTGAAAACGAGTCCCTACGGCATTTGTGCTTATAAGAGCGACAACAATGTTGTTGACCATCAGACGGTTAATGTTCTTTTTGATAACGGCGCAACGGGTACCCACACGATGGTTGGCGGCACAAGCTACGGAACAAGAACAATTTTCATCACGGGAACGAAGGGAATCATTGAGGGTGATTTTGAAAAAGGAACATTCACTCTTTCAAAAATCGATCCCCGCCCGGGACATGAGCATGAGGATACCGTTTTTGATCTGAAGATCGACAACGACACTCACGGCGGCGGAGATCTCGACCTTGTCAGAGATTTCGTTGCATATTGCAGAAACGAAGAAACCTCTGTTTCATGCACCGACATTCACGATTCGCTCTCGGGTCACCTCGCAGTTTTCCTCGCTGACCGCTCAAGAGAAAACAACGGTATACCCGAAAAGGTGATATTATAAATTAATAACATTAAAAAATCACGGTTCAGCTTAATGAACCGTGATTTTTTCATTATTTACTGTGCATCGCTTTCGTCGAATCTGTCGCCGCATTCGGGGCAGAACTTGGGAGGATTGTGGGGGTCTTCGGGCTTCCAGCCGCATTTGTCACACTGATAGAGAGGTGCGCCTTCAGGCTTTTTGCCGCCGCAGTTGGGGCAGAATTTGCCTTTGTTCACTGCTCCGCAGGAACAGGTCCAGCCTTCTGCTTCGGGCTTCTTTGCTCCGCATTCCGTGCAGAAGTTGCCGCTTACGGTTGCTCCGCAGGCACATTTCCAGCCGTTTGCGGGTGCTGCGGGAGCTGACTGTGCGGGTGCCGCTGCAGCCTGCTGCTGTACCATCTGCTGTTGCTGCTGAACACCTGCCTGATACATTGCCGCAGGATTGAAGTTGCCGCCTGCAGCATTCATCGCCATACCGAAGCCCATAAAGCCTGTCATGGCTCCTGCCTCGTTCTTTGCTGCAGCCTCCATGGCGTTTGCCTGAGCATCAGTCATTCTGCCTGCCATCATAAACGGATTTGAGCCCATTGTTGCGGCATCTTCCATCTGATTGATCTTCTGCATATCTTCGGGAGTGAGAGTAATCGGATTAAGTGCGATGGATTCAACCGAAATACCTCTGCGCTGTGTCCATTCAACTGCAAGTGCCTTGTTGAGCGCATCTTTAAGCTCTGTTGTGTGTGCAGGGATCTGTGCGGGGCGGAGTTCAAGCTCTGTGAGCATTGCAAATGCAGGCTGAAGAGCTGAAATGAACTCTGTTTTGAGCTGATTGTCGATTTCTTCTCTTCTGTATTCATCTCCTACATTGCCTGCAATCTTTGTGTAGAAAAGAAGCGGATCCGTGATTCTGTAGGAATAAATACCGTTGCATCTTACCTGAACTGAACGGTACATATTGAGTCTTTTGTTGGCAACCTCAAACATAAAGGGATTGGGTGTGCCGAACTTGTTATCAAGAATTTCCTTTGTGTTGAAATAATAAACTCTCTGGTCCTTGCCTGTGTCGCCGCCGTATGTAAATCTCTTACCGATTGTTTTGAAGGTTTCCTTGATTGTATCGCCGAGCTTGCCCGAGAAGATTGAAGGCTCTGTTGAAGAATCATAGGTAAATTCACCTGGCTCTGCGCAGACCTCAACGATCTTGCCCTGCTCAACGATAATCATGCACTGACCGTCTGCAACTGCAATGCCCGAGCCGTTGGAGATTACATTGTCGCTGCCCTTGGTGTTGGAGCTTCTGCCTCCGACTCTCTTTGTGCCTTTCACCATCAGCACATCATTTTCGAGTGATTCGCAGTAGAAGAATTCCTTCCACTGGTCAGCCAATACTCCGCCGAGTGCTCCTAATCCTGCTTTAATAAGTCCCATAATAAATTTCTCCTTTCAAGAAATCAGTTTAATAATTTCAAAATTTATTCTCATCCTCTGGGCAATTCGCAATCAACAACATCTGTGATTATGTAGCCGAAAGGACTGTTTGCATCGGGTTCAACGATTACGGCAAGACCGAATTCCTCATGGCCTTCAAATCTGTAATCGTCAATTCTGATTTTAACGGAATATGTTCCGTCGCCGTTATCCTCAACGCCGTAGAATTCGTTGGTGCTGAATCTTTCAAACAGATAAGGTGTGACATCATAATCCGAATACTGTTTCATACTGCCTTCAACACAGCATTCTTCAGGTATTTCAGGATAATTTCCTTTTAACCCGGGGTACATGGAATCCATATACGCTTCAAGTTCCCATGTTGTCAAAGAGATAACATCATATTCTGTTTCTCCTACCGTTTTTGCGTGATTGAGCGTTACGGCATAAGCAACGGTATCCCACACAACGGCAGGGTCATCGTTTTCGGCAAAGCCGTCATAAAAGATTTTCGATGCTGCACGGGCAACGCAGAGATTATAGAAAGCTGAGTCTTCGGTTATTTCTTCGGGTGTGTTACCCTCATCAACCATAAGAAGCTTTGTGACAACCTCATAGCCGTCCATAGCCAGATAATACTTGGCTTTCATATCTCCGTACTCGGCAACAAGTCTGTAATCGGGAATTGTTTCGGTTACATAGCAGTCAAATTCATAAATTTTGTCTTTTTCTGTTGAGATTTCAAATACGGTATCGCTTACCTCAAAATCATCAACAATCGGTGACCACATTATCGCTTCAAGTCTGACAGTCACACCGCTTTTGGGTGAAACAAATCTGAAACAGCCTGCTGAAGTCTGAGGGTCAATGCCTGTGTTTATGCTTTCGATTTTACCCGTCAGACTCTGATAATCTTCGGATGCACTGTCGATATAAAGAGTCATCAGCAAATCACCGCTGTCATCCTCTTTATTGCCGCCTTTGTCGTTTGCAGAACCGTTACCCTTTGTGTTTGCTTCTTCGGTCTGCTGAACCGACGGAGCTTCGGTTGTTGTTTCGCCGTCATCCTTGCCGCCGCATGCCGCAAACGAGAGCAGCATAATCAGAGCAAGCAGAACGGCTGTTATCTTTTTCATTGGCATTACCTCCTTATTTATTCGGTTTATATCCTTTTGATGAATAGGGATTTTTGTTTTCTTTGGGCGGATCGGGAATATTGCCGACATGAATAAGCCACGAGAAAACCGCTGTTTTTATTGCAACGCCGATAACCCATACGGCAAGTGCACCGACAAACCACCAGATTGATATTTTGAAAATGAAATGAACCGCAAGCAATATCCATGCGGGAATTGTCCATTCAAGGTCGAATACGAGGTTTATCAGCAACGCCGAAATGAATCCGTTGCCCTTTGGTCTGTTCTTCTTCATAATCATTCAACTATAAGTCTGCCGCTGATTTCACGGTCAAGAGCATTATGAACGGAAAGATATTCATCAAGAATCTCTCTGCATGAGGTTGAAACCATTCTGGGTTTGCCGTTTTTTGCAACCTCGTCATAGGGAACGGAGAAGAAGTTTTCAAGATTCTTGAAATGGAAATGCTGAAGACCGATTTTATAAATCTTTTCATCATCAAGAGGTTCGCCGTTAAGGGTAAATTTTTTGAATTCGTGAGTGTTTCGGTCATAAAGAACTCTTGTTCCCTTTGAGAACTGATAAAATTCGCAATGCGAGCCTTCCCACACCTCGTCACGGAGCATAAATTTTATCATCCGTTTGAGCTGTTCGCCCGTCACACGGAGCATATATGCAGGGTCATCGTAAGGGAAGCATTCCGCAAGATCCTGATAAAGAACAATGGGACCGAGTTCTGTTGTGCGGACACTTCCCGAGCCGAGAAGCATAAGGTCAAGACCCAGACTGTCACGCATAATATCCGCAAACAGACCGCCGAGCTCGGTTTCACGGTAGCGTGACGGATGAGTGAGCTGCCTTTTGAATCTCGTTACCATGCGACCGTATTTCATATCCGTCTTGTTCTTGTAATACTTGATTATATCTTCAAGCTTTTCATCTCTCGGGCAGTTGTCGGCATTGATGGGAAGACTCTTCCATGTGTAGCTGTCAATGCAGTTGTTATCAGTATCAACCATAATATCGAATCTGCCTATCTGGTCTGTGCCCGTGCCTGCCTGAACGATAACAATATCGTTGACAACCGCAGGCTCTTCAATAAATGTATGCGAGTGACCGCCTACGATAATATCAACACCCCATGCAGGGTCAAGCTTTGCGGCAAGCTTTTTATCTTCTTCAAATCCGATATGCGTGAGAAGAACTGTAAAATCGATATCAATTCTGTTATATGCGTTGCAGATTCTGCCGACTGTCATTGCGGCTTCATCAATATCAACGAATGTTCCCACAAGACCGTCATTCTTTGTCTGCGAAAGAACTTCTTCGGTGAGTATGCCGATAAACAGAATTTTCATTCCGTCAATTTCGATTATATGATGGGGTTTGAAAAGTCTTGCGCCGTTGGTTTTGATATGTAAGTTGGCGTTGATAATCGGGAACTTTGCGCATTTTTCGATAAACAGAAGATGAGCAACGCCGTAATCTGTTTCGTGATTGCCGACGGTAACAACATCGGGCGAGAGCATATTCATAATCTCGATTGTTGAAACGCCCTGATATTCGGAATCGATAACCGAGCCTCTGAACATATCGCCTGCAATGCAGTAGATTGCGTTTTTTTCTTCGTTTCTTACCTTGTTGACATATCCCGAAAGCATCGAAACGCCGCCGACAAGCTTTGAATCAATCTCTTCGGCAAGGAAGTCGCCGTGTAAATCGTTTGAATGAAGAATCGTAAGTTTTTTCAGATTAGCCATAAAATCCCCCATTTAGATTATTATTCATCCTAATTTTAACAAATAAAAATAAATTGCACATTGTACTTTAGTGCAGAAATGAAAGAATTTTTTATTATTTTTAAAAAATTTATAAATATATCGTAGGGGCGACCTGCGGTCGCCCGTTTCGGCAATGATTTTGATTTTCGGGCGACGAAACGTCGCCCCTACGTTGTTGCCGTTTGATTATCCATAAAAAAAGACGGCAGATTGCTCTGCCGTCAGATTTGTTTGTGAAGGGCGGGATGCCTTCATCCCGCCGTTGAATGAATGCTGATGTTTGCGGCGGCTTGTGGGCAAGCCGCCCTACATTATCTGAACATTTTATTCGTGGATCTTTGTAAGACCGAACAGACCCTTGAAGAAGCCGATAATCTTCTGGAAGAAGCCTGCGTTTGATTTAACGGTGGTTGTGCTTACAACCTCGTTGCCGTACATATCGGTCATATATGTGCCGTCTTCGAGTTTTACCTTTGCAGTAAATGTTGTGTCACCGCTTGAATTTGAAATTGCTTTCAGATTACCCTCTGCATCAACGCTCACGTTAAAGCAGCCGTTACTTGCAGTCCATTCAACGGTTGCTCCTTCGGGGATAACCGCAAAATTCGGGCGGATAAGAACACCGTCTTTGCAGTTGATGCTCTTTGTTTTGGGCTCTCTGATAACAGAAAGCTTTTCAAGTCTTTCCGTCTTGATATCACCGCAATCGGTACACTTATAAGTGATTTCGCCTTCAGATTCGGTTGTGGGGGCTACATAGGAATCCTCGATGTGGTTATGACCCTTTGCAGGTGAAACTTCCTTATAGCTTGCACTGCAGGTATTGCACTTATATGTTGCCTCGCCGCTCGAAGTACAGGTTGCCGTGTCGGAAACAAGGCTGTAGATATGACCTGTCTTTTGCGAATCAACCGTCTTTGTTTCGCCGCAGCCTGAGGTTGTGCATTTATAAGTTGCCTTGCCGTCTGCCTGGCAGGTTGCCGTGTCGCTTACAAGTTCCCACTTGTGGTCTGTCTTCGGAATTGTAACGGTTTTATAGCCACAGCTTACTTTGTTGCCGCTGGGGTCAATTTTGCCGCTGTTGGAGCATTTGTAAATATTTCTACCTTCTGAATAGCAGGTTGCCGGAATTCTTCTCCACATTACCCATGTATGGTTACCCGTTTCACCAAAATAGTGACCGCAGCCGTCGCAGCGGTAGCCGTACGCACAGTTATAAGTGGTGTTTGCGCTTGTGTTGCCCATTCCGTCAACGGGGCAAACGGTATGTACGCCGTATTCCATTTTATGGTCATTGGGGCAGGCATCTTCGGGAGCATGAGTTTCACAAGCCCACCAATGGTGAGTTTCGTTTACTTCCATATCCATTGCGTTGCCGTAGTCGCAGTTGTTATCAAGACCGCAGACTGTGCAAATATTATTTGAATTAAAGGTGTGCTTGCCTTTGTTAAAGGTTTTGTCGCATCTCCAGCAATACTTCCAGTGGTTGGTGCTGTTATATGACCACTGATACTCTCCCTCGTACTCTTCATACGCATGTCCGAGAGCACCTACATTTGTTGTTTTTGTATCACCGCACTTTGTGCAGATTTCTGTGCTTGTGCCGCCCGCAGTGCAGGTTGCGGTTGTGCTGCTTACATAGTAATCGTGTGTTTTGCAGGGTTCGATTGCTTTGACAAGCAACGTGTATTTTTTGAAGCCGCAGTAATTACCGTCCGGATTCTTTAAAGATACAATGATATAATAGGTATATGTTCCCGGTGTTTTGCAATCGTCTTCAAAACCGAAAGTGCCATCATCGTAATCGGATCCGTTGTTATGATATTCATAGACCTTTTTTCCCGTAGTGTCATACAGCACTTCGGCGAGATCCCACGAGTATCCCATATCGGTAAGATATTCAGGAAGCTTGTTGAGTTTAAAAGACACAATATCATTATCATCAGCACCTATAACATAGGTACAAGAAGCTGCGAGGCTGTCAAACACAATGGGCTTACCTTTTCTCTGCCACGCATTAAGAGAAGGAGTGATAATATCGATACGGTCATCCTCTTTATAGTTTACAAGATAATCAGCAGCAAGGTCGGTACAACGCTTTCCGTCCTTAATTACTATGGCTGCTTCGTTATCCCATGAACCTGCAGGTATACGGAATTCTTTGATCGTGCCTTCTTCGTATCTGCTGTTTATAGCGCTGTGTTCCTTAGTACGGATTGTAAAGGTTTTTGCATCAAAACTGCCGTTATTAATTATCAGGTTGTCTTTAATCATGTACTTGCTGACAAAATAGCCGGCACCGTTGTTTTCAAACTCACCGCCGTTTATTGTGATTGGGTTAAAGCCTCTAAATACAATATAATCGCCAAAATATGTGTGTCCGATAAATTTACCGCCGTTAAAGGTTGCTTCGCCATCTTCATTTGTGTTGACAATATAACCTGCAGCAATCTGATATGCGTGTTTTAACTGATCTGAGAGGTACTGTTTCTTTGCACCGCCTGCAATAAACGTACCGCCGTTCACAGTAAGCTTTCCGTGAACGTCAAACATATTTCTTTGGGCAACGTCAGAATAACGTGCATAATCAAAACGGGCAGCTGTCGGGGAAATATAATGAGCATCATATTTCACTTCGCCCGCTCCGTCTGTGTCTTCAACCGTGAAATCAGCGCCCGAAGAAACGGTGAAAAGAGTTCTGATTGAGTCGAGAGTATAGTCCTTATCGCTTGATACGTCGGAATGGTCAACAACCTTGAGCTTTTTGCCGTTGAGGTTAAGAATCTTATTGCCGTTGACGGTAAGCTGGGCTGCTTCACTCTCTTCTGTTTTGCCCAGACCGATTTCCTTTGTTATATCATTGCCGAGCTTGATTGCATTGGTGCCGTATTGCGAAAGTGCACTCTGAAGCTGAGCATAGGTTGTAACCGTCTGAGCCATATCAGCAATGGGAATATAATAAGAATAGCAAACATTCCAAACTTCCGTTGTATATCCGTCTAACATCACACGATCTACACGAAATTCAAAATCATAGTAAGAGTATGTTTCATCGCCGGCTATCAGAACCAAATCTCTTTCGGTATATTTCCGGCATGTAAAACAGACTCTTAATTGATATCCGGTATTTTTCAAAAAAGTACCCGAATTTTGTTCGGTAAATTTGCCGTCGTTGTTAAGTCGAACGCCATCGCGCATATAATCCAAGCCGGTAGTGTAAGCGGAAAGAAAGATTTCAACTCCCTCCGAACCTATGTAGCTTGTATTGACGGTGTACTGACTCCTTTTTGTAGGAACAGGTTGACCTGCTTCAAAACGAAAATCCGTTTTAACGTAGTCCGCCGGCTCCGTATCCGCACTTGCAGAGAGAGGAACAATACCGACCGCCATAATCAGGCAGAGCAGTATTGCCAAGGTTTTTTTGAGTAATTTCATAAAAAATTGCTCCTTTCGTGTTGTTCATAATGGGTATACTTTTGTCAGTATACATTCTTACATCGTAATTCTATCACCTTTTTTCGGTTTGCACATTGTACTTTAGTGCAGAAATGGAAGTTTTTTTAAATTTTTATAAAAAAAGACGGCAGATTGCTCTGCCGTCCGTTTAAAATTAAATTTTAGTGTTTTGCGCCGCAAATGCAAACCTTGTTCATTCCGAAAAGTTTCTGGAAGAAGAGAACGATTTTGAAGAAGAAGTTGCCTGTGTGGCACTTGCATTCGCAATCGCCTGTTTCAAAGCCTTCAAAAGTGATGATGACCTGCTTATCGTTAAGGCGATTAACTTCAGCGGCTTGTCCGTTTACTGTTGCGGTAACACCTGTTGCAAACTTGCCGTTTTCATCGCAAGCAACAGCTATAGTAACAGCATACTGCTGATTGGCGGTGAACTTATCGTTTTCGGTTACTTTCACGCTGCCTTCGCCGCACCACTCAAGACCCTTGATTGAGTAGCCTTTTTTGGCAGGAACGGATGCATCAAAATCGGGTGTTTCGCCGATAACGGGAGCTTCAAGGTCTGTAATCTCAATCTTACCGATAAAGAATGAGGGAACAAGGTCATAGAGTGCTACGATAAGCTGATTGCCTGTGTTGAGAGCAACTGCAACAGGATTGCCATCAAGAGTTACGGTAACGTTTGAAGCAAACTCATAACCGCTGTCGCAACGAACACCGATACTTACATTGTAAATCTCATCAGCTTTGATTTTATAAGTCTCGTTGATAGCGATGCCGCCTGCACGCCATTCAACATAATATTTGCCGTTTGAAGCCATTGTGTTGTAGCCTTTACCTGCAGGAACGTTTACTGCAAAGTCAGGATATGAATCAACAACAGGCATATTGAGATTTTTGAGTTCAACGGTGTTGATGATTGTGTTGGATGCTGCAAAAGCTGCCATGGGCATCATTGCTAAAACAGTTACGACTGCAAGAATGATAGCCAGAATCTTGTTTGTTTTTTTCATAAAAAAACATCTCCTTAAATATTTTTGTTTCGTATATCCGCAAGGATACATCTTAACATTGTGATTTTATCACTTTTTTTCGGTTTGCACATTGTACTTTAGTGCAGAAATTGAAAAATTTTTTAAATTTTTATAAAAAAAGACGGCAGATTGCTCCGCCGTCAAATTTGTTTTTGTAGGGCGGGATGCCTTCATCCCGCCGTTGAATGAATGCTGATGTTTGCGGCGGCTTGTGGGCAAGCCGCCTACATATCTGAACATTTTATTCCGTTTTATGATCATTGATGACAAGACCGCTTTCACGTACTCTTACCGCAAGCTCGGTGCGGTTACGGAAGCCTGTTTTGTCACGCATATTCTGAATGTGAGCCTTGACGGTACGCACGGACATACCGAGCTTTTCGGCTATATCCGCATCGGCTTCTCCGTCAACAACCTCACGAAGAACAATAAGCTCTTTTTCCGTGAAATCAACATTGAGTGCTTCTCCGAGTCTGAGCGAAGGAGTTGTGTCGGGATAAACGGAATCGCCCGCCATTGTTCTGTTCATAACCTCAATGATTTCTTCCGCAGATGCACTTTTATACCAGAAGCTTTCAACTCCCGCTTTTCTTGCTCTTTCAATAAAACTGAATTCGGGCTGACTTGTAACAATGATTATTTTGATATGAGGACAGCTCTTTTTGATTTTTGCCGCCGCATCAAGTCCGTTTGCATCCATTGCCGTGCATACATCCATAAGAATAAGGTCAATGGGGTTTCTGCGGCAATAAAGCTCTGCCATTGCCGCACTTTCAATAGATTGCGAAAGTTTATATTCTTCGCTGTCGTTTATGTATATTTCAAGCAATTTGCGAGCCATGGGGTCATCTTCAACAATAAGAACGTTAATCAAAATAATTTCACCTCTTTCGGCATCTGAACAGTCATTTCAAACTGCGGTACAGACTGAATTTCCATATTTCCGCCCAGACGTTCAATTTTACTTCGGAGCGAACCGAGACCGCCGCCCTCGTGTATTTCTTTTGTCGGTTGATTTCCGTCATTGGTATAACGGGCACAGTAACCGTCATCTGTTTCATAAAACTCAACAAACAGAGTTTTGGCATCTGCGTGGATAACGGCGTTTGTCAGCGCTTCCGTTGCGGCGGAAGTCAGTATACTGCCGATTGCATCGTTCATAGGGAATTCACCGCTGATTTCAACGGTAACACCTGCTGATTCCGCAATATCAATAAGTGTATTAAGCAGACCGCTGTTCTGCGCAGGTTCAGCTTCCGTTCGGAGAACGGCGATGTTTCTGTTCCACGTGCTGATAATCGGCTGAAAATCGGCTTCGGGTTGGCTCAGGCTGTGACGGGTTGCGAGAAGTGCCTGACCGAGCTCACTGTGAATACGGATTTTTGTTTCAAGCCTCTCTCTTGCCCTTGTTGTTTCGTCAACGGTTTCGCCGTAATGCCTGAGTCTTGCGTTCATTTCTTCAAGCTCTTCGTTGTTCATCCGAAGTCTGTTTGTAAGCTTGTGAAGGCTTGTTGTATCGGTTGCGGTGATCTGAAAAACATTTTCAACTTTTTCTCGCCTGAAAGTATAAACCGTTCCGTCAGACAGACGGTATTCGGGTTGCTTGCTGTCGGAAACCCGATGAACATCGGGAAGAACATCACCGTTTACAAGTGCCTTCCAGAATTTGTTGGCATTCTGAATTTCTTCGCCCGTCATAATATATCCGAGCTCGTTCATTTTGTGGTTTACAAGCTGAACGGTACCATTGGCTTTTGAAAAACAAAGACCTGTCGGAAGATGGTCGAAGCTTTCTTTTATAGAAAGCGACGAAACGCTGTTTTTGCGGTAACGGATTTCTCCGACACCGAGAAAAACAAGAAAAGCAAAATTTGCCAGAATATAAATCAGAGAATATTCCGCATTTTCAAGAAGCACTATGCTCGGATAAGGAATATCACGGCTGAAAATAAATGCGTTGAGTCCCGTTGTAAGAATAACAAGCAGAGCAAAGCCCGCCAGATTGAAAAGAGCGGTAAACACCTTTGTCAGAGGCTTGTAATCACGGAAAAACAGATTCGGAACACAGCAAATATTTATTACGGCCTCAAGGAACAAAACTGACATAAATAACGCCTGAATATAAGTTCCCGTTTCAAGAAGGTTAATCATCCGATGCACCTCCTTCGGAAAGGAGAATATAAACCGCAACATCGTTTTCATCAACATCGCAGGTAACACTTCCGTCGGCTAAAGAAAGTGTGTTCAGTGAAGAAGTATCGGCACCGTCATTCAGACCTGTCCGGAGATTAAGTTTAATAACGGAGTTTTCACATTTAAGCGATACCATAAGAGCGTTGATATCGTCGATGAATAACTCGGCTGTTTTTTCAAACAAGTCATAAACAGCAACTGCATTTTCAACATACAGAACACCCGAGCAGTTGCTCTTTAATGTTGAATGAATGCCGAGCAATCGGATATTATCAAGCGATTCACGAAGGCAGAATTCAAGCTCTGACGATGAAATAATCTTGTTTTCCTCGCCGAGCAAAAGCAGATTGCTTCTTCGTTTTATGTATGCACTTATGACGCAGATTTTTGCCAGCGCATTGTGAGCCTCTTCGGGATTTTGTTTCGCCCGAGAGAGTAATTCTTCCGCTTTTATAAGCTGTGATGAAACGTCACGGGCGATACGGTCATAGAGTCTGTTCTTTTCTTCAAAACGGGCTTTCTGCTCGTTCATATCAATTTCCGCTTTCAGCAGAAAGTTGTTTTCGCTGAGCCTTTCACGGGTTTCTTCAAGGCTCTTCATCAGCTTTTTAATTTCTTTTATATCGTTCTGCCAGAATACGTATCCGCCCGAAACAGGCTTGCCGTGAAGCATTGTTTTGCCGAGCTCAACGGGTCTGTCCAAAGCGTTTTGCATCACATCATCGGGCAAATCGTCGGCATAGGAAGAAATATACATAGTATGATAATTCTTATCAACCACCTGCGCCGCAACCGTTGAAATCTCAAAGAATTCCGTGTAACCCGCATTTGAACGGATAAGACCGCTCTGAATTGCACTTTCAAGGAGAAGAGTAATCATAAGGCAGTCAACAGCAGTAAGGTCGGCGTTGATAAGACCAAGAGCATAAAGCACCCAGAAAACAACCGAGCACGCCATAATGATAAGAGGCAATTTCTGGAATGTTTTACTGCCGGGCACACGGCTTTTGATAACGAGGGAAATTACAAAATAAAAGCCGAGAATAATGAACCATGCGGCAACTATATAAAAACCGATACCGTATTCGTATTGTTCATTGAAATAGTAAATTCCGTTCGGGAATTCAAACACAAGATTATGAAAATCGTTTGTGAAAACAAAAAGAATGAGTGCAAAAGCGGGGATGTAGAGAAGATTGAGCCACCACGGCATTTTGTAGGTTTCAGGTTTTCCGATATAGGTTGTGATAAACACGCCGAGAAGCGGAATAAGAATCATCGGAATATAAAAAGCATACCACAGGTATCGGCACAAATCAGAAAATTCAGAAATAAAAAACCATTTCGTCGTTCTCTCCGCAAGCCAGAATGACATAAGCATACCGACGGAAATCAGATAGCTTCGGATTCTTTTATCAAGAATTCTGCGGCGCACGGAAATAACCCAACCGAATGATAGTGCAACAAAGATCATATGAGGAAGAATCGTAAATGCATTCCCCGAAAATGAGTCGGTAAGCGGAAAGTTGATGCCGTTATAGAGTATGCCTGCCATCGCAAGAACCAATGCGCAGACAAGGTAAATCAGAGTCTTTTTCTGTGTCTTGATCATATTCCGCCTCCTCTCATAATAATCCAATTTAAATAATAACATAAAAGCATAAAAAAATCTATAATTATTTCACAGTAATATTATCCGCCTGTATCGTAAACAGAAAAGATAACAAAGAGCGCCTTGTTCCACTTGGTTTGAACAGCAAAAAGGCTCTTTTGCGTTATGTTTCTATTGTTCCGAATTCGGATATTAAGACACCTTTATCCGTAAAAGACACCTTGACTCCCTTGAAACAAAGCACTATCAAACAGTTATTTCGGCGGTTGAAAGTGTCTGCAAATATTCCTAGGCTTCGCCCTCATTTGCTCCGTCATTCCTTTGCTACACGCTATTTGGAGAACGGCGGTGATATTTACAGCCTGCAGTTAATTCTCGGTCATACCTCTCTTGAAATGGTCAAAAAATATATACACTTGACTAATTCAAAAACTGCAGTCAATTTTTGTAACTTCTCGCCATTGGATAAAGTCTTGAAAAAATGAAAAAAGCCAACAAACACAATGATTGTATCTGTTGGCTTTCTCTGTGGTGATCCATCGGAGATTCGAACTCCGGACACCTTGATTAAAAGTCAAGTGCTCTGCCTGCTGAGCTAATGGATCATATTCAGTTTGCATCTGTTTTTTGACGCTCCAATATAATATATTATTTACGCTCGGTTGTCAAGCCCTTTTATGAAAAATTTTCAACATTTTATTATTCATATTTAGTTAAAACTGCTTGAAATATCACTATATATGGTATATAATTATCATGTATACAACTATTTTGGGCATATGAGGTTATTTTGCCTCGGAAAGGACAGATTATGAAACATATCAGAGGTCCGCAGAATTATGACTACGGCTATCACGAGCTGACAACCATTGACGATAAGATCCATAACTCTCTCATGGATTTCGGCATTCTTAAAATGAAAAGCGGCGATGTTTTCTCCGAGGAACAGAGCCTCGAGAGAGCATATCTGCTCATCAGCGGCGAAATGACTTTTGAATGGGAAGGCAATTCCGTGAGCGTCAACCGCCCCAACTGCTTCGACTTTGAGCCCTGGGTGCTTCATGTTGCAAACGGCGTCAAGGTTACCTTCACCGCCGCAAGCGATGTTGAGATCGCCGTTCAGAGAACCGAAAACGAACGCTCCTTCCCCTCAAAGCTCTACACTCCCGAGGAATGCAGAAGCGAAAACAGAGGCGCAGGAACAATGCGTGAGGCTTCAACGAGAATCGTTCGCACGGTTATTGACTATTCAAACGCCCCCTATGCAAATCTCGTTGTCGGCGAGGTTATCGGTTTCCCGGGAAAATGGTCCAGCTATCCCCCTCACCATCATCCCCAGCCCGAAATTTATTTCTATAAATTCAACCCCGAAAACGGCTACGGCTTTGCGGAGCTCGGCGAGGATGTTGTCAAGACTCATCAGAACTCAACCGTTTTCATTACCGAAGAGGAAACCCATCCTCAGACGACCGCTCCGGGATATGCCCTCTGGTATCTCTGGATAATCAGACATCTTGACGGCAATCCCTATATCACTCCGACCTTCGTTCCCGAGCATCTCTGGGTAACCGAGAGCGAGAGCGAAGCAAAGATGTGGCCCCCCGAAAAATAATCACGAAGGAGAATATACAAAATGAAACTGACAATGGCACAGGCTCTCGTCAAGTTCCTCGACAATCAGTATATCAGCTTTGACGGAGTCGAAACAAAATTCGTTGACGGTATTTTCGGCATTTTCGGTCACGGCTGTGTCGTAGGTATCGGTCAGGCTCTTGAGCAGGGCGGACACAGCCTCAGATTCTATCAGGGCAAGAACGAGCAGGGCATGGCTCATGCCGCAATCGCTTTTGCAAAGCAGAAAAACCGCCGCCAGATTATCGCCTGCACCTCATCGATCGGACCCGGTGCGCTCAACATGGTCACCGCCGCAGGTACGGCTACGGCAAACCGCATTCCCCTTCTCCTCCTTCCGGGCGACACCTTCGCCTGCCGTCAGCCCGACCCCGTTCTTCAGCAGATCGAACAGCCTTCAAATTATACCGTTACCGCTAACGATGCATTCAAGGCTGTCTGCAAATACTGGGACAGAATTTCAAGACCCGAGCAGCTCATGACCGCCTGCATCAACGCAATGCGTGTTCTGACCGATCCCGCCGAAACGGGTGCCGTCTGCCTCGCCATGCCTCAGGATGTTGAAGGCGAAGCATACGATTATCCCGACTATTTCCTCAAAAAGAGAGTATGGTATCTCGACCGCCGCTCCCCCTCCCAGCGTGAGATCGAAGCGGCTGTTGCGGCTATCATGAGAAGCGAAAAGCCTCTGCTTATCGTCGGCGGCGGTGTTACATATTCCGAGGCATGGGAAACAGCCCGTTTCTTTGCCGAAAAATTCAACATTCCGATCGGCGAAACTCAGGCAGGAAAAGGCAATATCCGCTGGGATCTCCCTCTCAACATGGGCGGAATCGGTGTCACGGGCGGTGCGGCTGCAAATGCGCTCGCAAAGCAGGCTGACCTCATCATCGCCGTCGGCACCCGTCTGACAGACTTCACGACCGCTTCAAAGTGGGGCTTCCAGAATCCCGACTGCAGGATTCTTTCAATAAATGTCAGCTCCTTCGATGCGTTCAAGATGGATGCAACATCGGTTATCGCCGATGCAAAAACAGCTCTTCTCGACATCATGGGTGCTCTTTCGCTGCGTGAATATTACAGCAACTGGGGCGGCGAGGTTGCCGAGGCTAAGGAAGATTATGTCAAAGAAATGGACCGTTGCTACAGCGTATATATGCAGGAAGGTCTTTCTCAGACAAGAGCTCTCGGCGAGATAAACAAGCTCATTGACAAAAACTCCGTCGTTATCGGTTCATCGGGAAGCCTTCCCGGATGCATGCAAAGACTCTGGAGAGCATCCGTTCCCAAGACTTATCACATGGAATACGGCTTCTCCTGCATGGGCTATGAGATCTGCGGTGCACTCGGCGTCAAGCTTGCCGAGCCCGACAGAGAGGTCTATGCCATGGTCGGCGACGGCAGCTTCCTTATGCTTCACAGCGAGCTTTACACAGCCGTTGCAGAGGGTGCAAAAATCAACATTATGCTTTTTGACAACTCGGGCTGGGGCTGCATCGAAAACCTTCAGAACAATCAGGGCACAGACACCTTCGGAACAAGATTCCAGGCGAGAAACCCCCTCACGGGCATGCTTGACGGCGCAATCGTTCCCGTCGATTTCGCAAAGATCGCAGAGGGCTACGGCTGCAAGGCGTATACGGTCACAAATGTTGCCGAGCTCAGAGATGCGATCAGGGATTCAAAGGAACAGACCGTTCCCTGCCTCTTCGACATCAAGGTCGTTCACGGCAGCATGAGCGACGGCTATGACGCATGGTGGAGAGTCGGCGTTGCCGAGGTTTCAACGAGCGAAAGAGTTCAGGCGGCATATGAAGATATGCAGGCAAACATTGAAAAAGCAAGACAATA
Source organism: Clostridia bacterium (assembly GCA_017435385.1). Taxonomy (GTDB): domain Bacteria; phylum Bacillota; class Clostridia; order Oscillospirales; family Acutalibacteraceae; genus CAG-177. The sequence continues at coordinate 13,854 of JAFSFB010000019.1, read as the reverse complement.
TTGATATAAACGGAGGAATACAAAATGCTTAACAAAGACAAGGTAAGCCTTGCGATAGCTCCTATTGCATGGACAAACGATGACCTTCCCGATCTCGGTGCGGAAAACACATTTGAGCAGTGCGTGAGCGAAATGGCTCTGAGCGGCTTCAAGGGCAGCGAAATCGGCAACAAATATCCCAAGGATGTTGAAACTCTCAAGCACAAGCTCGATGTCAGAGGACTCCGCATCTGCAACGCATGGTTCTCCTCTCTCCTTCTTTCCGACGGTTATGAAGCAACGATCGAGGCTTTCATCAAGCACAGAGATTTTCTTCACGCTCTCGGCGCAAAGGTCATCGGCGCATCCGAGCAGGGCAACTCCATTCAGGGCAAGGCTCTGAGCATCTTCGGTGACAAGCCCGTTTATACCGACGAGCAGTGGGCTCTCATCGCAAAGGGCTTCAACGAAATGGGCAGACTTGCAAAGGAAAAGGGCATGTATTTCACCGTTCATCATCATATGGGCACGGGCGTTCAGACCGAGGCAGAGATCGACAAGCTCATGGAGATCACCGATCCCGACCTTGTCTATCTTCTCTATGACACAGGTCATCTTTCATTCTCGGGCGAGGATGCTATCGGCGTTCTGAAAAAATATGTCAACAGAGTCAAGCATGTTCACCTCAAGAGCATCCGTCAGGATGTCATCAACGAGGGCAAGGAAAAGGGCTGGAGCTTCCTCGACTGCGTCAGAGCAGGTGCATTCACCGTTCCCGGCGACGGCGATTTCGATTTCACTCCCGTTTTCGATATTCTTTCCGAGGCTGATTACGAGGGCTGGGTCGTTGTTGAAGCCGAACAGGATCCCGCAAAGGCTAACCCCTACGAATATGCCTGCCTTGCAAGAAAATATATCAGCGAAAAAACAGGTCTTTGATAAAAGTAAAACTGCGGTGTTTCCGGCACCGCAGTTTTTGTTATATGATACTCCTCACGAAACGAAATCAGCTCTCTCTGCCACCTTTTCCCGACAGAATGCAGAGTGCGGGCGTTGCGGCAAGAACGAGAACTGCAAAAATATTGACTAACATATAAAATCCCCCTTACATTTTCTCTTCACTTATATTTTATCTCCGCTTTGCCCAAAAGTCCAATTACAATTCATTTACAGTTTTTCATGTTTTCTGTAACCTTTGTTACAAAAGATTACGGGATTGTAATAAATTGATCTGAAACCAAAAGAATATTTTGACGGATTATTAAGTGAAGGGCCCTCAAAGCTGAAAAGGAGGCGATATAATGCGGGACGAACAAATAATTCTGCTTTATACGGAGCGAAAAGAATCGGCAATTACCGAAACAAAGGCGGCATATGAAAAATATCTGATGAAAATAATCGGAAACATTCTCGGCGATTTTCAGGATTCCTTGGAATGCGTTAATGACGTTTATCTGAAAATATGGAACTCCATACCGCCGCACAAGCCTGCCGTTTTCTCAACGTATATCGGCAAGATCGCAAGGGAAACCGCAATAGATGCCTACAGAAAACATAACCGTCAAAAGCGCAAACCGACGGAATATACCGTTTCGCTTGAAGAACTCGGTGAGTGCGTTTCGGGAAACGGCGACACGGAAAAAGAGGTTGAGCTCAGATATCTCGGAAAGGAAATCAGCAATTTTCTCCGTTCCCTACCCTCGGATTACTGCACGGTTTTCGTAATGAGATATTATTATTCCGATTCTATAAAAGACATTTCAGCATGCATGAAAATGAGCGAAGCGAAGGTCAAAGGCATACTTCACAGAACGAGAAAAGGTCTGAAAAAGCATCTAGAAAAGGAGGGTTTTGAAATATGAAAGCATCAGCAATTTCCGACTCTATGAATTTTCTCGACAACGAAATTCTGTTTACTGTTGAGAAAATCAGAAACGAAAAAACTCAAAAGCACAGAAAAACTTACGGAATACTGTTTGCGGCGGCGTGTCTTGCATTAACCGCTGTTTCGGCAATATTCATCAGCAGCTTCATGAACTCAAAAATTCCGATGCTCGAACTGAAAGTGAACAGCGGTGACGGAATGGGCTTTGAAGGAGAGTTTCTCAAAAGCTCCGATGATTTTGAAAGTGACAATCCTTGGAACGAGAGCGGATTTGTCTGCAGACTACCCGTTTTCAGCAACAATTCTCATGACGAAAAAGGAACTCCTTGTGCGCTGACCGAAAAGCAGCTCGAAACCTATATCAGCAACGCCGTTTCGGTGCTCGGGGAGAAAGTCAGCGAAACAAAAAAATCATATGCAAACGATCTTTACGGAGGATATAAAAAAGATTTTGTATACTGCATAACCGCAGAAACCGAATCGTTTTCGGTAACGGCAAATGCCGCAGGAGGGCTGAGCATATTTTTCAACACTCCCGTTCCGCTCCCCTATGATTTCAACGCCGAAAGCACCGAGGATGCAGAAAAAGCCGCTGAATATTTTGCAAGTAAGTATTCCGATCTGATATCTTCCTTTATCGGCTTTGAAAAGCCGAAGATCTCCGTGTCAACGGAATATAATGTCTACGGAGAGATTCATCACACATATAAGGTTTTCGACTCTGACGGCAGTAAAAAGGAGGATATTGTCAATTATAACCTCAGTTTTGCCGAGCTGAGAATCGATAACAACGGGGCTCTGAATTCAATATATATCTGCGATTCCTCAGATATAATCACTGAAATCGCTCATTATCCGATAATCACGGAAGCATCCGCCGAAAAAAAACTGATATCAGGCGATTTTATCTCTTCCGTGCCTTATGATTTCCCGGGCAGAGAGTATATATCGAAAACCGATCTTGTTTATAAGAACGAAAGAGGCGAAACCGTTGCTCCGTATTACAGATTTCTTGTTGAGCTTCCCGAAGCACCTGAAGTTGACGAAATGAAAAACTACGGTATATTTTATGTGCCTGCCGTTAAGGACAATTATATTTCACAAATCACTCTGATTGACGGCATAATCCAATAAATACGCACCCCCGAAACCGCTTGGCTTCGGGGGTGTAACTTTTAAAATGCGAAATATTTTTCTCTCTGCTTCTTCATTCTGCCGCTGAGGAATTCAAGGGTCTCCTTTGCGCCTTCAACGCCGCAGACATAGTCCTTCATGGCTCTGCCCTCTTCATAGCAGAGATCGTCATGAAGCGGAAAGAATTCCTTGAGCAGGAAGCAGGCATATCTCGAAAGACGAAGATCGCCGACAAGCCTGAACTCCTTGCTGATTCCGTCGATTGCAACGGAATAGAAATCCTTGATCGATGCGATGAGCGCATCCTTCTCGTTTGCAGGCGAGAATACCATCGTTGAGGCAACATAGGCGTTCTCGTTGTTGACCGAGCTGTGGCTGTCCGTGCTGCCGACGATGGGATAATTCATGCCCCTCGCTCTGTCGTCATAGTACCTGTGAGTCTGGAAGCCGTTCTGCTCATAATAATTCTCGCCGCCGAGCACCTCAAAGGCATCAAACGGCTGAGTTTTCATCAGATGCTCGATCAGATCATCGGGAACATGGTTGACATTTGAGATCCAATAGGGATGGCAGAATATTCCGAGTCCGCCCGCCTTTTTGATGTGGTTGAACATCCAGACCATGGCGGCATATGTGAACTTTTCGATATTCTCGGGAATATCAAGAGTTTCGGCAAGAGCCATAACCTCCTGCTGATACTCCTTGACCGAAATGACATCGGGGCACTCCGCACCGTTGAATGAACGCAGCTCCTTCGCTGTTCCGACCTCAAGGACATGCTCGGATTCATCAACGATGGCATTTACCGAATAATTTCCGCCGAAATTGACGATATGGGGGTCGCAGATGAAATCGGGCGATTCATCGGGCATATGAACCTCTTCGCCCGCAACGATATTGAACTCGATCGGAACATCCTTATATGCGTTTATCGCCTCGAGCGAAGGATAATAGCGGTGATGGTCGGTTATCGCAAAGAAATCGTAGCCGTGCTTTCTGTAGTTTGCGCTGACGATCGCAGGTGACTGCCTTCCGTCAGAGCGGCAGGTGTGCATATGAAGATCGCCGATAAAAGGATATCTGCCTACAAGGTCATCCTCAACGGCATAAACACAAAGCTGAACGAGTCTTTTGTCCGTTTCTCTGTCGCAGAAGCGGATGAAATACTGCTGCTCCTTCTCAAATGTGTTTTTAAATCTGAAAGCTCCGTCGGCATCGACCGTGAAGTCAACGGTCTTGTTGTTCTTTCTGTAAGGGAAATCCCTGATGTTTCCGTCGTTGATTCCGAGCACATAGATAACAAGGTTATCGGGATCCTCAAATTTCGCATGGTCACCGAGAGGTCTGACGGTTATTTCAACCTCCTTCCCCGTCGGAAAAACCTTGGGATAAATGTCATAATAATGAAGTTCAGTTTTCATGTTTCACACCTCAGATCTCTACCGTTCTGCCCGTTTCATAGGCGATATATGTTGTTTCGAGAAGTCTTGCAAGGTCGATTGCAGACTTGACTCCGTATTCCTCGGGAATCTCCGCTCCCTCAACGCATGCGTTGACAAATGCATTGATCGGATTCACGCTGCTTTCGGGGAGCTTATCGGGAGTTATGAAGCCCTTTACGAGCTTTGCGGTTTCCTTCGTCTTATATTTTATTTCGCCGCCCTGAGAAAGAAGAATGCCGTCGGTTCCGTGAACCTCAATGGTATAGGGTGAAGAATAAGCAAGGAACGAGGTTTCGGAAATACCGATCGCTCCGTTTTCAAATTCGATGATTGAAACGGCATTTTCGTCAACGGGAGTTCCGAAAAGCGAGTTTGCGATGCCCGTTATCTTTTTGGGCATGCCGCAAAGATGCGAAAGAAGATACATCGGATGGCAGCCGAGATCCATCATCGCTCCGCCTGCGCAGTCCTCCTTGACAAACCAATATTCGGGAAGCCACTTTCCGCTGACGCCGTCATGGGCATTTCTGATCCTGACATTAGTGACCGTACCGAAATCGCCGTTTTCGATATGCTCCTTTGCAAACTTGACAACGGGCCACGCCTTATGAGGCATCGAGATAACGAATTTCACGCCGTTTTCGGCGATCGCCTTTGCGATTTTTTCGCACTCCTCAACCGTACACGCAAGTGTTTTTTCGGTAAAGATATGCTTGCCTGCCTTTGCCGCTTTGATAAGAATATCCGTATGCATCGTTGTCGGAGTGCAGCAGCAGACCGCATCGACGTCTTCTCTTGCAAGAAGAGCATCGATATCAGACTCAAAATCAACGCCGAGTCTTTGAGCCCATTCGGCTCCCCTTTCGGGCTTTTCATCCCATACGCAGGTGATCTCAGCCTTGCCCGTTGCAAGCAAGTCCCTGCCGTAGCCCTCGGCATGAACATGCCATTTTGAAAGCATAGCAACCTTTAACATAATAAACCTCCCGAAATAATAATCTTCATTTGAATTTTAGCACATCAAAGCAAAAAAGTCGAGAGCAAACCGACGATTTACTCCGACTTTTTGAAAAATATTCCCGTTTCAAACTCACGCTTGAATAACGAAGAACGATATGATAATATATTTGCAGGGACTCATGCTTTTTTGAAGCGGTATTCGGTCAGCAAGGCGGCTGTGCATACGGCAACCGAAGCAGGCCTTGACAGAGTCAGAAGCTTTTCGCTCAGAGCTACAGAGGCGTAATAATCCCAGAGGCTCCCCGCTCCGAAATGAAGAACGGCGGAAGCGAGAACGATGATTATGACGGCAGTCCAGCCGAGAACGAATATCAGTCTTGAGGATATGTGAAGCTGCATAAGTATGTTTTTCATGTTGATCTCTCCTTATGTCAATTATACAGCTTACGCTTTATTTCTTCAAACCTAAAATTTTACCAGCAAGGAGCTGAAAAAATGGCGATCGGCGTTTCATCCTCGTGCCTTTATCCCCTTTCCCCCTGCGAAAGCCTTGAGATCCTCGGCAAGCTCGGCATTCATACGAGCGAGGTTTTTATCAACTCTCCGAGCGAAATGACAAGCGAATATGCAAAAAAGCTGAACGCTCTGAGGAAGGAATACGGAATCGGCATTCTTGCGCTTCATCCGTTCACCTCGTTTGCCGAAACGGTCATGCTTTTCAGCGAATATAAGCAGAGGTTCACCGACACTCTCGAATATTATAAAACGATTTTTGAAACGACCGCCATGCTCGGCGCAAAGATAACCGTTATCCACGGCTCACGGCTTCCCGGAAAAATATCCGACGAAGAATATTTCGAGAGATTTTCAAAAATGGTTGAAGAAGGAAGAAACTTCGGAATAACCGTCGCTCAGGAAAACGTTCACAACCATTTCAGCCAGAATCCCGAATTCATGAAGAAGATGAGGGAACAGCTCGGCTCCGATTTCAGCATGGTCATGGATATAAAGCAGGCAAGGCGTGCAGGCTTCGATCCCATGGAATTCGCTTCGGAGTTTGCAAAAGAGATCGTTCATGTCCATCTCAGCGACCACGACGGGATGCATGACTGCATGCCCCCGTTGACTGGCAATTTCGATTTCGGAAAGCTGTTCGAAACCATGAAAAACGCAGATTACTCAGGCGGATATGTCATTGAGCTTTACCGCCATAACTTCGGCTCTCCCGACGAGCTTCTTGCCGCAAAATTGCAGCTTGATGCGATCAGTAAATAATGCTTGCAAATTATTCAATATATGGTATAATTTTAATATGACAAATTTCAAAGGAGTGTTAAACCAATGAAATGTCCGTTTTGCGGCTGCGAAGAAAGCAAGGTTATTGACTCAAGACCTACCGATGAGGGCGAGCGTATACGCCGCCGCAGAGAATGCGTAGGCTGCTTCAAACGCTTTACGACCTATGAAATCATCGAAAGCGTTCCCGTTATCGTTGTCAAGAAAGACAGATCAAGAGAGGTTTTTGACAGAACGAAGCTCTTTAACGGCATGCTCCGTGCATGCGAAAAAAGACCCGTTCCGCTCGAAAGCATCGAGCATGCTGTTGACCAGATCGAAGCAACGCTTCAGAATTCGCTCGACAGAGAGGTTACAAGCGTGAGAATCGGTGAGCTTGCCATGGACAAGCTCAAGGACCTTGACGAGGTTGCATATGTGCGCTTCGCTTCGGTCTACCGCCAGTTCAAGGATATCAACACCTTCATGGACGAGCTTGCCAAGCTTTTGAGCGAAAAATAATTTCAGATGATCGGGAGTGAAGAGGATTTCTCGGAAATCGTTCTTTGCTCCTTTGTTTTAAAGGTAAAATTATGAAAAGAATTTCAGCTTTTTTATTGATTCTGCTGACAGTTTTTCTTTGCTCGTGCGGCTCTGGCAGAAACGAGCCCGAAACAACGACCCGTGCAGCAAAAACCGCCGACATGCTCGTTTTATCCTCGAACAAGAAGAATTACAGCGAATGCGTCAAAAGATATCATGCCGTTCTTTCGGCAGTCAAAAACAAAATCAGTATCCTCGAAGCCGAGCATAACAAAAGCATTCAGTCCGAACATCCCGACGATTTCTTTCTGACTGACGAATATATTCCGACAGGCTTCGATCCCTTCGTTCTGACCGATTTCACGGTGACCGAAGCGTTTGATTCTTCGATGGATACCGAAAAAGCAAAGCAGACCTATTCGTCAATTGTTACGGGTGCCGAGGTGCAGTTTGAGAACGATTCCGACAGCAGCTATATCCTCCGCCTTGTTACCGAGGAATATCTCAAGGAATACGAGGTTGATTACAGCTCAAACGACTCCTTCAGATTCTTCTCCCGTTCCGAAAGCGGCGACGAAACAACGCTTGACGAAATGCTCGAATTTGCCAAAAACGGAAACACATATTATATCCAGAGTCTGACGGCAAGGCTTTTCGTTCAGTTTGACGGCGACGGAAACATCGTCAGCTTCAGCTGCGCAACGCTCAAGGATTCAACATATAAGAACGAAAGCTTTTTCCCGAAAATCAACGAAGAAAAAGATTGGGTCACAGACAGAGATAAGTCGCAGTATCTCAATATCCACACCTATGAAAACGGCGTTCTGATTCATGAGGACTGCAGCAGCGGACCCTGGAAAACCGTTTCCATCAATGAAAATAACTATGCAAACGCTTTTGTTTCACAGTGAAATGAGGCAGAAATGAACAACACGGAAAAAATCGGATTCATCTGTCGGTTTCTTGACAAAAACAGCATCGGATATGAAAAATATGAGCACGAGCAGGTTTCAAGCATCGAGGAGTGCAGAAAAATCGAAAAAGCCGTCGGCGGAGAGATATGCAAAAACCTTCTTCTTCGCAACACTCCCGGCACGGCTTATTTCCTGCTGTCGATGAAGGGCGAAAAGCCTTTTGTGACAAAAGAGGTTTCAAAGAAGCTCGGCTCTTCAAGACTGTCCTTTGTTTCCGAAGAAGAGATGCTCCGTCTGACGGACACCTCTCACGGCTCTCTCGGAATCATGAGCCTGCTTTTTGACGAAGAAAAGAAAATCGTTTTTGCAATTGACCGTGACCTGCTTTCAAACGAATTCTTCTGCTTTCATGCGGGAATCAACACCTGCACCCTGAAAATCAGAACCGATGAGCTTTTCTCAAAGCTCCTCCCCGCCCTCGGCAGAGAGGCGGCGGTCATCGAAATATAACACAACAGCAAAAGAAGCTGAACCGTAATGGCTCAGCTTCTTGTTTTTTTATTTGTTTTCCATATACTTTCTGACGATCTTGAGAGTTGTTGTTCTGGGGAACTCCTCGTCACGGACCTTGACCTTGTTGATATTCTTGAAGGAAGGCATCTTGCGGTTGAAATCCATAACATCCGCATTGATCCTCTCTCTTGCATCGGGATATTCCTTCTCGTTGAGGAAGAATTCAGCAACGATCTTTCTGTCCTCTTCGTAAACAAGAACCTCGCTGACATATTCGATCATCATCAGCTTGTCCTCAAGCTCTTCGGGAGAAACGTTCTTGCCGTTTGAAAGAACGATAAGATTCTTCTTTCTGCCGACCATGAAGAGGAAGCCCTCGTCATCGATCCTGCCGTAGTCACCCGTCTTGAACCATTCGCCGTCAAATGCGGCTGCGGTAGCTTCGGGCTCGCCGTAATAACCGACCATGACGTTTGTGCCCTTGACATAGATCTCGCCTACGCCCTCTTCATCGGGCTCATTGATCTTGACCTCACAGCAGCCGATGGGAGTGCCAACGCTGCCGGGCTTGAACTTACCGGGACGGTTGCAGGTGATTGCGGGAGAGCATTCGGTAAGACCGTAGCCGTTGAATACATCGATGCCGAAATCACGCATACCCTCTTCATATTTGGGATCGAGGCTTGCGCCGCCGCAGATGATCATGTTGAGGTTGCCGCCGAGATTTTCAAGAATGGTTGCGAAGATCTTTCTTCTCTTATCAATGCCGAGCTTCATAAGGAAGCGGCTGATTTTAAGACCCTTCTTGAGGACCTCTTCTCTGCCCGTCTTTCTTGCTGTTTTCCAGATACGGTCATAGATCGTTTCAACAACAAGCGGAACGCCCGAGAAGTTATAGGGAGCGATCTTCTTCAGGTCGCTCTGGATAGTCTTGATACTCTCGCACATATAGCCCCATTCCTGAACGATATATGTTGCAAAGAGAGCGCTTACCCATGCGTAAGTATGGTTAAGAGGAAGGAAGCCGATCGCATGCTTGCCCGAAAGGCAGCGGCAGGAAGCAGAGCAGTTGCTTGCGATATTCTTATGAGTGAGCATAACGCCCTTGCTCTTGCCTGTTGTTCCCGAGGTGTAAACAACGCTTGCAAGGTCCTCGGGCCTGACTTCGGCATTGACAAAATCTCTGTCGCCTGCGTCGTAAAGCTCCCAACCTTTTTTATAAAACTCATCGAAATCGTCAACGCAGAAATAATGCTTGACGGTCATTGCGGGATCGTTTTTGAACTGCTCAACAGCCTTTTCAAACTTCTTCGTATAAACGAGAGCATCGCAGTCGCAGCGGATAAGCTGGTCAGCAAGGTCGTCAACGGGAAGCTTGCAGTCCATGGGAACGGAAATAAATCCGCCGACGATGCATGCATAATATGCAACCATCCATTCAAAGCAGTTTTCGCCGATGATAGCGATTTTTTCATGGTTTCTCAGACCGAGCGAATAGAGATATGTGCCGAAGCCGCAGATCTCTCTCCATGTCTGATTATAATTTCTCTCGTGGTCAACGCCGTTTTTGACGAACATAAACTGTCTTTTATCTCCGCCCATCTCCGTGCCCTTAACGACGATCTCTTTGAGAGTTTCGTATTCGGGGATTTCAACGGTTACGGCATTCTTGTGAACTTTTTTCATCATTTTGTCCCTCAATCTTAATTATTATTGTATAAAGCAAATCATTTCGATTGATGATAACATAATTTTTTAAAAAATTCAACATTTTTCTCTTGCTTTTTATCAGTCAATATTATATGATTGTTTAGATAGCGGAATAATTTATGTGATTGTATATAATAAAATTTTACTCAGGAGTTGTTAAAATGAAAATCTTTGTTGTATGTATTCTCGCATGGGCAACGGCTCAGCTTCTCAAGGTCATAATCAATCTTGTTACTTATTATATAAACAAGAAAAAAGGCATTGAATATAAAAAGGTTACCGCAAGCACGTTTCTCAAGCTCGGCGGCATGCCAAGCTCTCACACGGCAACGGTCATCGCCCTTTGCGGCTGCATCGGTCTGACGAGCGGCTGGCATTCGGAAATCTTTGCCGCAAGCGGAGTTTTCGCATTCATCATCATGTTCGATGCCGTCAAGGTCCGTCTGCCCGTTGAAAAGCTGACTGAGGCGTTCAATGTTCTTCAGGACAAGGTTTACGGCAAGGATGTCAAGGATGTCAAGAAGGTCGAGGGTCACACGATTCCCGAGATCATCGGCGGCTTCATCGTCGGCGCCGCCATTTCATTCTTCATGGTCAGAGTTGTCGGCTTCCTCGGTTGATCGGATGGCTGATTATAAAATCGCTTTTCTCGATGTTTCCGCAATCGGTGACGGCGAGCTGTCAGAGCATTACGGAAGCATGAGCGAGTCAAGAAAAAAAGAAACAGATTCTCTCCCGTCGGAGATAAAGAAAAAGCAGAAGATCGCCGCCGACATGCTGTGCAGGCGAATGATCTGCGAAAAATGCGGAATACCCGAAAATGAAATCGTCTTTTCAAAGAACGGCTTCGGTAAGCCCTTTGCTGAAAATGCAGATGTCTTTTTCAGCGTCAGCCACAGCGGAAATATCGTTGCCTGCGCCGTTTCGGATAAGGAGATCGGAATTGACATAGAAAAAACGAGAAGCGTGCGGCTCAAGGCTGCCGAAAAATTCTCGACGGCATCGGAGCTTGAATATATCGGAAACGACTTAACCCGTTTTTTCAGGGTGTGGACTCTGAAGGAGGCGTTTTTCAAATGCAAGGGAACGGGGCTCGGAGCTGATATCAGATCGGTCTTTTTCCGCTTTGACGGAGAAGAGATCATTTGCTCCGAAAACGGTTATGAGCTTTTCGCTCCGACACTTGCCGACGGATATACCTGCTCGGTTTGCATTAAAAAATAAAGAGGTATCCCATGGAAACGGTAATAAATTTCATTGAAGAAAAAGGTGCGGTCTATCTTATCTCGCAATTGCTCAGCATTATCGCCACCTTTTTTCTTCTTTTTTCATATCAGATGAAAACTCACAAGCGCATCGTCTGCATGCAGGCAGTCGCAGGTCTGCTTTTCGGAACGCAGTATCTCATGCTCGGAGCATACGAAGGAATGATATGCAACTATATCGGCATGGTCAGAGGCATTATCTATTCGTTCAGAACGAAATCGAAGCTCGTTGACTCCCCTGTCTGCCCCTGCGTTTTTGCGGCTATGTTTGCCGCGAGCGGTATCTTCACCTACACCTCGCCCTTCTCGCTGCTTCCGACGGTTGCGATGATGATATCATCATTCGTTCTCTGGAACATAAAGGCTCAGCAGCTCAGAGCCCTCACCCTGCCGACTTCGGTCATGTGGCTCATTTATAACGCATCGTGCGGCTCTATCGTTGCGGTCGGAACGGAGCTTCTCAGCGAGATCTCAATTTTCATCGGTCTTTTCAGATTCAGAAAGAAAAAGAATGTGTAACCTTCTCAGCGTATCGGAAACGGTACGCTGATTTTTTTAAAAAAAATTTTAAAAAAGCTATTGACAAATGTGCATATCGCAGTTATAATAATGATAACGATTATCGATATCGATTAGATGAAAGGAGGCACTGAAATGACAAAGCACAGTAAACAGCGGGATGCGGTTTACCAAAACCTTTGTATGAGGACAGATCATCCGACAGCCGAAGAAATCTATTTATCTCTTAAAGCTGAGATCCCCGCCCTCAGTCTTGCAACGGTTTACAGAAATCTTGCCATGCTCGAAAACGAAAGCAAGATCATCAGAATCGGTTCGGGCGGAACCGCAAGATATGACGGCAACATCTCTCCGCATTATCATCACACCTGCATCGAATGCGGTGCGGTTCATGATATATTTATGGACGATGCCGGTCTTTGCAATGAAGCGATAAAGCATTTCAGCGGCACCATTCTTTCCCACTCGGTCATGTTCACGGGCCACTGCCCCGAATGTTCCGGTAAAGTCTGATAGAATAATCAAAAAAATTTAAAACTTATATTTTTGGAGGAAAAAATTATGAAAAAGTTTGTTTGCAGCGTTTGCGGTTATGTTCACGAAGGCGATTCAGCTCCCGAAAAGTGCCCCCAGTGCGGTGTTCCTGCTTCAAAGTTCAATGAGCAGGCAGGCGAAATGACTTGGGCAGCAGAGCACGTTCTCGGCGTTGCTCAGGGCGTTGATCCCGAGATCATCGAAGGTCTCAGAGCTAACTACATGGGCGAATGCACAGAGGTCGGCATGTATCTTGCTATGGCAAGAGTTGCTCACAGAGAAGGCTATCCCGAAATCGGTCTTTACTGGGAAAAGGCAGCTTATGAAGAAGCTGAGCATGCAGCCAAGTTTGCAGAGCTCCTCGGCGAAGTTGTAACAGACAGCACAAAGAAGAACCTCGAAATGAGAGTTGAAGCTGAAAACGGCGCAACCGCAGGCAAGTTCGAGCTTGCAAAGATGGCTAAGGCTCAGAACCTCGATGCTATCCATGATACAGTTCACGAAATGGCTCGTGACGAAGCAAGACACGGCAAGGCATTCGCAGGTCTTCTTCAGAGATATTTCGGTTAATTTCAAAACTCTTCGGCGATAACAATTTACCGCCTGATTGATAAACAACGATGACGGGCGGATGGCAACAATATCCGCTCGTCTTTTAATTAATGCAAACCATTTAAAGGAGGCATAAAAATGAAAAGCTTATTCGCATTTTTACTTTCAATCTTATCCGCATTCACACCTTTCGGAGCAGCAAGAGATTATAACCCCGAAACCAAAATATCCAGATCTGAGGCAAAAGCCATAGTTCTCAACCATGCAGAGCTTGATGCCTCCGATGTCAGAAGATACAAGGTTGAGGCAGATAAAGAAAGAGGAAAGCTTGTTTATGAAATTGAGTTTGACTCCGGCAGATTTGAGTATGAATATGAAGTTGACGGCGAAAACGGTAAGGTTCTGAAAGCCGAAAAAGAATTCAGAGATTAATCCGGTCAAGGCATTTGCAGGTCTTCTTCAGAGATATTTCGGTTAATAAATATTGTAAAAATCACAAACCACCGGTTGAACCGGTGGTTTGACTAACCCCTAAAAGGGGTTGATACAGGCTTAGCCCCTGGAAGGGGCGTTGAAGGTTTAGCAGCGCATTACAATCGCTGGCAGCCGCTCACGAGCGGCTGTTTGTT
>JAFSFB010000018.1 GCA_017435385.1 Clostridia bacterium | reverse complement strand
ATATCTATTTCTACAACAATCAACGTATTCAACTAAAAACAAAACTGACTCCGCTTGAAAAACGAAGTCAGTTCGTTGCTTAATTAAATATTTCTACCATAGGGGGATTTTTGTGCTGTCCGTACAATTTGGAGCAGTACAGCAGTACTAACTTCTATATGGGGGGCTTTTCTCATAAATAATTTTTTAATTTAAATACCTTTTAAATACCTTTGATTTCCTTTATAAATTTAGGGGTTTTTTTATATTTGTAGGCATATTCTTTTAAAAACTTTTCATGTTTTTCCGCACAGAAATATCGGATTCTGCGAATTGCGTTGTCCGGACTCTGTTCGAATATGTTGAACAAAAATTCCTCAAGTTTATTGTATTGCTCAGCAACATAATTAATATCGTTCAAAGGACATTGCATCAGCATTTCAACATATGCACTGTTATTGCTGTCAAGATACTTGACTTCTTCAAGTGTTCGGTGCAAATCATTCTCGGATTTACACCATACAAACGCATCTTTGTTGAAGTAATCGTCTATCATAGGATTTCCGAAATAAACAGGTATAGAATGATGCTTAAACGGATGTACTATTTTTTCTGTAACAAATCCGGGATACTCTATACTGTCACCTGCAATCGTAAATTTTGATGCAGCCAGATACTCATTCTTTTCTGACCAGGAGCATCTTTTGTTGCTGTTATTTGTGTTGTTGAGAAAACTGCCGGGTGATTCGACTCTTTTGTATGTATTAAGAACTTCAAACAGTCTTTCTCTCATTCCATGCGATGATTTATGACCGTAGATAAAATTACAGAAGTATTTTTTTGATTCGCATATTTCTTTTGCTTTTTCATATGAAAGAGTTTCAGGTATCCAGGGTTTTGCATTATCGGAATAGAAGGAGTAGGGCAAGCGAAAATACCTATCACCAAAATCTATATAGTCAAATCCGATACAGTAGTCAAAAACAGTAAAATCGGGCGACATATTTTCACCCATAAAAATTATTCTGACACAGTCATATTTCATATATTCAAATGCGGAACCTCTGTTTGAACAAATCACAAAATCGGGATTTTCGGATATTTCAACTTTAAATTTTTTTGATAGAATACGAGTGAACAGATTGTTGTCTTTTTTAAAGCTTCCCCAGAATCCGGCAAAGTTGATTCGAATCGTTTTCATATGTTTCACCAACACTTTCCTACTGTTCTTCAATTTCAGATCGACTGAATAATTGTCCTGTTCAATTTGAAAAGATCCTTGAAGAAGGATATGAGCTTCTGGAAAAATCCCGATTTGACGGTAACCGTCTGCGAATCGGAAATTTCGCTTCCGCTGAAGTTCTTGAGAACCGCTGAGTCAGAGCCGATAAGCTTTGCAGTCACCTCAACGCTGCCGCTTTTCGGCGAAACCTCGAAGGTGATGCCCTCTCCGCTTCTGACTCCGTCAACATACCACCAAACGGTCGGATCGTCTGTTCCGTTTTTCACTTCAGCGGTAAGAGAAAGCGTTTCGCCGTATTTAATAATCTTATTGCCCTTATTGTTTCTGATTTTCAGATCGGGTTTTATAAGATTGCCGAGCTTGGGAATGCCCCAGCCGTAATAATCATCCTTGCCCGAAGCACCAATATCCGCTGCTGTCGATGTCAGAGCATTTATTACCTGCTCGGGAGTGCATTCGGGATCATCAAGAACGAGCATGGCTGCGGCGGCGGAAACAAAGGCGGCGGACATCGATGTACCGCTCAGGGCAACGGGTTCTCCCGAGGCGTTATAGCCGATTATTGCTTCGCCGGGTGCCGCAAGGTCAACGCCGTTTCCGAAATTTGAAAAGCTTTCGGAAAAAGCAAGGCTTGAATTGATCGAGGTTACGGTGAGCACATTTTCGCAATGTGAGGGGCAGTAATCCTTGATGTCGCTTTTTGCATTTCCTGCGCAGACAATAACCGTTACGCCCTTTTCTTCCGCATAATCAAGAGCATCTTCAAGCGGTTTGCAGTTGTTCAGAATCGAACACATACTCAGGTTGATAATATCCGCACCGTTATCAACTGCGTAAATAACGCCGTTGATAACATTTATAAGAGAGCCTGTTTTTGAATTGAGGACTCTTACAGGCATAATTTTGATCGGCAGGTTGCCGACGCAGTCCGCAACGATGGTTGCAAGAAATGTTCCGTGGCTGTCGAGGCTCTCATCCTGAAATGCATCGGAATCGTTTTCGTAAAAATCATAGCCGTCAACAAGCTTGTCCTTTATGAAATCAATATCCTCGCAGCCTGTGTCAATGACCGCAACGGTAACGGATTCATCCGATGACGGAGTTATCGCCTGAGAATATTTGTCGGCTTCTATCGCCGCAACGCCCCATGAAAGATGCTGAGCCGCTTTCCCGAGAGCTCCCGTATAAACGGGCATATCCCGCTCTGCATATATAACATCGGGATTTCCGTTCAGCTTATAAAGGCATGAAATAAGCGCATCCTCTGCCGAAAACTGCAGAACGAATCTTCCGTCATCCGAAACTGCGCTGTCGGAGCAGTAGGGAAAATCGAAGCTTGCCGCATCAGGTCGGAGTTTTCCGATAATGCGGAGCATGGATGTGTCATCACCGCTGTTTTTAATGATTTGTGCCGTTCTGACCGCATAGTCAAAATTGCTTTCGGAAGAAGCAGTCGGTTCCTCTTCTGCAAAGCCGAAGCAGAAACAACCCGAAAGGATAACAAGCGCAAGAACTGCGGATAAGATTTTTTTCATATGATCACCATTCCGATAAACAGTTTATATTGAGAGAAACGGTTGCCTTTAAAACGGCAGATATTCCTCAAAGATTGCCTTTTTATTTTCATAAAGATCGGGAACCTTTACAGCCATGCCCCTTATCATTGCGGCCTTGTAATTGCCGCTTGAGGGAACGCTGTGGGTTTCGATTTTAAGACTCGCAACGGCAGGAGCGTATTTGACTGCAAGCGACATGATATTGCCGTTGCTCATATCTGTTGTGAGAATCGGCAGAATTTCGTCAACGAGGTCAAGAAGCTCGGGAACGCTGCAGCTTTTCACATTGTTGAATATTGCCGTGAGAACCTTTCTCTGTCTTGATGTTCTCTGAAAATCGCTGTCGATCTTTCTGATTCGGGAATATATCAGAGCGTGGTCACCGTCAAGGTGGCACATGCCTTCCTTTGCTCCGTCACCGACGATCTTTGCCTCTGCGGCAGTCAGATAAATGTCAACACCGCCGACAATGTCGATAATTCTTTTGAATCCGCTGAAATCAACCTCGAAGCAGCCGTCAACCGTTACTCCGAAATTCTGATAAAGCGTTGCCTTCAGAAGCGGAAATCCGCCGAAAACATAGGCGGCATTCATTCTGTTATCTGAATATCCCGGGATCTGAACATAAAGATCACGCAGGAAGGATATCATCGAAAGCTCGTTGGTTTCAGGATTGAAGCTGCAGAGTATCATTGTATCAGAGCGCTGCCTGCCTTCTCCGGGGCGTCTGTCCTGACCGACGAGGAGAATGTTTATCAGGTGCTCGTCAGAGCCTTTGTAGCGGTCGCCGTCCCAGACGATGCTGTCCGGATCGAGCTTTTCAAGCGAGCCGTCGTCAACATCGGTGTCGAAAAATTCGTTTTCGGCAGGGATAACGCTGTTATCGGTAACTCTGTTTATCTTTCCGAGATAATGGTTTGCAACCAGAAATCCCGAGAGCAGAAAGATGAGAAGCAGAATGAAAATAATTATTACCGCTTTCAGACCTTTATTCTTTTTCTTTTTTGTTTCCGTGTCAATCACACTGCCTTTCAGTTTTCCCGAAAAGCTTCAGTTCCGAATAGATATCAATTCTTTCCGAAGCTTCCTTCGCAACCTTTTGCGGACGGATCTTGGGGCGTTTCCCGAGAATCGAGCGGATCACATATCTTCCGCCGAAGAAAACCCATCCTAAGGGGAGGAGGATCTTATATTTTCTCGCCGCTTTCCAGTTTTTATAAACAATGCTGTTGGCAGAAATGAAAAACTGTCTGAGCATAGAGGTTTCTTTTTCGTTTTTGCTTGATATCAGAAGACTTTCGTGGCTTCTGTCGGCATGCTTCTGACCGAAGTTTCCGCCGATGATGATGTCAATGAGAATATAGTCGGCAAGTCTTTTGTCGGCATCCTTTGCCCAATCCATGCCGCTCAATCCGAGATATTCGCACGAAATGAATGTCATTATTTTTGCGAATTCCCACAGTCCGATATCTTTGAATGGCTTTTCAAACATTTCAAGAAATTTTTCTTCGCCGACGGTATTCAGAAACACTGCCCAGTCGCAGAGATGGCGAAGCCCCAGACCGTCACCCGTCAGGTGGTGACACATGTGAAGAAGGATGATCAATCCGTGATGAAAGACGGAGGGAACGGTTATATCTCCCAGCTCTGTTTTTGCTGTTTCGGATCTGTCGAGAAGCCCCGAAAGATATTTTCTGACCTTAACGCCGACCTTACCGTGGGGGATGCCTGAGGGCTGAAAGTGCATTTCGCATCGGCAAACTTTGCCGAGATAGATGTCATGAACATCATGGCTTTTGTCAGTTGCATCATATCCGTTTTCGGCAAGAACTTTGTTTGCCTCTTCAAAGTTGTCCGTGTCGACAAGGAAATCGACATCTCCCATGGAACGCATGAGAGCATCGGGATAATAGAGTGCGGATGCAAAGCCCTTGAGAATCGTGCAGGGGATGCCTGCGTTTTTCATTATTTCGCAAATGCGGACATGCTCAAAGTCGACCTTTGCGTTGTCAGCAAGAGTCTGATTGAGCTTTTTTCGGATATATTTGCACTTTTCGCTTCTGAGAATTTCTGCATTTGAGTTATGAAATGCCATGAGAGTAACCGCTTGTGCGTATGCTTCGCACCAGACCGCATCCAGATTGTCCTCGTTGAGGTCAATTTTGCGCCCTGCATTGAAAAGATTGTTCGCAAGAATATCGAGCAGAATCTTTTCGTGTTCTCTTAACTTGGCATTTTTAATACCCATTATTTATCACACAACTTCAAAAAAAGTATCAGGTTTTTCGGGATTGAACTGCTCGTTTGCCCACATGAGAGTGACGAGCTTTTCCGTTTCGGAAAGATTGATTATATTGTGAGTGAAGCCGGGAAGCATATGCACCGCTTCGGGCTTGTCACCCGAAACACGGAATTCAAGCACCTTATCTGAGCCGATCTCCCTCTGCTGGATGAGAGCATCGCCCGAAACAACAATGAAAAATTCCCATTTTGTGTTATGCCAGTGCTGTCCCTTGGTTATGCCCGGGTTGCTGACATTGACCGAAAACTGACCGCAGCTTGCGGTTTTTAATATTTCGGTGAAGCTGCCTCTTGCATCGCAGTTCATTTTAAGAGGAATGCTTACCTTGTTCTCGGGCAGATATGAAAGATAGGTTGAATAAAGCTTTTTCGCAAAAGAATTGTCGGGTATTTCCGGCATGACGAGAGTCTGACTCTGAGCCCTGAAGCTTTCGAGAAGCTCGACAATCTCGCCGAGAGTTACTTTGTGAGTAACGGAAAAGGTGCAGAAATCGCCGTTTCTTGTTTCCTTGCCCTCGAGCGCATTGAGCATTTCGTCGACAAAATCGTCGATATAGAGAAGCTCAAGCTCAACCGAAGCGTCATTGACGGTTATGGGCAGATCGTTTGCGATATTATTGCAGAAGGTTGCAACGGCAGAGTTGTAATTCGGTCTGCACCATTTGCCGAAAAGATTCGGCAGACGGTAAACAAGAGCCTTTGCTCCGTTTTCTTTTTCATAGTTGAAGAGCGTGTTTTCTGCCTCAAGCTTGCTTTTACCGTATTCCGAGCCCGCAAACCTGCCTTCGAGAGTAGCCTGCACCGATGACGAAAGCATAACGGGTGCCTTGTTTCCGCAAGCTTTCAGCTCGTCAAGAACAGTACCGAGTATGCCGTAATTGCCCGAAAATTCGCTTGCTTCCTTAGGTCTGTTTATGCCTGCAAGGTGGAAAACGAAGTCCGCCTTTGAGCAGTATTTCCTGAGCTCTTCAGGTGTTGAATCAATGTCATATTCAAAGATTCCGTCAATACGGATTTCGGGCCTTGTTCTGTTTTTGCCGTCTTTTATTGTGTAAAGATTTGCAACGAGGTTTCTGCCGGCAAATCCCTTTGCTCCTGTAACAAGAATGTTCATTTAAAACTTTCTCCAAACCATTTTATTGACTATTCCCGTGTAGCTCTGAATGAGTCTGACTATTTTGTCGGAAACGTTTTTGTCCTCATAATCGGGAACGGGAGTTGCGAATTCTTCGCTGCCCGTGAGTTCAACTGCGGTTTCAACCGCCTGAAGCAGACCGTTTTCATCAATGCCGGCAAGAACGAAGCAACCCTTGTCGAGCGCTTCGGGGCGTTCGGTCGATGTTCTTATGCAGACTGCAGGGAAGGGCTTGCCGATGCTGAGATAAAAACTGCTTTCCTCGGGGAGTGTACCGCTGTCCGAAACAACTGCGAATGCACCCATCTGCAAGCGGTTGTAATCCGAGAAACCGAGAGGCTCATGCATGATGATCCTTTCATCAAGCACAATGTCGGAGCTTTCAAGTCTTTTTCTTGAGCGGGGATGGCATGAATAGAGAATGGGCATATCGTATTTTTCCGCAAGTGAATTCAATGCATTGAACAGCGAGCGGAAGTTCTTTTCCGTGTCGATGTTTTCCTCTCTGTGTGCCGAAAGGAGGATATATTTCTTCTCCTCAAGTCCGAGCCTTGTGAGAATATCGCTCCCGAGAATTTTGTCAAGATTAGCATTGAGAACCTCCGCCATGGGCGAACCCGAAACATAGGTTCTTTCCTTGGGCAGACCGCATTCGGCAAGATATCTTCTTGCGTGCTCCGAATATGCAATATTGACATCGGAAATTATATCAACGATTCTTCTGTTCGTTTCCTCGGGAAGGCATTCATCCTTGCAGCGGTTACCCGCTTCCATATGGAAAACGGGGATGTGAAGCCTTTTGGCGCTTATCGCCGAAAGACAGCTGTTTGTGTCACCGAGAATGAGAAGCGCATCGGGCTTTATTTCTTCCATCAGCTCATATGAAGAAGCGATGATGTTGCCGACTGTTTGTCCGAGATTGTCACCGACACAGTTGAGATAAACATCAGGCAAGTCAAGGCTGAGATCCTCAAAAAAAATTCCGTTGAGGGTATAGTCGTAATTCTGTCCCGTATGAGCGAGAATGCAGTCAAAATGCTTGCGGCATTTTTTGATTACCTCTGAAAGGCGGATGATTTCGGGTCTTGTTCCGACGATTATGAGAAGTCTGAGTCTGCCGTTATTCTTAAAACTTACATCGTATTTCATAAATTCACCTTATGCGTTGAATTCTTCAAGTCTTTCTCTGATATAGTCAAGCTCAAGGAGCTTTTCTTTGACTTCCTCAACATTCAGAAGCTTTGTGTTGTTGCTGTTGAATTCGGTCAGCTGAGCACGCTTTACATCACCGTCAGAGAAATATTTATCATAGTTGAGCGTTCTGTTGTCTGCGTGGACACGGAAGAAATCACCCATATCCTCCGCCTTTGCGCATTCCTCGTTTGTAAGAAGCGTTTCGTACATTTTCTCGCCGTGACGGATACCGATGATCCTGATATCTTCCTTTTTGCCGCCGAAAAGCTCGCACACCGCTTCTGCCTGAGTCTGAATCGTGCAGGCAGGTGCCTTGCGTACGAAAATGTCGCCGCTCTCGCATTCCTTGAATGCGAAGAGAACAAGGTCAACAGCTTCTTCAAGCGACATGATAAAGCGGGTCATGTCGGGGTTGGTTATGGTGATGGGCTGACCGTTTTTGATCTGGTCGATCCAGAGCGGAACAACCGAGCCTCTGCTGCAAAGCACGTTGCCGTAGCGTGTGCAGCAGATTTTTGTTTTATCGGGATCAACATTTCTTGCTTTTGCGGTTGCAACTCTTTCTTCAAGAGCTTTCGTGATACCCATGGCGTTGATGGGATATGCCGCCTTGTCTGTTGAGAGGCAGATAACCGACTTGACACCTGCGTCGACAGCGGCAGTCAGCACATTGTCCGTGCCGATAACATTGGTTTTGACCGCTTCCATTGGGAAGAACTCGCAGGAGGGGACCTGCTTGAGTGCCGCTGCGTGGAAAACATAGTCAACGCCGACCATGGCACCTCTGAGCGAGTCAATGCTGCGCACATCGCCTATATAGAACTTGATCTTGTCTGCAACCTCAGGCATTTTAGCCTGAAATTCATGACGCATATCGTCCTGCTTTTTTTCATCACGGGAAAAAACACGGATTTCCTTTATATCTGTTTTAAGAAAGCGGTTGAGAACGGCATTGCCGAATGAACCCGTACCTCCGGTTATAAGTAAGGTTTCGCCTTTGAAATCATACATTGTTATCATCTCCGTTGATTTGTTCTATGCAGGGCAAAACAGCGTTACCCCAGTCCTTGAACCAGTGTTTAAGTTTAAGCGATTTTTCACCGTGCTCAACAGTAAAGCGCATAGATGTTGCACGATCATGATACATCATATTCCCTGATTTATCTTCATCATAAAGAATAATGTCTACCGTATATTTGCCGGGGACAAGGTAAGAGGTATCAAATTTGAATTCTGCCGTGTTTCTCCCTTTGCAGTGCTTTAACTCACCGCCGAAGATAACGCCGACGGGGGTTAAATCTATACCATTAATGATCATCTTCATCAGCAGGCGTTCATCTGAGTTTTCGCTTTCCCATTCTATGCGGAAGGGAAAAATCTCCCCGTATTCAAACACACTTGAAGGTGATTGATACATATGAAGATTTTTCAGAAGGTGACGGTTGCTGTTTTTGCGTTGACGTTTTGCACCCGACACATCGAAAAATGTTTTATCATCGAGGTTTTTATCCTGCATATAAATTGCGATAGCTTCTGCGGTTGGACCTTCAAAAGCAACCTGACCGTGAGAAAGAACAACGCATCGGCTGCAAAGATTTTTGACCGTCGCCATATTGTGGCTGACATAAAGAATCGTTCGGCCTTCTTCTTCGGCAACCTTTTTCATGCGATCAATGCATTTATTCTGGAAGGCAATGTCACCGACGGCGAGAACCTCGTCCATAATCATAATATCGCTGTCAAGATGAGAAGCAACGGCAAAGGCAAGCTTGACCTTCATACCGCTTGAATATCTTTTAACGGGTGTATCAATGAACTGACCGACCTCGGAAAACTCAACGATCTCATCGAATTTTTTCTCGATTTCCGCCTTGCTCATGCCAAGAATGGCACCGTTGAGATAAACATTCTCCCTGCCCGTCAGCTCGGGATGAAAGCCCGTTCCGACTTCAAGCATAGAAGTTATTCTGCCGTTAAGATATATGTTACCTTCTGTAGGCGCCGTAACACGGCAGATCAACTTGAGAATAGTCGATTTACCTGCACCGTTTCTGCCGATGATACCGACGGTTTCACCCTTCTTGATGTCAAAGGACAAATCGTTGAGAGCGAGAAAACGCTCATTTTTTCCGTATGCTTTTTCGCCGATTTTTAAGTTCGGGTCTTCTTTGTGAAACATCTTTGCGAGCTTTGACTGAATTTCACCTTTGAGTGTAGCTCCGCCGATTGCACCAAGACGGTATTCCTTTGAAACATGTTCAACTCTTATTGCCAATTCTTCCATACAGCACCTCACACCGTATCCATAAAGGTTTTTTCGGATTTGCTGAACATCAGCGCACCGATAATTGCAACAACCGCCGTTGTTATCCAGCTTATGCCGTAAAACAGCCAGTCCACTTCACCCGTGCCGAGAAAGCCGTAACGGAAAAGGTTAATGGCAGGCGTAACGGGATTGAGCATGTAGATTTTGTAAATAATGCCGTTCATCAGCTGCTCACGGCTGAACATGTCATAAGCAACGGGGGAGCAGTATGACCAGAGAGAAACCCCGAAGCTGACAACCATTGCAAGGTCACGGTATTTAGTCGTAAGGGCTGAGATCATCATGCCGAAGCCCATGCCGAGAACTGCAAGCTGAATGAGGACAAGAGGGAACATAGCAATGAGAATATTCGGTTTGAGCCCTGCATCAGTGATGAGGTAATATACCATAAAACACAGCATGAATGCAAACTGGATAGAGAAGCTGATAAACTGAGATATTGTTGTTGAAACAGGCATAACAAGTCGGGGGAAATAGACCTTGCCGAGAATGGCGGAATTCGCAGTGAAAGTGTGCGACGTTTCCGTAAGACAGTTTGCGAACAGTGTCCATACGATTGTACCGGAAAGATAGAAGATAAAGTTCGGCACGCCTGATGCACCGAGTCCTGCAATGTTTCCGAAGAAAACGGAATAAACAACCGTTGTGAAAAACGGCTGAATAACCGCCCATGCGGGACCGAGAACGGTTTGCTTATATTTTGAAACGAAGGTTCTGCGAACGAAAAGGAATATAAGGTCCTTGCAGTTTTTCAGACCTTTTAGGTCCATATCTATAAGTTTTTTGTTAGCTTTAACAACGGTTGTCCATTTTTGCTGTTCCATAATTATCTCCTGTTTTTTTGGGGGAGAGTAAGATAGCTTCCCCATATAACATCCCATTCTTCAGGTGTAAAGTTCATATGACCGCCATTTGAAAAAAAGGTCAATTCTCCGTTATAGAGTTTGTCATCACAAACATAAAAATCAACTCTTACATGAGTTGCATCATTTGAAAGCTTCTTGGCATAATCAATTAATTGGTGGTAGTGAATTGGCTTAGAGAAAATGTCGCCTGCCGAAGCACCTGTTTTCATCTCAAGGTGATTCCATTCAATATCATAAAAATCTTTTGCATGGGTTCCGTCAGGTAACACACTGCCTACCTTGAAAAACCGAGGGACTCCGTTAAAACAAAAAACATTATATTCTAAAAGCTGGCTTCCGTCAGAGTTTTTCAAAAGTTTTTCGCAAATAATTTTTCTTGGTATATTTTTATATGGCCATTCGCGGTGCTTTTTATAATAATCTCTATCTAAATGGCAAAAGAGCTCTTTTTTTACTTTTTCAACATCAAGTTTGTTTTTATCACTACAAATGATGACTCCGTTATCGTGGTTGCATTTAAGAACAAATTCATCAGGCAAAGAATCAAAATCTATTTCATCAGGTGAATTCCATACACCGATGAGCGGTATAAGATGTTCATCTCCGATTTTTTCTGAAATATAAGCTCTCGCTTTATATTTATCGGCCATTATAGTATATATTTTTTTATGATCATAAAGTTTAAGCCAGCACAGTTTTTCGTTGAATCCTTGAGGATTTTTAAGGTTAATTTTTTTCCCAAGTTTTAATTTATACATTTTTTTAACATACATTTTATCAGGCAGGATGGACGTATATGATCCGTTAACAGTTAAGTACTTTTTTGGCCATGCAAGGATTTTTTTCTTTGTTTCATATATTTGTTCAATTAAGCGCATATAATTATTTCTCCTCAGTATTAATTAACTTATTTTTTGTTATACCTCTGTTTATTTAGCAGCAAACTTAATTCAGACAAGCGGATAATAATGTATCTGCAATATTTTTGGCGCTATTACAATATTGCTTTTTTGAGGATATTTTTGTTCGTTATATGACAACAGTTATATTGACTCAACAACTTTAATCCATTTTTTGGAAATTTGTTCTAATGATAATTCTTTTCGTATAAGGGTTGCATTTTGTGTGCATTTGAGGGACAAATCAATATCATTTGCCATTCTGTGCATTGCGTCAACAAGTAAATCAATATTATTCATAGGAACAAGCAGACCGTTTTCGCCGTCTTTTATCATTTCTCTTGCACCGCCGCCGAGACAGTCCGTGCAAACGCAGGGTAAGCCTATTGCCATAGCTTCAAGCATTGAGTTTGAAAGACCTTCAAAGTCAGACGAAGAAACAAACATGGCACAGTCTTTGACAATCTCGTGCACATCAGCTCTTGGCTTTAAAAAGAACACATAATCTTGTGCATTAACAGATTTAGTATAATCAATGAGCCTTTTTAACTCATTTTTTTCTTCTTCCACAACGGTATTGCCGTATATTTCAAGAGTATAATCAGGATTTGACTTTTTGAAAACCATGAAAGCATCTATTAGTAATTTAAGATTTTTTTGTTCGGCTATGCGACAATAATTAACAACCGTCTTTCTTCTTTTTCCTGTGTAAGGTTCCGGCAATTTATCTGAAATCGGATTATGAATTACACAAGAATTTTTTATAAATCCTTTAAAAAAAGATTTTTCATCTTCCGTTTGAAAAACTGCACAATTTATTTTTGAAAGCACGCTAAGATATTCTGCTTTAGCAGCTTTCTTTTTGGGAAAGTCTATTTCCGGCGCATTTATTTCTGCATAAATAATTTTTGCATTTTTATTATTTAATGCGGAGATAACCGATGTTAATAAAAACGAGCCAAACGGGATATATATACTGTCTTTGTGTAATAAAACATAAGGGAGCAGTTTTTTTCCGTTTCTTAAAAACTTCACTTTTGTTGAAATCCTTTCAGAAATGTTACTGAAAAAAGGAATCAAATATTGAATTTTCTTTAATAATCTGATCTTTCTTTCCGCTTTCGCTTCCGATTTGAATCTTTCATTTGTCTGATTGCTTATTTGGTATTTTTTTAATTCTTCGATTTTAACATTTTCATGAACTTCAAAGAATACTGTTTCAGACATTTCTCCGGTTACCAGTATTGTGCAGTCGTATCCCGCTTTTGCAAGTTGATTTGCGATATTTGTGGATCTTCGTGCGACGCCTCCGTTTTTATAATTACCGATGACAAATACTATATGTTTCAAGATGATTCCTCCAAACATAAAAGCATATTTATAGAGTATTATTTTTTTCTGGTTCTCCAAAGCCTAAACAACTGAAAATAATATGCAGGTGAAATATTCATTGCGATTTTAATTGCTACACCAATTTTGGGGGCTTTCGCAATACCGTAATATGATATCTCCGCCCATTTTTTCCAAAGGATCTTTTTCATTTTCTTTTGATCATAAATTTTATATTTTCTGTTTTGGATTAAAAGAGTTTTTATCCATTTTTTTATTTTAATATCATATGGCTTGCGACCGAAAAGAAAATCTTTGTGAATATCTTCGTATTCTTCACCTAATTCAATATGAAGTTTATCGAGTTGCTCCTGCATTATTTGAATTGCAATTTTTCTTTGCAGTTCTTTTTTGTCATTTGAAACAGCCTTGCTGTGAATGCGATAATAAAGAAGTGTTTCTGAGATATTTGTGCATTCCGCAACTTTGCTGCAGCTTACCCACATACGGTAATCCTGCGCAAGCGGATAATTCTCATTATAGGTAATATTGTTTTTCAGCAAAAGGTTATGGTTGAACATAGCGGAGGGATGTACGATATTTGGATAATTTCCAAAAAGAAGATGGATTTGAAAAGTTTCCTTGTCAGGAATTTCTCTGCAAATAAACTTGTTGGCATGTTTTGATTGCCAATCGCCAATAAGTTCAATTCCCGTTCCGCATACTATATGATCGGGATGGCTTTCAAGAAACTCAACTTGTTTTTTAAAGCGAGTTTCAACAGAAATATCATCGGCATCCATTCTGGCAACAAATTCACCTTTTGCAACAGCAAGACCTTTGTTAAGTGATTTTGTTATACCGAGATTCTGAAAATTCCTTATAATTCTTATCCTGTCATCTGTATATGACTCGATTATTGATAAAGAATTATCAGTTGAACAGTCGTCAATAATTATAAATTCAAAATTCTGATATGTTTGGTTTAAAATGCTTTCGATAGCAGGTCTGAGAAATTCTTCGGGCGTGTTATAGTTGCTCATTATAACAGAAACGAGACCTTTTTCAATCTTCATTTAAGACATTACACCTCTTTGATTGCTCTTTTTATCTTCTTTAAAATACGGTATACTTTCTTTCGGATAAAGTGCAAATTAATCAATAGGTAATTATTATTTAAAATCATTCTGTAAAGCTTAATACTATTGTGGCTTCCGAATTTTTGCGGATTTTCAATAATTGCGTCAAAAAGCATTGAACTCCAATTATATTCAAGAACCTTTTTTCGGTTTTTCTTGGTTGCGGCATGTTCGTAATGCATACAGAAAAGATACATTGCTTTGTCAAAACACGCACCGTATATTTTATTTATGTTTTCTTCGCTATCCATCTCCCAGGCAGGAAGAAGCTCAATAAATCTCTGATATAAAAAAAGCGTATTCTTTCTTTCGATTTTTTGCGGATTATAAGAACGGGAAATGCTTTTTCTGTTAGTTCTGTAATTATATAACGGCTTATTGATGTTGATGATTTTGGAACATTTGGTTACAAGATAAGAAACCACATAGGCATCTTCTGCGATGTCTGTATTTTTAAGGATGCTATAATCTGTAGTGTCGTTTTTCAGGAGTGCCGTTTTTATTGCTTTGGTACATAAAGAATTTATATACGGTGTTGTGATAAGAAGATCGTAAAGTTTTTTCTTTGCAGGACCTTCAAAAATTTCTGTCCCGTCAAACACCGAGAGGTTGCGAGGCCTCTTTTTGCCGTTTTCATAATAACAAAAAGAATACATGACCATATCGGTATTGGGATTATCGTCAAGCACAGCGTTGACGGTTTCAAGCAGACTGCACTCAACGAAATCGTCGGAATCGCAGAAAAGGCTGTATTCGCCTGTTGCATTTTTTATCGCTTCGAGTCTTGCAGAGGTATGTCCGCCGTTTTCTTTATGAACAACCCTGATTTTATCGGGGTTGTTTTCTGCATATCTGTCGCAAATAACACCCGATGAATCTGTTGAGCCGTCGTCAACGAGGATAATTTCGCAATCTCCTTTGTAGGTCTGGTTGAGCAGAGATTCAACACACTGCTCAAGATACTTCTCAACATTATATACGGGAACAAGTATGCTGAATTTCATTTTTTCACCCCTCCAAAACATTCTCCCATTGTTCTTTATATTTTTGCAATTCCTTAGAGTAATCAGCGTTTTGTAAATGATCTGTTATTTTTCTTCGGAGTTCAGGGTCCGAAATGAGTTTAAGTATGGCTTGCGCAAGCGATTGAGCATTTGTATCACAAAGCAAACCGTTATATTCATTTATTATGAGTTTATTTCCTCCGACAGTCGATGTAGAAACAACAGGTTTATTCAGTTTGTTTGCTTCTACCATTGTGTTACCCAAAGATTCTGCATAAGACGGTTGCACATATATATCACATGCAGAAATAAATGGATACGGATTTTTTTTCATTCCTGTAATTACTATGTGTTTACACAGGTCATATTGCTTTATTTTTTCTTCTATATCCGCTCTTTCTGAACCGTCTCCGACAAAGTACCATATGAAGTCCTGACTGCGTTCTTTAAGGTGTTTTGCTGCATCTACAGCTAAGTCAAACCCTTTTACTTTTTCAATTCGCCCGCACGAACATAATAAGATTTTGTTATTCTGCGTTTTCACATCAAAAGCTTTACTTTGGTCAACAATAGATTTTTTATCGGTGTAGTTTTCTAAAATTTCAATCCTCTCTTTTATTGAAGGATACCATTGAGCAATCAAATCTTTATGCGATTCATGTAATGCCAACACTTTATCAAAATCTTCGATTATTTCCTTGTGAATCTCATGCAAAGAATCTTCACTTTCCCGAAAGAAAATAATTTTTTTGTTTGCGTGAACATATTTATTGACAAAAAGAGCAGGATATCCATGAACATATGCAATTGCGGTATCGTAAAAGTCGTTTTTAAAATACTTCTTGTACTCGTTTTTCATGCTATAGTTCGTTACGATATGCTTTAGCTTATCTTCTGATTTTTTTACCAATGATTTATAGTTCAAAATGCTAAAAAGCCAAATCATAATCTGCAGAATAACGCAATACGGTTTTCTGTAATAATGATGATTGTCGGTGTTGATAATTATATTTGCCCGGTCGTCTATATAGGGAAGCAAATCGGTTCGGTTTTTTCGGAGATAAATTGTAATATCATATTTCTCATAGTCGAAAACCTTTGAGGCAGTTACAAGCGTTTTTTGGACACCGCCGATTGTCAGATGATTTAATACTATAAGTATTTTTTTCTTCATTTATAACAGCTCCATCCATTTTTTTGCCGTGTTTACGAGTGAGAGGTCATATCTGATTTGGGCGGCATTCTTTGAAAGCTTATCGGCAAATTCTTTGTCGCCTGCAATTTTTTTCATAGCTTCGCATAATTCATCGGCATTTCCAACCTGAGTAAGAATACCGTTTTCATTGTTGTTAATAACTGCATTTGCTCCGCCGATAGGGCAGTCTGTGCAGATAACGGGCATACCTATTGCCATCGCCTCGAGCATAGCGTTGGACATGCCCTCGTAATCCGAGGAATTTACATACATACCGTCGCTGATAATCATGTCATGAACCTGAGTGCTGAACGGAAGAAGATCAATACAGTCCTTGATACCGAGCTTGTCTGCGAGAGCCTTCGTTTCGGAGAGAGAGGCTCTGTCATCGTCATTCTGAGGCTCGCCGATGATTTTCAGTCTGTAGTCAGTGAACTCTTTATGAAATTCAGAAAAAGCTTCGACAAGCACAGGCAGATTCTTCTGCCTTGAAATACGGCAGAATGTTGTTACATATTTTTCCCTTTCTCCGGAATACGGTTCGGGAAGCTTATCGTTTATGGGATTGAAAATAACCGTTCCCTTTGCAGAGATGTTTTCGGGATAAGCCGCTTTTGCATCGTTTGTCTGAAAAACGACCGCATCGGCACGCTGATAATATTTCTTTATGAAATTATAGCCGTAACGCTTTTTCAGCAGACGGTAAGGATCCGCTCTTTCCGAAACAACAACTCTGTTGGGAAGATCCTTTGTCGCAAGAAGAGCAAGAGGGATCGACGGCTGAAGAAACGAGATGATTGCGGCATCGGGTTTCCCGATGATGTGATTTCTGAGTGCTTTCAGTTCATCGTAATACTGGGCTTTGAAGGAGAGCTGTGCAAGACCTGCAGGAACCTTCATTCCGAAGGCTTCGGGAATCTTGCATATAAGAGATAAAAAGAGCCTGAACAAGACAAGAAAAAGCTTTCTGAGAGCTCCGCTTTTCGTAAATGCTTCACGGAGCACGGTAATTCCGATTTCGGAGCTGAGCCCTCTGTCAACGATCTCGCTTCTGTCGGAGTTGGTAAGAACAAGCTCACATTCATAGCCGTTATTATTCAATTCATTTAGGAGTAATGCGGCAACCTTTTCGGCACCGCCGCCCTTCATGACGGGCATGATGAACATAAGCTGTTTTTTCTTGCTCATTTTGTTCCTTTCAGCAGTCTGCCGACTGCTTTATCGTAAATTTTATAAATAAACCAGAATGTTTTTCCGTAACAGCGCATTTTAAGCGCCGTGTTACCGAAAGCCGAATGCGAAAGAATATCTTTTTTTAACGCCTTATATTCGCTTTTGCAAAGGGATTTTTCCTCTGCTGATATTTTTTTGTAGGTATCAAGAGCGTTGAATGCGCACCGAACGGTATATTCCGTTGCCATACAGTCGCCCGTTTTGCCGATTTCTTCGGAATAATCCCTGATTTCTCCGTAAACATCACGGCAGCTGCGGAAGTGGCGAACGGATTTTTTTGAGGTGACGATCGAACCCGAACGGTATCTTCTGTGATACAAGGTGTTCTTGCATTGAGCAGCTTTTTTTGAAGAGCAAAAAACCTTGTAGGTAAAAAGCATGTCTTCGGAGCAGTAAGCCGATTCTAAAAATGATATGCTGTTTTCTTTAAGAAGTTGGTTCTTTATAAATAAAAGATAGACTGCACAGTGATAATCTTTATTCTTATGAAGCTCTGCAAGAATTTCATATCCGCTTTTTGCTTCATAGCTGCCGTTGATGACATAGCCTTGCTTTATATCCGCACCGTCATCC
Source organism: Clostridia bacterium (assembly GCA_017435385.1). Lineage (GTDB taxonomy): Bacteria > Bacillota > Clostridia > Oscillospirales > Acutalibacteraceae > CAG-177. The sequence goes on along the minus strand of JAFSFB010000018.1, from coordinate 44,248 downwards.
GAAAATGAGCGGGCATCGAAGAAAACAAGATCCGCCTGATCGGATTCTGCTGTATTGAGAAGCAGCTCCAAAGCGTTTTTTTCGATATAATCGTCGCTGTCAAGAAAATATATATATTTTCCGTTTGCGTTTTCAAGCCCCGTGTTTCTTGTTTTTGACGGCCCGCTGTTTTTCTGATGAACAACCGTAACTCTCTCGTCTTTGTCAACATATTCATCGCAGATCTCGCCCGACGAATCCGTTGAGCCGTCGTCGACGAGGATTATTTCAAAATTACCGTATGTCTGATTGAGAACGCTGTCAACGCATTCACGCAGGTACTTTTCAACATTATAAACGGGGATGATTACGCTTATGAGAGCCTGATTTTCCATTTTCTCATCTCATTCTTTCTTTGATAACGATTAAAGCCGTTGCGATAAACTTCTTCATTTCCGAAACAAATCCGTAAGAATAATGCTTCTTCATGATTTTCTGAATTCTTTTATCAATATCAACATTTGTCAGAACGGGATCGGCAATTGCCTTCGACAAATCCACACGCATTTTTTCGTTGTCTTCCGATTTGCTGTGAACTCCCGATTCATCGCAGCCGATGTTGCTGTTATATGAAAACCTCGGATAAACCGTAAGCAGATTGTTTTTTACAAGATGAGCGCCGAATCTGACTGACCACGAGCTTCCGTTGCCCTTTGTCTGACGGTAAAGACGCATAAATCTGTCGCTTCCGTTGGAATTGAGTCGGCGGATAAGCTTGGGTGAATTATAGAAGGCCTTCATTTCTTTGAGTTCCCAGTCAACGCCTTCCCAGCGGTCTTTCCACGTTGCCCATGTCCAGCTGCATGAACGGTATGCGGCAAAAACATCGTTTTTATAATCATCGGGGAAATCGAGCATCGGCGTATAGCCTGCGATCGAACCGATTTTTTTGTTGCTTTCGTAATAATCAAGAGCGTTGTTGATATAGCTGAGAAAATACGGAGAAACAACACAGTCATCTTCAACAACGATAACCTTGCCGTATTTGTTGATGACATCGGTAACGCCTGAAATAACCGAGGCGGCAAGCCCCTTGTTTACAGGGCTTTCGGTGACGGTTACGGTTCTGAAATCGCCCGAGTCCTTTATCGCCGCAACAGCGGCACGCACCTCGTTCACCTTTTCTTTTCCGGCTTCGTTTTTTGCTCCGTCGGAGAAAATGAAGAGCTCGGATTCCTTTGCTTCTTTGCATGCGGCAAGAGCATTGTATACCTGAATAAAATGGTCTGCACGGTTATACACAAATATAACGATCGGAGCGTAGCTCATATTATTTCTCCTTCAGTATGTCTGTATAAGCATCAATGAGCAGATGTGCGTTTTTTTCCGCATCGTGGGTTATGAGTGCCTTTTTCTTTCCTGCTTCGGAGAGAGAGATGGCAAGCTCATCGCTGTCAAAGATGCGTTTTAAATTCCATGCGAGAAGCTTGGGATCGTCGTTTCTGTAGAAAAGAGCCTCTTTTCCGTCCTCCGCCATGTCCGAAACTCCGCCGACATATGCAGAAACGCAGGGAGTGCCGACCATCATGGCTTCGCCGAGAGTGTTGGGGCTGTTTTCTATGGTTGAGCATAAAACATAGGCATTGACCTTTGAAAGCTTTTCCGCAACCTGCGGTGCTTTGAGAGGCCCCGTGAATTCAATATGATCCTGCACACCGAGATCATAAACAAGCTTTTTGAGATACGAAGCATAGCCTTTTTTGAGAATGGAACGCTTGTCGTTTTCGGAATACGGCTTATAGCCTGCAACATAAACCTTCACATCGGGATATTCTCTGATGAGGAGGGGGAGAGCCATAACGACAAAATGGACACCCTTGAGTGCGCTGTAGCCGTTGCCGACATATATCGAGTGCCTTTCGGCTTTTTCAAGACTCCATTTTTCCTCATAAAAGGGCGCACGGAGAATGCGGCTGCAGGGATAATATTTTGCGCCGGGATTGATTGCATAGGAATGCGCTCTGTCCCATGTTGTTCTGCCGAGGATATAGTCGGCATTTTCGATTATTTCCTTTTCGAATCTCATGCGGGGCTTATACCATTTTGTTTTGCGAAGATGCATGATCCATGCAGAGAAGATGTCGGTTATTGATTTTGAAAACATCATGTCATCAATGGGGAGCTGCCCGCATTGGTAAGAATATTGTCCGTTGAGGATACCCTGAAGAGAAACTACGGCGGGAATCCCGTGCTTTTTGGCAGTCAGCTGGATTGCTCTTGCATGAAGGAATTCGGTTCCCTCGATATTGATGATGTCAGGATTGAAGTCCGAAACGATCTTTTCGCATTTTGCTTCAAGCTCCGAAAGAGAGGTTGAAGAGGTATAGTGAAGGCTGAAATAGGTTACGCCGTCAATCGTTTCGCAAAAGCTGATGTTTTCTTCACATTTGCAGACGATACCAAGCTCGATATCGCTGTTTTTGCTCAGCTGCTCTGCCATGGATTCCACCCAGCCTCCGAGCACCTCGGATTTCTTGCCGAGCTTTGCCGAAACTGCGGCAGGTATTAAATTGACTGTCCATAAAACTTTCATGTTCTTTCAGCTCCGGTCCATTTGATGATATCTTCAAACAAAAGCGAGGAAACGATCAAAACCATGCAAGAGAATGAATAACTGACTGAGTCGAGGATGGAAACAAACAGCAGCGTTACAAGAGTGGCGTTTGCTGCCGCAGTGATAAATTTGTCATTGTAGTGATGCTTATAGTGAAAGGGAACATGATAAATCATCATTGCAAAGGCATATCCGCCGAACCAGCCGTATTTCGATGCGATATCAAGCAGAGCGGAATGTCCGCCGCCGCTTTCACGCCAGAGAGAACCGATGAGCGGGTATTTGAAAAGGTTTCTGATACTGCCTGAATAAGCGGCGATTCTGACCTGAATGGAGTCGCCCGTCACACCGGTTTCGGAGGTTGAAACAAGGTCATTTACCTTCCTCGCAACAGCCATGCCGTCAAAGGTTTCCAGTATCCATTCCCTGAACGGTACGACATACAGTATAGCTGCCATTATTCCGACAAAAACAAGAATCGTTATGGCGAAAGCGGCAACAACATTTTTTCCTCTGTAAAAAAGCAGAAGGATAAGACCGATGGCACTTGCAAAAAGCGCAATTGAATAGCCTGCCAATTCGAGTACCCGTATAAATGTATAAGCCCATACCGCACCGACGGCAAAATATATTTTGTTATTCCTGAATGCTTTGAGTGTCCAGGCAAGAATTAGCGGAGATATGCAGACCTGGGGATAGATAAGATTGTATCCTCCGATGCCTTGCTTCAGATATTCATAAGTAGCTTCGTCATCACGGACAAGAAGCCTTGCAATCGTATGATCCTCAATGAGAATGGAGAAGGTTTTATAATTCCAGACAGTCAGGAGAATGAGCACTATAGGAACGATACCTGAGAGTTCATCCCATTTATCGTCATAGAAATATGTCATCATGAAGCAGATAACAAGCATTATCAGGGAGATCTGTTTGATAAGAGCGGAAAAATCGTATTTTTCAAAATAAACGACAATAAGGACCGCTATCAGAAAGAAAACCGCACCGATCTGTTCTTTTCCCAGGGTTACCGGGTTTTCTCTGACAAACCATATTGCAACCCAAAGCAGGGCACACGCAAGAGCGATGATTCGGTATATTGCATCAACCTGTAAAGGCGGAGAAACAGTCCATATAACAAGATACAGAACGGCAAGCGCTTGTATCAGGCCCAAAGAAAAGCCTTTTTTCAGCATGTTTCTCCTCCTTCCTTTTTATTTCAGCCAGTTTTCCGTCGGCTGGATATATGAGTCATAATGAAATGTACGGTCAAGTGATTTTGACTGAGCCATGTTTCCGAGCTGATGAAGCATGGCTTCGGATATTCCTTCGGTCGACATATCCTTCAAAAGACTGCCTCTTCCGCTTTTGCCGATATAGTCACCGACATCGCTGACATCGGTCGTTATTATCGGCACACCGCAGGTAAAGGCTTCGGCAAATTTCGTCGGAAAGCCTGCGTTGTTCCGTTTGTCCGAGCGACGGATGAAAATATAACAGTTGCATCCGAGGACATATCTTATTGTTTCTGCATGCGAAAGTCTGCCCATAAATGTTATTTTGTTGCGGACATTTTTCGGTATGAAACAGTCGGGATATATATTGTTGAAATCATTTTCGGTAATACCGATAATGCGAAGATGTGTATTCTTTTTGTTGATGCCGCAGAATGCTTCGACAACCTTATCAAGACTTTCCTTTTTGCCGTCGGGAATACCTGCAAAGCAGAATTCAAAAACACCTTCGTGGGTTTCGGTTTGCTGGTGCCAGATTTCGTCGTTAATATCCACAAGAGGGGGAAGAATGAGAAGATTTTTGCTGTTTTTATATTTTCTCTCCATAATTCTGCTTATAGCTATCATTCCGTCAGCAACCTTATGAGCAAAATTGCTGATGAGAATTTCGTCAAACGCCTTGAAAATACGTTTGGGCAGCGAACCGTCGGTATCCTTTGTCCATTCCGTGCAGTCGTAACAGACTTCAATGTTTCTTTTTGAAAAGACTTTTTTTGCTTTGATAAGAGTAAACATCGGCACGTTATAGAGAATAATTCTGCGCACATCACCGTATTTTGCGGCAACCGCTTCGATATGCTCAACGCTGAGCATATGCCTGAGCCATTGTTTGGCGGATTCGGGATGAGCATGCTCAAACATATTCTCACAGCCCTGAACTGCTCTTAATCCCTCAAACGAATCATCGGTCACACCGATGAAAACGGTTTTATAGCCGAGCTTATCAAAGATCTTGCCGTTTGAAACAACTCTGTTTGCCGATGCGCTTTTATCGGGCAGAGTAAATCCGCCATAATAAATTATTGTACCCTTGCTCATAAATTTTCCTTATACCACTCAATGGCGGCTTCGATTCCTCTTTCAAAGCTCCATTCGGGTTCATAGCCGAGCATTTCTTTTGCTTTTGAAATATCGGCGTTGCTGTGCTTGATATCGCCCGCACGGTCGGGACCGAAATTCGGCTCGATATCGACACCGAGAGCCTTCGTCAGACCGTAGTAAATATCAATGAGGTATTCTCTGCCGCCGAAAGCAATATTGAATGCTTCGCCTGCGGCTTCGTGAGGAGCGAGGCAGGCCTTGAGGTTTGCCTCGATAACATTTTCGATATATGTGAAGTCACGGCTCTGTTTGCCGTCGCCGTTGATCGTCGGGGTTTCGCCGTTGAGGAGCATTTTGATGAATTTCGGAATTACTGCGGCATAGGCACCGTCGGGAGTCTGTCTTCTGCCGAAAACATTGAAATAACGCATTCCGTAGGTGTCAAGACCGTAGTGCCTTGTATACTGCTTTGCCCATTCCTCGTCGCATCTCTTCGTGAGAGCATAGGGGGAGAGAAGATTGCCTTCCCGTCCTTCTTTTTTGGGGAGATTGGGCTCGTCGCCGTAAACCGATGACGACGAAGCGTAAACGAATTTTTTAACATTGTTCTGCCTTGCGGCTTCGAGCATGTTGAGAGTGCCGCTGATATTGTTTGCGCAGTAGAAAAGAGGCATTTCGATGCTTCTGGGAACGCTGCCCCATGCGGCCTGATTGAGCACATAGTCAACGCCCTCGCAGGCTTTCATGCAGACATCAAGGTCTTTTATATCACCTTTGATAAATTCATAATTCGGGTTTGAAAGAAACATATCAACATTCTTCTGAGAGCCTGTCGATAAATCGTCAAGGCAGCGCACTCTGTAACCCATTTCAAGAATGGCTTCGCAGAGGTTTGAGCCGATGAAGCCCGCACCGCCCGTCACGAGAAATAACGAATTTTCGGGGAAAACAAGATGTCTGTAACCCATCATTAAAGCCTCCAGTACTGATAACCTGCTTCGGAATAAGATTTTCTGTCGAGAATACCCTTGACATCAACGAGGACTTTGCCCGAGTTGTCACCCTTTGCAAAGAATGCGTCGATATCGCTCATTTCAAAGCTCATGAATTCCGTATGACCGACAGCGATTATAACGGCATCCATATCCTTAACGGCATTTATATCAACGAACTCAATGCCGTAATGCTGTCTGCCTTCTTCCGCATCGGCAACGGGGTCGGCAACAACGGGAGTGATACCGTATTCGCCGAGCTCATTCATAATGTCGATAACTCTTGTGTTTCGTGTGTCGGGGCAGTTTTCCTTGAATGTGAAGCCGAGAATTGCAACCTTTGCATCTCTGACATTCTTTCCTGCGGCAATAAGCTTTTTGACAACATTTTCCGCAACATATTTGCCCATATCGTCGTTTATCCTTCTGCCTGCAAGGATAACCTGACTGTGATATCCGAGCTGTTCAGCCTTGTATGTAAGATAATAAGGATCAACGCCGATGCAGTGTCCGCCGACAAGACCGGGGAAGAACTTGAGGAAATTCCATTTTGTGCCTGCGGCTTCAAGAACAGCCTTTGTGTCAATGCCCATTTTGTTGAAGATGATCGAAAGCTCATTCATGAAAGCGATGTTGATATCACGCTGGCTGTTTTCGATAACCTTTGCGGCTTCGGCAACCTTGATGCTTTCCGCACGGTGAACGCCTGCTTCAACAACAAGCTCATAAACCTTTGCGACAATGTCGAGGGTTTCGGCATCCATGCCCGAAACGATCTTTACGATGGTTTCAAGTCTGTGCACCTTGTCGCCGGGATTGATTCTTTCGGGAGAATATCCGATTTTGAAGTCAACGCCGCATCTGAGTCCCGATTCCTTTTCGAGAATGGGTACACAAACATCCTCGGTAACACCGGGATAAACGGTTGACTCAAAAACAACGATCGAGCCCTTTGTGAGGTTTCTGCCGAGAATGCGGCTCGCACCCTCAACAGGAGCGAGGTCGGGAGTGTGGTCGTCATTAACGGGTGTGGGCACGGCAACGATGTGAAACTTTGCTTCACGCAGCTTTGCTTCATCTGAGGTGAATTCAACCGTCGTATTCTTTATTGCTTCGTCGCCGACCTCGAGAGTGGGGTCTATTCCGCTTTTGTAAAGCTCGATTTTCTTTGCATTAAGGTCATATCCGATAACATCAACTTTCTTGGCAAACGCAACAGCAATAGGCATGCCGACATAGCCGAGACCCACGAGCGAGATCTTTTCTTCTTTTGCAATGATTTTTTCGTAAAGATTTGTAAACATGGATTTCTCTCCCTTATCTGCAAAGACTGTTTATTTTTTCGAGGTATGCTTCGATAACTTTTTCTCTTGAGAAATTTGCTTTGATATATTCTCTGCCTTTTTCGCCCATTGATTTTCTCTCTCCGTTGGGCATGGTGAGGAATTTTTCGATTTGTTCGCAGAGGGCATCAATATCTCCGCCGTGGTAGATGAAGCCCGTTTCGCCGTCGGAAAAGGTTTCCATGCAGCCGGGATTATCGGTTGAGATGATCGGTCTGCCGCTTGATGCACTTTCGAGAAGCACATTGCTCATTCCCTCGCCGTAGGTTGAGGGATGGATCGTTGCGTGTGAAGCGGCAACGAAGGGCTTTATGTCCTTCTGACTGCCTCTGTATCTGATTATGCCCTTTTCTTCAAGCTCCGAAAGCAGCTTTTCATAGTGCATTTCGGTAGGCTCGATGAAACCGAGCATATTAAATTCCGTGTTGGGATAATCGGCTCTTATTCTTTTTGCGGCTTCGATATAATCGTCAACGCCCTTGTCGTGAAGAATTCTGCCGATATAGTTGAAAACGACCTTTTCGCCGTCTTTGCCGTTGCCTCCGTCGGGATAGGGCTGAAGCGGATATCTCTCCGTGTTGACACCCGAGCCGGGGATGAGCTTATGCTCACCTTTTACCATTCCCGTTTCTTCCGCAAGCTTCATGTTCGTTGAATTCTGGAACATTACGCATGCCGAGCGGCGGAACGAGAATCTAAAGAGTGACATAATAAGCTTTTGCTTAAAACCGCCTTCGTTCAGAACGCTTCCGAAGCCCGTAACATTGCTGATAACGGGTATTCTGAGAAGATATGCCGCAATTCCCGCATAGACATTGGGCTTTGCGGTGTATGTAAGAACGACCGAGGGCTTGTTCTTAACGAAAAGCCTGAAATAATGAATGAATAGCTTTGCATCGGCAACGATGTTCGTTCCTCTTCTGTCGATAACGGGATCATCGTAACGGTATTCGAGGTGCTTCATCAGCTCGAACTTTTCGCCGTCGGGGCAGGAAATGAGCATTTCATAGCCTGCATCAATTATGCTCTCGATAAGCTCTTTGCGGAAGCAATAAATATCGTCATCGTTATTCGTCAGAAGTGCGATAAGACGCTTTTGGTTTTTCATTTTCGTTTCCTCTTATTTAAAAACCGCAAGAACGGTCAGAATCATAACCTTGATATCATCGATAAAGCTGAAGCTTCTGATTGCTGCGAGGTTATACTTCATTTTGTCGGGAAGGACAACCTCGAGATATGTTTTTTCAACATCCTCTGCGGCATCGAGAAGCTCGTTTTCGTCTTTGTAGTAAACGCTTGCTTCGGAGGTTATGCCTGCAGGCAGGAGAAGCGTTGCCATCATTTCGGCAGTATATTTTTCAACATATTTCGGAACCTCGGGGCGTGTTCCCACGAAGGTCATTGTACCTCTCAGAACATCGATGAGCTGACTGAGCTCATCGAGCTTATATTTGCGGATGAATTTACCCGTTTTCGTGATTCTCGAATCGCCTCCGACTGTCAGAAGCGAGCCCTTGTCGGCATCAGTCACCATTGAGCGGAATTTGAAAATGCGGAATTTTTCGCCGTACTGAGTGACTCTTGTCTGACGGTAAAAAACGGGACCTTTTGAGTCGAGCTTGATTGCGATTGCGAGAACGATAAACACAGGGGAAAGCACAGTCAGCAGCGAAAATGACACAACAACGTCAAAGAGCCGCTTCAAGGCAAGCTGAGGCTTCTTTTTGCTCAGCAGGTCATAGTATTCCCTGACCTCAGGTATCTGCATTTCTTCGGGAAGGTCATTCCATTTTCGCAGTATCATAGCTCTCTCCCTTAAATAAATTTCTTGACAGCTTCGGCAAAGTTTTCACAGACGGTTTTCACATCGTCGTCCGAAAGCTTCGTATGCAGGGGAAGGGTGATTTCGTTTCTGAAAAAGTTATATGCGTTGGGGAAATCGGAAATATCCCAGCCGAGATTCTTATATGCCGTCATCATCGGAAGCGGCTTATAATGAACATTGCAGGCGATTCCTCTTTCCGCCATTTCGGTTATGATATTATTTCTGGTTTCTTCGGATATATCGGGGATTCTTGTTATATAAAGATGTCCCGATGAAGAATGATTTTCGCCGTAGTGACCGAGATGCTGAATTCCGAGGGAATCACACATTTCGTTATATTTATTGATGATCTCTTTTCTTCTTTCGATAAGCGAAGGATATCTTTCAAGCTGCCTGAGTCCGATTGCGGCGGTGATATCCGTCATATTGCATTTATACCACGGACCGACGATATCGTATTCCCACGCACCCGCTCTTGTTTTTGCGAGAGCGTCCTTTGACTGACCGTGAAGGCTGTAAAGCATATATTGCTTATAGAGCTCTTCATCGTCGATCCCGTCGATGCTTTTCCATGTTGCCGCACCGCCCTCAGCGGTGGTGAGATTCTTGACTGCATGGAACGAGAAGGAGGTAAAATCGGCAATCTGTCCCGCTTTTTTACCGTTTCTCGTTGCGCCGAGAGCATGTGCGCAGTCCGCAACGACGGCGGCTCTGCCCATGGCTTGCTGAATAGCGTTTGCAGGCTTGAAAAGATGCTTTTTGTTTTCAACGGCGGCATAAATCCTGTCATAGTCGCAGACAATGCCTGCAAGGTCAACGGGAATGACCGCCTTTGTTTTTTCGTTTATTGCCGCTTCCATCAGGTCATAGTCCATCTCAAATGAATCGGGCTGACTGTCGATGAAGATGACCTTTGCGCCGACATGGATCGCCGCCGAAGCCGAAGCGGTGTAGGTATAGGCGGGAACAATAACCTCATCGCCTTCGCCGATGCCGAGCACACGCAGATTCAGTTCAAGAGCGGCGGTTGCGGAGTTGAGGCATGCAACCTTACGGGTGCCGCAGTATTCCGCAAGTCTGCGTTCAAACCCCTTTGTTCTCGGGCCTGTTGTTATCCAGCCTGAGCGGAGAGCTTCGCAGACCTCGTTTATTTCTGCCTCGGTTATGTCGGGAGGGCTGAAGGGAATGTTTGCCATGGGTCAACCTCTTTCTCTGTAGGTGGGAACCATTTCCCTGACCTTTTCGGTTATTGTTTCGCTGTTTTCGTAAGCGGCGAGCATAAGCTCGTCGAGCTGTGTCTGGAACAATTCGGTGTCGAACTGAATGGGGTTTCCGATATGAATGAGCTTATTCGGAGTTGTTTTGAGTCCTTCCTCTTCCATAAGCTTTTCTTCATAGAGCTTTTCGCCCGGTCTGAGTCCCGTATACTCAATACGGATGTCAACATCGGGCTTGAGTCCCGAAAGCTTGATGAGGTTTCGGGCAAGGGTATCGATCTTGACGGGTGAGCCCATATCAAGAACGAATATTTCACCGCCCTTGGCATCGGCACCTGCAAGAAGCACGAGCGATACCGCTTCTGGAATCGTCATGAAATATCTGATAATTTCGGGGTGCGTGACGGTAACGGGACCGCCGTTTTCGATCTGACGCTTGAAAAGCGGAACGACCGAGCCGTTTGAGCCGAGAACATTTCCGAAACGCACGGCAACAAACTCCGTTCTTACATGCTCGGGAACTCCGTCGGAATAGATCGAGCCCTCTTCCTCGAGATGAGTGAACATTCTCGGAATTTCGTTCTGCTTATTTTCCTTTATTTTTCTGTCGAATGACTGAATGACCATTTCGCAAAGGCGTTTGCTTGCGCCCATTACATTGGTGGGGTTGACCGCTTTATCCGTGCTGATAAGAACGAATCTGGCGCAATTGTTGACCATAGCGGCATATGCCGTTTTATAAGTTCCGATAACATTATTTTTTATTGCTTCGCAGGGGCTGTCCTCCATGAGAGGAACATGCTTGTGAGCCGCCGCATGATAAACGATATCGGGCTTGAATTTCTTGAAAACATAGTCGAGTCTTCTCGAGTCACGAACGGAGCCGATCAGAACCTCGAGCTTCATTTCGGGATATTTGTCTTTAAGCTCCTGCTGGATCGCATATGCGTTGTTTTCGTAAATATCGAAGATAATAAGTCTTTCGGGCTTGTGCGCCGCAACCTGACGGCAGAGCTCGCTGCCGATCGAACCGCCGCCGCCCGTAACGAGAATGGTTTTATCTTTGATAAGGTCATAGACCTCTTTCATATCTGTGTTGATGGGCTCTCTGCCGAGCAGATCCTCAACGGAAACATCCTTTAATGCGCCTGCGGTTATGCCGCTGTTCACATACTGGTAGAAGTCGGGAAGCGTTTTTGTTTCGCAGCCCGTTTCTTTGCAGATATTAACGATATCCCTGATATTCTCTTTTGAAGCGCTGGGCATTGCAATATAAATTCTGTCGATATTGTATTTTTCAACGCTGTGAAGAATATCGTCTCGGCCGCCGACAATCTGAACGCCGTCAAAGAATCTGTTCTGCTTGTCGGGGTTATCGTCGATCAAGCAGACGACATGGTCTTTGTTTGCTCTTGTTTTCTGAATGTTTTCGAGAAGCATTCTTCCCGCATCGCCTGCACCGATTATCATAACTCTGTGGTATGAATGGTTTCCCGTATCGGTTCCGAAAAACCGGGGAAAGGCAGAGAAAATTCGGTATGAAAATCTTGCGGCAAGAAGCAGAAGGAGCTGTAAGCCGCTGCCGATGAGATAGTACGAGATCGGCATTCTGTTGAAGATGACCGTGATGAGAATAACATGTGCGACCGAAGCGGAGATGCTTCCGATTGCCGCTCTCATCAGCTCTCTTATGCTCACATATTCCCACACGCTGTGATACATACGAAGCAGATAAAAAACAACAAGGCTGATTATGATATATAAAGGAAGAAAGCTTACATAGGGATCAAGATATTTTTCGGGTATTTCGGAAAACACTCCGTCAAATCTTATCCACAGGGCAAAGAAATATGAGATGCTGATTGCCATGATGTCATAAGCCATAAGGAAGATTGCCTTGATATGCCAGGTTTCAATATGAAATTTTCTTTTGCCTGAGTCAGACTTCGGTAACTTCAAATCAATCAAATCCTTTTATTTTGTTGTTTCGGAATGCTTTGATTTTTTGCGGGTCTTATTTTTCTTCTTTTTACGGTCTTCTCCGTAACCGTAACCATAGCCGTATTTTCCGTAGCCGTAGCCGTACTTTCCGTAACCGTAGCCGTAACCATAGCCGTAACCGTAGCCGTATCCGTATCCGTAGCCATAGCCCGAGAAGCCCTGAACGGTTCCGTTGAGAACACATCCGAGAATACGGATATCTGTTGACATAAGATTATCAAGAGTGCTTTTAACTCTCGAAACTCTTACTGCATCCTGATAGGTGATGAAAACTGCGGCGTCGGCATACTGTGCGATGAACAGAGCATCGGAAATAAGACCGCAGGGAGGCGTATCAACGATAACATAGTCATATGAATCCCTGAGAGATTCAAACATCTGTCTGATATTGTCCGAGCTGAAATATCCGCTCTGCTCTTCTTCGGCGGGGGTGGGGATAAGAAGATGAAGCTTATATTTTTCGAGATACGCAATCTTATAAAGGTCGGTAACGGTTTCGTAACTGATGCTCTCCGTATCGATTCCGAGAAGCGGAGCAATGCTCGGGTGGCGGATATCGGCATCGACAAGAAGAATTTTTTTGCTGTGGTCTGCCAGAGAAATTGCAAGATTCGTTGCAATTGTTGTTTTACCCTCGCCGGGGACGGAGCTCGTTGCCATGATGATCTTCTCGTTCTCATTGAGCGAAGAAATAAAGACATTTCTCAGCACACGGAAGGATTCGGGAAAGCCGCTTCCGATATCGGGATTGTTGAACAGAAGGGACTTATCGCCCGGCATCGCTCTTTTCTTGAAGGTAACTCGGGGAATGACTGCAAGGGGATCGAGATTAAGCTGATTTTTGATATCGGTCTTTGTTTTGACGGTCTTTCGCTGAAGGATATAAACGAATATAAACAGCAGACCGAAAAACACGCCTATGATTGCACCCTTGACGGTTTCGTTGAAATAGTTTACAGCATTTGAAGGAGCGGTTGCGACTGAGGGCTGTTTGAGAATTTCAAAGGTAATGTGACCCACAACATATTTTGCAACTGCAGGATAATTCTCTATAGCTGAAACAAGAACATCGTACGTAAGCTGAGGATCTCTGCCTTTTGCCGTAAGCGTAAACATGTTCGTGCCCGTTACGGCAGAAGCGCTGATTCTTGCGGGCAGGGCGGGAACATCGAGGTCCTCCCGTATTGCTTCCTGAAGCAGGCTGCAGTTCAGAATATAGGGGAAGGTTGATGAAAGAAGGGAGGCGGTGGTTGAATCGTAATAAAAGGAGTAGACCGAAACACCGCTTATGGAGCTGCTTGCGTTCTGGGTGTTGACCGTCAGCGTTACATTCGACTCATATTCAGGCACATAATTGAGCTTCTGATTTATGGCGCTGTAGCTGCCGAACAGGACGGCAGTAGCAACGATGACCCACCAGAATCTCCGTAATGCCTTTAATATGTCATTCAGATATACCGTGACGAAAACATCTTTTATATTTTCAGTTGTCGGATTCTTTTTTGAGGTCTGATTCATTTCAAATCTTTCTTTCGGTTTTTATTTGCGGGGACATTCGGTTGCTTATGCTTCGCCGTTCATGCTTTCCGAAGCGTTCGCAGCAGTGCCGTCGGTTACTTCGGCGGCGGGTTCAAGCTCATATTTCGGAGCGGGGTATTTGCCGTAGTGTCCGTAGTGAGAATACCTTCCGTATCCGTATCCGCCGTAACGGCTGCTTTCATCGTTGCCGGTGAAGCTGAACGGCAGGCGGTTCATATGAACATCGTTGAGAATGCAACCTGCGAGATTAGAGCTGATTTTGCTTATTGTGGAGATCGCATCGTTCAGAGCGGGAACGGTTACCGTATCGGTCCTGATGATCAGAATGGCTTCGTCAGCGATGTTGATTATATCGGTAACGGATGAATCGATGGAGAGGGGAGCGGTGTCGATGATGACAAAATCATATTCAGCCCTGAGCCTTTCGATGAGAGCGGAAATGCTTCCGTTTTCGATCAGATCACGGTATTGCGGATCTGCCTTGGTGTTGATCGCAAGGCGCAGGGAGGTTCTTTTGAACTGTCTGAAGCCGAAGCTTTCATAGGAAACCTTTTTGCGCAGAAGGTCGGAAAGCTCTCCGTTTTCGGTTGCCTCCTCGCTGAAGATTTTGTAAAGAGCAGGCTTCTTGAAGTCAAGGTCGAGGATCACGACCTTATTGCCTCTGTCGGCAAGAGAAACCGCAATGTTTGCCGCACAGGTGGATTTGCCCTCGTTTTCGGCAACGCTCGTTATCGCAAAAACTTTTTTATCGGAGCGGTTTTTCTTATGCTCGAGCTTTGCGGCAATTTTATGGAAGTTTTCCGTGAACCGCAGGCTTATATAGGCGTTGCTGTGGATGAGCAGACCTTTTTTCTTCTTTTGTCTGATATCGCTGAGCGACATTTTCTTATCCTCGTGAGCGATTGTTCCGAGGAGCTTTGATTCGATCTTCTCCTCGAAGTCACTTTCTTTTTTTATCGTGTTGCGCATAAGCGAAAAAGCGATAACCAGAGCAAGGGAAAGCGTTGCGCACGCCATGACAACGAGATTTCTGTTTGAATTTGAAATATAGTTTGACGGACCGCTCGGTACGGTCGGCATTCCGATAACCGTTACGCCTGCGTTTCTGAATATTTTGCCTGAAACCTTATGGTGAGATTTGATAACCGCATTGAGAAGTCTGTATGCTTTTTCGGGGTGATCGGCTGTGACCTTCAGCTCAATGAAGTTTGTCTGTTCAAAAACCTTTGCCGAAACCGTGCCTTCAAAGCTGTCAACTCCGAGATATTCGGCGGCAGCATCCTTGATCGTCGGTTCGGTAAAAACGTTGACGAGAACATTGGCTTTTTCGGTTGAAATGGAATATGTTGAGTACGTAGCGGTAACAGAGCCGCTGTTGAGAACGGAAAGGGTTGCCGTCGAGGTATACATCGGTTTATAAGAGGCGTGGGTGACAAGATAGAAGCCCAACGAACCGATAACGGCGCAAAGAATAACCACCCAGAGGTTCTGAATTATATCCTTCAGCAGGCTGTGAAGCTCAATTGTAATTTTGTTTTTCTTCATAATTTATCATTCTCCGACGATAACGGTCAGCACGCTGTGTCCTCTCAGATCGTTGCTGTCCGTCACATAATAGTGAACATTATATGTTCCGGGCTGGTTGAAATCAACGTTGGACTCAACCGTTACCTGATTTCTGAGGCTGTTTTCCATAGTGTCATAAGCATCAACTATATAAGAGTCAAAATCAACGGTCTGACCCTTGGCTGTGTAAACAAGGTATTCGTTGAGCTCAATTGTCGGAACGGAAAGCGGGCGGTCCTCGACGATAAGAGGAAGCGTGATCGTTGAGTTGTCACCCTTCAGGTTCGTGACAGAAACCTCGAGGGAATATGCACCGGGAACCGAGGTCGAATATTTTTCGGCGGTAACGATTATTTTGCTTGTTATGTTGCCTTCAAGGCTGTCATGAGCAAGTATCATTTCTCTGATATCAATATGCTCATAGAGAGAGAAGCAGAGATTGTCAACGACCTGAAATTTCGGTGATTCATAGCCCTTGAACTTAATCATTCTCGAAGCCTTGGCAACATTGTTGTCGCTGTCGCAGACCGCATAGGTGATCTTGCTCACGCCCTTTTCGGTGAAGCCCGAAATTGACTCGATTATGATTCTGTCGGTCAGGTCCTTATCTTTTTCGTCATATGCCGTAACGCCCTTGAGAAGCTCTTCATCGGTTGCTTTAAGGCTGACCTCGATCATATCCTGCTCGAGTGTTATCTGCGGAATGGTACGGTCCGTACCGATTTTTTCGCCGATAAACACGGCAGACGAAGCGATCGATATAAATACAAATGCAATCAAAACAATAATTTTAAATGCTTTCATTATATTCACCTTGTAATCATTTGATTTTTTCGTTTTTGAGAACCTTTTCGGGATTGGTGCTCAGAAGCAGATCGGCATACTGCTTTGAATGAAGCTCGCTGATGATTTCGTGAACATCCGCAAGGTAAGGCGTTCTCATATACGGGCTGTGAGCATCGCTTGCAACGAAATCCGCAACTTCGTTGATGATAAGAGCCTGCGAAACGGCATATGCGGTGCTGCCGAAGCTTTTTTTCAGGCTTCCCTTGTTGACCTGCAGAAGACAGCCCATTTTTTTGAGAGTCATCGGTGCGGAACCGTTTTCGGAAACAAAAGCGTATCTTTCGGGATGGGCAACAATCGGCGTGAGCCCTTCCGCAACAAGGAGCTGAAGTTTTCGGTAAACCGATTCTGAGCGTTCCCTGAATCCGAATTCAACCAACGGATAGTCGGAATTGCAGAGAGTGAGAAGTCTTTTTCTTTTTATCGGCTCGATGAGGTCGTCCGTTGCGAAGATCTCATGGCCGGGATATATCTTCAGAGGAATATTCCGCTCCTTTATAAGAGCCTTCAGCCTTTTGAAGGCGTCAACATAAAGCTTGTCCAGATAGTTCTGATATGAGTCGGGGATGTTGCTGTGAGGAGTGACGATTATTGCTTTTGTTCCGCCGCCTGCCGCAATCCGGGCCATGCGGAGAGCTTCTTCAAAGTTGTCTGCGCCGTCGTCGAAGCCGGGCAGAATATGGCAATGAATGTCGACCATGGCGCACCTCCAGCACTACATAATTATACATTATATATAATACTATAATTATCAATATCAAGTCAACATATATTTATATATTTTTATTATTTTCCTTATTATATGACATTGAATGCCAAAAAGAAAACGCCCGCACAGAGCTGAGCTCTGCACGGGCGTTCCGAATTGAGATTATGAGAAGAAAATCTGGATGCTTGAGGTGAATTTGCAATAATCCTCAAACGCAACTTGTTGCTCGCAGGGTTCCATAAAACCGAAAGCCTGATTGATGTCATAGCCCATTGAGATGAGAATGTCTTTGATTTGTTTTGCATCGGAGGTGCTTGTCGAGCAGGATGATGCGGAGGCGGTTGTAGTTCCCGAAGCAACAAGAGAAATCGTAGGTTTAATATATTTGTTCATTTTTATCAATCCTTTCCTGTCAACCGAAGAAGCCCTTGACGACATTGATAAGCTTTGTAAGCATATCAACGATCCAGTTGAAGAATCTGACGATCCAGCATTCGGTCTTGCTGTCATCCGTGGGGGGAACTTCGGGCTGTGTGTCGGGAACATCGTTTTCGTTATTCTTTGCTGCAGCAAGCATCATGGTTCTTGCAGTTTCGAGATCGACCTCAGTTGAAAGAGCGGCGGTTGCCATTGTTTCACCTGTGATCCTGAGCGAACCGACGGCAAGAAGAGTTTTGTCGGTCATGTTCTGGATCGTAACCGTTCCGTTAGTGACATAATCTGTGATGTCATAATACATTTCGGTGTTGCTGGTGACATTGATATTGGTTCCGCCGATAGCTACTGTGAGTGAAGCACCCGATGCAGCTCTGAGGCTGATATAAACCTTTCTGTTGTTGAGATCCTTGATGGTGAAGCTTACTGCACTTGTACCCTTTGCAAGATAGAGCTCATCCTTTGAGCCGATCGAATCATAGGTGTCAAGCGAAATTGCTTCTTTATCATTGCCCGAAACATAGGCAAAGTTTCCGCTGCCCGTGACTGCGTTCTGAGTTAAAAGATTATCCATGACATTGTAGTAAACGGCGTTCTGTTCAGCCTCGCTGTAGTATGAGTTGCCGTTTTCAATGGGATGATAAACTCTTACGGAGTCAACGATGTTGGTAAGATTTTCGAGAGCAGCAGTCTGAAGAGCGTCTTCTTCGGAAGCAATTGCACCCTTGCCTCCGTTGAGGACTGAGTCATCGTCGAACCAGACAACTTCAACGGATTCTGCGTTGAGAGCAGCTTCCATGCCGACTTCTTTGAGTGCATTGCGGAGAGCTTCGTTCTTTGCGGCGGAAGCTTTGTTGAGCGTTACGCCGTCAAGGGACTGAGTTTCCATGGTGTCGGCGTTGAGAGCGCCGGAGATAGAAGTGAGATAAGAAGCAACAACGCTGACTGTGTAGCTGCCGTAGGAGTCAACTGTATCGCTGATAACGGGAACCTGATAAAGGGTATTATAATTTGTATCGCCGTAGTATGTATCAACGATATAAGACTTAACCATCTTGTTTGTGTCGTTATTCTTGAGAGTAACGATAAGAACGCCTGTTTCGGGACCGCAGCTGCTGATAAGGTCGAAGCCCTTGCCCTTGAAATCGAACGAGGTGATCTTTGTGGTCTTGTTGGTTGAGTCAACGGTTGCTTTGAGAGCGGTGCCGTTAGAATAGTTGGCTACCTCGTTGTAACCTGCACCGTAGCCATAAATAGGATCTTCCGTGTTGGTGTTTCCGGTTGTTGTTCCGTTCTTTGACCATTCGTTGCCTGTGCCCGTGGTTTTGAAGATGTTTTCTTCGTAGAGAACATTTGAAGCGGGAGCAACTGTGATCTTGCTCTTGACAACGGTTGTGTCGGTTGCGTTGAGCTTGGTATGGTAATAAACGGTTTCAATGCCGTTGACAACGGAGTCGGGAGTGTAAACGACCTTGCCGTTTGAAAGGCTGAATGTACCGTAGGTTCCGTCAGCGGTTGAGGCATATGAGTCGCCGTCGGTTGAAACGCCGACGATAGTGGAGGTTGTACCGTAAACCTCTTTAGCCTTGTTGAATATTGTGTCGTTTGAATCGGTTTCAACTTCGAGAGCTGAGCCGAAGTCGATAACAGCCGTGTCATCGCCGAGAGCCGTGTCGGCAAGCTTCCATTTTGAGGTGAGAGGAACGAGCTTGTCGGGTTCTGTGGGAACGGTTGAATCGGCGGTGATCTTTGTATCTCCGTAATACCAGCCGAGGAATTCAAAGCCTTCCTTGGTGGGGGTGGGAAGATTTCCGAAATTGCTTCCTGCCGAGATCATGCTGTTTGAAGGAGTGACCTCGATGGGTGAGATTCCGTCATATTCATAAACACGGATGTTTTCAAAATTAACGGTGTGGTCTGTGGAATATGTATTGGCGTCAACACGGATCTGAGCCTTTACAACCTCAGGTTTATTGGGAGCGTCAAAGATGTGGTCCCAAGCCGTATCGTTAGAGTATCTGCCGTTTTCGCCGTCCTTGAAGTCGACCCATCCGCCGCTTTCGTTGCAGAAGAAGATATAAACATCCCATTTTTCGCCGGTGATATCGATATCGATCATATACTGTTTACCGGGTTCAACTGCAAAGAAGGGAGAGCTTACGGTCTTCTCGCCTTCATTGGCTTTGTTTGAAACAGAGAAGCCTGTGTTGGTAATATGGGAAACATTTGAGTTGTTTTCTATGGTTGCCTTCCATGCGTTCATGTCGATGAGGTTATCGAAGGTTACATTCATATACTCCCTAACCCATACGGCATAGAGGGTAACGGTGCCGTTGGCATCGCCTGAAAGTCTGCTGAGACCGCCCTGACCGAGCTGATATGTTATAACGCTTGAGTTGGGGTCTGTTGACCAGCCTGCAAGCGAATAGCCCTCTCTTGTAAATCCGTCTTTTGCGAGAGTTACGAAATCGGTATATTTAACCGTCTGGTCAGCAACGGAGCCTGAACCGTTGTTAGCATTATATTTAATGGTGTAGCTGTTTTCGGTCCATTCCGAGAAGAGGTGCCAGTTCTGGTCAACGATAAATGTATCGTCGAAGCCCTCCATATCAAAATTACCGGTATCAACAACGCCCTCAGTGTCGGCTTTCCATGTAATGAATGTATAACCGGGTCTTACGGGAGTATATTCGAATACGTCGCCGATACCCATGCCGTCCTGCTCATAATAGCGGAAATACTGGCGGTTGGTGATATTCTGAGCGTGGTCAAGGAAATATTCGGGTTTATCATTCGCTGTATCTTCTGCTTTGTAAACAGCGATATCCGAGAAGGTAACGGTTGAGCCGTGCTGAACATTATCAAAACGGAGAGTAAGTTTTGTATTATCGCCGGACTGAATGCGGAAATAGTGCTTGCCGAGAGCGTATCTTGTTATTCCGCCCGATTCGGGATATTGGGGTGTACCGCCTGTGATATAAGCGCAGATGCTGGGCTTTGCGCCGTCAGAGCTCGTTGCGGTATATTCGATGATATAGTCGGTGTTCTGCTCAATATCCATCTTATGAACATTCTGAGTGTCAACCCAGTAGTTGGTTCTTGCAAAATAGGCTTCGTCGGCATCGTTGGTGATGGTGATCGTGCCCTTTGATGCGTCGGCAAGAATGCCTTCGCTTGAAACAAGGCGGGTTACATTGCCGTTGGCATTTGAATCGCCGTACCAGAGCTGGTTACAAGAGGATTTTGCCCAGCTTGAGAACGAGAACAAGCTGTCGTAAACAATGTTATAACCTGCTTTGATCCATTTGCCGTAAACAATAACTGTCGGGTTGCTGAGCTGATAAACGTTATCAACACGCATGCCGTTTCTTGTGTACCAGCCGTCGAAGGTGTAGCCGTCGGCGGGGTTGGGATAGCAGAGGTCTTTGTCATTGCCGGGGTAATATCCGAGGCGTGCATCTACGGTTGTTGCGCCGAATTTGTCAAAGTTTTCCTTTTCGTAAACGCCGATCTGCTCGTATGTGATTGTTTTGCCTGCATCGTTGCAGTCGAAACGAAGCTCAATGTATGCAGCGTTCTTATCAACGGTGAACTGGCTGTGAGCTGTCTGACCGGGAGCAAGACCGAGAACCGTGGGAATAGTACTGAACACAAGTCCGTCCTTGTTATACTGGAAGATGAATACTTCGCCGCCTGAGGTTGAGGAGGCAAGGCTTGTTGCCTCAACAACATATGTATTACCGCCCGTAACGGGGATACAGTGGTTGCCGAAATCACGGGTTGCAACAAGATTCTGTCCGTCATAGGTGGCTCTTGTATATATTTCGGTGGTGTGATTATTTACGATTGTGATTGTTCCGTTGGTGCGGTTGTTTGAAATGTTTCCGTTGAAAACGCCGTTACTTGCCGAATCCAGCCATCTGTTGAGCGAGAAGAGGTTTTCGTATCTGACCTCGCTGGGCTGATATTCAATCTTGATTCCGCAAACGGAGCACTGTTTATACTGAACGCCGTTTTCGGTGAATATTTCGCCGAAGGTGTGAGCGAGGGGAGCGATAATCTGTTGTTCTTCAAGGATCTCGCCGCAGAGTACGCAGTAGCTGCCTTCTGTAAGGCCGTTCTTTTCGCATTTTGCTTCTCTTGCTTCGAACTCTGTGGGCTGATGGCCGTAAGTGCCTGCAGCCTTTTCTCTTTCGATTTCAGCCATAACGCCGTTGTAAGTGCCGACAGCTTCGCCGATAGCCTTAGCGAAAGCCTTAGAAGCAGTCAGAGCGCCGTTGCCTGAGATACCGAAATCAGCAGGATCCATAGTTCTGATGTCTTTAACTGCCGATGCGTATTTTGCACGGAGCTCATAGCAGAGATCTGTGTTGTTAACAACTTCATTATACATTTCTTCTGTGATTGTGTTGCGCAGCTGAAGAACGGGTCTGAAGTCGATAACATAGATAGCATGGTTTGAGGTCAGGTTACCGCTGTGGTCTGTTGCGTAAGTGCCGTCGACACCGCCGTTTACCTGCCATGAAAGATAGTATTTCTTGTAATAAGCGCCTCCAAGGTCGATTTCATCTTCGTTGACCTTAAGCGGAGCACCCCAATGGCAGTCATAGTTTTTCTTATCGGTAATATGTGACCATGAGGTTGTTGTTGAATTTCTGCCGATGTAACCGTCTGCATGTTCAACGATACAGTTGTAATAGTCACCGTTGTTGTACCAACCGGCCCAGTTCTGCGATATTTCAAATCCGCCGTGGTCGGTTGTGCTGCCGGGACCTGTTGTGGGATAAATCTGTAAGAAACCTTTACTAGCTCTGGAGTTTTCACAATATGCGCCAAATGAAACGGGCATAATTGCATCGTTTATGCCGTCAAGCATCAAAACAGTTGTTTCGGGATAGTATAAGGCAAAATAGAAGTCGTTACCGTTATAATGATATACAGCGGAATCATTGCTCATATTGTTGCCGTCGTAGTTCTTTACTGTTTCTGAAGTGTAGAGAATGTTGCTGAAATGCTGTGAAGCGTTGGGAAGACTCTGCATACGGGCTGCATCCGTATTCTGGAAGGTAGGAACAGCCGAGGTGATTCCGGTATATTCCTTTGCGCCGAGCCAGCCCTCTTCAAGAGCGAATTCATCGTCGACGGACTTTGCATCGTAATATGACATGGAGCAGTCATAAATGCAGAGGTTCTGGATCTTACCCTTGAACAGCGGGTCGGCATCCCAACCGGATTTACCGATCCTCATCGTTGAGTTTGAGCCGAGAGCCTTATACCAAGAATCGTCGAGCTTAACGCCCGTGAAACGGTTTCTTGAAATAACAAGCTCGCCGTCAACATAGACCATAACGTTACCGGTTGCATAGCTGATGATATATTCGTGGAAGCATTCATCGTCGCGGTTGGCTGCGTCCTTATCGTTCAGCCAGTCGTTGCCGCTGTCAACGGGACCGTTGTAGTTACCGAGATATGTACCGTTACCGCCGCCGCCGGGGGAGAAGTGGGTATAATGCTCTGTGCCCGTTCTTGAACCGAAAACATCGGCGATTTCATAAATACGGTCATTGTTTTCGTTGTTACCTGCATCATTAGGTCGAAGCATCGCATTGAAGGTGATGGTAAAGCCGTCATCATAGTTAAGACCGTTGAGGAAGAGCGAGTCGAAGTCAACCTCTGCCCAGCCGCCGTTTGTGCTGTCAAAGTAAGCGTAGTATTCGCCTGTTTCTTCATCGGTCATCATTGTGATGCCTGATGAGCTGGCAAGGTTGGGCTTACCTACAACATCGTTCCAGAGAACGTCATCTGTTGTGAAATATCTTGCAACAAGATGGTCTTCAAGAGTTTCGGTCATCGGGTAGGAGGATGAAGAAATGTTATAGGAGTTGTTGAGAAGTCTGTTATATTCGTCCTCTGTGATCTTTACAACAGAGCCGTGACGGGGCGAAAGGGAGTTGATGTTATGCTGAGAAACATCGGGGTAGCTCCATGATGTGAAGTCATAACCGTCTGACTTCGCAATGTGGAAATAAGCCTCTTCTTCGCCTGCTGCATTTTTATGCTCGAATTCGTCAACATACATGATAAGGTTGCCGTCATTATCAAAGAATGAGTTACAGCCTTCAAGAGAAACATTGTAGTTGGGGAAGATCGAGAAGCCCGCATTTGTCCATTTTGTGTCGCCGGGGTTTGTGAAAGGACCTGTGGGTGTGTCGCCGACATAGTAATGAATCGTCTTGAGCGATGAACCTGTTGCGGTCGTACCCATTTCGTGGCCGTTACACTCTGTCTTATAGAACAGATAATATTTGCCGTCACCGGGATTGTGGATGATATCTGCGTCGATAACGCCGTAGCCGTTATCGGTGCCGTTACCTGTGCCGTTACCGAGGATATAGTCGAACTCGTAATATGCGTTCGGATCCATAAGGTCGGTCGTTTTGAGATAAACGATATCGAACCAGCTCGTTGCGTTACAAGCAAGAGTGAAATAAACAACATAAGCCGAGCCGTCCCAGAGAACCTGAGGAGCCCATACTGCGCTCATGTTTCTTGTGTCACCGATAAGATGAGCCATCTTTGAAACATCGATGAAGGTTTCGTCATACCAGTTGACGAGATCCTTTGAACGCCAGATGATGAAGGACTGGCTGTTGTTGGAGTATGTTCCGCCACCGTCCGTGAAGTCAAGGTCGGTTGCGAGAATATAATAATAGTTATCCTGTTCGCTATACCAGATATAAGGGTCACGAACGTTACCGACACCCTTTGAGGGGATGATAACGGGTTCGTTGTTTCTCAGAGCGGTATAGTTATAACCGTCCTCTGAAACAGCGAGGTGGATGGTCTGACCCTCTTTGCTCGTGCCTGTGAAGTAAGCAAAGAGATAATGGTCTTTGGGAGTAGTGTTTGCTGCGTTTGCAACGCTCTTTTCGGGAGCGATCCATACCCAGCAGGAGAGAACTATCAGAGTTGCCATGAACACCGATAAAACTCTTTTTGCGGTTTTCATAAAAATTACCTCCATATGATATGAACTATATATAAAATCCAAATTATCCCCTTGGATAATAATTTTCGTGCCGATTTAAAAATTCGTCACATATTTTTTTATATTCCGCTGCCTTTCGGCAGAGATATTCGGGCACGCCGTCAAACCTGCCCGTTTCCGCAAGCGTGACCGCCGCACACATATCGCAGTATTTTCTCAGATCGCAGGTGCTGCATTCCGAGGGAAGAAAAATCTCCGCTCTCGCTTTTTTTATGCATTCCCATGCGCTTTCAAAATCCGTGATATCAAAAGCGGGTCTGTCCATCGTTCCGCAGGGTGTCATTTTGCCGTCCCACGTAACCCAGAAGGTGCTCCGCCCTGCTCGGCACGGAATGCCTTCCCGCTCGGATCCGTCGGATTTTACGGCGATATTCGCCTTTGCTTCGAGATGAGTTCTGAGCTTTTCGGCTCCCCATTCGAGCAGTCTGCAGTCAAAGTGAACCGCCGCCGCCTTTTCGGGAGAGAATCTGTCCGCTTCGCCGCCTGCCCTGACGGGAGGAAACATATAGGTCACGGTCTGAACGGGTATCCCGAGCTTCTTCGTGAATTCAAATATTTTTTCCGCATCGTGGCTGTTATACTGCGTCACGGTGAAATTGACCTTGACATTGACTCCTGCCTGCCTGAGCTTTTCCACGGCAGAGAAGGCTTTTTCGTAAGCTTTTCCGTTTCCGCAAAGCTCACGGTAGGTTTCTTCCGATGCGCCGTAAAGCGATATATTGATCTTCTGCGGCGGATTCTCCGCAAAGAGCCTGACCTTTTCGTCGTCAATAAGCAAGCCGTTGGTGTTGACCGAAACAAGAAGCCCGAGCTTTTTCGCTCCGAGATAGATCTCATCAAAGTCCTTTCTCAGGAGAGGCTCGCCGCCTGTCAGCAAAAGCATCAGCATTCCTGCCTTCTGAGCCTGCTCTGCGAGATTCAGCCACCATGCTGTGTCCTTTTCTTGCTTCAACGCTCCGCAGTCATTCTCTTTTTTGTGAATGTAACACATTCTGCAATCGAGGGGACAGCGTGAGGTCAGCTCAAAAGAGCCCGAAAGAGGAATGGAGTTTTTATCTGCCCTGGCAAAGAGGCTGCTTATGAAAAGGTCATATTCAAGTCCCATTCATATAACACCTCCGTCATGCAAAACTTTTTCAAGGGCTTCAACCGCTTTTTCATCGGGCGTGCATTCAAAACGGTAAACGGGAACGCTTTCGAGGAGCTTTATGAGCAGATCGAAAACGGTTGCCTGTTCGTTGGGAGCAAGAAGGTCGAGATAGATATTCTGCAGAATTCCCTGCAGAGCCCCGATTCCCGATAAACGGGTGATTCTGTTTTCGGCTGACTGGCCGAGAAGAATAATCGCACCGAGAGGGAAGCTTTTGTTTTTGCATATGCCGCTCGTTCCGCAGAAAGGAACGCCGCAGGCATGAACTCCGTTTTCAACGAGGATTCCTGCCTTGTCACCGTTGATGACTTCTGCGTTGCGGTGCTTTTCCCAGAGGTCTGCCTGAGTGCTTTTTCCCGTGCCGCTTGCGGCTGAAAACAAAACCGCTTTTCCGCCGACCGAAATGAATGACGAATGAATGAAAAATGCGTTCTTCGGAAGCAGAAGCTGAGCCAGCGAAACCGAGTTCCACATATATCTGCTGTCCATCATCACGGGAAAGCTTGTCGGAGTGAAGAATGTTTCGCTGCGTGAGGTGTCGGCAGGGGAGTATTTTGTTAGAGCTCCGTCAGCCGTTCCCATCGGAAGCGCACGGTAAACCGTATCGCCGTCAACCGAAACAACGAACTCACCTGCACGGATCCCCTCCGATGCTTCGGGAAGAGAATCGCCGATCATACAGCTGATGCTGATATCCGTATCGCAGGGAGCTGTTTCAAACTGAGCCCACAGCGGATTGTCACCGGGAAAGCTGTCCGCTTCAATGCAAATCGTTTTTTCACATAATGAATAAAATTTCTTCATAGCGATAACCTGCACGAAAGCTGCTTTCTGATACCTATGGCATCATAGCATATTATTTCATCATAATTGTTGAAATTATAACTCTTTTATTCTTTAAAGTCAATATTTTATATATAGAAATATATATAAAAATATGGATTTTAACCAAAACAAATTTGTTGTAATTTTCTGTCGGATATGATAAAATGAAAAAAATTGTTTGTTATCGGTCTGACCGTATTGAAATGAGGTGGCTCCGCATGAAAAAGCCAAGTGAATATTTTGAGCTTTTCCGCTCCCTCGGAAAGGAGTGGAAATGGCTTCTGCGCTATGTTTCAAAATACCGCCTGCAGATCGTGCTCTATATCGTTATCGGATTGCTGAGCACGGCGATGGGGCTCGGCGCAAGCGTTGCTTCAAAATATCTGATAGATTCCGTTGTTTCGCATAATAGTGAAACGATCGTCAGAAGTGCGATAATTGCCGTAACCCTCGGAGTGACGCAGATTCTGGTCGGCGCCGTGGTTTCGAGAATATCGGGCGTTGTCGGCACGAAGATCAGCATGGAGATCCGGAGCGGTGTTTATGAGCATGTGACATATTCAAAATGGGAGGATATCAGAAGATATCATTCGGGCGATCTGCTCAACAGAATCGAAGGCGATGTGAATGCCGTTTCGAGCAGCATAGTTTCCTTTATTCCCAACGCTTTCACTACTGCGGCGCAGTTTATCGGCTGTCTTGCCGTCGTTCTTTATTACGACCCGACAATGGCGGTGTTTGCGTTCATGAGTGCGCCGTTTCTTGTTTTTTCTTCAAGGATAACAACGAAAATGGTGCGTAAATATAACAAAGAAAGCCGTGAAATGAACGGCAGGATTCTTTCTTTCTATTCCGAATCGATTCAGAATCTGCAGACCATCAAGGCGTTTGACATAACCGGGCGTTATGTTGACCAGATGAAAATAAATCTTCAGCTTCACAGAAAGATCAAGCTCGACCATGACCGCTTCTCGATCATAATGAGCCTTTGCCTTTCGCTGATCGGTCTTGCGGTTGCGTATACCTGCTACGGCTGGGGAGTCTACCGACTCTGGCAGGGTGTGATATCTTACGGCACGATGACCCTGTTCCTGCAGATCTCGGGGCAGCTCACGGGCTCGTTTTCCTCTCTCGTTTCTCTTCTTCCGAGCGCAATTTCGATCGCAACCTCGGCAGGCAGGATCATGGAAATAACCGACCTTCCGCTTGAAGAGAACAAAGATACGAAGATTGCCGAAAAAATGGAAAAATCCGCCGATGAAGACGGAGTTACGATTATTTGCAACAACCTCAGATATACATATCCCGACGGCGACAAACCCGTTGTCGCAAATGTTTCGTTCAGGGCTGAAGCGGGTGAAACGATCGCTTTTGTCGGACCTTCGGGAGAAGGAAAAACAACGCTCCTCCGACTGATCCTCGGACTCGTTGAGGCAGATTCGGGCGAGCTGATTTTAACGACAAAGGACGGCGGAAGAATCCCCGTTTCCGAATGCACGAGAAGGTTCTGCTCCTATGTACCTCAAGGGAATGCGATATTTTCGGGAACGGTTGCGGATAACCTCAGAATCGTAAAGCCCGAGGCAACAGACGAAGAGATCGTCAACGCACTCGTAACCGCCGATGCATGGAGCTTCATCAAGGAGCTGCCGCTCGGAATCAACACGGAGATCAACGAAAAAGGAGTTAATTTTTCAGAGGGACAGGTTCAGAGAATGTCGATCGCAAGAGCCATTCTCCGGGATGCGCCGATTGTGGTCATGGATGAGGCAACGAGCGCTCTCGATGCTAAAACCGAAGAAAACGTTCTCGCAAATATGATGAAGGCATATCCCAACAGAACGAGGATAATCACGACCCACAGACCCAGCATGCTTCAATATTGCACGAGGGTCTATACGATCAATGAAAACGGAAATCTTGTTGAAACTGTCAACAAGGAATGATCCGACAGAAACGAGGAAATAAAATGACTGCTGCCAGAATGTTTGAACAAACATACAGAAAAGCGGCTCAGTTTACCGCTTTCACTCCCTACAGAATCTGCCCGATAGGTGCGCACAGCGACCATCAGCTCGGTAAAATAACGGGCTTTGCCATCAACAAGGGTATACATATCGCCTACGGACCCAAGGAAAACGGCGTTATTGAAATCAAATCCGTGCAGTTCGATAAGCGTGCTCAATGGCATGTTGCCGCAACGCCCGAAACGGCGCAGGGTGACTGGGCTGACCATCTCAGAGGCGCAACGATCGCTCTCAACAGGCGTTATCCTCTCCGCAGAGGTCTTTGTGCTGTTGTTGACGGAGAGCTTCCCATCGGCGGTCTTTCGTCGTCTGCGGCGGTTATCATCACATTTTTGTCCGCTCTCTGCACTATGAACGGCATTGAACTGAGCCCCTCCGAGCTTATCACGATTTCTCAGGAAGCCGAAAATTCTTATGTCGGCGTTTCGTGCGGAAAGCTCGATCAGTCGTGTGAGGTTTACTGCAAAAAAGATCATCTTCTTTATATGGATCTTCAGAACGATACTTATGAGCTTATCCCTCAGCATCCTGATATGAAGCCGTATAAAATTGCGATCTTCTTCAGCGGTCTTGAACGTTCCCTTGCAGGCTCGGCTTTCAATATGAGAGTTGACGAATGCAGAAGCGCCGCCTATGCCCTCAAAGCCTATGCAGGAATGGAATACGGCAAGTTTGAAGAAACCAATCTCCGAGATGTGCCCTATGAGGTTTATCTTGAGCATAAGGACAAATTACCCGAAAACTGGCGCAAACGTGCCGAGCATTGGTATACGGAATTTGACCGTGTTCAGAAGGCTGCAGAGGCATTCAGAAACGGTGACATTGAGGAGTTCGGCAGACTTTCTTTTGAAAGCGGAAGGTCCTCGATCTATAACTGGGAAACGGGTTCTCCCGAGCTTAAAAAGCTCTATGAGATCATGACTCATACAGAGGGTATTTACGGCGGAAGATTTTCGGGTGCAGGCTTCAAGGGCTGCTGCATGGCGCTTATAAATCCCGATTTTGAAGAAAGCATCATCGAAACGGTAACCCGTGAATATCTTGAAGCGTTCCCTCATCTTGAGGGCAAATATTCCGTGCATATCTGTGAAAGCGCAGACGGAGTAATTCTCGGCTGATCGGAGGAATTATCATGAAATGTCTTATCCTTGCGGCGGGCTATGCCACCCGTCTTTATCCTTTAACCGAAAACTTTCCTAAGCCTCTTCTTGAGGTGGGCGACAAAACGATTCTCGATTGGCTCGTTGACGATATCGACGCTTCGGGAGATGTTGACGAATATGTTGTTATTTCCAATCATAAATATGCTCATCACTTTGAAGACTGGGCAAAAACAAAACCGCAGAAGGTAACAGTTGTTGACGACGGCACGGATACCAACGAAACCCGTCTGGGTGCCGTGAAGGATATACAGTTTGCGATTGAAAAGCTCAGTCTTGATGACGATATGCTCGTTATCGCAGGCGATAATGTTCTCGATTTCAGCCTCACGAAGTTTGTTGCTTATGCAAAAGAGAAGGCAACCTCATGCATAATGAGATATTATGAGTCTGAGTTCAATAAGCTTCTCAAATGCGGAGTTGTGACGGTCGATGAAAACGATAAGGTTCTGAACATGACCGAGAAATCACCGACTCCCGCAACCAACTGGTGCTGTCCGCCGTTCTATTTTTATACAAGATCCGATGCGAGGCTTGTTCAGAAGGGTATCGACAGCGGCTGCGGCACGGATGCTCCGGGAAGCTATATCGCATGGCTTTGCACTCAGACTGATGTTCACGCCATGGAAATGCCCGGCAGCCGTTATGACATCGGCAACCTCGAAAGCTATGAAAAGGTCAAGGCGGAATACAAGGGAATCAACAAATAAATCAGAACAAACAAGAAGCTGTCTGAAAATGACAGCTTCTTTTTTATGGTGTACCCTTGACATTTTCCCCTGCCGCCTGTGCCACCATAACCGATTTTCTCAGGGATACGAAAACTGTTCCCGAGGACTATGATATGATTCTGACGGGCGATCTCGGTTCAGTCGGCTCTCAGCTTCTTTGTGAGCTGATGATAAAGCAGGAAAACATTGATATTTCTGCGGTTCATGCCGATTGCGGACTGATTCTTTTTGATGTTGCCAAGCAAAAAGATGTCGGTGCAGGCGGTTCGGGATGCGGCTGCAGCGGTGCGGTTCTTTGTACCGAGATCCTTCCGAAAATTGAAAGCGGAGAGCTTAAAAAGGTTCTGTTTGTCGGAACGGGTGCGCTGATGTCGAGCATCTCCTCGCTCCAGAACGAAAGCATTCCCTCGATCGCCCACGGAGTGCTTCTCAAAGGCGGTGATGTCTGATGGATGAGCTCAGAAAGGCGGTCAGAGCCGTCAATCTTGCTCTTCGTACCGTGTGGCTTGCCGATGCGGCGAAGAAAATCGCAATAGCTTCTGCGACGGTTTTCTGCGGATTTCTGCTTTTCAGAAGCTTCAGAAAATGAGGGGAGGACGGCTGAAATGAACAGATCTCCCGCAGGGATAATGAACGATGCGGTCAGAAGCTTCAGGCTGGGAATGAAGAACAACTTCTCCGAAACGCTCAGGGATAATTATTATCTTCTTTTGCCGACTGCGCAGAATGCAAGAGCCGAGTGCCGACAGCTTAAAAGAAGGTTCGGCAAAAGCCGCTTTATTGATAAGCTTTTCAACAGATGCATGGAAATCTGCAAAGGCGGAGAGCTTCCCGACGAAGAAAAGATCATCGCTTCTTTCAATTCGGATAAAAACTCGCTGACAGCGGAATATCTTCCTCTTTGTCTGACTTGCGCTCTGACGGAATATGCCGCAAGGGGAGTTCGATCAAAAGACGGAGAAGAACTGCTTTCGGAGGCAGTCAGATCGTTGAGAAGAATGGGAGAAACGGATTTCGGAAGAATCTCACGGGCTCTGAGCGAAACGGAAAGCATTCTGATGAATGACAGATTCTATTCGCTGTCGGACGAAAAAACCAAGGCGTTTTACAGAGCGTGCATTTCTCGGAAATCACGGGCAACGGGTATCGGAGAAAAGGAGCTTGCTGAAGAGGCTCTCGGAAGGGCACAGAGCAATTCGGAGCATGTCGGTAAGTACATTGTTCCCACGGCAAAGCGGAAAAAAAGAGGAATATTGCTTATAATAATGCAGTTTGTCATGCCTTTTGCCGCATGTGTGTCATCGGGAATTCTGCTTCGGGATCCTGTTGCGGCAGCTGTAACCTTTTTTCCGTTTTATGTGATATTCAGAATTCCCGCAGAGCAGGCGATGATGAGAGGCGTTGTGCCCGAAAGGCTTCCGAGGCTCAGAAAAAACAGCTCCGAGGTGCAAAAAACGGGGGTGCTTCTGACTGTTTCCACCCTGATGCCTTCACCCGAAAAGGTCAGAGAGCTGAGCCGCCACCTCGAAAAGCTTTACCTTTCAAACAAAACCGAGGGGCTCACGGTCTGCTGTCTTGCCGATTTCAAGGGTGCGGCTTCTCCCGTTAAATCCGAGGATAAAACTTCGGTCAAGGTTATGCGAGAGGCAATTGAAAAGCTTAACAAAAAGTATCCCGATTCATTTATATTTGCGCTCAGACCCCGTGTTTTTTCAAAAACGCAGGGTGAATTTACGGGCAGAGAAAGAAAAATGGGGGCAATATCCGACCTCGTCAAAGCAGTCAGGGGCAACGAAAAAGGATTCAGCGTTATCTGCGGAAACAAAAAAAGGCTCAGAGAAATGAAATATATTTTCGCTCTGGATGCTGACAGCATACCAGAGTTTGACTGTGCGGCGGAGCTGATCTCCGTTGCAGAGCATCCGATGAACAGACCCGTTATCAACAAAACTCTCGGCAGGGTAACCAAGGGCTTCGGAATAATCGTTCCGAGGTCTGAAAACCGCATAGATTATGAGAAAACAACCGTATTTGAGCGGATAATGTCGGGTGCAAACGGCAAAAGCACATATGAAAATCTGTCGGCTGAGAAATACAGAGATCTGTTCGGAGAGAGTATTTTTTGCGGTAAAGGTCTGATCGACATTGAAGCGTATTATGAGCTGATGAAAAACCTGCCCGAAGAAACGATCCTGAGCCACGATATTATCGAAAGCGGATATCTGAGAGCGGCGCTTGCAGGCGATGTTACCGTTTCGGACTCTTTTCCGAAGAGTGCCGACAGCTTTTTCACAAGGCTTGACAGATGGGTGAGGGGAGATTGGCAGAATCTTCTCTTTGTTTTCGGCAGGAATCCGCTCAATGCGCTGTCGAGATACAAGCTTTTTGATAATGTTTTGCGGAGTATGCTCAGACCGTTTTGCGTTGCTTCTCTTGCTGCTTCTCTGGCTGCAGGCGAAACATCGGGCACCGTGACGGCAGGGCTTTCCCTTTTTGCTCTTTGCGCCGATGATGTTTATGCGGCGGTAAATTCCGTTCTTCACGGAGGCTGGAAAACGGTTTCAAGGTATTATTATTCATCGGCGGTTCCGCATACGGTTCTGTGCTTTGCAAGAGCATTTTTTTCGCTCGCTTTTTCAGTCAGAGAGAGTGCGGTTTGCGTTGCGGCGGCATTCAAGGCTGTGTGGCGGATGAAGGTTACCCGAAAGAAGCTTCTTGAATGGGTTCCGGCGGCAAACGGGAAGGCGAGCGCACAGTCAAAGGCGGTTTCCTGCATTCTCCCTCTTGCAGCAGCCGCAGTGTTTTTCTTTCTCGGTTCACCGTTCTATCGCCTGATTTCCGTTTTTCTGCTGTTTGATATCCCGCTCTTTTTTCTGACATCAACAGCAAGAAGGAGGAAAAACAATTCGGTTTCAGCTGAAAACCGTGAAACGCTTCTTTCGTATGCGGCGGCAACATGGCGCTTTTTTGATGAGCTTTGCGGAAAAGAAAATAATTATCTTCCGCCCGACAATATTCAGCTTTCGCCCGTCAATTCCGTTGCAAGAAGAACCTCGCCGACAAACATCGGGCTCATGCTTCTGTCATTCCTTGCAGCAAGAGATCTCGGCTTCATATCGTCAAAGGAGCTTCACAGACGGCTTGAATCAAGCCTCGGAACCGTTGATATGCTTGAAAAGTACAAGGGAAATCTTCTGAACTGGTACAGCACGAAGGATTGCGTTGCACTCGAACCGAGGTATGTTTCGGCGGTCGACAGCGGTAATTTCGTTTGCTGTCTGGTTGCGCTCAAAGAGGGGATAGCCGAATATGTCGGGGAATGTCCGGAGCTTAGTGAAACGGCGTTGAAAATCGGTTCGATAATCGAAAACACAGACCTGAGTGTCATGTATAATGACCGCCGAAAGCTGTTTCATATCGGGATCAATCCCGATACGGAAGAAAGAAGCGGCAGCTTCTATGATCTTTTCATGAGCGAAGCAAGGATGACGGCGTATTATGCGGTTGCGACACGAACGGTCGATAAAAAAAGCTGGTCAGCCCTCGGAAGAATATATGTCGGTCAGGGGCGGCATGCAGGTCTTGTTTCGTGGACGGGAACAATGTTTGAATACTTCATGCCGAGTCTGTTTCTTCCGTCACCGAAAGGCAGCATATCCCATGAATCGCTTCGTTTCTGCCTTGACTGTCAGCGCAGGAAGGCGGGAAGAAATCCGTTCGGAGTTTCTGAGAGCGGATTTTATGCTTTTGACGGCAGTCTGAACTACCAATACAAGGCACACGGCGCTGAAAAGCTCAGTCTGAGCAGGATTTCCGATTCCGAAAATGTCGTTTCGCCGTATTCATCATTTCTTACAACTGCGGTTGCTCCGGATTTGTCTGTACGCAACCTGAAAAAGCTCGAAAAATTCGGCATGCTCGGAAGATACGGCTTCTATGAAGCAATTGATTTCACGAAAAGCAGAGTAAACGGCGAGTATGCCGTTATCAGCTCGTTTATGGCTCATCATCAGGGAATGAGCCTTGTTGCGACAGTCAATGCCTTGCAGGAAAACCGCATGCAGAAAAGATTTATGCGCAGCCCCGAAATGATGGGGGCAGAAACGCTTCTTGACGAAAAGGTGAAAACCGATGCGCCGATCTTCAAAGATATGAGGCTGAAAACGCCTCAGTATAAAAAAGCGAAAACTGAGGGAACGGACCGTATTTATAAAGATCCGTCACCTGTTTTGCCGAATGCGGCGGTCTATTCCAACTCCTCGCTGACCGTCTGCATAACCGACTGCGGCTCGGGCTTTTCAATAATCAACGGGATCGATGCAACCGTAAGGGACACCGATATTCTGCGAAGCCCCAAAGGTGTTTTTGCGGTTTTTTCAAATGAAGAAATGAGGATTTCCGTTTCGAGAGCATTATCATCAGAAGGAAAATATTCTGCTGAGTTCAGAAGAAAATATGCCCTTCACATTTCGGAATATAAAAACATCAGATTTTCAATGAAAACAGCCGTGCTGTCCGATAAAAACTGCGAAATAAGGACCTTCAGACTTGAAAACAAATCGGGAAAGCCCGTTTCGGGAAAGATGACCGTGTGTTTTGAACCGTGTCTTGACAAAACCGATGCCTTTGCCTCTCATCCCGCCTATTCAAAGCTGTTTCTCAAGGACAGATGGGATGAAGAAAACAAGTGCTTTGTTTTCGCACGAAGCAAGAAAAACGGTTTTTCATGCGCCGTTGCGGCAGGCTTCGCCGACGGAAACGGATTCAGGCATTGTTCCGACAAAGAGAAGGCATTGATAACTCCCCACGGGATCTTTTCACTCGGTATCCGTGATGATTTGACGGAAAAAACGGGAAATCCCGACTGCTTCTGTTGCTTTGAAGCAGATATCACCCTCGGAGCGGGCGAAAGCACGGAAAAGACAATGATTATTGCCGCAGACGATTCGGAGGAATCGGCAATAACAGCTTTTGTGACTGCAAGAAATCCCGACGCAAGAAAAAGCTTTTCGCAAACACATTTCCGAAACGACAGTCTTGATTCTGCGGTTGCCGCATGTGTAGTACCCGCCGTTCTTTATCCGAAAAGCAGAAGATCGGGTGCAAATGCCGAAGGCTGCTGCGAAAACGATCTCTGGAGCTTCGGTATATCGGGTGATTTGCCGATAGTAACGGTTAAAATCGAAAAAGAAGAGGATGTGAGCAAGCTTGCCCCCTATATCAGAGTCAACAAGGAGCTTCGTTCGGTCGGAATTGCAAACGATCTTGTTATAGCTCACAGCATTGATGAGGGGTACAATTCGGGAGTTGCCGTTCAAGTCAGAAAGCTTCTGTTTCAGGAAAACTGTGAGCTGATGCTCGGCATCAAAGGCGGAGTTCATGTCATAAATCTGAGGCGTTTTTCGTTAAAACAGGCATCTGCTCTGATGGCATTTTCTTCATTTGCGGTAAATCTCGGAAAATTTCTTCCAAATGAAACAAAAAGACAGTTCAGACCGCTCAGAATGTTGCCTGAGCCGTCTGCTGCGAAGAGCGAAAAAAACAGCAGCTCTGTAAAGCGATATAGCTTTACAGACGGCAAAATTTCAATAAATAACAGAGGCAAAACCGTTGATATACCTTGGAATATGGTTTATGCCAACAAAAGCTTCGGAACAATGGTATCTGACAAGGCATTGGGCTTTACATGGGCGATAAATTCACGGGAGAACAGACTGACTCCATGGAGCAATAATTCAGCCGAAGACAACCGAGGAGAAATGCTGATTTGGAAATATAACGGCATTTTTTACGATATAATCGCACTTTCTCAAGCGGTTTTCACACCTCAGAAAGCGGTCTGGAGATCAGAGGCGGCAGGGGTCCGCTTTACCGTTTCGGCAGAGATACCCGAGAAGGGAATGACGAAAAAAATCAGCGTCGAAATCCGCAATGATTCGGGGCTGATAAAAGACGGAGAGATGTTTTATTATGCGGAACCGGTTCTCGGATTTTCGAGAAATGAAAACGCAGTTTTTTCTTTTCGCAAGACCGAAAACGGAGCCGTTATCGGAAGAGAGGCTCCCCATGTCAGCGGTTATATGTCCGTTTTATGTTCGGAAAAAGCAGATTTTTCGTGTTTTTCAAGGTCGGATTTTTTTGAAGGCAGGTTTTCTGAATCAGAAAGCTGTTCATCCGACAATTGCGTTGCGGTCGGCAGAAATATATCTCTTGCCGCAGGCGGAAAAATAAAGACAGAGTTCTTTCTTTCGTGGGGTGCTTCGGAAAAATCGGCCCTGCTCATGCCTCGGGTTTCTATGTTCGCCCAAAAGGTTCTTAACCCGATAAAACTGAATTCAGATGATGAAAAACTGAATATTTTCTTCAATTCCTTTCTTTATTCTCAGGTAAAACAAAGCCGGTTTTTCGGAAAAACGGGGTTCTGGCAGAGCTCCGGTGCTTACGGATTCCGAGATCAGCTTCAGGACAGCCTTGCATTTCTTATTTGCGAGCCTCGGATAACAAGAACGCATCTTCTCAGATGTGCTGCAGTTCAGTTCCCTGAGGGTGATGTCCTTCATTGGTGGCATATGACCGTGAAAAGAGGACCGATAATCAGGGGAATCAGAACGAGATGCAGCGATGATATGCTCTGGCTGCCGTTTGTATGCTGTGAATATGTCAGGAATACAGACGATTACGGTGTTCTCAATGAGCAAATACCTTATCTGGAGGCAGAGAATCTTCTGAAAACCGAAAAAGAAAGATATGTTTGTCCTCAAAAAAGCGAAAAAACGGGCACTTTGCTTGAGCATTGCATGAAATCAATTGAAAAAGCATGCACTTTCGGCAAAAACGGGTTGCCTCTTATCGGTTCATGCGACTGGAATGACGGCTTCAGCAATATCGGAACAACCGGAGGCGGCGAGAGTGTCTGGCTCGGCATGTTTCTGATGATCGTTCTTGAAAAGTTCTCTGCACTTTGTAAAAAAATCGGTCTTGATGCGAAGGCGGAGGAGTATTCTGAAACGGCAGAAAGACTCAGATCGGCGGTTGAAAACAAAGCCTGGCAAGGGGACAGATATGCAAGAGCGATAATGCCCGACGGAAGTTTTCTTGGCGAAACCGACGATTTTATTGATATTCTTCCGCAAGCGTTTGCTGTGTTCTCAGGGCTGAAAAATGCAAAAAAAGCCATTGAAACAGCGATAAATAAACTTGTTGACACGGAAAACAGAGTGATCAGGCTCCTTGCACCGCCTTTTGATGAGGCTCAGACCGAATCGGTCGGTTATATTGCGTCATATCCTGCAGGAATAAGAGAAAACGCAGGACAGTATACCCATGCGGCGGTATGGCTTGCAATGGCGTGCTTCAGTCTTGGCGATAACGAAAGAGGGGAGAAGCTGATCGGATTAATCAATCCTATGGGTTTCTATGAGAGCGAAAAGCTTGCGGAAAGATACAGAGCAGAGCCGTTTGTTCTTGCGGGTGACGTTTCATATTCCGACGGATGTGTTTCGAGAGCGGGATGGACTCATTTTACAGGCTCAGCGGCATGGTTTTACAGGTGTATTGCCGAAAACTACGCTGAAAAGATATCTTTGACAAACGAAACTCCGAATATAAGAACAAATTGCATCTGTAAAGTGTTCGACAATTACAAATTGACAGAAAGCCGAAAAATGAGGCAGTCAGAGAATTATTTCAGCGATAAAGAAGAAAAAAATTAGTCAAAATCGTTGAAAAACGGTCAGAATTCTATTGAGCGGAAGAAAAGAAAATTTTTAAAAATTATTGAAAAAACACAGATGTTGTAAAGCTATAAGGCTTTACATTGTCTGTGTTTTTATAAAAATTCAAGCAGAATTAAGACAAAATAATATAAAGTTCGTATACCTTTAATATATGTGGCTGATTTTGATTGATTTTTCTTTATGAATTGCTTGACGGAAAAATCTACGAAAAGCATCTTTGATGTAAAGTAATGTAGCTTTACTGCAAACCGATTTACCGTCTGCCTTCAGACCGTGGTCACAATAAACAAAAAATTTTTTGAGCAGTTGTTGATTATTAACAAAAAGTTAAATGAATTTTGAAAAACATTGACATTGGCGCAAGTTTTAGGTATAGTTATTATGACCATATGGTGGTTTCATGGGGTAAGTGTTTCTATTTTTGAATGCTTTTTCCGGAAGCCCACTGTTTGGACGATTAAATTTAGTGATTCTGACTGTTGCTTTGCGCCGGATTTGGCGTGTCTGGCGCAGCAAAATCAAAAAGGAGGTCGGTCAGAGAATGGCCCTGTCAAACCATTTATATTATGTAGTCGGGCGGTGCCGTTCGTGTTGCTGAATTTATTTGTCCGTTTTTCAATTTCAAAATTTTTTTGGAGGTGTACAATTTGAAAAAGTCAACCCGCATTCTCGCAATTCTCATGGCTTTTGCAATGCTCATCGGAACTTTCTCCGTAATGGGTAATGCATACCAGGCTTACAAAAACGACGCTATCGAAGAGTACAACGATGTAGACGCTCCTGTTTTCACACTTGAGCAGTATGCTACAATGGCACTCGATGAGGTAGACCGTATGCTTGCTAAAGAGCAGATTAGCCTGAACATCTACATCGGTGTTCTTGATCTCGGCAGCGTTACGGAAACCATCGCCAGCGTTGAAAGCCTTCTTTCCAGCGTTAAGACACTTCTTCCCCTTCTCGGTGATGCAGCTTCGCTGACCATCGAACCTCTCAAGGGTGACGCCAGAGGTGACGCAACCACAGAAAGAACAGATGACCTTGAAATCATCTACGATCTCCTTGATTTCATTTCAGCCAACGCTGAAATCTTTGAAAAGTATGTCAACCACACTCTCGGTCTCGGCATCATGAACTCCTTCATCGAAAGCTACCTCTTCAATGTTCGTGAGCTTGCTATTGGTCTTGTTTACGGCTTCACTCCCGCAGGCGAAGCTGCTGACTATGACTATTTCGATGACGGTGCAGCAGGTATCCCCTCACAGTACCTCAACGGTGAAAACGGCCTTATCACTCTTGCTCAGGAACTCCTCAACGGTCTTGTTCTCGGCGAGTGGAAGAAGCTCGACGATCTCTTCCTTGACAATACAGACTGGGTAGAGTACAGCGGCTATCTTTTCGAAGGCGAAATGGATGTCGCAAATAATGACTACTACGGCTGGGTACATCCTGACCAGTGGGTTACATATGCACTCGGCGGCTGCGCAGTAGTTCCTGAAGGTGCAGCTGCTCCCGCTCCCGTATATGACATCGTTGACATCAAAGGTAACAAAACCGGTTATGAATTCATCGAAGCTCTCATGCAGAGAGCATTCAATGAAATCCTTGTTCCCGTTCTTAACAGAGATACAGCTCCTTGGCTCCGTAGACTTTGCGGTGTCGAATATCTCGATATGTACAAGAACAAGACAATCTATGATGAAACAACTCAGACATGGATCCCCAATCCCGACTATGATCCCGAATACAAGGGTGAACCTCTTACTAATCCCACAGTTTTCGCTGACATCTTCAACATTGATGTTGTAGTTCAGAAAGTAACAGTTACAGAGGGCAAGACATTCGTTGAAGACTTCAACAGAATCCTCGGCGAATTCATGGATAACCTCCTCATCACAGAGCGTGGCGTTCCTTCCGAAGAGGGTTATGTATGGAACTGGCTTGACCAGGACGGCGATAAGGAAGGCAATGCTCTTCTTCTCACCAACATTGCAAGTGTTGCAAGATTCGTTCTTCAGAAGTCCGGCGCAGAATTCTTCCCCGAATTCTTCACTGTTCCCTCAGCTTCCGAGCTTGCTAACTACACAGACCAGCAGGTTGTTGCTCTCATCATGAGAGGTATCCTCAACGGTTCTGTTGAGTGGATGTATATTGATGATTCCAACCAGTCGATCGTTGACGTCGGTTATGCTGCTGTTGAACAGCTTGCATGGCAGGATATTCCTCAGTATACTTACACCAAGCCCGTAAGAACTGACTATGCTGACGACGTTGCATACTACGATGCAGTTGTTCAGAAGGTTCTTGATATTCTTCTTGATGTTGCAGTTTACAACCTCAACCAGACTCTTGACATGGTTCCCGCAGGCGGCAGCAATTCAGAAAACAGAAATCCTGCTGAGGCCACAGGTCTCCTTCCCTATCAGGGCAACAACGGCAGCTATAAGAACACAATCGTTCAGGTTGCAGCATGGGCTATCTCAACTTACGGCCGTATTCTTGCTCTTGACTTCAACTGCGACAACGCAGACGGAGCAACAACAGGTCTTACAGAAGATTCAGTCTGGGCTGACCTTGACACGATCATCAATGCAATCATCCCCATCAAGTCAAACACAGGTCGTGATCCCTGGCTCTATGACGAAATCGCAAACAGCGGTTATGTTGTAAAGGCTCTCATCTTCGACTATCTTCTTAAACCTATTTATACTCTCAATGCTGAAAACCTTGCAAAGATCTTCCTCAAGAATGAGAACGGTGCATTTGCAAAGTCAAACGGCATTGCAATCATCATGGACCTTCTCGAAGGTATCTTTGATCTTCTCTTCCCCAACGTATTCTCAGAAAAGGTTGACACCATCGATGCTCTTGTTCAGAATGATGAACTCGGCAAGATGATCCACGACCTCTTCAAGTCACTCGGCAGAGGCACATTCACCGGCAAGACAAACGGTGTTGCAATCGACGGCAGAGCTGAAGACATCGCTTATGTTGCTCTTCCCCTTGCTTGCATGCTCCTCGGTCTCAGCGACGAGCAGGAATTCTCCGAAATGGAAAACTTCCTTCCCCAGACAATCGCAGCTAACACTAACCCCACATTCCGTGTTTACAACGGCTCCAGCGGCGTTAATACCGGCTTCACAGATGCAGCAGGTAACTTTACTCAGGACCAGCTCTATAAGTATCAGATCGGTGCTGTTGTTGTCAGATCCTATGTAAACGGCGTTGATACAGCAGCGGCTTCAGTCAGCGGTATCAAGCTGGGCGACACTCTTGACGGCGGTCAGAGCGTTGATGTAACCCTTCAGGGTACTCTTACCGAGGGTATGCTCATCGAAATGAACATCGACTACTACATCAAGGGCGAAGACGGCGGTAACATCACAGATACAGCTCTTACAAAGACTGTTTACGCTGTTGTCGGTAACACCGATAAGGACGACGATGCTATCGAAATTTCCGAAGCAGTAGGCAACCGTTTCGTTCAGTATGAATCAGAAATCTATCTTGGCGAAGGCGACGACCTCTCCGATATCAACGGCTATCAGATCCGTGTTAAGGACAGCGGCGAAAACAAGAGCCAGGAAAATCCCGCAGACACAGGTTCAGTTTCAATCACAAGCGTTACAGGTCAGAACTTTGTAACAATGAATCCCGATCTCACAACTCAGAAGTTCAAGGGTCAGGAAGGTATCTACTTCTTCGATCCCTTCAGAGCTGCAGACGGTTATGAAAGATTTGAGTACACATACGAAACCGACGCAGAGGGCAACCTTGTTCTCGATGATAACGGTCAGCCCAATCCCATCGGCAACAACGGCGGCATCGAAGACGGTAAGTATTCAGTTCAGACTGTTGTTAACGTAAACGGCACAAACCACACAGTTACAACAAACATCCACCTTTATAAGGACTACGGTCTCGGCGGTCTCTTCAACCACGAAGTTGCTGCAAACCGTCAGCAGAACGACTACGATAAGAATCTGAACGGCGGTGCCGTTACAGACCTTTGGGCAGACTATGTTGCAGCTCTTAAGGACGCAGCAGTTCTTTGCCTCACTCCCAAGAATGGCTCAAACTTCGAAAGCAAGATCAACAACTGCGCAGACGGCTATGACAACCTCTATGAGCAGTATGCAGTAGCTCTTGAAGCAGCTCTTGCAGCTCTTGAACCCTACGAGCTTTCAGCCGGTGTAGGTGCTCTTGAAGAAAAGATCGAAGAAGTCAGCGGCTACAACTTCAGAGAAGGCACTGACGAAAACGGCTATCCCTACAGAACAGAAATCGAATACTGGGAAGACGATTACACATTCGTTGGCATGCGTGACTATGCTCCTCACAGCTACAGAAGATACAGAGATGCAAGAGGTGCAGCTCAGGATATCGTTGATTCTCAGACATTCTTTGTAAAGGCTCCCTACACAGGTGAAGGCGAACCCACAGAAGAATATCAGGCAGAATACGACGCATCGGTTAATGCTTATAATGAAGCAATGGCTAACAAGGGCGTTATCGGCGCTATCGAAGCAACATATGCTCTTCATAAGCTCGACCTTATGCAGCAGCGTCTTATCAGACTTCCCGCAAACACAAGCAAGCTTCAGGTTGTTTATGACATGTGCGTAACCAACGGTGGAGTTAATGCCGGCGGTGCATCTTACTACACAGCCGAATCATGGGAAGCTTACACACACGCAAAAGATTTCGCAACTGATACTCTCGCTCTCAGCGGCAGCGCACTTCTTCCCTCAATGGTTAACGTTGCAACAAGCGAACTCGTTGACGCTTGGAAGCATCTTGTTAAGTCCTGCGACTTCACAAACCTTGATGCTGCTATTGCAGACGCAGCTGAAGCAGGTGAACTCGGTCTTGATCAGACTGATTACACAGCTGATACATACGAGCCCTTCTATGCTCTTTATACAGAAGCTGTTAACTT
This sequence comes from Clostridia bacterium, assembly GCA_017435385.1. Lineage (GTDB taxonomy): Bacteria > Bacillota > Clostridia > Oscillospirales > Acutalibacteraceae > CAG-177. The sequence goes on along the minus strand of JAFSFB010000018.1, from coordinate 1,236 downwards.
CGACAGAGGTGTAGCTGACAATGAAGACAACCAGGCTGAGATCGAAAAGCTTGCAACAGACCTCAGAGCAGCATTTAATGCTCTTGTAGAAGACAGCGGTGAAGTTGAACCTCAGTATCCTCTTATTGATGCTAATACATCACTTGGATTTGGATACTATCATTCCAAGCAGTATGACTATTTCTTCACTCCTTCGATCGATGTAGCTTCAGTTGACCTTTACCTTGGAACTACGCTCAGCGATGGTGAGACTGTTGATGGTTATATTGTAGGTCTCGGAGAACAGATGGATGAATCAACACTTTCCTATGTATTCAATCCTGATACACTTGTAAATGCTACAGTTGAAGTTGTTCCCGGTGAATTTGGTTACGGTACAGGTACAGAAATCTGGATCAGAAATGCAACAACAAACGAAAAGCTTGCTGCATATCAGGTTGTTATCCGTGGCGACTGCACAGGTGACGGTTACATCGACGGTGGTGACGCAACTGCTATGGAAGCAAATGAACTTTGGGTAACCGACTGGATGTACAACTCATACGAGGACAATACTTCTTATTTTGCAGTTGCAGCTGACGTTACAGGCGATGGTTATTTCGACGGTGGTGACGCAACACAGATTGCCCTTATTGAACTTTGGCTTGCAGATGTTAACCAGGAAACTGGTGAAGCTATCTTCTATATCTAATATAGAAACAAATAACATTCTAAATTTTTAAGCAAATCGAGGGTATGGCACGATAATCGTGCCATACCCAAACGGCTCAAAATGCAATTACTCTTAGAATTATGACACATCACAAGAATTGTGTGCATATAAATTAAAAGGAGGAAAATGAGCTAATGTCAAATTCCAAACGCATTCTCAGTTTTATCATGGCGTTCGCAATGGTTTTGACCATTTTCTCAGGTGTCGGTACTGCTTTTGTTCCGAAGGCATCGGCTGAAGAAACAAGCCATACCGGTTCTGAATCAGTCATTGATTCACTTGAATCCCTTGATGCCCGTGGCGGACACTATGTCTATTTCGGTATGGATTTCTATGAGCAGAATGCTGCAGGTTCATGGGAAATCACCGACCACTATGTTAACCCCGGACAGACTCTCAGAGCAGAGTTTTTCCTCAAGTCGTCTCTGTATTTCGGATCAGGTAATATCTACCTTATCTTTGACAGAAACTTCTTTGATATTTCAAACGGTGCAGATCTTACCTACAAGACATCATACGACCCT
>JAFSFB010000025.1 GCA_017435385.1 Clostridia bacterium | reverse complement strand
CTGAAAAAAGTTACAACTTTATCGATTTTTCCGCAAGAAACCCGTAGAAAAATGCTTGGAGGTGTAGTATAATATTATGCAAATAGATGTAACAAACCTCAATTATAAAGCCATAAATTCAGCTCTTCGAAAAGCCGACGGCAGCTGTATTATTTCAGGCTGCTGCGGTCAGCGATTTATTGCAGCAGGAATGTCAGACAAATCAATTACAATCAACGGTGTTCCCGGCAATGCTCTCGGTGCCTATCTCAACGGTGCGTCGATAACAGTAAACTCAAATGTTCAGGATGCCGTAGGCGACACTATGAATGAAGGCCAAATATTCATTCACGGAAATATCGGTGATGCCGCAGGCTATGCAATGCGAGGCGGAAAAATTTATGTAAAAGGCAATGCCGGCTACCGTGCGGGAATCCATATGAAGGCATATAAGGATAAAATTCCGGTTATGGTTATCGGCGGCACTGCAGGCAGCTTTCTCGGAGAGTATCAGGCAGGCGGAATAATCATTGTTCTCGGTCTTTGTTCTGAAGGCAGGCGGATAGTCGGCAATTTCCCATGCACGGGTATGCACGGCGGAAAGATGTTTTTGCGTGGAGAGTGCAAGGATATCATTTTCCCAAGTCAGGTCACAGCGAAAGCTGCAACTGAAACGGATGTTCAAGAAATAAAAAAATACATATCCGAATACTGCGATTTTTTCGGATATGATGAAAACGAAATATTAAACTCGCATTTCACGGTTGTTACTCCCGACAGTAAGAATCCGTATAGACAAATGTATGTAGCCAATTAAACCATAATTCAGAAAGCAGGTAGTTTTATGAAGTATTCAAAGCAAGAGGTTATTCAATTTGTTCAAGAGGAAGATGTTAAGTTTATCCGACTTGCATTCTGCGATGTTTTCGGCAGACAAAAGAATATATCGATTATGCCTCAGGAGCTTTCCCGTGCGTTTGAATACGGTATCGCCATCGACGGCTCCGCAATTACAGGCTTCGGTGACGAAACGCATTCGGACCTGCTTCTTATCCCCGACCCTTCAACTCTTTCAGTATTGCCTTGGAGACCCGAGCACGGAAAGGTTGTCAGAATGTATTGCGGCATATCCTATCCGAGCGGAAAGTCATTTGAATGCGACACCAGAAGTCTTTTGAAAAAGGCTGTGAGTGATGCTGCACTTGAGGGTGTTCATTTCTACTTCGGTTCAGAACAGGAATTCTATCTTTTCAAGCTTGATGAAAACGGTAATCCGACAAAAGAGCCCTACGACAATGCAGGCTATATGGATATTGCTCCCGACGACAGAGGAGAAAACATCCGCCGTGAAATATGCCTTACTTTAGAGCAAATGGGTATTCGCCCCGAAAGCTCGCATCACGAAGAGGGACCCGGTCAAAACGAAATTGATTTCCGCTATTCCGATGCCCTGACCGCTGCCGATAATTCTATGACCTTCCAGACAATTGTAAAAACAGTTGCAAGACGAAACGGTCTTTATGCCGATTTCAGCGCAAAGCCTCTTGAAAATCAGCCCGGCAACGGATTCCATATAAATATGTCCGTGAAAATGGATGATAAATCAGACAGGCTTTGCAATATGATTGCAGGCATTCTTGACAAAGTCTGCGAAATGACGGCTTTTCTTAATCCCACCGAAAATTCTTATGAGCGCTTTGGAAAAAGCAAAGCACCTCAATATGTTTCATGGTCGAGCGAAAACCGTTCACAACTTGTCAGAATACCTGCCGCCGTCGGTGAATACCGCCGTGCAGAGCTCCGCTCACCTGATCCTACGGCAAATCCTTATCTTGCATTTGCACTTATGATTTATGCAGGGCTTGACGGAATCAAAAATGAACTGGAGCTTCCGTATGTTTCGGATATCAACCTTTATAAAGCTGATGACGAAACCTTGAAAAAATACCGTAAGCTGCCCGTTGATTTAAAATCAGCCTGTATAGCAGCAGCGGAAAGCAGTTTTATTAAAAAGCATATCCCTGTATCAATTCTCGATATTTACTGTAATAAATAAACTATAAAGGGAGGGAAGCAAAATGAGCCTTAAGGAACAGGTATACAGTGTCCTTGTTGTATCGGCAGCAGATAATTTCAATTCTGCTCTCAAAGATTTGCTTCCCGAATCAAAGTACCATCCCGTACATACGGTTTCAAACATCAGCACGGCAAAAAGAATTGTTGCTGAAAGAGTTTTTGACTATGTAATAGTAAACTCTCCTCTGCCTGATGACAATGGAACCCATTTTGCGGTTGATGTCTGTGCAGGAAAAGGTACTGTTGTTCTTTTGTTTGTCAGAAACGATGTTTATGCACAGGTTTTTAACAAAGTGGCGGAACACGGAGTTTTTGTGCTCCCAAAACCCACTACCAAACCTACTACCATACAAGCTCTTGACTGGATGGCAAGTGCAAGAGAAAGACTGCGCAGATTTGAAGAGAAATCCTTATCCATTGAAGAAAAAATGGAAGAAATCAGACTTGTTAACCGAGCAAAGTGGTTGCTTATTGATGAACTGAAAATGAGCGAACCCGATACTCACCGTTATATTGAAAAACAAGCAATGGACCGATGTGTATCCAAAAAAGTTATTGCCGAAGAAATTATTAAAACATATTCATAAAGAGGAATCAGAAATGGAAAGTGAGATTTATCAACAGACTAATAGAACAATAAATGAACTGTTTATTTTGAGATTTTACCGTAAAACTATTGACACCGGCATATGATGTAAGTATAATATATAGCAAGTTAATATTTCAAACCGTTGAAGCGGAGATAACGGCAATAATGCCTTTACAGAGAACCTGTGGTGCTGAGAGTCAGGTAAGAAACAAGTTGTCAAATGGACCGCTGAGGGTGCAGTCAAATGGAATTTCCCAGAGTATTCTGCAACGTGTTGGCATACGTCAGTTGCCGGGGATATGTTGGTATCCTGCTAAGTGCACGGGTCATTCCGTGAATCAAGGTGGCACCGCGGATAGTGTCGTACTGTAAATGTACCTATTCGTCCTTGACAGAGTGTATATTTCTGTCAAGGGCGTTTTTGTTTTATATGAAGGCTCCTTTGACGGAAGATATAAGTCAAAGGAGCTTTTTCCTGTATTAAGGAGGTAAATAAAATGATGACAAAACGCTGGTGGCGCTCCGTGCGCCGAATATATGAAATCAAACAGAAAGAGATTGTAAACCCAAAACCAACCTAATACAAAACTTATTTACGGAGGAAACTACAATGAAATTTAACAATATTGATTTTGATACCTATTTTAAGAACTATCCCGACACCAACGGCTACTTTGGCAAATACGGTGGCTCCTATATCCCGCCTGAACTGCAGGTCGCTATGAATGAGATCAGTGAAGCATATCAGACCATCTGCAAGTCCCGCAAATTTATCAACGAGCTTCGCCGTATCCGTAAGGAATTTCAAGGCAGACCGACACCAATCTCCCATCTTGCAAGGCTTTCGGATAAAATCGGCACCGGCGTTCAGCTCTATGTGAAGCGGGAGGATCTGAACCACACCGGCGCACACAAACTCAATCACTGTATGGGTGAGGTGTTGCTGGCGAAGTATATGGGCAAGAAAAAGGTCATTGCCGAAACCGGTGCAGGACAGCACGGCGTTGCGCTTGCTACCGCCGCCGCCTACTTCGGACTGGAATGCGATATCTATATGGGTGCTGTCGATATTAAGAAGCAGGCTCCCAATGTGGCAAGAATGAAGATCCTGGGTGCCAGAGTGGTCGAGGTAACAGACGGACTGCAAACCCTGAAAGAAGCAGTAGACGCTGCCTTCGCCGCATATTGCAATGAGTATAAGGACGCTATCTACTGCATAGGTTCAGTTGTCGGCCCTCATCCGTTCCCGATGATGGTGAGAGACTTTCAGAGTGTTGTTGGTATTGAAGCAAGAGAACAGTTCATTGATATGACGGGTGAGCTTCCCGATGCCGTGGTTGCCTGTGTGGGCGGCGGTTCAAACGCAATGGGACTTTTCTCAGGCTTCCTGAATGATCCAGTTGACATTTACGGTGTAGAACCTCTCGGCAGAGGCATTAAAATGGGCGACCACGCCGCAAGCCTTACCTACGGTGAAGAAGGCATCATGCATGGCTTTAACAGCATTATGCTGAAGGATGAAAACGGTGATCCTGCTCCCGTGTATTCCGTGGCAAGCGGTTTGGATTATCCATCCTGCGGACCGGAGCACGCATTCCTGCACGACTTGGGCAGAGTAAAATATGATGTTGTTACTGACGACG
>JAFSFB010000017.1 GCA_017435385.1 Clostridia bacterium | reverse complement strand
TGCCCGTTCAAATCATTTTCAGAGCTCAATCGCTCAATCAGTTTCTCACTGACTTGTATCATTCTCGTTCTTCACAAGAATTACTGTTGTACTTGAAAGTACTTCTCAAATTAATCTTCAAGGGTTTTTCTTCTTCTCGTTGTTTAATTTTCAAGGTGCGGTGCGCTGCTGTATTTCAGAGCGCTCCGATATATTACCAAATCCATCCCCATTTGTCAACACCTTTTTTTAATCTTTTTTGCCCTTCTTCTCAACCGTTCCGTGTGTTTCACGATTTGTTGGAAATGTTGCATAAAATCAGCTGACATCGGCATTATATTATATTAATGTTTTATATATATGGGTGAAAAGCACAAAAAGAATGCAGAAAACTTTTTTCTGCATTCTTTTGAAAACCAGCATATTTTTAATTTTGTTTCAAAAAAGTTTTTTCAATTTTCATCGGATATGACATTATATTTTTTGTATTCAGGTTTTCGTTTCGCATATCTACGCAGACGATCCGACGGTCATCATAGGAAGTATAATAGTATATACCCTTGTCCGCATTACAGCAGCTTGAATAAACGGTATATTCGCATTTGCCGTCGGGCAGTCTGTTCAGACCCTTCTGCTGAACAACACTTCCGAGAATATGGAATAACTGATTAACGCTTTCGTATTCGGATTCGCTGCAGACGGAATTGCATTTCACAAATGCAGCTCTGACGAATCTTGATGCTGACGACAAATCCCCGGGCAGACCGATCGCACCCATTCCGAGAGAATACGGCTTCATGTCCGTGCCGAATCGGTTTTCGGGCTGATCGGGTGTCAGATTGATATAGTTGACAAGATTATGCATGTGATAATCGAACGGCGGATTGTTGGTCAGGACTCCGACGGGATTGTCGTGAAGCTTCATCCCGTCTTTCATCGTTTCGACAACAAAACAGCGTTTTTTGTCAGCAACTATCCAGTGAAGCGGTGACAACGGAAACTTATCGTTAAACGGAATGTTCCAAACATTTATCCTTTTGAACTCACCATAAGCCTCGTCTGCACTCGAGCATCTGCCGAGAATCCACGGAATCAGCTCAAACGGTGCAACATTGATTTCCGATTCGGATTCGGGGCAGTAAACAGCGTTATCGGGAAAATTGAGCCCCGCCATGCTCAGTCCTTTTTCGTTTGTCGCATCGTAATAAAGCGGATATCCGTCGGCAACGGTTGCCATGCCGATGATCGCATGATGGCTTTCCGACATCTCCCCGTTACGGAATAAAAACGGATAATTTCGGGGCGTTACCGTCACGGCTTCGTTATAATGAAAATGCAGGTCAAGATTTCTGCCGAAATAGAAATCTCCCGATTCAAAGGTTATTGCGGTACACATAAAAATCCTCCTTTGCGGTTGACATTATTTTATCACAAAGGGGAAAATATATTATGTATTATATATTAATATACTATAAATATTACTGAAAAAACAAACGGTAATCGCCGTCTGCCTTTTTATCGATCTCTTCCTGAGAAGCAAACGATACTGCGGCTTTGCGGTTTGACAGAGAAAACATAACGTTTTGTATTTCTTCATCACCGACACCATGAGAAGCAACGACATCCGTCAGCAAACCGTTTTCCGATACTTCAAAAGCATCCTTGGGATAGCCGCCGACGATAAGATTTTCAACCGTCAGTTTTTCGATCTCGCAGCATAATCCCGATTCCTTTGCCGAATGCAAATCAGATTCCGTTTTGAATATATACCAAACAGTCAAATTCCTCGGGGAAATATCGAACGCACCGTAAAATGTATGAAATAACATTTCAGGCTGACAGCCTTTGAAATGTTTTGCCGTTTTCTTAACGGCTTTTTTGACAATTCTGTTAAGTCTGAAAGAAAAGAACATCTTTTATCACCTGTTAAAAATATCATAAAAGGGAAATACCGTTCATTTTTCCGCATCGGTTCTTAAACGATAAATTTGCTGCAGCCAAAGCGGAAACTCTGCCGCTTCATCCCGAATACGAATCAGCGTTCGTTTGCCGACACGCCTGTCCAATATTGCAAACATTCTTACCAAAGGATCATCGGACTTGATGCTCTCCTGTATATCCTGATTGCGGTATTGCTCCAGAGCGTCGCAAAACTCTGCGTCAGTATACTCTGTCCGCTCATTAACGGAATATCTTTCAAGAAGCTCCCAAAAGCCGTCCCAATATCCATTCAAAAAACCTTGCTCTTTGTTTTCCTTGTATCCCATTTCAACGAAATAAGAATTAACGGTTTCCCACGAGAATCGTTTGATCTGTTTGCCGTCAACACAAATCTCGAATATATGACAGTCATCCATGCCGGTATAGGTCGTACAACCGTAGCGAATTCTTCCGTGCAAGGATTCTGCCAACATCTCTTGTTCCAAATATTTGCGCATTCCGCTCCATGAGCCGAGAATTTTGGACATAACCTCACCGCCTTCTGTTTTTATAGTACCATAAATTATCGATAAAAACAAGGTATCGGGCTACCTGTATCCTTGGAGCGGAACTCGTTTCTCCCAAAGAAAAACAGCCCGCTTTTGCGGACTGTTTTTCTTTGGCGGAGAAGGGGAGACTCGAACTCCCGCGCCGGTTACCCGACCTACGCCCTTAGCAGGGGCGCCTCGTCACCAACTTGAGTACTTCTCCATGGTAACGTATATAAAAATTATACAGTTTTCTAAATGGCGGAGAGAGTGGGATTCGAACCCACGGTACCCGTAAGGTACGACGGTTTTCAAGACCGTTCCGTTATGACCACTTCGGTATCTCTCCGTAAATTGCTTTAATATGTTAGCATAAGATTTCGGTTCTGTCAATAGTTTTTTGTTTTTTTATTTTGACAAATTCAGCCGCCCCTTTCGGGACGGCTGAGAAAAATTACCGATCAAAGGCACTCGTTGATATTGCTTGCACCCGTGTTGATGTCGAAGGTGAGAGTCTTTTCAACTCCGTCTTCGGTGAAGGAAAGGCGGATCGTTTCGTTGTCGATATAATCTGCGCCCGTAACCTTATAATCCTTCTTTGTGAAGAAATTCTTGAGATAACCGAGAGTTTCTTCGGAATAATCGCCTGCATTGTCGGAAACGAAGAGAACATTTCCGCAAACAGCATTCACCTTGCCGAGAACAAGCTTCTGCTCAAGATTAAAGGTGAGATTGTTGTCACGAAGGAAGAATACGTCGGGGTCGTTGCAGAATGCTCTGCCGTCAAGATGGTTACGGAAAACAGCATTATTGAGCGAATTCTGGGTTGAGGGGATCTCGTTGTTGATCGCAAGCTTGTTGATCCAGTCACCGCCGAAAGCCTTGTTGACATCGCAGCCGATGCGGCAGGCGTCAAAGATACCCATGCAGGGACCGAGCGGAATTCCGCAGCCGAGAATCAGCTTATCGCCGCATGCCTCACGGAGAAGGTCAACGCCCTCGCACATGATCTGACCTCTTGTTTTGCCTGCTCTGGGCTTCTCGCACTGAGTAAAGAGGAAGTCAAGCTTGACCATGTCATAGCCCCACTCATTGAGAATAGTGTGGAAGAAGCTCTTGATATATTCTCTTGCTTCGGGATGATAGATGTCGAGAGTATATGCACCGCCCCAGCCGACATGACCGAAGAGCTTTCTGCCCGTATCCTCGTCAACGATCATCCAGTCGGGATGCTCTCTGAGCACCTTTGAGCTCATCTGAGCGCAGAACGGAGCAAGCCAGATACCTGCAAGATATCCCTTTTCGTGGATCTTGTCGGCAATATATTTCATGCCGTGGGGGAACTTTTTCTTGTCCGTGCTCAGCCAGTCGCCCGTTGCAGTCTGATAGCCGTCATCGATCTGGAAAATATCAACGCAGTCCTTGGCTCTGTCCATACCATCAAGGTCACGAAGGCAGATATCCTCTGTAATTTTCGAGAAATAGTTATACCACGATGTGTAGCCTGCAAGATGGTCGATCTTGGGCTTCTTCACTCCCATGAAATCGAAGAAATATTCATCAAATGCCGCATCGTATTCCTTTTCGATAACAGCGATATTGAACACCTCGTACTTATCGCCTGCACGGAGCATGAGCCCTTCAATATCCTTTTTGATAATGAACTTGCCGTTCTGCATATCGACCTTGAAAACCGTGAAGCCCTGACGCTCGGTTTTCGAGCCGTAAAGAGTTATGTTTCTGCTGCCCTTTTTTCTGAAATATGTGTATGTATATGAATGGAAGCAGCCCGTTTTGCCGTATTCCTCAAAGTCATAGTCGCTCATGATTCCGCAGCAACGGGCAGGAAATTTGCCGAGCTTTCTGCCGAGAGGCATGATATCCTTAACAACGCTGTACTTATTATGCTCACGGGAGGTCGACCATGACTGATAACCGTTGACATAGAAAAGATCGTCCGCCGCAAAGCTTCTGTCGGTTTCGAGCTCGAGAGCCTGCATTTTCAGATCGGTTTTTGCGGTGAGCCAACCGCTGATAACGCCGTTTTCCTCCTTCAGTTCAAAGAGAAAGTCCCTGTTATCAAGCTCTTTATAGCTGACAACAGCCGTGCCTTTTTTGACTTTTGCGCTGAATTTATACATTTTTCTGCCCCTTTCGATGCACATTATTACATTTTATATTATATATGGAATTTATTTTTTCGTCAATAGAAAATCGGAGAACGCTTCTGAAACATTCTCCGATCTATATATTACATTATAAATACATGCTGTTATATCTCGGTGAATTGTCGAACGAGCCGTCGCCGTGAAGCGTTGTCACCGTGACACCCTGATTCCATTTCTCCTCGGGGAAGCCCATGTTCGTTCCGAGATGGTAGAGATTATAGTTCTGAGGAAGGCTGTAAACAAGGCGGATCCCCTTATATATTCCGCACCAGTCATTGTTATGGTCGTGACCGCAGAAGATCGCAGTCGCACCCTTTTCGAGAGCGGCATCGAACATTCCGCTGTTGAACTTCGGGCATCCGACACTCTCATACTGCTTGCCGTAAAGAATCTCTGCCTTTCCCGTCTGCTTATACTCCTCTGCGCCGCCGCTGCCTTCAAAGGCAACCTCAAATTCGGGCACGGGAATATGGAAGAACATCATTGAACCGAACTTGCCGTATTTCTTTTCAAGCTCATCAACGCTGTTTTTGTAAAAGTCGATCTGCTCCTTTTTAAGGAAATCATAGCTTGCAAAATCCTTGGGCAGACCGTACTGCTGCGTATATTCCTCTCTGACATCTCTGCCCGAATCGAAGAAGAAAAGACTCTGTCTGATCTTGTTCCCGCTTCCCATGATATTGACTATGTAATTGCCGTAGCCGTAAAGCTCGTCGGGACCGTGGACCGCAAGACAATGCTCATAGTCGCTGAAGCTCTTCATAAGAAGATACTTATAGAAGCCCTTCTCCTCTCTGACCTCGTGATTGCCGAAAACGATCGTCCAATAGATTCCGATTTCTTCCATCATTCTTGCAAACTGAATCGCATCGATCTGCTGATATTTCGAGAGAATTATGTCACCCGTCAGAACAACAAGGTCGGGTTTCACATCCTTGATATGATTGACAAACATCGTTGTTGTTTTCTGATTCATTTCATGGTCTTCATCATAATGAAAATCCGTGCTTGAAAGAATAACAAAATCTTCGTCGCTGATGCTTCCGTCGGGATTGAATTTTGCAATATTGGTGCAATAGTCCGTTTTTTCGATCACTCTTACATCCGTTCCGATTTTTTCAACGCCCGATCTTTTTGCAAAAAGGGATTTCGGGAGTCTGCCGCCGCTGATTTTATGAACACAACCTGCAAGTGCAAGATGAATTTTAACGAGTGTCTGTCTGACAAATGCCCATAAACTATAAAACATAAATATCACTCTCCGGTTTTTTATCAAATCAATTATATTGTCTTGCGGTATGAATGTCAACCAAAACCGCTTTCTTTGTTCGTTATTCCGACAAGTTTCGTTAAAAAAACAGAAATTCTCCGCAAAACAAAACATTTTAATCAAACAAAAAATCAACTTATTGTGGTATTTACCATAGCTACACAGCATATATTGTGGTATAATGCAACTATAAAAAATAATCGCAAAATTTATCGAACATTTGTCTTGACAAACGAATGTTCACCTGCTATAATAAAACCACAGAACAAATGTTTCACAAATTGCCGAAGGAGGAATCATAATGGCATTCACAGATATTATTTTAACATTATTCGAAGCTTCAGCAGTTATTCTGCTCATCATCGGTTTCATCCACGAGGAAAAGGTTGCCGCTTTTGAGGCGAAGCTCGCAAGAGCAATCAGAATCCATATCCGCAATCACCGCCGCCGCAAGCAGAGAGAGCTTGCCATGGCGCACGCAAATGCTCAGAAGCGTTCCCCTGCCGATGCGGTCGAGGAAGCTCCCGTTATCTCGATTCTTGACGGCAAGGTCAAGAACTTCCATGTTGCCTGATTTTTCATTTTGATATTCCTTTTTCAAACGGTATGGCATGTTTGCCATGCCGTTTTTAATTTCGGCGGAAAATATCGCCTGCTCTTGATTTTTGACTCTGCGTATGATAAAATCGGTTTATGATTATTTCAAAAAACAAAACAATAAGAATACTCACGGCATTTCTTCTGATTTTCGCCCTGGTATTCGGCTTCTCGGGATGCTCCGTTGCGAGAAAGATCAAAAACAAGATCGATCCCCCTGAGCCGATAACCGAGCGGCCGAGCGTCAGACTTACCTTCCCCGAAGGCTCGACCGTTGCCGAAATCGCAAAAATTCTCGAGAGCGGAAATGTCTGCACGGCGGACGAATTTCTTGCTACCGCTCAGAACACCGCTCTGCTCGGCGAATACGGCTTTGAAATTCCCGATCCCGAAAACCGCAGCTTTGTTCTTGAGGGCTATCTTTTCCCCGACACCTATGATTTCTATGTCGGAGAGGGCTCCGAAGCGGCGGCACGAAGATTTCTGAAAAATTCTCAGAAAAAGCTCGGCGATGACATAAAGGCAAAATGCGCCGAAATCGGCTATACACTCGACGAGGTTCTCGCTCTCGCCTCGATAATTCAGGAGGAGGCAGGCGATCCCGCTGACATGGGAATGGTTTCATCCGTTCTTCATAACCGTCTTGCAAGCGATGCCTTCCCGAAGCTTCAATGCGATGCGGCGACCTTTTATCTGAGAGATTCCGTCAAGCCGTATGTCACGCCCGAAAGGTATGATTTTCTCTCGGAGCTTTACGGCACCTATATCTGTGAAGGACTGCCCGAAGGTCCGATAACGAATTCGGGCATCGATGCAGTCAATGCTGCGCTCAACCCCGAAAAATCGGACTATTATTATTTCATTACCGATTCGGAAAATGTTTATCACTATGCCGAAACCTATAAGGAACATCTCAGCAACTGCGAGGATGCAGGTCTTGTCTGAGCTGAAACGAAAGGATTTGATTACAATGAAAAAGATTATCTCAATTATTCTTGCCGTTCTCTGCGTTGCACTGACTCTCTGCGCATGCGACAGCAAGCCCGTCGAAAATCCGACCTCTCAGAGCGGTTCTTCCGCTGATGAAAAGATTTATACCGAAGGCGATTTCAACTATGTTCTTCTTGAAGACGGAACGGCAAAGCTTGTCAAATATAACAAGAAGGATGCCCCGACCGACCTTCGCATTCCTGCGAACTTCGGAGATATCAAGGTTACGGCAATCGGCAAGGACACCTTCACGAGTGAGCAGAACGTTATCAATATTGAGCTTTCAAGATACATCACAAAAATCGAATCGGGCGCATTCAACAAGAGCAATCTCAAGAGCATAAAATTCCTTGATGCAAAGGTTGAAACGATCGAATCGAAGACCTTCACAGGATGCGACAATCTTCTCCAGATCGTTTTCAATGACTCTGTCAAGCGCATCAAAGACAGCGCATTCCATCTCGGAAGAGTTCCCAGAGTTATTCATTTTACGGTTGATCCCGTTGAAATCAGCGTAAAAGCTCTCGACATCGGCAAAAATCTTGACCATCTTGAAATCAAGCACCACGGCGATATCAGCAATTTCAAAAAGGTCGCTGAATTCGCAAACGCCTTCGGCATTGAACTCGTTCTTGTTGACGACACCGTTACCGCTTAACATTTAATAATTGAAAACTCCGCCTCATATATTGTTGTGAGGTGGAGTTTATGTTTTATTATATCAATTCAATCGTCAGCTCCGTCATCTGGGGACCGCCGATGCTTGCGGTCTTTCTGTGTACGGGGCTTTTTCTTTCGGCAAAAACGGGCTTCTTTCAGATATTCGGAATCCGCAAATGGATGAGCCTGACCGTTGTCGATGCTTACAGAAAAAGGAAAGAACCGCCCAAAGCAAACGGCTCGGTTTCTCAGTTCTCCGCCCTGACCTCTGCGCTCGCCGCCTGCCTCGGCACGGGCAACATCGCAGGCGTTGCAACCGCTCTTTGCGCAGGCGGTCCCGGTGCGGTTTTCTGGATGTGGGTTTCGGCGATTCTCGGCATGATGACCTGTTGCTGCGAGAACATTCTCGGAATACGCTACAGAGTCAGAAACTCTCTCGGTCAATGGACGGGAGGTCCGATGCTCTATATTGAAAGAGGGCTGAAAAAGCCGAAGCTTGCAAGGCTTTACGCCTTTCTCCTTATCGGAGCATCTCTCGGGATGGGCAACATGACTCAGGCAAACTCCGTTTCCGCAGGACTTTCGGGCTTGGGTGTTTCTCCTGCCGTGACTGCAATAATTCTCGCTCCTCTTGTTTTTATCTGCATTTCAGGCGGTCTGAAAAGGATCTCTTCAATTGCCGAAAAGCTGATTCCCCTGCTGTCTGCGGTTTTTGTCGGAGTATGTCTGATCGTCATTATTAAAAACATGCATGCCGTTATTCCCTCTTTCAGGCTTATCGTCAAAGAAGCGTTTTCGTTCAAAGCCGTTTCGGGCTTCGGGATCGCAAAGGCGGCTCGCTACGGAATTGCCCGAGGAGTCTTTTCCAACGAGGCTGGGCTGGGCAGCAACACGGTCATTCACGCAAGTGCAGACTGTGACAAGGCAGGCATTCAGGGAATGTGGGGCATTTTTGAGGTTATGTTCGACACCCTTTTCATGTGTACCGTTACGGCAATAACGATTCTTTCGAGCGGAGCATGGTCGCCGACGGGCAACCTTGACGGCATTCCGCTTTGTGCGGCGGCATTTGAAAGCGTCATCGGAATAGCAGGCGGTATCATCCTCGGAATCTGCATCTGTCTTTTTGCTTTTGCAACGCTCATCGCATGGTCTTTTTACGGAAAAAGCGGAACGGCATATCTCTTCGGCGATGAGTCGGGCAAATACTATAATATTATATATGCCGTTGCGGTGTTTGTCGGATGCATAATGAAGCTCGATGCCGTCTGGACCCTTTCCGACATTTTCAACGGTCTTCTCGCCATACCTAATATATATGCGGTTCTGAAGCTGTCGAAGGAAGCGGTTTCACTTCTCAACGAAGCAAAAAGCCCCCGACTGAGTCGGAGGCTGTGATGCTGATATTATTTATAGTATTCAACCGCTGATTCAAACAGCTTGAGGTCAAATTCGCCGGGAACATTCTTGTAAAGTCCGCTTGCGGTTCTCTCGGAATGTCCCATCTTGCCGAGAACTCTGCCGTCGGGTGAAACAATACCCTCGATAGCAAAATCGGAGTTGTTGGGATTGAAAGCGACATCGTTCGTTGCGTTGCCGTCAAAGTCAACATACTGAGTGATGATCTGACCGTTTGCGGCAAGCTGTCTGATGAGAGCCTCGTCAGCGATGAATCTGCCTTCGCCGTGAGAGATCGGAACTGTGTAGATCTCGCCCTGCTTTGCCTTTGAAAGCCAGGGAGAATTGTTGGAAACAAGCTTTGTTCTGACAAGCTTCGACTGGTGGCGGCTGATGGTATTATATGTGAGCGTCGGGCAGGTTTCGTCGGTGTCGATAATCTTGCCGTAGGGAACAAGACCGAGCTTGATGAGAGCCTGGAAGCCGTTGCAGATACCGAGCATAAGACCGTCACGCTTTTCAAGAAGCTCTGTTACGGCATCCTTGACTTCAGCATTTCTGAAGAAAGCGGTGATGAACTTGCCTGAACCGTCGGGCTCGTCGCCGCCCGAGAAGCCTCCGGGAACGAAGATGATCTGGCTTTCGCCGATCTTTGCGGCAAAGTCCTCAACCGACTTTGCGATGCCTGCGGAGGTGAGATTGTTGATAACGAAGATCTCTGCCTCTGCTCCTGCTCTTTCGGCATACTTAGCCGAATCATATTCGCAGTTCGTTCCGGGGAATACGGGAATGAGAACCTTGGGCTTAGCGGTTCTGATCGCAGGCTTTGCAAATTCCGATGCCTTGAAGTCGAAGGTTTCGATCTTCTTTTCGGGCATTGCGATGTTGCAGGAATAGATTTCCTCAAGCTTGTCCTCATAAACTCCGAAGAGCTTTGAGCAGTCAAGCTTCTCGCCTGCATATGCGATGGACTTTTCTTCGGTTGTGTAACCGAGAAGAACGCCGCAGTCTGTATCGTCAGTCAGCTCAACGATGAATGAGCCGTATGAATATCCGAAGATATCCTCGAGTGAAAGAGCCTTATCAAACTCAAAGCCGATGCCGTTACCCATAGCCATCTTGAGAACAGCTTCTGCCGCACCGCCCATGCAGGGAGTGTAAACAGCGGCAGCTTTGCCTGCTTCAACGAGAGCGTGGACCTCATCGTAGACCTTGAGGAGAGATGCGGTTTCGGGAAGCTTGTCAGCAGTATATTCGGGCTTGATAATAACAACCTTGCTGCCCGCCTTCTTGAATTCGGGAGAAACGATGTTCCTGAGCTTCTCGGTCGTTACAGCAAATGAAACGAGAGTGGGAGGAACATCGATATCCTCAAAAGTACCGCTCATTGAGTCCTTACCGCCGATTGCGGCAACCTTGAGGTCGGTCTGAGCCTTGAATGCACCGAGAAGAGCGGCAAGGGGCTTGCCCCATCTTGCGGGATCCTTCTTGGGCTTCTCGAAATATTCCTGGAAGGTCAGGTAAACATCTTCAAACTTTGCACCTGCGGCAACAAGCTTGGAAACGGATTCGATGACTGCAAGGTATGCGCCGTGATAAGGGCTCTTCTCCGTGATGAAGGGGTTGTAGCCCCATGACATGACTGAGCAGGTGTCGGTTTCTTTCTTTTCAACCGCAACCTTGTGTACCATAGCCTGAATGGGAGTCAGCTGATGCTTTCCGCCGAAGGGCATAAGAACCGTGTTTGCGCCGATGGTCGAGTCGAAACGCTCGGAAAGACCTCTCTTCGAGCAGATGTTGAGGTCTGCCGCCATTTCGGTATACATATCGGCAAAGGATGTGCCGATTTCTTTTGAATAATCTTCATATTTTGCGGGAGCAACATCGATATGCTTCTCCGCACCGTTTGAGTTAAGGAACTCACGGCTGATATTAACGATAGCCTTGCCGTTCCAGTACATTACAAGATAGGGCTTTTCCTTAACCTCTGCAACAACGGTTGCTTCGAGGTTTTCGCTCTCTGCAAGCTCGCAGAATCTCGCAACATCCTTTGCTTCAACAACAACAGCCATTCTTTCCTGGCTTTCGGAAATTGCAAGCTCTGTTCCGTCAAGACCTTCATATTTCTTGGGAACTGCATTGAGGTTGATTTCAAGACCGTCTGCAAGCTCACCGATAGCAACGGAAACGCCGCCTGCACCGAAGTCGTTGCAGCGCTTGATGAGTCTTGAAGCCTCTTTGTTTCTGAACAGACGCTGGAGCTTTCTTTCTTCGGGAGCATTACCCTTCTGAACCTCTGCGCCGCAGCTTTCGAGTGACTTGAGGTTGTGGCTCTTTGACGAACCGGTTGCGCCGCCGCAGCCGTCACGGCCCGTTCTGCCGCCAAGGAGGATAACAACATCTCCGTCAACGGGGCATTCACGGCGGACATTTTCTTCGGGAGCGGCAGCGATAACTGCGCCGATCTCCATTCTCTTTGCAACATAGCCGGGATGATAAAGCTCATCAACGATGCCCGTTGCAAGACCTATCTGATTACCGTAGGAGCTGTAGCCTGCCGCAGCAGTCTGAACAATCTTTCTCTGGGGAAGCTTGCCTTCGATTGTTTCGCTGACGGGAACGGTCGGATCGCCTGCGCCCGTTACACGCATTGCGGCATAAACATAGCTTCTGCCTGAAAGGGGATCTCGGATCGCACCTCCGATGCAGGTTGCCGCACCGCCGAAGGGTTCGATTTCCGTGGGATGGTTATGGGTTTCGTTCTTGAAGAGAAGAAGCCATTTCTCTGCCTTGCCGTCGATCTCAACATCGATCTTGACTGTGCAGGCGTTGATCTCTTCGCTCTCGTCAAGCTTTGCAAGAAGTCCCTTGCTCTTGAGATAACGGCCTGCGATCGTGCCGATATCCATGAGATTAACGGGCTTCGTTCTGCCGATTTCTTTTCTGACTGCGATATAGTCATCATATGCCTTCTGAAGAAGCTCGTCCTCAAACTTGACGGAGTCGATGTTTGTCAGGAAGGTCGTATGACGGCAGTGGTCCGACCAGTAGGTGTCGATCATTCTGATCTCGGTGATGGTGGGATCTCTCTGCTCGCTGATGAAATAATTCTGGCAGAATTTGATATCGTCAAGGTCCATTGCAAGACCGTATTCGTCAACGAAGTCTGCAAGACCTTTTTCGTCAAGCTTGATGAAGCCGTCAAGAGTCTTGACAGTTTCGGGAATATCATATTCCGCAGCAAGAGTTTCGGGCATTTCGAACGAAGCCTCTCTTGCTTCAACGGGGTTGATTACATATTTCTTGATCTGCTCAAGCTCAGCATCGCTGAGATTACCGTAAAGGCAGTAGACCTTTGCGCTTCTTACAAGAGGTCTTTCGCCCTTGGAGATCATCTGAATGCATTCTGCGCAGGAGTTTGCTCTCTGGTCAAACTGACCGGGGAGAAATTCGGTTGCAAAAAGTCTGTCGCATTCGAGATTCGGCTCTTCTGAGATGATGTCGAGCTGAGGCTCTGAAAGAACAGTTGCTTTTGAATATTCAAAAAGCTCCTTTTCAAGACCTTCAAGGTCATAACGGTTAAGAACTCTCACATTCTCGAGAGAGGTTATTCCGAGAAGAGAAACGAGTTCGTTTTTAAGCGCACGGGCTTCGTTGTCAAGTCCGCTTTTCTTTTCAACATAGGCTCTGTAAACCATAACTATCAGACCTCCATTGCTTTCTTGCCGATATCCTTGCGGTAAAAGGCATTTTCAAAATTGACTGTTTTGACTGTTTCGTAGGCTTTTTCGATCGCTTCGCCGAGAGTTGCGGCTGTTTCGGTAACGCCGAGAACTCTGCCGCCGCCCGTCAGGAGCTTTCCGCCCTCGAGCTTTGCGCCTGCGATATAGATATTCTTATCTGCGGGCATTGTGATCTCAAAGCCCGTCTGATATTTCTGAGGATAACCCTCGGATGCCATAACAACGCAGCATGCGCTGTTACTGCTGAACTTAACCTCTGCATCCGCAAGAGTGCCCGCCGCAACATGCTTCATGATCTCAAAAAGATCGCTGTCGAGAAGAGGAAGAACGACCTGAGTTTCGGGATCGCCGAAGCGGCAGTTATATTCGATAACCTTGGGACCGTTCTTCGTGATCATAAGTCCGAAATAGAGGCAGCCCTTGAAGGTTCTTCCCTCGGCATTCATTGCGTTGATCGTGGGAAGGAAAATCTCCTTCATGCATCTGTCGGCAACCTCATCTGTATAATAGGGGTTGGGAGCAATCGTTCCCATGCCGCCCGTGTTGAGTCCCTTGTCGCCGTCAAGAGCACGCTTATGGTCCATTGAGGAAATCATCGGAACAACGGTCTTGCCGTCGGTAAACGAAAGAACGGAAACCTCGGGACCTTCGAGGAATTCTTCGATAACGATCTGATTTCCGCTGTCGCCGAACTGCTTGTCTTCCATGATGCTCTTAACCGCATCTGCGGCTTCTTCACGGGTCATCGCAATAATAACGCCCTTGCCGAGTGCAAGACCGTCAGCCTTGATGACTGTCGGAATGGGAGCAGTTTCGATATAAGCAAGTGCTTTTTCGGCATCGTCAAATACCTCGTAAGCCGCCGTGGGGATGCCGTACTTTTTCATGAGGTTTTTAGAGAAAACCTTGCTGCCTTCAATAATCGCAGCCTTTTTCTCCGGACCGAAGCAGGGAATGCCGAGCTTCTGAAGCTCGTCGACCGCACCGAGAACAAGCGGATCGTCGGGTGCGACAACGGCAAATCCGATATCGTTGTTCTTTGCGAAATCAACTATGCCGTCGATATCCTTTGCTCCGACTGCAACGCACTCCGCATCAGCGGCAATGCCGCCGTTGCCGGGAAGCGCATATATTTTTTCGATCTCTTTGCTTTCTTTTAGCTTTTTAATGATGGCGTGCTCACGTCCGCCGCCGCCAACAACAAGAACTTTCATTTCTCAGCCCTCCGTAATTTCCTTGCAGACTTTTTCGACAGAAAGAGGAAGAATGATCCATTCAGCCTGCTCCATGACTCTCTTCTGAAGAGCTTCGGGAGTATCATCGGGCTGAATCTCAACCGCCTTCTGCATGATAATCTGTCCGCCGTCGGGAATTTCGTTTACAAAATGCACGGTTGCGCCTGTCACCTTAACGCCGTAATCCAGCGCCGCCTGATGAACACGCAAGCCGTAAAAGCCTTCGCCGCAGAATGACGGGATCAGCGAAGGATGAACATTGAGTATCCTCTTCTCAAAACGGGAAGTGAACCTCTCGCTCAGAATGCTCATGAAGCCTGCAAGAACGATAACATCGATGCAGTTTTCTTCAAGAAGCCCGATAAGTCTGCCCTCGAAATCGGGGGTTTCTTTTTTGATAACCGTTTCGGTCTTTATGCCGGCATTCGCCGCTCTTTCAAGAGCATAAGCTCCTGCTTTGTTTGAAATAACAAGCACTATTTCACCGCTTCCGATGATTCCGCTCTTCTGAGCATCGATAAGCGCCTGCAGATTTGTTCCGCCGCCGGAAACAAGAACGGCGATTCTGGCTTTTCTGACCATGGAATTTACTCCTTATAATTCAGCAAATAACAACTTTTTCTTCGGATTCGATGATTTCGCCCATTACATATGCATCCTCGCCGTTTGCCTTGAGGATTTCGAGAGTCTTATCAACATCCTCGGCAGCAACAACGATGCTCATGCCGACACCCATGTTGAAGGTGTTGAACATATCTCTTTCGGGAATGTTGCCCGTCTTTGCGATAAGCTCGAAGATGGGAAGAATGCGCAGAGCGGATTTGTCGATCTTTGCGCCGAAGCCGTCGGGAATGCTTCTCGGAATGTTTTCATAGAAGCCGCCGCCTGTGATATGGGATACAGCCTTGACGGTAACCTCTTCAAAGAGAGCCGTCATGGGCTTTACATAGATCTTTGTGGGAGTGAGGAGAGTTTCGCCGACCGACTTGCCGCCGAGCTCTGCAACGGGAGTTTTGATGTCTGCATTTTCAACATCGAAAACCTTGCGGACAAGCGAGAAGCCGTTTGAATGAACGCCGCTTGAAGGGAGAGCAATAACTGCATCGCCTGCCTTGATCTTTGTATTGTCGAGAACCTTATCCTTGTCAACAACGCCTACGCAGAAGCCTGCAAGGTCATATTCGTCAACGGGATAGAAGCCGGGCATTTCAGCGGTTTCGCCGCCGATAAGAGCGGCATTGGACTGAACGCAGCCCTCGGCAATACCCGAAACGATCTCTGCAATTCTTTCGGGAACATTCTTGCCGCATGCGATATAGTCAAGGAAAAGCAGGGGCTTTGCGCCGCAGCAGATGATATCGTTTGCACACATGGCAACGCAGTCGATGCCGACGGTGTCATGCTTGTCCATGATGAAAGCAAGCTTTAACTTTGTGCCGACGCCGTCAGTACCGCTGACGAGAACGGGCTTCGAGATGCCCGTGAGGTCAAGCTCAAAAAGACCGCCGAAGCCGCCGATGTCGGACATTGCGCCTGCAGTAAGAGTTCTTTTGATGTGGGTTTTCATAAGTTCTACCGCTTTGTAGCCGGCGGTAATGTCAACGCCCGCTGCTGCGTAGCTTTCGCTGAAGCTTTTTTCCATAATATATTCCTCCTGTGATGTTCACATTTATTTTTCTGTTTATTCTTTGCCTGTCCAGCAATATGTGCAGATGCAGTCCTCGGGAAGACCGATCGCTTCGATAAGACCTTTGATGCTCTGATATCCGAGAGAGGCGAATCTGAACTTCTCGCAGATCGTATCAAGAAGCTTCTTTCCTCTTTCGGTTGAAGCATCGGCATACTCGTCGATATATTTGTCACCCTCCGCTCCTTCAAGCTCATGGATAACTCTTCTGGCTATCAGGTCATCGTCGGATGTATTGCGGGAGAAATTGAGATATTTACAGCCGTACATGATCGGCGGACATGCGGAACGCATATGAACAGCCTTTGCACCGTTGCTGTAAAGGAACTCGACCGTTTCACGGAGCTGAGTGCCACGCACGATGCTGTCGTCAACCAGAAGCATGCTCTTTCCCTGAATGTTGTCATGAACGGGAACAAGCTTCATCTTGGCAACCTTGTTTCTCTCGAGCTGGTTCGTCGGCATAAAGCTTCTGGGCCAAGTGGGAGTATACTTAACAAACGGTCTTGCATAGGAGATCTTGCTGCCGTTTGAATAGCCGAGTGCGTGGGCAACGCCCGAATCGGGAACGCCGCTCACGAGGTCGATATCTTCGGCACGGACAGCCGCCTCATCTCTCGCCATGACTGCGCCGTTTCTGTTTCTCATGACCTCAACATTAACGCCTTCGTAGGTGGAGTTGGGATAGCCGTAATATGTCCAGAGGAATGCGCAGATACGCATTTTCTTGAGGGGTTCCGAAAGAACCTCGATCGAATCGGGAGTCAGTCTGACGATTTCGGCAGGACCGAGCTCCTTGCAGAATTCATATCCGAGCTTTTCAAAAGCAAACGATTCAAACGAAACGCTGTGACCCTCGGAATCCTTGCCGACGATGATCGGAAGTCTGCCGAGCTTATCTCTTGCCGCAAGCAGAGAACCGTCTTCTTTAAGAATAAGGACCGAGAGAGAGCCTTCAACCTGCTCCTGAGCAAACTTGATTCCCTCAACGAAATCGTTTTTCTGATTGATGAGTGCCGCAACAAGCTCCGTCGCATTGATTCTGCCCGAGGTCATCGCATTGAAATGTCCGCCGCTTTCCGAAAGAAAACGGTCAACGAGCTCATCGGCATTGTTGATGCAGCCGATGGTCGAGAGAGCATAGACTCCGAGCTTCGAGCGGATGATAAGCGGCTGGGGATCGCTGTCGCTGATACAGCCGATACAGGCGTTTCCGTGCATTTCATCAACTATGCCTGCAAACTTGGTTCGGAACGGAGCATTCTCAATGTTATGAATGTCACGCTGAAAGCCCTTGATTTCGTCGACCGCAGCCATACCGCCACGGCGTGTTCCGAGGTGCGAATGATAGTCGACACCGAAAAATACGTCCAGAACAACATCCCTCTTGGATGTTGCGCCGAAAAATCCTCCCATAGGGGTACCTCCCGAGAAATGGTTTAAATCAGATTAGTTATTGAACTGTTCTTCGATCTTTCTGTTCGCCGCAAGAACCTTTTCGGTTGCAGCCTTTCTTGCGTCGGCAAGCTTCTTTGCAAGCTCGGCATCCGAAACGGCAAGGATTTGTATAGACAACAAGGCGGCATTAACTGCTCCGTCGATGGCAACCGTTGCAACGGGAATGCCTGCAGGCATCTGCACGGTTGAAAGAAGGGCGTCAATGCCGTCAAGAGTTGATGCTTTGACAGGTATACCGATAACGGGAAGAGTCGTATTGGCTGCAACCGCACCTGCAAGATGAGCCGCCTTGCCTGCAGCTGCAATTATTGCGCCGAAGCCGTTATCGATTGCGGACTGCGAAAAAGCCTTCGCCTGCTCGGGTGTTCTGTGAGCGGAGAAAACATGAACCTCATAGGGTACACCGTACTCCTTGAGAGTCGAGATTGCTTTTTCAACAACAGGCAGATCGCTGTCGCTGCCCATGATGATTCCGACCTTTTTCATAAAAAATCATCCTCCTTCGAGTAGTTTCAGAAATAAAAATTAACCGCATTCATTATACTATATATTATAATTTTAATGCAATACTTTTCAGTATAAAATTTGAGAGAAATTTGTCACACTATTTTGTCACTAACACCCAAACCGCCGAGCTCTGTTGACAAGCGTACAAAATATATGTTAAAATACCGAAAATAACCTGAACAAAACATCAGAAACGGAGAAGACCATGGGACTTGCCGAATTATTTGTTATCGCCGTCGGGCTTTCGATGGATGCGTTTGCCGTCGCCGTATGCAAGGGGCTTGCGGTTAAAAAAGCAGGCATAAAAGAGATGGCTGTTGCAGGGATCTGGTTCGGAGGCTTTCAGGGGCTCATGCCGCTTATCGGCTGGCTTCTCGGCTCGGCGTTCTCCGAATACATAACAAAGATCGATCATTGGGTCGCCTTCGTTCTTCTCGGGATAATCGGCATCAACATGATAAAGGAATCGTTTGAAAAAGACGAAGAAAAATCCTGCGGCTCCATGGCTTTCAAGGAAATGCTGACAATGGCAATCGCCACAAGCATCGATGCTCTCGCCGTCGGAATAACCTTCGCTCTTCTCCCCGAGGTCAACATCGGAGCCGCAGTCGGATTCATCGGTGCAATAACCTTTATCCTTTCCGCTGTCGGAATCAAGATCGGAAACATCTTCGGAACAAAATTCAAATCCAAGGCAGAGCTTGCGGGCGGCGTTATTCTCATCCTCATGGGACTGAAAATTCTGCTCGAGCATCTCGGAATCATCACTTTCTGATTGATTTTGTTGCCGTAATGAGATATAATGACATTGAAAGGCGGTGAATGTTTTGCCGAGAAAAGATTCAAGAAATACCAGAATGAAGATCATCAATGCCGCATGGGAGCTTTTCTATGAAAACGGCTATGAAAACACAACGATCGAGGATATCGTCGAACGCTCCGAAACCTCAAAAGGAACCTTCTATCACCATTTTACGGGCAAGGATGCCCTGCTTTCGACTCTCTCTTATCTTTTTGACGATAAATACGAATCTCTCGAGAGCGATATCGACTATGACGGCGATGCATTCAGAACCCTTGTGTGGCTTAACAAGGAGCTGTTTTTCATGATCGAAAACAGAGTTTCGCTCGACCTTCTTGCGAGAATGTATTCGACTCAGCTCGTAACAACGGGCGAAAAGCACCTTCTCGACAATAACAGAACATATTTCAAGCTTCTCCGCAAGATTATCGTTCACGGTCAGCATAACGGTCAGCTCCGTGCCGATGTTTCGACGAATGAAATCCTCAAAGCATACGCTCTTTTTGAAAGGGCTCTTCTGTACGATTGGTGCATATGCAACGGAAACTATTCCCTCTGCAACTATTCGCAGATGCTCCTTCCCATGTTTCTCGACGGATTCAGGATAAAAAATTAATCAAGTCTTTCTTTATCGGCTTTTGAGTTCAATAAAAATTATTGTTGATCCGCTTTGACTGTCAAGGCGGATCAGATTTTTTGTTCAAAATAGTATGAACTTCATTCTATAACGCAGTCTGTATTGATTACATAATATTTTTCTGCTAATATATTTCTACTTTTGAAAAATTTTTGGAGGTAATTATGATGAACCCTCAGTTGTTGGCATTCATATGCTATTTTATCGTGGTTCTCGGCATCGGTCTTTTCTTCTTTTTCAAGTCAAAAGGATCCGGTGAAAAGGACTATTTCCTCGGCGGTCGATCAATGGGTCCGTGGGTAACCGCACTCAGCGCTCAGGCATCCGATATGAGCGGATGGCTTCTTATGGGCTTCCCGGGCAGTATCCTTGCTTTCGGCATGGGTAAGGTATGGATCGGTATCGGTCTTGCTCTCGGCACTGCAGCTAACTGGATTTTTGTGGCACGCAGACTCCGCAAATTTTCTCAGGCTGCAAACGATTCGATAACAATTCCCCAATACCTTTCAAACCGTTTTCTCACCAAGAGCCCTGCACTCCAGATAATCTGTGCAATCGTATTCCTTGTTTTCTTTACGGTTTATGTTGCATCAAGCTTCGTTGCAGGACAGAAGGTTTTCATTCAGGTCGTACCTGCACTTGAAAGCAGACCTGAAATCGCTCTTCTCATTTTTGCAGCTATTATTATTGTTTACACCTTCCTCGGCGGCTTCAAGGCTGTTTGCTGGACAGACTTCTTCCAGGGTCTTATGATGCTCGCTGCACTTCTTGCCGTTCCTTTTGTTCTCCTTGCCGTCAAGGATCTTGATTTCACGGTGTTCAATGCAACAAAGGAAGGCGCCCTCAACCTCAACCCCTTCGCCGCATCATGGCAGGATATCGCATCCGGACTTGCATGGGGACTCGGATATTTCGGCATGCCTCACATTCTTGTCAGATTCATGTCGACCAAGAATTCAAAGGTTCTCAAGAAATCTGCAACCATCGGCATCGTATGGGTTGTTCTTTCTCTCGGCGCAGCTATCGCAATGGCACTCCTTGGAAGAGCATATTCCGTAAGCGCAAGTCTTGTTGATGCAGGTCAGCAGGAGCTCGTTTTTGTCAAGCTTGCTCAGGATATCTTCCCCGGTTTTATCGCCGGTCTTCTCCTTTCCGCCATCGTTGCCGCTGCAATGAGCACGGCAGACTCTCAGCTTCTCGTTGCATCATCGTCATTTACAAGCGATATTTACAAACCCGTTTTCAGAAAGAATGCGTCCGACAAAGAGATCCTCTGGGTTGGCAGAATCGTTGTTCTTATCATAGCGGTTATCGCTTATTTCATCGCAAACAGCAAGGGTGAAGGTGCTCAGAGCATCATGAATATGGTTGAAAACGCATGGGGCGGCTTCGGTGCCTCCTTCGGTCCCGTTATCATCCTTTCGCTCTTCTGGAAACGCCTTACATACAAGGGCGCCATCGCAGGCGTTGTCGGCGGTGCCGTTACGGATGTTCTCTGGCTTATGTTCCTTACAGGCAAAACCGGCGTCTATGAGCTTCTTCCCGGCTTCGTTGTCGGTGCACTCTGCGCCGTTGTTGTTTCCCTTATCGACAAGAAGCCTTCCAAAGAGGTTGAGGCTCTTTATGAAAAAGCAGTCAGCAACGAAATAGAATAATATCAATTATGATATAAAAGATCCCCCGATGCTTCGGCGTGAGCATCGGGGGATTTCCGTTTATTGTGCCTTCGTGCTTTTCATAAAAAAAGGACACCACAAATGTGATGTCCTTTTTCTGGAGCTGATAGTCGGACTCGAACCGACGACCTGCGCATTACGAATGCGCTGCTCTACCAACTGAGCCATATCAGCAGATTCTGACTTTCCGTGAAGTACGCAGACTATTATAAAGTATTAATCGGAATTTTGCAAGATGTTTTTTGAATTTATTTGAAATATTTTGTTTTCGTTACAATTCGGCAACAAAAGCTTTACAAACAGGCTATTATAATTTATTAAACTGCACTTGATTTTATCCGTAAAATCAGCTATTCTATATATCAGTGAGCGGCATTCCGTTCATTTTATAACCGAACCGCCTGACATCTGCGGTTCAGCACGGAGGACTTTATATATGAAAAAAGCACTTGCAATACTTTCGGTCTTTGCCCTTCTTTTCGGCTTCACCGCATGCAAAAACGGTCTTGAAGGTAACCTTGAAGGCAACACGACCACTCAGCCCGCACCTGCGCTTCCCACTGTTAATCTCGAGGAAACTCAGCTTTATGTTGACGATGGAAACGGCAACACCGTTCCCGTTGAAATCGCAACAGACAAAAAGGGCAATACCATCTATGAATATACCGATGTAAACGGTAACAAGGTAACCCAGACCGACAAGAACAATCTCGTCGGTGTCACCAAATATTCAAAGGAAGAGCAGGCTCAGATCCATCTCGAGCAGGTCAGCAAGGAATTCGAGGTCAACCCCGATATTCTTCTCGATAACAACGAGAAGCTAGATTTCATCCTTGCCGACGGTCTTGTTCCCGAGAACCTGTTCACCAAAACAGAGGTTGAGCTCGGCGCAGACGGAAAACCCGTCAGAGGCGATGCAGAGAGCTACCGCAACATCATCAGCGGCGACAGCTTCACCGTAAAGATGAATGTCAAATCAATCATCGAAGGCGTTGAAAGCGACATTCCCATGAGCTGGGCAAAAAGCGGCAACAACCTTATCATCGAAACCAGCATGCCCGTTGACGATAAGGGCAACTCGATGAGGGTCAGCATTCTCTATAAAGACGGCAGATGCTACATGATCATCCCCTCAACGAAGCTCTATGCAGAAATTCCCGGCGACGCTTTCGGAGAGCTTTTCAACCCCGAAATCTTTGAGCAGGATATCGAGGATACCAATATCTATCAGGCATCCTACAACCTGAAGATCGACGGAAAGAGCTTCTCATGCGATGTCTATAAATCAAAAGACGGTTTATCAACAACCAAAAATTATTTTGACTCCAAGGGCAACCCCATCAGAGTTGAAATCATTTCGGAAAACGATACAACCATCTGGGAGATCACCCAGCTCAGCAACAAGGCTGATGCCGCATCTTTCAAAATCCCCGCAGGATACTTTGACATTTCAGTCATCTACGGAAACGAATTCAACCTTGATCTCGGTTTATAATTTATGAACAGATGTGCATTGATTACCGGTGCCTCGGGCGGAATCGGCAGAGCCGCCGCTCTCCGCCTTGCGGCAGACGGTTTTGATATCGCCGCATGCTGGCACTCCGACGAAGCGGGTGCAGCCGTGCTCGGCGAAGAGCTTGAAAAAATCGGAGTCAGATTCAGACTGTATCAGGCAGATGTTGCCGATTTTTCTCAGGTAAAGAGTATTTTTGACGATGCGCTCGAATATTTCGGAGATGTTTCCGTGCTTGTCAACAACGCAGGCATGGCTCAGCAAAAGCTGTTCACCGACATATCCGAAGACGAATTTGACCGCATCTGCGCCGTTAATTTCAAGAGCATATACAACTGCTGCAAATTCGCCGTGCCATACATGGTTCAGCGAAAAAGCGGAAAAATAATCAACATTTCCTCGATGTGGGGTATCTGCGGAGCCTCCTGCGAAACCGTCTATTCGGCAACCAAAGCCGCCGTTATAGGCTTCACAAAAGCTCTCGGCAAGGAGCTTGCCCCGAGCAACATTCAGGTCAACTGCATTGCCCCCGGAGCGATCGACACAAAGATGAACTCGATCCTCTCCGACGAAGACAAAGCCGCTTTCGCCGAAGAAATTCCCGCCGGAAGATTCGGCACTCCCGAAGAGATCGCAGGAATCATCTCCTTTCTCGCAGGAAACGACTCGTCGTATATCACCGCTCAGGTTATAACAGCAGACGGCGGGCTTACATAAAGCAGCAAAAAAAGAGCACCAATCGGCATTATGCCCGAATTTTGGGTGCTCTTTTTAGTTATTGTTTACTATTGATTTAAGTCCTATATTATGTTAAAATTTTATATACTGTAAAAACTCTGAAATATTGGAGGAAAGCATATGGCAAACTGTCCCAAGTGCGGTCGCAAGCTCACATTATTTGATTGGAAACCCAACTGCCCCGAATGCGGTGTTAATCTTGTTTATTACGGTCTTGAAGATAAACTTCTCGATGAAGCGGATGCCGCCGAAGCGGAGCACGCCAGACTCCAGAAGAGAATCGACAGACTCAAAGCTGCTTTTATCGGTTCAAAGCTTACAATAGCCAGAATCTTCCTTTCCCTTCTTCCCATCGCAGCTCTGCTGATTCCCCTTTGCGAAATCAGCTTCAAGTCTCCTTTCATGGGAGATAAGACAACGGCAGTCAACCTCATCGAGCTGGTCAATGTTTTCTCGGGTCTTGATTTTGATGCACTCTTTGCAATGCTCGGCTCGGCAACGCTCAGCACAATGTTCATCGGCTATGCCGGTGCTCTTGTTGCTCTCGCCCTTTCGCTTGTTTTCGTCATCGTCAGCCTTGTTGCTCTCATGGCGGCATGCGGTCCCAAGGGTAATGTCAGAAACTTCATTCTCAACGGTCTTGCAATCGCATTCGCCGTTGCTTCGATCGTATTCTTCAGCGTTTTCGCTTCAAACGGCTCAGCTGTTTTCGGCGGATATCTCAGCGGAAAGATCGGCGCAGGCATCTTTGTTTATATCGGAATGCTCCTCGTTCTTCTCGCTGTCAACATCATTCTCGCCGTCAAGGGAACACCTGTCAAGTATAAGCAGTGCTTTGTCGGCGGCATTCCTGCAGAGGAATATTTTGAGCTTGTTGAAAAAGGCACTCCCAAAGAGGAGATCCGTGAAATGATGAACAAGGCTCTCGATGCTATTGAAGCAAAGAAAAATGCAGAGGCTGATGCTGCAGCAGAAAAGAAGGAAACAGCAGAAGCCAAATAATCAATCTCAGCACAATGTTTGCGGGAGGTCTTCATCTGAAGCCCTCCCGTTTATTGCGAAAAAATTCAAAAAGGTCGTGGCAAAAATGACATTTCTCAACCAAATCATATCCTCGCTCCTTGTTCCCGTTTTTATGTGTCCCTTTCTCCCCTTCGTTCATATCGCAAAGATTTTCAATCTTCCCTTCGATCAGATCTCTCTGAGCGAAAACAATGTCGGCTCAGTTGACGATCCCATATATCTGACTGCGCACAGAGGCATAACCGCCGTCGCTCCCGAAAACTCTCTTCCTGCTTATCAAAGAGCTGTCGAGCTCGGCTTTTATTCGGCAGAATGCGACATCCGCCTTACAAAAGACGGTCATTGGGTTCTTCTCCATAACGACGATGTCAACGGACGTTTCTGCCAATTGGGAGCAGTTGAGGATATGACCCTTGAAGAGGTCAGAAAGCTCCGCTTCAAGAACGGCTCGAATTTCTGGGCATATGAGGGGCTCGGCATGCCCACTCTCGAGGAATACCTCGATGTTTTTGTCGGTTCAAAAACAAGGCCTCAGATCGAGATCAAATCCGAAAACTTTGACATGCTGCACACGATCCTCGAAGCGGTTGAAGAGAGAAACCTGACCGAGCAGTCGATCATCATTTCCTTCGACCTTGAGCAGCTCAAGGCGATCAGAGCCCTCAACAAGGATATCGAGCTCTGGTATCTCGTCGGCAAGATAGATGAGAAAAGCATCGCCGACGCAAAGGCTCTCGGCAACACATGGCTCTCGCCCTGTCTGAGCGACAACGACAAGGCGAGCATTCAGCTTGCAATCGATAACGGAATCGGACTTTCCTTCTGGACAGTCAACACGATCGAAGACGCAAAAATGCTCTATAACATGGGCGTTCGTTACATGGAAACCGATAAGCTCTGCTATTAATCACATATTAAATAAAAATGCGCAACGGCTGAACCAACCGTTGCGCTTGTTTTTTTATTGCTGGAAGCGGCTGAGGAACGCCTTTGTGCGTTCATTTTTCGGATTGACGATAACCTGCTCGGGTGTACCCTGCTCCGCAATAACGCCGCCGTCCATGAAGATTATATAGTCCGAAACATCCCTTGCGAACGACATTTCGTGAGTTACGATAACCATCGTCATGTTGTCCGCCGCAAGGCTTTTGATAACCTTGAGAATCTCGCCCGTCAACTCGGGATCGAGCGCAGATGTCGGCTCGTCAAAGAAGAGAATGTCGGGCTTCATCGCAAGAGCCCTCGCAATCGAAACTCTCTGCTGCTGTCCGCCCGAAAGCTCGCAGGGATACGCATCCCTCTTTTCAGCAAGGCCGACCTTTCTCAGAAGCTCCAGTCCCTCCGCTTCGATCTGCTCGATGATCTGCTTCTTGTTCGCCTTGTAATCCTCTCTGTTCTTCGCCTGAAGCTTTACCGCAAGGGTGACGTTATCAAGAACGCTGTACTGCGGAAAGAGGTTGAACGACTGGAAAACAAGACCGACCGAAAGACGGTTTTTTCTTATCTCTTCTTTAGTGAATTTATGCTGATTTTCGCTGTCGAAAACAATATTTCCGTTAACAACGATCTTTCCCTGATCGGCTGTTTCGAGCGAGGTTATGCAGCGCAGAAGCGTCGTTTTTCCGCTGCCCGAGGAGCCGATGACAGAAAGCACCGATCCCTCATCAAGAGAGAAGCTGATTCCGTTGAGAACATGGTTGCTTCCGAAGCTCTTATGAATATTTGTAACTTCAAGTATTGCCATGGCTGCACCTTAACCTTTATAGTAGTCGAGCTTCTTTTCGATCCAGCCGAAAAGAAGAGTAAGTCCGCCGCAGAAAACAAGGAAATAAACAGCCGTGTAGAAAAGCGGCCAGATAACGCCTTTTCTTGAGAAGCGTTCTGCAGCCATCAGAATTTCGGAAACGGCGATTACTCTCGCAAGAGAGGTATCCTTGACAAGAGTGATGATCTCGTTGCTCATCGGGGGAACAACTCTTTTGACGACCTGCATGAGGATGACCTTGAAGAAGGTCTGTCCCTTTGTCATGCCGAGAACCTGGCAAGCTTCATACTGTCCCTTGGGAATGCTCTCGATTCCGCCTCTGTAGATCTCCGAAAAATATGCGGAATAGTTGATAACAAAGGCAATCAGAGCCGCCGTCATTCTGTCCTGCATCGGAACATCAAAAAGGAGTCCCGGCACATAGAAAACAACGAAAAGCTGAAGCATGAGGGGTGTTCCTCTGATAACCCAGACAAACATCCTCGTCAGATATTTAAGGGGACGGAATTTCGACATCGATCCAAAGGTAATAACCAGACCGAGAGGCAGCGCAAAAAGAAGCGTTGACGCAAAGAGTCTGATGTTTTGCCAAAGACCGTCGAGCAGAGATATTGAAACCTCCGCAAACTCCGAATTCATGAAGCCGCCCTGTGCAGCACTAAGCAAAATTTCAGTCATTGATATCTTCCTGTATCTTTAATTATTTCGCAATAAGCTGATCTTCGAGCTTATACTTTGCGGCGATGGTCTGAAGAGTGCCGTCAGCAACAAGCTCTGTGATAGCGGCATTGACCTTAGCTGTCATATCGCTGCCCTTGCGGAATGCGATGCCGTACTGCTCATCGTTGCCGAGAGCAAACTTTGCGCTTTCAACAACAACGAGGTCTGCATAGTCTGTGCCTTCGCCGATTGAGCCGAGGCTTGTTACGTAGTCGATAACGCAGCCGTCGGATGTGCCTGCCTTAACCTCCATGAGAGCGGCAGCCATATCTTCAACCTCAACGAACTGAGCATTTGCAAAATATGTATCGTTTTCGATAACATTTGCGCCTGCGGAGCCGCCTTCTGCAGCGATCTTGAGTCCGTCAACGCTTGTGAGAGCAGCAGCCTTGTCAGCCTTCATAACGAGAACCTGCTTATTCTGCATATAAGGAGTGGAGATGGACATGTTTTCGAGTCTTTCTGCATCGATCGTCATGCCGTTCCAGATGCAGTCGATCGTCTTGCCGTTAAGCTCTGTTTCCTTTGCAGCCCAGCTGATTTCCTGGAACTTTGCGGTAACGCCGAGCTTTTCGCAGACAGCCTTAGCAAACTCGGTTTCAAAGCCGATGAGCTCATTCTTTGCGTCATAGTAGTTCATGGGAGCAAAAAGTGTGATACCGATAATCATTTCACCCTTTTCGGTGATGTATTCTGCATCTGTTTTTTCGGCAGCAGGCTTGTTTGCGCATGCGCCGAGAGCGAATACCATTGAAAGTGCGAGGAGAATTGCAAGTATTTTTTTCATAAATATTACTCCTTTTTCAGCCGATAGCGGCTTTTATTGTGTTAATACAGTATCATACTAAAGCAAAAAAGTCAACCAAAATCCGTCTTTTCGTCATTTTTACATATAATAATTAAAATATTAAGCAATAATTTATAACAGACATTGATGAAAAACGGATTGACAACACCGCTGAAATCTGCTAAAATAGCAGAGCATCAAAAATGAATAAACGGAGAGTTGTCCGAGAGGTCGAAGGTGCAGCACTCGAAATGCTGTGTGGGGAAACTCACCTAGGGTTCGAATCCCTAACTCTCCGCCAGAAAAGATACCGCAGTTGATACAATCGTGTCAACTGCGGTATTGTTATTTAACCATCTCAAACCCTTGCATATCAATAGTTTCAAAAATAAAGCGTAGCATTCGTGGCATATTCCGCCCACCGTGCAACGCTTTTTTGTGTTGTTTTCTGCGGTTGTTTCCGAAACCCTATACAACCATCTTTATACAATATATAACCGTTGATTTATATGATTTTCGTTATTATATCCACCCTGTAAACCGCACCGAGGGACGAACCGCAATCCCAGCTGATGTGGATGGTGCCCATATCATCAATGAACCTGACCGTTCCTTTGTCGCCTGTAGTGAGACTTGTGTACGGGTCATCCATATGCACAAGCTCGACTCTTGTTCCTGTCGGATATTTCTCACGCAGCATTGCGAGTGTTTCTTTTGGTATTGTTTTCATTTTCTCACCATCCTAATTGCTTTTGAAACAGTCCTCTCGTTTGTTGTCAAATCGATGTAAGTTTCCTTTGCATCCGTTATGCCTGTTATTGTAAAGCCGTACTTATCAAATGCTGCAAGAATTGTGATGAGTCCGCTGAAATTGCTTGAAATTGAAAACTCGTTTATTTTGTAATAATTCAGGTTTTCGACAATACCTTCTATTTCACGATCCCAAATGATAGGAAAACCCTACTTTATAGACATTTCCTGTTATTCCTAACCCTTTCTGCTCAAAATCACATCCTCTTTGGTGCTTTTATTTCCGTTGTGTCCGTATGTTCCGGTTGCAGATGTGGGATAAACTGTGGTCAAAAAACGACTTCGCAGTCGTTGAATTTTCTCAACACTGGTGGTCGTTTTTTCTTTCTATATCAAAAATTGATCCGCAGTAGACAAAGAAGAAATGTTTTTTCATCGCAACCTGTACGTAGACAGCAAGCAAAACACGGTAGCAATTTTGCAAAGTGTAGAAATACGCAAAATTCTCGAAAGTGCATATTGACTTGTGATATTGGCTACATTGAAGAAAAAGCAGAAATGTGATGTTATCACAGAACAGCAACAAAAGCTGTGATATAATGAAGCCACAAAGAAAAAAGGAGGACGTAAATATGTCTGCTATCAATATCAACAAAAACAATTTTCAAAATGAAGTATTAAATTCCGATAAGAAAGTCCTTCTGGACTTTTGGGCACCATGGTGCGGCCCCTGCCGAATGGTAGTACCGATTGTTGAGGAAATCGCTGATGAGCGCCCCGACATCAAGGTCGGAAAGATCAACTTGGATGAAGATGTGGAGCTGGCGAGTCAGTTCGGCATTATGAGCTTTCCTACTCTGGTGGTAATTGAAAAGGGTTAAATCGTAAATCAGGCAATGGGGGCAAGAC
>JAFSFB010000002.1 GCA_017435385.1 Clostridia bacterium | reverse complement strand
TTGCCGAGGAAATTGACAGCAGCCTTGTGGGCGGAGTTTCAATGCTTTCGGGGTATGTCAACAAGGTCAGAGCGGAAGCTGAAAACTGCATTTACTGCGTTGCGGGCGATATGTTCAGAGGCTCTGTTATTGACTCGGAATATCAGGGAGTATCGACAATCGAAATTATGAATATGCTTGCCCCGGATGTTGTGACCGTCGGCAACCACGAGGCGGATTACGGAATTGCACACCTCCTGTTCATTGAGAAATGTGCCAAATTTCCGATTATCAACGCAAACCTTTATATAAAAACAAACGGTGCAAGGCTTTTCAAGCCTCACCATATAGCTGAAATTGACGGAATGAAAATTCTGTTTATCGGCATTCTGACCGAAGAGGTGCTTGCACTTACAAAAAAAGACGGACTTATCGGCACATTTGTTGACATCAACGAAGCTGCCTGCGAGGTAGGAAGAATATGTAACACCTATAATGCCGTTGATGTTGACCTGACCGTTCTTCTTACACACATCGGCTTTGAGGAAGACAAAGAGCTTGCCGCAAAGCTTGACCCTGCGTGGGGTGTGGATATTATCATCGGAGGTCATTCGCATACTTTCATCACCGAGCCCGAGGTTGTAAACGATATTATTATCGTGCAGGCGGGAACTGGCACCGATCAAATCGGAAGATTTGACATAACCGTCAACACCGACGAAAACCGTGTTGACAGCTATAACTGGCAGAGCATTCCCATATGCAAAGAAACCTGCCCGAGAGATGAAGCACTTGAAAAGATAATTGAATTCTACAAAGGTCAGACTGACAAAAAATACAGCCGCCTTGTTACGAAATTCAAACGCCGGCTTACCCATCCGTCACGCTACCGTGAAACAGAAATCGGCGGACTTTTTGCCGACATACTGTGCGAAAGCCTCGGACTTGATGTTATGCTTCTCGGTTCGGGAAGCCTGCGAAGCACAGAACTCGGTCCGATTGTTCTCTTCTCCGATTTTGTCGAGTGCTTTGCGTATGACGATGCAGCCCATATGCTGATGGTAACGGGTAAACAGTTCAGGCGGATGATTGAATTTATGCTCCGTGATGAGGTCTGGACAGGCTCGCATTGCGAATTTTATCAGCTTTCAAGGGGAATGAGGGTTATTTATAACCGCAGCACTCATGAATTCAAGGATTTTTCTCTTAACGGGGAACCGATTGATGACAACAAAATCTATAAAATCGGGCTTCAGCATTATCATTTTATAAACTTTGAAAGCTTTTTCTCGGTTTCATATGATGAAATATGCAAAAACGGCAGACCGAGAATTCTTTCAACCTCCTGCAGAGAGATACTTGACGAATATCTTTCCGCACATCAGAATCTTGACCATAAGATTGACGGAAGACTTGTGGTTGAATAAGCTCATTCCGAGCATTTCATAAAAAACATATTCAAAGAGGAGGAAAATGCAATGAAAAAATTATTGGCATTTTTGCTGTCATTGATTTTGCTGTTATCTGTTTTCTCGGTGATGACATTTGCGGCGGAGGAAAACGACATATCGAAATTTGAACTGCCTGCCCCGAAAGCCCCCAATTACTTCGTCTATACCGACGGGGATGCAACCGAAGGTCATCACGACCATCTGCGAATGATCATGGTCGCCGATCCCGATGTAGCACTGCTTGCGGCAGAGTACGACCGTGACAGCGATGCATTTTACGAGAAATACGGTCTGTATTCATTTAACCTCGTAATGCAGTACGATGTATCTCTCGACGGTGAGGATAGCTGGCAGCACAACGAGGAATGGGATACCGAGTATTACAACGACGGCCATGTAAACGGATATCCGGTTCAGTCCCTCCGCTCTGAACTGATGGAGGATTTTGAGTTCTTCTGGCTGACCTACTACGAAGGCCCCGATTCCGATACCTTCGTTCCTTATAAGCCTGCTATCCTTACCGAAAGGTTTATAGGTGACGGCTACGAGGAAGATATTTATTCCTTCGATGTGGAGAACCACAGTCTTTACATTCGTTGCCGCTATTATATGGAGTGGGAAACCTTCGATGCCGAGAAGAATGAGATCGGCACAAAACAGTCCAAATTCTCCGATTGGTCGGAAAGTGCTGTCTTCGGCAAGAACAGCACGCAGATCACCCCCGATGAGCCGACTACATATGCAGCTCCCATCATCTCAGATATGAAGATCGTGCTTTCCGAGGGCGACGAGAACAGCCACATTGAGTACGCACAGACCACGCCCGAATCGGTTTGGATGAACGGCGTGTACTACCTGATGAAAGAAGAAGGTCAGTTCGACGGGCTTGAAACGCAGGTCAGCATCGACGGCGGTGAATGGATCGAGTTCAGCACCGCAGATTCCGGGGATGATTGGTGCCTCTGGAACGGCAGCCGAGGCGCGTACAATGATGATGTACCCATTGAGGAAAACACCAATGTCAAGCTCCGCATCCGCTTCACCGGCACCCACGGCCCCTCCGAATGGTCAAACGTGCTTGAGTTAAACGGCGGCGGTACACAGGAGAATCCCGGCGAAACGAACAAGGCACCGGAAGAAAAGCCCCCTGTGGATGAAAAAGACAAATGCTCTCTGTGCGGCTTCTGTTCCGTTCCTTTCGGACTGTGCATCTTCATCTGGATTGCAATTGCGCTGGCTGTTATTCTTGTGATTGTGCTCATCATCATGATCGCAGCCAAAAAGAAGAAATGCCCCAACTGCAAGACCAAATGCAAAAAGAAAGACAAATGCTGCCCTAAATGCGGTCAGCAACTGAAATAATACGAAAGACTAACTATTAAAAGTCAAGTCTAAAAATCAAAAATGTTGTGAAATGTAAGACAGTGAAAAAAGGCATAACAAAACAGATGTCAGAGACGCCGGATTTTTAAAGTCAGAAAGATTAATATCTGATCACAACACCAAAAACGATATTAAAGCACAAAGTTTTAATATAACCTAATAACCAAGGAGGAAATCACAATGAAAAAACTTTTAGCAATCTTACTTGCCGTTGTTATGCTTCTCGCCTTCGCCGCCTGCGGTGACAAAGACGGTGAAACAACAACTGCGGCAAACGGCGAAAACAACGAAACGATCAATGCCCAGGATGTTGTTGACAAGGCTCTTGAAGAAGCTGAAGAACACGAATCCTTCAGTCAGGGAGCAGTTGAGTATTATCTGAAAAAGGCTGTCGGCATCAAGTTTGACGACATCAAGCCTGACTGGGAATGGAAGCTGAAATCAAAATATTCCGCATATGCCGATGACCCTGCATCAGGCTACGGTCATGCCGTAATCACCTTCACCAAAGCAGAGGGCGAAGTTACAGATGACGAGTTTGATGCGTGGTATAAAAAGGTCTTTGATGCTACTGCAAAGGCTTCCGATGACGGCTACAACATCAGAGGCTATGAGTTCGCAGGCGACGGAGAGGATGCTCTCGGCGAAGTAACCCTTGAAGAAGCAATAGGCGGCTGGCTTATGAAAGGCTGGGCATTCAGAGTTGACGGCAAGATTTATGTTGTTTATGTCAGCGATGAATATGATAACAACAAAGACAGCGAGCTCGGCAAGCTGTTCTATTATGACGGTGCAAAGGTTGATATCGGCGCAGGTCTGCAGAAAAGTATGAGCGATACTATGGATGAAGCTGAAAGCTACCTTGCAGAAAATGAAGATGCAATAAAAGATGCGTTAAACGATTATCTGAATTAAAGGAGGATTTTATTATGTTAACTTGTAAACAGTGCGGCACTCAGGTAGAAGACGGTGTTATGAATTGCACAAACTGCGGTGCACCCATTGAAGCACCCGTTCAGCAGAATCAACCCCTTGATTTATCAGAAAAATTCAATGAATTCAACAATACGGCAGATACAACAGCCGAATACGATGCACAGGATATCGAAAAGAACAAGGTTATGGCTGTTCTCGCCTACATACTCTTCCTTATCCCGCTGCTTGCGGCAAAGGATTCAAAATTTGCCCGTTTCCACACAAATCAGGGTCTTGTCCTTTTCCTCGGCGGTATCATCGCTTCCGTTGTTGCGGTTATTCCTGTTATCGGCTGGATAGTTGCTCCCATTGCAGGTCTTGTTATTACAGTTCTTGCAGTTATCGGTATTATCAATGCCCTTAACGGCAGAGCAAAGGAACTGCCTGTAATCGGCAAATTTAAAATTTTGAAGTGATTTAAAAAGGTTATTTGACAAGTGTCATAACTAATCTCGCAGGCAACATTTTTTCGATGTTGCCTGCTTTATCATTTATGTTTCTTTTTATTTTTCCCTCTTTGACTATACGGACTTTTCATATGTTTTGATTTCTTGAGGATATTTATTTGTGTTACAAGCTCCTCCTTGGTCAAAGAGTCGTAATCGATGCCGAGAGAGTTGAGATACATTCTGACCTTCTTTTCTTCGTCGCTGCCCTCAAAACTCAACGCATCCTGCAACTGCTTTTGTGCATCTGCCGCAGGCGAAACTGTGTCCGCCGTTGTTCTGTCTTTTTTGTGGTTTTCACGGATTGTACTGATAATACGGTCAAGGTCTTTATGTGTCACGTGACTGAAAAATTCATCTTCATCAATCTGAGCAAGCTCCAATGTTCTGACGTACAAATCGTTTTCATCTGGACATTTCTCCATTGCCGCATTTCGCACAACACCGAGAACGGCATTCAAATCGTTGATTCTCATATCAGCGATTCGGTCATCATAGATTTCAATATCTGTCAGAAATCTTCTGAAATCCTCGTGAGTTGCGATTTCGCAAAGCAGTCTTGTGTTAATCTTACCGCTTTTAAGTAAATCAATCATAGGTATGGAAGAATAAGACATTCTTTTGATGAATATCCGGAAACTGTTGTTGGTGCAGGGAACCTTGGATACGGTTTTACGAAGAACCCCGATAATCCTAAACAATGGATTGTTGATGAAGAAGCGGCTCAAGTAGTTAAAAGAATTTTTAATCTTTGTATGGAGGGTTACGGACCTTCACAAATTGCAAATATTCTGAAAGCAGATAAGATTGAAACTCCAACCGTACATTGGCATAAAACGGTGTAAATTCTCCAACCAAACCGACAGAAAATCCATATGGGTGGCACTCACGCACGGTTTCGGGTATTCTTGAAAAATACGAATATGCAGGTCATATGGTGAATTTCAGAACCCGTAAACAATCTTACAAAAACAACAAGAAGATCGCAAACCCACCCGAAATGTGGAAAGTTTTCAGAAACACGCACGAAGCAATCATTGATGAAGAAACCTTTGAAAGAGTACAGAAACTTCGACAGAACAAACGCAGATCAACAAAGACAGGCAAAACAAATATGTTTTCGGGAATTGCCCGTTGCGCAGATTGTGGCAGTAAAATGTATTACTGTGCAATGAACAATTATAAAACACGGCAAGACCACTTTGTATGCTCATCGTCAAGAAAGCGAAGCACAGAAGAATGTGATTCTCATTTTATACGTGCGGTTGTTCTTGAAGAAGGAACACTCCAAAACATTCAGCTTGTCTGCTTGTGTGTTTCGGCTTTTGAAGACGAATTCAGAGAAGCACTCGGAGCGTTGAAATCAAGCGAAACGAAGAAAGAACTTGATACCAAAAGAAAAATGCTTCAAAAGGCTGAAAACCGTTGTTCCGAACTTGACCGATTATTCAAGCGTGTTTATGAAGACCTTGTAAACGGTAATCTTTCAGAAACAAGATTTAAAATGCTTTCTGACGATTACGAAACAGAGCAAACCGAACTGAAAGAAAAAATCGAGTTGTTAAACAAAGAAATTCAGGAAATTCAAGAAAAAACGGATAACATTG
The DNA here is from genome assembly GCA_017435385.1 of Clostridia bacterium. Lineage (GTDB taxonomy): Bacteria > Bacillota > Clostridia > Oscillospirales > Acutalibacteraceae > CAG-177. Next base: position 30,244 of record JAFSFB010000002.1, on the reverse strand, counting down.
AAAAGTTTATCCGCACAGCAAAGAAATATGTCGGCATTGAAGAACTGACTCCTGCCATTCTCAACGATATGGTGAAAGCTGTTTATGTTCAAAAACCTGATAAATCATCAGGTAAAAGAGTGCAGAAAGTTATAATCAGCTACAACTATGCAGGCATATTACCAAACGAATTATTAAATAAGTTTTACAGCAGATGCACACAAAAAGAAACGGCATAACCGAGGTTATACCGTTTCAAAATTGCATATGCTGTCATATCGGAAGGCGGCTAAAACAGCCCCTTATTTTTATCCTGTAATCAGTTCGGTGATATCATCAACAGTTACCGCTATATATGTTGCGCCCGCCGCTTCAAGCTCTTCTCGGCTTCCGTAGCCGAAAAGCACTCCTATCGAATCGAGCCCCGTTTTCTGAGCTCCGATGATATCGTGCTTTCTGTCGCCGACCATGACGGCGGCGGATTTATCTGTTACACCTACACTTTCCAAAGCGTATTCAATAACCTCTGCTTTAGCGGTGCGTGTTCCGTCAAAATTGCTTCCTGCGATAAAAAGAAAATATTTATCAAGTCCGAAATGGCGAAGGATCTCTTTTGCAAAAGGCTCGGGCTTCGAGGTGGCGAGGATGATTTCTCTGCCGCTTTTTTTCATCGCTTCAAGCATGTTTTCAACGCCGTCGTAAACAACATTTTCATAAAGCCCCTTGACTCTGAAACGCTCTCTGTAATAATCGATTGCAGTCTGTGCTTTTTCTTCGGAGAAGCCGTAGTGTTCCATGAATGAGTCAAGCAGGGGAGGCCCGATGAAATGATTGAGCGATGATATGTCATCAACCTCAATGCCGAATTTTTTCAGAGCATAGGCAACGCTGGTTGTTATTCCGACGGCAGGGTCGGTCAGCGTGCCGTCAAGGTCAAAGAGGATATATTTATAATGTTTCATATTTTACCTCAACAAAAGGGCGGCACTCCGCATGAAGTGTCGCCCTGAATGATTATTTAATGTTGTTTTTAAGAGTGTTGAGCTCAGCAACAAGAGCTTCGGGAAGTCTGTCGAACTTGCTGTAGAATTCCTCGATGCCTGCGATTTCGTCGCCCCAGAGGGAAACATCAACGCTGAGGAGCTCCTTGAGCTGTTCTGTGCTTACCTCATCCTCGATGCCTTCAAGGTTGATGTCCTCAGCCTTGGGAACGAAGCCGATAGCTGTTTCGTCAGCGTCAACCTTGCCTTCGCAGCGGTCGATGATCCAGTCGAGAACACGGAGGTTATCGCCGAAGCCGGGCCACATGAAGTTGCCTTCGTCATCCTTGCGGAACCAGTTTACGTTGAAGATCTTGGGAGCCTTTTCGGGATCAAGACCTGCACCGATGTTGATCCAATGCTGCCAGTAATCAGCCATGTTATATCCGCAGAAGGGGAGCATAGCCATGGGATCACGGCGGACAACGCCTACTGCGCCTGCAGCTGCAGCAGTTGTTTCGGAAGCCATGATCGAACCGACGAATACGCCGTGGTTCCAATCTCTTGACTGATAAACGAGGGGAGCGAGCTTTGCTCTTCTGCCGCCGAATACGATAGCGGAGATCGGAACGCCCTGAGGATTCTCAAATTCGGAGCTGATGCAGGGGCAGTTCTTTGCGGGAGCTGTGAAACGGCTGTTGGGATGAGCACCCTTTTCTGTGCTTTCCTGACCGTTCCAGGGGTTGCCCTTCCATTCCATAGCGTTTGCGGGAGGATTCTTGTCAAGACCTTCCCACCAAACGGTGTTGTTGTCAAGGTTATGAGCAACGTTTGTGAAGATAGTGCCCTGCTTTGTTGATGCAAGAGCATTGGGGTTGGACTTTTCGTTTGTGCCGGGAGCAACGCCGAAGAAGCCGTTTTCGGGGTTGATGGCATAGAGTCTGCCGTCGTCACCCTTGCGGATCCAAGAAATGTCGTCGCCTACGCACCATACACGGTAGCCGTTCTTATAATATCCCTCGGGAGGAATAAGCATGGCAAGGTTGGTTTTTCCGCAAGCTGAGGGGAATGCGGCGCAGATATATCTGATTTCGCCGTCGGGCTTCTGAAGACCGAGAATGAGCATGTGCTCTGCCTGCCAGCCTTCGTTCTTGCCCTGATAGGAAGCGATTCTGAGAGCGAAGCACTTCTTGCCGAGAAGAACGTTTCCGCCGTAACCTGAGTTAACGGAGATGATGGTGTTGTCCTGGGGGAACTGGCAGATATATCTCTTCTCTTCGTCGATTTCGCATTTGCAGTGAAGACCTCTTACCCAGTCGTTGCTGTCGCCGAGAGCTTCAAGAACAGCCTTGCCGACTCTTGTCATGATAGCCATGTTGAGAACAACATAGATCGAGTCAGTCAGCTCAATGCCGACCTTGGAGAACTTTGAACCTACGGGACCCATTGAATAGGGGATAACATACATTGTTCTGCCCTTGTAGCTGTCCTTTGCGATAGCGTAGAGCATTTCATAGGCTTCAGCGGGATCCATCCAGTTGTTGGTGGGGCCTGCTTCTTCTTTTGTGGGAGCGCAGATGAAGGTTCTGCCTTCAACTCTTGCAACGTCGTTAACTGCTGTTCTGTGGAGATAGCAGCCGGGGAGGAGCTCTTCATTGAGCTTGATCATTTCGCCTGTTGAGCAAGCTTCTGCACGAAGCTGTTCGAGCTGTTCTTCGCTGCCGTCAATCCAAACAATGCTGTCGGGCTTAACGAGTTCAACTTTTTCCTGAATCCAGGAAAGAACGCTCTTGTTGGATGTCATATTTTCCATAGTAACTTCTCCTTTCATTGTGGAAAAACCAACTAAAAATTAACAAATCATTTTGGAGCTGGGTTGGTTTTTGTGTAAAACGACCAATGATATAAATATCATTTCCAACCTAACCCATTATAATTATATCATCTTTAAAATAAAAGTCAATATTTGCATAAATTAAATTTTGAAATTTCATTTTATCGGTATTTTTTATCGGTTTATTCGTCAATCGGCATCGTAGCGAAAGCGTTGAGCTCCAATCCTGCAATATTCTTGTTCAGAAATTCATAGTATCCCTGAGCTCCGACCATCGCCGCATTGTCGCCGCAGAGGGAAAGCTCGGGCATGAAAAGCTCCCATCCCTTTTCTTCGCAGACGGCTTTCATTCTTGCTCTCAGACGGGAGTTTGCCGAAACGCCGCCCGCAAGCGCAATCTTTCTGAAGCCGTATTCTTCGGCGGCTTTGACTGTGTTTTTGACCAGACAGTCGGCAACCGTTTCGATGCATGCCGCACCGAGGTCGGGAATGCTGATTTCCGTACCCTTCTGCTTTGCGTTGTGGATCGTGTTGACAACGGCGGTCTTTAGTCCCGAGAAGCTGAAATCGTATTCGCTGCCGTCAACATGGGGTCGGGGAAGCTTATAAAGAGATGGATCGCCGTCAACGCTGATTTTATCGAGGTTGACTCCGCCCGGATAGGGGAGTCCCATCGCTCTTGCCGCCTTGTCCATGCATTCGCCTGCGGCATCGTCACGGGTTCTGCCGATGATCGTGAAGTCGGTATAGCTGTTGACTGCAACGATATGGCTGTGACCTCCCGAAACAACAAGACAGAGAAACGGCGGTTCGAGCTCGGGCTGCGTGATATAGTTTGCGGCTATGTGCGAACGAAGATGATGAACGGGAACGAGCGGAAGTCCCGTTGAATAGGAAAGACCCTTTGCAAAGTTTACGCCGACGAGCAATGCTCCGATAAGACCGGGAGCATATGTGACGGCTATCGCATCAAGGTCATTATATGTTACCTTTGCATCCTCGAGTGCCTTTGAAACAACGCCCGATATTGCCTGAGCATGCATTCTTGAAGCAATCTCGGGAACAACTCCGCCGTATACGATATGTTCTTTTACCTGCGAAGCGATAACGCTCGAGAGAACCTTTCTTCCGTCCTCAACGACTGCCGCTGCGGTTTCGTCGCAGGAGGATTCAATTGCAAGTATTTTCATTCCGATACCTCTTTGGAAAAATATTTTGTGTATATTGCTCCGTCCTCAACGGGAGAAGCATAAAAATTCTTTCTGATTCCGACCTTTTCAAAGCCCTCGGATTCATAGAGCGAAATTGCGGCAGAGTTGCTGACCCGTACTTCGAGAGTTATGAACTCGCAGCCTCTTGACATCGCTCCGTCAATTGCCGCCTTCAGAAGCCTTCTGCCTATGCCGGCTTTTCTGAAGGGTTCAAAAACGGCGATGTTCGTTATATATGCCTCGCCGCAGATTTCCTGAACTCCTATATAGCCTGCAACCCCGTCTGCTTCGGCAACGAGAAAATGTGAATCGGGGTTTTCAAGTTCTTCCGAAAGAGCATTTTCGCTCCACGGCGATGAAAAGCATTCCTTTTCAAGAACTGCGATCTCAGGAACATGTCCGATGTTCATTTCGGTTACGGAGAAATTCATTCTGATTCCTCCGCAGTTATCTCGTCAAGCTGAGCCAGCAGAGCATTTCTGATGCTGTTGGCGCAGGTGAGATAGGTTTCGAGATTTCCGCCGTAGGGGTCGGGGATACCGCCTCCGAGGACGGTTATCTTATCCGACGGAACATAGAGCGCAAGGCTTGCGGCATGCTCGGGAGTCATGCAGACAAAGCGGTCGGTTTCATCGAGAATATATGAGGTTATGCGTCTTGCTCTGTGAGCGGAGATATCGCAGCCGAAACGCTCTGCCGCCTTGACGGCATTCTCGGCAACCTCGTCGCCCGTCATGGCGAAAAGACCTGCGCTTGAAGCTTTTATATTTTTCAATCCCTTGTCGGCAACGATTTTTCCGAATATGCCCTCAGCCATGGGACTGCGGCATGTGTTGCCTGTGCAAACAAATAAAATATTCATATTGATACCTTAACTCTTCACTATTCATTCTTCGCTATTCACTATTTCGCATCGTACCATGTTTTGCCGATGTTGACATCAGCCTGCATGGTAACACGCATTTTAACGGCATTTTCCATTTCCTGCTTGACGATCTGAGCAACAGTCTTTGCCTCAGCCTCGGGTGCTTCGACGATGAGCTCGTCGTGTACCTGCATGATGAGCCTTGCACGAAGATGCTCTTCGCTGAGCCTTTTCCATACTCTTATCATGGCGATTTTGATTATGTCTGCGGCTGTGCCCTGAATCGGCATGTTGAGAGCGACTCTTTCACCGAATGCACGCATCATCGCATTGGAGGAGCTTAACTCGGGAAGATATCTTCTTCTGGCGAAAACGGTTTCGACATAGCCGTTTTCCTTTGCTTTTTCGACAACCTCTTTCATATATCGGCTCACTCCGCTGAAATTGGCGAGATAGCCCTTGATATAGCTGTCGGCTTCGGCTCTCGAAACGCCGATATCCTTAGCCAGCGAAAAAGCACCGATGCCGTAAACGATACCGAAATTGACCGCCTTTGCACGGCCTCTCATGAGGGGCGTTACCATCATGAGAGGCATGTTGAAAACCTGAGAAGCGGTTATGGCGTGGATATCGTCGCCGTTGTTAAAGGCGGCGAGCATATTTTCATCGTTTGCCATATGAGCAAGAACACGAAGCTCGATCTGAGAATAGTCGGCGTCGATGAGAGTCCAGCCGTCACGGGCTTTGAAGAATTTACGCATTTCTCTTCCGAGCTCGCTGCGAACAGGGATATTCTGAAGATTCGGTTCGGTTGAAGAAATTCTGCCCGTTCTCGTTTCGGTCTGGTTGAGCGTTGAACGGATTCTGCCGTCGTCGCCGATAACCTTCAGAAGTCCGTCGCAATAGGTTGATTTAAGCTTTGCAAGAGTTCTGTATTCGAGAATGCTTGCAACAATCGGATAATCCTCGGCAAGACCTTCGAGAACATCTGCGCTCGTGGAATATCCGCTCTTCGTCTTTTTCTTTGCGGGAAGTCCCATTTTTTCAAAAAGGGCTTCGCCGAGCTGCTTGGGCGAATTGAGATTAAACTCATAGCCCGCCTCGGCATAGATATCGGAAACAAGACCTTCGATTCTGCCCTGAAGCATTGAGCCGAATTCTCTGATTCCCTTTGCATCAACGAGGAAGCCTTCACGCTCCATTGAGGCGAGAACCCTTGAGAGCGGGAGCTCGATTTCGTTAAGGAGATTTGTCTGGTTATGCTCTTCGATAAGAGCGTTCAGCTTTTCAAAAGCAGAGGGGAGATATGCGGCAAAGAACGCATTTTCATCGCCCTCGGAAAATTCCGCATTTGCATATTCCGCAATTATTCTTCTGAGGTCATACGCACCCGATGACGGATTGATGAGATAAGCCGAAAGCATGGCGTCGCCGCAGATGCCGTTGACCTCGATATCGTTTCCGTAATCGTAGAAGAACGCATAGAGAGCTTTTGCATTGTATGTGTATTTTTTTATGTCTTTGTTGAAAAGGAATTCGGTGCAGAATTCAACATAGCCTGCGTTCATGGGAACGACTTCGGCAACTCCGTTGTCAGCCTTGAAATAGAAAATTCCGCTGTCAAAAACGAAATATGCCTCGCCGTCTTTTCTGAGCTTGTTATAAAGATATTTCAGATCCTCCTGCTCAAAGCAGTTTGTGCAGACCTCGGGCGCAGACTCTTCTTCAACCGTTTTTTCGGGAGCTTTGAGGTCAAGACGCTCAATCATTTTGAACATCTCGAGCTGAGCAAGCATCTGCGTAACCTTAAAGCTGTCAACGGCAGAGGGGACATAATAGTTATAATCTTTCTCGATGGGAGCATCTCTGCGGATCGTTCCGAGCTCACGGCTGAGGAATGCCATATCCTTATCGTTTGCGAGCTTATCGTGAACGCCCTTTTTGATGTCGAGCGATTCTAAATTTTCATATATTTCATCGATTGTGCCGAAACGGCTGACAAGGTCCTGCGCCGTTTTCTGACCGATGCCCGCAACGCCGGGAATGCAGTCGGAGCTGTCGCCCATGAGAGCCTTGATATCGACCATTTTTTCGGCGTCGACAAGATATTCTTCCCTGATCTTTTCTCTGTCATAGCAAACGCTCTGCGGTCTGCCCATTTTCGTCGAAGCAAGAAGCACATTGACATTGTCTCTGACAAGCTGGAGCGAATCTCTGTCGCCCGTTGCGATATAGCAGAAATCATTTTCTCCGCATGCTCCTGCGAGCGTGCCGAGAATATCGTCGGCTTCCCAGCCGGGAGCTTCAAGAATTTTATAGCCCATAGCCGCAAGGAGATCCTTCAGCGGCTGAAGCTGCTGAGCAAGCTCGGGGGGCATACCCTTGCGGTTTGCCTTGTAGCCGTCATACATTTCATGGCGGAAGGTGGGGGCTTTGACATCGAATGCGATTGCGACCGAATCGGGTTTTACCTCTTCGGTTAATCTTAAAAGTATGGTAAGAAATCCGTAGATTCCGTTTGTGAACTGTTTGCCGTCTTTGGTAGTCAGAAGCTTGATTCCGTAAAAAGCTCTGTTGAGTATGCTGTTGCCGTCGATGGCGAGAAGTTTCATTCTGAATCACCTCATTTTGAATGTCAAATCTGAACCATTTTATATTATAACATATATTTTGTAAATTTCAGCAATTTTATGAAAAATCTTGAAATTAATTTTAAATAATGATAACATTAATTGAATTTAAGTTTTTGCTTTGGAGAATCAAATGAAAATTGGTAATTTTGAAATAAACGGTCATGCGGCTCTTGCTCCCATGGCAGGCGTAGCGGACAGAGCATTCCGTGAGCTGTGCATTGAATTCGGTGCGGCATATGTCGTCAGCGAAATGGTCAGCTCGAAGGGGCTGACGATGCACGACAGAAAATCTGACAGCCTCATGCAGCTCGGTGAAACCGAAAAGGCGGCGGCAGTTCAGATTTTCGGCTGTGAGCCCGAAACAATGGCAGAGGCGGCGAAAAAAGCGGCGGCAACGGGCTGCCCCGTCATCGATATCAATATGGGCTGTCCCGCTCCTAAGATTGCGGGCAACGGCGGCGGAAGCGCATTGATGAAGGACCCCGACCTTGCCGCAAGGATAACCGAAAAGGTCGTTTCGGCGGTCGATGTTCCCGTAACGGTCAAGATCCGTGCAGGCTGGGATGAAGACAATCTCAACGCCGTTCATATGGCAACCCTGCTCGAAAAAGCGGGTGCGGCGGCAATAACCGTTCACGGCAGAACGAGAAAGCAGATGTATGCGCCTCCCGTCAATCTCGATATCATCAGGCAGGTCAAGGAAGCCGTGAGCGTTCCCGTTATAGGAAACGGCGATATCGTCGATGCTCTGTCGGCAGAGAATATGCTGAAAACAACGGGCTGTGATTTCATCATGGTCGGCAGGGGAGCGCTCGGCGCACCGTGGCTGTTCAGACAGATCAACGAATATTTCGATAACGGAATCATTCTTCCTGAGCCCCCGATTGAAGAAAGAATGAATGTCATGCTCCGCCATATAAAACAGCTTTGTGAAAACAAGGGCGATTATGTCGGAATGCGTGAGGCAAGAAAGCACGCCGCCTGGTATATCAAGGGCATCAGAGGAGCCGCCGCCCTGAGGCAGGAAATAGGCTCCCTCGAAACGGTATCTCAGCTTGAAGCGATTGCGGAAAAGGTTGTCGAATCGGCAAATAAATCAGTATAAAAATCAATCCCTGCAACGGTCAGCCGCTGCAGGGATTAGTTCATTTTTTGATATCTCCTTTTAATATTTTTTGCAGATTTCCTCTGCCTGCTTTTTCATTTCCGTGCGCACCTCCTCGGGCGAGAGGATCTCAACCTCGCTTCCGAAGCCGAAAACCCAGCCGAAAAACTGCGGACTGACAACAACGCTGACGGTTACCGTGAAATGCTCTTCGCCGTCGGGTATGATCGTCGTTTCTGCACCGAAGCGGTCAAGAACAACGCCGACGAGGTGGTTTGCAAAGCGCAGCTTTACTTTCTGCTCCGTTCCGCCGAACATTCCGAAAACGGTCTTTGTATAAGCCGACATATCGAATTTTTCAAATTCATCCATGCCTTCACGCTCGTTATCCGAAAGGGCGACCTTCTGCATTTTGTCAACTCTGTAATGCTTCATCTTTGCAGCGTCCGAATCCCATGCGAGCATGTAATAGTTTTCGTCATCCCAGATGAGAGCAAAGGGGCTGACCTCGTAGAATTCACCGCCGTGACGGGGGACACGCTCCTTGCTGACGGTATATTCAAAATACTGATAGCGGATCTTTTTGTTCTGAGTGATCGCATCGGATATTACATCAACGGTGTAATATATGCTTTCATTCATGCTCTTGACACGGTTCGTAACAAAAACCTGACGCTGAAGAAGCTGGCCGTCATACATGCTTGCGAGATTTTCAATTTTCTTGATGAGCTTATATGTTTTGTCCTGCGTGATGAACTTTGAGGACTGAACGCTGTCAACGAGGAGCTTGAGCTCAGGCAGCTCAAAATCACGGGAGCCGATATAGTATCCGCCGTTCTTGCCCTTGAGCTGAACGATGTCAACTCCGAAAAGCCCGAGAGCTTCAATGTCATCATAAATGCTTTTTCTTTCGGCGGAGATGCCGTTTCTCGCAAGCTCTTCGATGATCTGAGCCATGCTGACGGGATGCTCCTCGTCCGAATGCTGCATGAGAAATCTGAGAAGATATAAAAGCTTGAGCTTTTGATTTGCGGATTTTGCCATAATCAAACTCCTCCTTTGTGTTTGCAACTGTATTATACAACATATTCTGTCCGATAACAAGGACTTTCAGATGAAAATGATGAAAATTAAATTAATTATATTATTGGTAAATTTGTTGTGTAGGGCGGGATGCCCTCATCCCGCCGTTATGATTTGCGCTGTTGTCTGCGGTTGCTTGAAGGCAAGCCGCCCTACAAGCAAAATTGGTTATCAATAAAATCAAAAAACAAAAACTGCCGGAGCGGTTAAACTCCGACAGTTATTTTTGTTTTTAGCCGACAAATTTAATTGTGAGGATCTTCTTGCCCGTGATCTCGAACTCTGCAAAGCCGTTTTCGTCAACGGTGAGAGGAGCCTGATCGAGCTCTTCGAGAGTGACAAGCTTGATCTCCTTCCACTTCTTGCCCGAATATGCGGGAAGCTCGAATTCCGCCATCTGTCTTTCAACGGGTGACTGAGCCTTTTCGATGGGAGCGATGCCGCCGTTAAGACGGATAGCATTCTTGACTGTCTTGTCAGAGGGATTGAAGAGTCTGACGATATAGCCTTCGCCGTCCTCGCTCTTCTTGATACCGCTGATGTTGAGGTTTTCATCCTTGAGCTCAAGGAATGCGTGAGTGAGAGGATTCTTGCCGTGTGTCGTGGGAGCAAGCTGAGCGGCTGTGCAGTAAAGATTGAAGCGTTCGCTCTCCTGCCATACATTGCCTTCCTCCCAGTTGCCCTTATGAGGCATGAAGGCATAGCGGAAGGTGTTGATGCCGATGCACTGCGAGCCCTTGTCCCAGTCGCTGTAATTCTGCATGTCTGCGGTTACGCATATGCGCAGAGGATATGCACGGATGAGCGAGAGATAGAGAGTGTTGCACTCGTCGTCAGCTGCCTCGTAAGCCTTAAGACCTGTATTGAGAAGAGCTGCGCCGACCTTGCCGTCGGTGAGGTCAACGAAGGAATTCATGGGATGCTCGGTCATGGGGATCTCGTCATAGAGAGAATAGTCGGGCTTCGCAACGGGACGGGCAATAACGTCAAACTGTCCCTGGGCATATGAATATTCGCTCTTGATGCCCGTGGGGAATCCGACCTGAAGATAATGGTCTTCGCAGCGGTTATTGATCGTTGTTTCGATTTCAACGAATCTTGCACCCTTGCGCAGAGTAACTACGCTGTCAATGTCAACGGGAAGCTTATGCTCGCTTCTTGATTTTTCATCAGCGGAACGCTTTTCGGGAAGCATCCAGCGCATTGAGATCTTGTATGCGGTTTCAAACTCGCCGTCACGAAGGAGAGTGATGGTCGCTCTTTCGTTGAGAGTGGTGAAGATCTCGTTGAATTCGGGAACGAAATGCTCCCAGGGATTGCCGATCTCGCCACCGTCCTTGAAGAAGCCGAGGCTTTCGTATGACTTGCCGTTCTCCTTGTCAAGAACATTGTAAGTGCCGTTGCTGTTGAACGAAACACGGAGATATTCGTTCTCCATGACCTGATTTGTCTTGAGAAGAGTGACGGGAGTTGTTGCACGGACATTGTATGTGGGACGCATTTTGTAGGTCTTGTAGCCCATGGCAGGGATATCCTTGACCTCTGCGGCGATAAGACGCTGTCTTGTGTGAAGAACGTTTGCGGTGTCATTGGGGTTCTGGATGATCTGAGCGTTGTTGTCGTTTGACTCGATAACCTGATACCTGATCTTGTTGCCGTCTTCGTCAAGAAGCTCGAAGGTTCCCGTCTTCCATTCTGCAGGGATTTCAACTCTGAGATTAACGGTTTCGCTTCTCTTGAAGGGAGCAGGGTTGAAAACAACGATTGCGGCGTCGTCACGGCTGAAGGACTTCAGATCGATGTCGCCTGCGATGTCCATGAATGCACGCTCAAAGATGCAGCTTGAAAGCTCTCTCGACTGTCTGTAGCGTGACATAACATCCTCGTAAACAACATCTCTGCCGCAGGAGCCGATGCTGTCATGACCATGGTTCTGAAGAAGATAGTTATATGAAAGATCGATGAAATTCTGAGGATAGGGAGCACCTGCAAGAGATGCGAAAACTGCGAAGGGCTCAGCGTAGTTGATGAGTCTTCTTTCAGTATCGAAGTTCTCCTGCTTGATATATGTTCTTGCGGAGAGGATCCAGCCGCAGAGAATGCTTACGCTGCCCTTGGTATAGGGGTCACGCATTTCGCCCTTGAGAACGGGAGCGTTGGGATCAAAATTGTCGATGATGCTCTGCTCCATCTCTCTGAGAGTGCTGTGGAAAACATCTGCATCGGGGAGAGCGTTGTCAAGGTCCTTGATGAGCTGAACCTCTCTTGCGTCGGGGCAGGAGGAGTCGTGACCTGCCGACCAGAAGCGGTGAGCGGTCGTCCAGTCGCCGTTCTGCTCTTCGATAGCCTGCTCGGCTCTTGCCTGAATGTTTTCGCTGTGATACTCATAGAAGGGGTGGGTGTACTGATAGTCAAGCTTCCAATCTCTGTCGATGAGCTTGAAAACGCCGTTGTTGTCGTTCCAGAGCATATCTCTGTTGTTTTCGTTTTCCTGATTGAAATAAACAGGTCTCTGAACAACATACCAGATGTTGTAACGGGGTCTTTTGCCCAGACGGGATGCCCAGATGCGTGTACCGTCGGGGCTTTCCCAGAAGAACTCGGAGCGGGGAGCCTTGTAGGTGTTGATGCCTCTGTAGAAAGAAGCGAAGTTGATTCCGAAGCCCGCATAGATCTGAGGAAGCTGAGAGATCTGTCCCCAGCCGAAGGGAGAATAACCCGTTTTGCTTATGCCGCCCATTTCCTTGCCGATCTTATGACCGAGAAGAAGGTTGCGGACAAGAGCCTCGCTGCCGACGGTGAATTCGTCGGGGAGGCAGTACCAGGGACCGACGGCGATTCTGCCCTCTTTGATATATTTCTGAAGCTTTTCCTTCTTTTCGGGATAAACCTCGAGATAGTCCTGAATGGGCATTGTCTGCGAGTCGAAATGGAAATGCTTATAGTCGGGATTCTTGTCGAGAATGTCAAGGAGCATGTCAACCATGTAGCCGAGCATATGCTGAGTGCGGCGTGCCGAGAAACGCCATTCTCTGTCCCAATGGGTGTTGGATATAAAATGGCACTGAATCTTGTTGTTCTTATCCATATCGGTTCTCCTTATCCTTTGATGATTTTCATGATTTCGGCAAAGTTGTTGCAGAAGTGCGAGCAAACAGCCTTTGTGCCGCTCGATTCGATGTTACCGCCTGCGATGCCGATCGTTGTGTATCCTGCAAGACGAACGGAGCATGCACCTGCGCCGCTGTCCTCAATGCCGATAACTCTGTTTCTGTCTGCGAAGGCTTCTCCGAGACCGACGATCGAGGTTTCGGAATAGAGCCAGGGATGGGGCTTGGGAGAAAGCTCGCCGAGAGTTCCTACGCTGCCCTTTCTGAGCGGGAAGCCTGCGGAGATGATTGCATCGTAGAAATCCTTGGGATCGCCCATTCTGAGCGTGCGGAAAGCGGAGAGGATCTCGGGCCATGCCTTTTCGTAAAGACCCGAGGTGACAAGACCGATTTTAACGCCCATGTCCTTGAGTTCAAGAAGGAAATCCTTGACGCCCTCTGTGGGAGTGAATGCGCCTTCCTTGCCTCTGCCTGCCATGATCTCTTCCATTTCTCTGTGAGTATGCTCGAAATAGAAATTTCTTGCCTTTTCAAGCGATTCGCCGGGACAGTATTTGTCGATGCAATACTGAAGATGCTCGGAAACGCTGTGACCCGAAACGAAGGGGAGGTCGGCATCCTCAAGCTCAAACTTGGGGTTGCCGAGCATGCTTGCCGTGCTCATCTGAATGATCCAGATCCAGAAATCCTCGCTGCGCACGGTTGTTCCGTCGAGATCCATGAGAACGGCGTTGAGAGGATATTCGGTCTTTACGGGATAAACGGGGTAGTAAACGGGATAGGCAATTGCGGACTTGACACCTGCGAGAGTGTGATTTCCGAAAGAAACGAACTCGACCTTTTTGTCGCCCGTTGCGACAATGCAGTCAACTCCGTTTTTGCCTGTTATGAACTTGCCGTCTTCTGTTGTTTCAAGAAGATGAAAACCGCTCTCGGGACCGATGATTCCGAGGTCGGGGATGTTTACGGTTTTGTTAAGAAGCATCGTGATTTCCTTTCAAAAATAAAATTCAAATTATTGTAACACATTAGTTTAAATATGTAAATCATAAAAACGAATATTTTTCAAAACTTTTTATATTGAAATGTGCAGAATTTGGTGCTATACTGTATGTGGTATAATTTGGTTTAATCCTAATACTTAATCAAAATTCACATAACGAAAGGACGATGCAAGTTGGCAGAAATCAAAAATTTCGATGCCGTTGCGGCTCTTGACGCAATGGATGCTCATGTTGATGACTGGCGTGATGCGACAAAAGGCAAGCAGAGAGGTATCTTCTCGTTTGACGATGTTGTCAACGTCAAGCTCAAAACCCTTAAAAAGAGAATTTATACCGATATCGAATCGCTCCCCGCATGGAAGATGAAGGAGTGCATCTATAAGGGTATCGGTGATTACGAATATCTTTATGACGAATGGAAGGACCTCAATGTCGGCGACAAGTGGGGCAACAACGGCTGGAGCGCATTCTTCAAGAATTCCTTCGATATTCCCGAGCGTTTCGCAGGCAAGAAGGTAACTCTGAATGTTTATTTCGGCGGCGACTCCCTTCTTTCGATCAACGGCGAGCCCTATCAGGGACTTGACCCGTTCAGAAACAGCGTTCTTCTTTCAAACGAAGCCGTTGCAGGCGAGCATTACGACATCGACATTGAATCATATTATGTATGGCATTCAAACGAGTCGACGGTCAAGACTCTTTCCTGCTCATTTATCGGAGTTGTCGATCCCGTAATCGAAGAGGTTTACTGGGATTTCAAGGCAATCTTCAACGCTCTCTTCATGCCCGTTCTTGACACAGGTCTTGCAGAGCTTATCAGAAGCGCTCTCAAGGAAGCCTTCACTCATGTCAACTTTGATGTAACGGGTGACGAGTTCAAGGCAGGTCTTCTTGAGGCTCAGAAGGTTCTCAAGGAGAGAGTTTATAACAATCCCAACTATAAGACCGAAGGCACTCTTTCGCTTGTTGGTAACTCCCACCTTGATATCGTTTTCATGTGGGCATATAAAGAGTATGTCCGTAAGCTCGGCAGAACTCATGCAACAATGCTCCGTCTCATGGAGCAGTATCCCGATTTCATCTTCTCGCAGAGCACAGCTCCCACTTATATCGAAATGGAGAAGAGATATCCCAACATCTTCAAGCAGGTCAAGCAGCGCATCGAAGAGGGCAGATGGGAATATATCGGCGCAATGTGGGTTGAGCCCGACTGTAATCTCGTTTCAGGTGAATCCTTTGTCCGTCAGCTTCTTCACGGCGTAAGATATGCCGAAAAGACCTTCGGCATCACTCCCAAAACCTGCTGGGTACCCGATGTTTTCGGTAACGGCTATGCGATGCCTCAGATTCTCAAGAAGGCTGGCGTTGAATATTTCGTAACCCATAAAATGGGTATCTGGAACGACACCAACCCCTGGCAGTATAACACATTCTGGTGGGAAGGCCCCGACGGCTCAAAGGTATTCTCGATTGTTCCTCCCACTCATTTCATCGGTACTGTCGAGGCTGACTCGCTCAAGATGAACTGGAAGAAATATACCGACAAGGCAACAATCGGAGAGTCTATGTACTGCTACGGCTGGGGTGACGGCGGCGGCGGTGTTGACACCGAAATGCTCGAATATGCGAAGCGTTATAAGAGCTTCCCCGGTCTTCCCGAAACCAAGCCCAGCAAGATTGAGGATTCGCTTGCAAGAATGAAGGCTAAGGCAACCGACACCAACATTCCCACCTGGAAAGACGAGCTTTATCTCGAAGAGCACAGAGGCGTTCACACAACGAAGGCTCTCCTCAAGAAGCTTAACAGATACAGCGAAAATCTCTACCGTCAGGCAGAAATCTTCGCTTCGATCGCCATGAAATACGGCTTTGAGTATCCTCTCGAAAAGCTCAACGAGGGCTGGCAGATGATTCTCACAAACCAGTTCCACGATTCGCTTCCCGGCTCACACATCACCGAGGTTTTCGGCGATCTTTGTGACATTTATAAGGATATCATCGCAATCGGCGAAGAGGTCCGTGACGGTGCTCTCAATGCGATCGCAGGCAACATCAGCGGCGAAGCAAAATACGGCAAGCCCTTTGCACTCTTCAACTCCCTCGGTACAAGCGCAACCTCAAAGGTTGAGCTTCCCTATAAGGATGTTGAGATCTTTGATGCAGACGGCAACAAGGTTCCCGTTCAGGCTTATACAAAGCTCGACGGCACAAAGGTTCTCGTTTTCGTTGCAAAGGATGTTCCTGCAGTAGGTTATAAAGTATATTACACAAAGGATGCCGCCGTTGTTCAGGCAAAGGCAGTTGACTGCGCTGATGTTGAAAATGCAAACTTCAGCCTGAAGTTCGATGCATCCGCAGAGCTCGTTTCGATCTTCGATAAGAAGAATAACCGTGAGGTTCTCGAAGGCAAGGGCAATGTTTTCCGCATTTACGAAGACCTCCCCGGCAAGTACGATGCATGGGATATCGTTGCAACCTATACCGACCGTGAGTTTGAAACGGAAGCAGGCAAGGTTGAAAGCGTTGTTGCCGGCGATGTATTCACATGTGTAACGATCGCAAAGAATATCATGAAATCAACTCTCAGGCAGAATATCATTATCTATAATGAGCTTGACAGAATCGATTTCGATACCTTTATCAGCTGGCACGAGCAGGAGAAGCTTCTCAAGGTCGGATTCGATGTTGACATCAAGGCTCAGAAGTTCACCAGAGATATCGCTTATGCAACGATCGAAAGCTCCAACTACCGCCACAATCCCTATGACAAGGCAAAGTTTGAGGTTTCCGCTCATAACTTCATCGATATGTCTGAGGACGGCTACGGTCTTTCAATCCTCAACGACTGCAAGTACGGCTACGAGGTAAACGAGCAGAGAATGATCATCACTCTTCTCAAGGCTCCCATGAATCCCGACCCGAAATCCGACAGAGGCGATCACTATTTCACATATTCTCTCTATCCGCATGCAGGCGGCTGGAAGGATGCCGAAACTCTCGTCAGAGGTCTTGAGATCAACAATCCCATGCTTCCCGTTGAAATTGCGGCGGATGCAAAGGGTGAGGAAAGCGCTTCCTTCATCAGCGTTGACGGCAGAAACGTTACTCTTGAAGCTGTCAAGAAGTGCGAGGACGAGGATGCATATATCGTTCGCTTCGTTGAAAAGTCAGGCAGAAGAACAGCGGTCAATGTTGAGTTCTTCGCTGAAATTGCAAGCGTTGCCGAATGTAATCTCCTTGAGCGTGAGGATGTTGCCGCAGATATCGCAGACGGCAAGACCATGAGCTTTGAGATCAAGCCCTTTGAGATCAAGTGCTACAAGGTTAAAGTAAAATAATAAGCATTCAATCATCCCCTCCGAGGCATGTGCTTCGGAGGGGAGCTTTTCACACGGTTGAAACTCTCGGATAATAATGATATAATATAGCGGAAGAACGAGGGAGGTGAGCGTATGCCGCTTAAAATTATCCGTCAGGATATTACGAAAATAAGGGTTGATGCAATAGTAAACCCGTCAAACCGCTATCTGCGTCCCGACGGCGGAACGGATTTGTTGATTCACAAGGCGGCGGGCGAGGGGCTTCTGAAGGCGTGCGAGGCTCTCGGCGGCTGCGAGGTCGGCAAGGCAAAAATAACCTCGGGATTTAACCTTTTGTGCAAATATATCATTCATACGGCGGGTCCTGATTTCAATGAGGCTGAGAATCCGGAGGAGCTTCTGGCTTCGTGTTATAAAGACTGCCTGAGGCTCGCAAAAGAAAACGGCTGCGGATCTGTTGCGTTTCCGCTCATTTCATCGGGAACTTACGGATTCCCGAAGGAAACAGCGCTCAGAATTGCAACAACGGTTATCGGTGATTTCCTTTCGGAAAATGAAATGGATATCCGCCTTGTCGTTTATGATAAGGAATCGTTCGGGATAAGCAAAAAACTGTTTTCTGCCGTTCAGTCCTTTATTGACGATAATTATGTTGACCGTCATGCCCGTTTCTTAAATGTCAGAGAAGACAGGAGAAAGAGCCGTTCCTTGCTTCTGAATAAAAACCGTGAAACACGCTTCAGTATGGATGACGGTTATGAGTATGCCGATGAATCAGAATGTCTGTCAGCTCCGACGGTATGCGCATCAGAAGCTCCGAGTCTTGACGATATGCTGAAAAACATGGATAAAAGCTTTTCGGAAACTCTTTTTATGTATATCGATGAAAAGGGAATGACCGATGTTGAATGCTATAAAAAAGCAAACATTGACCGAAAGCTTTTCTCGAAAATCAGAAGCGACAGGAACTACAGACCGAGCAAGCAGACGGCGATCGCTCTGGCGATATCTCTTGAGCTGACCTTCTCCGAAACCGAGGATTTTCTTAAAAAAGCGGGCTTCGCTCTTTCCAGAAGCAATAAGTTCGATGTGATAATCGAATATTTTATTTCAAACGGGATATACAATATTTTTGAAATTAACGAGGCTCTGTTTGCTTTTGACCAGAGTCTGCTGGGAGCGTGATTATGATGAATTTTGTGTGTTATCCGAAGTGCACTACCTGCATGAAAGCAAAAAAATGGCTTGAAGAAAACGGCATCAATGTTTCCGTCAGGGATATCAAAACCGAAAATCCTTCGGCGGCAGAGCTTGAAGAATGGCATAAGCTCAGCGGTCTTCCTCTGAAAAAGTTTTTCAACACGAGCGGACTGCTTTATAAATCTATGGAGCTGAAAAACAAGCTTCCTGCCATGAACGGTGAGGAAATGGTTTCTCTTCTAGCGAGCGACGGAATGCTTGTCAAAAGACCGATCCTTGTCGGAGAGGATTTCGTTCTTGTCGGCTTCAGAGAGGCTGAGTGGAAAGAAAAGCTCGGTCTTTGATTTGTCACCTGACAAGCGACCAATTCAATCGGATATGACGCTATAATGTGGTTGTAAGGTTCAAAAAGCCAAACAATCACATTATTTTTTTGGAGGAATGACAGATGAAAAACAACTTGACGGAGCTTGTATTTATCCTTGACAGAAGCGGCTCGATGGCAGGGCTTGAGAGCGACACGATCGGCGGCTTCAACGCCATGATCGAAAAACAGAAAAAGCAGGACGGCAGATGTTATGTTTCGACCGTGCTTTTCGATGATGAATCCGAGGTCATCCATGACAGAGTAAGGCTCTCTGAGATAAAGCCCATGACGGACAGGGATTATACCGTAAGGGGCTGTACCGCTCTTCTTGATGCTCTCGGTGGAGCGATTCACCATATCGGGAATATCCACAAATATGCGAGAGCGGAAGATGTTCCCGAAAAAACGATGTTCATTATCACAACTGACGGAATGGAAAATGCAAGCCGCAGATATACAAGTGACAAGGTAAAAGAAATGATCGAAAGACAGAAGAAAAAATACGGTTGGGAATTTGTTTTCATCGGAGCGAATATCGATGCGGTTGAAACTGCCTCGAGATACGGTATCAATGCAGACAGAGCGGTCAACTATAACGCCGACAAAGAGGGCACGGGAGTCGTATATTCTGCGGTGTCAAAGATGCTGTGCAGATTCAGGATGGATGAGCCGATGTCGGAAAAGTGGAGCGAGGAGATCAATGAGGACTACAGGAGAAGAGGAAAAAAGCAATAAGGAATAACCCGAAAGCCCGCCGTTCGTCATCGGCGGGCTTTCAATATACTTTTTTGTAATAAAATGCGAAAAAACGGAGAAAAAATAGTTTTAACGAATGAGCCGTGCTGCAGGAACGGCTTTTGAATGAATAAACCATATTTAAATAAAGGAAGTGTAACAATGAGGAATGTCAATACCTTATCTCCGAAATACTATTTTTTTCTCTCTGTTGTCTGCATGCTGTGGGGGATGCTTGTCTACCGTCCGACGGTCTTTCGATGTCTTTTGTTCAGAACCTTCAATGAGTCAAAAGCGATCCTCTGGATTATATGCGGAGTATGCTTTGTTGTAACATATCTTCTGACATATAAACGCAGGCGCAACTATGTTTCGCTTATCACAAATACTGTTCTGCCTTTCGGAATATATTCTCTGATGGCATATGACGACGCCCATTTTCTGCTCATTTCAATTCTTGAGATTGCGGTTATGGCGGTATGCTTTTTATATTGCCTTGCGGTTATCGTCAGAAAGATAAAGCGTGATGATTTTGAGCAGGTCATGAAGGTCATTAAAAACAGGCTGTATCACTGTGCGCTCGGAATGAAATGCGTTGCGGCGGTCGGCTTTTCGGTTCTTATCGGATATATCTATGTTCTGAATGCATTCGGCGTTCCCTCTGTTGTTCCTGCTGTTGAGCCGACCGAAACGGTTGCGGAAAACAAGCAGGCGGTTCTTTCGGAAAGCATGCCTGTTATTTCGGGCATTGATGAATCCGAATGGGAAAAGCTTTCATCGAAAAAAAGACTTGATGTTCTTCAGACTCTTGCAAATGTCGAAAAAACTCAGCAGGGAATCTCTCACGAGGTTCTTGTCTGCTCAGAGCCTCTCGGCTTCTCAACCTACGGAACATATAACCATAAAACCCATACAGTTACGATCAATTCAAATGTTATTGCCGATGATGATGCGGAGCAGGCAGTCATTACCCTTTGCCACGAGGTGCGCCATGCGTATCAGCATGATGTTGCCGATGCTTATCTCTCTCTTGATAAGGAATATCAGCAGCTCGGAATTTTTGATGATGTCCGAAAATACTATGAAAATCTCGACGATTATAAGCAGGCGAGCAAAGACGGCTTTGACGAATATGAGAGTCAGACCGTAGAAGCTGACAGCCGTGCTTACAGCGAGAAGAAGGCGGAATTCTATTTTGAACAGGCAAAAAAATATCTTACTGATAAAAACAAATGATTTAACGGAGGAAAAAACAATGAAAAAAACATTTACGGAATTTAAAACGATGCTTCTCAGACCTGCTTGCTATAACGGAGTTCAGTTTGAAGCGGAGCTGGTTCTGGATGAGTCCGATCTTTACAGAGAATCGCTGGATATCGTCAGAGCTCTCGGCATGCCCGTTGGAGATACGGTCAGAGTCAGAGGAAAAATCGGTTCAGAGGAAGAAAGAAAATACAGCGAATATGTGAGTATCTATATGAGCGGTGATGTTCTTGATGAATTTATCAGCCGCTTCGGGATCGAAAACATTACCGCAACTCTCATGCTGAAGCTCGAGCTTGTTTATTCTGTCTATGAAAGCACGGATTACAGATGCGAAGCGGTGGAGGATGAGATAATCGGCTTCAGACTTCTGGAAATCTGCTGAAATCAGTTTACGGTTCGTTAAACACATATGCTGTCCGACGGTTTTTTCTTGTTTCCGCATGCTTTTTGGCTTGCAATTCTGTTGACAATCGGTGGTCTGTTGTAGTATAATTCGCTCGTAAAAAACTTTCCTGAAAAGGAAATCCACGGGAGGAAAAAATCATGAGTCTTAACAAGTATAAAGGAATATTTCCTGCGTTTTATGCATGCTACGATGCTGACGGAAATGTTTCCGCTGAGGCTACGAAAAAATTTGTTGAGCATCTTATCGAAAAAGGTGTTGCAGGTCTTTATGTCGGCGGATCTTCCGGCGAATGCATCTATCTGAGCGTTGAAGAGAGAATGCAGACGCTTGAGGCTGTTATGGAGGTTGCAAAGGGCAGGATCGCTATTATTGCCCATGTTGCCTGCAACAATACGAAGGACAGCTGTGAGCTTGCCCGCCATGCTCAGTCGCTCGGAGTTGATGCCATTGCGGCTATTCCTCCGATCTATTTCAGACTTCCCGAAAAAGCGATCGCAAAATATTGGAACGATATTTCTGCGGCTGCACCCGATACTGATTTTGTTATCTATAACATTCCTCAGCTTGCGGGCGTTGCGCTGACTCTCAGTCTGTTTGACGAAATGCTCAAGAATCCTAAGGTTATCGGAGTCAAGAATTCCTCGATGCCCATTCAGGATATCCAGATGTTCAAAAGACAGGCTAAGATCAACGGCAAAGATATCATCGTATTCAACGGTCCCGATGAGCAGTTTGTCGGCGGCAGACTTATCGGTGCCGACGGCGGTATCGGAGGAACCTACGGCGTTATGCCCGAGCTTTTCGTAAAGCTTAATCAGCTTGTCGAAAGCGGTGACTTTGCGAACGCAGGTGCTCTGCAGGACGATATTGACGAGGTTATCTATACAATGTGCTCAACCAAGGGTAACATGTATGCCACAGCTAAGGCGGCGATCAATAAAATGTACGGACTTGAACTCGGCGGAGTCAGAGCGCCTCTTCTTAACCTTGCCGAAGGTGACGGGGTAATCGTTGACAAGGTCGTTTCGCTCGTTGAAGCAGCCGTTGCCAAGTGGGTTAAATAATCGCTCGGAACACAAAGACGGAAAGCGGGGAGAACCGTAATTATGAAGAACAGCTGGAAAAGCATGAGTCTTTTTGAAAAAATTGTCTGGGCTGCGGGAATTGCCGCTTCGGTTGCGGTTATCGTTCTTTCGCTTCTGAAGCTTTTCGATGTGACCGATGCGGGAATAACCAATTGGGCACTTCCTCTGATGGGAATTCTGATGCTCCTTCAGTGTGCCCGTGAATGGAAAAGGAGCAAGAGCACGGCGATATTCAGCCTTTGCGCCGCAGTATTCATTTTTGTATGCTCGGCGGTCGTGTTCTTTCTTAAATAATGACAAACAAAAGCCTCTGCGGTCAATTAACCGCAGAGGCTTTTTGCTAAAAATCTTTGTCTATTGTCATTTGCTTATAGTCAAGAAACTCAAAACCGAGACTTTCGTAAAGTCTGACGGCATCGGTGTTGTCTTCTCCTACCTCGAGGCGGATTCTTCGTGCCTTTCCTTTTATCTCATTGGAGAGAAAATCGAAAAATGCAGTCCCGATTCCGAAGCCTCTGAACTCTTCTTCAACGAAAAGCTCTTCAATCCAAGCCGCCATACCGCCGACTTCTGTTTCAAACTTCATTGATACCACGGCGTAGCCTGCAGCCTTTCCGTCACATTCAAAAAGATATCCTTTGACAAATTCGGGAATTTCGAGTGCGGCATCGAAAACCGAAAGCATAACCTCATCGCTCGGAAAATGCAGCACGGCAGGCGGAGCATAGAATTTTTTGACCATTGAGAAGAACACATTTCTGTCCTCCTCGACAAATTTTCTGAAAGTAATGTTCATGATTATTCCTCTTCGTTTCCTTCGTCGGGATCGATCTTGTCGGTATAAATAAAATCATAAAGATATTCTCTGACATTTTCAAGCTCAAGGATCTCAACCCACTGACCGTTTACCGTTGAAGCCTTCATATGCTCCTCAATGGGGGCTCTTGTCTGCTGAATGTCAAATGCGAGAACGCCGAAGCCTGCCTTGAACGCAAGACCTGTCAGCTCCGCTTCGTTCATGTCTGTCTGAATCAGGGGGAAAACCGTCTGCACCGTTTCGATGAGAGTGCCGATGTCGGTTTTTGCTACCTTCTGAATCAGAGCGGAGATAACCTTTCTCTGTCGTGCGGTACGCATATAGTCCGAGTCAAGCTTTCTGATTCGGCAGTAAACAAGTGCCTTTGCACCGTCGAGCGTAACCTCGCCGCTTTCCATATCCTTGTGTCTGGTGGTGCTGCGGATGAACTTTGCTTCTTTTTCCGTTACTTCGACCTCAACGCCGCCGAGCTCGTCAATAATCTGAGTGAACATTTCAAAATCAACCATGACATAATGGTCGATGTCGATATGGAAATTATATTCTATCGTGTCAACAACGAGCTGCGGTCCGCCGTAGGCATACGAAGCGTTGAGCTTTGCTTTTTTGCCTTTTGACGGAATTTCGACCCAGCTGTCACGCAGGAACGAGGTCAGCTTGATTTTTCCGTGCTTATAGTCAACGGAGAGAAGTATCATCGAGTCGGAGCGTGAAACTCCGCCCGCTTCATCGTCAACTCCGAGGAAGAGTATGTTCGTCACCTGACGGCTCGAGCTGAGCTCACTCTGAGAAATATACTCGTTTTTATCAAGGTCTACTTTGGTATAATCAACCGAGACCGCAAGAGCAAAAACGAGAACGAATGCGGCGATCGCAATTGCCGCAACGGCAATTATCAGCTTTTTCAGAAAACCTCTTTTTTTCTTGGCTTTCTTTGGCTTTTCGGGCTCTTCGGGTTTAATGGGGGGCTGATAATACTGCTGTTGCTGTTGCTGATAAATGTCCCTTTTGCCGATAAAAATATCCCCGCTTCCCTGAATTCTGCCGTTTCCGTAGGTCTCTTCAACCGTGTTGTGTTCAATAACGCTGACGTCATCGTCCTCGGGCAGAAAGGTCAACTCGATTTCCTGGGTATCGTCGGGATCATATTTTTTGCTGTTTTTTTCTTCCATTGTTTATCCTTTCGCATGAAGCATGCTTCAATATGATGTTTTTGATTGAATTTAAAGCCATTTTATCGCAATTTGCGCTGTTATACAAGAGTAAATATCAACAATAATTTTAAATATTTGTTAAATCATTTGACTTTTTATAAAAGGTGTTTTAGAATATCATGGAGTACGGAACCGAGTGGGGCGGGCAGTCACGGGCAGTTTTTTAACTGCGTGAGGAAAGTCCGAGCTTCACAGAGCAGGATAACGGCTAACGGCCGCCGAGGGTGACCTTAGGGAAAGTGCAACAGAGATATACCGCCCACTATGTGGGTAAGGGTGGAAAGGCGAGGTAAGAGCTCACCGGAGTGCGGGGAACCGCACTGCCCTGCAAACCCTATCCGAAGCAACACCGACCGGAGGAGAAGCTTTTAGCTTCGGCGCTTGCTCGGCGATACTCCGAAGGGTGGCTGAAGCTATGCAGCAATGTATGGCGTAGACAGATGATTGCCTTAAATGACAGAACTCGGCTTACAACCCCTCTCGGTTCCGCTCGATTATTTTTATGAGTGATTGCAGTTATGGATGAAATTATCGGTACCGTCGAATACATATCATTTCAGAATACCGAAAACGGCTACACCGTGCTCGACTTTTCGAGTGACGGTGAACTTTATACTGCAACGGGCAATGTCGGATCCCTTTTCTGCGGAGAAAAGGTAACGCTCATCGGTTCATGGACCGTTCATCCGACCTACGGCAAGCAATTCAGGATCGAAAGCTGCCGCAGGGAGATGCCGGAAACTGCGGCGGAAATGCTGTCTTATCTTTCATCGGGTATTATTAAGGGCGTCAAAGAAAAGACGGCGGCGAAGATCGTTGAGGCTTTCGGCGATGAGAGCTTTTATGTTATCGAAAAATATCCCGAAAGACTTGCAAAAATTAAAGGTATCTCCGCCGAAAAGGCGAGAGAGATTTCAAAGGAATTCATAAAGAATGCGGCAGAGAGAGAGGCGCTCATTGCTCTCGAAAAATACGGAATGACAACCGCCGAGTGCCTGAGAGTTTTCAAGGTATACGGTGCAAGATCGGTTGAAACGGTTGAACGGAATCCCTATCTTCTCTGCTCCGACGGCATCGGCATAAACTTTGAAAGAGCATGCGATATCGCCGACAGACTTCCCGAAAAGCCCGACGATGCTTTCAGGATTGCGGCAGGAGTGCTCTATGTTGTGCGCCATAATCTCAGCAACGGGCATACATGCCTTCCGAGAGAAAAGCTGATTCCGACGGCGGCAACGCTTCTCGGCTGTTCCGACGACATTGCAGACATTCAGACCGACAATCTGATTGAGCAGAAGCAGCTCGTTTCATACTTTCTGGGCGGCAGGGAGTTTATCTTCATGCCCGATATTTTCAATGCGGAGAAGAAGGCGTCGGACAGCATTCTCTTTATGAAGCGATTCACTCCCAACGACAGCAGCGACATTGAAGATGAGATCAACAAGGCTGAGCTTATCGGCGGAGTCTGCTATAATGATAAACAGCGTCTTGCGATAAAAATCGCAGTTGAAAAAGGAATTCTTATTCTTACGGGCGGTCCCGGCACGGGAAAAACGACAACGCTCAGAGGAATTCTTAAAGTTTTTGAAAACAGAGGACTTGAGGTTGCTCTGACCGCACCGACGGGCAGAGCGGCAAAAAGAATGAACGAGCTCACGGGCAGAGAGGCTCAGACCATCCACAGACTTCTTGAGGTCGAGTGGGACAGAAACGACAAGCCCGTCTTTTCAAGGAACCGCAGAAATCCCATCAGCGCAAATGCGGTTATCGTCGATGAGCTTTCCATGGTTGATATAACCGTTTTCTCCAGCCTTCTCGATGCGCTTCCGATAGGCTGCAGGCTTATCATGGTCGGCGATTCCGACCAGCTTCCGCCCGTCGGAGCGGGTAATGTTCTTCATGACCTCATCAACTCGAAGGCTCTTCCCGTTGTTGAGCTCAATGAGGTGTTCCGTCAGGCGATGGAAAGTCTGATCGTCACTAATGCGCATAAGATAGTCAGAGGCGAAATGCCCGACATTTTCAGAACTGATAAGGACTTTTTCTTCCTTGACAGACCTCAGCCCTATTCTGCCGCAGCAACGGTTGCTCAGCTTTGCTCAACGAGGCTACCCAATGCCTACGGTTATAATCCGACCGAGGATATTCAGGTGCTTTGTCCGTCGAGAAAAGGAGAAGCGGGAACCGTCAACCTCAATAAGGTTCTGCAGAAATGCCTTAACCCTGCGGCGAAGCATAAGAGAGAGCATAATTTCGGTCAGCGTATTTTCCGTGAGGGGGATAAGCTGATGCAGATAAAGAATAATTATAATATTCAGTGGCAGTCGGGCGAAACCGACGGCATGGGAATTTTTAACGGAGATATCGGTGTCCTCGAAAAGATCGACGAGGCGGCGCATGTTCTGAAAATACGCTTTGACGACAAAATCGCCGATTATCCCTATGAAAGCAATTCAGAGCTTGAACACGCATATGCCGTTACCGTTCATAAAAGTCAGGGAAACGAATTTGAAGCTGTGGTCATGCCTGTTACGGGTGTTGTCGATCAGCTTGCTTACAGAAACCTGCTTTATACGGCGGTAACCAGAGCCAAAAAGCTTCTCGTTCTTGTCGGTTCGAGGCAGGTCGTCGAAAAAATGGTATCCAACAACAGCAAGGCGAAAAGATATTCGGCATTGAAAAACTTCATTATGCTTGGTGATTCAGAATGACGGTTTTCTTCAAGGCACTTTTAAAATCACTTTTCCCTCAGCGCTGTGCATACTGCGGAAAGGTCGTTTCCGCCGATGAATATGCGTGCGGGGACTGCAGGAAAATCCTTCCGAGAATTGAAGGCGAAATCTGTTCCCGTTGCGGAAGAGCGAAGAAGGAGTGTTCCTGCAACGGAGAGAAATATTTTCTTTCGCAGGCGGCACCGTTCTGCTATGAAGGTGTTGTCCGAAGGGGACTGCATGTTTTTAAGTTCAGAAACGGCAGACAGAACTCCGAAGCCTATTGTTATGAAATGGCGGAAACGGTCAGGCAAAGATATGCCGATAAAAAATTTGATTATATCGTTCCCGTTCCCATGACTAAGAAAAGTGTCCGCAGAAGAGGCTATAATCAGGTTGAGATTCTTGCCGAAGGGCTCGCAGAGCTTCTCGGAGCAGAATTCCGCAACGATATTCTTTTCAAGATATATGAAACCGAAAAGCAGCACGGCATCAGTTATATTTTACGGAAAGGTAATCTCACGGGAGTGTTTGATGTTCCGGAACCTGAAAAGGTGAGAGGTAAATCTGTTCTTTTGTGTGACGACATTTCAACCTCGGGCGAAACCTTCAATGAGTGTGCAAAAATGCTGTGGCTTGCGGATGCATCGGAAATTTGCTGCATAAGCCTTGCGTTGACAAATCCCCGAAAAAAGAATAAAAGCAAAAAGTAACTGTATTTATTACATTATATAGAAAGGCGGTGAAACGATGATCGGAACAAATATCGGCATAGACCTCGGAACGACCTCGATCGTTATTTATGTCGAGGGGAAAGGCGTTGTTCTTTCCGAGCCTTGTGCTGCGGCATATGAGGCTGATTCGGGAAAGCTCCTTGCTGTCGGCAAACGAGCCTATGATATGCTCGAAAAGCATCCCGACGGAATCAGGGTCGTCAAGCCCATGATCAACGGCATCGTTTCCGACTTTACCGCCACGAAGCATATCCTCCGTACTTTTCTTTCCAAAATCTGCAAAACGATGGTGTTCAAGCCCAATGTTATTGCGTGTGTTCCCTCTATGGTAACGAGTCTTGAAAAGAGAACGATACTCGACCTTATTACCTCCGCAGGTGCGGCAAAGGCATGTCTTATCGAAGAACCGCTTGCCGCCGCTCTCGGAGCAGGTCTGAAAAGCGGCCGTCCCAAGGGTGCGATGGTTGTTGATATAGGAGGCGGAACGACCGATATCGCAGTCATAACCATGGGATGTATTTCCGTTTCAAGCTCAGTCAAGGTTGCAGGTAATGCGCTCGACGAGGCTATCCGCCGTCAGATCCGCCGTGAAAGAGATGTTATCATCGGAACAAAGACTGCGGAACAGATCAAAAAGCAGATCGGTTGCTCGTATCTCAGAGAGGTCGAGCTCGGTCTGACCGTCAAGGGCAAGCATTTCATAACGGGCATGCCCGTCAGCATTGAGGTCAGTTCGACCGAAGCATATCTTGCTATGCGTCCTCAGCTCGAACAGATCGGCGAAGCGGTCCGCTCCGTTCTTGAGCTGACTCCTCCCGAGCTTGCCGCCGACATTATGGAAAGCGGTATCTATCTTACGGGCGGCGGTGCTCTGCTCAACGGTATCGATGAAATGATTTACCGCAAAACGGGAATACGCACCTTTGTTGCCAGACGACCTACCGAATGCGTTGCTCTCGGAACGGGAGTTGCTCTGGCACATATGGATATTCTGAGTCAGAACGGCTATGTATTCAAGTCGAGAGATGAAATCGGCGGACTTGAAATTGACGAAACCGAATAAAAATGACAAAACCGTCCAACAATGTATTCAAAACATAAAAGGACGGTTTGTTTATATGAAAAGATTCAGAAAAGCAGAAATCTCGGTTGCGCTCGGATTGATAACAGCGATTGTCTTTTCAGTTGTCGGTTTTGGTACCGACTGCGAAAAAATAAGGAACAATGTTGTCAGGCTTCATATTCTTGCAGAGTCTGACTGTGAGGCAGATCAGCGGGTGAAACTGCTTGTCAGGGATGCGCTTCTCGAAAGCGGCTCCGAGCTTTTTTCGGGAACTGCGGATGTTTCCTCAGCTAAAAAGATTCTTGAGAAAGAAAAAGAAATGCTGATCGATGTTGCCGAGAATGTGCTTGAGGAAAACGGATTTGATTACGATGCGGAAATGTATCTCGAAAGGGAATATTTTGACACAAAGGAATACGAAAGCTTCACCATGCCTGCGGGCGAGTATCTTGCGTTGAAGGTCGTTCTCGGAAAAGGAGAGGGGCATAATTGGTGGTGCGTGATGTTTCCGCCCCTGTGTCTGCCGGCGGCAAGCGCAGAAACGGATATCGATGCCGTTCTCGGAAAGGACTGTGCAAAGCTCATCCAAAGCAGCCCCGAATATGAAATGCGATTCAAAATTGTCGAAATATATGAACGGATAAAAAATGCAATAAGGAATTGAAATTATGATTGAAAAGTTAAATTACAGGGACAATAAAAATATCGATGTCGGAGAAGGTTTTCTCAACGGGCAGGGGAGCGGAAGTCTGAGCGTATGCCGCTACGGTCTTTTCCCCATGTCATATAACGGATGCGAAATCATAGCCGTATATAATCTTCGTCTGATGCTCGGAAATAAAGCGGAGCTTTGTGATATCGCAAAAGAAATCTATCCCTACGGCTCGATGCTCTGCGGTCTTTTCGGCACGCATCCCTATGCGCTGAACCGTTATTTCAGGGATAACGCATTGCCCGTGCATATGATTAAGGATTATTATTACTTTAAAAAGAAATTCTCAAAAAAGAAATACGGTATACTGTCGTTCTGGAACGGTAATACAATATTTAAAGGACTGCATACCGTTGCGGTTGAGAATACTCCCGAAGGGCTGAAGGTCTATAACCGCTCCAACAAAAAGATCGAACCGGTAACTTATGAGAATATCGATGATTATATGGATTACAGAAGGTTTATCTGCGGATATTATGCGGAATAAAAATACGAAAAAAGAACAATAAAAAGTTGAAAAAATTTTAAAAAAAGTGTTGACAAATCGATTTTGATGTGATATATTATTCGAGCACCCCAACCGAGGGGTATGCACCGCACCTTGAAAATTAAACAACGAGAAGAAGAAAAAACCCTTGAAGATTAATTTGAGAAGTACTTTCAAGTACAACAGTAATTCTTGTGAAGAACGAGAATGATACAAGTCAGTGAGAAACTGATTGAGCGATTGAGCTCTGAAAATGATTTGAACGGGCAAGAGCCCGTTTAGATATAATTTTTAGAGAGTTTGATCCTGGCTCAGGATGAACG
>JAFSFB010000016.1 GCA_017435385.1 Clostridia bacterium | reverse complement strand
TCCGTTCAGCCATTTTGTTATTTTGTGCCGAGCGAACCATAAATTTTGCTTTTCGGCACAAGAAGTTTTTTGCCTATTTTTAGCGCAAAAAGCTTCTTTGTGTTGATGAGTTTGTAAATGGTTTTTTCACAAACTCCGAGATACTCTGCCGTTTCCTTAACGGTCAGAAGTTCTTTTTCTTCAAACATCGGTTATACCTCATAAAAATATTTTTTGAGGATTATCTATCTGAACTCATAATGAGTTGTTTTCGTTTTCATCCTGAGAAAGCGTACTTTCGTTTATATAATATTGGGTGGAATCAAACCGCTCCCGTATCCTCAGGGTTAGTGCGAAATTTTAAGGTTCATAATCAATGGATAACAGATCTTTTTTGCTATCGTATCCATCGTTTGGTGTGTTGTAATATGTTGTTTGATGATTGTGTGTTTCGCTGAATGCTTTTTCTTCAGCGATTTTTTCTTTAATAAGTGTTTCATATTTCTCAAACATAGGATCGAATTCGTGATCAATGCTAACCTTTACAAAAGCATCATAAAAATCAATAGCATCAGCTATATATTTACTTGTATCTTTGAAATCGGCAATTTTCTTTTCAATTTCTGCAATTTCTGTTTCATCTTTTGATTTTTGTTTTAAAGGCAAACAATGTTCATTGCTCAAAACTGTAATTTGTTTCTGAGCAGTGGCTTTCTGTGCTTCAAGTTCGGCAAGCTTTTGTGTCAAAATATATGCTTCTTTTTCAAGATGTTTCTTGCCTTTGCCTGCATCGGGATGATGAACCTCTATACCTCTCTGTCTGCAGAGATCATCAAGATAAGCTCTTTCTCTGTCAGTCCATTGAGTCAGTTCTGTCTCGCCGTATTTACCGTTTTTGTTTTGAAAACCCATTTCTTTAAGCGCCTTGGTATGAGAATACTGTATGCTCATACCACATGAATTCTGAAAAGAGATTGGTATATAGTCTATATGACAATGTGGAGCTCCCCTCTCATCGTTATGGTAAAAAGCTCCAATCAGAATGAGATTGGGATTTCTCTTGCTCCATTCGTCAACAATCTGCTTACAAATTTCTTTACAAACACTGGCGGGCGGATGGGTATCCTTGTCATCGATTGTTACAATGACTTCATAGCACGGATTCTGCTGCTTGGAATTTTTTACTTTTCGATAATAGTCATCAATGATACGGCGCGAATCCGATTGACGGGCATTATATTCTTTTACAGCTTCATCAAAGATTCTCTTGTAAGCCTTTCTGACATCTTCGTCAACCCACACTATATATTCGCCGTTGGGGTCAGTGTGCTTTTCTTTTGCAACGCATTTGGGGTCACGACGATTGTGCCCTTGTGCAACTGCTGTGCCTTTATGAAATGTGGTCGTTATGGGGTTTGCCATGGGTTCTCCTTTCTTTGATTTGCCTGCAATGCAATCGTTTTTCTTCGCTTGCATTGTTTGAGGTTTTGATTTCTTATGCCGAAAAACATAGCATAAGAAATGTTATCGCTCTGTCTGATTAATTGTTCAGACCGATAACTGTAAAACCTCCGGCACAATGCTTCGCTCAGAAGCACTCTTGCGTTTGCACGTCAAATCAATAACTCAATAGTGGTTGCGCGCAGCACAACCCCATTTCGCTCCTTATGCCGGAGGGCAGAGGCTGTCTGCGGACTCCCTGACGCCGACTGATATTCAGACTCAGAATTATCTGTCGGCTATAAAAATCTCGTTTTATCCGCTCAAGCGGGAATAGCGAAAAACTCGATTTCTGCAAAAACTCAGCCTGACCTCCCCTGCGTTTTTGCAGAACACTTTTGCTTTGAAAAGCGGAAATTCAAAAAGTGTTCTTTACTAAAGTATGTCACATTACCTACCCTCTAAAAATTCAAGGTTGATTTTCGGGTGTGAATGTACTCCTGAAATTAACTTTTATCAGATGAAAAAAGATAGCAAAAACCTCCGAAGTGTTAAGATTAAATCAAAACATTTCGGAGGGTTATTGAATATGTACAAATTACAGGGTGAAAATTTGACTTGCAGAGCATGTGCCTGCGGTAGACTTTTACAAGTCAAAGTGCTATACTATAATTATAAATAAGAAAAATGATTGTTAAATAAAGTCTACTTTTTTAACAGGATGTGATTTAATGCAGGATGTTTTGTTTCTCGGTAACGGGATAAACAGAGCGTTTAACGGCGATTCGTGGAATAATCTTGTTGAGAAGATTTCCAAGGAATATGAATCAAGCCTGACCGCTGATGACGTTGAACACTTGCCGTTTCCGATGAAGGTTGTTGCTTTGTCAGGTGACAGAGTTGACAAGGCTATGCAATTTATATCGAAGGATATGAATTTTGTTAATTCTGACAGGCAGTCTGAATTGATAAGACGAATCTTTGATTTGCCGATTGAGAATATTATAACGGCGAATTACACTTTTGAACTTGAACAGATATCGGGAATCAAACCATCTCTTTACAGTTACAGAAAGATTCGCAAATTTACCAAAGGCTGTAAGGGCAAAGAAGATAAATTCGGTTTGTTCAGATATTATCAGCCTGAGAATTCCGATAAGAAGATATGACATATTCACGGCGACATAACAGCTCCGTCAACGGTAATAATGGGCAATTATTATTACGGAAAGTTGCTCAGCGAAATTCAGACATATACATCAGGGTTTATCAAACGATATAAAACGTTAAAAAACAAGGTTTGGAAATAACGGAACAAAGCTGGGTTGATTCGTTTCTGGCGAAGAACGTGCATATTCTCGGATTCGGGCTTGATTTAAGTGAAGCTGATATCTGGTGGCTGATTTGCTGCAAAAAGCGAAACTTTCCTGATACGAAAATATATTTTTATGTTCCGAAGGATAAAAAACATCCGCTCGGCAAGGCAAAAGAGGCTTTGCTTCGGTCGTATAACGTTGTTATCGTTGACGATATTCCTTTTGATGGGGAATATGAACGTTTTTATCATAAAGCAATAGAAAGAATAGAATCTGAAATTCAGAACGGAGGAAAAACAAATGAAAATGTTTAAGAAGATTCTTGCGACAGTTTTGTGTGTTATCATGGTGTTCGCTTCGGCGCCGCTTTCGGGATTGGTTGGGCTTGACTTGCCCGAATTCAATCTCTTTACACCCAAGGCTTCTGCGGCAACTTACAGCGGTACTTGCGGTGATAATCTTACATGGACTCTTGATACGAATACAGGTCGACTTATTATAACTGGTTCTGGTGGAATGTATGATTGGATATCGGGTTCATCCGTTCCGTGGTATTCATATCGGTCATATATCGAAAAAGTAAGAATCAGTAACAGCGTAACAAGCATAGGCGAATATGCGTTCTACGACTGCTCTGGTCTCACAAGCATAACAATTCCCGACAGCGTAACAAGCATAGGCAAATATGCGTTCTACTACTGCTATGGTCTCACAAGCATAACAATTCCCGACGGCGTAACAAGCATAGGCGTTTCTGCGTTCTACTACTGCTATGGTCTCACAAGCATAACAATTCCCGACGGCGTAACAAGCATAGGCGGTTCTGCGTTCTGCGACTGCTATGGTCTCACAAGCATAACAATTCCCGACAGTGTAACAAGCATAGGCGGTTCTGCGTTCTATGGATGCACCAAACTCACAAGCATAACAATTCCCGACAGTGTAACAAGCATAGGTTATCGTGCGTTCTTCAGATGCACCGGTCTCACAAGAATAACAATCGGTAGTGGCGTAACAAGCATTGGCGAAAGAGCGTTCTATGGATGCACCGGTCTCACAAGCATAACAATTCCCGACAGTGTAACAAGCATAGGTTATCTTGCGTTCTCAAATTGCGACAGTTTGGAAAAAATATATTATGCAGGGACGCCCGAACAATGGGAAGCTATTTCTGTTGGTGAAAATAATGACAGTTTGCCGAATATAATTATTTTTGAGTGCAACTCAGAAAGACCTTATTACCAAAAAGGAAGATGTGGCGAAAATCTTGAATGGATTTTATATGCTGATGGCGAACTTGTAATCAATGGTACAGGTGGTATGAAAGATTGGTCTTCAAAGACAAGTACTCCTTGGTATAAGTGGATCTCACAAATAAAATCTGTAAGTGTTGACAATGGTGTAACAAGCATAGGTAAATATGCGTTCGATGGTTGCACCGATCTCACGAGCATAACAATTCCAAACGGCGTAACAAGCATAGGCGAATATGCGTTCTATGGATGCACCGGTCTCAAAGATGTTTATTATAACGGAAGCGGCAGGGACTGGGAGAAAATTGAAATTAGGAGTAATAATTCTCTATTAAGCCAAGCAACAAAACATTATACATATTATTATATTACTTGGATTACAGCCAGTGAAGCAATCGAGGAAAAGGTTAAGGTTGGTGATCGCATAATTCTGCCTGCCGAGCCTCAAAAAGAAGGATATTCCTTTGTCGGCTGGGATAAGGTTGTTCCTGAAACGATGCCTGCAAACAATCTTGAATTTGTTGCGGAATGGTCGATTAATTCTCATACTGTAACTTGGATTGTTGATGGAAATGAAACTGTTGATACATACAATTACGGCGACACAATCGTTAAACCTGCTGATCCCGAGAAGGTTGGTTATACATTCACAGATTGGGGTGCTGAAATTCCCACAACAGTTCCGGATGAAGATTTAGTATTCACTGCAACGTGGCAGGCGAAGGAATACAATGTAACATGGAATGTTGATGGCGAAATATCAACAGATACTTATTATTTTGATGATGCAATCACTGCTCCCACTCCTGAAAAAGACGGATATTTCTTCATCGGTTGGGATAAAGTTGTTCCCGATACAATGCCTGCAGAATCTCTTGAGTTTGTTGCTCAATGGAGCAAGGTTGAATATGAATTTGAGTTTGATGGAAATGGCATAATTATCACAGCGGCAAAGGACGCAAGCGGTGACATTGAAATACCTGCAATAATCAACGGCTATCCTGTAATTGCTATTGATGAATGTGCGTTTGTAGGTAGTGATATCACAAGCGTTACAATTTTCGAAGGTGTTGAGTCAATCGGTTTGTTTGCTTTTGCTTACTGTGATAAGCTTGAAACAGTAAACATCCCCTCAAGCGTAACCGAAATAGATTATGGTGCATTCTCGGGTTGCTCAAATATTGAAACAATCAATATTTCCGCTGATAACAACAACTTCGTAACAGATGAATACGGCGTTGTTTATACAGAGGGATTCATTGAACTTGTTTATGCTCCTGCAAAATCTGTGGGCGAAGCGTATGCTATGCGCTCAACTGCAACTTATATCTATCCGTTCGCATTCTCGGATTGCTCTGATTTTGCTCTCACAATTTCAGATAATCTTTCTGACGAGGATGCAGATGAATTCCTGCTTTATATTTCTGTAAATGAGTTTATTACAAACGACAGCTGCATTAATTTCAAAGCGGTTGACGGAGTGCTTTATAACAAGGCGGTAACAAAACTTTATAAATATCCGGTTGACAACAAGCGTGAATTCTATGCTCTTCCGAGCAGCGTAACAACAATTGCTGATGCAACTGCTTTTGTTTGCGTAGATACGGCATTTTATCTTTTTGTTGATGAAGACATTATTATAGCAGGTGTCGATGAGATTTTCAAAACGCCTGAAAATCTTACTCTTCATATTGATTACGCAAGCGAATTTACAGTTGATCATTTTACTATGACACTTTTGGGCCCTGCTCACGTTTGTGTAGGTGATATCACAAAAGCGGATGCTGACGCACTTAACGAAAATGCAGAGGAAATCATTGCTGAGCAGGAAGAAATTTGGGATGAGATTGAGCCTGAACTCACTCCCGGCACAGATGAATATGATTTCATGAAGGCTTATGTTTTGGGTTATATTGATATGATAACCAACTATGTTGATTGCGAAAACAATCATACCCGCCTTCACAAATATGCGGCAGTTGTTGAAAAAGATGAAGGCAACTGCACAAACGATGGATGCACAAATTACAAGTGCGTATGTGGCTATGAGTTTACAGAAGCAATCACAGCACCCGGTCATAATTACGTTGCTGTTGTAACTGCTCCCACTTGCACAAAAGAAGGTTATACAACTTATACTTGCTCTGCTTGCGGCGATACATACGTTAATGATGAAGTGTCTGCAACAGGTCACTCACATGAATCTAAAGTAACCAAAGAGCCGACTTGCACAACAACCGGCATAAAAACATTTACCTGCCATTGCGGTGATAGCTATACAGAGATTATCAAGGCCAACGGTCACACCAAGGGAGAATGGGAATATATCGGCGGTAAGGAATATGCAAAGAACTGCACGGTGTGTGGAGATAAGCTTGAAAGCAAAATTGTTACTGTAAATATGATGATCAATGGTGAGAATGTGAACAAAACTCAGATTCTCAACAAGTCGACAGCAACAGTTGTCGCAACGGTTACAGATAATTTTACAAATAATCTTGTGTTTGCTTCATCTGATGACAGCATAGTTTCGATTGACGCAAACGGCAACATAATTGCAAATGATGTTGGCAAGGCAACCGTTACCGTTACAATCAGCGGCACTGCAATTTCCGATAGCATTGAGGTTGAAGTTTTGCCTCGCGATTTTACTGTCACTTGGAATGTAAACGGTAAGGTGACAAAGCAAACAATTAAGGAATATGCATCTATTACTCCGAATATTGATACAAAACGTCCCGGATACAAGTTTGTAGGATGGGATTCTGAAGTTCCTTCTACCATGCCTGCCAAAAACCTTTCATTTACTGCAAAATTCGAACTCTCGTTCAAGATGTCAATCCGCAAACCTTCGACCACAACCATCAGCTACGGCGATAGCATTATTCTCCACGCAGATATGAACGAAGCCCTTCCGAGCGGCTGGACAGTCAAGTGGACGGCGGACAACGGCAACTTCTCTTATTCGGCTAACGGCGAAACCTGCACTATCACTCCGAGCAAGAGCGGTGACACTACCTTTACTGTAACTGTTTATGACGAAAACGGAAATGTCATCGGAACAGACACACAGATAATGACCTCAAAAGCAGGTTTCTTTGATAAGATCATTGCTTTCTTCAGAAAACTGTTTGGTATGACGAAGATTATTCAGCAGTCAATCAATTTCTAAAGTTTATACCTCAATCAACAAAGAGCTCACCTTCGGGTGGGCTCTTTTGAAATGTAAGAAAAGCCCGTCAAAAGACGAGCTTTTTTGATGAATTATATTCTGCAGGAAATCCTGCGCCAAAAGGACGGCATTGTTTGTTCTAACAAAATTCTAACAAACGGATGAAAAATGAGCTTTTGCGTGAATTCAGACATATCAACACTTGCAGAAATTGAACTTTTGGTTTCTTGAACTGAACTTTTGTCAGATAATTCTGCAAGGTTCCACAAAATGGAATGCAATTCCACTATCTGAGTGTCCCTACGAACCAAAAGGTCAGGGGTTCGAATCCCTTGCAGCGCGCCAATCAAAGGAGATAACATTTGTTATCTCCTTTGATTTATTATAGCCGTGGATTCAAAAGGGCGAAAAGAAAACCCTTGCGGGCATCTGCCTTCAAGGGCAATAAGCAAATAAAAATAAGGGGTTTATAGACCCCAACAGTTTAATGATAACATATCGTTATTTCAATGTCAATGCAAAAATCGGAAATAATCGGCATGTTGACCAAATTTCTGCGTTTTAGATAATTGTGATAGGTCAATTTTGTACAAAATCCTGTCTTGAAAAACGCAAAAATCTGTGCTATATTATAGTCAAGGGAAGGGTGATACCAATGAGAAGGTAAAAACCTAAAGACTTAAAGATTTCATAACAAAAACAGAAACGGAAATCAGAAAGTCTTGATCCACGATCATAAATGAAACGAAAATCAAAAATCGGATAATTTAAGATCGGACAATACCGCAGAAAGAGAGGTTAACCAAAGATGTTAGATAACAAGAACTCACAGAAATAACCCTTGACAGGTTGTGTAAAGAAACACCGGTCAAGGGTTATTTCCATTTTATGAACAGTTTTGCTGCGTTGAAACCCCAGAGGTTTCGGCGTTTTTTTATTTTATTTCAAAAAGGTCATTCGGTGAGATGTTTTAGCGGTCAGATGATTCCGTTCAAGAATCCGATGAGTCGGCTGATGAACGAAAAGAATAAGCCTGCACTTGTCAAAAGCGCAGGCTTATTTTTTGTCTGTCAGTCCGAGGATATAATCTACAGATGTGTTATGGAATTTTGCAAGGGAAATCAAGACCTCGGGCGGAACCGTTCTTTCGCCGCTTTCGTAATAGGCATAGGTTCTCTGCGGAAGATTTATCGCTTTCCCCATTTCGGTCTGAGTCAGATCGGCATCTTCACGCAGATCTCTGATTCTCTGAAATTTCATATCATCACCGTTTATATTATACGGGAGAACAAATTGTTCTATTGACATTAAGAACAAATTGTTCTATAATTCGGTTGGTGCATATTTAATTGTTGCATACGAAATTATTGTTTAAGGAGCGTTTTCAATGGAAGAAAAGATTCTTGTAAAGAGCGAACAGTATAATGTTAAAAAAATATTTAAAGCATTAATCATTATTGGTTCTCTGATTTTATTAGCTGTTTCGATATGGCATATAATTGACTATATTGATTATTTGGACGACGTAGAAACATGGAGAACTCACGAACATAACCAAATTACTTGTTATAGTTATTATACTATATATGGCAATTTAACAAAAGAATTAAGTTGTAGATATAGTCATAGACCAACATTTTATTGGGGTGATTTTTTGCTTTTCGGAGTTGTTCCTTTCGTCTCTTTAATACTTTTAGCATATATATTAAAATTTTGGCTATCGTCATATGAAATGGTTGTAACTGACAAAAGAATATACGGCAAGGTAGCTTGGGGCAAACGAGTTGACCTGCCGTTTGACTCAATTTCGGCAACCTCAACATTACATTTGTTTAAAGGTGTCTCCGTTTCATCTGCATCCGGTAGAATTAAATTCTTGCTGATTAAAAATGCAAGTGAAATGTATAACGAAATCAACAAGCTTTTGATTGAAAGGCAGAAAAAAGAATCTCCCACCGTAATTGAAGAAAAGAAAACCGACTCCTCTGATGATTTGATTAAACTCAAAGAGCTTCTTGATAAAGAAATAATCACACAAGAAGAATTTGACGCAAAGAAAAAACAGCTTCTGGGCTTATAATAACTCCGACCTCACCCGTGCGGTGAGGTCTTTTTGTCTTCCTGCTTGCTCTTTTTATTTTGTTGTGATAATATAATATAAATATCTTCATTGACGAAAGGGAAAAGCCATGAAGGACAGATCAACGCTTGTGTTCACCGGTGACATCGGTTTTGACAGATATATGTACGGCAAATGGGACGACGACGGTCTTTTATCCGAGGATATTCTCGGATTTCTTCACAGCGCCGACCATGTTGTTGCGAATGTCGAGGGACCCGTTGCACCCGTCGAGCAGAATACCGTTCAGGGCGGCGTCAAGCAGCTTCTTCACACTATCGACCCGAAGGCTGTCAAGGTGCTTAATGAAATGAAGGCGGATATCTGGAATATCTGCAACAACCATATCATGGATGCAGGGGAATACGGTATAAAAAGCACCCTTGAGATCGCAGCCGAAAACGGCGTGAAAACCATCGGCGCAGGAATGGATATTCATGAGGCAAGACGCCCCGTTATTCTTGACGAGGCAGGCGGGATCGGAATGTTCGGCGTCGGATATCAGCGTGCGTGCAGAAAGGCTGACGAAAACAAGGCGGGCTGTTACAGCTGGAGCGACCTTGACGAAATTCAGAACACCATAAACGAAATCAAGAAAACCTGCCGCTGGTGCATCGTTGTTGCTCATGCAGGCGAGGAGTTCACTCCGCTTCCGTCACCTTATACGAGGGAGCGTTATCATAAATATCTCGAAATGGGTGCGGATATCGTTGTTTCCCATCATCCCCATGTGCCGATGAACTATGAAACGGTCGGGGATAAGGTGATTTTCTATTCACTCGGCAACTTTATTTTTGACACGGATTATCAGCGTTCGCAGTTCAACACGCAGTTCGGTCTTATCGTAAAGATCAATTTCACGGAAACGGAATTTTCGTGGGAACCGATGGGGCTTGAAATTCTCAGGGACAGCGAGCGTGTTGTAAAGGCTCCGCTTCCGAGAATATTTACGGATGTGCAGGAGGAGGAGTATAAGCTGCTTTCGCCTCTTTCCGCAAAAATGCATATCGCCGCAACAAGGCGTCAGATGGCATATCTGAACCCCGAACGCTTTGCGAATGCGACCGAGGAGGAATGGGCGGAGCATTTTGCCGAGCCGCTCCGAACGGGGCGTGTTCCCGGGGAAACGCTCGATTTCTTCATCCTCTGTCCTCTTGCCGAAAAAGCGGAAGAAGGGGAATGGAAAAAGAGCAGGCTTGAGGATGTCAAGCAGTATATTCTTGAACAGATGTGATCCGATTCGGAGGGCGTATGGTTATTGACCGTGAAAAAAAGAATAAGCTTTTAAAAGCGGGCTTTGCCGTTTATGCCCTGCTGATGCTCTGGCTGCTTTTCGGACAGCGTCTGGGTTACAGCAAAGACGGAGAATATTCCGAAATGCTTATTGCAAACATCAATCTTGTTCCGTTCCATACGGTCGGACTGTTTGTGCGTTCGCTGCTCCGCTCGGAAAATCCCGCTCTTCTCAGGCATGCGGTCATCAATCTTGCAGGGAATGTCGTTATGTTTGTGCCGCTCGGCTTTTTTATTCCTGCGGTTTTTGTGAGGATGAGGACTTTTGCAAAAACGGTGCTTTGCTCCGCAGCGGTTGTGACCGTTGTTGAGATCATTCAGCTTTTCACGCTTCTGGGAAGCTGTGACATAGATGACCTGATCCTCAATATGCTTGGTGTTGCGGTTGGTTTTATTATATTTAAAAATGTAAAACCGATTGACTTTTTTAAGAAATAGTGTATTGT
The DNA here is from genome assembly GCA_017435385.1 of Clostridia bacterium. Taxonomy (GTDB): domain Bacteria; phylum Bacillota; class Clostridia; order Oscillospirales; family Acutalibacteraceae; genus CAG-177. Next base: position 279,328 of record JAFSFB010000016.1, on the reverse strand, counting down.
AATAGTGTCAGGATAGAGTGGCGAAAGCAATCCGAACAATGCCTGAAAGCGATTCTTTTCAACGCTTTTCGGCGTTTCGTGATTGAAAGGCGTCAGCCTTCCTGCTCACTCAACAGCCAAAAATCATTTTAAAATCTTTCGCTTTCAGGTCGGAGATTTTTTATCGTGAGGATTTTTGGCTTGTCAAGGCACAAAACGGAGCAAATCCTTGACGGATTTGCGAGTATTTTAACGAAGAAAAGGCGGAAATCATCCGATAAAAAACACAGTTCGGTTTACTTTCGCCACTCTAAGGAGGCGTTTTAATTGAACGAACCTAAAGCATATCTCAAACACAGAAACAAGCTGGACAAGGCGTTCAGAATTTTATTTAAACCGACGATAATCGGAACCGAGTTCATTCCCGAGAGCGGAAGGGTTATTCTTGCAGGCAACCATACTCATTTCATGGACTGCATTACGGTTGCCGCTTCAACGAAGAGAGTTGTCCATTTTCTTGCAAAAAGCGAGCTTCTCGAGCCGCCGCTAAAGCGTTATTTCGAGCCGTTCGGTATCATTCCCGTTCACAGAGGCTCAAAGGATAAGGCGGCGCTTTCCTCGGCAATCGAGGTTCTTGAAGACGATAAGGTTATCGGTATCTTCCCCGAAGGAAAGGTCAAGCTCAAGACCGAGGCGCAGTATACGATAACTCCGTTCAAATTCGGAGCGGTCAAAATGGCTCACGAAACGGGAACAAAAATCGTTCCGTTTTCGATTACGGGCAGATATAAAATTTTCCGTAAGAGCATAAAGATTCAGTTCTTTGAGCCCGTGACGGTCGGCGATGACCTTGAAGCGGCAAACAACCTGCTCATGGATATAGTTGCTCACGGAATAACGGACAACCCCGTTTTCGTCGAAAAAAAATAAAGCCGAAGAGCAGAGGCGTTCTGTTACAGAGCCGCTTCTGCTTTGTTGTTTTAATTTTAAAAAATTTGTTAAATAGCGTTATATTTCCAATACGGAAAAATATAGCAAAAACAGTATGATAATATTACTGTGTAAGCGCAAAAAAAGATTTAAAAACGGAGGCTACTTAAAATGAAAGCAACCAAAGTTACTCATTTTGGTATAGCAAGAAAAATCGTCGCAAACATGACATCGGAAAGCTGGGAAACAATTCCTCATATTTCCTATATTTATGAGCCTGAGGTTACGGATTTCCTCAATGTTGTCAAGGAGCTTAACGCTTCGGGCAAATTCCCCGTCAAGATCACCGTCAACACGATCGTTCTCAAGGCTCTTGCCGAAGCATTCAAGGCTGCTCCTCAGCTCAATGCTCATATCAAGTTCAACCGCAAGCTCGTGCGAGGCGAGGTTACGGAGTGGGACGAGATCCACGCAGGTATGACTTGGATCCTTCCCAACGGCGAAATGATGACTATCAACCTTCACGATATCGGCAACAAGAGCCTTGTTGAGCTCACCGAATACATTGCCGATGTTGCAAGAAAAATCGGCAACACCGATCTTACCGAGGTTATGTTCTCCGTTTCGTTCAACGATACGATCGAAAAGCTCAAGAGAGGTCATATTCTTCAGGCTATTCTCCGTCTTTTCGGTGCAAAAACGGGCAAATATAAGATAAAGACACTTTCGGGACAGGCGAAGAAGGATTACTATGCGATCCCCGAAACCGACAGACTGACGGCTTACGATATCAAGCAGGGAACGGTTACCGTTTCAAACATCGGTTCGGTAACGAGAGGGATTCCCGGAAGAGTTGCTCTTCTTTCGATCATTCCTCCCCAGATCTTCGTTGCATGCATCGGCTCGATCATGAAGAAGCCCGTTGTCAAGCAGGATGAGAACGGCAACGATATCATCGTAGTCGGCAACGAGATGCCCATCGACCTTGTTTTTGACCACAGAGCGGTCGACTTCGGCGATCTTGTTCCTTTCATTCAGCGCCTTGAGGATATCTTCAAGAACCCCGAACAGATGTATAATTGGTAAAAAACAACGGGAATAATCCATCGGGGGTTATTCCCGTTAAATCAATAATAAAAGGTGATTCATATGGAGCTTTTTGAAAAAACTCTTGAGAAAAATTATATATACGAAGGCAAGATCATCAATGTCCGCCGTGATAAGGCTCTGCATCCCGACGGAACGGAATGCACCCGTGAGGTCGTTGAGCATAACGGAGGCGTCTGCGTTGCGCCGCTGACTGATAACGGTGAGCTGATTTTTGTCCGTCAGTTCAGATATCCCTATTCCGAGGTCGTTCTCGAATTGCCTGCAGGTAAGCTCGAAAAAGGAGAGGATGACGGCGATGCGGGAATGCGTGAGCTCGAAGAAGAAACGGGACATGTCGCAGGCGAATTCCATAAGCTCGGCGTTTTTTATCCCACTCCCGGCTACTGCGGAGAGATTATCCATCTCTATGCCGCATGGGATCTGACGGAAACTCAGATGCATCCCGATGAGGGCGAATTCCTTGAGGTTGAAAAAATTCCGCTTGAAAAGGCGGTCGATATGGTCATGAACGGTGAAATTCCCGACGGCAAGACCCAGACTCTTATTCTGAGGGTTGCTGAGATGAAGAGAAGAGGAATCATCGGCGGAGGCAGGGTATGAGAAAAATTATTCTTGCATCGGCATCTCCGAGAAGAAGAGAGCTCCTGACAACTGCCGCCGTTGAGTTTGAGGTCGTTGTCAGCGATGCCGACGAAACCGTGCCCGAGGGTACGGCGCCGAAGGATGCGGCTATGATGACCGCAGAAAAGAAGGCGCTCGCCGTTTGTGAAAAATGCTCCGACGGTATCGTTATCGGCGCAGACACGATAGTTGTTGCCGAAAACAGAATTCTCGGCAAGCCCAAGGACGAGGCTGACGCTTTTGAGATGCTCCGTTTTCTTTCGGGAAAAGAGCATGAGGTCATAACGGGCGTCTGTCTTACCGACGGAGTCAGAACCGAGAAATTCGCTCAGGTGAGCAAGGTCAGGTTTTATGAGCTGACCGACGAAGAAATTGCCGCTTATGTTGCCACAAGGGAGCCGATGGATAAGGCAGGTGCATACGGCATTCAGGGCAGGGGATGCGTGCTTGTCGAAAGCATAGAGGGCGATTATTTCAACATCGTCGGACTCCCCGTTGCCGCAACCGTCAGAGCGTTGAAGAAATTTGAATAAGGTGAATTTTATGACAGAGCGTTTGTATTATAAAGACCAATATATAAAAGAATTTGAGGCGGAGGTCGTTTCGTGCGTTGAGGGGAAACGGGGCTTCGAGGTCATTCTCGACAAAACCGCTTTTTTCCCCGAGGGCGGCGGACAGCCCGGTGACAGAGGCGTTATTGCAGGTGCGAATGTGACCGACACCGTTGAAAACGGCGATGAGGTCATTCATATCTGCGATGCTCCCGTTTCGGGAACTGTCAGATGTGTTCTTGATTTTGACCGCAGATTTTCAAATATGCAGCAGCATTCGGGTGAGCATGTTTTTTCAGGTGTTCTTCACGGAATGTGCGGCTTTGACAATGTCGGATTTCATATGGGCGAAAACTGCATAACCGTTGATTTCAACGGAGTTGTGACAGCCGAACAGCTTGCGGAAGCTGAAAGACTTTCTAACGAAGCGGTCTATAAAAACATTCCGATCGAAGCACTTTATCCGACCGATGAAGAGCTTGCAAATTATGATTACAGAAGCAAAAAGGAGATTAAAGGTCAGGTCAGACTGACGAAAATCGGCGATGTTGACCTTTGTGCCTGCTGCGGAACTCATGTTGCGTATACGGGCGAAATCGGGATCATCAAGGTGCTTTCCGTGATGAACTATAAATCGGGAGTCAGAATTTCCTTGCAGATCGGCAGAAAAGCATTCGAGGATTACTGCGACAAGAACAGAAGCGTTTATGCGATTTCAAACCTTCTCTGCGCAAAGACCGAGGAGGTTGCCGATGCGGTCGAGAAGCTTCAGAACCGTTTAAAGGAATCGGATTTCAGATATAATGCTCTCAAAAAAGAGCTTTTTGCAGAAAAGAGCAAAAACGCTTCGGGCGAAAAATGCTGCATGTTTGACGACGGTGCATCCGCCGACGATGCAAGGGTCTTTGCCGATATGATTGCTGATAAGGTCGGAATTGCCGCCGTATTTTCGGGTAACGATGACGAAGGATATAAATATGCCGTTGTCAGCAGAGAATCCGATGTCAGGGAAATCGGAAAGGCTCTGAATTCAGCCCTCTCGGGAAGAGGCGGCGGAAAGCCGAATATGATCCAGGGCTCTGTTGCGGCAAAGAAAAAAGAAATTGAAGCCTTCTGGGAAACAGTATAAAAAGTCTGAAAGCCTGTGTTTGAACGAAAACACGGGCTTTTATTTATTTTTGACAAAAACATATTGCGTATGTTGAAATAATATGCTATAATTGAACAATAAATAAGACTCGGGAGGTGTTAGCTTGTCAGAAGAAAAAACCGTAGTGACTGAGGAGAAAAACCGCAGTCTGGTTATTGACTATGATAAAGGCGTAAAGAACCCTTTGATGAGAAACCGACGGTATATCAGCAACAAGGAAAGGCTGGGATATCTTCTCAACGATGTTTCTTCAACCTTCAACATCGATAATTACAAGGAAAGATTTATTTACGATATCGTAAAGCTTGACTTCGATTTCCTTGCCGTATTCGAGCTGTTTGCGGGTATTTGGGACACTCTGAATGACACATTTATCGGCGTGATCGTTGACAGAACGAGAACCCGATGGGGAAAGTTCAAGCCCTATATTCTTCTCGGCAAAATACCGCTGACCCTTCTGGGAATGTGGTACTGGTTCATGCCGATTCTTTTTGCCAACTCAAGTGCAACCTATGCTCCGAAGCTTGCGTTTTATGCGATCTTTTCGATCATATCCGAAACCGCAGGAACATTTACGGCGATTGCGAGCGCAGGCTTTATGTCAACCATAACTCCCGATCCGCTTGAAAGAACGAATCTGATAACCATGACGAAGCTTCTCTCGGGCTTTCTCGGGGCGCATCTTCCCGAACTGCTTTTCGGCGTTCTTCTTGACCTTGTCAACAACGAGGTCGTTCAGTGGAACAGAACGGCTCTTTTTGTCAGCTTTGCGGTCGTCACCGCAATTGTTGCGTGTGCGATGTCCTTCTATTTTATCTGCGTGACAAAAGAAAGAGTTTCTCAGTCCATTGAGAAACCGAGCGTTGCTCAGGGTCTGAAGGCTATCTTCAACAACCGCCCGATACTGCTCTATACCCTTTCGGAATTCCTTGCGGGCTTTGCTGTTAAAAAGAGCAGGATCAATTATTTCATCGATGTTCTCGGCTCTGCAACCTATCAGACGATCGTCGGCATTCCCGCTTCTCCGATCTCAACGATAAGCTATGCATTTATTGCTCCGCTCCGTAAAAGGCTTTCAACTAAGGCTATATGGATTCTCGAGGATATATGGACCGATACCTGCTGGATGATCGTTTTCATTATCGGCTCTTTGGGCGGTGCGGAAAAAGGACTTTACAAAAACAAATGGGTCATGCTGCCGCTTCTTGCGGTTGAGGAGATGCTCGAGATGTGCGTCTACGGTCTGAGAAAGGTTATTCCCGAGGAGATCCTCAACGAGGCGATGGACTATTGCGAATGGAAAAACGGCTACCGTGCAGAGGCTATGACGGGCGTTGCAAGAGGTCTTGTCACAAAGCTTCAGGGCATTGTGATGCGTTCGATTCAGAATTTCATCATGAAGCGTATCGGCTATGTTCAGGGACTCAAGATAGGTACTCAGGCAGATACGACGAAATGGTGGATATTTGCCATGAGCACGGGCGTTCCCATTATAACGGGTGCCCTCGGAATCATCCCCAAGTTCTTCCATAATCTCAACGGCGAAAAGCGTGACAGAATGTATCAGGAGCTTTTTGCGAGAAGAGAAGCGATGAGAAATGCGGTTGAGGCGGCAAAGGATGCAGACGAGCTTGCCGAAATTGCGAAGGCTCAGATAAATGCGGATTATGTGAACGGATAAGCATTAACATAATTCTGATATAAAAAACACACAGCCTCCACTAAGGTGAAGGCTGTGTGTTTTTTTATTCGGGATAGACGAGATATTCGATTGCGCTGTCCTGATTGATGAGCTTCCAGATGATTTCGGAAACCGTGTCGGCAGATTCCTCCATGCCGTTGTCTATCCAGTATCTGTAGACCGAAAGGATTGCACCGACATAAAATCTGACGGCATATTTGCCCTCGGTAGTCTGGTGCGAAACGGGGAAATAGCTGTAAATTCTTTTGTTAAGCATGTCTGTGAGCTTGTGAGTCAGACCTGCTGCGTAGACCGCTCTGATAACGCTTGAATTATCCTGAATAAAATCGGAAACATAGAATATGATATCTTTGATTGTAGGCTCTTTGAGTCCGATTGCGTTTTCGATGATCTTCTTTTCTTCATCTTCGAGGTGCCTGAGAAGGATCTCCTCCTTGGAGGAATAGTTTCTGTAATACGCCATGCGAGAAACACCTGCAAGAGAGGTGATATCCGTTATTGAAATGCTGTCATACGGCTTTTCTTCCATAAGACGGAGAAGAGCTGTCAGAATGCATTCTTTTGTCAGGATATTTATCTCATTTTGTCTTTCCATTACAACTTAACTCCATTTGTAACATTATAAGGTTTTTTAAAGGAATAATACATGTTTGTTGATGATTTGTTCATAAACTAATGTTACACTTGTAACAGTTACAAGTGTAACATCATAACTTTGCCTTGTCAAGGAGTAATTATATGCTTAAATTAACCAATATCGTTAAGGAGTATCCGACCGGCGATGAAAAGGTCGTTGCTCTCAAGGGTGTCGATATCGAGTTCAGAAAGAGCGAATTCGTTTCGATCCTCGGCCATTCGGGCTGCGGCAAAACGACGCTTCTCAACATCATCGGCGGTCTTGATCAGTATACCGACGGTGACCTTATCATCAAGGGTAAATCGACAAAATCATTCAAGGACAGAGATTGGGATACTTACAGAAACCATTCTGTCGGCTTCGTTTTTCAGAACTATAATCTGATTCCCCATCAGAGTGTTCTTTCAAATGTTGAGCTTGCTCTGACTCTCAGCGGCGTTTCCAAGGCGGAAAGAAAGCAGAGAGCAAAGGCGGCGCTCGAAAGCGTCGGTCTCGGTGACCAGATAAACAAAAAGCCCAACCAGATGTCGGGCGGTCAGATGCAGAGAGTTGCGATCGCAAGAGCTCTCGTCAACAATCCCGAGATCCTTCTTGCCGACGAGCCGACGGGTGCGCTCGACAGCGAAACGAGTGTCCAGATAATGAAGATCCTCAAGGAGATCTCAAAGGACAGACTTGTTATTATGGTAACCCATAATCCCGAGCTTGCCGACGAATATTCAACGAGAATCATCCGCCTTGTTGACGGCAGGGTCGTTAATGATTCAATGCCTTACGATTCTTCTGCTGAGGTTGCGCAAGAGGAAAAGACCGAAAAGCTTTCCAAAAGAGAAGCCAAGAAGAAGGCAAAGAAGACCTCAATGTCCTTTGCGACCGCTCTTTCTCTTTCGCTCAACAACCTCATGACGAAGAAGGTCAGAACCTTCCTGACCTCGTTTGCAGGCAGCATAGGCATCATCGGCATTGCTCTCATTCTCGCTCTTTCAAACGGCTTCCAGCTTTATATCGATTCGATTCAGAAGGAAGCTCTCACCTCATATCCCGTTATGGTTGAAAGCGCAACGATGGATATGAACGCCATGATGGGCAGCATGACGGGCGCAACTGTCGGCGAGGTCAATCACGGACTTGACAAGGTCTATTCAAATACAATGGCTGCAGGCATGATGGAGTCCTTCACGGGCGGCATCTGGGTAAATGATCTTGCAGGCTTCAAGCAGTATCTTGAAAGCGGCGAAAGTCAGATAAAGAATTATTCGAGCAGCATTCAGTATACCTATGGCGGAAAACTCAACATTTATTCTGCCGACACCTCTGCGGGACTCAATCAGGTTTATCCCAGCCCGATAGTCGGCATGGCAAACAGCATGATGGGCGGCATGAGCGTAGGCATGGGCGGTATATCCATGGAAAACCCCTCCATGGAAACCTATATGAACAAATATCTCAACTCATGGATGGAGCTTATCGACAATCAGAAGCTTCTTGAGGAGCAGTATGAGGTCGTGAGCGGTGCATGGCCGAAGAATTATAACGAGGTCGTTCTTATCGTTGACAAGAACAACGAAATCAGCGACATTGCAATTCAGGGTCTCGGTCTTTCGACGACGGAAGAAATGATGGAATCCTTCATGGCGATGCAGTCGGGCGAAGAATATACTCCCAAATCATATGAGATAGAGTATGACGAGATCATCGGCAAGAAGTTCAGACTTGTTCTCGAACCTGATTACTTCGATTATGATGAAGCGACATCAACATGGGTTGATAAGCACGGCGATGAGGAGCATGTAAAACAGCTTGTCGAAAACGGCGAGGAAATCAAGATCGTCGGTATCGTCAGACCTGCCGACGGCTCGCTCATGGTTGTAACGACCGGCGCAATCGGCTATACAGTCGGTCTGACCGAGCATATTATCAACAAAACAAACGAATGTGAAATCGTAAAACAGCAGAAGGCAAACCCCGAGGTTGATGTTTTCACGGGGCTTCCCTTTGTTAAAGAGGAAGTCGCTCCCGAGGCGGCTGCTCCCGAAACGGCACCTGCCGCATCCGAGGTTTCGCTTGATCCTCAGCTTCCTTCGGGTGAAGCTCCTGAGGTCAGCTCAATGGCATTCAAGGGCGAAACACCTGTTGCAAAGGCGACTGCACTTTCTGAGGATGAGATCTTCGCTCTGATCGACGAAACCTATTCGGGTCAGCAGAGAGAGGACATGAGAAGAATGGTTACTCTCTTCCTGCAGAGCAAGCGAACCGATTCCGAAAAGGCGGAGCTTGTAAGCCTTCTCCCCGAGACAATGGCTATCCCCGGTATGGGTGATATGCCGGCATCGCAGGCGGTTGACATGATAGGAAGCATTCCCACAAAGAGTATGAAGCTTGATATTCTCACGGGAATGATTAACGGCGATTACGGCCCCGTTATTCCTCCTCCCGAAGGCGGAGACGTAACTGATCCCGAAGCTCCCGTTGCTCCTGAAGAACCCGAGGTTCCCGAAGAGCCTGAGCCCCAGCCCTATGCGAAGGATTATAACGATGCGATAAGCATTCTCGGCGTTGCGGATCTTAACAGCCCCACTTCGATCAGCATTTTCCCCGTTGATTTCGAGGCTAAGGATATGATCTCTGCCGACATCGAAAGCTATAATCAGAAGATGGAGGCTGCAGGAAAGCCCAACAGCTCAATCAAATATACCGATTATATCGGACTTCTCCTTTCTTCAGTTACGAAGATAGTCAATGTTATCTCGTATGTTCTGATTGCGTTCGTTGCAATTTCGCTTGTTGTTTCGTCGCTGATGATAGGTATCATCACCTATATCTCGGTTCTTGAAAGAACAAAGGAAATCGGTATTCTCCGTGCGATCGGCGCATCGAAGAAGGATATTTCGAGCGTGTTCAATGCTGAAACGCTGATAGTCGGCTTCGTTTCGGGCGCAATAGGCATCGGAACGACGCTGCTGCTGACGATACCCATCAATGCGGTTATCGAGCATCTGACGAAGATTTCAGACGTTGCTCAGCTTCCGACAAACGGAGCAATCATCCTCGTTGTAATCAGCATGGTGCTCACCTTCATTGCAGGTCTGATTCCCTCAAGAATCGCCTCGAAGAAAGACCCCGTTGTAGCACTCAGAAGCGAATAAAAATATACGGTGCATGGCTTTTGCCGTGCACCGTTTTTTAGTGAATAATGAAAAGTGAATAGTTTCGGGTGGGTGTTGCCCACACCCGATTTTGATTAAAAAAATCCGCAGGCGGTCAAACCTGCGGATTCTTGTTTCTGATGTCATTTATAATCATATTCAGATGCTGAATTTCGATTTCACTAAGACCGCTGACATCAAGTTTCGGTGACATATCTCTGCCGAGGAGGTAATCTGTTGAAACTCCAAACAAATCTGCTATTTTGACAAGCATATCAACAGACGGCTGAATATTATTATTTTCCCAGTTTGATACGGTTTGCTTAGTTACAGAAAGCTTTTCAGCTATATCAACCTGACTGTAATTTCCTGCAAGCCTTAAGGATTTTATCTTTTCACTCAGCATTTTATGCACTCCAAATGTCAATTTTATAAATACTATTATAAAATTAACTATTGACAAATATAAAATACTATAGTATCGTAAAAATAGACAAAAGATAAGGAGGTGAAAAATATGCCATTGCCTATTCTTTCAATAATATTAATAGCTTTGCAAACCATTTCGCATTCACTTGACAGCCTTTTGGGAACAACATTTTTCATGGACTATTTTAGCGCAGATGCAATAATAGAGTTTGCCGGTTGGTGGATTTCAAACAGCAAATGATAATTATGCAATGCAGTGCTGTTGAACACCTGTAATTTTCCGACGGGAAACACGAAAGCCATCTGATTCATCAAAAGGATCAGATGGCTTTCGATTATTCTATTCAGTTCTTCTCAACGCCGAGGGTTACCTTTTCGCCGTTGATGTCCCATTCCTTTGCGAATGAGCAGTCTGCGGAAGCGATGATGTCGGTTGCAAGAACATCGCCGCAAACACTTTCCTTGTTTGCGTTGAGGATCGTTTCGATCTTTTCGTTGCCGCTGACATAAATCTTAATTGTATCCATAACCTCAAAGCCTGCGTCCTTACGCATGGTCTGAATCTTGGAAACAAGCTCTCTGACGAAGCCTTCTTCGATAAGAGCATCTGTGAGATTTGTGTCAAGAACAACAGTCACGCCGTTGTCGCTTTCAGCCTGGAAGCCTTCCTTCTGAACCGTTCCGATGAGAAGGTCTTCGGGAGCGAGAACGATTTCGCTGTCGCCCACGGTGAAGGTGAGAGCACCCTTTTCGTCAAGCTCTGCCTTTGCGGCTGAGCCGTCAACGCTTGCAAGATATTCTCTGATTGCGCCGAGCATCTTGCCGTATTTCGGGCCGAGTGTCTTGAGCTGGGGCTTGAAGCTGTAGGATACATAGGATGAAGTATCGTTTGTGAAATCAAGCTCCTTGATGTTCAGCTCGTCCTCGATGATCTCGCAGTATTCCTTGCCGAGAACCTTGGGAGCGATAACGAAGATCTTGCCCAGAGGCTGTCTGTTCTTGATGTTTGCGCCGTTTCTTGCGGCTCTGCCGAGAACAACGATATCGAGAACCTCGTCCATTGAAGCCTCGAGGTCTTTGTCGATGAATGCAGGGTTGGAAACGGGATAGTCGCAAAGGTGAATGCTTTCGGGAACATTCTTGTTGACCGAGCATACAAGGTTGCGGTAGATATCGTCAGCCATGAACGGAATCATGGGAGCGGCAAGCTTGCAGACGGTTTCAAGAGCAGTATAAAGAGTCATATATGCGTTGATCTTATCCTGCTCAAGTCCCTGTGCCCAGAAGCGTTCTCTGCCTCTGCGGACATACCAGTTACTCATATCGTCAACAAAGCTCTGGAGAGCTCTTGCGGCTTCGGGAATCGCATAGCTGCCGAGATGTCCGTCAACCGTGTCGATAAGGCTGTTCAGCTTTGAAAGCAGCCATTTATCCATGATGGAAAGCTTGCTGTAATCAAGCTCGTGCTTTGTGGGATCGAACTTGTCGATGTTTGCATAGAGGATATAGAAAGCGTAGGTGTTCCAGAGGGTACCCATAAACTTGCGCTGACCTTCTTCAACTGCTTTTGCGTGGAAACGGTTGGGGAGCCAGGGGGCTGAGTTCGTGTAGAAATACCAGCGGATAGCATCTGCGCCGTGCTTTTCGAGAGCATCAAAGGGATCGACAGCATTGCCCTTTGACTTGGACATCTTCTGTCCGTTTTCGTCCTGAACAAGACCGAGAACGATAACATTCTTATAGGGGGACTTGTCGAAGAGGAGAGTTGAGATAGCGAGAAGAGAATAGAACCAGCCTCTTGTCTGGTCAACAGCCTCGGAGATGAACTCTGCGGGGAACTGCTGCTCAAAGAGGTCCTTGTTTTCAAAGGGATAATGATGCTGAGCGAAGGGCATTGCGCCTGAGTCGTACCAGCAGTCGATAACCTCGGGAACTCTCTTCATTTCGCCGCCGCACTTTTCGCACTTGATCGTTACATCGTCGATGAAGGGACGGTGAAGCTCGATATCGTCGGGGCAGTTGCTGCTCATCGACTTGAGCTCTGCGATCGAGCCGATCGAATGTCTGTGACCGCATTCGCATTCCCAGATGTTGAGGGGAGTACCCCAGTAACGGTTACGGCTGATGCCCCAGTCCTGAATGTTTTCAAGCCAGTCGCCGAATCTGCCCTTGCCGATGCTTTCGGGAATCCAGTTGACCGTGTTGTTATTTTTGACAAGATTGTCCTTGACGGCGGTCATCTTGATGAACCATGATTCTCTTGCGTAGTAGATGAGAGGAGTGTCGCATCTCCAGCAGAAGGGATAGTCATGCTCAAACTTCGGAGCGGAGAAGAGCTTGCCGTCCTTGTCGAGGTCGATGAGAATGTCGATGTCGGCATCCTTGACGAACTTGCCTGCATAGGGAGTTTCCTCTGTCATGTTGCCTTTGCCGTCAACGAACTGAACGAAGGGGAGGTCATATTTTCTGCCGACCTGTGCGTCGTCTTCACCGAATGCGGGAGCGATATGAACGATACCCGTACCGTCGGACATGGTGACATAATTGTCGACCGTGATATAGTGACCTTTCTTGTTCTGCTTTGCGGCGCTTACACCTGCGCATTCAAAGAGAGGCTCATATTCTCTGTATTCAAGGTCGGTGCCTTTATAGGTTTCGAGAATCTCGTATGCTTCAACGCCGTTTTCCTTGTCGCCGAGCGAGCCGAGAACGGTGTCAAGAAGAGCCTGAGCCATATAATATGTGTAGCCGTCTGCAGCCTTGACCTTGCAATAGGTTTCGTCGGGGTTGACGCAGAGAGCAACGTTTGAGGGCAGAGTCCAGGGAGTTGTTGTCCATGCAAGGAAATATGCATCCTCGCCCTTTACCTTGAATCTGACAACAGCTGACTTTTCCTTGACTGCCTTATAGCCCTGAGCAACCTCGTGAGAGGAGAGGGGAGTTCCGCAGCGGGGGCAGTAGGGAACGATTTTGAAGCCCTTGTAAAGGAGTCCCTTGTTCCAGATCTCCTTGAGCGACCACCATACGGATTCGATATAGCTGTTGTGATAGGTAACATAAGGCTCATCCATGTCAGCCCAGAAGCCGACCGTACCGGAGAAATCCTCCCACATGCCCTTATATTTCCAGACGCTTTCCTTGCAGTGACCGATGAAAGGCTCAAGACCGTATTTTTCGATCTGCTCCTTGCCGTTGATGCCGAGCATCTTTTCAACCTCGAGCTCTACGGGAAGACCGTGAGTATCCCAGCCTGCCTTACGGGGAACCATATAGCCCTTCATGGTGCGGTATCTGGGAATCATGTCCTTGATAACTCTTGTGAGAACATGACCGATATGGGGCTTGCCGTTGGCGGTGGGGGGACCGTCATAGAAGGTGTAGGTCGGGCAGCCCTTTCTGGTTTCAATGCTTTTCTCGAAGATCTTGTTTTCTTTCCAGAATTCAAGCACGGCTTTTTCTCTGTCAACGAAATTAAGATTCGATGAAACCTTTTCGTACATTTTTCATTCCTCCGATATATTGATTTAAATTTTAAACAATAAAAAAACGCCCCGAAGATACGGGACGAAGAAAACCTCGTTTACCACCCATAACATAACTTCATTATGCTCCCGATAACGGCGGGATGCCGTCAAAGCCTACTGAGCAAAAGCCTTTCGGTTTGCGATTCGGGAGTGATATTCAATTCTGCGGCAAACGACGGGTTCGCACTCTCTCCGCCTCACTGAGTCTGCGCTTGCAGAAGCTACTGTCTCCGTCAATATCTTTTCGGATGTATTGAATTGTTTACCTTTTATTAACAACAAGAACTTAAAGTTATTAATAAAATGATATCATAATTAAAGAAAGTATATCACAGCGAAAAAAGATTGTCAATGATATAATTATAATCTTTATATTGACAAGAACGAGTTTTTGTTTGTATAATGAATGTAATTCAATAAGGAGGAATGATTATGTTTTGCAATAAATGCGGAAACGAGATTCCCGATTCAAATGCATTCTGCGGATTCTGCGGCGCTCCCGCCGAAGCGGCTGAACCCCCGAAGGCAGAGGCTCAGGTCGTTTATGAGCCTGCGAAGGAAGAAAAGAGGGGCTTTTTCAGAACGCCCGGTAAAGGCTCGAAGGGCTTTGCGGCGATCGCATCTGCGCTGATGGTTTTTCCCGCTTCTCTGTGCGTTGTTATCGATCTTCTCGTTCACAGAAACGACGGCTGGTGCCTTTATGTTGTCGGTGCGCTGATTTGCGCATGGATGGTTGTTGTTTATCCCGCTCTCAACATCACTCCCGCTCCCGTTACCGCTCTCATCAGCTTCTTCTCGGTTGTCGCTTACATACTGTTCGTTATCGGCAGAATCGGTTTCCTCGAGCGGCTTTATAAAGTTGTTCTGCCGCTGATGATTCTTCTCGCCGTATTTGTGGCGATCGATGCGGCGCTTGCAGGAGCAGGAAAGCTGAAAGGGCTTCATGCAGTTTCGCTGCTTTCCGTTGAAGCTGTTGCTTATCTTATCGCAATCGAAGCAACGATCGATAACCTCGCAACGGGTGCAGTCAATCTCAGATGGTCGCTGATAGTTGCCTGCTTCTTCGTTTCGGCGATCGCTCTTGCGGAAGCGGTAAACTATGTAATCGGATTAAACAAGAAATAAGAAACGAAAAGCCGTGTACCTCAGAGGTACACGGCAATTTTTTATTTGTTCTTCGGCTTGTTACGCACATTTCTGTTCATGAAACCGATCGTGCCCGTTGCTCTTGCAAGGGGGGAGGGATTCCATTCGTGAGGCGGTGCGGCGGTTATGCCGATTTTGCTGAGAATTGCACAATAGCTTCTGAAACGCTTGCGGAAATCCTCGGCGTTTTTGTTTTCTTCGGCAGTCCAGCCCGATTCCGCAACGGCGGCAAATCTCGGGAAGAACATATAGCAGAGATGCTCGAAATTGTTGATAAACTCTGTCCATATCGGAACCTCGACGCCGTAAACGGTTTCGGGGTTTTTTATGCCCTTTATGACCGCTTTATAGTTATATGTTTTGTTGAGCGGAGTCATTGAATAGGGATAGTCGCAATAATAATGGAAGAAATCCGAAACGATTATTTTTCCGCCGAGGGAATTTGCGAATGCAACCGAATCTTTTTTCGGATCCATCCACATCTGAACGACGGTTTCTCCGCCGATAAGTCCGCTTTTCAGGCTTTCGTTCCAGACGATTGCTTTTCTGCCCTTGCTTTTCAGGAAGGAAACGATTTCGTTCGTGAACCAGCCCTGAAGCTCCTCTTCGTTTTTCAGCCCTGCCTGACGGATCCTCCTCTGACAGTCGGGGCATTCCTTCCATTTTGCCTTCGGGGCTTCGTCGCCGCCGATGTGAATATATTCAGAGGGGAATATTTCGAGAATCTCGCTGAGAATATCATGAACTATCTCAAAGGTCTTGTCTTTTCCTGCGCAGAGGATATCCTCGAAAATACCCTGATGGGTTTTGACCTCAACGGGCTTTTCCGTGCAGCCGATGTCGGGATAAGCGTGGATAAGTGCCGAGCAGTGACCGGGGATATCAAACTCGGGGATAACGGTGATGAATCTTTCGGCGCAGTAGTCAACGATTTCACGCATCTGATTTTTTGTGTAATATCCGCCGTATTCGCCTTCTTCTTTGAGCGAACCGAATTCTGAACGCTTTCTGACGGAGCCCTCAATAGTTGCGGAGGGTCTGCTGTCGAGCCAGATGCGGAAGCCCTGATCATCGGTCAGATGCCAATGAAAACGGTTCATCTTGAGGCTTGCGGCGGCATCGATAAGCTTCTTGATATCGTCAACGGAAAAAATATGGCGCACGCAGTCAAGCATAAAGCCTCTGTATTCGTGAGCAGGTTTGTCCGTGATTCTGACGCAGGGACAGATACCCTTCATCTGAAGAAGAGTCTGCCTGCCGTAGAAAAGAGCCTGCTCCGAGCCGCCCGAAATGCGGATTCCGTTTTGGTCGGCGGTGAGAACATATTCCTCTTTTCCGAGTTTTTCTTCAATTGAGAAAACGGCATCCGATGCGTTGATGCTGATTTCTCCGCCGAGAAGCTCGGTTTTTAAGGGCTTGGGTACGATTCTGAGTCTGTCCATTATATTTTCCTCCGAAAAAACGGGCCGCAAATCTATGCAGCCCGCAAAAATCAATCATCATCTTCGTCGTCTTTTTCAGATTCGGGGAGAGGCAGGATTTCAACCTTGATGTCCTCAATTCTGCGTTCATCAAGCGAGAGAACGGTAAAACGAAGATTTTTATATTCGGCAACGATGGGCGTTTTGTCGGTTTCTGACGGGAGATAACCGAGAAGGCTGATAACAAAGCCGCCGAGAGTATCGTAATCTCCCTCGGGAAGATCAACCTTGACAAGCTCCGTGACCTCGTCGAGGTCCGTTGTGCCGTCGATTGTGAATGTTGTTTCGTCGATTCTGGTGATTTCCTCTTCCTCGTCGTCGTATTCGTCCTGAATGTTGCCGACGATGGATTCGAGAACATCCTCAAGGGTAACGATGCCTGCCGTTCCGCCGTATTCGTCAACAACAACGGCAAACTGAGTTCTGCTTTCGTTCATGGCGTTGAAAAGATCGCCGCAGGACTGAGTTTCGGGAACATAAAGGGCTTTTCGCATGACCTTGGAAATGGTGAGATCCTTGGGAAGAGTCTGACCGACATATTTGAGAAGGTCCTTTGCGTAGAGCACACCGACGATGCTGTCGGGATCCTCTTCAAAGACGGGGATTCGGGAATAACCGTTTTCAACAGCAAGCTCGGCAACCTCTTCGAGGGAGCGTGAAACTTCGATAGCTGTCATTTCGGTGCGGTGAGTCATTATATCGCCTGCATCAAGGTCGTCAAATTCAAAGATGTTGTTTATCATCTCTTTCTGAGTGTCTTCGATAACGCCTTTTTCGCCGCCGACATCAACCATCATGCGGATCTCTTCTTCGGTAACATTTTCTTCGTCAGCGTTGGGGTCATAGCCGCAAAGACGGACAATGGCATTCGTTGAAAACGCAAGAACCTTGACAAAGGGCTTTGTGACCTTTGCGATGAAAAGAAGAATACCGACCACCTTATAGGAAATCTTCTCGGGAATCTGCATTCCGATCCTCTTGGGGGCGAGTTCGCCGAGAACAAGAGAGAAATAAGATGTGACGAGAGTGATAAGGATCGTTGAAACAACGCTGATAACGCTCAGCGGAATAACGTTTGCAACGGGCGTTTTTGCAAGAGCATTGACAAGCATGTCAACAAAGGTCTGAGATGCCGATGCTGAGGTCAGGAAGCCTGCCAGAGTAACGCCGATCTGAATGGTCGATAAGAAATTGCTTGAGTTTTCGGTGAGCTTGATGATCTGCTTAGCCTTTTTGTTGCCTTCTTCAGCAAGCTTCTGCATCTTTGTGTCATTGAGAGAAATTATAGCGATTTCGCTCATTGCAAAGAATGCGTTGACAAGGATAAGCACAAAAAGCAACGCTACCTTGAGAATAAGAGATACGGGATCGATTGAGTCAGCTGCAGCTTCTGCTGCCAAAAGAATCGCAGGGCCGGGGTCATCCATTTTGGATTTGCTCCTTTCAGTTATAAAAATACATATAGCATTTTAGCATATAAAAGCGTTGTTGTCAACAAGACGCAGACTCCGCCACGCCTTCTCACGGCACGCAGGCAAAATACCGGGCTCAAAATCGGACAAAATCGGATATTTACGGCTGAAATCGGGCAGAAACGGCTGAAATCGAATAAAACGGAAGCAGATGTACTGATTAACGGACATACGGGAATGTATAATAAAAAAGAAATTATGATGACAAAGAAAATCATATGTGTTATAATTTCATTGTATATTTTCATAACAAACGGTGATTTTATGCTTTATTTGATTCTTTCCCGTGCAGGCGGAGGAAAAACGGCTCATATAATGGAGCTTATCAAACAGTTTGCCCGGGGCGGCAGAAAAAAGCTGACTCTTATTGTTCCCGAGCAGTTTTCTTTTATGAGCGAAAAGCTCATGCTTGAAAAGGTCGGAGCAAAGGCGATGGCGGATATTGACGTTCTCAGCTTCACAAGCCTCGGTGAAAAGCTTGTGGGCAGACCTGCCCTGCATGAACGCAGACGGCTTGACGATTCTGCCCGTGCCGTGCTTATGAGAATGGCACTTACTCAGGTCAGGGATAAGCTGAAGCTTTATGCCAATCATGCCTCAAAAAAATCGGTTATCTCGGAATTTGTTGCTCTTTCGTCGGAGTTCAAACAGAATTCTGTTTCGACCGACAGCGTGCGTCTTGCTCTTGCGGATGAAAAAGATGGGCTTCTCAAAATGAAGCTCAACGATATCGTGACCGTTCTTGATGCTTATGATGCCATGGTTTCGGGCAGTTACTTCAATCCCGATGAGCTTCTCGATGAGCTTTATGACATCCTGCCCGACAGCGACTATTTCAGGGACAGGCTTGTTTTCATCGATTCCTTCAGAGGGTTTACCGTTCAGGAATATAAGGTAATCGAACGCATGCTTTCAAAAGCGGCGGCGGTTTATGTTACCCTCTGTACGGATGATCTTCAGAACGGTGACGACGAAACCGAGCTTTTTGCCCATACAAAAAGAACGGCGCACAGACTCATCGGATATGCCAAAAAGAACGGCGTTGCCGTTGCAAAGCCGCAGTATCTTTCGATGCGAAGCAAATTCAATAACTTTCCGCCTAAGTTTGAGAGATATTCTTCACCCGAGCTTGCGGCTCTTGAGCAGGAGCTTTTTTCGCCTGCACCTAACATATATGAGGAAGAGTGCGGCAATATAACTCTCTGCAAGGCGGCGGATATATATGCCGAATGCGAATATATCGCATGCACGGCAAAGAAGCTCATCAGAGAAAACGGCCTGCGGTGCAGGGATATTGCGGTTATTGCAAGGGACAGCTCGGCATATGAAGCACCGCTTCGCTCCGCTCTTAAAAAATGCGGAATAAGCGTTTTTGATGACAGCCGTCAGCCCGTTGACACATCTCCCGTTGTCAATCTTCTTGTCTGTGCGGTTTCAATTGCAAGCGGCGGTTTTGATACGGAAACTGTCATGCGTTATCTGAAAACGGAGCTGACCGACTTTACTGCAGAAGAAATATCTCATATTGAGAACTATTGCTATATGTGGCAGATAAACAGAGGCAAATGGCTTAAAGAATGGACTCAGCATCCGAGAGGCTTCGGGGAGGAGATGACTCCCGAGGATGAGTCCGAGCTTGAAGAGATCAATTCCCTTCGCCTCAGAATCGTTTCTCCGCTTTGCAGACTCAGGGATATGTTTGAGGACGCAACGGGAGAAAGTGCCGCAAGAGCGGTTTTTGAGTTCCTCGAAAAAACCAATGTTCCCGAAAATCTCAGAAGGCTTGCCGACTCGCTCAACGCTTCGGGCGAAACGGGGATCGCTCTCGAGCTTGACAGACTGTGGAATGTTGTTGTTGATCTGCTCGATTCGATCGTCGCCGTTGCAAAGGACAGAACGGTAAATGCTCAGGAGTTTGCCGATATTCTCGATCTTATGCTCGGCGTTCAGACTGTCGGAAGTCTGCCGCAGGGACTCGATGAAATAACCATCGGTTCGGCGGACAGGATCCGCACCGTTGCTCCCAAGGCTGTGTTTATTGCAGGGGCAAACAGCGGAGTTTTCCCAGCAACGCCCTCCTCGGGCAACGCTCTGACCGATAAGGACAGACGGAGAATGAGCGAAATAGGTATCGGTCTTTCCGATTTCGGCGAATATAAGCTTGCAGAGGAAAAGCTGATTGCTTATAACGCTTTCTGCTGTGCCTCGCAGAAGCTGTTTGTCTGCTGCCCCGAAAGAAATTCGCAGAATGAGCAGCTTGCTCCGTCGGAGCTTTATCTCAAAATCAAAAAGCTTTTCCCGAAATGCAAGGAGGTTGATGCCTCTGAGCTTGACGGACTTTATTATGTTGAGGGCGAAAGCCTTGCTTTTGAACAGCTTGCCAAAAACAGAAGCGGAGAAAGCGTTCTCGGGGCAACCCTTGAAGATTATTTCGGCGGCAGAAGCGGATATGAGGGCAGACTCGATGCTCTTGACAGAGCGGGAGGCATGCGTGATTTCTCGATTTCCGACAAGGATGCCGCACGCAGGCTTTTCGGAGGAGATCTTTATCTCTCCGCTTCGAGAGTTGAGAGTTTCTATAAGTGTCCCTTCTCATATTTCTGCCGCTACGGCATCAAGGCGATGCCACGCAAAATAGCGGAGCTTGATCCCATGCAGAGGGGAAATGTTATTCATCATGTGCTCGAAAAGCTTCTGACCGAATTTGATTCAGAGGCTCTGATCGCCATGTCAAGGGAGGATTTGCTCGATATCATATCCTCTCTGATGAACGAATATCTGATGTCGAAGCTTGACGGAGCGGAGAGGGATGAACGCTTCCTCTATCTTTATCATAAGTTGGCGCTCACCGTCTGCGATGTTGCGGAAAGGCTGATAAAGGAGCTTTCTCTGAGCGAATTCAAGCCCGTCGACTTTGAGCTTGCCATCGGTCCTGACGGAGAAATTCCGCCGTATGAGGTAGTTTCCGAAAGCGGAAAGGTCAGCATTTCGGGAGCAATAGACAGAGTTGACAGAGCGGTCATAAACGGAAAAACATATCTTCGGGTTGTTGACTATAAATCCTCGGGCAAGGCGTTCAAGCTCAGCGATGTTCTTCAGGGACTCAACATGCAGATGTTCATTTATCTGTTTGCCCTCTGGCAGAACGGTAATGAAAAATACGGCGAAATTACACCTGCAGGTGTGCTTTATTATCCTGCTAACTCTCCTCTGATTTCAGCCGAGAGAGGCGAATCCGACGAGGATGTTGCGGCGAGAAAACAGAAGAAATGCCGTATGCAGGGAATTGTTCTCAACGACTGCGATGTTGTTGTTGCCATGGACAGATCCGCAGGCGGACTGTATATTCCCGTCGATTTCAACGCAAAGGGTGAGATGAAGGGCTCGCTGATAAGGCTCGGACAGCTCGAAAGGTTAAAAGAAAAAGCGGATGAGATCCTTGCCGAAATGTCCCGTGCTCTTCATGACGGAGAGATCGAAGCTGTTCCGTCTTATGGGGCAAGCTATAAAAATGTCTGTCAGTACTGTGACTATAAGTCTGTTTGCTCGTATGAGGAGGATATTCCCGTCAGAGAGCTTTTTGATACGGATCTCGATGAGGCACTGAGAAATCTTGAAAAGGGGGACGGAGAAGATGAAGTGGACGACTGATCAGCAAAAAGCCATCGATGCCCGTAAGGGTACGCTTCTTGTCAGCGCCGCCGCAGGCTCGGGTAAAACGGCTGTTCTCGTTGAAAGAGTCATCCGCCGTATCTGCGATTCCGAAAACCCCTGCGGTGTCGAAAATCTGCTTATTGTGACATTTACGAAAGCCGCAGCCGCTCAGATGAAAGAAAAGATCGAAGCGGCAATCAGCAAAAAAATTGCAGAAGATCCGTCGGATAAACGCCTCCGCCGTCAGCAGCTTATGCTACCCTATGCGAATATCTGCACGATAGACTCCTTCTGCATTAATCTTGTCAGAGAAAATTTTCATGCTCTCGGAATTGCTCCCGATTTCGGAATGCTTGATGAGAGCAGGCTCGATATTCTCAGGGCGCAGGCAGTCAATTCAGTTGTCGGACGGCTCTATGCCGAGCCGACGGAGAATTTCATGCGTCTGACAAAGCTTATCAGCGATAACCGTGATGACAGCAAGCTCATCAATGCGATTCTGAAGCTTCACGGTCTTTCGCAGGCATATCCTTTCCCCGAAATATGGCTCCGCTCTCTTGCGGCGGAGTTTGAAGCCCCCTCACCGATTGAAGAAAGCCCGTGGGGCAGAATACTGATTTCACATATGGAGGGTACTCTCGGAAACTGTATCGGAGGCATCGATCATTGTCTGATGCTTCTTGCCGATGAGCCTGAGCTTGCGGCAAAGTATTACGAAACCTTTGCAACTGAAAAGGAGATGCTTTTGCGTTTCCTTGAATCGGTTAAATCCGAGCCGTGGGATGACATCGCAAAGGCATACGGAAAGGTTTCTTTCGGAAGAATGCCGACCGCACCGAGGGGATATGTTTCCGAGGTCAAGGATATCTGCAAGAAGGTCAGGGACGGCTATAAAAAAGAAATTGCCGAAATGGAAAAGTATCTGTGCATTTCTTCCGCTGACCATCAGAATGATATTGAGGCTCTTGCATCCGTTGTTACCGAGCTTATCGAAGCGGTTATTGCCTATGCAAACGAGTTTGACAGCCTCAAGCTTTCCGAAAACGGAGCGGACTTTTCCGACACCCTGCATATGGCTCTGCGGCTGCTTGTTGAGCCCTCGGAAAACGGATATAAAAAGACTCCGCTTGCTAATGCGCTTTCGGAGAATTATTCCGAAATTCTGGTTGACGAATATCAGGATGTCAACCTTGCTCAGGACATGATTTTCAGCGCACTTTCAAAAGACGAAAACAACCTCTTTATGGTCGGCGATGTCAAGCAGAGCATCTACCGTTTCCGTCAGGCGATGCCCGAGATTTTTCTCGCACGAAGGGACCGCATGGAGGAATATGAAAACGGGAATTATCCTGCAAGGGTCACTCTCGGCAAAAACTTCAGAAGCCGCAGGGGCGTGACCGAAATTGCAAACTTTATCTTCGAGGCAGTTATGAGCCGTGATGCGGGCGGTCTTGATTACGATAAAAACGAAAGGCTCGAGGCGGCGGCGGAATATCCCGATACCGACTCAGCCGATGCGGAATTCATTCTTTTTGAAACGGAAAAGGATGATTTCTCGAAAATTCAGGCAAGGTATGTTGCCGATTATATCGAAAAAGCGGTTTCGGGAGGTCTGCTCCTTGCTGACGGCATGGACTTCAGACCTGCGGAATATAAGGATTTCTGCATTCTTGTCAGAAGCGTGAAGCTCAGCTCGAGAGAATTTGTCGACGAGCTTAACGCAAGGGGCATTCCCGTCAACTGCGAGGCAGGCGGCGGATTTCTTGCATCTCCCGAAATAATGTTTCTCACTTCGCTCCTCAGCGTTATCGATAACCCCGTCAACGATATTCCGCTCACGGCGGTCATGCTTTCTCCCGTTTTCGGCTTTACGCCCGATGACCTTGCTCTGATGCGTGCCGAAAGGAAGAAAGGCAGTATATATTCCTGCGTTGTTTTTGCGGCTGAAAACGGCAACGCAAGGGCGGCGGATTTCGTTGCAAAGCTCAGGGAAATGCGCCGTATTGCCGCAACGGTCAGAGTCGGTGAGCTTGTCCGCAGACTTATCGAAGAAACGGGCTATGCCGCCGCCGTCTGTGCGATGAAAAACAGCTCTGCGAGAAGAGCCAATCTCAATCTTTTCACCGATCTTGCAAATAAGTTTGAAGCCAACGGAAGAAGAGGCGTTTCGGGCTTTGTCGCTTATCTTGACAATATTTCAAAAAGCGGCGGAGATATCGTTTCGGGAAGCGTGAAAACCGAAGCGGCGGATGCTGTTAAAATAATGACGATCCATAAGAGCAAGGGACTTGAATTCCCTGTCTGCTTTGTTGCCGCATGCGAAAAGACCTACGGCGATTTCTTCAACCGTGAGGATCTGATCATTGCTCCCGAGAGCGGTATCGGAATCAAGAATAACACGGGCTTTGCGAAATACGATACGCTTCCGAGGTTTGCCGCAAAAACGGAAACGATGAAGGCTGAGCATTCGGAGGAACTCAGAGTTCTCTATGTTGCGCTTACGAGGGCGAAGGAAAAGCTGATCATGCTTTCCTCGTGTGCCGACAGCACGAAAACCCTGACTGCCGCCGCATCGAATCTCCGTAATGCGGAAAGGCTTGATCCGTTTACCGTCATCGGCTTCTCGAGCTACGGCGAATGCATTCTGACGGCTTTGCTGCGCCACCCCGATGCAAACATATTACGCACTCAGGCAGGCATATCTCAGCGCTTCAATCTTCCTTGCGATGTGCCGCTCAAAGCGGAGATAATCAGAGATTATCAGAGCGAAGAAACGGTCAGAGAGGCGGTTTTTGCCGAGGCTGACGAGGATATGCTCGCAGAGATAACGGAAAGACTTTCATATGAATATCCCTATGCTTCTCTCAACGGCGTTGTTGCAAAGCAGATAGCATCGAATCTTGACAGCGGAGAGTTTTCGAGCGAATATTTTGCTTCACGCAGACCTGCTTTCATGAGCAAGGATAAGCTGACTCCTGCGCAGAGAGGCACGGCAACTCACCGCTTCATGCAGTTTGCCGATTATTCCGAAGCAAAGAAGAATACAGTTGCGGAGCTTGAAAGACTCGTTGCCGACGGCATGCTGACCGAGGCGGAGGCGAATGCCGTTGATATCAAAGCAATTTCGGCTTTCTTTGGCAGCAGACTTGCAGAGAGAATTCTTTCTGCCGAAAAAGTGTTCAAGGAATATGAATTCACCTTCGGAATCCCCGTGCGGGAGCTTTATCCCGATGTGCCCGACGGCGTAGCTCAGGATGAGAAAATCATCATTGAGGGCGTTGCCGACTGCGCTTTCATTGAAAACGGAGAGCTTATAATCGTCGACTATAAGACTGACAGAGTGACTGATGCCGCAGAGCTCAAAGAGCTTTATTCGGGACAGCTCGGAATTTACCGCCGCTGTCTTGAGCAGGTTATCGGTCTGCCGGTCAGACAAACGCTTATCTATTCGTTCAGACTCGGAGAAACAATCGAAATATAATCCTGAGGGACTGCTTCACTTGTTGAGGCGGTCCCTTTTACATATGTTTTAAAGCATATTTACCAAAATAACCGTTTCTGCTCCATAACCTTCGTCAAATTGCAAAATTGACAAACAATCAGCCCTGTTGTAAAATATAATCTGCATTTTTAAATATAATATAATAATATATTATCACGGAAGGAAGATATTATGGCTGTTTTCAGACCTTTTAAAGCCGTCAGACCTGTTCCCGAATTTGCTTCAAAGGTTGCCGCTCTGCCCTATGATGTTATGAACAGCAAAGAGGCGGCATGCATGGTTGAAGGTAACCCTTATTCTTTTCTGCATGTCGACAAGGCGGAAATTGACCTTCCCGAGGGTACCGACCTCTATTCCGAGCAGGTTTATCTCAAGGCAAGAGAGAACATGGATAAGCTGATTTCCGACGGCATCTGCGTTCAGGACAGCGAAAACAGATTTTATATTTACCGTCAGGTCATGAACGGCAGGGCTCAGACGGGACTTGTCGGCTGCGTTTCGATTGACGATTATATCAACAATATCATCAAAAAGCATGAGCTTACCAGAGCTGACAAGGAAGCCGACAGAATCAATCATGTTGATTACTGC
This sequence comes from Clostridia bacterium, assembly GCA_017435385.1. Taxonomy (GTDB): domain Bacteria; phylum Bacillota; class Clostridia; order Oscillospirales; family Acutalibacteraceae; genus CAG-177. The sequence continues at coordinate 253,703 of JAFSFB010000016.1, read as the reverse complement.
GATGCCAACACGGGTCCGATATTCCTTACCTACAGACCTCAGGAAAAGCTTGCTTCCCTGCTTGAAGGCTGGAAAGAAAGTCATGAGCCCGTCTATGATTTCGTTACCGATGACGGAATCGGCAACACGGTATGGGTCGTTGACAGCCCCGAAACGGTTTCTGAGATCTCGGAGCTTTTCAAAGCGGTTGACTATCTTTATATTGCCGACGGACATCACAGAGCCGCTTCGGCAGTCAAGGTCGGACTCAGACGCCGTGAGCAGTTCCCCGATTATGACGGAAGCGAGGAATTCAACTTCTTCCTTGCGGTTCTTTTTGACTGCAACGAGCTTGAGATCATGGATTATAACCGAGTCATGAAAGACCTCAACGGAAACTCCGAAGAGGAATTTATTGCGAAAATCAGCGAAAAGTTTGATGTTGAAAAGGTCGGCAAAGAGGCGTATAAGCCTGAAAAGGCTCACACCTTCGGCATGCTTCTCGGCGGCGAATGGTATAAGCTTTCGGCAAAGAGCGGAACCTTTGACGAAAACGATCCCGTTGCATCGCTTGATGTTTCGATTCTCCAGAGCAATCTTATCTCTCCCGTTCTCGGCATCGATGATCCCAGAACGGATAAGCGGATCGACTTCGTCGGCGGAATCAGAGGTCTTTGCGAGCTCGAAAGAAGAGTCAGCGAGGATATGTGCCTTGCTTTTTCGATGTATCCCACAACGCTCCGTGAGCTCATGGACATTGCCGATGCAGGTCAGCTTATGCCTCCAAAGTCAACATGGTTCGAGCCCAAGCTTCTCAGCGGACTGTTTATTCACAAGCTTAAATAATAAAAACCGCTTTTTGGGTAAAACTTATTCGGAAGGAATCTTTTTCACAGGAGAGTTTTTATGAACAAGGTAGCATTTTTTGATACGAAGCCTTACGATAAGCTCTATTTTGATGAGCTGAAGAATGAATACGGAATAGAAATCGAATATTTTGAATCTAAGCTCAGCCCGAGAACGGCGGTCATGGCAAAGGGTGCAAAGGCGGTTGTTGCTTTTGTCAACGATGACCTCGGAAAAGAAACGATTTCGGTTCTCAAGGAGATAGGCGTTGAGATAATTGCTCTTCGCTGTGCAGGATATAACAATGTCGATCTCAATGCGGCAAGGGAGGTTATTCCCGTTGTCAGAGTTCCCGAATATTCGCCCCATGCCGTTGCCGAGCATGCTCTTGCGCTTCTTCTGACTCTTGTCAGAAAAACTCACAAGGCTTATATCAGAACGAGAGATTTCAATTTCAGCCTGAACGGCTTTGTAGGCTTTGACCTCCACGGCAAAACTCTCGGTGTTATCGGCACGGGAAAGATCGGCATGGCGTTCATTGAAATCTGTCGGGGAATCGGCATGAATGTTATTGCCTATGATCCTTATCCGTCGCAGGGATATCTTGAATATGTTTCTCTCGAGGAGCTTTTTGCCCGCTCCGATGTTATTTCTCTTCATTGCCCGCTCACAAGCTCAACCTACCATATAATCAACAGCTTCTCCCTGAAGATGATGAAGGACAAGGTTTTCATTCTCAACACCTCAAGAGGTGCGCTGATCGACACCGAGGCTCTGATCGAGGGGATCAAGAGCGGCAAGGTCGGCGGTGCAGGGCTCGATGTTTATGAGGAAGAGAGCGAATTCTTCTATGAGGACCTGTCCGAAAGCATATTGAAGGATGACACTCTTTCAAGGCTTATCATGATGCCGAATGTTCTCGTAACCTCGCATCAGGCGTTTCTGACTCACGAAGCTCTCAGGCGGATTGCCGAGATAACGCTCGGAAATCTCAAAGCATATTTCGACGGAGAAAAGCTTGAAAATGAAATTGTTGCCAAGCGTAAGGTTCTTCGCAGTGAATAAATATTCCGCAAAATGCACAAAGCAAACGGAAAACCGCAAAGATATTGAATAATAATGCTGAAATATTCATAAATATGCATTTATTTCTTGACTTTATGCAAACAAAACTGTATAATTATGCGTATATTAAATCCCGAGGTATATAAACATGAAAAAAACAAGGATATTTATTGACGGAAAAGAAGGAACAACGGGCCTTCGTATTTTTGACCGTCTGAATATAAGAGAAGATATTGAAATGATTACTCTTCCCGAAGAGCTCCGCAAGGATGTTAAGGCGAGAAAAGAGGCTCTCAATTCCTGCGACATAGCTTTTCTCTGCCTGCCCGATGCGGCGGCGAGAGAATCGGTTTCGCTGATTGAGAATCCCGATGTCAGGGTTATCGACACCTCGACTGCTCACCGCACCGAGCCCGACTGGGCTTACGGCTTCCCCGAGCTTTCGGCTGAGCATCTCGAAAAAATCAAGAGCTCAAAGAGAGTTGCCGTTCCCGGCTGCCACGCAAGCGGTTTCATCGCTCTTGTTTATCCTCTTGTCAAGGCGGGCATTCTTCCTGCCGATTCGCTTCTGACCTGCCATTCGATAACGGGCTACAGCGGCGGCGGCAAAAAGATGATTGCCGAATATGAAAACGGTTCAAAGGGAACGAAATATGCCGCTCCCCGTCAGTATGCCCTGACTCAGGAGCATAAGCATCTCAAGGAAATGAAGGCGATAACGGGAATCGAAAACGCTCCCGTTTTCTGCCCGATAGTTTCGGATTTCTACAGCGGAATGGCTGTTACCGTGCCTCTTTTCAAGGCTAATCTTGCCGAAGGAAAGAGCGTTGCGGATATTATTGATACATATAAAAATCTCTATAACGGCGAATTTGTCCGTTATACCGACGATATCGGCGAGGATGCGATGCTCGGAGCAAATGCTCTTGCCGTCAAGGACTGCATGGAAGTCACGGTCAAGGGAAACGAAGAAAGAATTCTTCTCATCGCAAGATATGACAATCTCGGCAAGGGCGCATCGGGCGCAGCAGTTGAATGTCTGAATATTCTCATGGGTGCAGATGCCAAAACGGGTCTGAGCCTCTGATCTGAAAGGAAAATATGATGAAACAGATTAACGGCGGCGTTTGCGCCGCAAAGGGATTCACCGCAAGCGGAGTTCATTGCGGAATAAGAAAGAACAAAACCAAAAAAGACCTTGCACTTATTTACAGCGAAAAGAAGGCTGTTGCCGCAAGCGTTTATACAACCAATCTCGTAAAGGGTGCCCCCATAACCGTTACAAAGAACAATATTGCCGACGGCTATGCGCAGGCAATTATCTGCAACAGCGGAAACGCAAACACCTGCAACGCAAACGGCATTGAGATCGCCGAGAAGATGTGCGGCCTTCTTTCCGAGAAGCTCGGCGTTGATGCAAAGGATGTTATCGTTGCTTCGACGGGCGTTATCGGTCAGCCTCTTGATATTGAACCGATCGCAAACGGAATTCCTGCTCTCGTTGAGGGGCTTTCCGCTTCCTCCGACGATGCGGCAACCGCAATCATGACAACCGATACGGTTGAAAAATGCGTTTCGTTCTCCTTTGATATCGGCGGAAAGGAATGCAGAATAGGCGGTATCGCCAAGGGCTCGGGCATGATTCATCCCAACATGGCAACGATGCTCGTTTTCGTGACGACGGATGCGGCGATTTCTCCCGAGATGCTTCAGAAGGCACTCAGCGAGGATGTCAAGGATTCGTTCAACATGGTCAGCGTTGACGGCGACACCTCGACAAACGATATGGTTTCCGTTCTTGCAAACGGCATGGCAGGCAACGATGAGATTACCGGAGAGGGCGAAGACTTCGACGAATTCTGCAAGGCTCTCAATGCGGTCACGACCTATCTCTGCAGAATGATCGCAGGCGACGGCGAGGGCGCAACGAAGCTTCTCGAATGCGTTGTTTCGGGAGCGGCCTCAAAGGAAATTGCGGTTACCGTTTCAAAGTCCGTTATCTGCTCTTCGCTTTTCAAGGCTGCGATGTTCGGCGCCGATGCAAACTGGGGCAGAGTCCTCTGCGCTATCGGTTACAGCGGAGCGGATGTTGATGTTACAAAGATCGAGGTTGCCTTCAAGTCGGCGGCAGGCGGAATCATCGTTTGCGTTGACGGCGCAGGCGTTGAATTCAGCGAAGAAGAAGCGAAGAAGATCCTCAGCGAAAAAGAAATTCAGGTTCTTATCAATCTCAACAGCGGCGAGTGCGAAGCAACCGCATGGGGCTGCGACCTGACTTACGATTACGTTAAAATCAACGGAGATTACAGAACATAAAGCTAATAAAACATAAGGTGGATAATATGGACATTTCAAATGCGCAGAGAGTCAGAGTTCTTGTTGAAGCTCTGCCTTACATACAGGAATATACGGACAAGACCGTTGTTATCAAATACGGCGGAAATGCAATGATAAACGAGGAACTCAAGGATGCTGTTATGGGCGATGTTGCCTTTCTGACACAGATCGGCATAAAAGTCGTTCTCGTTCACGGCGGCGGCCCCGAAATCACGGAGATGCTCGGCAAGATCGGCAAGGAGAGCAAATTCGTCAACGGTCTGAGAGTTACCGACAAGGAGACCGCTGATATCGTTCAGATGGTTCTTGCAGGCAAGGTCAACAAGAATCTTGTCAGCCATCTTCAGAGCAAGGGCTGCAAGGCGGTCGGCATCTGCGGAGCTGACGGACATCTCATCAAAGCAGAGGTCAAGGATGAGCAGCTCGGCTTCGTCGGAGAGATCACCGAGGTCAACACCGAGGTTATCAACGACCTGCTTTCATCGGGCTATGTTCCCGTCGTTTCAACAACGGGTGTCGATGACGAGGGCAATGTATATAACATCAATGCCGATACAGCCGCCGCAAAGATCGCAGGCGAGCTTTGCGCAGAGAGCATGGTTTCCATGACCGATATCGACGGCATTCTCAGAGATAAGAACGATCCCTCAACCCTCATTCCCAAGGTTTATGTCAGCGAGATTTCCGAGCTTGTCAACGAGGGAATCATCAAGGGCGGCATGATTCCTAAGGTTGACTGCTGCAGAGAGGCTATCCGCAGGGGTGTTAAAAAGGTGTTTATCATCGATGGCAGAGTGCCTCATTCCCTGCTTATCGAAATTCTGACCGATGAAGGCATCGGAACAATGTTTGTTCAGAGCTGAGAAAGGATAGATCATGAGCATAATCAATAAGGATAAAGAATATATCGCAGGAACATATGCGAGGTTTCCGCTTGAACTTACGGAGGGCAACGGTGCTCTGCTTTATGATGAAGAGGGCAACGAATATATCGACCTCGGAAGCGGAATTGCCGTCAACAGCTTCGGCGTTGCGGATGACGAATGGCTCGAGGCGATAACCGTTCAGGCTTCGCTTCTCGGTCACACATCAAATCTTTACTACACAAAGCCTTGCGCCGACCTTGCCGAAATGCTTTGCGAGAGAACGGGCATGAAGAAGGTCTTTTTCTCGAATTCGGGTGCTGAAGCCAACGAATGCGCCATCAAGGCGGCGAGAAAATGGGCTCTTGTCAACAAGGGTGAGGGCAACCATACGATAATTACTCTCAAAAACAGCTTCCACGGCAGAACGGTAACGACTCTTGCCGCAACGGGGCAGGATACCTTCCACACCGATTTCGGACCTTTCCCCGAGGGTTTTGTTTATGCCGAGGCAAACAATCTCGACTCTGTCAGAGAGCTTGCCGAAAGCAACAACTGCGCCGCAATCATGATGGAAACGGTTCAGGGCGAGGGCGGAGTTTATGTTCTCGACGACGAATTTGTCAAAGGCGTTTGCGAGATCGCAAAAGAGAAGAATATGCTTGTCATCATTGACGAGGTTCAGACGGGTAACGGAAGAACGGGCAAGCTTTACAGCTATATGCATTACGGAATAACTCCTGACATCGTTTCGACCGCAAAGGGTCTTGCAGGCGGACTGCCTCTTGGCTGCACGATGCTCGGCGAAAAGGTTCAGGATATCCTGACGGCAGGCTCTCACGGCTCAACCTTCGGCGGAAATCCCATCTGCTGTGCCGGTGCTCTGAGCATACTTTCAAGGCTTGACGATACGATGATGACCGAGGTCTGCAAGAGAAGCGAATATATCGTTTCAAGGCTCAGCGGCGTCAAGGGCGTCAAGAGCGTTTCGGGCAGAGGACTTATGCTCGGCATCGAATGCGAAAAGCCTGCAAAGGAAGTTATCGCAGCCGCCATGTCAAAAGGCGTTCTTGTACTCAGCGCAAAAACAAAGGTTCGTCTTCTTCCTCCTCTCAACATTCCTTTCGAGCTTCTCGAAACGGCGATGGACAGACTGGTTGAAGCAATAGAAGAATAAAACTATCTGTCGATAAAAGCGGCGGATTTATAAATAGGGTGTGGGCGTAGCCCACCCGAAACTATTCACTCTTCACTATTCATTATTCACAAAAAAGCCGTGTGCAAAATCTGCACACGGCTTTTCTTTGTTTATTCGGTTTTATTCAGCTTTGATAACGGGGCTTGTGAGAATGCCGAGCTCTTTAAGAATATATTCATAGCTCCATTCATCCTCGGTTGTTCTCCATGCGTCGGGTCCGTGCCACTGACGGGCGGCGTTTGCCATGTGAACTGCACCGAAGCAGTTATAGCGGTTACCGTAGAGCGTGATGTCGAGCTTGTGCTTACCGTTTTCAAGTCCGTCTATGCTGAGCATATAAGGCGGATAAGCGATGTCACCCTTCTTTTCGCCGTCAACCCTGACATCGATGATTGCGCCCCTGTATCTCGTTGCTTCGATCTGAAGTGAGCTTCCTTCGACCTCGAGATGGTAGGTGATGTTACCTCCGTAGAAGGGCATGCCCTGATTGACGATCGAACCGAAGCTGATCTTCTCAGGCATCGGAATTATCTGAGCCTTTCTGCCTGCAACGCTTACGCCGAAATCGCCAAGGAGATAGCACCATTCTGTGTTCGTTCTCTTACCGATGGGAATTGTGATCTCGAGAATATTCTCGCCCTTCTTTATGTCGGTGAGCTTAACGGTCTTGATGTCCTTGTCGGTAAACCAGCCGACGATATCGTTCGGAATGGCGTTGCCGTTGAAAACGATCTTTGCCTTTTCGGCATCCTCGAGAGCGAGCATTGCACCTGAATATTCGATCGTGCTGTTGATTCTGAAGCGAAGGGTCAGAGTATGCTCTGTCGGTTCGTCCTCAACGACCCACGGCTGAGCAACATTTCCGCCTCTTTCGGGCAGACCGAGAATCTCACGGGCAACATTGTCAAGGCGGAGTATCTCTTCCTCTTCCATATATCCGCCGTCGTCAACACGGAATTCTGCCATGTCGAGAAGCAGAACATTGGGCTCGGAAAGAGTGAACGGAACGAATGCGGGGGTTCTGATCTCCTTTTCGGGGGCGGCGGGTTCGCCTGCGTTCATGCAGGGTTCGCTTCTGCCGTCAACGAGCTTGAGAAGCAGGCTGTCATAGTCAAACATCTCTCTCGAAATAACGGTGTTGCCGCCGACATATTTATATTCGGCTGACTCGATCTCGCCGTTGAGGGTGTTGTAAATATAAGGCGTGAACTCGCCCTTGACGGTTATGCGAAGGTCGCTGCTTCTGACCATATCCTTGTTGTAGGGCTCACAGCAGCGGCTGACAAAGAGCCAGTTGCAGCCGTTGTCACGGCGGAGCTGATAGATGAAGCCGTCTGAGAGCTTTCCGTTTTTGAGGCGGAGAGTAACGGTGCGGTTGTCATCGAGAGCAGTGAGAAGCTTCTCTCTGTCGAAGGGAATGACCTGCGACTGAGCATAGAGCTTTTTGCCTCTTTCAGACTCGATGCCGTCCTCAAGGTAGGGAGAGTTGCCCATGAAAATAAGCTTACCGCCTGCCTTGCGGAATGCTTCAAGGCGTTCGAGGGTTGTCGAGCGGAGAGTTTCGCAGTCGGGAACAATGACTGCATCGTATTCCATCTTGCCGACCTTGAGGGGTGCGGAGCCGCTCTCGCAAAGCTCGGGAAGAAGAGATTCGCTGATGAAGTTGAAATCGATGCTGCCCTTGAGAAGCCATTCGGTGACATTGAGGAATTTTTCGTCCATCGAGCTTCTGATAAGGTCGGTCTTATCGTTGGGACCCCAATGGAGCCAATAGCTTTCAACGGGATGAATAACGCCGACCTTGACAACGGGCTTGCCTCTTGTCAGAGCGGTGTTGACTCTTGCAAAATGGTCTTCGACATAGGAGAATTTTTTATACCACGGGGACTGATAATGAATCGAGGCGGGGTAGTCACGCTTTGCCTCGCCGCCCATGGCAACCCACGAAAGGTGAGGAACTCGTATCGTTACGCCAAGACATGCCTGCCAGTCGCCGTGAAGCTTATAGCCTCTGAAGTCGTAGTCCCAGCCCGTTACGCCGTAAAGCTCGGAGAGCATGCCCTCATAGCCGAACTGATGAACGGCGGACTGTGCCTGCTTTGCGGTTGTGAACTCGAAGCTTGCGCAGAGCATGTCGATGCCGGGCAGGTCGAAGCCTCTGTATGAACGCATGGCGTCACCCAGAGCGGCTGTCTGGCTTTCAAGAGTCGGCTCTTCCATCATGTGTCCCGTCAGGGCGATTCCGTTTTCACGGCACCATTTTCCGCAGGTGTCGGCAAAAGCCGATGCAAAACGCTCGGAGATATGGTCATGATAACGGTATCTTGCAAGCGAGGGCTTGTTATCGGGAAGGTCCCAGAAAAGCTCGGGAATCGAAGGGATGATATCGCTGCCGTACTGCGCTTTGTATGTTTCGGGAATATCGTCTGTCCAGGGGAGAAGAACATCCGATGTGTCGGTCGAATTGGGAAGCTGTTTCTTGCGTGTGAACTGAGGCTCGTCGGTGAAGATTGCAGGAACTGTTTCGCCGAATCCGTAGCCGACCTTTTCTTTATATCTGTCATGAGTGACCTCAACGAAGCGTTCAACCGCCTTCGGGTTGAGAGTGTCGAGGTAGGTCTGGTTGTTGTACCAGGGTGATGAAGCGTGAATTTTGAGATAGGCATACCATTTCGTGCCCTTTGCGGCATCGTTTTCGCCGATCAGATCATAGCTGAGAAGACAGCCGTCGCTGTCGAGAACGATGTCATAGCAAGCGATAAGATAGCCCTTGCCGTTTCTGCCGCCCTCTGCTCTCGAGTCGATGAGATCGGCATCGGCATTTCCGCTGTTGTCGCAGGGCTCGGTTGTAAGGAGCAGGCATCTTGCTCTGTTTTCTTCGTCTTTTGTTACGAGTCCGCCTGCCGCACCTGAGGGCCAGCGGTCCTCGTCATAGAGCCATGCGAGCATTTCTTCTCTGTCAGCCTTGTCAACGCAGTCCTTGACAAGCTGCATGAATTCTTCGGAAAGATATTTTGTTGACATGCCTGTGCGGACATGCATATGGAAACCGCCGAGTCCCATTTCCTTGAAAACCTCGATCTGACGCTGAAGCTCCTCGGATTTCAGGTCGCTGTTCCATGCCCAGAAGGGAGTTCCTCTGTATTCGCAGGTGGGATTTCTGAAAAGCTCCTGAGTCAGCTCGGGAGCAGAATTTTTCTTGTAAAGCATAGCGTTTCTCCTTTCGTTATGAGGGATGCTTGCAAAGAGGCTTATCTTCACTCGGAGTATTCCAGTTGATGAAGTTGTTTCTCTTTGCGTGATACCATTCCATCTCGAAGATTTTTGCGCTTTCTTCAACGGGAATGTAAAGCTGGTTTCTGTCAAAATATGCTTCACCGCTCATTTCTACCGTTCCGAGATCGGTCATGGCTTTGTTACTGCCGACGGTGAAAAGAGCATGATGGTCATAAGCCTCGCAATAAAGAGTATCCTTTTCTTTGATAACCTTTCCGCCAATTGCCTGAATGACGATTCCGAACGGAGCGTACCATACGCCGTCTTTCTGCTGAGCATAGAACTCTCTCGAAATCAGCTCGAGCATATCTCCCTTGAACGCCATCTTTGTCCAGTCATAGGTCGGGGCGAGTGCGTGGGGGAGAAGAAGATCCTTTTCCTTGTCGATCGTCATAATGTCAACGATTCTGCCGTCCTCCATATATGCGGTTGCGGTCAGAACGCTGCCGACGATCTCAACGAGGGTATATGAACCCATGCGCTCCTCCTGAGGATAGAATGCGCTGTGCCATATCTTTCGGGCGTTGGAATGATAAATATTTCCGCCGCCGTTACCCGTGATATAGTTGATCGTGCCCTCTGAAGGCTTATCAAACATCTCATCATTCTTCATCGGGAAGGTTCTGGCAAAGGAATGCTCGTGACCTGCAAAGAGAATGTCGAGTCTGCCTTCTTCGATCGGTTTTCTCAGCCACGGATAAGCATCGTTGTTCTGACCCTCGGGCATGACGGGATAGATCGGGAAATGATATGCGCCGAGCTTCCATGTTTTTGTGCTCTTGTGCAAATCGTCATATGCCCACGGAGCAACCTTGTCGGGAGCATTGATGCCGAGAACAAGAAAATGAGCGTTGCCGTAGTCGAAGGAATAGTTTTCGCCCGTGTAGCCCTCGGGACCGTTGTCGGGGTAAACGGGGCCGAACTGAAAATCGAAGAAATCGGCATGCTCAAGATAGAATTTGCCCGTCGGTTCGGGGAAATATGTTATAAAGCCACGGTTATCGTGGTTGCCCGTTGTCATCATATAGGGCATGCTTTCAATGATACCTTTGAGCCCTTCAAACATTCCGTTCCATTGAAGCTCGTTCTGACCGTTATCGCAGTTGTCGCCCGCCGTGAAGATGAAACGGCATTCGGGATGTCTTTCAAGAGCGGTTCTGAGCATTCTGCCGACCATTGAATAATCGGGCAGGTGGCAGGGGTCGCCCTTCTGATGGTCTGCGATAACGATGAAACTGAATTTCCCGAGGTTTTCAGGCTCCGTTTCAAAATAAAACTCTTCGCTTCTGTCAGCTTCGCTTCCGACGGTGTAGCGGTATTTCGTTCCGCTTTTCAGCCCCGAAAGCCTGACCCAATGGTAACGGCTGATGTCAATATCGGTTTCCTTTGTGTCCGATATGCTGTCAGCTCTTGCCAGCTCCTCAGAGCCGACTTCGCCGTAAAGAATGAAGCCTGTTTCGGTTTCCGTATCGGTACGCCATGAAACAGCCATTTCGGTTTTTGCATCGCCGCAGAATGAGAGCATTATATGGTCCGGGGAGGGGGATGAGCCTCTCTCCGGTTTATAAAATTTTCCGTTTTCGTCAAACATGTTTCTCGATCACTCCAGGAAAAATATTGTTAAGATAATTTTAGTTATTGTGCATACTTTTGTCAATAATTTAGCATGTAAATTTAAACATTTTTGTGTTTCTATTGAAATTTCCATTAATATAATGTATAATACAAAATACGATATTTCTATTCGGGGGTTTCAAAAGTGAACAGAATCACAAAATTCTTATCAGTTTTGCTGGCTCTGATCGTTGCGCTGTCAAGCTTCGGCATATGCTCTTTTGCAGCAGGAGAAAGCTATCTGACATTCATCGATGCCGGCGATTTTTATCAGGTTGCCAAATGCAACAAATATGCCACGGGAGAAATCAACATTCCCGAAACTTATAACGGTAAGCCTGTTGAGTTGGTTGCTTCGAGCGCATTCAAGGATGCCGAAAAAATCACAAAGGTGACGATCCCTTCGAGCGTGAGAAGCGTCGGTTCATCGGTTTTTGAAAACTGCGTTTCACTCGGAACCGTTGTTTTTGAGGGCGAGGAATGCACGATCGGTACAGCCGCATTCCGTTACTGCTCAACGCTCAGGAATGTCACTCTGCCGTCAAAGCTTAACGCAATTCCGCTTGAAGCCTTTGCGGGCTGCAACGCTCTGAGCTCGCTGACGATTCCGTCAACGGTCACGACCATCGGCAAGGAAGCGTTCAAGAAATGCTCTTCGCTTCAGAGTGTAACTATTCCCGCAAGCGTGACATCGATCGGCTTCAACGCATTCCTTAACTGCGCTTCAATCAACGCATTTTATGTCCATTCGGGAAACACGGCGTATAAAGCCGTCAGCGACTGCCTTTATGATATCAAGGGAGAAACGCTGATCCAGTATCCCAACGGCAAAACCGTGACAGGCTTTACCGTTCCTGCAGGGACCAAGACTATCGAGGATTCCGCTTTCGGTGCAAACACAAGGCTCACAAAAGTCACTCTGCCCGAAGGTCTTGAAACTATCAAGGAGTATGCCTTCAACAACTGCACCGCTCTGAGTGCTGTTGTTATTCCCGAATCAGTCACATATATCGGCGCACAGGCATTCGGAGGCTGCTCGAATCTGAAAAACATAACGATTCCCGCAAATGCCGAAACATATTCGGGTGCATTCTATAAATCGGGAATTCAGAATGTTATAATTGCAGAAGGCGTTGAGATAATTGACGAAAAGGCTTTCGAGAAATGCTCTTCGCTCAAAAGCGTCACAATACCCTCAAGCGTTACCGAGATAAGGATGGGAGCGTTTGACGGCTGCACTGCTCTTGAAACTCTTGAGGTACCCGAAACCGTAACGGAGATCGGCCTGAATGCATTCATCAATTGCAACAATCTGACTCTCAAGGTCAAAGAGGGCTCGGCTGCTCATGACTATGCGCTCGGGAAGAATATTCCTTTTGAGCTTGTCGGTGCCGAACCCGAAAGAACGGTTTCATCAATAGAAATCAAAACTCTCCCTTCAAAAACAAGCTACGAGGACGGCGAAAGAATCAACACCTCGGGACTTGTTCTGACAGTCAATTACAGCGACGGAACATCGTCAACCGTCACGAGCGGATTTACTCTTGATTCACAGTATGCAAGCGGAAACGGAACTCAGACCGTTACCGTGACCTATAAGGGCAAAACCGCACGGTTTGACATCACAGTAACACCCGCAATTCAGAAAACGGTTGTCGGCATGCAGATTCAGAAGCTGCCGAACAAAGTCGATTATTATTATAAACAGAGTCTTTCGACAAGCGGCATGACTCTGCTCGTTCAGTATTCCGACGGCTCGACTGCAACCGTTTCTTCGGGCTACAGCGTACCTGCAACGACCTTCAAAACGGTCGGCTCGCACAAGATAACCGTCACCTATCAGGGATTCACGGATGACTTCACCGTCAGCGTTACCTACGCATGGTGGCAGATGCTTATCAGAATCCTGCTCCTCGGCTTCCTCTGGTATTAAAAAAAGCCTCTGCATCGGTTGATGCAGAGGCTTTGACTGTCGATAAAGTCGCTGAAACATAAACGAAAATATTTGAAAAATCTCATTAGCCTCCTTTGGAAAGGAGGTGGATTTTGGCGAAGCCAAAAGACGGAGGATTGATAAATATTGTTTCGTTTATTTGACGTTTTTTCTCCCATCGGAGTATCTTTGTACGCCTTCGGTCGAAGAAAACGCCATTCAGCTTCCTTTCTCAACAGTCACCAGCTTGCCGAAAAACAAGTTTTTCGACAAGCTGTGCCTCTGCATCGGTTGATGCAGAGGCTGATTTTTTTATTTGTTTTTGATGTTGGTGTTCATCGAGTTTCTGTAAACAACGAAGCGGCAGTAGAGATATTCCGAAACGAGGTTGACAAGCATGGTTCCGATCTGAATGATATATTCGTTGAGATGTCCCGAGAGAGCGTTTGTCCACCAGGTTGAAACGGGAGTGAAAACGCAGTAGAAAAGGGCAACTTTGAGCATCGCAACGGGAACATTTGCCGCCGACTTGAAGGTGAACTTTCTGTTGAAGGTGAAGTTCCAGAGAACGGAAAGCACGAGTGAGAACAGATATGACCACATATGCTTTATCTCGAAAACCTCCATGAAGAGTGCGAACGAACCCATCTGGATGATTCCCGCCGAGCTCGAAAACAGGGCGAATTTGATGACCTGAATTATGTTTTCTTTTTTGGAAAGCTTCTGATTGTTTTCACTCATTTTTATTCCTCTCTTTCATATCTGAGCTTCAGAGCGGCAACTCGGCAGGCTCTGTTATATGCGGCGGTGAAATATGCTTCGGGGCTCATTGCGGCATAGGCATCGTTTTCATGTCTTTCGGGCTTGCTTCTGATGCTGAGCTCAAACGAGAGCGGAGCCGAATATTTTGCTTTTGCAAGCCTTTTGGCGACAGAGTCCCAGTCGGTTATTCCGTCAAACGGCAGAAGATGCAGATCATCGTGCCATGTGCGTTTGCCGCTAAAATCACGGATTCCGAGGTTGTCGTTGAGGTGAGTGCATATGAGCTTATCACCGTAAAGTGCAGCCATATCCTTGCCGTAGTTATAGCAAAGCTCATGCCCCGTATCCCAGCAGAAGCCGATGCAATTTTCGCTTCTGAGAGCATCGAAAAGAATGGCGAGATATTCGTCGCCCTCGGTGTTTTCGAGAGCGAGCCTGACTCCGAGCTCGCTTGCCCGTCTTGCAACCTCGCCGTAGCGCTCAATGCCTGCTTCCACCGAAACAAAATCGTCATCATAGCCGATGAATGCATGAGTTACCATGACGGGGATTTCAAATCGTGCGCATAATTCAACGCATCCGAGAAGCTCACGCTTTCCGATTTCGCCGATCTCATCGGGATTCCAGAGGTCGTCGCTTTTGTTGAACGGTGCATGGTATGACGGGATCTCCATTCCGAGCTCTTTTGATAAACTGACCAATTCTCCGACGGGAGAGTGTCGGTTGCAGTCGTCAATAAAAAAAGCTTCAAATCCGACCTTGTTCATCAGTCTGACCTGCTCGGCATAGGTCATGTCAAAGCCCTCGAGGATACCGAGGCATAGTTTTTGTTTATACATTAATATATATGTCCTTTCAGGTTATAGTTTTATGTTACTCCCAAGGCTGTGAATTGTCAACCCGAAAACGGGAATTGACGAATTATTTGCCATGTGATAGAATTCTTTTATCAATCGAACGGAGGCGTTTTTATGGGCGTTATCGTAGGAATAGGCGGCGGAAGATACAGCGACGGAGAGGTTATGCCGATTTTTGAGAAGATCGTTAAACTCAGCGGAAAGAGAAATCCCTCGGTGCTTTTTGTGCCGACTGCGGGGTTTGACGATATGGAGGGCGACGAGGATATTTTTGCGCTTTTTGAAAAGCTCGGTGCAACGGTTTCTCCGCTTCTTCTGACCGATGAATCTCTGAGCTTTAAGGAAATCGAAAACAGAATCCTTTCCTGCGATATAGTCTATGCAGGCGGCGGAAATCTGAAATTCCTCATGGATACATGGATGAAAACGGGTGCCGACAAAGTCTTCAAAAAAGCTTATGAAAAGGGTGTCATCCTTTCGGGCTACAGCTCGGGCTCGATGTGCTGGTTTGCGGAAGGCTATGACGACTGCGGCGAGAATCATGAGTTCATGTTTGTCGAATGCCTCGGGCTTCTTGATTACTGCAACTGTCCGCATTATGAGAGCGATTATTGGCAGGGCTTCAAGGAGGCTGTCAAAGGGCGAAAATATTCGGGACTTGCTCTTGAAAACGGAGCGGCATTCATTTATGATAACGGCAACTGCTCCGTTATGTGCGGCAACGACGAAGGGAGCGTTTATCTTCTCCGAAAGGACAACGGCTTCTCTGAGGAACTCTATATATAATGTATATAAATATAATAATATACAGTTGAAAAGCAGCCTGTTTTCGGGCTGCTTTTTTGTGCGAATAATGCACGGGACAACCGCATAATAATGTAACAGCGGAATAATAATCCCTGAATATGCATTTAAACAACAGAATTGCCAATAATGGTTATAAAAGGTATCAATTTCGGAAGAAACGGATTTTTGAATTTGGTGCCTTTATTTTTGCAATTTAGAAAAATGTAACCATTTTTTACACTTTTGTAACCATTTGTAACTTTTTCTGTTTCTCACAAAATAATTTACAGTTTTTGACAAAAAACAACTCAGCCAAAGTCGGGGTATCGGCGTAATCTGTCAAAAAATGTCAAACCGATTGTGCAAAATAGACAAAAAATGAATATCAAAAAATTTGACAAATCAAACTTTTGTCAATATAATAGCAAGCGTTGCAAAAGGAAATCGAGGAAAGCCTCGAATAATTGCCGTTTAAACTTGGCAATTACTCATCAAGAGACAGACCAAAAAACTACTAATGCGCAATTAAGGAGAATTTTTATGTTTAAGAAATTGCGCTCCGCAGCAACAGGAACACATAAAAAAAGCTTCCGTATTCTGACAGCAGTTATTACTGTTTTATTCGTGTGTTCAGTCACCGTTACCGCATTTGCGGCAGCCAATGCATATTTAACGGTCGATGTTGTTGACGGAGAGAAAACCGTAACGGTTTCAGTTAAAACCGTGAACCCTTACGAAATCGTTGAAGCGGCAGGCTTCGAGCTTGGCGCAAACGATGAACTGGTTCTCGGCGGATTCAGCGAAGCCTTCGGCGGCAAAATCGTAATTGACAGAGCAAAGGTTGTCCGCATCGAAGATAACGGTCTTATCGGCTATTATGTCGGATACGGCGACACTGTTGAGTCCATTCTCGTAACCAACGAGGTCGTTCTTAATGATGGTGATATTATCGACATCAGCAAGAAAGAACCTATTTTTGACGGTATGAATATTCATATCAAGAGAGCGTTCGGCGTCGGCATTGAATATGACGGCGAAGCAATAACTCTCTCGATTGCAGGCGGAACCGTCGCAGATGCTCTCAAAGCGGCAAACATTACCGTCGGAGAGCACGATATCGTTACTCCCGCTCTTGACACGGAGCTGAGTGACTATACCAACATCGAAATTCAGAGAGTAAAATTTGACACTCTTACCGAAACGGAAGAAATTGCTTTCGGCACAAAGAGAGTTGAAGATTCTTCTCTTTATGTCGGAAACAAAGAGGTAACGACCAAGGGCGTTAACGGCGAAAAGAGCCTGACCTATGACGCCAAGTATATTGACGGAGTTCTTGTTGAAAAGACTCTCGTTGAAGAAAAGACAGTCAAAGAACCCGTTGACGAGGTTATCAGCATAGGCACAAAGAAGATCGATACTCTTTCGGCTTATAAGAACACAACAGCTCCCATTTCCGAGCTCAGCGTTCCCGATGATCTCGAACTCGATAAGAACGGCGTTCCCGTCAAATACAAGAGCAAGGTTTCCGCAAAGGCGACCGCTTATACAGGCGATCCCGCAACCGCATCGGGCAGAAAGCCCATGGCAGGTCATATTGCGGTCGATCCCAACGAATATCCTTACGGCACAGAGCTTTATATCGTTTCTGCTGACGGCAGCTATGTCTACGGCTACTGCGTTGCGGCGGATACGGGCGGATTTGTTGAAATGGGCAACACAGATGTTGACCTCTATCTCAACAACGAGGATATGTGCTATAACTGGGGTAACAGAGATATCATTATCTATGTTCTCTGATAACTGAATTGCAACAAAAAGGAGCTGCTCCCTCGGGAACAGCTCCTGTTTTTTTATTTTGCCGTAAAAGCTTTTATCTGTTCAAGCATTTCTTCGGCTGTTTTTCTGCCGATGTTATAAACTCTGCGAAGCTCCTCGGGATCTCTGCAAACGGGCTTGATGTTGAGCGCAACGGGCGGTCTGATAACGAGGATATCTCCGCTCTTTTCACGCTCTTCGATATAAGCGATCGTTTCGTTATAGTCGTTATGTCGGTTTGAAAGAAGCTCGGCAACCTTCGGATATTCCTTGAGAGCTTTTCTGATGATCGGAACAAGCTTGTTTTTCTGCTTGACAAAACCCTCGGGCTGAGTGAGAAGAACGATGTTTTTGTTGTATCCGATGCTTTCAAAGTATTTCAGAGGTATCGAATCGGCAATGCCGCCGTCGAGAAGCTTTTTGCCGTCAGCCTCAACGGGCTTTGAGGCAAGGGGGAGGGAAGCGGAGGCTCTGAACCATTCGAGCTCATTCTCGCTCTCGCCGCATCTGTGATAGATAGCCTCTCCCGTTTCGATATCGGTGCAGACGACATAGAACTCCATGGGATTTTTTATGAAGGCTTCTTCGTCGAAAAGGTCAAGCTTCTGAGGAATCTCGACATAGCAGAATTCCGCACCGAAAAGGTTGCCCGTTTTAATGAGCGAACGCAAGCCTGCGTATCGGGGATCTCTGCAGTATTTTGAATTGTAACGGATAACTCTTCCGGGCTGGTTCGACTTATAGTTGCAGCCGAAAGCCGCACCTGCCGAAACGCCGATAGCGCCGTCAACGGTTATTCCGTTTTCCATCATGACATCGGTGACGCCTGCGGTGAACATTCCCCGCATTGCGCCGCCTTCCATTATAAGACCGATTTTGCTTTCCATAGTTTATTAAAGAAGGTCGTCAAAGAATCTGATGTTTGAAGCCTGAGGCTTGAGCTCGCCTGCCTGCTCTTTTTTGATAATCTCAACGATTCTGTCGTTGATGGGAGTGGGAACGCCGCACTTTCTGCCCCATTCGCAGACAACGCCGTTGATAGCATCAACCTCGCAGGGCTTGCCGTTGCGAAGGTCCTGAAGCATCGAGGGAACAATGGCTCTGTGCTTTTTCATGGCGATGGGAACGAGAAGCTCGGCAAACGCACGCTTGAGGGGATTGGTGTAATAGAAAAGCTTTGTGATGTCCTTGCCCTGAACGGGAACGAATTCCGCACCCGTAGCGTGACCGACATCGATGCATTCCTTCATGCAGCGAACGGCAATCTTTCTTGCGTCCTTGACCTCGGAAACATCGCCGAAGCAGCCGCCGACAACTGTGCCGAGTCCCGAATATGTTGCGTTGATGAGAAGCTTTGACCATCTTGCGCCGATGAGGTTTTCTTCAAAATGAACGGGACACATTTTTTCGAGAAGCTCTTTTACCATGTTGAACTGTGCATCGGTGATGCCGTCCATTTTGCCCATATGGAAGGAAAGGCTTTCGGGCTCGCTTGTGAGGGTGCAGACACCGGGCTCGTCAAGGGAAGCGCCCCATTCAACGGTGCAGCCCATGGTTCTGTTCTTGCCGACGATTTCGGCGATGCCGGGCTCGGGGATACCGTTCTGAAGAGTGACGATAACGCCGTTTTCGGCAAGGAAGGGCTTGAGGAAAGCAACAACCTCTTTGTTGAGAAGCTGCTTTGTCATGAGCAGGATAACGTCATAGGTTCCGCTCATCTCGTCGGGAGTCATGGCGCTGACGGGAACGTTCATATCAACCGTGCCTCTGACCGTTGCGCCTTTTTCTTTCAGGGCGGCAACATGAGCCTTGTTGCGGTTGACGAGGTCAACCTGAGCGCCGTTTTTTGTCATGTAAGCGCCGAGGACGGTTCCGAGAGAACCGGCACCGTAAATTGCACATCTCATAGTGAAAACCTCCGTTTATTCAATAATGTTTACGCACATTATTATAGCAAAGCAAAGAGCTTATATCAAGATACGGCAGGGAATTTTTTGCCGTAAAAGAAGGATTTTTCTTCAAAAAACAGGGCGGAAAAAATTTTTGAGAAAATTTAAAAAATGTGTTGACAAAACGGGAATCATAATATATAATAAACAAGCGCTTTTGAGAGCGCAGCGATATGGCGGCATAGCTCAGTGGCTAGAGCAACCGGTTCATACCCGGTAGGTCGTGGGTTCAAATCCAACTGCCGCTACCATATTTTTGGCCCGGTGGTCAAGCGGTTAAGACACCGCCCTTTCACGGCGGTAACACGGGTTCGAGTCCCGTCCGGGTCACCACGAAAAAGAAAGACAAGTCGAAAGACTTGTCTTTTCTTTTTCAACGAAATAAATCCCTTGCAGGATTTGTGAAATACGCTGCGCATGTGAAATATGGCTTCGCCATGTGAAATGCCCGGGGTGTATAATAAGAAATTCATTGGAATTTCACTTGATTCATGATATAATATGCCTGACAGAAAAATCTGAAAAGGAGTGTGACAAATGGGCAAAGCTATTATTGCCGCTGTTGTTACATTGATAGCGGGTTATGTCGGTATGGTTATCGGCGCTGAACTTATGCACGGCTTTGTTGACCTCGGAATTATTATTGCCGTAGCCGTCATGGGCGCATTTGTTATTTATTTCAACGAGAAAAAGAAATAAAGCTGCATACCAAATCCCTCAAAGGTTTCTTGCCTTTGGGGGATTTTCTGCTGTATACCCAATACTGAAAACAAGAAAAGGACTGCCCCGAAAAGGGACAGCCCCGTGAAATATGATGTTTACCAGATAACCTTTGAAGCAACATCGGCGAGTGCGCTCCGGATGAATTCGTCAACGCTCTTTGCGCCGAGATCGCCTTCGCCTCTCTTGCGGATCGAAACTGCGCCGTCTTCGATTTCCTTGTCACCGACGAGAAGCATATAGGGAATCTTCTGAAGCTGAGCTTCACGGATTTTGTAGCCGATCTTTTCGCTTCTGTCGTCAACCGTAACTCTGAAGCCGAGTGCTTCGAGCTTTGCGGCAACTTCCTTTGCATATTCGTGATGACGGTCTGCAATGGGAAGAAGTCTTATCTGCTCGGGTGCGAGCCAGAGGGGGAGAGCTCCCGCAAATGTTTCAAGAATATAAGCAAGTGTTCTTTCGTAGCAGCCGAGGCTTGTTCTGTGGATGATATAGGGAAGCTTCTTCTGACCGTCTGTGTCAACATAATACATTCCGAACTTTTCTGCAAGAAGCATATCTATCTGGATCGTAACGATGGTGTCTTCTTTTCCGAAAACATTCTTGAACTGAATGTCAAGCTTCGGGCCGTAGAAAGCGGCTTCGTCAATACCGATTTCATAGTCAACATTGAGGTTGTCAAGAATTTTACCCATTGTTTCCTGTGCGGCGTTCCACTGCTCTGCCGTACCTTCATATTTTGCGGTGTTATTGGGATCCCACTGCGAGAAACGGAAGGTACATTTGTCGAGCATACCGACTGTGCCGAGGAAATATTTGCAAAGGCTGAGACAGCCCTTGAATTCTTCTTCAAGCTGATCGGGTCTGAGAACAAGGTGTCCCTCGGAAATGGTGAACTGACGGACACGGATAAGACCGTGCATTTCGCCCGAATCCTCGTTGCGGAAAAGGGTTGAGGTTTCACCCAGACGCATGGGAAGGTCACGGTAGCTTCTTGCGCTGTTGAGATAAACCTGATACTGGAAGGGGCAGGTCATCGGACGCAGAGCAAGGCATTCCTTCTCTTCGTCATCGGGATCGCCGAGAATGAACATGCCGTCACGGTAGTGATCCCAGTGACCCGAAATTCTGTAAAGATCTCTCTTTGCCATGAGGGGCGTTTTGGTGAGCAGATAACCGTTTGCCTGCTCAACATCTTCAACCCAGCGCTGAAGAAGCTGAACAACTCTTGCACCCTTGGGCATAAGAATGGGAAGTCCCTGACCGATCGAGTCAACCGTTGTGAAATAGCCGAGCTCTCTGCCGATTTTGTTATGGTCACGCTTCTTTGCCTCTTCGATTGCGGCAAGGTGAGCCTCGAGATCCTCCTTCTTTGTGAAGGCGGTGCCGTAAACTCTCTGAAGCATCTTGTTGTTTGAATCGCCTCTCCAGTATGCACCCGTGCAGGAGGTCAGCTTGAAAGCCTTGACTCTGCTTGTGTCGGGAATGTGAGGACCTGCGCAGAGCTCGTCAAATTCGCCCTGCTTATAGAATGTTATTTTTTCTCCGTTGTCGGAATGCTCTTTGATGAGCTCAACCTTGAAAGGCTCGCCCTTTTCTTCCATGAGCTTTATTGCGTCTTCGGGATCAAGCTCATATCTTTCGAGAGGCAGACCTTCCTTGACTATCTTCTTCATCTCCGCTTCGATCTTTTCGAGAACTTCGGGAGTGAAGGGAACATCAACATCAAAATCATAGTAAAAACCGTTGTCGATTGCGGGGCCGATTGCAAGCTTTGCGGAAGGGTAGAGTCTTTTGACTGCCTGAGCGAGAATATGAGATGCGGTATGACGGAGTGCCCATTTGCCGTCAGCATCGTCAAATGTAACGATTTCGAGCTCGCAGTCCTCGTTCAGAGCTGTTCTCAGATCGGCAACCTTGCCGTTGATGCGGCACACGCATGCAGCCTTGTAAAGTCCCATGCCGAGATCCTTCGTGATCTCCATAGCGGTCGTGCCGTTTTCGTATTCCTTGACGACACCGCCTTTAAGTGTAACTTTTATCATACTTAATCAGTCCTTTCTGAATGTTTAGCAATATAATAATCGGGTGTGGGCGAAGCCCGCCCTTAACTATTCACTTTTTCACCGTTCACTTTTCACTAAAATAAAAAAGCTTCATCCTGCAAAAAAACAGGATGAAGCATAATAAGCTCCACGGTTCCACCCGTAATTCCGATTAAAAAATCGGCTCTCGACAGCTTTAACGCAGCTGATACGGCACGCTTTTTTTGCGGCACTCGGCAGGCGGTAACTGAATGCGGAGTTTTGCCGCCTTTTCAGCCAAGGGGCGGCTCTCTGGGAAAACGCCGTTGCAAACAGCCTTCTGCTTCAACGATTTTTGCTATTTGAAATTATCTTATCACCGTAAACTCTCAAAGTCAATAGAAATTTAATAAAAAATCGATAAAAAACTTGACATTGTGCCTTTAAAAGTATACTATTAATACAATGGTGTTATATTGTGCCAAGAGGGTCTTTTTTGAACCCCGATACACCATTTATTGATTTTAACCGATAGTTTTTATCGTTCTGCGGCAGTATGCCGCAACCCATTATGCAGTCTGCGAAAACTGCAAATATAATGTAAAGGAGGAATTCGCATAGAACTCTGGTTAGCTATTCTTATTGCTGCCGTTACGCTTGTTGTCGGTGTTGTTATCGGCTTCGTGCTCGGCGGTTTACATAGGAAGAAGGTTGCCGAGGCGGCTATCGGCTCCGCTGAGCAGGAAGCAAACAAGATCGTCAGCGATGCCATTGCAGCGGCAGAGGCAAAGAAAAAGGAAGCCATTCTCGAAGCTAAGGATGAAATTCACAAGCAGAGAACGGAAACTGAAAAAGAGCTCCGTGAAAGAAGAAATGAAGTTCAGCGCATGGAGCGCCGCATAACCCAGAAAGAAGAAACTCTTGATAAAAAGAGCGATAACCTTGAAAAGAAAGAGGAGGTCCTCAACGGCAAGATCAAAAACGCTGAGGAACGCCTTGAAGAGATCGAAAGCATCAAAAAGAGCCAGTTCGATATGCTCGAAAGAATCTCGGGCTTCACAAAGGAACAGGCAAAGGATTATATTCTCAAGACTCTTGATGATGAGCTTGACCACGAGAAGGCAATCAAGATTCAGGAATATGAAGCAAAAACAAAGGATGACTGCGATCAGCTCGCAAGAGAGATCATCACAACCGCTATTCAGCGCTGTGCTGCTGACCATGCCGCCGAGGCAACGGTTTCCGTTGTTGCTCTGCCCAACGATGAAATGAAGGGCAGAATCATCGGCCGTGAAGGCAGAAATGTCAGAACTCTCGAAATGATAACGGGCGTTGACCTTATCATTGACGATACTCCCGAGGCGATCACGGTTTCGAGCTTCGATCCCGTCCGCAGAGAAATCGCAAGACTTACTCTCGAAAAGCTTATTGCCGACGGCAGAATCCATCCCGCAAGAATTGAAGAGATGTACGAAAAAGCAAAGCGTGAGGTTGAACAGACCATCAAACAGACAGGTGAGCATGCTCTCATCGATGCAGGTGTCAACAATGTTCATCCCGAAATCGTCAAGCTTATCGGTAAGCTCAGATACAGAACGAGCTACGGTCAGAACGTGCTCAACCATTCTCTTGAAGTTTCCTATATTGCAGGTCTTATGGCTTCGGAACTTGGCACCGATGTCAAAACCGCTAAAAGAGCAGGTCTTCTTCATGATATCGGTAAGGCTCTTGACCACGAAATGGAAGGCTCGCATGTTGATCTCGGCGTAGAATTCGCAAAGAGATATAAGGAAAACGAAAACATTCTTCATGCCATCAAGGCTCATCACGGTGAGGTTGAGGCAAAAACACTTGTTGCATGTCTTGTTCAGGCTGCGGATGCAATCTCAGCCGCAAGACCCGGTGCAAGAAGAGAGGATGTTCAGAACTATATCAAGCGTCTTGAAAAGCTCGAAGAAATCGCAACTTCGTTTGAAGGTGTTGAGCGTTCATTTGCAATTCAGGCAGGCCGTGAGGTCCGTATCATGGTCAAGCCCGAAATCGTTAATGATGACAAGATGGTTCTTCTTGCCCGTGATGTTGCAAAGAAGATCGAGGAAAGCATGGAATATCCCGGTCAGATCAAAGTTCATCTTATCAGAGAAAGCAGATCCATCGATTTCGCAAAATAAATTTTTCCAAGGGGCTGCACCTGCAGTCCCTTGAATTGCTTTAAGGAGTATCAATGAATATTTTAGTTATCGGCGATGTTGTTTCATCAAAGGGATGTGAATTTCTGCGTTCTGCTCTTCCTTCGTTCAAGAAGGTCAAGGGCATAGACCTTTGCATCGCAAACGGCGAAAATTCGGCGGTCGGTAACGGAATAACTCCTTTTTCGGCGCAATATCTTTTTGACAGCGGCGTTGATTTTCTGACAACGGGAAATCATGTTTTCCGCAGAAAAGAAATGTATGACATGCTTGACGAAAGCGAGAGTATCATCAGACCTGCAAACTTCAACAAAAACAACCCCGGCAAGGGCTATGCCGTTATTGACATGGGCTTTGTCAAGGTCGGAGTTATCAATCTGATGGGCAATGTTTATATGGACAGATGTGACAATCCGTTTGCCGTTGCCGACGAAATTATCCCGAAGCTGTCGGACTGCAGAATCATTCTTGTTGATTTCCATGCAGAGGCAACCGCAGAGAAAAAAGCACTCGGATATTATCTTGACGGCAGGGTGAGTGCCGTTTTCGGAACGCATACCCATGTCATGACAGCCGATGCGACGATCATGCCCAGGGGTACGGCATATATAACCGATATCGGCATGACGGGTCCCAGGGTTTCCGTTCTCGGAGTCAAGCCCGAGATTTCGATCGAGTGGCTTAAAACGAGCATGCCTGCAAGGTTTGATACCGCAGAGGGCGAATGCATGATGAACGGATGTATTTTTGAAATTGAAAACAAGACGGGCAAGGTCGTCAGCATCGAGCCCGTGACGATAGAATAAGGTGGAGCTATGCAAAAACTTTTAAGCTATATGCGCTCCGCCTGCGAGCAATATGAAATGATAGCTGAGGGCGACAGAATTGCCGTCGGAGTTTCGGGCGGAAAGGATTCCATGGCGCTTCTTGCGGCGATGGCAAATCTGCGCATGTTTTATCCTGCAAAATTCGAGCTTGTCGCAATAACGCTCGATCCCCGTTTCGGCGGTGAGGATGCCGATTATTCGGAAATAGAAAAGCTGTGCGAAAAGCTTGATGTTGAATATATTATAAAAAGAACTCAGCTTGCAGAGGTTATTTTCGATATCCGCAAGGAATCAAATCCCTGCAGTCTTTGCGCCAGAATGCGCAGAGGTGCGCTTCACGATGCGGCGAAGGCGGCAGGCTGCAACAAAATTGCGCTCGGACATCATCTCGATGATGTTGCCGAAACATTCATAATGAATTTATTCAACGGCGGAACGCTCGATTGCTTCATGCCCGTGACATATCTTTCACGCAAGGATATCTATATGATAAGACCGATGATCTTTGCAAGGGAAAGCGACTGCGCAAGGGTGGTCAGAAAAGAAGATCTGCCCGTTATCAAAAGCAAATGTCCTGCCGACGGAACGACCGAAAGGCAGGAGGTCAAGGAGTTCCTCAGCTCCCTCGAGAAAAAATACGGCAATGTCCGTGAAAAGATCCTCGGTGCAATGCAGAGAAAAGGCGTAAACGGGTATTGATATGAGTTTGCCTGAAAGAAAGCATCCCAGACTGAAAAATTATGATTACAGTCAGAACGGGTGTTACTTTGTAACAATTTGTGTGAGGAATAAGAAGCATTTGTTGGGTTCGGTCGATGTAGGGCGGGATGCCCACATCCCGCCGCAAACAATTCTTTCTCAAATCGGAAGAGTTGCGGAGAAATATATTTTAAACATTGAAAAAGCCTATGAGAGCATAAAAGTTGAAAATTATGTGATTATGCCAAATCATATTCACTTGCTTTTGTTGTTTGATTCATCGCTTTGCGATGACGGCGGGATGAAGGCATCCCGCCCTACACTGCATACCGTTGTGCGATCACTGAAAACAATGGTTACCAAAGAAATCGGTCAATCAATCTGGCAAGATTCATACTTTGACAGAGTTATTGATTCTGTTGAGGGTTATGAAGAGGTATGGGAATACATTGAAGAAAACCCTTATAAGTGGTTGCTTAATAAAGGTGAAGATTATTGATCAAGGAGTAAATTATGATTTTATCAGATAAAACATTAATAAAAATGCTCGAAGAGAGAACCCTTGTTGCAGAACCGATTGAGTCTGCTCAGATTCAGCCTGCGAGTATCGATATCCGCTTGGGAAACACATTCAGTATCGTAAAAGATTCATCAAAAGGCATAATAAACCTTGAAGACAAAATAGAATATGAAACAATTGAAACCGATACCTATGTGTTGCTTCCCGGTCAGTTTGTTCTTGCAACAACAATGGAATATTTTGAACTGCCCGATGACCTGACCGCTTTTGTTGAAGGCAGAAGCTCACTCGGCAGAATGGGTCTTTTCATTCAGAACGCAGGCTGGGTTGACCCCGGATTCAAGGGCGAGATAACGCTTGAATTGTTCAATGCAAACCGTTGTGCTATAGAGCTTAAAGCGGGTCGCAGAGTCGGTCAGCTTGTTTTTGCGAAAATGGATGAAAAAGCACTCAATCCCTACAGAGGAAAATATCAGGGACAGAAGGGTGCAACGGGCTCAAGGGTATTTATGGATAAAGAGTTAAATGATTAACCCTACGGAAGGATGATAATATGAAATATGCGGTAATACTTTATGACGGAATGGCGGACTATGCCGTTCCCGCACTTGACGGAAAAACTCCGATGGAGCTTGCGAAAAAGCCCGTCTTCGATTCGATGGCGCAAAAGGGCAGGGTAGGTCTTGTCAGAACGGTTGCCGACGGTCTGAAGCCCGGCAGCGATGTTGCCAACCTCAGCGTTCTCGGCTATGATCCCAAAATCTGCTATACGGGTCGCTCACCCCTCGAGGCTGTCAGCATCGGCGTTAATATGGCTGATGACGATGTGGCTCTGCGCTGCAACATCGTAACTCTCAGCGATGAGGAAAATTATGACGAAAAAACCATGCTTGACTATTCGGCAGGCGACATTTCAACTGCAGAGGCGGCTGAAATCATCAAGACCGTGCAGGAGTATTTCGGAAACGATGAGTTTGCTTTTTACAGCGGTGTCAGCTACCGCCATTGTCTGATTCATCACGGCGGTACGACCGAGCTTGGTAAGATGACTCCTCCCCACGATATTTCGGGCAGAGTGGTCGGCTCATATCTTTCCGATTCCCCCAACGCAGAAAAGCTTGTTGCCATGATGAAGGAAAGCTACGGTTTCCTTAAAGACCATCCCGTCAATAAAAAGAGAGTTGCGGAGGGTAAGGCTCCCGCAAACTCGATATGGCTCTGGGGCGAGGGCAGTAAGCCCGCTCTTTCAAATTTTGAACAGACCTTCGGCGTAAAGGGCAGTATCGTATCCGCCGTTGACCTGCTTAAAGGCATCGGCATCTGCGCAGGCATGAACACTCCTGAGGTTGAAGGCGCAACGGGATATATTGATACTAACTTTGAAGGCAAGGCAAACGCCGCCGTCGAGGAATGGAAAAACGGTGCAGACCTCGTTTACATCCATATCGAGGCACCCGACGAATGCGGCCACAGAAACGAACCTGAAAACAAGATAAGAGCGATCGAGCTTATCGACGAGAGAGTTCTTCCGATCGTTCTCGGTTATCTCAATAACTGCGGCGATGACTATAAGGTCATGATTCTTCCTGACCATCCGACACCCATTGTCACTCAGACTCACGCAAGCGATCCCGTTCCGTTCATGATTTATCATAAGAACGGTGAAAAGGAGAGCGGCGTTGAAACGATAAATGAAAAGACTGCCGAAGCAACGGGCGATTTCGTTGATTTCGGTCCCTCACTCATGAAAGAATTTCTGGAGGTAAAATAAAATGGATTATAAGATCAATACCAAATGTATTTTAAGCGGCTATGCTCCCAATAACGGCGAGCCCCGCCAGCTCCCCATTTATCAGAGCACGACCTATAAGTATGACTCGAGCGATGAGATGGGTAAGCTTTTCGACCTTGAAGCATCGGGATATTTCTATACCCGTCTTCAGAACCCCACCAACGATGCCGTTGCCGCAAAGATCGCCGCTCTTGAGGGCGGTGTCGGTGCGATGCTCACCTCCTCGGGTCAGGCTGCTTCGTTCTATTCCGTTTTCAATATTGCTTCGGCAGGCGACCATGTTATCAGCTCCGCAAAGATCTACGGCGGAACATTCAACCTTTTCAATGTTACGATGAGAAAGCTCGGCATTGATTTCACATTTGTCAGCCCTCAGGCAACTAAGGAAGAGCTTGACGCCGCATTCAAGCCCAACACCAAGGCTGTTTTTGCAGAGAGCCTTTCAAACCCCGCTCTTGAGGTGCTTGACATTTCGACCTTTGCCGATGCCGCTCATGCTCACGGCGTTCCGCTTATCGTTGACAATACCTTCCCCACACCCGTCAACTGCCGCCCCTTCGAGTTCGGTGCGGATATCGTTATCCACTCAACAACAAAATATATGGACGGTCATGCAACGAGCGTCGGCGGCGTTATCGTTGACAGCGGTAATTTCGACTGGACTCAGAACGACAAGTTCCCCGGTCTGACAACTCCCGACGATTCGTATCACGGAATCACTTACACCGAGCGTTTCGGCAAGCTCGCTTATATCACGAAGGCGACTGCTCAGCTCATGCGTGACCTCGGTTCGATTCCTTCTCCCTTCAACGCATTCCTTCTCAACCTTGGTCTTGAAACTCTGCCCCTCAGAGTCGAAAGACATTGCTATAACGCCTCAAAGGTTGCTGAATACATCAAGAACAGCGGATATGCCGTTGAGGTCACTTATCCCGGTATGGAAGGCAGCAAGGGCTATGAGCTTGCTCAGAAATATATGCCGAACGGCACAAGCGGCGTTATCTCTTTCCGCATCAAGGGTGGCAGAGCTGCTGCAACGAAGTTCATGGACAGCCTCAGAATTGCCGAAATCGCAACTCATGTTGCCGATGCGAGAACATGCTGCCTGCATCCCGCAAGCACAACTCACCGTCAGCTCACCTCTGAGGAGCTTATCGCATGCGGAATTTCGGATGACCTCATCCGCCTTTCCGTCGGTATCGAGCATGTTGACGATATTATTGCCGATGTTGCACAAGCTTTGGAAGCTTCACAGAAGTAATAACTGTTAGTTTTTATTAAAAAACGGCGCATACAGAAAAAAATTAAAAAAACACTTGCTTTTTTGAACTTCTTGTGATAATATTCATATGTTATGTTTATGTATAACCGAAAGAGGTGAACAAAATGAAGGAAGGACTTCATCCCAACTACAAGCAGACAGTCATCCGTTGCGCATGCGGTGAGGTTATCGAAACCGGCTCAACAAAGGAAAATCTTCGTGTTGATATCTGCTCAAAGTGCCATCCGTTCTATACCGGTAAGCAGAAGCTCGTTGATACCGGCGGACGTGTTGATCGCTTCAACAAGCGTTTCAATCTTAACAACAACAAATAAGAAGCAAATTCTGCGGCGCATTTTTGCGCCGCTTTGCTTTTCTGCATCGGAGGTTTTTTATAGAAATGAATAATAACAGCTATAAAACCATAAGAGCTGAAGCAAAGGACGAATATATAGTCAAGAAATCCCGTTTCATCGGTCATATCAAGCCCGTAACGACTCAGGAGGAGGCTCTCGCTTTTATCGCCGAGGTAAGCAAGAAGCATTGGGATGCAACCCATAATGTTTATGCCTATATTCTCCGTGAGGGCGGAATCAAGCGCTATTCCGATGACGGTGAGCCTCAGGGCACGGCAGGCATCCCGACTCTCGATGTTCTGGAGAAAACGGGTGTCACCGACTGCGCCGTTGTTGTTACCCGATATTTCGGCGGCATAATGCTCGGTGCAGGCGGTCTTGTAAGGGCTTATTCTCATTCGGCATCGATCGCTGTTGCGGCAGGCGGAATCGTTACCCGTGCGATGTGCGGCAGGCTGAAGGTAACCTGCGACTATTATTTTTACGGTAAGCTTTCTTCCCTTGTGCCCGAAAACGGCGGAATAATCGAGGACACGGTATTCGAGGATAATGTAACGCTCATTTTCAGAATGCCTCTTGAGATCATCGACGGCTTCAATGCGAAGCTGATTGATGTCAGCAACGGAAGATATAAAGCTGAAAAGATCGACGAGTTCTTTGCGGATATGGACTGAAATGACCGCTGTGCATCAGTGCAGCGGTTTTAAATGTTTACAATTTGTTCATAATTTTCTTGCAGGAATCGACCGCTTTTGTGCGTATATAGATTATGAAGGGGTGAATAAGATGGCAACGATCAGAGAACAGGCTTGTTTAAGAGAAAAAGAAACCTTGTCGCCGAGGGCGGCTCTTTCGAGCGAAAGCAGGGGAAGACTTGTTCCCGAGGAGGAGTGCCTTGTCAGAACGGCTTTTCAGCGTGACAGGGACAGAATCATCCATTCCAATTCATTCAGAAGACTCAAGCATAAAACTCAGGTCTTTCTTTCTCCTGAGGGAGATCATTACCGCACCCGTCTTACCCATACTCTTGAGGTTTCGCAGATCGCAAGAACGATTGCAGGAGCGATGAATCTCAACTGCGACCTGACCGAAGCGATCGCTCTCGGTCACGATTTGGGGCATACTCCCTTCGGCCATGCAGGCGAAAGAGCTCTCAACGATGTCTGCCCCGGTGGCTTCAAGCATTATACTCAGAGCCTCAGAGTTGTTGATTTTCTTGAAAAAGACGGCAAGGGACTAAACCTTACCTACGAGGTGCGCAACGGTATCGAACGCCATACAAACGGCGAGCAGGCGGCTACTCTCGAGGGAAGGATCGTTCGCCTTGCCGACAGAATAGCATATATAAACCATGACATTGACGATGCGACGGTTGCGGGAATAATGAGCGAGGACGACATTCCTCTTGCCATCCGCCATGTTCTCGGAACATCAAAGAGCTCAAGAATCAATACTCTTGTTCTGAGCTGCATCAACAACAGCGATGACGATATCAGACTCGATCCGGGTATTCAGCAGGCCTTCGACGAGCTTCATACCTTCATGTTTGCCAAGGTTTATACCAACCCTGCATGCAAAAGCGAAGAGAAGAAAGCGGTTGAGCTTGTTCAGAGTCTTTACTATCATTTTGCCAAAAAGGCGGAAAACCTGCCTCCTCAGTTCAAGGATATAATTGAGCGTGACGGAATCGGCGTTGCCGCCTGCGACTTTATTGCAGGCATGACTGACAGATATGCCGTCAGAGTGTTTAATGAGCTTTATGTCCCCAAGGCATGGAGCGAAATTAACGATTTATTTTAAAACCAAGGAGTTATAATGAGTTTAAAAGAAACGGTGATTAAGCTCATGTGCATTCCGGTTCTTCTGGCTTGCTTTATGCAGACCGCATCAGCCGACTGGTATGATGACCTGAAGCCGAACGGCACATGGGTTGAAATAGAAGGAAATAATTTTGTTGCGGATACCTTTTACGGCGTTCCCGCATATTACAACGAGGACAACCGCAATTATCAGTGCGGTGAACTGGTTATAAGATTTTATAAAGAAGCATACGGTCTTGACATCAGACCTTACAGCGAGCCTCTTCCGACATCGTTGACGGAAGGCTATAAGTTCGTTAAAACATCTTCGCCCAAGGCAGGGGATATCATTTTTGTTTCGGCGGAAATGAGAGGCTCATCGACCGACCATTGGGCCCTTGTCAGAGAATATAAAGACGGCTACATAACGATGTTTGAACAGAATGCCCGTTATAACGGGCAGGCGGCAATTGACAGACAGATAAAATATCCGTCGGATTCTTACTATGTCTATACTCCCGTGAGTGTCGGTAATGCGCCTGCACCCGTTCTGAAAAATGCGGTAACGGGAGAAGCGGACAAGCAGCCCGAAACCGAGAAGCAGACAACAACCGAGGCTCCGACGACCGAAAAGCCGACCGCACCGCCGACGACTGCGGTTCCGACAACGAAAGCGCAGTCGACCGTTCCCGTTACGGCAACAACAAAAATTACGACAACCAAGGCGGAAACAACAAAAGAAGAAATATCATCCGAAGTATCAACCGAAGCTGCAACGACCGACGCTTTGCTAACCGAATCGGTTACGCAGGTTTATTCGGCAACCGAAGGACTGCTTACCGAAACGCAGACGCACTCCTCGAATCAGGTTCATGCCGTTGAGGAGGATAAGTCCAGAACCGAGTTGGTTGCGGCTTGTTCAGGTGTGGCGGTCATCGTTGCCGCTGCTGCATTTATTATAAAGAAGAAAAAGCAGGGTTAATTATACCGTATTAATGAGAAAGGGGGAGAAGAATTGAAGCTCAACGAAAGATTTATTCAGGACCTGCAGGACAAGGTCGATATCGATCAGGTCATTTCGTCATATGTCAATCTCAAACGCAGAGGAAAAACTCTCGTCGGACTCTGCCCGTTTCATAACGAAAAAACTCCCTCGTTCACCGTTTATCCCGATACCCGTTCGTTTTACTGCTTCGGCTGCGGAGCAGGCGGCGATGTTATCAGCTTTATCCGCAGAATAGACAATCTCGATTATATCGAGGCGGTCAAGGCAGTTGCTCAGATGGCGGGAATGCCCATGCCTGAGGACGGTTATGACGACACTCTCTCGAAAAAAAGAATGCGTCTTCTTGCGGCAAACAGAGAGGCGGCGAGATTCTTCAACGCCTGTCTGATGGACGAAAAGAACCGCCATGCTCTCGATTATTTTCTCAGCAGAGGTCTTTCTCCCAATACCGTCCGCCGTTTCGGTCTCGGCTATGCCCCGAACGAGTGGGGAGCACTTGTCAGGCATCTTCGCTCTAAGGGCTTCACCGATGAGGAGCTGGTTCTCGCTAACCTTGCAAGACGCTCCGACAAGGACGGCAGAGTTAATTATTACGATAATTTCAGAAACAGGGTCATGTTCCCCATAATCGACCTGAGAGGCAATGTTATCGCCTTCGGCGGAAGAGTTATGGATGATTCTAAGCCCAAATATATCAACACCTCGGATACTCTCGTTTACAAAAAGAGCAACGGCGTTTTCGCTCTGAATTTTGCGAAAAATGCAAATGACAACAAGTTGATCCTTGTTGAAGGCTATATGGATGTCATCGCTCTTCATCAGGCAGGCTTCACGAATGCAATAGCTTGCCTCGGAACCGCTTTTACGAGCGAGCAGGCAAATCTTCTTTCCCGTTATGCGGAAGAAATCATCATCTGCTACGATAATGACGAGGCAGGCAAAAAAGCCACGCAGAAGGCTCTCGGCGTTCTGGGCAAAACAGGAGTCAAGCTCAGGGTCGTCAAAATGGAAGGCGGCAAGGATGCCGACGAAATAATCCGTAAGCACGGCAAGGAACGCTTCGATGCCCTGCTCGGCAAAGCATCAAACCGAACCGAATATAAGCTTCTTGAAGAAAGAGCAAAATATAATCTTTCAACCGATGACGGCAAGCTGAGATTTCTCATGGCGGCAACGCAGATCCTTGCTGAGTGCGGAAGCATCGAGTGCGATATTTATGCAACGAGGCTTTCAAATGAGCTCGGAGTCGGTGTTGACAGCATCAATGCTCAGATAAGATCCGCAAAATCAAAGCTTCGCCGCACCGAAGAGGAGAGGCGGAGGAAGGAGCAGGAAACTGTTCTTTCAAAGAGCTTTGAGGATAAGAATAATCCCGAAAGAGCAAAAAATCTCAGGGCGGCAAGAGCCGAAGAAACAATCATAGCTTCGTTCATGCGTAACCCCGATTTTTATAAAAAGCTTAAATCGGAGCTTTCTCCCGAAGATTTTGTGACAGATTTTAACCGCAGACTGTATGAGTGCCTTGTTTCGGTTCTTGAATCGGGCGTTGATGCGGAGCTGAGTCAGTTTGCTCAGCATTTTAGCCCCGAAGAAATGGACAGCGTAACACGGATATATATATCCTCGAACTCTTTGGTCAACACGCTGAAGGAGTGCGAGGACTGCATAAATGTCCTTAAAGAAAAAACAGCTCCTAAGATAACGGATGTTTCTTCGATGAGCGATGAGGAATTCCGTAAGTTATTCAAAAAAGGATGTGAGTGATATGGAAGGAACAGAGAAAAAATCTCCCTTTAAAGCCCTTATCGAAAAGGGTAAGGCGGCAGGCAAGCTGACAACTCAGGATATCGATGCCGCTATAATCGAGCTCGAAGATATCGATCCCGAGGAGCTTGACAAGCTTTATGAAACTCTTGAAAGCAACAATGTTGAAATCGTTGACGATCTGTCAAATGCGGGACTCGAAAATTTTGATGTTGACCTCTCAAAGGCTGTTGATATCGGCGATGAAGGCGCAGGAGCAGGTTTTGATGACCCCGTTAAGGTTTATCTCAAGGATATCGGCAGAATAGCTCTTCTCACTCCCGAGGAGGAGATCGAGCTTGCCATCCGCATTGCAGATGACGATAAGAAGGCAAAGCAGCGTCTTGCGGAGGCAAATCTGCGTCTTGTTGTCAGCATTGCAAAAAGATATGTCGGCAGAGGCATGCAGTTCCTTGATCTCATTCAGGAGGGTAACCTCGGTCTTATCAAGGCAGTTGATAAGTTCGACTATACAAAGGGCTTCAAGTTCTCGACCTATGCTACATGGTGGATAAGACAGGCTATCACGAGAGCCATTGCCGATCAGGCGAGAACGATCAGAGTTCCCGTTCATATGGGCGAGTCCATCAACAAGCTCAAGAAAGCCAGCAGCATGCTCCTTCATAAGAACGGCAAGGAGCCGACGGAAGACGAGCTTGCCGCAGAGCTTAACATGACCGTTGACAAGGTCCGTGAGATCCTCAGGGTTGCTCAGGAGCCTGTTTCTCTTGAAACTCCCATCGGCGAAGAGGAGGACAGCCATCTCGGCGATTTCATTCCCGACAACGATTCTCCCGAACCCGAGGAGGCGGCGCTGATGCTTCTTCAGAAGGAGCAGATCAATGCGGCTCTCGAAACGATCTCTCCCAGAGAGGCAAAGGTTATTGTTCTTCGTTACGGGCTTAACGGAAACCGTCCTCATACGCTCGAAGAGGTCGGCAAGATTCTCGGAGTAACCCGAGAAAGAGTCCGTCAGATTGAGGCAAAGGCTCTTCGCAAATTCAGACATAAGAGCAGGCTGAAATATCTCAAGCCGTAATTTGTGTATATTTTGACTTGATTTATCAAAAATTAACATAAGGATGTGAGTAATATGGAAGGAACAGAAAAGAAAACACCTTTCAAGGCTCTTGTTGAAAAGGGTAAGGCGGCAGGCAAGCTGACGACTCAGGAAATCGATACAGCCATTATTGAAATGGATCTTGATATCGAAGAGCTTGATAAGCTTTATGAAACTCTTGAAAGCAACAATATCGAGATCATAGACGACCTTTCAAACGCTTCTCTTGAAAATTTTGATGTTGATATTCCGAAATCGCTCGATATCGGCGGCGGTGACGAAAAGAGCACCAATGTCGACGATCCCGTCAAGGTTTATCTGAAGGAGATCGGCAGGGTTCCGCTTCTGACTCCCGAAGAGGAGATCGAGCTTGCGATCCGCATTTCCGATGACGATAAGAAGGCGAAGCAGCGTCTTGCGGAGGCAAATCTGCGTCTTGTTGTCAGCATTGCAAAAAGATATGTCGGCAGAGGCATGCAGTTCCTTGATCTCATTCAGGAGGGCAACCTCGGTCTTATCAAGGCGGTCGATAAGTTTGACTATACGAAAGGCTTCAAGTTCTCGACCTATGCTACATGGTGGATAAGACAGGCTATCACGAGAGCGATTGCCGACCAGGCGAGAACGATCAGAATTCCCGTTCACATGGTTGAAACCATCAATAAGGTTAAAAAGACGAACAGCCAGCTTCTTCATAAGAACGGCAGGGATCCGACGGCGGAAGAAATTGCCGCTGAGCTCGATATGCCCGTTGATAAGGTCCGTGAGATCCTCAGAGTTGCTCAGGAGCCCGTTTCTCTCGAAACACCTATCGGCGAAGAGGAGGACAGCCATCTCGGCGATTTCATTCCCGATGACGATGCTCCCGCCCCTGCGGATGCCGCATCGATGCTTCTTCTCAAGGAACAGCTCAACGATGTTCTCAAAACTCTTACGCAGCGTGAAGCAAAGGTTCTTGCGCTTCGCTTTGGTCTTGAGGACGGACATCCCCATACCCTTGAAGAAGTCGGAAGCGAATTCGGCGTTACAAGAGAAAGAATCCGTCAGATCGAAGCAAAGGCACTTCGTAAGCTCCGCCATCCGAGCAGAAGCAAACGCCTGAAGGATTTTCTTGATTAATTAAAAAAATTCAATCAGCCGCTCCCGATATCGGGAGCGGCTGACTGTTTATATATTATAATAAAATATTTTAAAACTATAAAACAATAATATATCCCATTGTAGACGGTTCGGCCTCGGGCGCAGCGGAAAAGGTTTTGAGAATCTTATAAAACTCAAACTTCTCAGGCTTTTTGCCGCTTCTTGTTTCCCAATCGCTCAGGTAAACTCCGCTTTTGAGCAGCGTTACGAGATCACCGTTTTCGTCTGCGCAGGATTGAGTGTGAACATAATCGAAATCGGGAAGATGAAAGCTTTCGGCAAAATCGCTTCTGGTCTGCGATGAAGGAAGATACATTCCTCTGTCGTGTTCAAGAAGCCACAGCGCAAGCTGTTTTCTGAATTCGTTTTCGCTCATGAGTTCGGAGATCATTTTTCGATTCCGAGCTCCTTGCAGCAGTCAGCAACGATTTTTTTCATCTCATCCATTTTCTTTTCCATGTCTGCAACGAGAACGAACTGGGTGTGGCATCGGTCGAGGTTATGCTCGGGATATGCGGTCTTGAAATAAACATCTCCGTTGATATAATCTCCGAGGAAACGCATGCCGCATTCAAGAGTCATGAGCTTTGAAGAGAAGGGAAGATATTCGATTTCCTTTGCGGTGAGGCTTTCTCCCGCAGCCGAAAGATAACCGAGAGTATATGCCCTGAAAAGCTCAAGGCTCATCGATACCTTGGAAAGATCCTTTTCATCCTCGCTTGCGGTGCTTGCACCGAAGCGGATGCTGTCGCCGAAATCATAGAGAGAAAGTCCCGGCATTACCGTGTCGAGGTCGACAACGCAGATGCCTTCGTTGGATTTGTTGTCAAACATAACGTTGTTAAGCTTTGTATCGTTATGGGTAACTCTCAGGGGCAGTTCTCCCGCCTTGAGAAGGTCAACGAGAACGGAGCAGTCGGCTTCTCTCTCGCAGACAAAGGCAATTTCTTCCCTGACGCTGTCTGCTCTTCCCGAGAGATTATCCGCAACCGCCTTTTTGAAATCGGCGAAGCGAGATTCCGTATTATGAAAATTGGGGATGGTTTCGCTCAGAGTTTCACCGGGATAATCGGCGAGCATCTGCTGGAATTTTCCGAAAGCCTTTGCCGCATTGAAGAAAACCTCGGGGCTGTCAACGCTCTGGCAGGAGTGTGCATCGGAGATGAAATTGTAGCATCTCCAGAAATTGCCCTCGGAGTCGATATGGTAGGGCTTGCCGTCTTTTGCAGGGTAGACCGTCAGACACTCTCTTTCGGGATCGCCGCCGTTTGCGATAACCGCTTTGCGAAGATGTCTTGTAACTCCGACAACATTGTTCATCAGCTCATCAGGCTTTTTGAAAACATATGTGTTGAGAATCTGAACGAGATAGCGGCGGAGTCTGCCGTTATCTTCAAAATCGAAAACATAGGTGTTATTTATATGACCGTCATGGAGCTGACTGATATTTTTCAGCTCCCCTTCAAATTCAAAGGCTTCAAGAAGCTCGTTGGCGGCATTAATTTTTTCTGACATTTCATTCATACCTTTCTGAGAATAATATCGCCGAAGCAGTCGGGGTTGTGAAATCCGAGGGCTGCGGTCGTTACGGGGAAGTGTGCGCCGTAATGAGGTGAAATTGAAAGGTCGGCGCATTTATAGAAATTGCCTTTCATGCGGCATTCCTTGATTCTGAAATCAGTTGAATAAAGCTCTGAAATAAAATCGCAGGGGATAAGGATATCGCAGCCCCATGCTGTCTTTCCGCCGTCCTCGACCGATATAGGAGTGATAATCGGCTCAAGGTCGGTCAATTCCTTTATGAAACAGCGGTCTTCACGCTTTTCGCCGATCTGCGATAGATAAACTCCGTCGGGATTGACCTCAAAGTTCATATAGCGTTTGTCGCCTTCAACGGGCATGATGAAAAACTCAAGACAGCTGTCGGTGTAAACCGCATCATCACGGCTTTTGCATTCGCATCGGATGTTATCTTCAAATGACCATAAGACCGCATGGAGTCCTTCGCCTTCAACGGCAAAAAGAGCCGCATAGCTTTCGGGCCGTGAAAAGCCTTCATTCTCCCAATGAAAGGAATTAATGGCGGCAACGGGGAAATCCTTTGCTTCAGCTGCGGAGCTGAATATCTGAGCAATATATTCCATGTCTGTCCTCATATAAAGAATACTTTAAAACATTATACATTAACTTGAACGAATAGTCAACACGGGGCAATCAAAAAAGGCAGGTACATCCGATGATGTACCTGCCGTGAATTTTATTGAAGATCAAAGAGCCTCAACGATCGATTTGGTATCTCTTGCGATAACAAGCTCTTCGTTTGTGGGAAGAACAAAAACTCTGACCTTGGAATCAGCGGTCGAGATTTCGCCTTCCTTGCCTCTTCTCATGATGTTGTTAGCCTCTTCATCGAGCTTAACGCCGAGATAGGAGAGGTTGTTGCACACGTCTGCACGAAGGTCGAAGGTGTTTTCGCCGATACCGCCTGTGAATACGATAGCGTCAACGCCGTCCATAGCGGCAACATAGCTGCCGATGAGCTTGCGGACCTGATATTTCTGAATGCTTCTTGCGAGATGAGCTCTTTCGTTGCCCTCTGCTTCTGCAGCGGAAACCGCTCTGTCGTCGCTGTCAACGCCCGAAATACCGAAAACGCCCGACTTCTTGTTGAGGATCGTATCTGTTTCTGCAGGAGTCCAGCCTTCCTTCTGCTGAAGGTAGGTGATGACGGAGGGATCGACTGCACCGCAGCGTGTGCCCATGATGAAGCCGTCAAGAGGAGTGAGACCCATGCTTGTGTCGATGCACTTGCCGCCCTTTACAGCGGTGATGGAAGAACCGTTGCCGAGATGGCAGGTGACGATCTTGAGATCCTTGATATCCTTGCCCATAACCTCAGCGCAGCGAGCGCTTACAAAGCGGTGAGATGTGCCGTGGAAGCCGTAGCGGCGGATCTGATACTTCTCATAGTATTCGTAAGGAATGGGGAACATATATGCCTCAGCAGGCATTGTTGAATGGAAAGCGTTGTCGAAAACAACAACCTGAGGAAGCTCTGCGCCGAAAACCTCACGGCAGGCTTCGATACCTTGAATGTGGGCGGGGTTATGAAGGGGAGCAAGGTCGCAAAGGCTGCGGATTCCTTCAACAACCTCGTCGGTTACGAGCATGCTTTCGTTGAAGAGAGCACCGCCCTGAACGACTCTGTGACCGACAGCCGAGATCTCGCTGAGGTCATCGATAACCTTGAGTTCACCCTCTGTGAGAACCTTTTTAACCTGAAGGAAGGCTTCGGTATGGTTGGGCATGAAAACCTTTGTTTCTTTCTTTTCGCCGTTAGCGCTGAAGCCGATGAAGCTTTCTGCGTTACCGATTCTTTCGCAGTTGCCTTTTGCGAGAACAGACTCGTTTTCCATATCAAAAAGCTGATACTTGAGTGACGAACTGCCGCAGTTGATTACAAGAACTTTCATTTTAACACTCCAAATCGTGAATATTTGCTTGATTTAAGCCGATAACTATTATATTATATAACTATGGTAAAATTTTTTCAAGTATTTTACAGTTATTATTTTTAAGAAAATATAAGGAGGGAGAGCTGAAGATGAAGGTTGCGGGAATAATTGCCGAATATAATCCTTTTCATAAGGGACACGAGCTTCTCGTCAGAAAGGCGAGAGAGAACGGTGCGACTCATGTTGTTGCCGTTATGAGCGGAAATTATGTTCAGAGGGGCGAGCCTGCGATTTTTCCGCACCGCTCGAGAACCGAGGCGGCACTTGCGTGCGGAGTTGACCTCGTTATTCAGCTTCCCGTTGTCTATGCCGTGTCGGGAGCGCAGAAATTCGCTCAGGCAGGAGTGAGGATTCTTGATGCTCTCGGCTGTGTGGAGGAGCTTGTTTTCGGAAGCGAGTGCGGTGACTCCGAGCTTATTGTTTCTGCCGCAAGAGAGATTTATTCGTCACGGGTTCAGGAACTTATCTCGGAAGAAATCAGAAAAGGAATCACCTTTGCCCAAGCGAGGGAAAATGCCCTGAGAATTGTCAGCGGTAAAACGGCGGATATCATCCGTGAGCCTAATAATATTCTCGGCGTGGAGTATGCGGCGGCGATCGGAAAATATTCAAGCGGAATGAAGCCCGTGACATTCAAGAGGGTCGGTGCGGGACACGGCTCCTCCGACGAAACCGACGGTGTCGCATCGGCATCTCATATCCGTGAGCTTATTTCAAACGGCGGAGAATGGCGGAAATTCGTTCCCGAAGCGGCGGTCGGTATTTTTGAAAACGATATTGCAAAGAAAAATTTTGTCGTCAATTATAACAAATTTGAAACTGCGGTTTTGTATAAACTGCGAATGTCAAAGCGGGAGGAGCTTGCCCTTGCACCCGATGTCAGCGAAGGAATCGAGAACAGGATTCTTGCCGCATCGGCTCAGGCTTCGGGGCTCACGGAGCTTTATCGGCTTGCAAAAACGAAGCGGTATACCCATGCGAGAATCAGAAGGATCGTTCTCAACCATGTCCTCGGAATTACCGCCGAAGACCTTTCTCAACCCGTGCCGTATATCAGGCTTCTCGGTCTTAACGGCAGGGGAGCGGAGCTTCTGAAGCTGACGAAAGAGAGCAGAAGCCTGCCTCTGATCGTCAAAACATCGGACGTTTCAGGGGCGGGAATTGAGGCTCAGAGGCTGTTTGAAACCGAATGCAGGGCATCCGATATCTATGCGCTTCTGACCGAAGAAAGATTACCGTGCGGCGAAGAAAAGGATTACTGCGCCGTAATTAAAAAATAAACACATTGAATTCGATCTGTATGCATGCACTCTGCGAAGAAATATTTTTTCGTCAGGGTGCTTTTATTTTTGCGTTCAGCATAATAGTGAAAACGCACAAATAATTTTTACATTATGCTGAAAATTTCGTATGAATGCACAAAGATATTTTTTAATTTATTTTTTTATATAAAAATTATTGACAAACACTTGACACATGGATATAATATCTTCCTACGCTTAAAATGGAAAGAAATGCCCTATAATTAATTTTAATTTGCGCTTAATTTAAATTAATTATATGGCGTTTTGAAAAAAATTTCGGCTTTCCGTCGGCGGATGGAAAATTTAAGGAACGGAGTGATTTAGCCTAATGCTGAAAGTAAATCCCGTTAAACGCGGCAACAGAATCCGACAGAGCTTCGGAAAAATCAATGAGGTTATGGACATGCCGAATTTGATTGAGATCCAGAAGGCTTCGTACAAGTGGTTCATCGAAGTCGGTCTCAAGGAAGTGTTCCGAGATATGGCAGATATCACGGACTATACAGGCAACTGGGTCCTCAGCTTTGTTGATTACCGTATGGACGACAAACCCAAGTATTCCGTCAGAGAGTGCAAGGAGAGAGATACGACCTACGCTGCACCCATGAGAGTCAAGGTTCGTCTTCAGAACAAGGAAACCGGAACGATCAAGGAGTCAGAGGTCTATATGGGCGATTTCCCCATCATGACCGACAGCGGCACATTCGTTATCAACGGTGCTGAAAGAGTTATTGTTTCTCAGCTCGTTCGTTCACCCGGTGTTTATTACGGAATGACTCACGACAAGACCGGTATCGAGCTTTATACAAGCACGATCAACCCCAACAGAGGTGCGTGGCTTGAATACGAAACCGATGCCAACGATATTTTCTATGTCCGCATCGACAAGAACAGAAAGATTTACATCACTGCGTTT
Source organism: Clostridia bacterium (assembly GCA_017435385.1). Taxonomy (GTDB): domain Bacteria; phylum Bacillota; class Clostridia; order Oscillospirales; family Acutalibacteraceae; genus CAG-177. The sequence goes on along the minus strand of JAFSFB010000016.1, from coordinate 211,492 downwards.
ATCCGTGCACTCGGTCTGAGCTCCAACGACGACATCCGCCGCTTCTTCGGCGACGATGCCAAGCTTGAAGCAACGCTCGAGAAGGATGAAACCAAGAATACCGAAGAAGCCCTCATGGAGGTTTTCAAGAAGCTCCGTCCGGGCGAGCCCGTTACCCTTGAATCCGCTCAGCAGCACATAGACAATCTTTTCTTCGATCCTCACAGATATGATATCTCGAGAGTCGGCAGATATAAATATAACAAGAAGCTTTCGATGCTCAACCGTCTTCCCGGCTGCAAGCTTGCCGACAATGTTATTTCCGAATACACAGGCGAGCTTATCGCAGAAGCAGGCGAGATCGTTACAAAGCAGAAGGCTCTTGAAATCGAGCAGGCAGGCGTTATGAAGGTCGTTGTTGCCTGCGAGGACGGCTCAGAGCTGTTCGTTATCTCAAACGGCATGGTCGATGCTTCGGCAGTCCTCCCCGTTGAGATCAGCAAGGAAGAGCTTGACGCTATCGCTATCAATGAGAAGGTTCGTTATTCCGTTCTTAACGAGATCATTGAGAAATGCGGCAGCGACAAGGATGCGCTCATCGCTGAAATGGCAGAGCGCTGCGACGATCTTATTCCCAAGCACATCATCGTTGATGATATCTTCGCATCAGTCAACTATGTCAACTGTCTTACTAAGCGCGTAGGTACGGTTGACGATATAGACCACCTCGGCAACAGAAGAATCCGTTCCGTCGGCGAGCTGCTTCAGAATCAGTTCAGAATCGGTCTTGCAAGAATGGAAAGAGTTGTCCGTGAGAGAATGGCTATCCAGGCACAGGAAGGCGACGATAAGATCACTCCTCAGACTCTTATCAACATCCGTCCCGTTATGGTTGCCATCAGAGAGTTCTTCGGCTCATCGCCCCTCTCTCAGTTTATGGATCAGACCAACCCCCTTGCCGAGCTTACTCATAAGCGCCGTCTTTCGGCTCTCGGCCCCGGCGGTCTTTCCAGAGACAGAGCGGGCTTCGAGGTTCGTGACGTTCACTATTCTCACTACGGCAGAATGTGTCCCATTGAAACTCCCGAAGGTCCCAATATCGGTCTTATCAGCTACCTTGCAACATTTGCAAGAATCAACGAATACGGCTTCATCGAAGCTCCTTTCAGAAAGATTGACAAGGAAACCGGCAGGGTTCTCGATGAAGTTGAATATATGACTGCTGACACTGAAGACGAGTTCATCGTTGCTCAGGCTAACGAAGCCCTCGATGAAAACAACTGCTTTGTCAGACAGAAGATCACCGCAAGACACAGAGATGAATTCATCGAGATCGACAAAACAAGAGTCGATTACATGGATATTTCACCCAAGATGGTCGTTTCTGTTGCTACTGCGATGATTCCCTTCCTTGAAAACGACGACGCCAACCGTGCACTCATGGGTTCAAACATGCAGAGACAGGCAGTTCCGCTTCTCAAGACATGCGCTCCCATCGTCGGTACCGGTATGGAATATAAGGCTGCCGTTGACTCGGGCGTTACCGTTCTTGCAAAAGAAGCAGGTACAGTCACAAAGGTCAGCGCTGACAGCATCTCGATCATGGAAGATGACGGTACTCACAGATACTATGAGCTTATCAAGTTCATGCGTTCCAACCAGGGCACCTGCATCAACCAGAGACCTATTGTTGCCGCAGGCGACAGAGTTGAAAAAGGCGATGTTATCGCCGACGGTCCCGCAACCGACCACGGCGAGATCAGCCTCGGTAAGAACGCTCTCGTAGGCTTCATGACATGGGAAGGCTATAACTACGAAGACGCCGTTCTTATCAACGAAAAGCTTGTCCGTGACGATGTCTACACTTCCGTTCATATCGAAGAATATGAAACAGAAGCAAGAGATACCAAGCTCGGACCGGAAGAAATCACAAGAGATATCCCCAATGTCGGCGAGGATGCACTCGGCAACCTTGACGACAGAGGTATTATCCGCATTGGCGCAGAGGTTCACTCGGGCGACATTCTCGTAGGTAAGGTTACTCCCAAGGGCGAAACCGAGCTTACCGCAGAAGAAAGACTTCTCCGTGCGATCTTCGGCGAGAAGGCGAAGGAAGTCAGAGATACCTCCCTTAAAGTTCCTCACGGCGAATACGGTATCGTTGTTAATGTTGAGGTCTTCACAAGAGAGAACAGCGATGAGCTTTCACCCGGCGTAAACAAGGTTGTCCGTTGCTATATCGCTCAGAAGCGTAAGCTTTCTGTCGGCGACAAGATGGCGGGTCGCCACGGTAACAAGGGCGTTGTTTCAAGAATCCTTCCTCAGGAGGATATGCCCTTCCTTCCCGACGGCACACCGCTTGACATCGTTCTTAACCCCCTCGGCGTTCCTTCCCGAATGAACATCGGTCAGGTTCTCGAGGTTCACCTCGGCTTTGCCGCAAGAAATCTCGGCATGAATGTCATGACTCCCGTTTTCGACGGTGCTCATGAAGGCGACATCACAGACGCTTTTGAAGAGGCTAACCGCAGAACAATGGAAGCTGCCAAGAAGGAAGCTGAAGAAAAGGGCATCGAGTTCGATCCCACAAAGGTTCCCCAGCTCCGTCTTGACTGCAAGTCGATTCTTACCGACGGCAGAACCGGCAGACAGTTCGACAATCCCGTAACCGTAGGTGTCATGTATTATCTCAAGCTCCATCACCTTGTTGACGATAAGATCCACGCCCGTTCAACAGGTCCCTACTCACTCGTTACTCAGCAGCCTCTGGGCGGTAAGGCTCAGTTCGGCGGTCAGCGTTTCGGTGAAATGGAAGTTTGGGCTCTTGAAGCTTACGGCGCAGCTTATACTCTTCAGGAAATTCTTACCGTTAAGTCGGATGACGTTGTGGGCAGAGTCAAGACCTACGAAGCCATCGTTAAGGGTCAGAATGTTCCGACTCCCGGTATTCCCGAATCCTTCAAGGTTCTCATCAAGGAGCTTCAGTCGCTCGCACTCGACATCAAGGTTCTTGACGAAAACGACGAGGAAATCGACCTTCGTCAGACCTATGACAATGACGATGTCGGCTTCGTTTCCGACGATAAGGCGTTCCAGAATGTCAACGACGCTGAAGGCAGCAACGCATTTATCATCGACGAAGACAGCAAGGAAAACGATATCTTCGGAAGCATCGCTGACGATGATGACGACAGCGGCTTCTATGATGATCTCAATGACGAGAGCATCGGCTCTGACGACTTAGGCTTTGATTTTGCAACCTCGGAGGACGATTATGAATAATCGCCGAATTCCAATAGATAATTACGGAAGGGGCATCGTTTGATGGAAAACATTGAATCCAACAGCAATCTTACGTTTGAATCCATAAAAATCGGCCTCGCTTCACCCGATAAGATCAGAGAATGGTCACACGGTGAAGTCACGAAGCCCGAAACCATAAACTACAGAACACTCAAGCCCGAAACAGACGGTCTTTTCTGCGAAAAGATTTTCGGACCCCAGAAGGACTGGGAATGCCATTGCGGAAAGTATAAGAGAATCCGCTATAAGGGCAAGGTCTGCGAACGCTGCGGCGTTGAAGTAACCCGTGCAAAGGTTCGCCGTGAGAGAATGGGACATATCGAATTGGCAACTCCCGTTTCTCACATCTGGTATTTCAAGGGTATTCCCTCAAGAATGGGACTTATCCTTGATATATCCCCCAGAGATCTCGAAAAGGTTCTCTATTTTGCAAAGCATATCGTTATCGATCCCGGCGATACTCCTCTTCAGAAGTATCAGACCCTTGAAGAGAAGGACTACGAAGAGTACCGTCTGAGATATGAGGACGATTTCAAGGCAGGAATGGGCGCAGAAGCAATCAAGGAGCTCCTTGCAGAGATCGACCTTGAAGCTCTTTCTGTTGAACTCAAGGAAGAAATGGAAACCGCATCAGGTCAGAAGAAGGCAAAGGCCCTTAAAAGACTTGAGGTCGTTGAGGCTTTCAGACAGTCGGGCAACAGACCCGAATGGATGATCCTTGATGTTATTCCCGTTATTCCTCCCGAGATAAGACCCATGGTTCAGCTCGAAGGCGGCAGATTTGCAACCTCTGACCTTAATGATCTTTACAGACGAGTTATCAACAGAAACAGCCGTCTTAAAAAGCTCATTGACCTCGGTTCTCCCGATATCATTATCAGAAACGAAAAGAGAATGCTTCAGGAGGCTGTTGACGCTCTTATCGATAACGGCAGAAGAGGCAGACCCGTAACAGGCCCCAACAACAGAGCTCTCAAGTCACTTTCCGACATGCTCAAGGGTAAGCAGGGCCGTTTCAGACAGAACCTTCTCGGTAAGCGTGTTGACTATTCGGGCCGTTCGGTTATCGTTGTCGGTCCCGAGCTCAAGCTTTATCAGTGCGGTCTTCCCAAGGAAATGGCTCTCGAACTCTTCAAGCCCTTCGTTATGAAGCGTCTTGTTGAAACCGAGGTTGCAGGCAACGTCAAGTCAGCCCGCAAGATGGTTGAACGCTCAAATCCCGCCGTATGGGATGCTCTCGAAGTTGTCATCAAGGACCACCCCGTAATGCTCAACCGAGCTCCCACTCTTCACAGACTCGGTATTCAGGCATTCGAGCCTGTTCTTGTTGAAGGCAGAGCGATCCGTCTTCATCCCCTTGTATGTACCGCTTTCAACGCCGACTTCGACGGCGACCAGATGGCTGTTCATGTTCCTCTTTCAGCAGAGGCTCAGGCTGAAGCACGATTCCTCATGCTTGCTGCCAACAACCTTCTCAAGCCCTCTGACGGACGCCCCGTTGCGGTTCCCACTCAGGATATGATCCTCGGTTCTTATTATCTTACAATGGTAAATAATAACAATCCCGAGAATTCCAACTATAATCCCGACGATCCCTTTGAGCCCGGCGCAGCCGTTGAAGCTAAGGATGAAAACGGAAATCCCATCCTTGACGAAAACGGAAATGTGCAGCTTATTTATAAAACATTCACAAGCATTGACGAAGCTATGATGGCTTATGATGAAGGCGATATCGGTCTTCATGTTGACATCAGAATCCGCATGTCCAAGGAAGTCAACGGCGAGATGGTTACAAAGCTTGTAACAACAACTCTCGGTAAGGTTATCTTCAACAACCCCGTTCCTCAGGATCTCGGCTTCATCGACAGATCGAATCCCGACAACCTCTTCACTCCCGAGGTTGATGTTCTTGTCAACAAGAAGATGCTCGGCAAAATTATCGACCGCTGCATCAAGGTTCACGGCACAGCCGTTGCAGCCGATGTTCTTGACAAGATCAAGGCACAGGGCTACAGATATTCAACCCGAAGCGGTATTACCGTTGCTGTCTGCGACGCAACCATTCCTCCCCAGAAGAAGGAACTCCTTTCAATCGCAGAAAAGAAGGTTGACGAAATCTATAAGAGCTACGACAGAGGTCTTATTACCAACGAAGAACGCTCCGAAGGCGTTATCAAGGCATGGGATGAATGCTCGAAGGCAGTTGCTTCCGAGCTGAAGAAGAACTTCAGAAGGTTCAACCCCATCAACATGATGCTTGACTCGGGTGCCCGAGGTAATGACTCTCAGCTCCGTCAGCTCGCCGGTATGCGTGGTCTTATCGCCAACACAGCCGGTAAAACGATCGAGGTTCCCATCAAGGCTAACTACAGAGAAGGCCTTAACATTTCAGAATACTTCATTTCCTCCCGTGGTGCCCGTAAAGGTCTTGCCGATACGGCTCTTCGTACAGCTGACTCGGGTTACCTTACCCGCCGTCTTGTTGACGTTTCGCAGGATGTTATCATCCGTCAGGAGGACTGCCACTGCACAGACGGTATCAATGTTTATGATATTTATGACGGCGATCCCAAGTATGGCGGCAGAAAGATCGTAGGTCTTGCCGAAAGACTTACGGGCAGATATCTGCTTGAAGATTATATCGACCCCGCAACGGGCGAGCTTCTTGCAAGCAAGGATGTCATGATGAACGATGTTACAGCCGAAAAGGTTGCAGCAAGCGTTCAGAAGGTTCACGATGAGAAGGTTGCCGCAGGCGAGCTTCCCGAAACCTCAAAGGCTCAGATCAAGATCCGTTCTCTTCTCTCATGCTGCTCCGAACACGGTGTCTGCATCAAGTGCTACGGCGCAAACCTTGCAACAGGCGAGCCCGTAACAGTCGGTGAAGCGGTAGGTATTATCGCTGCTCAGTCCATCGGTGAACCCGGTACACAGCTTACGATGAGAACATTCCATACCGGTGGTGCCGCCGACCAGAGCGATATCACGACCGGTCTTCCCAGAATCGAAGAGCTCTTCGAAGCACGCAAGCCCAAGATGCTTGCGATCATGAGCGAAATCGACGGCGTCGTTTCGTTCCGTGAGATCAAGAAGAGCCAGCATGTTGTTGTAACAGGCAACGACGGAGATGAAAAGACATATCTTATTCCTTACGGCTTCCGTCTTAAGGTTGAAGAGGGACAGAAGGTTCTCAAGGGTGCTCAGCTCACCGAAGGTGCTCAGAATCCCCATGATATTCTTGCAATTCTCGGCGTTGAGGCTGTTCATGACTATCTTATCAGAGAAGTTCAGAGAACCTACCGTATGCAGGGTGTTGATATCAACGACAAGCATATCGAGGTTATTGTCCGTCAGATGATGAGAAAGGTCAGAATTGCTGAGTCAGGCGCTTCCAAGTTCCTTCCCGGTTCAGTCGTTGAGAAGGTTGAATTCCGTGAAGAGAACGAAAGAATCGCAAAGGAAGCTGCAGAAAACGGAACAGAGCCCGCTTTCGCAACATGCATCCCCACTCTTATGGGTATCACGAAGTCATCGCTTGCAACCGAATCATTCCTTTCGGCAGCATCCTTCCAGGAAACAACAAGAGTCCTTACAGATGCAGCCATCAAGGGCAAGACAGACCCGCTTATCGGTCTTAAAGAGAATGTCATCCTCGGTAAACTTCTTCCCTCAGGTACAGGTATGAAGTGCTACAGCAAGGTTGACCTCAAGCCTGCCGCATCTTCGGTCAATATTGCCGAAAATGCTGAGTGATTTTTGTAGAAAGTGTTGACAAACAGGGTAAACCTGTGATACAATACGAAATTGTGGTGTCAAGAGCCCGACCTTTTTTGAGGAAGGGCTCATAACACGATATAAATTTCAGAGAAAGGAGAGAGATTTTTGCCTACCTTTAATCAGCTTGTTCGTAACGGCAGAGAAACACTCGTCAAGAAGCCCAAGGCTCCCGCACTTCTGAAGGGTCTCAATTCCAAGAAGAATGTTATGACCGATCAGGATTCTCCCCAGAAGCGTGGCGTTTGCACCGCTGTTAAGACTGCAACTCCCAAAAAGCCCAACTCGGCTCTTCGTAAGATCGCAAGAGTTCGTCTCACAAACGGCATTGAAGTTTCAGCTTACATTCCCGGTGTTGGCCACAACCTTCAGGAACACTCCGTTGTTCTTATTCGTGGCGGCCGTGTTAAGGACCTTCCCGGTGTGCGTTACCACATCATCCGCGGTACACTTGATACCCAGGGCGTTAACGGCAGAATGCAGGCCCGTTCAAAGTACGGTGCAAAGCGTCCCAAGGCAGCAAAGAAATAATTACCGCAAAACCCAGAATGAGACAAATCTTCTTGCAGGCTGAAAGCTGAAAGCTTTTGACCAATGCAAGGTATACTATATATATTGTATGCCTCTGCGTTGGCGCCACGGGAATTTGTCACTCGAGTACCTATGATATCATTTTATTCATGAAGGAGGGAAGCGACGTGCCAAGAAGAGGCAATATCGCAAAACGTGAAGTTTTGCCCGATCCGCTTTACAACTCAAAACTTGTCACCCGTCTTATCAACAATGTTATGTATGATGGTAAGAAGGGCGTAGCTCAGAAGATCGTTTACGATGCTTTTGAGATCATCAAAGAAAAATCAGGTAAGGAACCCCTTGAGGTTTTCGAGGCAGCAATGGAAAACGTTATGCCCGTTCTTGAGGTTAAGGCTCGCCGTGTCGGCGGTGCTACCTATCAGGTACCCATGGAGGTTCGTCCCGAGAGAAGACAGACTCTCGGTCTTCGTTGGATCACACTTTACAGCCGTCAGCGTTCGGAAAGAACAATGAAGGAAAGACTTGCCAACGAAATCCTTGATGCAGTTAACCAGACCGGTTCCGCATTCAAGAAGCGTGAAGACACTCACAAGATGGCAGAGGCAAACAAGGCTTTTGCTCATTTCAGATGGTAATTTTCGCTTATTCCGCTGCAATTGTTTTGTAGCATGACTAATAACGGAGGTAATTATGCCTAGAGAGGTTTCCCTGGAAATGACCAGGAACATTGGTATCATGGCGCACATTGATGCCGGTAAGACAACAACATCAGAGCGTATTCTGTTTTACACAGGTAAGACGCACAAAATCGGCGAAACACATGATGGCGCCGCAACAATGGACTGGATGGAGCAGGAGCAGGAGCGTGGTATCACTATCACATCTGCAGCAACAACATGCTTTTGGAAAGACCACCGCATAAACATCATCGACACTCCCGGTCACGTTGACTTCACAGTTGAGGTTGAGCGTTCACTCAGAGTTCTCGATGGCTCCGTTACCGTTCTTTGCGCAAAGGGCGGCGTTGAGCCCCAGTCCGAAACCGTTTGGAGACAGGCTGATAAGTATCATGTTCCCAGAATGGTTTATGTTAATAAGATGGACATCCTCGGCGCAAATTTCTATCGTGTTATCGACATGATGAAGGAACGCCTCAAGTGTAACGCAGTTCCCATTCAGCTCCCCATCGGCGCTGAGTCGGATTTCAAGGGCATCATTGATCTTGTTGAGATGAAGGCTTATTATTATAACGATGATAAGGGCATGGACATCACGATCACAGATATCCCCGCTGATATGGCGGACAAGGCTGCTGAATACAGAAGCCAGCTTATTGAATGCGTTGCAGAGCAGGACGATGCTCTTCTCGAGAAGTTCTTTGAAGGCGAAGAGCTGACCGTTGAAGAAATCAAGACATGCATCAGAAAGTCAACGATCGCTAATGCGATGGTTCCCGTTGTTTGCGGCACATCATACCGCAACAAGGGCGTTCAGCTTCTCCTTGATGCAGTTGTTGATTATATGCCCGCTCCCACAGACATTGAGGCAATCAAGGGTATCAATCCCAGAACTGACGAAGAAGAGGTCAGACATGCATCCGATGAAGAGCCCTTCTCAGCTCTTGCATTCAAGATCGCAACCGATCCCTTCGTTGGTAAGCTTTGCTTCTTCAGAGTTTATTCAGGTAAGGTTGACACAGGCGCATCCGTCTACAACTCAACCAAGGACTGCAATGAACGTATGGGCAGAATCCTTCAGATGCACTCCAACCACAGACAGGACATCGACTGCTGCTATGCAGGTGATATCGCTGCTTGCGTAGGCGTTAAGCAGACAACAACAGGTGACACCCTTTGCGATGCAAAGCACCCCGTAATTCTTGAATCCATGGAATTCCCCGAGCCCGTTATCAGAGTTGCCATCGAGCCCAAGACCAAAGCAGGTCAGGAGAAGATGGGTATTGCTCTTGCAAAGCTCGCTGAAGAGGATCCCACATTCAAGTGCTACACAGACGAAGAAACAGGCCAGACCATTATTGCAGGTATGGGTGAACTTCACCTCGAAATCATCGTTGACAGACTTCTCCGTGAATTCAAGGTTGAAGCTAATGTCGGTAAGCCTCAGGTTGCTTACCGTGAAACCATCACCAAGCCCGCTGACACAGATACCAAGTATTCACGTCAGTCAGGTGGTAAGGGTCAGTACGGTCATGTTAAGATGAAGATCGAACCCAACCCCGAAAAGGGTTACGAGTTTGTCAACAACATCGTTGGCGGCGCTATTCCCAAGGAATATTTCAACGCCATCGAAGCAGGCGTCAAGGGCGCAATGCTCTCAGGTACACTTGCAGGCTACAATGTTGTTGACGTTAAGGTTACTCTTTATGACGGTTCATATCACGAGGTCGACTCCTCTGAAATGGCTTTCAAGATTGCCGCATCAATGGCATTCAAGGATGCTATGAAGAAGGCTGCTCCCGTTCTTATGGAGCCCATCATGAAGACAGCTGTTATTGTTCCCGACGAATATATGGGCGATGTTATCGGCGATATCAACTCACGCCGTGGCATGATCCAGGGAACAGAATCAAGAACAGGTGCAATTCAGATCAACGCAAATATCCCGCTTTCAAACATGTTCGGTTACGCAACTGCTCTCCGTTCCAGAACTCAGGGACGTGGTCAGTATGCTATGGAACCCAGCCATTATGCTGAAGTTCCCAAGTCAATTGCCGAAAAAGTTATCAGCGAAAGATAATTTGTTTTGTTAAATTGCAAAAAAGGCTTGAAATTTAAGCCGTAACTTGTTAAAATGTAACCATGCGCACGCATGGATAATAATTTGCTTATTAAAAGGGAGGAAAACCACAATGGCAAAAGCAAAATTTGAACGTAGCAAGCCCCACGTTAATATTGGTACAATCGGTCACGTTGACCACGGTAAGACAACTCTTACAGCTGCTATCACAAAGACCCTCGCTATGAAGGGCGGCGCAGCATTCGTTGACTATGCAAACATCGATAAGGCTCCCGAAGAGAGAGAACGTGGTATCACAATCAATACAGCTCACGTTGAGTACGAGACAGAAAACCGTCACTATGCTCACGTTGACTGCCCCGGTCATGCTGACTATATCAAGAACATGATCACAGGTGCTGCTCAGATGGACGGCGCTATCCTTGTTATCGCTTCAACAGACGGCCCCATGGCTCAGACTAAGGAACATCTTCTCCTTGCTCGTCAGGTTGGCGTTCCGAAGATCATCGTTTTCATGAACAAGGTTGACCAGGTTGACGATCCCGAACTCCTCGAGCTCGTTGAAATGGAAATCCGTGAAACACTTGCTGAGTACGGCTTCGACGAAGAAGCTCCCATCATCAAGGGTTCAGCTCTTCAGGCTCTCAGCTATGAAGGCGGCGACACAAACGCTGACGTTCTCGCTCCTATCTGGGAACTCATGGCTGCTGTTGACGAATATATCCCCACACCCGACCGTAAGGCAGACCTTCCCTTCCTTATGCCCGTAGAAGACGTATTCACGATCACAGGCCGTGGTACAGTTGCTACAGGTAGAGTTGAAAGAGGTCAGCTCAAGACTTCAGAAGAAGTTGAAATCGTTGGTCTTACAGACGAAAAGAGAAAGACTGTTGTTACAGGTATCGAAATGTTCCGCAAGATCCTCGACTATGCTGAGGCAGGCGACAACATCGGTGCTCTCCTTCGTGGTGTTCAGAGAACAGAGATCGAGCGTGGTCAGGTTCTTTGCAAGCCCGGTTCAATCAACCCCCACACAAAGTTCAAGGGTCAGGTTTACGTTCTTACAAAGGAAGAAGGCGGCCGTCATACTCCCTTCTTCAACAACTACCGTCCTCAGTTCTATTTCAGAACAACTGACGTTACAGGCGTAATCAGCCTTCCCGAAGGCACAGAAATGTGCATGCCCGGCGATAACGTTGACATGGATGTTGAACTCATCACTCCCATCGCTATCGAAAAGGGTCTCCGCTTCGCTATCCGTGAAGGCGGCAGAACTGTTGGTTCAGGCGTTGTTATCGAAATCAACGAATAATTAAAAAATCCTTTTTGGGGAGCAACCGCAAGGCTGCTCCCTTTTTTGTTTCTCCGTATTGTAATTTCTGAAAAAAGATGTTATTATTTTATGTAGAGGAGGGGATTTTGTGAGCGAAAACAGAGAAGAATTTAAAGAAATGATTGAGGATTATAAGGTAACAACAGAAACCTCAAAGCCTGAGCTTGGCATGAACTGGTTTAAATTTCTGATTTATTTTCTGCTGTTCTTCGGTGCGGCAGAGAATCTGCTTGACTCCGTTATGATGCTTTTCAATATCAGGCACGAGCTGTGGGAAATGGACTATTATTTTGGCGGAAATTTCAGATGGCTCGGTATTTTGTTCGGTGTTATATGGATAATAACGGCGGCGGTTCAGATTTATCTCAGGTTTGAGCTTGCAAAATTCAAGAAGAATGCTCCGAAAAAATATATCATTTTTGAGATTGTTGATGCAGTTCTTTATCTGGCTTACAATCTTGTCGGCGGAATTATTTCGGCAGGCTCGGACAGAGGCGCAATTATAGGCGTGACCGTCGGCAGCATCATCGGAGCATCTCTCGGAGCGATTGCTTATATTTATCCGAATATCATATATTTCAGAAAACGAAACCATCTTTTCATCAATTAAGAAAAGCAGCCCCCTGAAAGTAAATCTTTCAGGGGGCTGAATGTGTTTTTATAACAATATTATTTCTTTCTGATACCTTCCTCAACAGAAATGTGGGCGCAGATCTTGAGCATTTTTGATATTTCCTCGCCGTAGTCGGGGAGATAAAACGGATTATCAACAACGCATTCGCCGAAGATCATTTCATAGAAGCAGCAGCTTGCGAGAAAACATCCCATATCGTTTCCGTGAAATCCGTCAACCGTCAGGCGGTCGCCGATAGGCAGCTGTCTTGCCGTCTGCCATGCTCTGCCGCTCGGAATGATAAGTTCAATATCCGCATTGTCTGCGGCCTCAACATAGCTTTCTGTGAGCGCACGGTACATTTCGTCCTGATTGCTTCCGTAAGTCGGGAATGCGGGATGCTGAGAGTCCTTTGCATATGCCCATGTCTGGTGAAGCATGATTTTTGCATCGGGCTGAACCATTCTGCAGTATTCCGTCAGCTCGGAGAGATAAGGTGAATAGCTTTCCTTAACGCCGCTGAGAGCGCTGCACTGCTGTAATGTTATAACATCCCAATTTTCGTCTTCGACTGCCTCATGGAGCGCAACTCCGTCGGGACGGCTCATTTCTGTTTCAAACGGAAGATAAACCTCATAATCATAGCAGTCGTTTTCTTCCTTCCAGTTGTTCCAATGCTGTTCAAGCGAGCAGCCGCCGATGAAAAGGTTGCAGAGCAGAAGCTCCTTGCCTGTCGCTTTTGCAAGGTGAGGAAGAAACTTATGGGCATTTGTTGAAAAGCTGTTGCCGATAGACAGAACGTTCATAATAACCTCCGAAAAAGAATTGTCGGGAAAACGGAGAACCGAAAGCCCGACAATAATATTATTGTTTCTTTTTTAGATAAAGGGCAAAAACTGCCTGAGAAAGTCCGAGAATCATCAGAAAATACTGAAGAGGCTTGAAGCCGTAGAAAAGGCAGTCAGTCATTCCGCAGAGCAGGAATCCCGCAACGGAAGCAAGAAGAGTAATGCCGTATTCACGCTGTTTCTGACCGAGTCTGACAAGTCTGATTATGTTGATAAAGAATACAACAAAAATTGCCGCAAGAAGAATCGGACCGATAATTCCGTGCTCGACCCATGCCTCGAGGAAGATGTTGTGAGCGTGAGGCTGTTTGACCCCGTAAACATTGTGAAGCATCTGACGGACATTGTCAAAGCCCGTGCCGTAGCCGAGAACGGGCTTGTTTTTTATCATATCAAAAACCGATTCCCAGAGGACTTTTCTTGTGTTGACCGAGATATCCTTGCTGCTCAGAAGGGTAAGCAGGCGTTTGACCGTGCCGTTGAATACAACAAGAATTCCGCATGCGCTGATGCCGCCGATAGCAAGGAGAGCTTTCAGCTTTTTGCCGCCGTAGAAGAGAAGTATCGCAAAAACGATAACCGAGTAAATATAGGGTCCTCTTGAATAAGAGCAGGCTATTCCGCCAAGACTTGCAACGAGGCAGAAAAGACCGATGATCCTTCTTTTCTTATCTTCATCGCACAGGAAGGTGTGAGCGGCAAAGGGGAAAAGCATGATTTCCGCCGTCGCAAAGAAGAGGGGATTTGAATATGTACCGCAGCCTCTTGTTGCGAATGAATGGAAGGTTGTCGAGCCCATTTTCGATGTTATGAATTCGGGAAGAAAAACGACGAGCTTTTCAACGCCGAAGTCGATGAATCTCCAGAAAGGATTGAAATATCGGCTGATATTTTCATTAAGGTGATAAAGCACCATCTGGCCCACGCCGATTGCTCCTGCGATACCTGCGCATAATGCACCGCAGAATATCACGGTGTCAATGTCTTTTTCGTCTTCGATCGTTTCGGTGAAGAAGTAGTATCCGCTGAACATCAGCGACCAAAGACCGAGGCTTGCAAGCGATGATATAATTGACGAGGTCCATATCGTTGAAACGAGCATCCATGCCATATAAACGAGAATGCTGATTCCGAGATCTCCGAATTGCGGTTTTTTCTTTGATTTGATTCTGTTTCTCAGAACGAGGAAGAAACCGATTGCGGTGAAAAAAGGACCGATATATTCGGGGGAAAGTCCTGCAAAAAGAAAGGCGGCAGGCGCAAGATAACGAAGCTTGTCGGCGGAACGGTTAAGTGTTTCAGTCATGGCTGTTCTCCTTTCCCGTTTTATCCTTTTTTTCCTTGTCGGATGATATTTTTTTATAAATAAGCGAGCATATAACGCTCAGCAAAGCTGTTACGACGAAAATAACGATTGCAAGGGTGTAGTTCTTGTTTATCAGCTCCTGACCGCACCAAGTCGATGAGATTATAGAGGGGATTCGGGCGATGCCCGTGACGATCAGGAATTTCCGCATATCAAGCTTCGTCAGACCTGCGGCATATGTGAGAACATCCTTCGGTGTGCCGGGGATGAGATAGATGAAAAAGAGCGTGAAATAGACCTTTTTTTCATCTCTGAGAAATTTCATTGATTCGATTTTTTCAATCGGTATGAATGCGCTGACGAGAGAACGGCCGAAAACCTTTGTCAGAGCGATGATAATGAACGAGCCGATCATCGTTCCGAGCATGCAGAGGAAAAGTCCGCCCCATGTTCCGTAAAGGACTCCCGAACCGATTTCAAGAGGTTCGGCAGGAATGATCTTGATAACGGTCTGAAAGGCTCTTATCGCAACGAAAACCCATTTGTCGAAGCCGTTGAACTGAGAGAGAAAGGCTTTCAGGCTTTCCGAGTTTCCGAAGATATCATAAAGCTGTTTTCCGTAAGTGATATAAAAATAACCGAAAACCGCAAGCATGATAAGACAAGCCGAAACAGCCCCCACACGCTGCAGGAGCTGAACCTTTTTCTGATAATTATTTTCCGACGGATTTGAATTGTTCATAGAATTCTCCGAGTCTGCCTTTATATTCGGTGTCATGCCATGGCTTTTGCTTTCCGTTATAATGAATGATAACGGTGTTGCGGCGAACCCATCCGAGGTCGATGCGCTTGTCAGCGGGCGATTTTTCGCTGAAATATCTGAAGGTTTTTTCGTCGAGGTTATAGAGCCTTTCGTCAACATGCATCAGCTTGTCGGCGAAAAGAACATTGATAACATCCTGATCTGCAAGAAGCAGAATTTTTATATTTTTCTGAATAAAACCGAGAATCGAACTGACAGTCACGGCTTTTCTCCATTTTTTCAGGTCGATCAGAAGAACGCCGGCATTGACATAGCAGGTGCGGTTCTTTTTTCTGATGCCGAGGCGGGCAAAATTAACCCATTTATTGAAGCCGTACAAATGCGTACAGCCTGCGATGACCTTATCTCCGAGGTCGGTGTTGTAAAAATCCGTCAGATCGCCGTTGATGACGATATCGGGATCGAGATACAGCAGTCTGTCAACGCTTTCGGGCAGGATTTCGCCGATAAGCAGGCGGTAATATGTCGCCTTGCTGAGTCTGTCGAGAACGGGTGCGCCGGCGAAAATGTTTTCATCAACGGGAACTCTGTGGATCTTTGCGTTGAGGCTTCCGATGGCTTTTTCCATGCGCAAAAAATCATCCTCTGTCAGCGATGAATAGGCGACATAGAGGTCGAAGCTGTTGCCTGCGTTGGTTTCAGCGAGTGACGAAAGCATGACGCAGAGCGGATGTATATAGTTGGAATCAAGCGAAACGAATATATTCATGGCAGTTCCGATCGGCGGCAAAAGCCGCTCTCCGTAATAATTCAGAATATTTTTGCACAGTTATTATATATTATATCAATAAGAATATTTAAAGTCAATAAATATTAAAACATTGTAAATTGACTGTGAACACCTGAAAGGAGGGCGGTGTAAACGGTTAAATTATGACTTTATTGTTAATTTTGGCAAAACATCTTGACACTTTCAGAAAATGGTATTAAAATACAAATTAGCACTCGGGGTGCAAGAGTGCTAAAATAATCTGTATTAAATTTTTGGAGGTAATATATATGACACTCAGACCGCTTGCTGACAGAGTTGTAGTCAAGCTCGTTGAAATTGAAGAAACAACAAACAGCGGAATCATTCTTGCTCCTTCCGCTCAGGAAAAGCCGCAGGTTGCAGAGGTTATCGCAGTCGGTCCCGGCGGAATCGTTGACGGCAAAGAGGTTGAAATGTATGTCAAGGTCGGCGACAGGGTAATCACAGGCAAATACGCAGGCACGGAAGTAAAACTCAACAAAGAGGAATATACGATCGTGCGTCAGAGCGACATTCTTGCTATAGTAGAATAAGGAGGTAAACTATCATGGCAAAGCAGATCATTTACGGCGAAGAAGCCCGCAAGGCTCTTCAGGCAGGCGTTGATAAGCTTGCAAACACAGTTAAGATCACACTCGGCCCCAAGGGCAGAAACGTTGTTCTTGATAAAAAATACGGCGCTCCCCTCATCACAAACGACGGCGTTACCATCGCCAAGGAGATCGAGCTTGAGGATGCCTTTGAAAACATGGGTGCTCAGCTTGTAAAGGAAGTTTCGACAAAGACAAACGATGTTGCAGGTGACGGAACGACAACCGCAACTCTTCTCGCTCAGGCTCTTATCAGAGAGGGCATGAAGAATGTAACCGCAGGCGCAAATCCCATGGTTGTCAGAAAGGGTATGGCAAAGGCTGTTGATACGGCTGTTGCATGCCTCAGAAAGAATGCAAAGCCTGTTTCGAGCACTCAGGATATCGCAAGAATCGGCACGATTTCTTCGGGTGACGAGGAGGTCGGCAAGTTCATCGCCGATGCTATGGAAAAGGTTACATCTGACGGCGTTATTACCGTTGAAGAGTCAAAGATCGCAGTCACCGAAGCAGAGGTTGTTGAGGGTATGCAGTTTGACAGAGGCTATATCTCTCCCTATATGGTAACCGATACCGATAAGATGGAAGCTGTTATCGACGATGCTCTCATTCTTATCACAGACAAGAAGATTTCAAGCATTCAGGATCTTCTTCCTCTCCTTGAGCAGATCATGCACGCAGGCGGCAAGCTTGTTGTTATCGCTGAGGATGTTGAAGGTGAGGCTCTTTCAACCATTCTTGTAAACAAGCTCAGAGGCGTTTTCACATGCGTTTGCGTCAAGGCTCCCGGCTTCGGCGACAGAAGAAAGGAAATGCTTCAGGATATCGCTATCCTTACCGGCGGCGAGGTTATCACCTCAGACCTCGGTCTTGAACTCAAGGAAACCCAGCTTTCACAGCTCGGCAGAGCTCGTCAGGTCAAGGTTTCAAAGGAAAACACTATCATCGTTGACGGTGCAGGCGAAAAGAGCGATATCGCTTCAAGAGTCAATCAGATAAAGCTCCAGATAGAAAACACAACATCCGATTTTGACAGAGAAAAGCTTCAGGAAAGACTTGCAAAGCTTTCGGGCGGCGTAGCTGTTATCAAGGTCGGTGCGGCAACCGAGACCGAAATGAAGGAAAAGAAGCTCCGCATCGAGGATGCTCTTGCCGCAACAAAGGCTGCTGTTGAAGAAGGCTGCGTTGCAGGCGGCGGTGTTGCTCTTCTCAACACGATCGGTGATGTCAAGGCTCTTCTTGAAGAAACCGACGATGCAGACGAAAAGACCGGCATCAAGATCGTTCTCAAGGCTCTTGAGGAGCCCGTTCGCCAGATCGCAGCAAACGCAGGTCTTGAAGGCTCCGTTATCGTCAATGCAATTCTTGCTTCCGAAAAGGTTGGCTACGGCTACAACTTTGCAGACGACAATTACTGCGACATGGCAACTGCAGGCATCCTTGATCCCGCAAAGGTAACCCGTTCCGCTCTTCAGAATGCGGCTTCCGTTGCTGCCATGGTTCTCACAACAGAGAGCCTTGTAACCGATAAGCCCGATCCCGCAGCAGATGCGGCTCAGGCTGCAGCTATGGCTGCACAGGGCGGCGGAATGTATTAATCCGAAAAAAATTTCAATAAGTGCGGCACCGTTTTCGGCTGTCGCACTTATTTTTTTCATGAATACGGATATAATTTACCGTCTGTTAATAATTTACTTGACATATTGGTTTGACAATCGGGAAAAAATGTGATAAAATCCAATTATCAATCGCCATTTTAAAAATTATTTATAAAACAGGAGGACAAAAAATGAAAAAGTTCAAATCATTTCTTGCTGTAGTAATGGCTCTCGTCATGTGCATGAGCTTCGTTTCAGTTGCTTTTGCGGCTGATGTAACAGAAGCAGATTCAACCAACGGCGTTGCTTCGGGCGCAGATGCTTTTGCTGTCGGCGACAATGTAACAGGTAAGATCAACAGCTCAGAGGATGTTGACTTCTTTGCTTTCACAACCGCTAAGGACGGTCTTATCACCGTAACGGTTGACCACGAAGCTAAGGAAGAAGCAATCGGTACATATTTTACTGTTGAGATTTCCGACGAGGACGGCAAGGTTCTTGCAACATTTGATGTTGCTGCAAATGCTGCTTCCGTTTCTTCTCCCGCATTCGGTGCCGTTGCAGGCAAGTATTTTGTCAAGATGACCAAGGGCACAGTCTGCGATTCGACAGTTGAGTACAAGATCTCCGTCAGCGTTAACGAAGATGCTCTCAGCGAGTATGAAGCAAACGACACAACCGAAGATGCAACCGAAATCGAGCTTTCAACAAAGACAAGCCTCAAGAAGTATGTCGGCACGATTCCTGCAGGTGCATCCGATGTTGACTACTATAAGTTTGATATCGCTAAGCCCGGCTACCTCTATGTTTTCGTTGAAAACGATGCAAACTTCAAGGGCGAATATGCCGTTGAGCTTGAAACCTATTCCGAAGGCAGCACAGGTCTGACCGAGTGGAAGAAGTTCGGCAAGTTTGAGGTTTCCAAGGATGATGCAACCGTCAAGAGCCCCACGATCGGCGTTGCAGGCGATTCTGAATTCTATCTTTCCGTAACAGGCACAGAAGGCGGCTATAAGCTTTATGTTGTTTATGTTGAGGATGCAAATTCAGAAGCAGAATATAACGATGTTGCTGCTTTTGCAACTGCTCTCAAGGAAGGCGGCAAGCTCTACAGCTCCGTTTTTGACAAGAACGACGTTGACTTCTATGCAATTGATGTTGCTGCAAAGACAAAGTATACAGTTAAGGTTACTGCAGACCCCAAGACCGTCACAACCGATGCTCAGTGGAAGGTAACCGTTCTTAATGGCAAGAGCGAAGCTGTTGCAGGTCCCGTGACCGCAACCAACGCAAAGGCTGCCGAAATCGAGCTTACGGGCCTTGATGCAGGCAAATACTATGTCAAGGTTGAAGGCGGCGACATCCTCAACACCAATATCTATACCGTTGAGCTTTCAAACGACGGTGCCGACACCTCGAACATGACCTTCAAGGAGCTTCTTGACTCAATCAAGTGGAAGACTTTCCTTGATAACTTTGCAAGCTGGATCGGCAAGATCGACTTTATTCAGATCGTTAAGGATATCGTTGCAAGCATTGTTGCTCTTTTCTCATCAATGGGCTGATTCCGATTTCAGGAAATCGGCTGAAAACACTTAGTTGAACGGCGGTGCATTATCATGAAAAGCCTTGATAATGCACCGTTTTTTTGAATTATAACGGACACAGCGTTTGTTACAGAAAAGCTGTGCTGTAAAGGAGAATGACTTTACATGGGATTTGACAAAAACTTTGAACCCGTACTCAGATTTATGGTTGTCAGCGATGTTCACTATAAAGACGAGCATACCGTTGAGCGTGACAGAATGCAGCAGGCGATAAGAACTGCTTATGCTCTCAGTGAAAAGGAGAGCTATAACAAACTGGATGCGCTTTATGTTGTCGGCGATTTTGCAAACAGCGGAACAAGAGCACAGATGCTCGCCTTCAAGGATACTCTTGACAGCAATCTGAAGCCCGGAACCGACTATACGCTTTCTCTTGCAAGCCATGAATTCGGCTCGGAAGGAGAGGAGGCAGCTCTGCAGAAATTTGCAGAGATATTCGGCGCAGAGCCCGATTCTCACAAGGTTATCAACGGTTATCATTTTATCAGCGTTACCTGCACGAACGGTTGCCATTTCGACGAAAAAAAGCAGGAGTGGGTTGCTCAGGAGCTTAAAAAAGCCGCAAAAGACGATCCGAAACGCCCGATTTTCTTCTTCCAGCATCCCCATATCATGGGAACCGTTTACGGAAGCGCAAACTGGGGCGAGGATGAGCTGACTGCAATTCTGATGAATTATCCCCAGATCATTGATTTTTCAGGTCATTCCCACGCTCCGATAAACGATCCCCGTTCGATTCATCAGCGTCATTTCACATGCCTCGGAACAGGTACGCTCAGCTATTTTGAGCTTGATGAATTTGACAAGATCTACGGAACGATTCCCCCCAACGATGACAATGCCGCTCAGATGCTTATTGTTGAGGCAGATGCTGAGGGCAGAGTCAGGATCTATCCCTATGACCTCATCACGGATAATTTCTTCCCCTTCACATGGAAGATCGATTCCGCATGGGATGTTGACAGCTACCTCTATACCGATGCCCGTTACAGAACGGAAAAGGCTCCGTGGTTCGAGGATGACAGCGTTGTCGAAATCAAAGATGTAAAGGCAGATAGCTTTACAGTTGAGTTCCCTCAGGCTAAGGTCGAAGAGGAATATGTTGATGACTATAATGTCTATCTCAAGGATATGAACGGAGTTACCGTTCGCAACGCAACGATCTGGAGCGAGTATTATTTTTATAATATGCCCGAGAAGCTCAGCGTTTCGTTTGACGGTCTTGAAAGCGGAGAATACAGAGTTGAAATCTATGCCAACAGCTTCTGGAAAACCCGTTGCAAAAAGCCTCTTGTAAGCGGCACGGTCAAGATCTGAACACGGTAAAAGCTATATATATCAAGCGATTTGCGTTTTTTATGCAATTCGCTTGATTTTTTTTGCGAATTATATTAAAATAATTCATTATGGATAAAAAGAAACGGAGAGTGAATGTTTTGGCTGAAGAAATAAAGGCTGTCAGCAGCTCTGCCGCTGACGGAGATGCGGTTCTCCGTCAGTTTAACAATCAGAACAAAAACTACCTCAGTCCCAAGCATTATGTTGCATATATTCTTTCGGGTATGGGTGACACCATGTGGAACACCTTCAGCAAGAAGCTTTTCTTCTTTGCGACACAGTTCCTCGGGATCAACGCCAAAACATGGGGTCTTGCCGAAACCGTCAGCTTCATCGCCGATACGGTCGATAACGCCGTTTCGGGGCTTATCATCGACAGAACGAGAACCCGTTGGGGAAGAGTCAGACCTTATATCATTCTCACGCTTCCTTTCTGGGTGTTTGCCTCGCTTTCTCCTTGGCTTCTTCCGTCATCGATGTCACAGGCGAGCCTTTTTGTTTCGTTCCTTGTATTCAATTACATAGGTTCAATAGCAAAATCGTTCTATGACACGAGCTACCAGATAATTCTTTTCAACATAACGCCGAATCCGATCGAGCGTAACAGGCTGATTGCAACCGACGCATATGCTGACCTTGTCGGCGTATGGATCCCGTCGCTGTTCTCGGGCGTTGTTGTTGACTTCCTTCCGCAGATTCTCGGAGTCGGCTCGAGAAATGTTTATACGGGCGGCGCAATAGTTTTCGTTATCTGCGTCATTATTTTCAGAACCTACGGCTTCTTCTCTCTTAAAGAAAGAATGCCTCTGTCGACAAGGCAGGAAATGAATCAGATGGGTCTTGTTCAGACCATCAAGTCCATCGGCACCTGCCGCCCCATGTGGGTTCTTCTGATCAAGAATTTCTTTGCTGTCGGCAAGGGAACGGGAACCATGGTCGAGGATTTCTTCTGGCTCAACTGCATGGGCAGACTGTCTTACGGTACGATCGCTGGTCTTTTCACGGGGCTTCCCAGCTATTTCGTTCTTCCTCTTGCACCGAAGCTTACCAAGAAATTCGGGCTGAGAAATCTTGCGGCGGGCAGCTACATGTTCTGCGGTATTTGCTATTTCATTATGTGGATCGTCGGCTATAAACCGTTCGGCGAGGATCACTTTATCCTCAACCTTATCTGGATCATTATAGCTCTGACCTTCTGCGGATCTCTCAACAGCATTCAGAGATATTGCAGCACGGCTCTCAACGGTGATCTCTATGACTATGTTGAGTGGAAGTCGGGCGTGCGTAATGAAGCGACGATAACTGCGGCGATGAGCTATTTCAAGCTCATTTCCGATGCGGCGGCGAAGATGATAAGTGCTCTTGCCGTTGCGGCAATTCATTATGTTCCTCTTATCGATGCCAACGGAATTCAGGTTCCCCAGACCGATCCCGGAATGCTTGCAGGCATCTGGACCGTTTTTGCGCTTGCTCCCGCTATCGGACGATTCATGAAGGGCGTTTCTCTTCTCTTCTTCAATGTTCACGGGCAGACAAGAGATACGATGATGTATGAGCTTGCAAAGATCAGAGCCGCAAAGAGCGTTGACTCGGGTTCCGTCGGAGAACAAAACGGATGATCCGGAAATAAATGAGAACAGGGCTTGTTCGGGCGTAATGCCCGGACGGGCCTTTTTTCTTTTACAGAAATCAACATATCCGACAAATAAAAAGTTATGACAATTCACAGATATTGTCTGAAAAAATGCTATATATTATTATAATATTATATTAAAAAAAGCTTGAAAAATTCCATCCGATATGTTAAAATGACTTGTATTATATGAAAGTGTCTGCAAAATAGCTTTCATAAGTGTTCAAGGAGGAAATGCATATGACACTCTTTAGGAAATCATTGGCATTGGTTCTTGCCTTTGCAATGATCTTCAGCACCATGTCCGTTATGGGCTTTGCAGCCAACGGCGACACGGAAAATGTTGAGTATTATACTCACATGAATTCCGACGGAACCATCGGTACTGATGACGGATCGAACGCAATCGATTTTTCGTATAAGTTCTTCCGTAAGGTTCAGACCGCCGGCATGGAAACGCCCGATAAGGAAAGCGATGACGTTTTTGAATGGGTTGAAACCGATAAGGCTGCTCCCGGTGAAACTGTCAAAGCAAGATTCTTTGTCGGAACCGATTATCCCGTTTATTCATCGATCACAACGGCGACGTTGTTTGACGCAAGATTCTTCAGCGTCAACTATTCAGAATCAAGCCCCTTCGCCGTTAAGACAAACGATTCTTATTCAAACGGACTCAACATTTCGGGTAACGAAGCAGGCGGCTATAAGTCGAACCCCTATAACTATAACAAGCTCAGAGGTGATCAGAGCTATTTCGTTCTTCCCGGTGTTGTAACCGATGGTGAAACAGAAACGGAATCATACTATGTTCCCAGCAACTTCTTCTATGCGGAAGACGGAAAGACTATCGCCAAGAACCTCATCACAACGACGGTTCTTCTTTCGGGCAAGGGAGCTGCAGCTCTCGATTCCGAAGACTGGATCTTCGAGCTTGAGTTTGTAGTCAACGACGATTCCTATGTTACGACTCCCGGTAACAAGGGCTTTGCAAAAACTCCCATCGAGTTTGCAAACCATAAGAACATCACCGAGGAATCCAGAGCTATCGGTCTTGTTGACATTCCCGAATATCCTCTCGGCAGCACCAGCTACTATGACGGTATTCCCATGGGCTCGAATGATATTTATGCATCATCGACTCCCGCTTACCTCAGCGTTTTCGGCAATGTTGTATTTGATGCCGTAACCGAAGAAGGCGGTTATTTTGAGGGCAACCTTGAAACATCAACGAAGTCAGGCATTATCGGAAGAGACAAAGTTGATCCTTCAGGAGTTTCTCCTCTTAACGATAAGGGCAAGACTCTTTTAGGCTGGTCGCTCACAAAGGGCGGCGAGGTCCTCTCGACCACAGACTATATGGGCATGCTCTATGATTATGATGATATCACTCTCTATGCCGTTTGGGGCGAGTCACAGGTCAACACATATTACACATATGAAGTTTACCAGATGAATCCCGACGGAACCTATCCCGAAAAGCCTTTTTCTCAGCGCATTACAGAGAAGGCAGGGGAGATCGTTAAAATTGAATTAACAGACACTCCCGAGGGCTTTGTTCTTGACGAGAAGAAGGAAAACATTCTTGACGGAGCGGTCAGTGCAGACAACTCAACGATCCTCAGAGCATATTTTGCAAGAAAACAATATAAGGCAACATATCATTACACCGATAACAACGGAGCACAGAAGGATGAGATGCAGCTCTATTACGGTCAGGAAATCCCCGGATTTACTGCTGTTGAAGGCGGAATCCCCAAGGTTCCCGGCAAGGATTTCATCGGTTGGTCAACAAGCGAAACCGAAAAGGTTGATGTTCCTTCCGTAATGCCCAATAAAGACCTGAACATCTATCCCATGTATACCGACAGCGTTTATACATTTGTTTTTGATGCCGCTGAAGGTGCTTTTGCAGACAACTCAAAAACCAAGAGCTTTGTTTATAAATACGGCGACACTCCTGCAGAGTTCAAGGAGATTCCCGTGCTGAAGGGTCACGAGTTCTCTTGCTGGGATGAAGAGCTTCCCGCAACGGTAACTGAGGATGCAACCTTCAAGGCAATTTATAACGCAAGCAACTATACCGTTAAGTTCGTTGACAGCAATGGCAACGAAATTTCCAAGGAAGCCTTTGCATACAATACAGAAATCACGGATGCATATGTTCCCGACGGTTACAAGGCAGACGCATGGACATTTGAAAACGGTGTTGCAGTTGAGTTCCCCTTCAATCTTGAAGAAGACGTAACTCTCGTTGCTGCAGAGGATGCAAATCTTTATAAGGTAACGTTCCTCGTTGACGGTGAGGTTTACGACGAATATGAGATCGAAAGCGGCAAGGAAGTCGTTGTTCCCCAGGAAGATCCTGAGGATAAGACAGGATATGTATTCAAGATGTGGGATCCCGATCCCACGAGCCAGATCGTTGACAAGGAAGACCTTGTTTTCAACGCAGTTTATGTAAAGGGCGAATATGTTCTTTCCTTCAATACTGACGGCGGAACACCCATCGAATCCATCACGGCTCTCTATGGAGAAAACATCAAGGATAAGCTTCCCGGCGCAAACGCAACATCCAAGGAAGGTTATACATTCATCGGTTGGGATACCAAGCTTCCCGAAACAATGCCCGGTGAAGATACAGAGATCAAGGCTTTCTGGTCAAAGAATGTTTACAGCGTTAAGTTTGTAAACGGTCTTACGGGTGCTGAGATCAAAACCGTAACCGGTATGTTCGGCGATGCAGTTGCAGTTCCCGCTCTTCCTGAAGAAGCAGGCTACACCTTCGCTTGGAATGTAACTCCTCCCACAACAATTCCTGCTAAGGATGAAGCAGATAAGCTTATGGCAAACGGCGGCGTTATGACTGTAACAGCCGTTCCCACAGCAAATGACGTTACGATTTCATTTGATACAAACGGCGGCACACCCGCAACAATAGATAATATCGGCGGCAAGGCTCATGCTGATATCACTCCCGCAATCACAGAGCCCACTCCTCCCGAAGGCATGAAATTTGTCGGCTGGGTTGATGACGCAGGTAATGTTGTTTCAACTCCCACAAAGTTCCCTGCAACAAGCGTAAAGCTTACAGCAAAGTATGAGAACCTTGTTTATACAGCAATTTACGATGCTGACGGCGGCTTGTTTGCTGACAACACAACAGATAACAAGACATTTAAGGTTGAGTACGGTGCATCGGTACCTGCTCCCGCTAACCCCACAAAGAACGGTTACAAGTTCCTCGGCTGGTCACCCGTTGTGACAACGATGCCTGCTAAGGATGTTACCTTCACAGCTCAGTGGGAATCGATCGGTTCTGTTGATTATACCGTAACTGTTTATGCGGTTAACCCTGCAGACGGCAGCTATCTCGATCCCATCGAAATCACTTATAAGGCTGATCCCGGTGCAAAGATCCAGATCCTTGAAAAAGGCTCTGTTGTTCCCTCAGGCGTAACACCCGTATGGTACGAGGATCTTTACACATCGAACACAAATATTCCCGATACGGAGAACGCAAATAATGTTCTCTCGATCGAAATTGAGGCTGAAGGCGAAAACAAGCTTGTTGCTTACTTCAAGCTTGCTGAGTTCACAGCAGTCTTTGATGCAAACGGCGGCGAATTCGTTGATGCACCCGCAGGTGATGCAAGCTATAACGGAAGCAAATACACCTTCAAAGGTACTCACGGCGAACAGATAGTTCCTCCCGTTGAGCCCGAGATGGAAGACAAAGAGTTCAAGGGCTGGAAGGACAGCAAGACCGGTTATATCTATGAAACTCAGCTTCCCGCTTTTGCAGGAGATGTTGAATATGTCGCAGAATGGGAAACAAAGACCTATGATGTAACATTCACAATCACTGACGAAGAAGGCAAAACTGTCTTTGAAGAAACCGTAACCTTCGAGCACGGCGAAGATGTTGTTGCTCCCGATTACGATCTTCCCGACGGATATGAGTTTGACGGCTGGGATATTCCTGCCAGCACAAAGGCTGAAAATGCAGAAGATTCATATGAAAACGGTGCAGAGCTTATAAACTACGCTGTTAAGTATGTTGCTTCAACAGGTGTTCCCGAAGGCGCAGCAATTCCCGAAGATACAACAAAGACCGTTAAGGATAAGTTTGCAGTCGGAACAGCAACTGTTCCCGACGGCTATACATTTGAAGGCTGGTTCATCAACAGCGAGTCAGGCGCAAAGGCTGAGGCTGAATATCAGATGACTGCCGCTCCCGTAACCTTCTACGGTAAGTTCACCGCCAACACCTATTATGTCAACTTTGATGTTAACGGCGGCGACTATATGGCATCGATCCCCGTGATCTTCGGCTCAGATGTTGACACTCTTCCCGTTCCCACCAAGGAAGGCAACACCTTCAAGGGTTGGGAAGACAAAGACGGCAACGCTGTTACCGATGAAAACGGTAATGTTCTTGATGAAAACTTCAAGATGCCCGCAGGAGATCTTCTCCTCAAGGCAGCATGGGAAGAAAATGCAAAATACTATAATGTATATTATACATTTAATATAGACGGTATTGCAGAGGCTCCCGCAACAGAAGAAAACATCGCAGCAGGCACAGAGCATACGCTCGCATCTGCTCCCTCGGATACCGAGGAATACAGATTCACAGGTTGGTACTATAACAACCAGAAGGTTACCAAGATCACAATGCCCTCATCCGATGCTTATATCATCGGTATCTGGGAACCCATTGTCGGTCCCACCTTCAAGCTTACGATGAACGCTAACGGCGGTAAGTTCAACGACGGAACCGAAGTTAAGGAACGCAGATTTGCTGAAAATGACAAGGTTATCGGCGCAGTTGAAGAACCCACAAGAGAAGGCTATGAGTTCGCAGGCTGGTCAGGAGCTCTTAATCCCGACGGAACAATGCCTGCTGAAGATACCGTTATCGAAGCAACATGGACCGCAAAGGTAACGATCGATCCCAACGGCGGTACATTTGCTGACGGCACAACTGCAAAGATCGAAACCAAGGGCGATGCAATCAACACCGACGGCAAGCTTCCCGTAACAAAGGAAAACGCTGAATTCC
Organism: Clostridia bacterium; assembly: GCA_017435385.1. GTDB lineage: Bacteria > Bacillota > Clostridia > Oscillospirales > Acutalibacteraceae > CAG-177. The sequence goes on along the minus strand of JAFSFB010000016.1, from coordinate 183,643 downwards.
TTTGCTGGAAGGATACGATCACAGGCACAGAGTATGACACTATCCCCGCAACAAGCGAAGCTCCTCTTAACCTCGTTGCTCAGTGGGACGAAAAGGAACAGCATACAATTACCTATTATATCGGCAGCAATGTTCACAAAACCGATTACTACTATGAAGGCGATTCAATTATTGTTCCCGAAGCACCCACGGTTGAAGGCTTCGATTTCATTGAATGGAAGCTCAAGGACGGTTCGGATATCCCTGCTGACATGGATGACACCGATCTTGAAGCAATCGCTATTCTCAACCCCCATAAGAATGATGTAACATTCTATCTTGATGCTGAAAAGACTCAGGTCTATAAGGAATATAAGGATGTTGCTTACGGCTCAGAAATTGAGATCCCCGAAGATCCCACTCATCCCACGAATCCCAAGCTCGTATTTGCAGGTTGGGATCCTCAGGTTGAATCCGAGATGCCCGATGAGGATCTTGAATATGTAGCAACATGGAAGGAAGTCGGCGACAAGTTCAAGGCTCACTTCGTTTCAGATGGCAAGACAGTTGACCTCTTCCTTGTCAGCGAAGGTGCAGAAATTCCCGAAGCAAGAACTCCCAAGAAGTTCGGCTATAAGTTCGTAGGTTGGGAGCCTGAAGTTCCCGATGTAATGCCTGCAGAAGATCTTACATTCGAAGCTCAGTGGGAGATCGATAAGACCTTTGTTTCGGTTATCATCGGCGGAACAGTAATCGGCGGCGGTGCTATCGCAGGCATCGTTGGCACAGGTGCTCTTATCGGCGGCTCGATCATCGGCGGAATCCTTGTTATCTGGGGTGCTTCAGAGCTTGCAAAGAACACATTTACCGTAACTTATAAGGTTGACGGCGAGGTTTATAAGACCTATAAGGTTCTTGCAGGAACAAAGATCCCCGTTCCCGCTGATCCCGAAAAGGATGGCAGCGAATTTGCAGGTTGGAATCCCGAGGTTCCCGAGAAGATGCCCAAGGAAGACCTTGTCTTTGAGGCAACATGGAATGCAGATGCAGATGTTGAAATTCCCTCAACGGGTTCGGCATCAGGTATAGCTGCTCTCGCCGCAATCTCTGCTGCAGCAGCAATCGCAGTCATCGCAACCAAGAAAAAGAAGGAAGAAGAAGAGGAATAATTCTTCCGGATCCTTCTGAAATATCAAATTAATAACCGCCGCAGTCATTTGACTGCGGCGGATTTTTCTTTGTTCTTGTAAAGTAAAACGGCTTTACAAGAGTGGCGTTTTGAGATTGTTGTATGACAACTCTGAGATATGTTGAAAATATTAAGAACATAGTGATTTAAAAACTCTTGAAAGAACAACTGTAAAGGTTAGCTGCTTTACGGATTTCGGAGCGACAAGCTTATATTCACCGAGAGATTCATCTCCGATTTTAAAGATAACTGAGCCGAGAACCTGCCCTTTTTCAACGGGAGCGGCAACATCAACGGCAAGGTCTATGGTCTGATTGATTTCGCTCTCCCTGCCTTTGGAAATCAGAACTGATTCGGGTCGGGGAATAGCAGGCTGGATAAACGCTTCAACGCCGTTAATTACCGTTACGGGAGGAATGAGCGTTGAGTCGATAACCGGAGTGACTGTTGAATAGTTTGAGAAGCCCCAATTCAGAAGAGCCTTTGCGGTTTCAAATCTGTCAGAGCTGTTTTCGCTTCCCATCACAACGGCAATAAGGTGTGTGCCGTTTCTTTTTGCGCTTGCTGATATGCAGCAGCCTGCCTTTGAGGTCGTTCCTGTTTTCAGACCCGTTGTGCCTTCAAAAAATCTGACAAGCTTATTTGTGTTCACAAGCTCCGTTTCTCCATCTCTTACCGAATCCATCCATATTGTTGTATAATTGATTATCATTTCATGTTTAAGAAGCTCTCTGCTCATTATTGCAATATCGAGAGCGGTTGTCAGATGGTTCTCGGTCGTATCGTCGAGTCCGGTGCAGTTTTCAAAGTGAGTATTGCTCATTCCGAGCTGAGCGGCTCTTTCGTTGAGAAGCGAAACGAAGGCATCTTCGCTGCCTGCAAGATATTCTCCGAGAGCGGTGCAGGCATCGTTTGCGCTGTAAACGGCGGTTGATTTGAGCAGATCATCGACCGTCATCTGCTCGCCCTCTTTCAGCCATATCTGTGAGCCGCCCTTTGAAGCGGCGTTTGAGGAAACGGTTACTCTGTCGTTCAGAGATATCTTTTTTGAGTCAACGGCTTCGGCAACGAGAAGAAGCGGCATGATCTTTGTGACCGAGGCAGGATAAAGCCTTTGATTTTCATTATATTTCACAAGTATTTTTCCCGTCGATGCATCCATGAGCACAGCGGCTTTTGCTTTTATTTCAACGGGAAGTCTGTCCTGAGCAAAGGCGGAGGATGCAAAAGAAAGAAAAATTGCGCAGCTGAGCGCAAGACAAATGACTGAGTATAAAAATTTTCTCATGTTTCTTACCCCTTTCAAGGCAATATATGCACGCAAGACGGTTGATTATCACCGCTTTTTCTGTTATAATCGAAATAGTTTATCAATCCGAAAAAAGGAGCGTTTATGAAAGCAGCATTTTATACCTTGGGCTGCAAGGTAAATCAATATGAATCCCAGGCGATGGCGCAGCGGCTTGAAAGAAACGGGTTTATTATATGTGATTCTGATGAGAATGCAGATGTTTATGTCATCAATTCCTGCACGGTTACGGCTGAAAGCGACAGAAAAACCCGCCAGACAGTCCGCCGATTCAAAAAGCTTCATCCCGAAAGCATTGTTGTATTAACGGGATGCATGCCTCAGGCGTTTCCGCAGGTAAGCGCAGAGCTTGAGAGCGCAGATATCGTTATCGGCAACAAGAGCAACCATCTGATTTATGATTATATAATGCAGTATATCAACGGGAGCGGAAGAATCGTTGCGGTTGATGAGCATAAGAGCGGTGAGCCATTCGGCGGCGATATAATCAGCGGATTCCGTGAACGCACAAGAGCAAATGTCAAAATAGAGGATGGCTGCAACCGTTTCTGCTCTTATTGTATTATTCCTTATGCAAGGGGCAGAGTCCGTTCAAAGCCTCTTGAAACGCTGAAGGAGGAGGTTGCCGCTCTCGAAAAAAACGGCTTCTGCGAGATCGTTCTCGTCGGCATCAATCTTTCGGCATACGGAACGGATATCGGCTCGTGCCTTGCCGAGGCGGTTGAAGCGGCGGCATCCTTTGACGGCATAAAAAGAGTCAGACTCGGTTCGCTCGAGCCCGACCATATAACCGATGAGGTTATTGCGAGGCTGGCGGCTGTTCCCGAATTCTGTCCGCAGTTCCATATTTCTTTGCAGAGCGGATGTAACAAAACTCTGAAGAAAATGAACCGTCATTATTCGGCGGAGGAATATTTTGCTCTTTGTGAAAAGCTCCGCTCAACCTTTGAAAACGCAACGCTGACGACCGATGTGATGGTCGGATTTCCGGATGAAACGCAGGAGGATTTTGAAGAATCTCTTGCATTTGTCAAAAAAGTCGGATTTGAAAAGGTTCATGTTTTCCCGTATTCACGAAGAGAGGGAACACCTGCCGCAAGAATGCCCGAACAGATTGAAAACGCTGAAAAATCAAGGCGTGCGGCGGTTATGATCGAGGAAACCGAAAAAATCAGAAAAGCGTTTCTTGAATCGCAGGTCGGTAAAATTCTTGAAGTTTTGCCAGAGGAATTCCATGACGGCTTTGTTCAGGGCTATACAGCCAATTATACTCCCGTCAGAATTCTCGGAGAAGAAAATTCAAAAGAGATAATAAAAGCAGAAATCATCTCGGTTGAAGACGATTTCTGCATCGGAAAGAAAAAATGATCCTGAGGCTGTTTTGCGTTTGCAAAGCAGCCTTTTAATTTTTGCTTTTGTTGATCGGCATTCTGAAAATGAGGCTTCGCAGAGCCTTGCCGTTGAAGGGGATAAGAGGATAAAGAAAGCTCTGCCCCGTAACGGTTTTGTTGAATGCGATTTCAAGAGTGATGATGATTATTCCTGCAATAAAACCCCAGAGATTGAAAAGGGCGGTCAGCGCAAGAAGCATCATTCGCAGAAGCTTGAAGGCATATCCGAGCTCAAAGCTCGGCTGAGTGAAGTTTGTCATGGCAACAAAAGCCATGTAGAGCACAACTTCGGGAACGAACCAGCCTGCCGAAACTGCAAATTCACCGAGAACGAGTGCGCCGATGATACCGAACGAACCGCTGAGTGCCTGCGGAGTGTTGATTGAGGCGAGGCGGATAGTATCAATGACGATTTCAACGATAAAAAGCTGAGCGATTATCGGCACCGTGTTGGGTTCTTCAATTCTGATGAAATCAAGCCATTGCGGAATAAAATCGGGATTCCTGACAAGCAGATACCAGATAGGTGTGAGAAACAGGGTCAGGGCAAAAACAAACATGCGGATGATGCGCAGATATGAGCCGATGAGAGGGGACATATAATAATCGTTCGTATCCTGAAGAAAATCAAATATCCCCGACGGTATTATCATTGCGGCAGGGGAGTTGTCGGTCAGAAGAACAATGCTGCCCTCGAGAACGCATGCCGCCGCCGCATCGGGCCGTTCGGTATATCTGACCTTAGGGAAAGGATTGAAGCGTTGCTTTTCAACGAGGCATTCGACAAGGCTCTGCTGACCGAGAGTAAGCGAATTGACCTTCAGAGAGCCGAGCTTTTTTCTTAGCGTGTTAAGTGCCTTGTCGCTTACCTTGCCTTTCATGAAGCAGATGACGACATCGGTTTTTGATTTTTCGCCGACGGTATGGATCTCCATTGTCAGGTCAGTGTCACGGATACGCCTTCGGATGAGAGCAGAATTGAAAACAAGCGTTTCAACAAAGCCGTCATGAGGTCCACGCAGGACTCTGTCATTTTCGGGCTCGCTCATAGATCTGACCGGATATGTCCTTGCATCGACAATGATTCCTTCGCACAGACCGTCAGCGATAATACCTATTCCGCCTGAAAGGACATATTTTATGAAATCGGACGGTTTACCTGCAACATCGGTTTCAACATAGGGAATAAAGGCGTCGGCAAAGTCCCTTGCGGTTTTCTGAGAAGAATATTCCTTCTCGGAAATTCTCATCAGATATGCCATGACTCTTTCCATTAGTTCATCCTTGCAGAAGCCGTCGATAAAATAAAGACGCAGGTGCTTTTTGCCCCCGATAAGTATATCTCTTCCGACGAGGTCAAAGCTTTCGCTCATGCGAAGCTCTGCGTCAAGCATATTGATGTTCTGAATGAAATCCGTTGAAAAAGTGTCCTTCAGAAAAATCACCCCAAAAAGAAAATGGCGGCAGACATTGTCTGTCACCATTTATTATTATCTCAAAAATCAGCGATATTCATTATATAAATTGACGATTGCGTTCCATGTCAGCGGACCGACTGCACCCGTCTGAGGTATTCCGCTCAGCCTCTGAACAGCCTGAACGGCTGCTTTTGTTTGTTCGCCGTAAATTCCGTCAACAGAAATAAGCGGCACGGCATTGTTGTTCTGAGCGATCCTTCTGAGAAATGTCTGAACCTGAGAAACAACATTTCCGCTTGCTCCCGTCGTTATTGTGTAGCCGGGGTAAAGAAGAGATGAGTAGGATCGGTATTCGTCGGGCAGGGAGTTGAGAGTGCTGAAATATGCATCCTGCAGGCGGTACCATGTGTTTCTGCCGACAATGCCGTCGACCGTCAGACCGTATTCTCTCTGGAAGGTTCTGACTGCATTGTCTGTTGCGGAGCCGAAAATACCGTCAACCGATATTTCGGGCAGTCTGTCGTTGAAGAAGCCGAGGAATGCGAGATAATACTGAATTGTTCGCACATCGTTTCCTCTGTCGCCTCTGCGAAGCGGTTTTGAATAAATGCGGTCAACCTCGCTGAGCGTTATTCCCTCGGAATACAGATCGGACACCTTTTTAACGGCATTATAGATCTGCTTGATCTTGTACCATGTGGCTTTGCCGACAATGCCGTCAACGGAAAGACCGAAGATATTCTGAAATGATCTGACTGCGGAGCGGGTGGCGGCATCGAAAATACCGTTCGTGGAAGGGATCGCAGGGATTGCGGGATAGTTTCTTCTGATGCGGTTGAGCTGACGCTGGATCGTTCTGACATCCTCGCCTGCGCTGCCCAGGCGAAGCAGCGTTCCCGGGTAGGATTCGGGAATGTTTTTTACGGGAGCGTTTCTGACGATATTGATATCGTTTCCGTAATAGTTCTGAAGAATCTGATATGGGGTTCTGCCCTGATTTGCCAGAGTGACGGTTCCCCATTGAGAGAGTCCTCTGCATGTGACGGTTCTGCCGTCGCAGTATTCGGTGAAGTATGGCTGGATCTGATTACCTTTTGTGACATAATCATTGAACAGCTCGTCGACGAGTCTGCTGATGTTTGAAAAGATATCTCTTCCGTCAACATAAGCCTGATCGTAAGCTGTTGAGTTGGTTATATCGAAATCATATCCTCTGCTGCGGTAATATTCGCTGTAGATTCTGTTGAGCGCAAAGGAAACCTGAGCATAAATGTTTGCTCTGATGGCGTTTTCGGGCCATGTCGGATAAATTTCGCTTGAAGCGACATTTTTGATATATTCGGTGAACGGAACCCGGACATTCCTTGCGTTTGAATTCGGTCTGCCGAGATGGACCGTGATATAATCGGGGATAACGGGTGTTGCCATATCAGCGCCTCCTTATAAACTGCTTGAGCCCGACTCGTTGACGACGATCGGATCGGGTTCTCTCAGACCTTCGACCTTTGCAAGCATCTGAACGGGCTGGACCGATTCAATTCCCGAGAACACGGGAACATTATTGAAAAGAGCCCTGACATATGACGGATGCTCGATATAAAGAGTGTATGTCGAGTAGGGGAGAGCGTTTGAGGTGCTCGGGCTCATCGAAGCTGAGCGGGGCGGTGCAGGCAGGATGATTCTTTCGCTCGAGCCGCTGATGTCCGTGATTCCGTCATAGAGAGTAATGTTGCCACTGTCAAGAGGAAGAAAAACCATGACTCTTGCGCTCGGAACGGCAAAAGCTCTGTCAGAAGAGAAGGTTTCGATCCTCAGAGTGCCCGTTTCGGGATTTGCGGAGAGAAAGCTTCCGATTTCACGGCATTTGCGCCGCTGATCGTCATTCGAGGGCGAATCGCAGAGGCTGCGGAGATATTCGACCGTGTTTGCTGCGTTGCTGCCGTATGTCTGAGCTGAGCCGCTGTTTCTCACGGGAGCTGTCTGCGCAGGCTTCGCCTCGGGCATATCCTCCGGTTTTGAATCCGCCTGCGAGCTTTCAGGGAGGGGATCGCTTCGGTCCCGTTCATAGCCTTTGCTGTTTATGTCTGCATCGAGCTGCTTTTTCTCCCGTTCATCGGGCTCATAATCGGGATCGTTGTTTATGTATCCGTTCTTTTTGCTGAATTCAATCATTTCTCTTTTGTATCTGTCCATAAGAAGTTCCATTTCTCGTTTGTCCATCTTATAACCTCCTGATATATTGCTATTTTCAGTATATTTACGGATATCTCAAAGTGTTACGGCTTTTTTGACGGATTGTTAAAATTTCCGATATCGCACAAATACATTTGCATTTATATGGGATTTATGATATTATAAATATAAAGATTGGGTCAATGCGGACAAAAAATTAAAAAAGATTCATAAATTCCAAAAAAAATTGCGTTCAGGTGTTGCAAACATCGCTTTTATAGGGTAAAATATATTAAATATATTTGACCGATCACAGGGGTGTATGAAACTTGGCGTTAAAGCTCAATCTCAGTTATGCAGGTGAATTTGCCTGCAAAGAAAAACTTTTGTCAATGAAGCAGGAGGTCGAAAAGGCTCACGGAATGCTTCATGACGGAACCGGCGCAGGAAACGATTTTCTCGGTTGGATCGATCTTCCCGTGAATTACGATAAGGAAGAATTCGCTCAGATCAAGGAATGCGCAGAAAAAATCAAAAAGGATTCCGATGCTCTTATCGTTCTCGGAATCGGCGGCTCATATCTCGGTGCAAGAGCAGTTATTGAATTTGTTAAATCAAATAACTATAACCTTGTAAAAAAGGATACTCCCGATATATATTACGGCGGAAACACAATCAGCTCGTCTGCTGTTGCAGAGCTCATCGATCTCGTTGAAGGCAAGGATTTTTCGGTCAACGTTATCTCGAAATCGGGAACAACAACCGAAACCTCGATCGCTTTCAGAATCTTCAAAAAGCTTCTCGAAGACAAATACGGCAAGGAAGAGGCTGCAAAGAGGATTTATGTCACAACCGATAAGTCAAGAGGAGCATTAAAGGCTCTTGCCGATGCTGAGGGCTACAAAACCTTTGTAGTGCCCGACGCTGTCGGCGGAAGATATTCCGTTCTGACTGCTGTCGGACTTCTTCCCATCGCAGTTGCAGGTATTGATATCGATGCCCTCATGAAGGGTGCGGCCGATGCAAGAGAAGCATATTCGACAAGCGATGTTCTCGCAAACGACTGCTATAAATATGCCGCTCTCAGAAATCTGCTTTACAGAAGCGGAAAGAAGATAGAAATGCTCACCGCTTACGAGCCCTCGATGACCATGTGGTGCGAGTGGTTCAAGCAGCTTTTCGGTGAAAGCGAAGGCAAGGAAAACAAGGGCATTTTCCCTGCATCCGCTATTTTCTCGACCGATCTTCACTCTCTCGGTCAGTATATCCAGCAGGGTGAAAGAAGCCTTTTTGAAACCGTTATCTGGGTCAAGGAGCCCAAAACGAATGTTGAGATCGGCTTCGACGAAGCAAACGGCGACGGACTCAATTTCGTTGCAGGCAAAACCGTTCATCATGTAAACCGTAAGGCATTTGAGGGAACGATTCTTGCTCATACCGACGGCGATGTTCCCAACATCGTTATCGAGCTTGACAAGCAGGATGAATATAACCTCGGCTTTATGATATATTTCTTTGAAAAAGCATGCGGACTTTCGGGCTATATTCTCGGTGTCAATCCGTTTGACCAGCCCGGCGTTGAAAGCTATAAGAAGAATATGTTTGCTCTCCTCGGTAAGCCCGGTTACGAGGCTGCAAAAGAAGAGCTCGAAAAAAGAATCAACTGAAATTTAATTATACAGGAGGAATACTAACATGGTATATCTTATTCTCGGAAACAAAGGCTCAGGCAAAACCAAAAGACTCATCGATCTTGTAAACGCTGCTGTTGAAAAGTCAAACGGCAATGTTGTCTGCATCGAGAAGGAAAGACTTCTCACTTACAACATCAACTACCGTGCAAGACTCGTTGAAACCGATCATTATAAGGTAAGCGGCTATGATGCATTCTATGGCTTCATCAGCGGTATTATCGCAGGCGACCACGACATAACCGACATTCTTGTTGATGCAACTCTCAAGATCGGCGGCAGAGATTATGAGGCTCTTGCAAACTTCCTCGAGAAGGTTTCTGAGCTCAGCAAGATCGCAGAGCAGGATATCACCTTCACTGTTTCATGCGATGAGAGCGATCTCCCCGAAAGAATTTTTACATTTTGCGAAAAAATCTGAATTTAAATCAAAATTATAGTTGACAAATCGCAAATAGAAATATATAATATTTTGTGCGTGATTTCAGGTGAAGAATTATGATTTTGGATTTAGAGCCTATTTTTAATACCGAAGGAATGGTCAGGGAGTTCAGCTATGAGATGGATTTATCCGCTCAGGAGCTCAGCGGCTTCAGACCGTTTGCGAAGCCCGTCAGAGTCAGCGGAAGCGTCGGAAACAAAACGGGCATTGTCGGGCTTGAAGCAACGGCTGATTTTGAGCTGGAGCTTAACTGCGACAGATGCGCAAAGCCCATAACCGTTCCTGTTTCAACTGAGATCAACCATACCCTCGTAACTCATCTCAATGACGAAACGAATGATGAGCTCCTGCTTGTCAATGAGCTTCGCTTTGATCTTGATGAAATTATAACAGAGGATGTTTTTCTCAACCTTCCCGCTAAGTTTCTCTGCAAAGAGGATTGCAAGGGCGTTTGCTTCAGATGCGGAAAGGATTTAAATTCAGGTTCATGCAGCTGCGAAAAAGAGGTTGACCCACGTCTGGCGGCGCTTAAGCAGCTTCTTGATAATTAAGTTAAAAAAACCTCAGGGTTTATTAAAGGCACAAAATTAAGGAGGTGCTTAAGAGATGGCAGTACCCAAGAGAAGAGTCTCCAAGACAAGAAGAGACAAGAGACGTTCAAACGTATGGAAGATGTCTGCTCCCCAGCTTGAAAAGTGCTCAAACTGCGGCGAACTCAAGAGATCTCACAGACTTTGCCCCGAGTGCGGTTATTATAACGGCAAGCAGGTAGTTGTTAAGGAAGCATAAGTCTAAAATAAAGCGGCAGAGGTTGCAAAACCCCTGCCTTTTATTTTTTTGCAGTCATATAAAAAAACAAGGCTTGTATGGTCAGTTGCCGTACAAGCCTTTGCTTTTTGCTGTTTTTATACGCCCGAATAAGCCGAGAAGCCGCCGTCAACGGGAAGAATGATGCCCGTTACGAAGCTTGAATATTCCTCGTCGCAGAGGAAAAGAAGTGCGCCCGTGAGGTCCTCAGGTGTGCCGAAACGGCGGAGAGGAGTGTGGGTTATGATCTTGTTTGAACGGGGAGTGAGAGAGCCGTCCTCGTTGAAAAGGAGCGTCTTGTTCTGATTGGTGGAGAAGAAGCCGGGAGCGATCGCATTGACTCTGATTCCGACATCTGCAAAGTGAACCGCCATCCACTGAGTGAAGTTCGAGATAGCTGCCTTTGCGGCAGAATAAGCGGGGATCTTTGTCAGAGGTCTGTAGGAGTTCATTGAGCTGACATTGAGAATGCTTGCGCCCTGCTTGCCGACCATATCCTTAGCAAAGCATTGAGTGGTCAGAAGTGTGCCGAGGAAGTTGAGATTGAAAACGAATTCGATTCCCTTTGCATCAAGGTCGAAGAAGGTCTTGACGCCCTCTGCCTTTTCGGCGATGTCGGTAAGCTCAAGAGTTTCCTTTGTTGTTGTACCCAGAGGGGAGTTGCCGCCTGCACCGTTGATGAGAATATCGCAGGTGCCGAGCTCAGCGGTAACCTTTGCTTTTGCGGCTTCGAGGCTTTCTGCCTCAAGAACATTACAGCCGACTGCAAGAGCGGTTCCGCCTGCGGCATTGATTTCGTCAACAACAACCTGAGCAGCTTCTTCACGAAGGTCGAGAACTGCGATTTTTGCTCCCTGAGCGGCAAGATCTTTTGCGAAAGCGCTGCAGAGAACGCCGCCGCCGCCCGTGATTACGATTACTTTATTTTTAAGATTTTCGTGAATCATTTTTATTACTCCTTTCAGAATCAGAGGTCAATACTTATTATTTGATTTGTCTGAGCGGATCTGTAGCTTGCGGCAACGATTTTTGCCGCATGTCCGCCCTCGTAAGCGTCGATTTCAAATTTCGTTCCGTTTTTGATGCAGTCATAGAAATCGTTGATGAGTGCGGAATGACCGCTTCCCCAATAGCTTTCGCCGTGATAAACGATTTCCGAGTCGCATTGAACCTCGGTTGCTTTGCCGTTTTTGTCAAAAACGAAAAGTTTTTCGCCTTCAAGACGGAGTTTTCCGTTTTCCGTGAGAATTTCAATGAAAACATCAGAGTTTTCCGCAAAGGCGGTTGTGGCGTAAAGAACAGCCGTCACACCGCCGTCAAGCTCCATGCGAACGCTTGCCGTATCCTCGACCTCAATGATGCCCTTGAGGCTGTCGTTGGAGATGTGCGCATCAAGCCTTCTGCACTTGCCGCCGAAATACTGAATGAGGTCGACTGTGTGGATTGCCTGATTGATAAGAACACCGCCGCATTCCTTTTCGAGAGTTCCGTGCCAGTCGTCAGAATAGTATTCTTTATCCCTGAACCATGTCACAAAAGCTCTGACGGCTCTGACTTTGCCCATTGAGCCTGAGTTGAGGATGTTTTTTGCATTCTGAACGGCGCTGTTGAAGCGGTTCTGAAAGCAAACGCCAACCTGCTTCCCGCTTTCCGACTGAGCTTTTCTCAGGGCATCGACCTCTTCGGCTGTTGTTGAGCAGGGCTTTTCGGTCAGAACATTTATACCCTTGCTGAGGGCTTTTACCGCCATTTCGGTGTGCAGATAATGGGGCGTGCAGATATGAATGACATCGGGCTTCTCTTTTTCAAGAAGCTCATCAAAGCTGTAATAGGCTTTTGCACCGTATTTCTCAGCCATACCGTCTGCACGCTCAGGTTTGATGTCGGCAACGGCAACGATTTCGGTTTCGGGATTGCCGCTGAGTGCGATGAAATGCATTTTGGAAATATTTCCGCAGCCGATAACGGCAGCTTTCATATTTTATCACCTCGATGAATGGGTATCAGAATGTTGACGACATGTCACCCTGAACGCTTTCGTTGACATTGTCTTTTTCGGCTTTGCCTGCGGCGATCTTTTTCTGGAGCTCAGCAAAGTAAACATCCTCGTCAACGGGAAGGTCAACGGGTCTGCCGAGCCATGAAGAAAGGTGAGCTGCGTTTGAGATCGAAAGACCTCTTATGCCTTCCTCGCCGTTCGCAACGAGGGGTTCGCCTCTGAGGATTGCGGCGGCGAATTTGTTGGTAACCTCGGAATGCTGCTTGTTTCTTCCGTCGGTTTCAACCTCTGTCCATTCGCCCTCGATCCAGCCGAAGCCTTCGGTTGCGTTTGCGCAGTGCTCGGAGGTCAGTCCTTCGAGCTTGTAAAGCATGAGCTTGTTGTTTTCACAAACGAGCTTACCGCCGTCAAGCGTAACCTCGAATCTGTTTGTGCCGGGGCAGTCGCCCGTTGTTGTTATAAATGTGCCTGTTGCACCGTTTTCATATTCAACATAGATCGTTACATCGTCTTCGACCTCGATGTCATGCCATTTGCCTTCGTGGCAGAAAGCCTGAACCTTAACAGGAAGACCGCAGATCCACTGCCAGAGGTCGAGATTGTGGGGACACTGGTTGAGAAGAACACCGCCGCCTTCGCCTGCCCAGGTGGCTCTCCATCCGCCCGAGTTATAATATGCCTGAGTGCGGTACCAGTCGGTGATGATCCAGCTTGTTCTCTTGATCTCGCCGAGCTCGCCGCTCTGAATGATCTCACGCATTTTTCTGTAAAGGCAGTTTGTGCGCTGATTATACATGATGCCGAAAACAAGGTCGGTTTTTGCGGCGGCTTCATTCATCTCACGGACCTGCTTTGCATAAACGCCTGCGGGCTTTTCGGTCAGAACATGAACTCCCTTTGAAAATGCATACTGAGCGATGGGGGAATGGTCATAGTGAGGTGTTGCGATGATAACCGCATCGACTTCTCCGCTGTCGAGAAGCTCTTCAGCCGAGTTATATGCCTTGACTCCGGGAAGCTTCTTTGCGGCAGCTTCAAGACGCTCGGCGTTGATGTCGGCGATCGCCGTTATGCGAAGCTCCTTATGCTCACCCTTGAGGTGCATTGTGATATGAGAATTACCCATGTTGCCGACACCGATGATGCCGAATCTGACGGGCTGAACCTTGTTTTCAACAATATTATGGATTGCGGTGCATGCTGCGGCGAACGAAGTTTCGTTGTCGGGATAGACGAACTTCTTGTTCATGGCATTTGCGGTTGCATCGTCGGGCTCGAGATTTTCGAGTCCTTCAAAGACTCTCAGGTGAGGCTCTACCGAAAGGAAATAAACCTTTTCGTTTTCATCGAGCATTCTGAGGATCTCCTCGAGATGTCCGTCGCCCTCGCCTGCGGGAACAACGGTGTCAATAGCTGCGATGCAGTCCTTGATGTGCATATATGTGATCTTATCCTTGAGGAGCTTGAAGCCTTCAAGAGTGTCACAGCCGCACTGAATATAGTTCGAGGGATCGAAAATGCAGCCCATTCTCTCGCCGTAATACTCGGCAAGCTCGACACATCTTTCGGTGATGTCGCCGTAGATGCCCTTTTCGTTTTCGTGGCAGCAGAGGATACCGTGCTCGTTTGAATAGTCGACCATGGCATCGAGTCTTCTGTAAACCTCGTCTTTATAATCTTCGATCTTCTGTCCCTTTGTAAAGAAGAAGCTGAACATTCTGATATATTTTGTTTCAAGAACCTTTGCAACCTCAACGGTCTGCTTGAAAGCCTCGAAGTGGGGCTCAAAATCGTCGGTTATTTCGATCTTGCCGTAATGAGAACCGATTGAAGAAACCTTGATTCCGTTGTCGTCAAGAAGCTTTTTGAGTTCCTTTGCTTCCTCAACGGTGAAATTTGAGATGTTCTTTCCGTTAACGTTGCGAAGCTCAATGTAATCAATGCCGTTTGCTTTGCAGGCAGCTATCTGCTCAAGAATATCGGCAGATGCCTCATCTGCAAAAGCGGAGAATAAAAATTTAGCCATAAAATACCTCCGTATATTTAGTTCGTAATAATTTTATCACTTTTCAGATATATTGCAAGTATAAATAACAGATTTATAAAGAAAAAATCCGTCCTCGGAAGAGAACGGATTGAAGATTTCCGATTATTCTGCGTCGTCAGCGTTTTCCCAGTTATGCCATACAGCCTGAACATCGTCGTTATCCTCGAACATTTCGAGCATCTTTGCCATGTTCTTGATGTCGTCGGGATTGGTGAGAGCAGTATATGTTGAGGGGACATATTCGACCTCAGCCGAAACAAAGGCATAGCCCTTAGCCTCGAGGTCTTCTCTGACTGCGCCGCAATCGTTGGGCTCGGTTCTGATTTCGTAAACGCCTTCGTCGTCGGTGATGAAATCGGTTGCGCCTGCTTCGAGAGCATCCTCCATGAGCTTATCCTCGTCGATACCTTCGGATTCAATGAGAAGAACGCCCTGCTTGGAGAACATGAAGGAAACACAGCCGCTCTGACCCATGTTTCCGCCGTACTTATCAAAATAGTGGCGGACATCGCCTGCGGTTCTGTTGCGGTTATCGGTGAGAGCTTCAACGATAACTGCGATGCCTGAGGGACCGTAGCCCTCATAGACGATCTCTTCGTAATCTGCGCCGCCTGATTCGCCTGCAGCCTTCTTGATGATTCTTTCGATATTATCGTTGGGAACGTTGTTTGCCTTAGCCTTTGCGATAACGTCCTTGAGCTTAGAGTTTGAAGCGGGATCGGGACCGCCTTCACGGACTACGACTGCAATCTCTCTGCCGATTTTGGTGAAAACCTTGGCACGCTGATTGTCGGTCTTTTCTTTTTTGCGCTTAATGGTGCTCCATTTTGAATGGCCTGACATTGTTAAAACCTCACTTTAAAATATTTAACTTTGCTATTATATAACAACTGCTTATGCGTTGTCAAGATTTTTGGTCGGCTGTCTTGTTGCTTCGTGAGCAAGGAAGAAAACTGTTCCGTCGGTGATGCTTCCGTCTGCAACGAAATTTTCGGAGGGGGAGGACTTGTCGGCATTATAAACAAGGTTGCCGTTTTCGATGTCAAAAACATAGAAGCAGTCGCTGTTTCCGATATCGACTGTGAGCTTGCCGTTTTCGATCGTGCATGCGCCGCCCTCGCTGTGAACGCCGTACTGAATGGAGAAACGGGATTCGTTTCTGAAATAAAGCTTGCAGTAGTTCGGATTATCCCCGTCACTCATCTGATAAATGCCGTAGCCGGGAGCGGAGGTGTCGGTATTGTTGCTGCCCGAGCAGGCGGCGAGGAAAAGAAACGATACCGTAAGAATGATGCAGATTAACTTTTTCATGTTTGCACTTCCTTTTTATATTGTGTGGTTGAAGCCTTCGCCGAGAATTTCGTTGGCCTCGCTGACGATGATGAATGTTTTGTTATCAACCGCTTTGACAGTTTTGATGATACCCGAGATTTCGGATTTTCTGGCAACGCAGATGAGAACGCCTTTGTCCTCGCCCGTGTACGCACCCTTTGCGGGAAGCACCGAAACGCCTCTTCTCGAAGAAGAAACGATCGCCTTTGAAACCTCCTCAGGCTTTGCGGTAACGATCATGAGCATCTTTCCGTTGCCCGTGCCGTAAATCATGGAATCGATGACTCTCGTGCTTACGAAAATCATGATTATTGCATAAAGACCGCTGTTGATGCTTCCGAGAAGAATCATGTTCGCTGCAACGATTGCCGCATCCGAAGCGAGAACAACGCTGCCGACGGTGATATGCGGAAATCTTTTGTGAACAAGCCTTGCAACGATGTCCGTGCCGCCGCTTGTTGCACCCGTTATCATTATCATTCCGAGTCCTGCACCCTGAAGCAGACCGCAGAAAAGCGAAGCGAGGATCTTATCTCCCGTGTAGTCGGGCATGAATGCGAATATATCGAGAGCAGCGGAAAGAAGAACAGTTACCCAGAGCGTTCTTGCAACGAGCTTCTTGCCGAGAAAAAGCCACATGAGGATCAGCAGGGGAACATTGAGCACGAAGTTCGTGATACCCACGGGAACGGAAAACAGATGGTTAAAGAAAACCGCAAGTCCCGTGACACCGCTCTGAGCGATATCGTTGGGAACAACGAAGCTGTTGACTGCGATCGCATAAAGCGAGCATCCGACGATCCAGATTCCGTTGTTTTTCAATGTTTCGAGAAGATTATCCTTTTCAAAAAAACTTTTGATTTTTGCGTTATTCATCGATATCTGCCTCCGCCCGAGAAATTGCGGCATAGAGCTCGGTTATCCGCTCTGTTCTGCCCTTGAGATAAAGCCAGCCGAAAAGACATTCAAGCCCTGTTGCGTAGTGATAGTCTGCGCTCGACTGGTTTTTCGGTATGCCGCCCGTGTGAGCGTTTCTGCCTCTTTTGAAAACGGCAAGCTCGTCCTCGTCAAGCAGGGGCATGATTATATTCATAGCCTTTGCCTGAGCCTTTGCGCAGACCTTTGTGCTTGCGGTTTTGTGGAGAGCATTTACGGGGCGGTTTGCTTCGCAGACGAGCTCGCTGCGCACAAGCAGGTCAAACACCGTGTCACCGACAAAAGCAAGATTCAGCGGACTGAGCGAAGCAACATTTGTGTTTTTATCAAGTAAAGAAACCAGAATTATCCCCCTAAAGTGGCGGGAGCAATCCGAGCTGTGTTTTTGTCGGATGATTTCCGCCGTTTAATATTTGTAATCTTGATGTTAAAATATTGATTCTGTATCTTGAATAAATCCGAAATTCTTACGACAAAAATCTTCGACCTGAAAGTGAAGATTTTTAAAATGATTTTTGGCTGATGAGGGAGCAGGAAGGCTGACGCCTTTCAATCCCGAATCGCCGAAAAGCGTTGAAAAAGCTCGCTTTCAGGCATGGCTCGGGTTGCTCACGCCACTTTGTCAGTTTACAAAGTCAAATTCGAGGTCATAGATGGAAACGGTGTCACCTTCGTTGATGCCTCTTTCACGAAGCGCATCGATGATTCCGCTTGAAATAAGAATTCTCTGGAAATACTGCAGAGATTCATAATCGTCAAGGTCGGTGCGCTGAAGAATTCTGAGAAGCCATTTTGCCTCGACGAAATAAACATTGTCTTCAACCCTGATCGAGAAGCCCTTGTCATCCTGCTTTTCAAACATTTCGAGCGGAATACTTTCGCTCTCGTATTTTTTGATGGGCGGAAGAGTCTGAAGCTTGTTCCATACTGCGCTGATGAGCTCGCTCGTTCCCTCGGTTATGGGAGCGCACATTGTATGATATTCATAGCCTCTGCTTTCAAAATAGTCACGGAGCCTTTCAAGCTGTTCGTCACTTGCAAGGTCGATTTTGTTTGCCGCAACGATCTGAGGGCGTTTTGCAAGCTCGGGATCGAACTTTTCAAGCTCTTTATTGATGATCTCAAAATCCTCAATAGGATCTCTGCCCTCGCTGCCTGCGGCATCGACGATGTGAACGAGCAGTCTGCAGCGGTCAACATGTCGGAGAAATTCGTGTCCCAGACCGACGCCGTCGCCTGCTCCTTCGATAAGACCGGGAATGTCAGCCATGACGAACGAACTGCCTTCGCCCATCGAAACAACGCCGAGAACGGGAGTTATCGTCGTGAAATGATAGTTGGCAATAATCGGCTTTGCCTGACTGACGACCGAAACGAGCGTTGATTTTCCGACATTCGGAAAACCGAGAAGACCGACATCGGCAAGAAGCTTGAGCTCAAGGCTGACCTCCCATTCTTCGCCGGGAGTGCCCTCCTTTGCGAATCGGGGAACCTGCCTTGTCGGAGTTGCGAAATGGGGATTTCCCCATCCGCCTCTGCCGCCCTTTGCGGCGATGAAAGGTTCGTCGCCGCTCATGTCCGCCATGACTGCGCCGCTTTCGGCTTCCTTGATGATCGTGCCTCGGGGAACCTTGATTATGAGGTCCTCGCCCCTTCGGCCGCTCTTTCTGCCGCCCGAGCCGTTTTCACCGTTGGGGGCGACATATTTTCTTTTGTATCTGAAATCGGCAAGAGTGGAGAGGTTGTCATCAACCTGAAAAACGATGTTTCCGCCTCTGCCGCCGTCACCGCCGTCGGGACCGCCTGCGGCAACATATTTTTCTCTGCGGAAGCTGACGGCACCGTTGCCGCCGTTTCCTGCTCTGATTTTTATTTTCGCAATATCAACAAACATATCAACAAACCTGTTCTTTCGTAATTCTTAAAAGTAAACATAAATTCACATTATACATTATATCCGAGGAAATGCCGTTTTACAATATGCAAATCACCTAACTTTCTATTATAAATTAAATATATTATTTACAAATATTTAACTATCTTTTTTAAAAGATATGTGGTATAATATCTGATAATTATAAAATAGAGTAGTGTCGGCAGGTGAAACCATGGCAGTCATAATCAAATCCGTGCAGAGCGGAAGCGTTGCAGAGAAAAAGAGAATATCAGCAGGCGACTGCCTGATTTCCGTCAACGGCAACTCCGTCAACGATGTTCTCGATTATCGCTTTTATCTCAACGACAGAAAGCTCCGTCTTGTGCTGAAAAGTGAAGACGGTAAAAGCAAGGTCGTAACGGTTATCAAGGATGAATTTGACGATATCGGTCTTGAATTTGAAACCTATCTTATGGATAAGCAGCAGCATTGCAAAAACAAATGCATCTTCTGCTTCATTGACCAGCTTCCTGAAGGACTCAGGGAAAGTCTTTATTTCAAGGATGACGATTCAAGGCTTTCGTTCCTTTTCGGAAATTATATAACCCTCACCAATATGAAGGACGAGGATATTGACCGCATAATAAAAATGCATATCAGTCCCGTCAATATCTCCGTGCATACGATGAATCCCGACCTGAGAGTGAAGATGATGCTCAACCCAAAAGCGGGCGAATCTCTCCGTTATATCGGCAAGCTTGCGCAGGGCGGAATTCTTCTCAACACTCAGCTGGTGCTCTGCCCGGGAATCAATGACGGCGAAGAGCTTGAAAACAGTCTGAGAAAGCTCGGTGAGCTTTATCCCGAGGTGCAGAGCATAGCGGCTGTGCCTGTCGGTCTTTCGGACCACAGAGAGGGGCTTTATCCGCTCGAGCCTTACAACGCCCAAACAGCAGGAGAGGTTATTGACATTATCGACCGCTTCAATGAGGAGTTCAAAGAAAAGCACGGCGAGATAATCGCTTATGCCGCCGACGAGTTTTATCTCAAGGCAGGCAGGGAGATTCCCGATGCCGATTATTATAACGGTTTTCCTCAACTCGAGAACGGCGTCGGAATGTGGGCTCTGCTTGAATCCGAATTCATGCAGGCTCTTGAAGACTGCGAGGTTAAAGAAAGAAAACGCAGAGTGACCGTTGTCACGGGGCAGGCGGCATATCCGCTGATAAAGAAACTTACACAAAAAGCGGAGGACAGAATAAAAGGTCTTGAAATAAATGTTGTTGAAGCGAAAAACAAGCTTCTCGGCAGCATGATTACCGTTTCGGGACTGCTTTGCGGAAAAGATATTGCCGATGCGCTTGACGGCATCGACCTCGGCGAGGAGCTGCTGATTCCGCCGAACTGCCTCAGGAGTGAGGGCGATATGTTTCTTGATAATATGACGGTTTCCGGGCTGTCGGAAAAGCTCGGAGTTAAGGTTACCGCAAACGGCAGCGGAGGAGATGAACTGCTGTTTGCTTTGTTAGGAGGTACAGATAATGAGTAATGTTGTAGCGATTGTCGGCAGACCGAATGTCGGCAAATCGACTCTTTTCAATAAGCTGATAGGAGCAAGGCTCTCCATCGTTGATGACACTCCGGGCGTTACCCGTGACAGAATTTACGGCGACTGCGAATGGCTCGGCAGGCATTTCATGCTTATCGACACGGGCGGCATCGAGCCGTATTCCGACGATATAATTCTCAAGCAGATGAGAAGGCAGGCTCAGCTTGCCATCGACAGCGCTGATGTCATCGTTCTTGTGACGGATATCCGTTCGGGCGTTGTTGCGACCGATTCGGAGGTTGCCGCCATGCTTCAGAAGAGCGGCAAGCCCGTTGTTCTCTGTGTCAACAAGTGCGACACGGTTGGCGAGCTTCCTGCCGATTTCTATGAGTTCTATAATCTCGGACTCGGCGATCCGATTGCCGTTTCTTCGGTTCACGGTCACGGCACGGGCGATCTTCTTGACGAGATTCTGAAATATCTCCCCGGCAAGGAAGAGGAGGAAGAGCAGGAGGATGCAATCAAGGTTGCTGTTATCGGTAAGCCGAATGTCGGCAAATCCTCTCTCGTCAATGCGGTTCTCGGCGAGGACAGAATGATTGTTTCAAATATTGCAGGCACGACCCGTGATGCAACCGACTCTATCGTTGAAAACGAACACGGAAAGTTTGTTTTTATCGACACGGCAGGACTCAGAAGAAAGAGCAAGGTCTATGATCAGATTGAAAAATATTCCGTGATCCGAGCAAAAATGGCAGTCGAGAGAGCTCAGGTATGCGTTATCATGATCGATGCGCAGGAGGGCTTCACCGAGCAGGATTCCAAGGTTGCGGGCATCGCTCACGAAATGGGCAAGGGCTGCATTATTGCGGTCAACAAATGGGATGCCGTCGAAAAAGACGGAAAAACCATGGACAGCTACCGCAAAAAGCTCATGAAGGATTTCTCCTTTATGTCCTATGCACCCATTATCTTTATCTCGGCAAAAGAAAAAATCAGGCTTGACCGCCTTTTCGAGCTTATCAAGTTCGTTGACACTCAGAATGCGATGCGTATTTCAACGGGTAAGCTCAACGATGTTCTTGCCGATGCAACGGCGAGAGTCCAGCCCCCGACCGATAAGGGCAAACGACTCAAGATTTATTATATGACTCAGGCTTCGACAAGACCGCCGACATTCGTCTGCTTTGTCAACAACGCCGAGCTTTTCCATTACAGCTATCAGCGTTATCTTGACAATCAGATAAGAGAAATTTTCGGTCTTGAAGGTACACCCACGAAAATGATAATCCGAGAAAGAGAGTCGGGCAAGAAATGATAGTTTTAGGCATTGACCCCGGATATGCGATAGTCGGATGCGGAGTTGTCGAATATCAGAGCAACCATTTCAAAGTTCTGACCTACGGCGCAATAACCACCGAAGCGCATACTCCTTTCAACGAAAGAATAGAAAAAATCTTTGACGAAGCGGATGAGCTCATCCGGAGATTCAGACCCGATGCAATGGCAATTGAAAAGCTGTTTTTCAACACGAACCAGAAAACGGCTATTGATGTTGCTCAGGCAAGAGGAGCTCTTGTGCTGGCGGCTCAGAAAAACAGAGTTCCGATCTTTGAATATACTCCGCTTCAGGTCAAGCAGAGCGTTGTCGGCTACGGCAGAGCGGAAAAGAAGCAGGTGCAGGAGATGACGAGAGTCATGCTCAACCTCGAAAAGATCCCGAAGCCCGACGATGCCGCCGATGCTCTTGCCATGGCTATCTGCCATTGCCATTCCGCAGGCTCGCTCATCGGTCAGCTCGGAAGAAGATGAATAAGGGCAGAGCTCTTCCGAAATCCTTCACTTTTCACCATTCACTAAAATCAAGGAGCATAAGCTATGTTTTACAGCATAACGGGAACGGTTGTTTTCGCCGATGAAAACAGCGTTGCCCTCGATTGCAACGGCGTTGCTTTCAGACTTTATACAACTTTGAACACACTCAAAAAATGTGCGAATGTCGGCGAGAAGCAGACTCTTTATACATATCTGAATGTGCGTGAGGATGCACTCGACCTTTTCGGCTTTGCTGACAAGAGCGAGCTTGACTGCTTCAAAATGCTCATCGGTGTTTCGGGCGTCGGTCCTAAGGCAGGTCTTGCCGTGCTTTCTCAGCTCAGCCCCGACAGACTTGCCGTGTGCGTTGCGGGCGGAGATGTCAAGTCAATAACCGCTGCTCAGGGTGTCGGCGCAAAGATAGCGCAGAGAATCGTTCTTGAGCTTAAAGGCAAGCTTGATTCGTTTGCAGGCTCGTCTGCTGCTCTCGGCGATATCGCCGCCGCTCAGAAGGCAACGGTCAGCTATGCGGGCGAGGATGCGGTCAACGCCCTTGTCATGCTCGGCTATTCACGCTCCGAAGCAAGCATAGCCGTCGGCAAGCTTGACGGCAATCTTTCAACCGAAGAAATGATAAAGCAGGCTCTCAAACAGCTTGCAAAGAATTTATAATTAAGGAGGAATTGCGGTGGATTTTGATTTTGAAAACAGAATCGTTGCCCCCGAATTTTCATCCTCTGAGGATAATGACATTGAGGTTTCGCTCAGACCGAAAACCATCGATGAATATATCGGTCAGGAAAAGGTCAAGGAAAACCTTTCGGTTTATATCGAAGCGGCACGCCGCAGAGGCGACACTCTCGACCATGTTCTTCTTTACGGTCCTCCCGGACTCGGCAAGACAACTCTTGCAGGCATAATCGCAAACGAGATGGGAGTCAATTTCAGAGTAACGAGCGGTCCCGCCATAGAGAAACCCGGTGATCTTGCCGCTCTTCTGACAAATCTCAACGAAGGCGATGTTCTTTTTATCGATGAGATTCACCGTCTTTCAAGGGCGGTTGAAGAGGTGCTTTATCCCGCCATGGAGGATAATGTTCTCGATATCATCATCGGCAAAGGACCTTCCGCAAGGTCGATAAGACTTGACCTTCATAAATTCACCCTTGTCGGCGCAACGACGAGAGCAGGTCAGCTCAGCGCACCGCTTCGTGACCGTTTCGGAGTTATTCTCCGACTCGAGCTTTATACTCCCGAGCAGCTTTCGCAGATCGTCAACAGAAGCGCAGGCATTCTCGGAATCGATATCGATCCCAAGGGTGCGCTCGAAATCGCATCCCGTTCGAGAGGTACGCCGAGAATTGCAAACAGACTTCTGAAACGCTCGAGGGACTTCGCTCAGGTCATGTGCGACGGCATGATAACCAAAGAGGCATCCTCCCTCGCTCTCGACAGAATGGAGATCGATGAGCTTGGTCTGGATTCGATCGACAGACTGATTCTCAGAACGATGATTAAGAATTATAACGGCGGTCCCGTCGGACTCGAAACGATTGCGGCGGCAGTCGGCGAAGAAGCCGTTACGATAGAAGATGTTTATGAGCCTTATCTGATGCAGGTCGGCTTCCTGAGCCGTACCCCCAGAGGCAGGCAGGTAACCCCTGCAGGCTATGCGCATCTCGGCATACCGATGCCGGGGCAGCAGAGGCTTGATGTTTAACAGATGAAAGGAGCGGTCATATGAGAGCCGCAGAAAACTGGAAAGATTATGAGCTTATCGATTGCTCTGACGGAGAAAGACTCGAGCGATGGGGTGATATCGTTCTTGTCCGTCCCGATCCGCAGGTGATCTGGAAAACTCCTAAGGAGAATCCGCTCTGGTATAATCCGCATGCTATCTATAATCGCTCCAACACGGGCGGCGGAAGCTGGCAGGTCTGCAAGAAAATGCCCGATGTATGGCAGATAGGCTTTGAGGAACTTAAATTCAACATCAAAACCATGGGCTTCAAGCATACGGGTCTTTTTCCCGAGCAGGCTGTCAACTGGCAGATGACGGCGGATATCATCAGAAACGCAGACCGTCCCGTCAGAGTTCTGAACCTTTTTGCTTATACGGGCGGTGCAACCGTTGCCGCTCTGAATGCAGGCGCAAGCGTTACTCATGTTGATGCTTCAAAGGGCATGACCCTCTGGGCGAAAGAAAATGCGGCGGCAAGCAAGCTTTCGGATGCTCCCGTGCGTTGGCTTGTTGACGACTGCATCAAGTTCGTTCAGCGTGAAACCAGAAGAGGAAACAAATATGATATCATCATCATGGATCCGCCCTCATACGGCAGAGGTCCTGGCGGCGAGGTATGGAAGCTCGAAAACGAGGTTTACGGCTTCGTTGAAATGTGCATGGAGGTTCTTTCCGACGATGCGCTGATGGTGCTTATCAATTCATACACAACGGGACTTTCGCCCAGCGTTATGGAATATATTCTCGGAGAAACCGTTCAGAGAAAGCTCGGCGGCAGCGTTTCGAGCGACGAGATCGGAATTCCCGTTTCGTCAAAACCCGGCAGGGTTCTTCCCTGCGGCGCAAGTGCGATATGGAAGGGGAACGGTGTGAAATGAAAAGCGTAAAGCGTGGCAGAGGGCCGTCGTTTATGGGCGGCTTCGCAGGTCTTGCGGCAGCAGCCTTCGGTCTGCTCTGGACAATTCTTGTTGCCTCCTCGGGCGGCGGAATCTTTGCGTTGTTCGGGCTGATATTTGTTGCAATAGGCATTGTGAATGCGGTTTATAATTTCAAAAACGCAACGGGCAAAAACCGATATTCCGAATATGACATAACCGAAAACGGAGAAGAAACCGATCCTCTGAACGAAATGTTCGGGGAAAAGAGAATTTATGATTCGGATCCGCAGACAGAAAACAGATTCTGTCCCTATTGCGGACAGAGAGTTGAAGCGGATTTTGAATTCTGCAATGTATGCGGCAAAAGACTGCCGTAAGAAAAGGTGATAAAATGAAGCCTTATGTTTCACACATAATAAAATGTGTTCTGTTTATACTCGGAGCTGTGTTTTGGACTTGCATATCTGTTTATGCCGAGGTATGGATAATGCTGATATTCAACATCGTTTTTCTGGTTTTTGCGGTTCATTACGGTATTGAGGCTTCGACTTCGATTAAATATTATAAAAAATATCTGGCGGAAGAAAGAGCGAAACTCGGCTTGGATGATATGCCGATTGATACAGAGGATTCCGAGTTCGACGACGAAGATGACGATGAAGAATATGCCGAGTATCTTGAATATGCGCAGGAAATCGAAGAACTCGAAGAATATGATTCTGACAGCGGAAAGGGCTATTGCCCCCATTGCGGCAATTACTCTGTTTCCGACGGGTCATGTGAGATCTGCGGAGAAAAAGTGACAGAATAAAAATTTTGTAGGATTTTATATATGAACGAAAAATTAATTGAATTTGAAAATGTGACAATGTTATATTACGATGCCGAGGAGGAGTATGAAAAAAACTCCGCTCCCGCTCTGTCGAATGTTGATTTCAGCGTTGAAAAGGGTGAGTTTGTTGCCGTTCTCGGTCATAACGGCTCGGGCAAAAGCACTCTTGCAAAGCTCTGCAATGCAATTTATGAGCCGACCTCGGGAACCGTCAGAGTCAAGGGCATCGTTGCCGATAACGACGACAAGGCTGATGAGGTCAGAAGAATCGTCGGCATGGTATTTCAGAATCCCGACAATCAGATAGTTGCAACGGTTGTTGAGGACGATGTCGCTTTCGGACCCGAAAACCTCGGAGTTGAGCCGACGGAAATCCGCCGCAGAGTCGATGAGGCTCTCAAAGCGGTCAATATGTATGACCACCGTCACCGTGAGCCGCATAAGCTTTCGGGCGGTCAGAAGCAGAGGGTTGCGATTGCGGGTGTGCTTGCAATGCAGACCGAATGCATCGTGCTCGACGAGCCGACCGCCATGCTCGATCCCATGGGCAGGGAAGAGGTCATGAACACCGTTCACAGAATGAATAAAGAGATGGGCATAACCGTTGTTCTCATCACCCATTTCATGGACGAAGCGGTCAAGGCGGACAGAGTTGTCGTCATGGACAGCGGCAGGATCGTTATGCAGGGTAAGCCCCGTGAGATCTTTTCAAGGGTTGAGGAGCTTCGCTCCCACGGTCTTGATGTTCCTCAGTCAACGGAGCTCTGCCATATTCTCGGAAGAGAAAATAGTGTTCTCAATGTTGAAGAATGCATAGAAGAAATTTCAGAAATGCTCGGAGGTGCCCGATGAATTACGCAATAGAAACAGTCGGGCTGACGCACTATTATTCCAAAGGCACACCTCAGCAGGTGGCGGCAATCAGTGATGTCAACCTCAGAATTAATAAAGGAGAGCTTGTCGGCATTATCGGTCATACAGGCTCGGGTAAAAGCACACTCATTTCGCATTTCAACGGACTCTTAAAGCCTGATGAGGGTAAGGTGCTGATTGACGGAGTGGATATTCATAAGGACAAGGAAACGCTCCGCAATACGAGGTTCAAGGTCGGACTTTGCTTCCAGTATCCCGAATATCAGCTTTTTGAGGAAACCGTTTACAAGGATATAGCCTTCGGTCCGAAAAACATGAAGCTTTCGGATGACGAAATTAAAGAGAGGGTCTTGAAGGCGGCGTCGTTTGTCGGCGTTAAAAAAGAACATCTCAACCAGTCGCCGTTTGACCTTTCGGGCGGCGAAAAGAGAAGAGTTGCGATCGCAGGCGTTATGTCCATGGAACCTGAGATACTCATTTTCGATGAGCCTGCCGCAGGACTTGATCCACGGGGCAGAAAAGACCTCATCGAGCTCATAAAGGATTACAGAAAACAGACGGGCTCAACGGTCGTTGTTGTTTCTCACAGCATGGAGGATATCGCCTGCATGGCTGACAGAGTTATAGTTATCAACAATTCGACCGTTGCGATGCAGGGAACCGTTGACGAGGTCTATTCGAGGGCGGATGAGCTTCGTTCGATGGGACTCAATGTTCCCGAAATAACCGAGATATTTCTCGGCCTGAGAAAAAAAGGATTCGATGTTCCCGCAAATGTCTATACGGTTGAGCAGGGTGCAGAGATACTGAAAAAACTTGCTTCGGGGAGGTGTCCCGAATGATAAGAGATATAACGATAGGTCAGTATTATCCCGGTAAATCGGTTCTTCACAGAATTGACCCGAGAATGAAGCTGATTCTCACCTTTGCGGTTATTGTCACGATATTTCTCTGCAGGAATTTCTTTTCTCTCGGCGTTATAGCTGTCACGGCTGTTGCGGCGGCGATGCTTTCGGGTGTACCTGCAAAAATGCTTCTGAAAAGCCTCAAACCGATAGTGATCATTCTCATATTCACCGCCGTGCTCAATATATTTTATACTCAGGGCGGAGCAGTCTGGTTTGAATGGAAGTTCATCAAGATAACCGAAAAAGGCGTTTTTACCGCAATTTTCACCATGGTCAGAATCGTGTCGCTTGTTGTTATCAGCTCACTGCTGACCTATACGACAACCCCGACCATGCTGACGGATGCGCTTGAAAGAGTTCTTTCACCCCTCAAGGTGTTCAAAATCAAGGTGCATACTCTTGCCATGATGATGACTCTTGCGCTCCGATTTATTCCGACTCTCATTGAAGAGATCGACCGGATCATGAACGCTCAGAAGGCGAGGGGAGCCGACCTTGAAACGGGCGGGATCATCGAGCGTGCCAAGGCACTCGTACCGATTTTTGTTCCGCTCATGGTTTCGGCTTTCAGAAGAGCATATGAGCTTGCTTTTGCGATGACCTGCCGCTGCTATACGGGCGGTGAGGGCAGAACGAGAATGAAGCAGATGAAGCTCTCCGCTCTCGATTTTGCGGCTATGATTGCCTGCGTTGCGATAACGGCAGGCGTTATCGTTCTCAATCATTTCTTTGAGGCGGTAATTTAAATTTTTCAAGAAGGAATACTATGCGTAATTTACTTTTGACAATTTCATTTGACGGAACGGATTATCACGGCTGGCAGGTTCAGGAGAATGCGGTAACCGTTCAGCAGACCCTGCAGGATGCGTTTGAAAGAATATGCTCAAGCAGAGATAATGTTGTCGGATGCTCGAGAACCGATGCGGGAGTTCATGCGAACATGTACTGCTGTAACATCAGAACCGAAAATCCGATAACCTGCGAGAAGCTTGTCGGTGCGCTGAATGCACTTCTGCCCCGTGATATCGCAGCTCTTGACTGCAGAGAGGTCGATTTCGGTTTCCATGCAAGATATGACTGCAAATCGAAGGAGTATATCTATAAGATCTGGAATTCTCCCAACAAGAACCCGTTTCTTTATGATTATTCGCTTCATTATAAACCCCGTCTTGACGAAGAGTTTCTTTCAAGGCAGGCGGCGGATTTCATCGGAACTTACGATTTTGCCTCGTTCTGTGCAGCAGGCAGCAGTGTTGAAGATACCGTGCGCACGGTTATGAACGCATCTGTTGAGCGTGAGGGGGACATGGTGATCTTCAAAGTCGAGGCGGATGGCTTTCTTTATAACATGGTCCGCATTATGACGGGAACTCTCATTGACATTTCGAGAGGAAAGATTCCTGCGGACTCTATCAAACAGATTATTGCGGCAAAGAACCGTTTTGCGGCAGGCTATACCGCTCCCGCAAGAGGGCTCTACCTTAACAAGATACATTATTGATGCGGCGGAGAGGAATGGTTTATGAAAGATAAAAAAATCATTGATTTCAAAAAAGGAAAGCAAAAGGTCAATTTTAAAAAGCTTATTCGTTTTCTGAGGATTCCCGTTGTAGTTTTTGCCGTGGTCGTTGCACTTTTCCTCAGCGCAAGGCTTATCGGCAATGTTGCTATGTCGAATGCGACGGATTCTCTCAGGCAGATAAAGACTCTTGTTTCAAGGGGAGACGGCTTCCCGTATTCCCTTGGAGGAAAAAATGTTAAAAAAACAGATGCGATCGGTGAGCGCATGCTGATCGTCAGCGATGACGAAAGCCTTGTTCTTGACAGCAAGGCGGGCGAGCTTTTCTCCTATCAGCTCGGAAATGCTGAGCCGAAAGCAATTTCGTTCAACGGCAGAGCTCTTGTTTACAGCGGCGGCTCGAACAAGGTTATTCTTCAGAGCAAAACCGAACAGCTCGGCTCTGTTGAAGAAGGCGGAGCCGTTGTGACAGCGGCTCTTGCAAAGAACGGATGGTTTGCAACCGTTCATTCCGCAAACGGACACAGCGTTCTGACCGTCTATAACGGCAAGCTTGAAAAGGAATTTATCTGGGAATGCTCCAACGAGCGCATAACTGCGGTTTCGCTCTCTCCCAACGGCAGACGGGTTGCCGTTACTGCAGCGGGAGTTGAAAATGCCGATGTGTATTCGAGAGTTATTGTTTTCAACACAAAGGAAACCGCTCCGATTTCGGATTCAAGGTTCAGCTCAACGCTTTTTCTCAGAATATTTTTCACTTCATCGGATACGGTTATTGCCGCAGGCGATAACAAAACCGTTGTTATCGACAAGGAAGGAAACAAGACCGACGAGCTGACATATTCGGAAAACAGCATCGCCTCGGTTGAAGCGGATGAAAAAGGAAATGTCGCCGTCTGCTGTTCGGAATTCGGAGGCTCCAAGTCGGTTATAACGGTGTTTAAAAAGAACGGCGAGAGAAGATATGCCGTGACCGTAAACGGTGAGCCCTCGGACATTGATATCCGTTCGGGAAAGCTCGCTCTTGCTCTTGCAAACGAGATCATCGTCTATAACGGCAAGGGTGCCGAAAAGAACCGTTTTCAGACATCGTCGGCTGCGGAAGAGGTCATGCTCTGCTCGAACGATATCTTTACGGTTGAAAACGGCATGCTTTGCAAATACTGATTGACACGGGGAGGTAACTGAATGGAATTTTTACCGCTTGTTGTTGACGGAATTCTGATTCTGATTTTTGCCGCCTGCATTTTTGAAGGACGCAGGAAGGGCTTCATAAAAATGGTGCTGTCGGTTATTGCTGTTATCATCAGCATCGGCATAGCGCATACTCTTGCAACTCCCGTTGCCGCATGGGCAAACGAATCGTTTGCAAAAGAGGGCGTTTCTCAGTATATCGAGGAGCAGCTCGGCAATATGCTTGAAACGGAGAATGTGCAGGATTCCGAAAACGGGGAAATGCTTCCCGAGGAACTGAAATCGTTTATCGAAAAATACGAAATATCTCTCGACGGCATTCTTGAGGATACGTCGATAAAAGAAAACGTTGAGCAGACAAGCAAAGAAATAGCAGAAAAGATTCTGGATGCTGTTCTGCTTCCGATTCTTGAAACACTGTGCTTTATTATCATTTACATAATCTGCTCATCGCTTCTGTCGATTCTTGTTTCGGTTGTCGGCTCGCTTTTCAAGCTCCCGATAATCAACGGAATCAACAAGGCTCTCGGCGGAGTTCTCGGCGCAGTCAAGGGGCTTGCCGTTATATCCGTGCTGAGTGTGCTTGCGGTTTTTGCGGCAGGCATCGTTCCCGAAAACGAGCTGACGCTCGCCGTTTCTCAGGCATCGCTCACCAACGCAATCAGCGAAACTGTTATTCAGCTAATAATTGGAGGTTAATAAAATGAAATCCAACATCAAAGAATTATTCTCGGGCTGTCTGACGATACCCAACCTTCTCTCGGTTATCCGAATTGCCCTCATTCCCGTTTTCGGCGTTCTTTATTATAACGGAGATATCATGTGGGCGGTCGTTGTTCTCTTCGTTTCGGGTCTTACAGATTTCTTCGACGGCAAGATCGCAAGAAAATTCAATCAGATAAGTGCTCTGGGCAAGATGCTCGACCCCGTTGCCGATAAGCTGACTCAGATTACTATTGCGATCGTTCTCTATCTGACCTTCAGAGGCAGTGCGGATGCAACGATCAAGGCTTTCAGCTGGGTTTTCCTTGTTTTCCTCATCAAGGAGGCTGTTATGGTTGTCGGCGGAGCGATAATGATCGCCTTCGGTCTTAAACCCTGTGCGGCGGAAATGCCCGGCAAGATCGCAACCTTTGTTTTCTATGCGGTTATGATAGTTATAATCGCTTTCGGTCCCGACATCGGACTCTTCAAGGCTTTTGTTCTTCCCAACTGGCTCATGATC
Organism: Clostridia bacterium; assembly: GCA_017435385.1. Taxonomy (GTDB): domain Bacteria; phylum Bacillota; class Clostridia; order Oscillospirales; family Acutalibacteraceae; genus CAG-177. The sequence continues at coordinate 152,521 of JAFSFB010000016.1, read as the reverse complement.
GCTCTCGTTTGCATCAGCGTTCTTCTGACTCTTGTTGCGTTCGGCAGCTACATTCCCGATGTTGTAAGACAGATTAAAGAAAGAAAATCAGGCAAATAATTATAGTATATATTTTTCAAAGGATTTTTTTAAATGAAACAGGTTTTATGTGTTAAATGCAAAAAGCGTCCCGCCATGTTTTTTGTAACGAAGGTTGAGGGCGAAAAAACAACGCAGGAGGGTCTTTGCCTCAAATGCGCCATGGAAATGAATATCGGACCCGTCAAGCAGATAATGCAGAGCATGGGCATCTCCGAGGATGAGATCGACGATGTCAGCGAGCAGTTCGATGCCATGTTCGGCGAGGACGGAAGCTTTGAGCCGGGCGGCGCAGGAACGATGCCCTTCCTCCAGAATCTTCAGAATTTCGGCGCAGTAAGCGGCGGCGAGGAAGCGACCTCGTCAGACAACTCAGCCGAAAAAACATCCGAAAAGAAGAAGAAATGGGGCGGCAGAAAGAACAAGGAAGAGCCAAACGAAAAGAAACGCAAATTCCTCGGACTTTACTGCTCTGACCTTACCGCAAAGGCAAGGGCAGGAAAAATCGACCGCATCATCGGCAGAGAAAACGAGATTTACAGAGCGGTTCAGATTCTTTGCAGAAGAACGAAGAACAATCCCTGCCTTATCGGTGAGCCAGGTGTCGGCAAAACTGCGATTGCGGAGGGTCTTGCCCTGAGAATTGCCGAGGGAAATGTTCCTGCAAAGCTCAGGGACAAAGAGATCCATCTGCTTGACCTGACAGCTCTTGTTGCAGGCACGCAGTTCAGAGGTCAGTTTGAAAGCCGAATCAAAGGTCTTGTCGACGAGGTCAAGAGCGAGGGCAACATCATTCTTTTCATCGACGAGGTTCATTCTCTTGTCGGTACGGGTGATGCGGAAGGCTCGATGAACGCCGCCAATATTCTCAAGCCCTCTCTTTCAAGAGGCGAGATTCAGATTATCGGCGCAACGACCTTCACCGAATACAGAAAATATATCGAAAAGGATGCGGCTCTCGAACGCCGTCTTCAGCCCATCAGAGTTGAGGAGCCGTCAATCGACCAGACCTGCGAAATGCTCAAGGGTGTCAAGGATTACTATGAGGATTTCCACAGAGTCAAGGTCAGCGACACGCTTATCGAAAAAGCGGTCATTCTTTCCGAAAGATATATCAACGACAGATTCCTGCCCGACAAGGCAATCGACCTTCTTGACGAAGCCTGCACCTGCGCAAATCTGCGCAACAAGGTTATAAGCGATTACGAAGCCGCTCTTGCAAAGCTCAGCGATCTTGAGGCTCACGAAGCTGAGCTTATGGAAACCGACGGAGAAAAGGAAGCGGACTATGAGGAGATCGCAAAGGTCAAGGCGGAACTGATTCAGGTCCGTGGGGAGGTTGCGAAGCTTGAAAAGCTTGCTGCTGACTGCCATGTCACGGAGGATGACCTCGCAAAGGTTATCCAGCTCTGGACGGGCATTCCTGCAAGCAAGGTTATCGAAAGCGACCTTCGAAGACTCTCGAATCTTGAAAGCAATCTGAAAGCAAATCTCATCGGTCAGGACGAGGCGATAAGCCTTGTCGGTGCCGCAGTAAGAAGAGGCAGAGTTCAGATAAGCCCGAGAAGACGCCCCGCATCGTTTATCTTTGTCGGTCCGACGGGTGTCGGTAAAACGGAGCTTGTCAAGCTTCTTGCAAAGGAGCTTTTTGACACTCCCGAAACGCTTATCCGTCTTGATATGAGTGAGTTCATGGAGAAGCACTCCGTTTCGAGAATCATCGGTTCGCCTCCCGGATATGTCGGCTATGACGAAGCGGGTCAGCTCACGGAAAAGGTGCGCCGCAAGCCCTATTCGGTTGTCCTTTTTGACGAAATCGAAAAGGCGCATCCCGATGTCATGAATATCCTTCTGCAGATTCTCGATGAAGGAAAAATTACCGATGCTCAGGGCAGAAATGTCAGCTTTGAGAATACGGTCATTATCATGACCTCGAATGCGGGAAGCAACCGAGGCGGCGGAGCTCTCGGCTTTGCAAAAACAAAGAATGAGGCATCGAAGGAAAAAGCTCTCAAGGCTCTTTCCGAATTCCTCCGTCCCGAGTTTATCGGCAGAGTTGACGAGGTCGTTGTTTTCAACGATCTCACTCAGCAGGACTATGAAAACATTGCCCGACTGATGCTCGGCGAGCTTGTTGATCCGATTGCTGACAAGGGAATCACCTTTACATGGGATGATGCCGCAATTGAAGCAATTGCCCGACTTTCCGTTGACGGAACGAGAGGCGCAAGAGATCTGAGAAACGTTATCCGCAGAAATGTTGAGGATGTCATCACGACGAAAATCGTCGAGAGCGGCGACGAGCCGATAAAATCGGTTTCCGTTACCGCTGAGGGTGACAGGATCATCTGCAATTTTGAATAAAAAAACAGCCCTCTGCATCGAGCTGATGCAGAGGGCTTGCTTATTGTCTTTTATGCGAAAATCTTTGAGATAATGTTTACGAACATGCTGAGATAGAGCATGATCTTTTCGATGATATTGCTGATCTTTGCGGTTACATTTTCAAAAGCCTGAACTTCTGCACCGTAGCCGTCAAACTCGCCGTTATTGTCATTGACTCCGTCGCTGTCATAAGCAAACTCATAGAGTATGGGGGAGGCGACGGCAAGAAGGAAATATTCGCCTGCGGTTACGGGACCGAAGACCTTTGTGCCGAGCTTTGTGAGATCCTTCTGGATCGAATCGATACCGATATGTGAAAGAATATCGTTTGCCGCTTTGAGGAATATCTCGTCGCCGACGGTTGAGAGGTCATCGAGAAGGATCAGAGCAACCGTGCGCAGAAGAATGGCAACCTCATCCCCGTAGAAATCGTAAGCCTCTTCGCCTGCGTAGTGAGAAGCAACGAGGTCGGTCGCAAGGTCCCAGCCTGTTTCGTAGTCGCTGTCGGGAATGTCGATGTTATATTCCTTTGCCAGCTCCTGAACGCTTCCTTCGCCGTAGAGGGGCATTTCAAGAATGCTTGTCAGACCGTTGATTGCCGTGAAAACGAGGTCTGCATAGAACGCATCCTCATCGATACCGAGCTTTTCGGGAGTCATTCCGAGCCAGAGTCTGTACTGCACGCCTGCTTTGAGGAATCCCTTTGCGTAATCGTTAAGACCTGCTTTCATGAGGTCAAGATGCTCCTGAGTATAGCCGCTGACTGTTGAGGTGAGGGCATCGAGGTCGATGCTGTCAACGGTTTTGGCTTCGTATGTGATCTTATCCTCTGTCAGAGTCATCATTCTGTACTGCAGGGGGTACATGGTAAGAGAGGTTGTTGCGAAGTCATAGATTGTGTTGCCCTTGAGGGTTGTGTATGATGAAACGTCGCTGCAATGCTCGTGTCCCGAGAAAACAACCTTAATGCCGTGGTTTGCAAACTTATCGGCAACGGAAAGATGGTTTCCGATGATGAAATCCTTGCTGAAAATTGACTGAACGGGCATATGGTCAAGGAGATTATGGTGCATCATGAGGATGGGATATCTGCCGTCGGCGTATGCTTTGTCTGCCTGGTCGCAAACCCAGTTGACCTCGTCTTTTGTAACGCCGTCACCCGTTGATCTGGCGGGATCGTTGCTGTCAAAAGCAATCAGACGGTATTTGCTGCCGAGATCTGCGGTGTAGGAGCCTGTGCCTTCGAGCGTTTCGATAGCCTTGTCATAGCCGAAATCCGCATAGATCTCAAGAATGTCAGCGATCTTGACATCGTTTTCGCCCTGACCGAAGTCATGGTTTCCGGGGATGATGAAAACATCCTTGCCGCTTTCTGCTTCAAATTTCTTGAGCTTTGCGGCAACATCAATATGCTCCTGACGGATAGATCTTCCGTTATCAACAAGGTCGCCCGAAATGAGCAGGTATTCGCAGCTGTCATCCTCTGCAACCTGTCTGAGCATTTCGTCAATGATGAATCCGCTTTCGTCCTCCATGGCGGCTCTTCTGTTGGCATACCAATAGATTTCATCGTTGATATCGCCCTCGAGAGTTTCTCTGGGAATATTGTAATGAAGATCGGATGCTATTGCGATCTTTAAATCGTCATCGGCAGCGGAAACGGAAAATCCGACTGCGATTGCCGAGAAAAGAAGCGTTGCGGATAACAAAACCGAAATAATCTTTTTCATACTTTTCTCTCCTGTCATGGTGAATGATATTTTGAATTATAACATATATTTCCGCAAAAGTAAAACATTAATTTGACAAATATATTTTCCGCATTATATAATTAAGGTATAAAAACTGGAGAAAAAATGACGGAGGCGATAATATGATATTTGCAAATCATGCTCATGTTTTTCCTAAGGAAATCCGTCCCGAGGGTACGGTCGAAAAGCTTCTTGAGCTTATGGACGAATGCGGAATCGGTATGGCGGTGTGCTATCCGCCGTTTCACGACAGATTCAGAGAATCGGGCTTTGACGGCGATCCGAATGATTGGCTTGCCGAAGAAATAAAGGGAAATGAAAGACTTATCGGCTTCGGAAACATTGATTTTGAAAAAGGAGATCTCGCTGAGCAGGTTGATAAAATTGCTGCTCTCGGTTTTAAGGGAATAAAAATGCATCCGCCGTATCAGGAGTTCGTCATTGACGGCCCCGAGGCATTTGAGGTTTATGCAAGGGCGGAGGAGCTTGGACTTTTCATATCCTTCCATTCTGGTATGCATTGGCACAGACTCAGGGATAACCGGGTCATTCTTTTCGATGAGGTCGCATGGAATTTCCCGAAGCTGAAATTCAGCATGGAGCATATCGGAGGCTATCATTTTTACAGAGAGGCTCTTGCCGTCATGTGCAACAATTCGAGAAACGGCGGCGGAGTTTATGCAGGCTGGACAAGCGTCGGCACGCACAAGGGCAAGGACAGCGTCTGGGCTCTGACGGACGAGGAACTTGAAAGAGTGATCCATCAGACGGGAGAGGAAAGAAGCGTTTTCGGTCTTGATTTTCCGTATAACAATGCCGAGGTCATCAAAGCGGATATTGAAAGAATAAAAAGCCTTGATCTGACCGATGAATGCAAGGAGAAAATTCTCGGACTCAATCTGAAAAAAGCGTTGAACATATAACATAACAGCCAAAGACAAACACCTCTGAGCTGATGACTCAGAGGTGTTTGTCAATATGGAGGATTTAAGCAGGCAAAGCAACTTTGCCTGAGTGGTATTCTTATTTTCTGTTTATGATTTTTGCACGGATTCCTCTCGTTGCCTTTGCGGCCTTCTGAGCGGCATTGACGGCGGCGAAGCCGAGCTTGTTGATAACGAGGTCAGCCTCTCCCATAAGCTCCATATATTCGTTGGTGAAGCCGATCTTGAATTTGAAAATGCCGTGAAGCGGATTTTCTTCGTCGGGATATCCGCCTCTGAAATCGTAGCAGGAGCAGTTGTTTTCAATCGCCCATTTTATCATTTCCCATTGAACGAGATAGTTGGGCATAACATTTCTGTATTCGTTTGAGCTTGCCCCGTAAACATACCAGACCTTGTCGCCGCAGAGAACATCGAGCGCACCTGCGATCGTTTTGCCGTCATATTTTGCAAGGTAAATTCTTGCATCGTCGCCGAATGCATCCATGATTCGCTTGAAATATGAGGTGTCACGGGTGGCGAAGTTATCCCTTTCGCCCGTAACGAGCATGAGATCGTGGAACTCTTCGCATGCCTCCGAGCCCTTGATTTCGATCGTAACGCCCTTTCTTGCGGCAAGACGGGTATTGTAGCGAGTCTTGGGATGGAACGAAGCCATAACCTCTTCTTCGGTCTTGCCCTTGACATCAAGGCGCAGGATATATCTTGCCTGAACGGTGTCGAAGCCGGCGCTATGGTCCTTGAAGGTGAAGCCTATCTCCTTGAGAAGATTGATATATTCTTCATTTGAAGCGAGAGTGTCGGTGTCTATTTTGAGAGTAACCGCCTTGTTCTTGACGCCGTATTCCTTGGCGGCGAGGAGAAGCTCTCTGACGGTTTCTTTGTCTGCAAGGTCGCAGACGGGACCTCTGGGAGCATACATCATTTTATAGGGCATCATGGGGATGCTGCGAAGAAGAACGCCGCAGACTCCCTTGATCTCTCCGTTGTTATCTCTTTTGATAAAGCCGACCCATTCCCATTCTTTTTTGACCTTTCCCCATGCGGAGGTCTGCATCATATGTCCCTTGGGATGAGAGCGGACAAAAGCGTCAAATTCCGCTGCGTTATCTGTTCTTACAATTTCCATGTTTTCTCCTTTCAGTTTCCGTTCCTCGTTTTATATAATTCGGTCGCTCTTTCAAGAAGAGCGTTTTTTTCGTTATCAAGCTTCTCGTCCATGACTTCGTCGAGAAGCATTCCGAGAATTTTTCCCATCTCGGGAGATGCGGGAATACCCGCTTCGGAAAGGTCTTTTCCGCTGATCTGCAGATCGGATATGCTCAGACAAGCTTTTTTGTTTTCTATCTCTGAAAGAACATTCAGCCCGATTTCGTTGGCTTTCAGTTCGTTTTCAAGAAAAACGGGATTCTGAGCCCTGACATCCGCTTCTCTGACATAAAACAACTCTCTGACCGTTTCCGTGCCGAGTGCCGCCATATATTTTTTGTAGGTTTTCCTGCTTATCTTATCGGGCAGAAAGTCATGGTGTGCGATTAAGTCACACACGGTTTTTCTGAATCTGTTCGAGCATTTCATTCTGAGAAGGATGTCTTCTGCGATTTTCAGGCTCTTTTTTGCGTGCTGATAAAAATGATCGGTCCCGTTTTCGTCGGTCGTTCTGACATGAGGCTTTCCGCTGTCATGCAGAAGCATGGCGAATCGAAGATGAGCTTCGGGTCTGACTGCATCAACGGCGGCAACCGTATGTCCCCAGACATCGTAAATATGTCTTTCGTGATTCTGCAGGCAGTTTTTCATCGGCTCGAGCTCGGGCATGATGAAAAAGATGACCTCGCTGAATTCGGTGAGTATTCTTTTAACATCTTTTCCGCACAGCATTTTGCACATTTCGGCAAATATTCTTTCTGCGGATATGTTTGAGAGAAGGCGGTAATTTCTTTTAATGCTTTCCTTAGTTTCCTCTTCGATCTCAAATCCGAGAACCGAAGAGAACCTCAGAGCACGCAGAATTCTCAGCGCATCCTCCCCGAAACGGGTGTCGGGATCGCCGACGCATCTTATGATCTCTTTCTTGATGTCGCCGATTCCGCCATAGGGATCGACCGTTCCGTGGACGGGGGAATATGCTATTGCGTTGACCGTGAAATCACGCCTTGCGAGATCATCCTCGATTCTGTCCGTGAAGGCGACCGAGTCGGGATGTCGGTTGTCGGAATAGCCCGATTCAATGCGGTAGGTCGTAACCTCAACGCTCACGGAATCAACGATAACCGTCACAGTGCCGTGCTTAATGCCCGTTTCGATTACTTTGTAATCCGAAAAAAAGGCTGCGGTTTCTTCGGGCAGGGCAGAGGTCGTGACATCCCAGTCATGAGCAGTTTTGTCCATGAGAATATCCCTGCATGCACCGCCGACAACATATGCGCTCTTGCCGTTTGCATTCAGAATTTCAATAACAGTATTGACTTGTGGGGGGGTTTTGATTACCATAATGTTACACCGTTACGGAGGTATTGACTGATGAATATACAGATTTTCGGAACAAACAAATGCTTTGATACCAAGAAGGCACAGCGCTATTTCAAGGAACGGGGAATCAAATTCCAGTTCATCGATCTCACTCAGAAGAATCTGAGCAAGGGCGAATATAACAGCGTCAGATCCGCAGTCGGTTCGATGGAAGCGCTTATCGATGAAAAATCAAAAGCATATGAAAAGCATTTCATAAAATACCTTGCAAGCAAGGAAGCAGTTGAAGAAAAGCTTCTTGAGCACGGAGAGCTTTTTAAAACTCCCATCGTCAGAAACGGAAAGCAGGCAACCGTCGGTTACTGCCCCGATATCTGGAAGACCTGGGATTAATATGCCTCAAATTTTGAAATTGTTGCAAAGCAACGGGCTTTTTCTATGACAAGCTTGAAATATCGCACTCGCATCTCTTCAAAACGGCAGATACGCTTGTAACCGATAACGGTTTCTTTTGCAAGGCGTTTCCATTTGCCGTTCACCTGAGCGTAAAGCGAGAATTTCTCGATCTGCTGTCCCGTTCGGATGTGCTCGCCGAGAACGATCTTGTTGATGTCATATTCATCGCCGAGATCGAGAATCAGCTCCGAGCCGTCGGGCTCATCGCCTGAATGCCAGTATTCCTCGGGATCGTAGCTGAGTGCCATCTGTCCGCAGTGCGCTTCGTCGAGATGGCGGTTATCGGTTATGACTGAACCTTCGGCAAGGTTTTCGTTGAAATCGAGGCTGAGCTGAACGCCCATTGAAAGCAGCGTTTCAACATCCGTTTCAAAGATTTTTCCTTCGGGAGTCGGGGGGATGTTGAGCAGGAAGCATGCGTTGGCTCCGACAGAGTTATAATAAATATCCATAAGCTTTGAAAGGGGCTTTACGGAGTAATCCTCATTCTTGTGATAGAACCAGCCTTTTCTGATAGAGGTGTCAACCTCTGCGGGATACCATATCAGCTTGCTGCATTTTTTGATAACCTTCCTGCTGCCCAGATCGAGGGCGGTGGGATTTATTTTTTTCGGGGGCTTTGAAACATTCTGCTGGCTTGCCGCCGCAATAAGCTCTGCGTTTGAATGATAGTAAGGCACAACGCTCCATTCACTCTTGCGGCAGATACCGGCTTCGTTTCCGCACCAACGGACATCGGGACCGCAAATGTTTATGGTTGCATTCGGCTGAAGCTCACGGATGAGCTTGTAATAGCCATCCCAGTCGTATTCCTGCTTTTTGCCGTTCTTTCCCTCGCCGCATGCACCGTCAAACCATACGCAGAAAAGCTCGCCGTAGGCAGTCAGAAGCTCACGGAGCTGATTTTTGAAGAACTTGTTGTATGCTTCACCCGTGCCGTATGTTTCTTCGTGTCTGTCCCACGGAGAAACATATATTCCAAACTTGATTCCGAATTCACGGCAGGCTTCGGCGCATTCGGCAACAACATCGCCCCTGCCTTCTCTCCATTTGCTTGAACGGACACAATGGTCGGTGTAAGCACTCGGCCAGAGGCAGAAGCCGTCATGGTGCTTGGCGGTGAGTATAAGTCCTTTCATACCCGAAAGTTTGCAGAGCTTTGCCCATTGACGGCAGTCAAGGTTTTCGGGATTGAAAAGGTCAGGGTCTTCGTTACCGTTGCCCCACTCGGAGTCTGTAAATGTGTTCATACCGAAATGAATGAATGCGTAAAATTCGGTTTCCTGCCATGCAATCTGTCTTTCGTCGGGAACGATTGAAGCGGCGTATTTTATATAATCGGGAGTTTTAGCCATTGTTATCCACCTTTCTGTTGTCTGAAACGGAATTATATATAGAATCCCAATAATCCGTTGGAATGCTGTTGCTGACGGCGTAATTCAGAAGCCCGATAAGGGCGGGGGAGTCGAAAACATAACGGAACATTTCGGGAGGAAGCATACCTCGGTCGGCGTATGCGAGAAACCTGAAGCGCTCTGCATCGCAGCTGTTGAGTCCGAGTATGCCTATCAATTTATAAAGAGCATCGTCATCGGGCGGCGAATTATTCTTGCCCTTTTCGATGTTGCTGATGTACTGAGCGGTCTTGCCGAGCTCAGCGGCAAGGTCGAATTGCGAAAGCTTTGCATTTTCTCTGCTTTCTTTCAGCATGACCCCAAACGCTGTCGGAGCAAACATCAGGTTACCTCCTTCCTCTGAAAATGAAGCTGTTTGGTGTGCACCGATTCACAAATTAATATGTTCTGACAAATAAAAGCAAGTCCGAAAATATCGGAAACAAACAGTATTTATTGCATAAATAAACAAATTTGTTTATTGAACAAATACATGTTATCACAAAAGGTTTCGTTTGTCAATATTATATCGGCATTATCTTTATAGTTTCACAGTTGTTTTATGTTATTGGTTTAGATGCTTCTGTTCTTGTTTTATACGGAAAGCAATATTTTAATGAACGGCTTTGGCTGTTTTGATTCGTCGTTTGGTTATGAAATGAAAAAGCCCCGCTTTTTTGAGCGGGGCGTGGGATGCAATCAGCTTTTTTCTTTCAGCAAGGGTTTGATTTTTTTGTATAGCTCGGTAACTTTTTTGTTGTCGTGCAATTCTTTCATAAGGTAATTGTGAACGCCTTCCTTGCTTTTTCTTTCTTTCAGCGCCTTGTTTATAATTGCGGAATAACTTTCATTTTCTTTTCCGATGAGAGCGGTGATTTCCTGGAAAGGTTCGCTTTTTGATTTTCGAGCATCTGTTGTTATATCTTCAACTCTTGATATTTCAATTTTCTTTTTTGTCCATAAATCAACGATGCTGTCAAAGCCTTTGTCTTTGGAGATGATAACATATTCAGAGGCTTCTTCTTTGGCTATTTTATAGCCTACTATTGAGGCTAACTGGAAATCCAGAGAGTGGGGAGTGCCTGTCAGACTTTTATAATATTCAATCTTTGCTTTACTTTCTATTAGTCGTTTATGCAATCCGAATGTCATGGTGTTTGCTTTTTCACTGTAAAAAATGCATACAGTATCGTCTTCCGATAATTTGGCAACGCCTTTCAATCCGTCGATATGAACGTTTTCGTAATCAATGAAATATAATGACATTTTTCTCCCTCCTTGTTTTAATTATAGCATGGTTTCGTTTGGCTTTCAACAATCACGCTGAATAACAAATAAAATGTTTGTAATCATCAGACATATATGATATAATCTCTGAGAGTTTGATTTTGAACTGAAAAAATTTTTTAAAATTCTTGTGACCTTTTGCGGGTCTTATTCGTTTTATTGACAGGAGGGCGGAAATTGAGCCTTTCAGAAAGCAGGAGAGATGCTCTCTCGGCGGCATATGACAGCTATTCCGACATGCTTTTCAGAGTTGCTCTGGCTCAGCTCGGAAACGCCGAGGATGCCATGGATGCCGTTCATGATGTTTTTCTGAAATATCATGACAGCAAGGTGAGCTTCAACGATCCGGAGCATGAGCGTGCATGGTTTATCCGTGCAACGGTCAACCGATGCCATGATATTTTCCGGCATAAAGCTGTGCGGAATCATCTGACTCTTGAGGATGCCGAGCATCTGACGGCGGATTCGTCAGACGGAGATTCTGTTGCTCAGCTTTACAGAGCGCTCGAACAGATTCCCGAAAAATACAGAGCGGCGGTCACGCTTCATTATCTTGAAGGCTTTTCGGTCGAAGAGATTTCGGATATGCTGAAAATCAGCGCTTCGGGAGTTAAGATGAGGCTTGCCCGAGGAAGAGATGCTCTCCGAAACTATATTGAAAAGGAAGAAAACTGATGTTTGACGATAAACAGAAGAATGCTTATTCTGCCGTCAAGGCTCCTGAAGAGCTCAGGGAAAGAGTTTTTTCTTCCGCCGAAAACAAAAAAGACAATATCCTCGTTTTCAGAACCGCTTTTTCGAGAGCGGTTGCTGCGGCGGCATGCATAGTGCTTGTTGCGGTTGCAGTGCTTACTGTGTTTAACGGTAACGGATTTGAGGTCAGTGTCAACGGCTCATCTGTTGCTGAAAGAGCAAGCATTGAAGTCGCAGGAGGTGGTGCCGCAAGGACGGTTTCTGAGGCTGAGGTCAGAGTTGAGCTTGAACTTGACGGCGGAGCCTTCATAACCGTTGACAGCGGCGAGTTTGATGTTGAGGGCGAAGAAAAAGGTCTGACGGAGTTTTCTGCAAACGACGATGTTGAAATCGTCTGGAGAAGCAGCGGACTTCAGAAAAGCGAAATGACGGTCGATTACGGCAGAGAAACCTGCGTTCTTGTTCTTGAGCATGACGGTGTCTGCTGGACTGTCACAAGAAAATAACAAAGTAAATTATGCGGAGAAACCGCAGATAATAAAGGAGAAAAAACCATGAAAAAACTTTTTGCAATCATTCTTTCAGTAGCTATGATTCTTTCATTTGCTGCTTGCGGCGGCAACGAAGCACCCGTAGAAACAACAACTGCTCCCGTGACAGAGGCTCCTGCTGAAGACAATCAGCCCGCAGCCCCCGGCGAAGGCCCCGAAATGCCCGGCGTTGACACTCCTGCAGTTGACACTCCCGCAGTTGATACTCCTGCAGCAAACGGCACAAGCGCTGCTCAGACCCTTCTCAACGTATTCTACGATGAGCTTGCAGCTAACCCCTCAGCAACTCCCGAAGAGCTTGCAAACAAGATCATGACTCACGAGTCAATCCAGTTCATGCCCATGGTTGTGCCCATGGAAGAAGGCTTCCTCACAGGCTTCAACAACGAAATCAAGGGCTTTGAAGAAGCATATACCTTTGCTCCCGGCATCGGCACGATTCCCTTCGTAGGCTATATCTTCAAGCTTGCAGACGGCGCAGATGTTGAAGGCTTCAAGGCAACTCTCGAATCCGAAGCAAATCTCAGATGGAATATCTGCACATCAGCAGAAGAAATGGTTTGCGAAAACGTCGGCAACACAGTATTCTTCCTTATGTGCCCCATGAGCCTTGCATAATCAGACTCCGAACAACCAATAATTCAGTTGACGGGCGTAGTTTTTCTGCGCCCGTTTATCATTAATCAACAGAAAGGTTGAACAGAATGCTGTTTTCAAGCATACCTTTTCTATATTATTTTATTCCGTGCGTTCTGATTCTTTATTTTGCGGCACCCAAGCAGCTGAAAAATACTGTTCTGCTGATATCGAGCCTTGTTTTTTATGCATGGGACAGACCGAAGTTTGCCCTTCTTATGATAGCGGCGATCGTTTCGGGATATGTTTTCGGACTGCTGATTGAAAAATTCAGAGATAAACCGCTCGGCAAGGTTTTTCTTGTTCTTTCCGTCGGTTCGAGCCTTGCGATGCTCGGATTTTTCAAATATACAGACTTTTTTATTTCTTCGTTCAACAGCGTTTCGGGGCTTTCCGTACCGCTTACGGGAATCGCCCTGCCAATCGGCATAAGCTTCTACACCTTCCAGATACTCAGCTATACGGTCGATGTTTACAGAGGGGATGTTGCGGCACAGAGAAATCCGATTTCCCTTGCGGCATATGTTTCGATGTTCCCTCAGCTTATCGCAGGTCCGATCGTTCGTTATTCGGATATCGAAAAGCAGCTCGTAAGCCGTACTCACAGCTTTGAGGGTGCTGCTCAGGGAATAAGAAGATTTGTTCTCGGTCTTGGCAAGAAGATCCTGATTGCGAACGCTCTCGGAGAGCTTTGCGATGTTTTCAGGGCATCCGATGACAAGTCGGTCATGTTCTATTGGCTTTATGCCGTTGCTTTCACGCTTCATATCTATTTTGACTTCTCGGGCTACAGCGATATGGCAATCGGTATGGGCAAGGTTTTCGGCTTCGATTTCCTTGAAAACTTCGATTATCCCTATATTTCGGGAAGTGTTACGGAATTCTGGCGCAGATGGCATATGTCACTCGGCTCATGGTTCAGAGATTATGTCTATATTCCTCTCGGCGGCAACCGTGTTTCAAAGATCAAATGGTTCAGAAACATTTTCGTTGTCTGGCTTCTGACGGGCTTCTGGCACGGTGCGGCGTGGAATTTCATCGTCTGGGGACTTTATTTTGCCGTTCTTCTCGTTCTCGAGAAGCTCTGGCTGAAAAAGTATCTCGACAGATCAAAGGTGCTCCGTCATATTTATGTCATGTTTCTCGTTATCATCAGCTTCGTTATCTTCAATGCGGCTGATATGGGTGAAGCGATGCGCTATATTGCGGCGATGTTCGGCGCAGGAGATGTTCCCGCCGTTTCGGCAGAGCTTTTCTACTATCTGAGAAGCTATGCGGTCGTTATTGCGATTGCTGTCATCGGCTCAACGCCTTTCCCGAAAAAACTCGTTTCAAAAATATCGGAGAAGCACGAAAAGCTGTTCAATATCATTGAACCGATTGTCATTATCGGACTGATGGTTGTCATGACGGCATATCTTGTTGACGGCTCGTTCAATCCGTTCCTTTATTTCAGATTTTAAGGAGGTGCCGTTATGAATAAAAAAGTTAAGAATATCGTTCTCACCGTTCTGACGGCAGTTCTTTTTCTCGGCTTTTTCGGCTGGAATCTTGTCAAAGAGGAAACCGCTTTTTCCGACAGCGAGAGGAGAGCGCTGGCAGTCTTCCCCGAGCTGAATTTCAATACCGTTGTTTCGGGAGAATTCATGAAGGAGTTCGAGGATTATACGCTCGACCAGTTTCCTGCAAGAGATGCTTTCAGAAGCATAAAGGCTTTCTTCTCGCATTATGTTTTTCTGAACAAGGATAACAACGATGTCATTCTTTCCGACGGTCATATTTCAAAGCTCGAATATCCTCTCCGGGAAGAAATGATAAACCATGCGACGGGCAGGTTTTCATTCATATATGACAGCTTCATCAAGGACAGCGGAGCGAAGGTCTATCTTTCGGTCATACCCGATAAAAACATGTTTATAGCCGAAGAAGGCGGATATCTGAGCCTTGACTACAGTTCGCTTATATCCTCGGTCAGAGAAAAGACTCCGTTTGCGGAATATATCGACATAGTGCCGATGCTTTCGGGAGATGATTATTATTTCACCGACAGCCATTGGAGGCAGGAGAAGATAGTTGATATTGCCGCCGGAATTGCGAAGAAAACGGGCGTTTCATTCAGCGATGATTTTGCCGTCAATGAGCTTGAAAAGCCTTTTTACGGCACCTATTACGGTCAGGCGGCGCTTCCCGTCAAGCCCGATACGATCAAGTATCTTACGAATCCTGCGATTGAATTCTGCAAGGTGAAGAGCTATGAAACGGGAATGCCCGAAGAGGTTGAGGTCTATGATGCTGAGAAGGCAAACGGCAAGGATCCCTATGAGATGTTCCTTTCGGGCAATCAGGCTCTGCTGACGATCGAAAACCATCTCAGCTCAAACAGCAGAGAGCTCGTTGTTTTCAGGGATTCATTCGGAAGCAGTCTTGTTCCTCTTCTGATTCAGAGCTATTCAAAAATAACCGTTGTTGATATCCGATATATCAACCCTGCCGTTATCGGCAATATGGTGAATTTTGAAAATGCGGATGTTCTGCTTATCTACAGCTCGCTTCTTCTGAATAACAGTCTGGGACTTAAATAAAAAATCAGCAGGAGTTGAAGATGACTCCTGCTGTTCTTTTATGCTATGTATCTTGCGGCTCTTTCAAACTCCTCGGGAGTTCCGTAGCCTGCATCAAGATTTTCTTTTATCAGCTTCACGATCTCATCGTGGAGCTTTTTGTTTGCCTGCTCAACGGTCATGCCCTTTGTGCTGAAGGGGGTGCCGATTCTTGAGCAGAGGGTTTTGCTTCTGAATTTATATTCGCCCGTGACTGCAACGGGAACTATCATAGCTCCGTTTTTGCAGGCAAGAGATGCCGCTCCGAACTTGAATTCGCCGAGCAGATTGTCAGTCTTGTTGCGTGTGCCTTCGGGGAAAATTCCGAGAGCACCGCCGTTTTCAAGAACTGCGTTTGCCGACGCCTTTGCTTCCTCGTCGTGACCGTTGCGGTTGACGCAGATGCAGCCTGCAAACTTGAAAAACCATGCGAAGGAGCCTTTGAAATATTCTGCTTTTGCCATGTAATTTATGGCTCTGTGCGTTGTGATTGCGGCGAGGCACTGGTCAAGAACATGCTTGTGATTGCCTGCAACAACGACCGCACCTTTTTCGGGGATATTGCCCTTGCCGAACACCTTGGGAGAGTAATATGCTTTGAAAGCAAGGCTGAGCACGGGAGCAAGAAGCTTATAGCCCCAGGTTCTCGGTTTATTTGCCAAATCAGACAGCCTCCCTTGCGCTTTCCTTCTGAAGCTTCATGAAGTCGATCTTGTTGTAAGCCGTTTTGGGAAGAAGGTCAACGAACTGATACTTATAGGGCACGCTGTAATGCATGAGCTTCTTTTTGCAGTATTCCTTGATTTCCTTTTCGGTTTCCTCGTTTTTGGCTTTTCCGTCTTTCAGAACGATATATGCTTTTGCAACCTCTTTCTTGTATGTGTGAGGAATCGGAACAACAACGCATTTGTCAACGAAATCAAGCTCTTCAATAACGCTTTCTATCTGTGAGGGATAAACATTGAAGCCCGAGGTTATCATCATTCTCTTGATTCTGAGCTTATAATGAACAAAGCCGTCTTTGTCCATTGAAGCCATGTCACCCGTGTGAAGCCAGACTTTTCCGTCGGCATGGGTGCGGAGAACGTTTTCTGTTTCCTGCGGATTGTTTCTGTAGCCGATCATAACCGTCGGTCCGCTGACGCAGAGCTCACCGTCAGTATCGGGGGGAAGAACATTGTTTG
Source organism: Clostridia bacterium (assembly GCA_017435385.1). Lineage (GTDB taxonomy): Bacteria > Bacillota > Clostridia > Oscillospirales > Acutalibacteraceae > CAG-177. The sequence continues at coordinate 136,090 of JAFSFB010000016.1, read as the reverse complement.
TTCCGGGTTCAACGATGCACATTTCCGTTCCGATGAGAGGCTTGCCGATAGTTCTTGATCTGTAGTTTTCTCCGACGGAAAGGCTCAGAGCAGCAAGACCCTCGGTCATGCCGTAGCCTTCGCAGATTTTGATGTCGGAGTTGTGAGCGGCAAGGAATTCGTTGACGCTTTTTTCAAGCTTTTCGGGAAGAGTGTCGCCGCCGCTGACTGCGTATTTAAGGAATGAGAAATCGATCTTATCCGTTCCCTTTGCTTTGAGGAGTGCATCATAAAGAGTGGGCACTCCGAAGAGCATGGAGGGCTTGTATTTCTTTAAGATTCCTGCGAATTTCTTCGAGTTGAACTGCGGAATGAGAACGGAGCATGCTCCGAAGCAGAATGAAACATGAACGCATACTCCAAGACCGAAGCCGTGGAAGATGGGGAGGATAGCAAGGATCTTATCGCCTGCTTTGACATCTCTGAGCGTAAGAACCGCCTGGATGCCGAAAGCGTTGAAATTGCGGTTCGAGAGCATGATGTCCTTGGGCGTTCCCGTAGTTCCGCCGCTGTGAAGAATGATTGCCGTTTCGTTGTTCATTTCGCCCGTGGGAAGATATTCCTTTGCATCGCCAGACAGCTTTTCAAATGCCTTCCATGAAAGATATCTCTTGTCTGATTTGTCATATTTGAAATTCTTCATGCATTTGAGCGCATAAAGAGTTTTCATGACGGCAGGCATGGAATCGCCCGCAGAAGCGATGATAACCTTTTCGACGGGAGTTTTGTCGATAATGTGCGATATTTTTTCGCTGCAGATGTCAACGCAAAGAAGAACCTTGCTGCCGACTCTGTTGATATGCTCCTTGATTTCCTCCTGAGCCGAAAGGGGATGGAGAATGTTCGCAACGGCACCGATGCGGTTGAGAGCATAGATGCTGATGACTGCCTCGGGAGTGTTGGGCATGACGATCGTAACGATGTCGCCCTTTCTTACACCAAGACTGTAATATGCTCCCGAAATCTTTTCGATTCTTTCAACAAGACGGCGATAGGTGCACTGTGTTCCGAAATATTCGTATGCCGGATCGTCGCTGCGGGTTTCGGCTGAGATTCTGAGCATTCCGAACATGGAAACATCGGGAACCTCAAAGCCGAGCGGGAGAGAACTGTTTTCAAATTTAAAAAACGGATTGATAGTCTGATTTTTCATATTAACCTCACGCTGCATTGATATTATTCTTTGCTCCTCGTGCCGCAAGAATCGCTCCGAAGGCAAGCACGGCAACCGCCGAAGCGGCAGCAATATGTTTACCCGTTATCTCCTTTGCAACACGGTTTTTGTGCTGAATCAAATGTTCTGTTATGCTTTTTCTTGCCGATTCCGGAAGCGAGATCGAACCGATCAGTCTGATATATTCTTTGATTTCGTGATCCATTAAAGCATCTCCTCGGTTTCAATTTCTTTCTTTATCATTTTTCTGCCTTTTTCAAGGCGTTTTCTGACTGCTTCTTCGCTTATATTCATGATCTCGGCTATTTCCTTGCTTGTATAGCCCTCAACATAATACAGCGTCATTACGATCTTATGCTTTGCAGGAAGGCTCATGATGAACTCGAAATCGTCATAGTCCTTCTCGCTGATGCCGATATCGGCAAAATCTTCAAGGTTGGCGGCTTCACGCCTGAGCCTGAACATAAGCATGTTTTTGCTGATGTTTGAGGAAACCTTGATAAGCCACGCTTTCCTGTGCTCTTCGCCGTTGAACTCGGGTGCCTTGGTCAGATATTTCAGAAAGGTTTCCTGAACGGCATCCTTGGCATCCTCCGAATTGCAGAGAATGCAGTAGCATATTCTGAAGATCATCGGACCGTAGTTGTTCACAAGCCCATTTATCTCTTCTTCGGATTTGATCTGTGCCAATTCGTAAAACGCCTCCTTTCCGAATGATACCCATAAAAGAAAACAATAAAAAAATGTATTTCGTGAACATATAATTGTTAATAATTTGTGAACTTTTTTGCAAAGGCATTTTTTATGCTGTCATAACCGTATGGCTGTATGGCATATCATTGAATATATTTTGTTATGTTGTTCCTGTGGAGGTAATTATGGAAAACGGATTTGCCCGAGAAGAAAGAAGCGAATACAGAAGCCGTTTTGACTATTCGGCTCAGAACGGTTCGGAAAAGAGAAAGAAAGCCACGAAAACGGATTATTTTGTCCGTCTGATTCTGCTTCAGTGCGTTCTCTGCATCGTTGTTGCGGGAGGCGTTCTGCTTGTGTCGAAGCTCAGTCCGTCGGCGGCGGAAAAAATGAAATCGGATTACGGAAAAATAATGTCAAGGAACATGAGCGTATCGCAGATGTTCTCCGAAATAAGAAGCACGGCGCAGGAGGCGTTTGCACCCGTTGGCGGAGTTACGGAGAAAAAAGAAGAGGTAACCGCAAAGCTTATTCTCGAATCTGAGGAGCCTGCCGAAAATGCGGCGGATGAAACAGTCGCAACGGGAGAGATAATCGGCGGCGGTGAAGATATCGCGTCGGAGCAGGCGGCAAGCGGAACGACCTTTGCACGCTATACCGTCAGCGCACCCGTGACCGTGCCTGTTGAAAACGCAAGGCTGACTTCGCCTTTCGGCTACAGAACAAACCCCGTTTCGGGCAACTACGGGTTTCACACGGGCATCGATCTTGCCGCACCCGAGGGTACGGCGGTAGCGGCGGCGTTTTCGGGAAGGGTGACTGCATCGGGCGAAAGCGAGGTCTGGGGCAAATATGTTCTGATCGAGCATTCCGACGGCTTTGAAACCTATTATTGCCATCTGAGCGAGATATACGCTCCCGAAGGAACCGTTCTCAGAAACGGGGAAACGCTCGGGCTCGTCGGCTCAACGGGCTGGTCAACGGGGCCTCATCTTCATTTCGAGGTGAGGATTGACGGCATAAGAGTCAATCCCGAGCCGCTCATATATCCCGATGAAAATTAAACGGGGCGAAACAGATGTGAAAATCAACATCTCTTTTGCCGCCGCAGTGACCTGCATGCTGATTCTTGACAGCAGCGGAGTCTGTGCGGTTGCGCTGTTTTGCTGCTTTGTGCATGAAGCGGCGCATCTTCTCTGCATGCTTGCTTTCGGGGAAAAACCTGCTCTTGTCGAGCTTTCGTTTTACGGCATAAAGCTTGAAAGAAATCCGATGAGCCCGAGAAGGTCGGATATTCCCGTTTATGCGGCAGGACCTGTGGCAAATCTTCTGATGTCTGCCGTTCTTTTTTTGCTGTCGGGAGAAAACGGAAATATAAAAAATGCCGCAGTTATCAGCCTTGCTATCGGAGCATTCAATCTGCTTCCGTGCAGACCTCTTGACGGCGGAAACATTCTCTTCGAGTTTCTTTGCAGAGTGTCAGACGAGGAAAAGGCGGAGAGGATATGCGACGGGGCCATGTTTGCGGTTCTTGTTCCGATGGCTCTTTTCGGCTTTGCGGCGGCACTTGAATACGGCAACATAACTCTCGGCGGTGCGGCGGTCTATCTCGGAGCGGTCGGCTTTCTGGACAAAAAGGAAAAAGGCTCTGTAAAACTGTAGATTTTTTCAAACAAATATGTTATTATATTCGGGATATGTTATTTGAACAGGAGATAGCTTATGTATCCCAGACAGATTGAAAAATTCCTGCCGAAGGTTCAGAAGCCCGGCAGATACACGGGCGGCGAGCTTAACAGCGTAGTCAAGGATAAATCGAAGGTCGATATCCGCTATGCGTTCTGCTTCCCCGATACATATGAAATAGGCATGTCGCATCTCGGAATGAAAATTCTTTACGGTCTTGTCAATGCGAGAGAGGATGCGTGGTGCGAAAGAGTATTTGCTCCGTGGGTTGATATGGAGCAGGTGATGAGGGAAAACGGCATTCCTCTCTATGCTCTCGAGAGCGGAGATGCTCTGACTGAGTTCGATATTCTCGGATTTACCATGCAGTATGAGCTGAGCTATACGAATGTGCTCAACATGCTTGATCTTGCAGGCATTCCCGTCAGAAGCCGTGACAGAAAGGAGCTCACACCCATCGTTGTTGCAGGCGGAACCTGCGTTTGCAACGGTGAGCCGATGGCTGAATTCTTTGATATAACTCTGCCCGGTGACGGTGAAGAGGTAACTAACGAGCTTATCGACCTTCTGAAGGAATATAAGGCAAAGGGTGCTTCAAAGCAGGAGTTTCTCGAAGCCGCCGCTCAGATAAAGGGTGTTTATGTTCCCTCGCTTTATGAGGTTGAGTATAATGACGACTGCACGGTCAAGTCGGTAACTCCGACCTGCGGCGCACCCGAAAAGATCGAAAAGCGCAATGTTGCCGACCTTGATTCGATGTATTCTCCCGAAACGTTCGTTGTGCCCTTCCTCGAGGTTGTTCATGACAGAACGACCGTCGAAATATTCAGAGGCTGTATCAGAGGATGCCGCTTCTGTCAGGCAGGCTTTCTCAACCGCCCGATAAGAGAAAAATCTCCCGAAACGGTTGAAAAGCAGTGCCGTGCGATCTGTGACAGCACGGGCTATGACGAAATTTCGCTTTGTTCTCTGAGCACGAGCGATTATAAGGGACTCGAAAAACTCATCAGAAACATGCTTCCGTGGACGGTTGAGGAAAAAATCAATATCGCCCTGCCTTCTCTGCGTGCCGATAACTTCCCTAAGGAGCTTATGGAGCAGCTCAATGCTGTGCGCAGAAGCGGTCTGACCTTTGCTCCCGAGGCGGGCACTCAGCGTCTGCGTGATGTTATCAACAAGAATATAACCGAAAATGAAGTGCTTTCGACTGCAAGGCAGGCGTTTTCGGGCGGCTGGACAGCAGTCAAGCTCTACTTCATGATAGGACTTCCGACTGAAACCGAAGAGGATATTCAGGGAATCGCCGACCTCGCTCAGGCGGTCGTCGACGAATATTATAAAAATGAAAACAAGCCCAAGGGGAAGAGCGTTGCCGTCAATATCAGCGTTGCCTCGCTCGTTCCCAAGCCCTTCACTCCTTTCCAGTGGGAGCCACAGGACAAGCCCGAGGTTCTTATCGACAAGCAGAATTATCTCATCTCCTGCGTGAAAACGAGAAAGGTCAGCGTTTCGAGGCATGTTCCGTGGACAAGCTTTCTCGAGGGTGTGTTCTCGAGAGGCGACCGCCGTCTTGCCGATGTTATCGAAACCGCATGGCGCAAGGGCTGCCGCTTTGACGGCTGGGAGGAGCATCTCGACAGAGAAAAGTGGATGCAGAGCTTTGAAGAATGCGGCATCGATCCGTTCTTCTATACAGCCCGAAAGAGGGAATATGACGAGGTTCTCCCGTGGGATCATATGGATTACGGCGTGACCAAGAGCTTCCTTGTCAGAGAAAACCAAAAGGCTCATAAGGGCGAAACAACCGCATGTTGCAGAGAAAAATGCGCAGGCTGCGGAGCTTCAAAACTGAACGGAGGTGTGTGCGATGAAATCCGTCAGACTGTGGTTTAAAAAGAGCGGACTTGCGATTTATATTTCGCATCTCGATATGAACCGATGCATGACCCGTGCCGTGCGTAGAGCGGGGATTCCGCTTTGGTACACAGAGGGCTTCAACCCCCATCCTTACATGACATTCCTCATGCCTCTTCCTCTCGGTCAGACGGGGCTCAGAGAGCCTCTTGACATAAGAATCGAAGATGACATGTCCTTTGATGAAATAAAGAGCAGACTCAATTCCGCCATGCCCGAGGGCATAGAGATCGTTGATGTCTGCGAACCCGTGAAAAAGCCGAACGAAATTGCCGCCGCCGAATATGAGATCGAAACCGTATTCCTCAGCGAGGGCGAGGCGGAAGGCTTTGCGGCAGGAGCATCGTCGGTCATTGAGGGCGGAGTCCTTAATGCCGAGAAGCGGAGCAAGAGGGGAATCAAAACGGTCAACCTTTGCGAAATGGTCCGTTCGTTTGAATGTGAAGCCGACGGCTGCTCGGTCAGGATCAGAACGATTCTTGCCGCAGGCAACACGGTCAATCTGAATGCAGAGCTTCTGATGAATTCTCTTTTTGCGGAGTTTGCCGCAGAACCCGAGAAAACTTCCGTCAATAGAACCAAACTGCTCTGCAATGACCTCTCTGTTTTTGAGTAAAACATAAAATATTCACAAAAACAAAAAAACACTTGCATTATTGCAAAAGCTGTGATATTATATTATTCGCATTTGTGCCGTCATTAGCGGCTTCGGCTCTCAAAGACGGGGTTTAATGCTTAATAACATTAAAGCGGATGGTCCTCTTGTTGCGTAAGCGGCTACGAACGTCTGGAAAAAATCGGAGGAATTAACAATGGATGCACTCAAATTGATCGCACAGGATTCTCTGAAATCCGAAGTACCTGCCATCGAAATCGGTGATACCGTTAAGGTTCATGTTAAGATTCGTGAAGGCGACAAAGAAAGAATTCAGGTTTTTGAAGGTACAGTTATCGCCCGCAAAGGTTCAGGCATTTCCGAAACCTTCACAGTCCGCCGCCTCAGCTACGGTGTAGGTGTTGAGAGAGTATTCCCTCTCCACTCCCCCAACGTTGCCAAGGTTGAACTTGTCAGACACGGCCGAGTTCGCAGAAGCAAGCTTTATTACCTCAGAGACAGAGTCGGTAAGGCTGCAAAGGTTAAGGAACAGATCAGATAATGAGCATGAGGGTGTAACAATTTTTCGGTTGTTACACCTTTATTGTTATTTCTGAGAAAAATGAAATCATCCGAACGGCGGAAGGGGGCAGAAGCTTGAGAAGAATAGAGGAGTTCTGGGTTGAGTTTTCCTCAGCCGAAGAGGATGATGCCGGACCTGCGAGCCGTTTTCATGAATCGCTTTATGATGCTCTGGATTCGCTGAAGGGTGCCGTTATCGCCGTTTTTCTCGTTTTTGCACTCATGTTCAGGGTTGTCGGCGTTGAGGGCGATTCGATGAATCCGACTCTCAATTCGGGCGACTGGCTCGCTGTCAGCGGAGCTGAAACCGAATTTGAAAGAGGGGATATCGTTGTTGTTACTCAGCCGTGGGTGCGTAATGTTCCGATAATCAAAAGAGTCATTGCGGTCGGCGGAGATACGGTCGACATTGATTTTTACACTCACGAGGTCTTTGTCAACGGAGAGCTTCTCGATGAGCCGTATATTGCAGAGCCGACAGAGCTTCGCTATGATGTTGATTTTCCGCTGACGGTTGATGAAGGCAAGCTTTTCGTCATGGGTGATAACCGTAACGATTCGGTAGACAGCCGTTCAAGTGCAATCGGTCTTATCGACGAAAGATATGTTCTCGGAAGGGCATTGGTCAGACTTCTGCCCTCATTTGATTGGAATATAGGTTAAAGGAGAGAATAGTCATGGAAGAAAAGAAAGTCAAGAAGGAAAAATCCTCTTTTACAGCTTTGGTTTTTGATGTTGTTTCCATCCTTGCAAGTGCAGTTATTGCGGTCGGAGTCTGCTTCACATTCATGTTCAGAACGATTCAGGTCAGCGGAAGCTCGATGTATCCGACTCTCAAGGACGGTGAGCAGCTGATTCTTCAGTCTGTCTATCCCGAGCCGGAAAACGGCGATATCGTTGTTACCGCTCAGCCGGATAAATCTCCGATCATTGAAGATGTTCTTGTCAAGAGAATCATCGCAACCGAAGGACAGACGGTTTCTCTTGAATATAATATCGGAGGCTGGTACGATGTCTGCGTTGACGGCGTAACGCTTGACGAGCCGTATATATATGAAAAGGTTGTCAGAACTCTTGATTATACCGCTCCCGTAACCGTACCCGAGGGTTATGTTTATGTTATGGGCGACAATCGCAACGGCTCAACGGACAGCCGTGACGACAGAGTCGGTATGATAAGAGAAGAATATATCATGGGTAAGGCGATCTTCAGAGCGACGCCTTTCGGTGCCATAGAGGAATAATATGAATGAAAATATGACAGTTCAATGGTTTCCGGGCCATATGGCGAAAACCAGAAGACTGATAAAAGAAAATCTGACGATGGTCGATGCTGTCTGCGAGCTTGTTGATGCAAGAGTGCCCGAAAGCAGCAGAAACCCCGAGCTCGATGAAATAATCGGCTCAAAGCCGAGAATAGTTCTGCTGAACAAGTGTGACCTTGCCGACGAAAACGCAACCGCACGGAAAATCAGGGAGCTTTCGGAGAAAGGAATAACCGCTCTTCCCGTTGACTGCAGAACGGGCAAGGGACTCGATAAGTTTCAGCTCGCAGTCAGAGAGGTGCTCAAGGATAAGATTCAGGCAAATGTTGACAAAGGCATGGGCGGAAAGCACCTGCGCATAATGGTTGTCGGCATACCCAACACGGGCAAATCCTCGTTCATCAACAGAATGGCGGGCAAAAACCGTGCCGAGGTTGCGGACAAGCCCGGCGTAACCCGAAGCAACAGATGGTTCTTCATCGGCTCGGGAATCGAGCTTCTCGACACGCCCGGTGTTCTCTGGCCTAAGTTTGAGGATCCCGAAGTCGGCTTCAAGCTTGCGTTCATCGGTTCGGTAAAGGATCAGATTCTTGACATTCAGGAAATAGCGGTCAGGCTTCTTGTTGTTCTTCAGAAGAACTATGCCGACCGCCTCAGAGAAAGATATAAGATTGAGGATTTTGAAGAGCTTGAGCCGTATGAACTGCTTGAGCTTATCGCAAAAAAGAGGGGAATGCTTCTCAGAAAAGGCGAATATGATACCGAGCGTGCGGCGGTAATGCTTCTTGATGAATACAGAAGCGGCAAGCTCGGCAAGATTACCCTGGACTGATTCAGGGATGTGGAGTTGGTGTGAAATGAAGAAAGCGCTGGCGGCAATTCTTGCTATTATAGTTTTTCTTGATGTTGTTGCGGTTTCGGTGCTTTTTATTGAAAAAAAACGAAACAGCGGGCTCGGATTGGATGAAGATATCAGCCCGATAACCCATGAGGATGACGGCTCGGCAGGCACAACTAAGCCCGAGGATCTTCTTTCGAGAGTGAGCTGCGTTGCGGTCGGAGATAATCTTATTCACGACACGATCTATGAGCAGGCGGCGGCAAGGTCAAGCAGCGGCTATGATTTCAGCTATGCCTATCAGAATATTGCTCACAAAATCGAACCTAAGGATATTGCCATCCTTAATCAGGAAACGATAATCTCAACTGAGCATAACGTTTCAAACTATCCGCAGTTCAATTCTCCCGTCGAGGTCGGCGAGGAGATGCTTGAGATCGGTTTCGATGTTTTCAATATCGCAACCAACCATTCGGTTGACTGCGGCGAAAAAGGTCTTATTTCGACGATTAATTATTGGAAAAGCAAAAACGCAATAACGACCGGTGCATATCTCAACGAAGCGGATTATCAGAATATTCCCGTCAGCGAGGTCAACGGTATAAAGGTAGCATATGTCGGCTTCACGGAGCAGACAAACGGACTCAACCTTCCTTCGGATACGGATGTTATACTGATGAGAACGGAGGATGAGGAACGCATAAAGCAGCGTGTTATGGCTGCGGATGCGATTGCGGATTTTGTTATTGTCAATGCTCACTGGGGAGTAGAGTATACCCATGAGCCCAATGATATCCAGAAGGGTCTTGCCGAAAAGCTCGGCGAATGGGGTGCCGATGTTATAATAGGCACTCATCCGCATGTCATTCAGCCCGTTGAATTCATCACGAATTCCGACGGCAGTCAGACTCTTGTCGCATATTCTCTCGGCAACTTCATTTCTGCCCAGAACAGAGGCGCAAGAATGCTCGGCGGCATGCTGAATTTCGAGCTTGTCAAAAACAACTCAACGGGCGAAACAACCGTTGAAAACGTTTCTTTTGAAGGCGTTGTTACCCATTACGGCTACGGCTGCTCAAACATAAGAGTTTATCCCCTTGAGGATTATACTCAGGACCTTGCTTCAAAGCACGGAGTGCTTTCAAAAACATCCTCGTTCTCGGTTGAATATCTTTACGAGTTGATCGAAGATGTAATCGATGCAAGATTTCTCATCTGATAATAACGGCTGTGTCGCTCCGGCGGTACAGCCTTTTTCCCATTATATAAAAGGAGTGTCGGTATGGATTTTTCATATGAAATTGCCGCAAAAGAAAAAGGCTATCTTTCTGTCTGCGGTGTTGATGAGGCAGGAAGAGGACCTCTTGCCGGTCCCGTTTATGCGGCGGCGGTCATTCTTCCCGAGGGCTGCGAGATTGAAGGTCTGAACGATTCAAAAAAAATCAGCGAAAAGAAAAGAGAAAAGCTTTTTGACATTATAATCGAAAAGGCGGTCAGCTATTCAATCGCAAGCGTTGACGAAAAAACGATTGATGAGATCAACATTCTTCAGGCAACATATCTTGCCATGAAAAATGCGGTTGAAGGTCTTGATGTGCCTGCGGATTATGCTCTTATTGACGGCAACAGAATGCCGCCTCTTGAAATTGACGGCGAAACAATAATCAAGGGCGATGCAAACAGCCCATCAATTGCCGCCGCATCGATCCTCGCAAAGGTCAGCAGGGACAGATTCATGCTTGAACTCGATAAGGAGATGCCTCAGTATCAGTTTTCAAAGCACAAGGGCTACGGCACGAAGCTTCATTATGAAATGCTCACGGAGCACGGAATCTCCGAGCATCACAGAATGAGCTTTCTCGGAAGCTTCCTCGGTACAAAATAATGATTAAAAATAAAACGGGTGTGTGGGGTGAGATATTTGCCGCACGCTATCTCAGAGATAACGGATATACGATCCTGACCTCAAACTATGTCTGCCGCTTCGGTGAAATAGACCTTGTTGCGAAGAAAAAGGGGAAGGTTTTTATCGTAGAAGTCAAGACGAGAAACAAGGATACTGCAATAAGCCCCATGGAGGCTGTTGATGCCCATAAGCAGTCAAGGCTTGAGGCGGCGGCAAGATCCTTCATGTCTTATACGGGGATAAAAAGTGAAATGCAGTTCGATGTCTGCGAGGTTTTTCTTGATGATAACCTGAAGCTTTCCGACATAAACTATATCGAAAACGCTTTTTGATCAAGCTCTTCCCCAAAAGCGATGTAAAGTTAAAAAGCTTTACAAAGCTGATGGATTTCAGTTGTAAGCAGAGGAGATGCAGGGCGGTGATGTTTCTTGATGAAACATCCGTCTGATAACACAAAAAGCCTTGTATATCAAGGCGTTTTCTGAGATCTCATCTTTGGCTGATGACGGGCTCTTTTGGCGGCTATGTCAAAAACGAAAACTTGTAAAGGCGTTGTACTTTACAAAAAACACAGAAGAAATCGCCTGTCAGCGATTGGCAAAAAAGAGGCAGATGAGCTGTTTTTTACTACTGACAGTTAAATTATAAATATATTTTATAAAAAAGTTTTACAAAAAGAAAAAACTGTGATATAATATTATGAGTTTTTTCGGAAGGATGATTTTAATGAACTATGTAAGCACAAGAAACACGGAAATCAAGGTTTCGGCTTCGCAGGCTATCACAAAGGGCATTTCGTCTGAAGGCGGTCTTTTTGTTCCCGAAAATCTGCCTGCTGTTTCAATTGCGGAAATTGAAAAGCTTGCTTCTCTTGATTATATCGGCAGAGCAAAGTCGGTTCTTTCTATGTTTCTGACCGATTTCACCGAGGCTGAGCTTGATTCCTGCGTCAAGGGTGCATATGAAACGGGCTTCTCGAGCGAAAAGGTTGCTCCTCTCGTAAAGCTTGAGGACGGCACTTATATTCTTGAGCTTTTCAAGGGCCCCACATGTGCATTCAAGGATATGGCTCTCCAGATCCTCCCCAGACTTCTTACCGTTGCGAGCGGCAAGGCTGCAAAGGGAACGGAAATCGTTATCCTCGTTGCAACCTCGGGCGACACGGGCAAGGCGGCGCTTGAAGGCTTCAAGGATGTTGAAAACACAAGGATCCTTGTTTTCTATCCCAGCGACGGAGTCAGCCCCATGCAGAAGCTTCAGATGTGCACTCAGGAAGGTGCAAATGTTTCCGTATGCGCAATTGAAGGTAACTTTGACGATGCCCAGAGCGGAGTCAAGAAAATATTTACCGATAAGGCAATTGCTGAAAAGCTTGCTGAAAACGGCATGGCTTTCTCGTCTGCAAATTCGATCAACTGGGGCAGACTTGTTCCTCAGATCGTTTATTATTTCTCGGCATACTGTGACCTCGTTGCTTCGGGTGATATCAAAGCGGGCGATGCAATCAATGTCTGCGTTCCCACGGGCAACTTCGGCAACATTCTTGCCGCTTATTATGCAAAAGAAATGGGACTTCCCGTCAAGAAGCTTATCTGCGCTTCAAACAGCAATTCGGTTCTCACCGAGTTCCTGACAACGGGTGTTTACGATAAAAACCGTGAGTTCTTCACGACAATTTCTCCTTCAATGGATATTCTTATTTCGAGTAACCTTGAAAGACTTCTTTATTCCATGAGCGGCAGCGAAAATGTCTGCAAATGGATGAAGTCGCTTTCCGAAAACGGAAAATATGAGGTCGATGCCGCAACTCTTGAGGCTATCAAGGCGGATTTTGCCGCAGGCTGCTGCAACGACGAAGAAACAAAGGCAACGATCGCCGATGTTTTCAAGTCAAAGGATTATCTCTGCGATACTCATACTGCTGTTGCTGTCAAGGTCTATAACGATTACAAAGCGGCAACGGGTGACATGACTCCCGCAGTTATCGCTTCGACCGCAAGCCCGTTCAAATTCAGCGCAGCCGTGCTTGAAGCGGTTGACGGAAAGAACGAAGCTCTCGACGAGTTTGAAATGGTCGAAAAGCTTGCAGAGGTTTCAAAGAAAAGCTGCCCCGAGCAGCTCGCAAATCTCCGCAACAAGGCTGTCAGATTTGACGGTTGCTGCTCAAAGGACAGCATGGAGCAGGTCGTTTTCGATATGCTCGGTGTTTAATCGGCGCAGCCGCAGCTCTTGCCGACTGCGTTGTCGTTCAGCTTGAAGGTTGAGCACTGAGTTTCGCCGCATCTGCATGCGGAGGAATTGCCGACCTCGATCGTGCCTGCAGTGCAGGAGGTTGTGCCCTTGTGATAAACGCAGTTTTTGGCAAAGCAAGTGATTTCGTTGATTTCCTTGTTCATGTGAAAAAGCTCCTTTCAGGTTTTATCGGAATATATCCGTGCTTTTAGTATCTGCGTTTCGTTCGGAATTATTTTTGGAAAGGATATGACTATGGCTCTTTTTGCGATAGGAGATACTCATCTTTCTCTCTCAACGGGAAAGTCGATGAATATTTTCGGCGGTTGGAGTGACTATGAAAAGCGCCTTGAAAGCAATTGGAAGCATCTTGTCAGAGATGAGGATACCGTAGTTATAGCCGGAGATATTTCCTGGTGCATGAATCTTGAAGAGGGAATTGCGGATTTCCGTTTTCTCGATTCTCTGCCGGGAAGAAAAATTATTCTGAAAGGCAACCATGATTATTGGTGGGCAACGAAGAAAAAGGCTGACGAGTTTTTTGAAAAATATTCTCTGAACACGCTCAACATCCTGCATAACAACGCTTATGTTTCCGACGGAGTTGCCGTTTGCGGAACGAGAGGCTGGTTTTTCGATGCGGAGAGCGATGCGGACAAAAAGGTCGTTCTCAGAGAAGCGGGCAGACTGAAAATGTCGATTGAAGCGGCAAAGGCCACGGGGCTCGAACCCGTTGTTTTTCTTCATTATCCGCCGCTCAGCAGGGACAGAAAATGCGATGAGATCTATAATGTTCTCCTTGAAGAAGGCATCAGAAGCTGTTATTACGGACACCTTCATTCCTATTCGCATGCGACGGCTTTTAACGGCGAGTGCGACGGGATTCATTTTCAGTTGATTTCAAGTGATTTCTTGGGCTTCTGTCCGGCGTTGGTGACTAAAAATACAGCAATATCACCAAAAGTTGAGGAAAATATTTGAAAAAATTAACTAAACATAAGAAAATACAAATATATATAGAAATTTTGGAAATCTTTTGTTATAATCTAAGGGTTAGAAAGTCAAATGGAGGAATTCAAAATGAGTTTAGTATCAGCAAACAAAACAGAAACAAACACCTATGCAGTTGAAATCGCTGTTGCGGCTGAGGATTTCAGAGCTGCTATCCAGCAGGCTTACATGAAGCAGAGAAAGTCAATCGTTATTCCCGGCTTCCGTAAGGGCAAGGCTCCTCTCATGATGATCGAGAAGCTTTACGGCAAAGAGGTTTTCTTTGAGGATGCTCTTGAAATCGTTTTCCCCACAGCTGTTCAGGCAGCGTATGACGAGGCAGGCATCAACCCCGTTGACCAGCCCCGTGATGTTGATGTCAAGACAATGAGCAAAGAAGAAGGCGTTGTTATCGCTTTCAATGTTACCGTCAAGCCCGAGATCGCTCTCAAGGCATATAAGGGTCTCACAGCTGAAAAGGCTGATTCCAAGGTAACAAAGGAAGAAATCGACCACGAGATCGAGCATATGCTCGACAGAAGCGCAAGAATGATTGATGTTGATGACAGAGCTGCAAAAGACGGCGACACCACTGTTATCGACTTTGAAGGCTTTGTTGACGGCGTTGCATTCGACGGCGGCAAGGCTGAGAAATACAGCCTCACTCTCGGCTCGGGCTCATTCATCCCCGGCTTTGAAGAGCAGGTTGCAGGTCACAATGTAGGCGAAGAGTTTGACGTTAATGTTAAGTTCCCCGAGGAATATGCTCCCGAGCTTGCAGGCAAGGAAGCTGTTTTCAAGATCAAGCTTCATGAGATCAAGGTCAAGGAGCTTCCCGAGCTTGATGACGAATTCGCTAAGGATATGGGCGAATACGAAACAGTTGCTGACCTCAAGAAGGGCATCGAGGAAGATATGCTTGCAAGAAAGCAGGAGAGCGCTCAGAAGGCATTTGAAGATGCTGTTATCGAAGCTCTCATCGAAAATGTTGAAGGCGAAATCCCCGAATGCATGTATGACAACAAGGCTCAGGAAAACATCGAATCCTTTGCTCAGCGTGTAGCTCAGCAGGGTATCGACCTTGACACATACCTTATGTATATGGGTATGGATAAGGCTATGTTTGAAAGCCAGATGAGAGAGCGTGCAGTCGGCGATGTCAAGATCGAGCTTGCAGTTGAGAAGATCATCGAACTCGAAGGTCTTGAAGCTTCCGAAGATGCAATCAACGAAGAATATACCAAGATGAGCGAAATGTATCAGATCGAGGTTGAGAAGCTCAAGGGCATCGTTCCCGAAGAAACAGTTGCAGCCGAGATCAAGAAGCAGGCAGCATTCAAGGTTGTTATCGATTCTGCTAAGGCTAAGAAGCCCGCTGCAAAGAGAACAACCAAGAAGAAGGAAGCTGCAGAAGGCGAAGCTGCTCCCGCTGAGGAAGCAAAGGCTGAGAAGAAGCCCGCCGCTAAGAAGACAACCAAAAAGGCTGCTCCCAAAAAGGAAGAAGCTGCTGAATAATCAGGCAGATTTTTCACAATACTTTAGGTATACGTATTCAAATATGAACTTTAAGAATGAACCGGCTTAACTGCCGGTTTATTCAGTATAATTTGCGGAGAAAGGACTGAATTTTAAATGGCACTTGTTCCCTATGTAATTGAACAGACAAACAGAGGCGAGCGTTCATACGACATTTTCTCACGCCTTCTTAACGACAGAATCATCGTTCTTTCCGACGAGGTCAACGATGCAACGGCAAGCATTGTTGTTGCTCAGCTTCTCTATCTTGAAGGTCAGGATGCGGAGAAGGACATCAGCCTCTATATCAACAGCCCCGGCGGCTCCGTAACCGCAGGCATGGCAATCTATGACACCATGCAGTATATCAAATGCGATGTTTCAACCATCTGCATCGGTATGGCTGCTTCGATGGGTGCATTCCTGCTTTCATCGGGCGCAAAGGGCAAGAGATATGCTCTTCCCAACAGCGAGATCATGATTCATCAGCCTCTCGGCGGTGCAAGAGGTCAGGCAACTGAAATCAAGATCGTTGCGGACCATATCCTCAAGACCAGAGAAAAGCTCAATAAGATCCTTGCTGAAAACACGGGCAAATCCATTGATGAGATCGCAAGAGATACCGAAAGAGATAATTATCTCACCGCTCAGGAAGCGATGGAATACGGTCTTGTTGATAAGGTTATTGCTCACAGATAAGTTCTAATTTTTAACTCACAGGAGGCATATTATGCCCAGAGATGACGACAGAAACAAACCGCTTGTTGCCTGCTCATTCTGCCGCAAAACGCAGGATCAGGTCGATAAGCTTATCGCAGGCCCGAATGTTTATATCTGCAATGAGTGCGTTGACCTCTGCTGTTCGATAATCGATTCGGAGCCTTCAACATCAAAGCACAGCGATTTCGATGTTGATTCCCTTCCCAAGCCCCATGAAATCAAGGAAAAGCTTGATGAATATGTTGTAGGTCAGGAAGCGGCAAAGATTGCGCTGAGCGTTGCTGTTTATAATCACTATAAGAGAATCGGCAGCAAGGGAAGCGGAGATGTTGAGATTCAGAAGAGTAATATTCTCATGCTCGGTCCCACGGGTGTCGGTAAAACGATGCTTGCACAGACTCTTGCGAAGATTCTCGATGTGCCCTTTGCGATTGCCGATGCAACGACACTCACCGAAGCAGGTTATGTCGGCGAGGATGTCGAAAACATTCTTCTGAGAATCATTCAGGCGGCGGATTTCGATGTTGAAAGAGCCGAAAGAGGTATTATTTATGTTGACGAAATCGACAAGATTGCCCGAAAAAGCGAAAACCCCTCCATTACCCGTGATGTAAGCGGCGAGGGTGTTCAGCAGGCACTTCTCAAGATAATCGAAGGCACGGTTGCAAATGTTCCTCCGCAGGGAGGCAGAAAGCATCCTCAGCAGGAGTTCATTCAGGTTGATACCTCGAATATCCTTTTTATCTGCGGCGGTGCTTTTGACGGCATTGAAAAGATCATCGAAAAGAGAACGGGCGGCTCGGCTCTCGGCTTCGAGGCTCCCGTTAAAAGCAAGTCAGAGCTTGCTCAGGAAAATCTGATCTCCAAGGCAATCCATCAGGACCTTGTCAGATTCGGAATCATTCCCGAGCTTGTCGGCAGACTTCCCGTTATCACAACTCTTGAGGAGCTTGATAAGGATGCGCTGATTCAGATTCTGACAACTCCCAAGAATGCAATAATCAAGCAGTATAAAGAGCTTTTCAGCCTTGACGGCGTTGAGCTTGAATTTGACGAGGGCGCTCTGAACGCTATCGCAGAGAAAACTCTTGAAAAGAAGACGGGCGCAAGAGGTCTTCGCTCCATCATCGAAAAGGTTCTTCTTCCGACGATGTATGATGTTCCCTCCGATGCGACGGTTGAGAGCGTGTGCATAACTGCCGACTGCGTGAACGACGGGGCAACACCCATCATTGAAAGAAATCCCGACGGTAGGAGAGCAAAGCTCAGCCCTCCGCCCAAAGTCACAAAGCCCAGAAATGTCGGCTGATAAGATAAAAATTTACTCCCGAGTGTTAAGTAACGCTCGGGAGTTTTTTTATCGGGTAACTTTCTTTATCCAGTCATATCTGTTGACCTTGACATATGCGACGATGCATTTGAGTATCTGGTCGGATTTAAGGCATGCAAATGTAACAACAACGGGGAACTTGAAAACGAATGCGCTCAGAGCAGACAGCGGAAGAACGATAAGCCACATGAAAATAAAATCGTTTTTGAGAACGAAGCCCGTTTCGCCGCCGCCCGAAACGATTCCGCAAAGGGCAGGCGCTTCGTATGATGTTCCGATAATCGTGACTGCAAGCACCCAAATGAACTGATTTGTCAGATCATAGGTTTCGGGAGAAGCATCGTAAAAATCAATGATAAGCCCCTTGCAGAGAAGGAGAAGCAGACTCGAGAAAACTCCGATACCGAGGAAGATGAGCTGGAGATTTCTGCTCCTTTTCTTAATTAGGTCGAGCGTGCCGTTTTCGCCGATCGTTTTGCCGATAAGTACGCAGGCAACATTACCCGAAGCGTAAGTGATGACCGTGGCTATCTGGAAAATCGTTGTTGCGATGCTGTTTGCGGCGATTGCGCTTTCGACGAGCCTGCCGATAATTGCACCCTGAACGCTCATGGCGATACCCCAGGAAAGACTGCTCAGCAGGAGGGGGGAGCCCGTTTTAAAGAAATCGGCAAACATCTGCTTTTCCGTTCTGAAAAGCTCGGAAAATCTGAATTTCAGCTTTTTGTCCGCCGCAAATATGTATACGATAACGACTGCAAGCTCGATCGCTCTCGAAACGAGAGTTGCAACAGCGGCACCTCTGACTCCCATTTCGGGCATTCCGAGCTTTCCGTAAATGAGAATATAGTTGAGGAAGATATTGATTGCAAACGAAGAAAGCGAAACATAGAATCCGATTCTGACGGTTTCAACGCTTCTGAGGATTGCAAGGAGAACCGTTGTCAGTGCATATATAATATAACTGTATTTAATAATATCAAGATATTCGACCGCCTGCAGGATGACAGCATCTTTGTCCGTGAAAAGGCGGATTGTCAGCTCGGGTGCAAAAGCACAGAAAAGCGTTATCGCAAGCGCAAAAGCGAGGCTTATCCACATGCACACAGCCGATATTTTTTTGATTGAGCCTTTATCGTTCTTTCCCCAATACTGAGAAGCGATAACCGTCATGCCGTTGCAGCATCCCGTGACAGCCATCATTAGGAAGAACTGAATGTTGTTGCAGATTCCGACTCCGCTCAGCGCAGTTTCGTTATATGCACCCATCATGACCGAGTCGGCAAGATTAACGCCGTAAACGATAAGATTCTGGAAAGCGAGAGTCATCGTCATTGTGAAAAAAGCTTTGTAAAATTCGCCGTCTTTAATTCTTTTTGCCATAAATATCACCTGAGTTCATAAAAGCTATTTGGATTATAACACCGTATTGTCAATAAAACAACATCAAAAATCAATCAAAGCGTTTAATTTTAAAAAAATCAGACTTGCAAACGCTCTGTTTACAAGTCTGAGATCTTAATTATATTTTTTTGACCATGCGTAGGGCGTGAATATCATGAGCATCGGAATGAGCTCGAGTCTGCCCGCAAGCATATCGAAGGAAAGAACGATCTTGCTGAGGATAGAGAAATGGGCAAAATTGCCTGTCGGACCGACTGCACCCAGACCGGGACCGATGTTGCCTATGCATGCGATGACGGAGGTGAATGTCGTTGTCAGATCTCTGCCGTCAAGAGAAACGATCAGAGCCGAAACGGCAAGAACGATGATATAGGTTGCGAAGAATACCGAAACGCTTTTGACGACAGGCTCTTCAACTGTCTGCTTGTCAACCTTGACGGTTTCGATGCTTCTGGGATTGATGGCTTTTTTTATGTCCCTCATACCGCTCTTAACGAGAATGACAAGACGGGAAACTTTGATACCGCCGCCCGTTGAGCCTGCACATGCACCGACAAACATGAGGAAAACAAGAATAACCTGAGCGATTATCGGCCATTTTCCGAAATCGGTCGAGGAGAAGCCGGTTGTCGTGATAATCGATGCGACCTGAAAGAAGGAGTATCGGAAGGACTCCCCGACGGAATGCTTGCTTGTGATAAGCGAAAGAGCAATAATCAGCACAGAGCCTGCAACGATTCCGAGATACCAGCGAAGCTCTTCGCTTCTGAATGCCTGCTTGAAGCGGCGGATAAGGAAGAGGTAATAAAGGTTGAAGTTTATGCCGAATATGAGCATGAAAACAGCAATAACCATTTCGGCATAAAGGCTGTTATATCCCTCAATGCTGTTGTTGAGTATTCCGAAGCCGCCCGTGCCTGCGGTTGCAAAGGTGCTGACAATGCTGTCAAACACCGGCATGCCGCCGGCAAGAAGCAGAATAACCTGAATTGCGCTCAGTCCGCCGTAGATTCCGTAGAGGATTCTTGCAGATGCACCAAGCTTTGAAACAAGCTTGCCGACCGTCGGACCCGGAACCTCCGCTCTCATGACATGCATTGAGGAGTTTTCGGTTTTGGGCATGATCGCAATAACAAAAACAAGGATGCCCATACCGCCTATCCAATGGGTGAAGCTGCGCCAGAAAAGAAGGCTTTTCGGCAGAGCTTCAACATTTTTCAGAATGGTCGAGCCCGTTGTCGTAAATCCCGAAACGGTTTCAAAAAACGCATCGATAAAGCTGGGAATATGACCGCTGAGCGTGAAGGGCAGAGCGCCGAAAAGCGACATCAGAACCCATGTGAACGCAACGATGACATAGCCTTCCTTTGCATAGATGCTCCGGTTATCGGGCTTTTTTCTCGTTGCAAAAAGACCTGTGGCGGTCAGGGCGGCGATCGTTACGGCAAAAGATATCAGCATGCCGTCATCATAAATAATCGAAACGATCGCAGGGAGAACCAGAAGAATCGCTTCAACGAGGAGGATTCTTCCGATGTTATAGGTTATCATTTTATAATTCATGTCGGACCTCCGTTTTTATCACACAAAAATATCGTGAAGGTCCTCGAGAATTCTGTTTGCCGTGACAACGATCACTCCGTCGCCCGCTTTCATAACATCGCCGCCTCCGGGGAAGATGATCTTTCCGTTTCTCATTATGCAGCCGATAAGCAGATTGGGAAGGAGGTTGAGGTCCTTGAACGGAATATCAATGTAGCCGGCATTTTCGGGAACAATGAATTCCGCCGCCTCGACCTTGCCGTTAACAAGCTTATGAAGCGTCTGTATCTGGGCGTTGTCGGCAGAGTTGTGGAGCGCTCTGACATAGCGTGTAACAAGATTTCCCGCAACGATCTGGGGAGAAACAATGGTTTCAAGACCGATATCGTTCAGAATCGAATATGAGTGTCGGTTGACCTTTGTGATAACCTTGTTGACATTTTTTGATTCGGCGTACATCGAAACGATGATGTTCTCTTCGTCGATGCCCGTCAGAGCAACGAGAGCATCCTGATTCTCAAGGTGCTGTTCGTCAAGAATATCCTGATCCGTTCCGTCGCCGTGAATGACCGTAACATCGGGAAGCGAGTCGCTCAGAGCGAAGCATTTTGTTTCATCGTGTTCGATGAGCTTTATGTTTCTGCCCGTGTCGGAGAGGAGCTTTGCGAGATAATATCCGATTCTTCCTCCGCCGACGATCATGACATTTTTGACCTTGTGCTTATAAACCTTACATTGACGCATGAACGAAACGAGTTCGGAGCGTGTTCCCGTAAGGCTGATAACATCGTCGCATTTGATGACAAAATCACCCGAGGGGATAAACACCTCGTCATCTCTCTGAACGGCGCAGATAAGCACCTTAGCCTTCGTCTTTTTTCTGAGATCCCAGATCGCCATGTCGCAAAGGGGATTGTCCGAATGAACACGAAGGCTGGCGATCTCGACCTTACCTCTTGCAAAGGAGTCGAGATTTGCCGCCGAGGGAAAGCGGATTATTCTTGAAATTTCATTTGCGGTTTCAAACTCGGGGTTGACGATCATGTTGATGCCGAGCTCCGAACGGAGAAACTGATTCTGATTTGCATAGTCGGGATTTCTGACTCGGGCGATCGAATGCTCCGTTCCCATTCTTTTTGCGATAAGGCAGGCGAGAATGTTGAGCTCGTCTGAGGCGGTTGCGGCGATGATGAGCTTTGCTTTTGCCGCACCTGCTTCTTCGAGGATCTCCTTGCTTGCTCCGTTTCCGCAGATACCCATAACGTCATAAGCATCAACAACGGAAACAACGGTTTCACGCCGGATATCAATAACGGCAACATCGTGACCTTCTGCGGCAAGCTGTTTTGTCATGGTTGTTCCGAGCTTGCCCTGACCGACAATGATAATATTCATAGCTGATGATTACCTTCTTTGAGTTTATTCGGCTGCTCAGGCAGTCTTTTCTTTTTTGAATTCCCTTGCAAGAAAGATAAGGGGAATGAAAATCGTCACAGCGATGATTGCGGCTGTGAGATAAATGTGCGGAACGGGAATGTTGACCGCATTCTGGTATTCGTTGATATAAGTATCGACGGCAAAATGATTGATTACTCCTGCGGCGACTCTCGGGCCGATAACCATCGGAAGGAGAACCGAGAAGATCATTCTGATTCCCTGAAGCTGACCTGCTTTGTCTTCGGGAGTGAAATCTCGGATAGCGGCGTTAAGCAGAATCATGAGAAGCGCATATCCCGCAAGAGCAAGAAGAATCGTAACGGCAAAGAACCAGAAGTTCTTGCCTGCAAAGAAAACAAGTGCAAGACCGACAACGAAAATAGCGGAGCAGGGGAAAGCGATTTTTGCTTTTCCGACCTTGTCGATCAGAGTGAAGAGCTTGACGAGGAGAACAACAACGCCGATGAGAGCGAGAACGCAGGGGATTATAATGTAGATCGGAGTTGAGGTCAGCGTATCCATGTTGATGTAGTGCTGGATATAGATGAAAAGATAGGGGAAGAATACCTGGCTTGCGATTGAGAAAATGCCCATGCATACCAAAGCGATATAAAGGCTCTTGTTGTTTTTGATTACCGAAGGTCTGAAGCCGTAGGTGAGGCATTCGATGAAGCTTGCGGAGGTTTTGACACCGTTGCGTGAATCTTTGATGGTGAAGATGCCGATAACGCCGCAGACGGTAACGAGCAGACCGAGTCCGATAAAGCAGGGGCCGTAGCCGAAAACGCTTGAAAGCGAGCCGAAAGCTGCGGTAACAACAACCAGAGCAACGACGGGGCAGGCTGCGAGGATCGTTTCGGTTATCGTTCTGTTTGAAGGGTTGGTAACATCGGTTACCCATGCGTTAAAGGCGGCATCGTTGCTTGTTGAGCCCATGAAGGTCATCACGCAGTCCATGATGATAACCAGCATGACCGTTGCAGGGATAGCCGCAACAACGGGAGAGCCCGTGACCTTGGCAACGTTTTCGGGGGTTATGAATGCAAATGACATAACCGTGATACCCCAGACTATGTAGCCTGCACTGATAAAGATCTTTCTTCTGTTGAGCTTGTCGCTCAGACTGCCCATGAAAAGAGAGGAGAGCATCGCCGTTGCGGCGCTTGCGGCAACCATGTTGGCTATGTCATATTCTGTGCCGCCGATGCGGTTATAGAGATACATGTTGAAGAAGTTGTTTTCAACCGCCCATGCAACCTGCCCCATGAATCCGAAAAGGATGATGTTGAAAAGCAGGGAGGGGGTAAGCTTTTTGCTCTTTTCCATAATGTTTAACCTCCGAATCTTTCTGCAAGATATTTTATTAAAAATGCAACAGCCGTTATGCCTGCAATTGCGCCTGCGGCATATCCGGCGATGTGCATGAACAGACTCTGTCTGTCGGTGAAGTTTCTGAGAATCGGACCGAGGCTTTCGCTTTTAAGACCGAACTGCTTGAATCTTTTGAGCTCGTGGGTGAATTTTTCGGGATTTTTTTCGTCGATCGTAACGAGTCTGACACAGCTTCTGCAGCCGTCGGTATAGGCTCTGAAGCCTGCGGTTCTGTGCTGAGCGAGGAAAATTCCGTCTGTCCAACCCGAAAAATCGTTGAGATGGTCATGCCCGAAGAATGCGCCGAGAATGCCGCCGACCTTTTTCCAGCTTTCAAACTGTCCGTTGTTGACATCGGGAGAGCAGGGTCCCTCGCCCACAACATCCGCAACGCCGTCTTTTCCGACATACCATGTTTTGCTTTTGGTGTTATAACCTTTTACGGCAACGGGAAGCTCCCAGAGCTTTGCTTTTCTGAGAAGATTATATTCCTCGGGAACGGGGGTGTGCTGAAAAACGAAGGATGGCATAGGCTTTCCGCCGTTGAGCTCCTTCAGCTTTCCGCATTCTGCTTCAAACCATTCGATCTGGTCGGTGTGAACAAAGTCATAGTGAGAAACCGATCTGTCCTCATGACAGTTGTTTGAGTCAATGAACCAGAGGCAGAAAACGGGCTTTTCACCGTCGGACGAATAAATAAGCTCTTTGTAATTTGCATTGCCCGTTATTTTGGAGGGAGCGTCATTCCTCATCAGATTGTTTTCGATCTTCTGATATATTGCAACGATCTCATCCTCGTGACCGTGGTCGTGCTCGTGGTTTCCGAGAACTGCGGCAAAGGGGATGTTTCTTTCGGTTATGGGTGCAACAACCGCACGGAGCATTTCTTCAAAAAGTTCGGGATCATCAGCGATGCAGTCTGTGTTGCAGTTATCGCCGAGAAGCACGCATAAATCGGGCTTGTATTCATCGAGAGCCGCAACCATGAGCTTCTGCATATCTTTGAATGCAGGGTTTGTTTTAAAATCGGTGTGTTCATGAATATCTCCGAAGAGGAGAATTCTGAACTTTCCGTTATTGAATTTCAGTTTCATTTTCCACCTCTTATGAATAATTGACCGCAACAGCAAGAAGCATCAGCGCAACCGAAAGAATACCTTCAAGAGCAAAGAGCTTCCATGAGAATCTGAGCCATTTGCCGTAAGAAATGCTGACGAGTCCGATTGCGATTATCATGATTCCGCTTGTGGGATAAAGGAGATTCGTGAAGCCGTCACCGAGGCAGAATGCAAGCGCAACGCTCTGGCGGGTAACTCCGACCATGTCGGCAAGCGGAAGAACGATCGGCATGATGAGGAAAGCTTTTGCGGTTCCGCTTCCGACAAAGAATTCGAGAACAACGATGAACGCAAAGAGCATCAGTATTGCCGCAGAGGGAGAAAGATTCTTTATGTTTTCGTAAACGAAGTTGAGAATGGTGGGGATGATATTTCCCTGATCGAGAATATATGTTATTGAAAGAATTATCAGAATAAGAGGAATGATGGGGGCAACGGTCTTGATTCCTTCGCCGAAGGACTGAGCAAGCTGTTTGCCGTTGAGTCCCGAAAACTTTCCTGCAAGCAGACCGCCGAGAACGAAGAGGACAGCCATGGCAGGCATCGAGATCATGCCTTCGGTTCCTGCGATGAAGTCAATGACAATTCCTGCGAGCACTCCGCAAAGGCAGAAGAGAAAGGCTTTTGCGCCTTTTTGGATCCCTGCATCCGAAAGAATGCTCATGCTGTCGTCGAGAGAATATTTTTCTCTCAGAGCGATATCGGTTTCATAGCAAAGAGATTTTCTGGGATCCTTCTCTATTCTCTTTGCATAAACAGTCAGAAAGATGGCGAGAACGGCATAAACGGCAACGAAAACGAGAATTCTGAAGCCGAGTCCCGAGAAAATGGGAATGCCTGCAAGCCTCTGGACTGTTACAACATTGAACGGGTTGAACGTTGCCGCCGTGAAACCGAAGGCGACTGCGATAAGGCTTATGCCAAGACCTACGAAGGAGTCCCAGCCGAGAGCGAGAGAAATTGCAACCGCAATCGGAACGAGCGTCACGGATTCCTCAAGAATGCCTGCCGTTGAGCTTAAAAGCATGCAGGCGAGTATCATGATGTTGAGCAGGAGATATTTTTTCTTCCCGAATTTGCCGATGATAACCGCCATAATGTATTTGAGGATGCCGCATTTGTCAAGAATCAGGAAGGTTCCGCCGATGATCGTTATGAAAAGAATGATGGCAAGCCCCGTCACGGCGTTGCTCGTTGTGAAAACGAGAACGGGAGCGAGGAATATTTTCCATATCGGCATTTTTTTATCAACGGGGGTATAGGTGCCGTTGATGATGTTTCCCGCTTCATCATATTCATAAACGCCTCGGGGCATGACCTGCGTGAGAACTCCCGCAAAAGCCATGATTGCCGCAAGCAGAAGGCATATGAGAAGAACGGTCTTTTTGTTCAGCGTAATGCCCGATCTGACATTTTCGTTTTTGGTTATGTCCGCCATTTTCAACCTCTTATTTTATATAATTTAAGGTATTATATCATACTGTATATGATGTTTGCAACATAAAAAAACAAAATCATAAATATATAAGTTTACTATTGAGAAAAGGGAACGGATATGTTAAAATATTCAAAAAGCAACGAAAAGAGGTTGTTGACAATGAAAAAAATAATTGCTGTCATTCTGACTGCGGCGATGCTCTTCTCGCTCTGCATCCCTGCTGTTTCTGCCGAGCAGAGCGGAAACGGCTGTGACTGCGGAATTACTCCGACAATTTATGTCGGACCTCTCGGCAATACGGATATTTATGCATATCCCGACACGGAGAACGAAAAAACGCTTTTCAGACCTGACACAGGTGCAATCGTTAAAATCGTTCTCGGTATTCTGCCTCCCCTTATCTGGCTTCTTGCCACAAGGGATTATGATACCTTCGGCGACGCACTTATCAAGGTCGTCTATGATGCCATGGGCGACATGCGTCTTGACGGCGACGGAAACTCGCTTCCTCATGTAGATGTAAAAATCGATCTTCCGACCGAAACCTCCCACGGAATCGGTGAAAGCTACTATTTCAACTATGACTGGCGTCTTGATCCCATTGAGGTTGCAGGTCAGTTCAACGAGTTTGTTCAGCATGTAAAGAATCTGACGGGTCACGACAAGGTCAATCTGAGAGCCTCCTCAATGGGCGGCGTTGTGACAATGGCTTATTTCCGTGAATACGGCTATGAAGATGTTGATGCATGCATCTTCCAGTGCTGTCCTATCCTCGGAACCGATGTTGCGGGCGATCTGCTCAGCAGAAAGCTTGCCCTCGATTCAAAGGCACTTCTTGACTATGCCTCAACGGGTATTCCTCCTTATGATTTCGGTTCAGCCGCTCTGAATGTTCTTTTTGACATTCTTTATTACAGCGGTCTTGTTGACACGGTATACGGCTTTGCAGGCAAGCTTCTCGACAATCTTCAGGACAGAGTTTTCGATGAGCTTCTGACACCCGTTTTCGGAACTCTTCTCGGTCTGTGGTCCTTCGTTCCCGATTCGGCATATGAAGAGGCAAAGAAGATCAATCTCGATCCCGAAACTCAGGCAGGGCTTATCGCAAAGGCTGACTATTATCATTATGAAGTTCAGTGCAAGGCAGACGAGATACTCAACGATGCTGTTGAAAACGGCGTGAGAGTCATGATCGTTGCAGGCTATGATGTTCAGAGAACGCCGCTGGTTGAAAATATGTATAACGACAGCGATGCAACCGTTGATACGAAATATGCTTCGGCAGGCGCAACCGTTGCTCTCAGAGGCGAAACACTCGGCGACTCATATCAGCAGAAGAATTGCGAATGCGGTCACAACCATGTTTCCCCCGAGGGTGATATCGACGCTTCAACCTGCATCCTGCCCGAGCACACATGGTTCATCAAGGGCATGCTTCATTCCAACTGCCATGACGGAATCATGGAGATGTATAACTGGTTCATGTATACGGATGAATACTATGATGTATGGTCAAATCCGAAGTACACCCAGTTCCTTGAGAACGATAAGCCCAACCTCAGAGTCAAGGCGATGGGTAATTTCGCAGAAGGCGCAGAAAAGCCCACTTATGAGGCAGGAAATTCGTTTTATGACAAATATCTGAAATATGCCGCACCCGTTTTCGATACCGTAACGGGATTCCTTGACAAGCTCATGGCGGCATAAACAGTAAAATACCGCAAAAGATAATCGGGAGAAGAAATTCTCCCGATTTTTTCTTTTTACGGTGATGTTTTTGAATAAGTCATTAAAAAAACAAGCAAGAGAAGCTTTGAAAAGCCGGAAGAGAAGCGTTTCTTCGACCGTGATTTCTTTTCTTGCCGCCGCAACGGGAATCCTTGTTGCGAGAACGGTTTTTGTAAACGGTTCGGGAATATATGCGATAGTTTTCGGTGCGGCAGCAACGGCTGCGTTTCTGATATTCAGGGTGTGCACGGCTTACAAAATGCAGGTGCAGATGATTCTTCTTCTTTCGGAAATGAAAAAAATCAGAATAGGCTTTTCTGAATATCTGAGAAGCATCCGTCTTTCGCTCTGCCTTTTCGCATTCAAAGCTACGGAGCTGATTGCGTTTGAATTCATTCCCGTGACAACGGTTCTGATTCTTTTTCTCAGAATCAGAGAGAGGGCTGTCAGCCGGGCTTTCTGCCTGACCGTGCTTGCAGGTGCGGCGTTGCTTGCGGCTGTCGGTGCGGTATTCTATGCTCTGTCTGTTCAGAAATATTCAAAAGCCCTTTTTCTTCTTGCGGCTTATCCGTCGCTTTCTGTCGGAGATTGCATAAAGCTCAGCGCTGCAACGGGCGAAAAAAGAGCAGCGGAAATGCTGCGCTTCAAGCTCGGCTTTCTGCCGTGGTGGCTTGCGTGCGTTGCGATTTTTCCGCTGCTGTTTGTTGTTCCTTATTATAAACAGAGTCTGACCTGTTTCTTTAAACGGGTATCTTGAATACCGCTTTCCTGATCTTTCCCTCGGAAAGCTTTAAGCAGGGCTTGTGAGCATCCTGCGGAGCGAGGAAAACAAAGGTGCCTGCTTCGAGTGCGACGCAGGTGCTTTTGCAATTCTGAGCCGTGAAGAATTCGATGTCGGGCTTATAACCGCTCGATTCTGCCGCCTCGCTTGTGGGGATAACCTCGATTATCTCGCTGCCCTCGATTGCATACTGAACATCGTGGAAATCTCTGTGAGCCTCGAATTTATCGTTGCCCGAGGGCTCATATTCCGAAATGCTCACCTTGACACCGCCTCCGACCTCGTAGCTGCCGCAGGGGAGTGCGGCGAAGTCGTTCTCTTCAATGAATTTCGCCATGTCATTGAAATGAGGGTTGAATGCCGAATAGAGTTTAAGGTTTTCGATTTTGTCAAATATCATTATGCGCTCATCCTTTCAAAGCGTTTTTTGCCTGATGTTTTATAATATCCGATAAATGCAAAGCAGACTGCGATGCATACCGCAGACAGAATCAGAAGATAGATTTCCGTTGAAATGAATTTTGTTGCCAAAAATGCGGGTGCAAATGCTGTTGCCGTCACAGCCATTCCGGAAAGCATCGCCGCAAGAACGGCACCGCTCTGCTTGATAATCATCATTTCGCTTGCCCATGAGAATTTCGGCATGAGCATGTTGCAGGTGAGATTGATGAATGATGTCACCGCAAGGAAGCATACCGAAGAAACATAAACCGCAAGGATTGTCAAAAGGTCAAATCTCAGTCCGATTTCGAGAAGAATGACGGAAACCGTCAGCGGCACGAAGCCGACAACGAAATTGACTGCGTATTTTGCAAAATAGAAGTCATCGGAATTGACGGGCATCGAACGGAGAAGATTGATTCTGCTTCCCTCGAGAGAGATTGCGCTTGCCCCCGTGTTGCACATCGATGAGCAGAAGCCGATAACAGCCGAAATGACAATCGGCATGAGGCTTGCAATTTCTTCGTCAGTACCGAGCATTGTGAAAATTGCGTTTGTGCTTCCGCTGAAGGCTATATATGCCGAAAGCATGACGAGCATCAGACCTCCGAAAGCGGAGTTGAGGATATACATGGGAATTGAAAAGAAGCCCGAAAGCTCTTTTCTGAAAAGAGCGGATTTTGCGCTTTTTGCGGAAAGCTCCTTTGCGACATATTTCTTTTTGTTGGCGGATTTCTTCGCCGTTGCGATTCTGATGAAGCTTTTTGAAACGAGAATGCAGGCGAGAGCAAAAGGTATAAAAGAAATGACGGCAAGCAGGGCAACCGCCCACAGCTTATTATATGCACATGCGATTCCGAAATAATAGAATGCGGGCAGAGCCTTTTGAATTGCACGGGCTATCTCTTCGCCGCGGGTCAGAAGCATTTCGATATAGGTCTGCATATTCATGACAACGACCATATAAACGCCGAAAAACGCAAGGCTCATAACGGTTTGGAGAATGTTGCTTCTCTTGAATTTTGTGCTGATAAGAGCAACCAGCCAGCCGATGAAAGTCGTTACGGCGGTCGAAAGAATGACCGTCAGAATAACGCAGACGGCATAAAGCGCAAGCATTGAAGCGGAAAAGCCGTGATGGTAGAAATAAACGCCGATGAGCGGACCGCCGAGAAGAAGCGCATAGGCAAGGTCAAGAATAATCAGTGACGACAGACGGCTGAAAAGAATGTAATGCATCGGCACGGGCATGCTCAGAAGCAGCTCGTTGTCTTTTGCTTTAAATATGAGATTCTGAGTCGTGAACACGCTTCCGACGAAGGTCAGGAGAAAAACGAGAATTCCTGCCAGAGCGAAATAAAACCATTCCATTCCGTCGGTATTGCCGAATGCGTTTGCAACCGATGAAAACATCAGCGACACCGAAGCGACGAGCGTTGCGATGACATAAACGGCAAGAAGGGCAATAAGAACATAAATCAAAGGACTTTTCTTCTTTTTCTTTTCCTTGCCGCTTTTTCCCGAGAACATCGTCAGAAAAAGATTCTGAAGGTTAATTTTTAAAAGAGTTTTAAGCATTAGTCTGCCTCCAGTTCAAGGAAAACATCCTCGAGGGAAGCGTTTCCGATGACATCGGCAGTTCTGCCGCTGACAACGAGCTTTCCGTCCTTGATGATTGCGACTCGGGAGCAGAGCTTTTCGGCAACCTCGAGAACATGGGTTGAAAAGAAGATCGCTCCGCCGTTTCTGCAAATCTCCGCCATTATCTCCTTGAGCAGATGGGATGCCTTGGGATCAAGACCGACGAAGGGCTCGTCGAGAATCATCAGCTTCGGTTTATGAATCAGGGCGGCGATTATTGCGAGTTTCTGCTTCATGCCGTGAGAATATGTCGAGATGTTTTCGGCGAGAGAGTCGGTCAGTTCAAACATATCCGCATATTTTTTTATCAGCTCGTTGCGCTCCTTTTTGCCGACGGAATAAATGTCGGCAACGAAATTGAGATATTTTATGCCGCTGAGAAAATCGTAAAGGTCGGGATTGTCGGGAATATATGCAATCTTTTTCTTGCATTCGAGGGGGGTGTCTTTGATTGAAATTCCGTCGATGAAAATGTCGCCCTCATCGAAGCCAATGATACCGCAGCAGGACTTGATGGTGGTCGTTTTTCCCGCTCCGTTATGACCGATGAAGCCATAGATTTCTCCTGCTCCGATTTCGAGCGTGAGATTGTCGACTGCGGCTTTGTCGCCGTAGCGCTTAGTGAGATTGTTTATTCTGAGCATTGAATCACCTCTGTAATATAATCTAATTCTTAAATCCCGAAAAGTCAATGCGTTTTTATAATTATTGTCAAAGTTGACACCGAAAATCCGTTGTGATATTATTATCAGAAGAAAGGGGAGAGCTTGATTGTTTACAAAATTTATCTGTCTGATCCTTGCCGCATTGCAGACATTGATATTCAATCTCAGCACGCAGCATAAGGATGTCCAGACACTCGGAGTCATAAGCTATGAAAGGTATCAGACCTTTGAGGGCTTCGGAACAAGCTCGGCTTGGTGGTCGCAGAATATCGATGACGAAGCAACCGCCAAAGAGATAGCCCGTTTGCTCTATGACGATGAAACGGGACTCGGGCTTGATATTTACCGCTATAATATCGGTGCAGGCGAGCGTGACAATCCCGAAAGCAGAATCGGAGATCCTTCACGAAGAACGGAAAGCTTCTATGTTTTCAACGCCGAAACGGGCGAATACGAATATGATTTCACAAGGGATGCGAATGCGAGAAGAATGCTCGACTGCGCTATCGAATACGGAGCGACCGAGGTCATTCTTTTCTGCAACAGTCCCCATTTCTCGATGACGAAAACGGGGCATGCTTCGGGCGGATTTGAAGAATATTATTCCAATCTCCCCGAAGAAAATTATGCCGCTTTTGTCGATTATGTTCTGACGATTGCCGACTGGTTTGTCGAGCAGGGATATCCCGTTTCTGCGATTTCGCCCATCAACGAGCCTCAATGGAGCTGGGGCGGCGAATGGGTCGGTCAGGAGGGCTGTCATTACACAGCCGATGAAACGGTGAAGGTGCTCGAAATGTTTGCCGTTGAGATGCAGAAAAGGGGCTGCAAATACCGTTTGAGCGGTCCCGAAAGCGGTCAGCTTGTCGGATATTATTACGACTATATTGATAAGTTCTTTGCGAGTGATATTCTTAACGATTATTGTGAATATCTCAGCGCACACAGCTATTGGATAGATAATAACTGGCATGAAAAAACTGCTTTTGCTGACAAAATGGCAAAGCAGTATCCCGATAAGAAATTTGAAATGGGCGAATGGTGCGAGCTTCCGATGCAGCGTGATCCATATTCAAATGCAAGCGCACTCTACATGGCAAACATCATCATGCAGGATCTTTCATGGATGAACGCCGTTTCATGGCAGAGCTGGACTGCTGTCAATGCTGACGGAATGCTTGAGCTTACCGACGGCGGGCTCAAGGAATATAACCGCTATTATGCATATAAGCAGTTTTCTGCTTTCATAAAACCGGGCATGACGAGAGTCAAGGTCAAGGACAGCTTCGGAGAAAACTCAAAGCTTTCGACAATAGCATTTATGAACGATGAGCAGACGGTAATGGTCATCATCAATAACGGTCCCGATACTCAGAAAACCGCTTTCTACGGCAAATACGATTCAATGAAGGTTTACAGAACATACGAGCACGAGAGCTGTTACGAACTGTATTCGGGTGAGCCCATAGAGCATCTGTATCTTGTTCCCAACAGCATAACAACGGTTGTTTTTGACAATTAAGGAGGAATATTCATGAAAAAGAAAATCAGAGTCGGTATTATCGGCTGCGGCGGCATTTCAAAGGGTTCGCATATGTCAGCATATGAAAAGCTCGGCAAAAGGGTTGAGGTTGCCGCTCTTTGCGATATTATCGTTGAAAGAGCCGAAAACGCACGAGATACCCGTTTCCCGTCTGCAGATGTATACAAGGACTATAAAGATCTTCTCAAGGACGAAAGCATTGATTATGTTGATATCTGCACGCCAAATTATCTTCACTCCATAATTGCTGTTGATGCGCTCAATGCAGGCAAGCATGTTCTTTGCGAAAAGCCCGATGCTGTCAGCGTGGAAGAAGCGATGAAAATGAAAAATGCTTCCGAGAAAAACGGAAAAAAGCTTATGGTTATCAGAAACAACCGATTTTTCGGAACATCGGCTGAAGCCAAAAAAGCAATTGCAAACGGCGATTTCGGTCAGATCTATGCAGGTCGCTGCGGCTGGGTCAGACGCAGAGGAATTCCCGGAAAGGGCGGTTGGTTCACAACGAAAGAGCAGTCGGGCGGCGGACCTCTTATTGACCTTGGCGTACATATGATCGACCTTGCGATCTGGCTTATGGGTAACCCCACTCCCGTCAGCGTAAGCGGCAACACCTTCTGCAAGTTTGCGGACTGCGAGGTCATGGATTCTCCCGAGGCTGAATTCGGCGACAAGAACGATAACGGAACCTTTGATGTTGAGGACCTCGGAATGGGACTTATCCGTTTTGACAACGGAGCTGTTCTTCAGATAGAGTTCTCATGGGCATCCAATATCAAGAAGGAATACCGTTTCGTAGAGCTCAGAGGCGAAAAAGCGGGTCTTTCGTGGGTTGACGGCAAAGCCGAAATATATTACGAAGAAAACGGCAAACAGATCGACAAGAAGGTCAAGGCAAAGCCCACACCTCACGCACACAAAGAAAACATCAGCCATTTCCTTGATGTGCTTGAAGGAGCAGATCCGATTTTTGTTCCTCAGCAGGGTGTTGATATGATAAAGATTCTTTGCGCCATGTATGAGTCTGCAAAGCTCGGCAAAGAAGTTCAGCTTTAATTAAGAACGATAAAAAGGCAGGTAACGGATCCGTTACCTGCCTTTGGTGTTTTTTACATAAGAACCTTTGAAAGAAACTCCTTGAGTCTGGGGTTCTGAGGATTTCCGAAGAACTCTGCGGGAGTGTTTTCCTCCATTATAATGCCTTCATCCATGAAAATGACTCTTGTACCGACTTCCTTTGCAAAGCCCATCTCGTGAGTGACGACAACCATTGTCATGCCGCTTCTTGCAAGCTCTTTCATAACATCGAGAACTTCGCCGACCATTTCGGGGTCAAGAGCGGAGGTGGGCTCGTCGAAAAGCATAACCTCAGGGTCCATGGCAAGAGCACGGACAATGGCGACTCTCTGCTTCTGTCCGCCCGAAAGCTGAGAGGGATATGCATTCGCTTTGTCAGCGAGTCCGACTCTTTTGAGAAGAGCCATTGCCTTTTCTTCAGCTTCTTTTTTTGTCATGTGACCGAGCATAACGGGAGCGAGAGTTATATTTTTGAGAATTGTATGGTTATTGAAGAGGTTGAACTGCTGGAATACCATACCCATTTTTTCTCTGTGTTTGTTGATGTTGGTTTTTTTGTCCGTGATGTTTATTCCTTCAAACTCAATGATGCCTCCGGTGGGCTCTTCAAGCCTGTTGAGGCAGCGGAGGAAGGTTGACTTACCTGAGCCTGAAGGACCTATGACAACAACAACCTCGCCCTTTTTGATTTCTGTATTAATTCCATTAAGAACAGCAAGAGAACCGAAGCTTTTCTGCAAATCGGAAACTTTAATCACAACATCATTTTTTGTGTTTTTATCAGTGGTCACTGTTGCGAAGCCTCCTTTCGAGAATTCCTACAAGCTTAGTAAAGAAGAGAACAAGAACGAGATAAATGAGTGCGACTGCGATAAGCGGCATGAATGCCGAATATGTACGGCTTCGGATAAGGTCGCCTGCTTTTGTGAGGTCCTGAAGAGCAACGTATCCCGATACTGAGGTTTCTTTGAGAAGAACGATGAACTCGTTGGCGAGAGCGGGAAGAACATTTTTTAAAGCTTGAGGAATGACGATTTTTGTCATAGTCTGCGTGTAGCTCAGACCAAGGCTTCTGCCGGCTTCAAACTGACCTTTGTCGATCGACATGATACCTGAACGGACGATTTCGGCAACATATGCACCCGAGTTGATACCGAAAGCGAGAGAAGCAACGAGAATCTTGCTGTCAACGGAAACGAGAATTACATAGTAAATGAGCATCAGCTGAACAACAACGGGAGTTCCTCTGATAACCGTCAGATAAATCTTTGCAATCATATTGGCAAATCTGAGAAGATTGCGTGCAACGGGATTGCTGATTGTTGAAATATTTGTATCGTGAGTTGATCTTATAAGTGCAAGAACGACACCGATGGCTATGCCGAGAAGAACAGAAAAGAAGGTAACCTGGAGCGTAACGCCGAGACCTTCGACAAGCCATTTCCATCTGTTGCCGTCAATAAAGTTAAAGATAAATTCTTCTTTCAGATCGTTAAACAAATTGATTATGCTCATTGGTTTTAGAATCACCTGCTATTCCTGAAATTAAAGTGGGGGCAGGGAAAGCCTGCCCCCACATAAATGTTACGGTTTGCTTATTTATTGTTGACTTTAACGAATTCCTTTGCGGGTTCGTTATCGATAACAACGCAGTCAACCTTGCCTGCAACGAGTGCCTGAACGGCATCTGCGCCCTTGCTGTAACGCTCAATCTGAGCTGTGGGTTCGCCTTCTTCGGGTTCTGCAAGATCCCATGTTGTGTAAAGGTCGCCCGTTGTGCCCTGCTGAACACCGATTTTCCAGAGAGAACCGTCAGCCTTGGGAGCGAAGAGATCGTCTGCGCTTGTGATGGCGGAGCCTTCCTTAACGATAACGACCTGAACGCCTGTTGCATAGGATTCAGTAAAGTTTACGGACTGCTTTCTTTCGTCTGTTACGGTAAGACCTGCCATGATAAAGTCAATCTTGTTTGCCTGAAGAGCGGGGATAAGACCGTCAAATGCCATGTCTTCAATAACAAGCTTCTTGCCGAGTTTGTCGGCAATAGCTGCGGCAATTTCAGCGTCAATGCCTATGATTGCATCGCCTTCTTTAAATTCATAGGGAGGGAATTCGGCGTTTGTACCCATTGTGATGACTTCCTTGCCGTCAGCATTCTGCTGGAAAACAAGATCGTGCTCAGTGCCGAGAATGTACTTGTCCTGGATCTTTTTAACGGTACCGTCTGCCTTGAGCGCTACAAGGGCGTTGTTGATGTCGGTGAGAAGCTGAGCATCTTCTTTTGAAACTGCAATTGCATAATCCTCGGTAATATATTCAGTATCGAGAATAGCAAGCTTTGCGTTTGCATCGGGTTTGTTTTCCTCTGCGTTGTTTGTGCATCCTGCGAACATCGAAACTGTCATAACAAGAGTCATAACAGCAGCGAGAATTCTGATAAATTTTTTCATTTCAATAACCTCCATATATTTTGGTCAATGTAATTATATCATTAATAAAAGAAAAATCAAGCAAAATATGTATTTTTATAAACAATTCCGAATAATTATTCAGCTTGATGCGTTTTTTTTACCTTTTCAACAGCTTTTTTGAAGTCATCCCAGAGCGGAGCTTCAAAAATCATCTCCTCGTTTGTAACGGGATGAGTAAGGCGGCAGCTGCGGCAGTGCAGAAGATGATGACCGATCTCCGTCATGAAGCCGCCGTACATATCGTCGCCTGCAAGGGGATGCCCCGAATATGCCATGTGAACTCTTATCTGATGAGTACGCCCCGTTTCAAGGTTCAGGCGGATAAGTGTTGCACCGTCAAAATTTTCTTCGGCAGTCCAATGGGTGAGGGCGGATTCCGTTCCTTTTTCGTATGAGCATGCCCTGAGCGTTTTCATCGGATCAGGTCTGTAAATAGGAACGTCAATGCTTCCGCTTCCGCTGAGATCTCCCTGAACAAGAGCCATATATTCTTTCTTTATATTTCCCGAAAGTCTGCAAGCGGAAAGAGAATTCAGCGCACAGACAACAACACCCGAGGTTCCCTTGTCAAGTCTTCCGACAGAGCGGAAGGAGCTGTTGATACCTCTTTCCGCAAGGTGCGAGGCGACCGCATTTGCGAGGGTATCGCCCTGATGGTTGTGAGTCGGATGCATCGCCATGAACGGCGATTTGTTGATAACGAGAATGTCATCATCCTCATAGATTATTTTTATATCCGCTTTTATCGGAGTCGGCGCATCTCCGCTGTCGGGCAGAAAAACCGTTACGATATCTCCCGTTTTCAGACGGTCTACCGTTCTCGTTTTGATGCCGTTGAGCTTCATGCCGTCGGGCGTGAATTTGATGCTTCTTATAATGCGTGCCGAAAACCCGCAATGCACTCTGAGAAAATGAGCAACCTTTTCGCCGTCATATTCCTGCGTGACCGTGTAGCTTATCTCTCTCGGCATTTTTCCGCCTCCTCTGAGTTGTGATTACAGACTGTGATTATATCAAAAATATCGGAACAAGGCAATAGCGGGTTGAAAAAACGGTAAGGCTGTGATAGAATATGTCAGAACGGAGGTCTGGATATGAAAAGATTTGTTGCTTTGTTTATCGGCATGCTTCTTGTTTTTCTTTGCGCATGCGAAGACGAAAAGCCGAAAAACGATAATGTCAGCTATGTGCATATAAATGATTATACGGGAATTCCCAGAGAAACGAAAACGGATTGGTTTGAAGACGAAACGGTCGGAGAATCCGCAAATGCGGGGGAAACCTCATCGGGCGAAAAAACGACAAGCTCCGTGAAGATAACCGCAGACGATCTTCCCGACGGATTCCCTGAGATTCCCGAAGGAACCTCGAACATCTCAATGGTCAGATACAGCAAAGAGGAATCAAAGGCAGGCTACCGCTCGGATTGGATCGAGGTTAAATTTTCCGCTCCCGAGCACAGCATAATCAAGTTTTCTCAGGATCTTATTGCCGCAGGCTATAAGGGCGGAATCAGATATATTGAAACCGAAGACGGAATATATGAATATTACGGCAACGGCTGGCACGGCGGCTGGCAGAACGGCAAGCATATCATCAGCGTTCTCAAATCGGAAAAAGAAATCGACGGAAGCTTTGCGCTCACGCTCCATATCGCCGAATGCGGCAGATCGGTCTATCCTGAGCTCGGACAGTATTTCCCCGAATTCAACGGACAGTCCCTTACAAACGGAAAATACTATGAGGTACTTTCAAACGGGTCAACCGTCAAACATGAATTCGACGGAAGCTTTCATGAAAAATGGCAGTTGATCTATGCGTTTGAAGAGGCTTTTATGGGCGTGTCAACTTCGCAGTTTGATGCGTATGTGAAAACGCTCAGAGATGCAGGCTTTGTCGGTCAGACGGTTATTTACAGGCTTGACGGCTGTTCAACAAAAATGTTTGACGGCATCAATTCCGAAAAAGGACTTTATATTTCAATAATCCATAACGAAAATCTTCAGAATATCAACGTTGTTTTCACGAATGACGGAAGAAATTTCGGAGTCAGTCAATGAGAAAAAGCAGGTGTTTTGCCGACACCTGCTTTTAAATTTAATATACAATATTGATCGGATTGCCGTTTGCGAATGCACGCATGTTTTCCTTGCATATCTCCATGAGGCGGAGTCTTGTTTCGTAGCCTGCCCATGCGATATGCGGTGTGATGTGGCAGTTTTTCAGACCGAAAAGAGGATTGTCCGCTTTGGGAGGTTCCGAAGAAAGAACGTCAAGCCCTGCGGCGGCAATAATACCGTTTTTCAAGGCATATGCAAGATCGGATTCGTTGACGACCTGACCTCTTGAGGTGTTGATAAGCATGGCGGTCGGCTTCATTTTTGAGAGAAATTCCGCATTTACCATGCCTTCGGTTTTCTCGGTCAGAGGGCAGTGAAGCGAAACGAAATCGCTTTTTGAAAGAAGCGTATCCGTGTCGGCAAATTCAACTCCGTCAAACGGAGCGGGGTGATTTGTTGAGACGATAACCTTCATGCCGAAAGCGGCGGCGATTTTTGCTACCGCCTTGCCGATGTTTCCGAAGCCGATTATTCCGAGCGTTTTGCCCGAAAGCTCGGTCAGCGGAGTTTTCTGATAGCAGAAATCGGCACATGCTGCCCATTCGCCATCGTGAACGGAGCTGCTGTGAACGGCAACTGCGTTCGTATGCTCAAGAATCAGCGCAAACGTAAGCTGGGCGACAGCATCGGTGCTGTAGGACGGAATGTTGCAAACGGGTATTCCGTTTTCCTTGCACCATTCCCAGTCAACGATGTTGTAGCCCGTGCTGAGAAGCCCGATATATTTAAGATTTCCGAGAGTTCCGAGAAGCTCCGCACGCAGAGGAGTTTTGTTTGTGATGATGACATCGCATCCGTCGACTCTTTCTGCAATCTTGTCTGCAGGTGTGCGGTCATAAACGGTGAATTCGCCGTATTCACCCAGCCAGTCCCATGAAAGATCGCCGGGGTTTTCGGCAAAGCCGTCAAGAATTGTGATTTTCATTGTCTGTCAGCCTCCTGAAGAAAAATTCGGCATATTATTATCAAATATTTTCAAATAAATGTTGACCGTTGAATATTTATATTATAAAATATAATGTAGTTAAGTTCAAGAGCGAATTGAGGTGAAAGGTTGAAAAATAAACCGAAGACTCAGAAATATCTTCTTTTCGGAGGTCTTATTCTTGTCGCCATCGGGATTGCGGCGGCGATTCTTCTTTTTTCGCTCCGGTATGAGCACCTCTGGCATTGGTATGAGGTCGTTCGCCATGAGCTTGCCGAGCTCGAATTCAGGATATCGCATCTTGACGATAAATGGCTTTTTGCTCTTGTTATTATTCTGCTTTTCGCCGTAAAAAGCTTCATTCCGATATATCCGACATCGACTGTATGCTTTCTGACGGGCGCCATGCTCCCGATGTATTTTTCCGTTCCCGTAAATATCGCCGGTTTTGCCGCACTTCTTTCTATCCGATATTTTGCAGGCAAGGGCTTCGGTGCGGGAAGCGCATGGAAATTCATCCGTAAGAATGAGCGGCTGAGAAGGCTTATTGAGCAGGACGGAAACGGTAATACGACTCTGCTGATAATCCTCCGCCTTTTGCCCGTTATGCCCGTAAACAGCATTTCGGGAATCTACGGTTCGCTCGACTTCGGATTCGGAAAGTTTCTCGGCTTGTCAATTCTCGGATTTCTTCCGAAGATCATTTCATTTACATTTGTGGGACGGAATGTTTACGATCCGCTTTCTCCCGAATTTATTGTTCCGATCATGATCTTTGCTTTTGTTTCGGGTATTTCGATGATATGCGTCAACGGCGTTTGGCGTGCAGTTGAAAGAACTGTCAGAAAAGCAAGAGTCAGAATAAAAAATAAAGCTTCTATAAGAAAGGAAGATTCAAAATGATAAAAACATCTGCACTCAGAGAAAAACTCACAACTGCGGAATATGACGGAATTTTTGCGAAAATCTATAAAAAAGAAGACCTTTCCGCTCAGAAGGAAAGATATATCCGCATAGCCGAAAGCTTCGAACAGCTTTTCGGTTCGGACAGAGAGGTCGGCGTTTTCAGCGCACCCGGCAGAACCGAGGTCGGCGGCAACCATACCGACCATAACCACGGAAAGGTTCTTGCCGCAAGCGTAAACCTTGATGCCGTTGCCGTTGCAGGCGTGAATGCTGAGAACATCGTCAGAGTCAAGTCCGAGGGATACAAGATGGATGTTGTTGACCTTGCCGATATGAGCGTTATGCCCGAGGAAAGAGGAAAGTCGGCATCTCTCGTCAGGGGCGTATGCGCAGGCTTCAGAAACAGAGGCTATAAAATCGGCGGTTTCGATGCCGCAACCGCATCCGATGTTCTTTCGGGCTCGGGACTTTCTTCGTCTGCCGCTTTTGAGGTTCTTCTCGGAACGATCCTCAATAATCTTTATAATGACGGCAAGGTGAGCGCAGTTGAGATCGCTCAGATAGCTCAGTTTGCCGAGAACGAATATTTCGGCAAGCCCTGCGGTCTTATGGATCAGATGGCTTGCTCCGTCGGCAGCTTCGTTCAGATCGATTTCAACGACCCTGCCGTTCCCGTTATCAATAAGGTTGATTTCGACTTCGGCGCATGCGGTCATGCTCTGTGCATCGTTGACACGGGCGGAAACCATGCCGACCTTACCGACGAATATGCGGCGGTAAGAGGCGAGATGGAAGCGGTTGCCGCAAAATTCGGCAAGCCCGTTCTCCGTGATGTTGACTATGCCGAGTTCAGAAAGAATGTTCCCGTTATCCGTGAATCTGCGGGCGACAGAGCCGTTCTTCGTGCCATGCATTTCTTCGAGGAGAACATCAGAGTCGAAAAGCAGGCTGATGCTCTCATAAACGGCGACTTTGAAGCTTTCAAGAGCCTTATTATTGACAGCGGTTATTCATCATATATGTATAACCAGAATGTTTATACCTGCAAGGCTCCTTCGGACCAGCCCGTGAGCGTTGCTCTTGCAATTTGCAGCCGTATTCTTAAAGGCTCGGGTGCATGGAGAGTTCACGGCGGCGGCTTCGCAGGTACGATTCAGGCATTCGTACCCGAAAACAAGCTTGACGAGTTCAAGAGCGAGATCTGCGCCGTTTTCGGAGAGAAATCCTGCTATGTTCTTAACATCCGTCCCGTCGGCGGATTAAAAGTAATAGATTAATCGGAAGTGACTGATATGAAAAAATATGCTCAGCTTTCGACGATGCTCGAAGCTCTTTGCTCGGCGAAGGGTGTTTCGGGGGCTGAAAATGAGGCGGCAGTTGCTGTATCGGAAATGCTGGGCAGATTCATGCCCGTGAAAACCGATGCGCTCGGCAGCGTTACGGGCAGAAAAGAGGGCAAGGGTCCTCATATTCTGCTTGATGCTCATCTTGACCAGATAGGACTTATCGTTACGGCAATTGATGATTCGGGTTTTCTGAAATTCGCCAAATGCGGCGGGGCTGACAGAAGAGTGCTTGCCGCCGCAGAGGTAACGGTTCACGGCAGAGAAAATATTTTCGGAGTTGTAACCTCGACTCCGCCCCATCTTGCAAAGCCCGATGATGCAACGAAGGCTCTGCCTTTTGATGAGATGGCAATTGATATCGGAATGAAAAAGGAAGAAGCGGAGAAGCTTGTTTCCCTCGGCGACAGAGTGACCTTCAACGGAAAATATCTTCCTCTTCTCGGCAACCGTGTCAGCTCACCCTCGATTGATGACAGAGCAGGCGTTGCCGCAGTTCTCAGATGCCTTGAGATATTGGAGGAAAAAGGCGTTGACTGCAATCTGAGCGTTATGTTTTCCGTTCAGGAGGAAACGGGCGGAAGCGGAGCTCAGACATCCGCATTTACCGCCAAGGCGGATGAAGCGATTGCCGTTGATGTGAGCTTCGCATCGGCGCCGTCGGTCAGCTCCGAAAAATATGCTTCTCTCGGCAAGGGAACCATGATCGGCTTTGCGCCGTCGCTCGATTATAAAATGAGCAGAACGCTCGAGTCGATTGCAAAGAGAGAAAACATTCCTTATCAGCCCGAGGTCATGGGCGGAAAAACGGGAACGAACTGCGACGAGATTCAGGTTTCGGGCAGGGGAGTCAGAACGGCTCTGCTTTCCGTTCCTCTCCGCAACATGCATACCGCCTGCGAGGTCTGCGATCTTGATGACATCGAAAACACAGCGAGACTGATGGCTGAGTATATAACCGAAAGGAGCGGGGGAAATGCTTGAACTCATTAAAGAACTTTGCTCCCTTCCGGGAATTTCGGGCAGAGAGGATTCTGTCAGAGATTTTATAATTGAAAAGATAAAGGATCATGCCGAATACAGCGTTGATGCACTCGGGAATCTGATCGTTTTCAAAAAAGGAAAAAAGCCTGCAAAAAACAAGGTTATGCTCGATGCTCATATGGACGAGGTCGGAATGATAATCACGGGCATAACGTCGGAGGGCTTTCTCAGATTTGAAAAGGTCGGCGGTATCAATTCAAAGGTTATCGTCGGACGAAGCGTTAAAGTCGGAGAAAACGCAATTAACGGAGTTGTCGGCATCAAGCCCGTTCACCTTGTCGATAAGGACAAGGAGGATGTTATTCCGTCTGCCGACGAGCTTTATATCGATATCGGCGCAGAAAACAGGGAAGAAGCGGAAAAGGCTGTTTCGCTCGGCGATTCGGTATGCTTCGACTCAGATTTCATTGAATTCGGAAACGGCTTTGTCAAGGCAAAGGCACTTGATGACAGGGTCGGCTGTGCGATTCTCATTGAAATGATTAGAAGCGAGCTCGAATATGACGCATGGTTTTCGTTCAGCGTTCAGGAGGAGATCGGAACAAGAGGCGCTCAGACTGCCGCTTTCGGAATTGCTCCCGACTATGCAGTGGTTGTCGAAACAACAACGGCGGCGGATATTTCGGGCGTCAGCGATGAAAAAAGAGTCTGTCTTTGCGGAAACGGCGGCGCTGTTTCTTTCATGGACAGAAGCACGGTATATGACAAGACTCTTTTCGACAGAGCATTTGAAATTGCAAAGGAAAAGAACATTGCCTGCCAGCCGAAAACTCTCGTTGCAGGCGGAAACGATGCGGGCGCAATTCATAAAAGCAGAGGCGGTGTCAGGGTGCTGACGGTATCCGTGCCGTGCAGATATCTGCATTCTCCCGTCTGCGTTATAAAATACTCCGATGCAGAGGAGAGCTTAAAGCTTGTAACCGCTCTTGCCGAGGAGTTTGCAACATGCTGAGATTGTGCGAAAATATTGCGGAGCTTGATTTTCTGCCGCCCGATCCCTATGCGGCAAGGATCTCCGCTCTGGCTCAGACCTACGGGTTTTCGCAGAGCTTCGTGCTTTTCTGGGTGCAGTATGCGGATGATGCTCCCGTTGCGGCGGTCTGCCGTCTTGACGGGTGCATGAGCATATGCTGCCTTGAAAATGCCGATTATGAAGAGCTTTCGGAATTCGTGAAGGCTGTCGGCTTCAGCGCGCTTTCATGCAGAGAGGAAACGCTCAGGCGGCTCGGCTTCGAGGCTTCAAAAGCCTCTTACATAGTGAAATATAATGCCGTTTCGGAAAAAGAAGAAAACGGTGTTTTGTGGGATTACGATAAAAAAGCTGTCTATGAGCTTTTGTGCGATTGCGGCTTTGATATGGGCGGTTACGGCTCGTTTGTTGCCGATTATTGTTCAAAGCTCAACAAGGGCACGGCGAAGCTTGCCGCCGTTGCTCACGAACGGCTTGATGCCTGTGCGAGCGCATTGTTTATCGGAGAAAGATCCGTTCTTCTCGGTGCGGTCGCAACGAGAGAAAGTGCAAGAGGCAAGGGCTATGCATCAAGAGCGGTCAGGGCTCTTGCGGACAGCTTCAAAGATAAAACGGTATATCTTTTCTGCCGTAACGATTCACTTCTCGGTTTTTATGAAAAAATCGGGTTTGAATCCGACGGCAGATGGACTGAGTATCAGCTAAGGAGTTGAGGGAATGTCACCGCTTTGTTATGTTCTTGCGGCGCTTACGGCGGTTTTTGCGATCTGCTGTATTCTGCTGAGAAGAAAGGGCAGGTCCTTTGAGGGCATGCTTTTCAAATTCCTTGCAAGCTTTGCTTTTGTTTCCGTTGCAACGGTGGGCTACAGCTTTTCACCCAAGGAAACATATTATTTCTGCCTTGTCAGCTTTGCGCTGATGTTCGGCTTTTTCGGCGATGTTCTTCTGGGCATCAAGGAAATTGCCCCGAAATTCAAAACAAAGCTGATCGTTCTCGGGCTTCTGTTCTTTTCGCTCGGACA
The DNA here is from genome assembly GCA_017435385.1 of Clostridia bacterium. Taxonomy (GTDB): domain Bacteria; phylum Bacillota; class Clostridia; order Oscillospirales; family Acutalibacteraceae; genus CAG-177. The sequence continues at coordinate 91,624 of JAFSFB010000016.1, read as the reverse complement.
TATCTGCTGTCTTTGTGCTTTTGTCACTCAGATAGGCGTTCAGCCCGTAACCTTGCTTATCGGAACCCTCGGCGGAATTTTCGCTTTTATTATGGCGGGTGTTCTGAAAATGAAGGTCGACTTCAAAATGAGATTCATTATGTCTGTTTATTACGGACTGCTGTTTCTCAAGGTTTCCATGGCAGGGGCGATGATATTCATTAAGGGTGCGGCTCCCGCTTACATAGCCGCTCTTGTTTCGGGCATCTGCTTTGTTATAAGCGACACATGCCTCGGGATACTTTATTTCACAACAGTCAAGCGCAAAAATGTTCTGGTAACGGCGGAGCTTTCAACATATTATCCTGCCCAGGTCCTTCTGGCGATGTCGGTTGCCATGATGTAAGGAGAGATAAAAAATGACTGCGTTGTTAATCAAAATCTTAACCTTTCTGATGCCCGTTGTTATTGCATTCAACGGCATGAGCTTTTCTGTTCCCATGTTCTCAAAGGGAGCAGAGATCGAATATGACTTTGCGAATGAAGCTGCGGGCTCAGCGGCAGGCACGGTAACCGTTTCTGCAAAGCTCGGCGGCAAATATGACCTCTATTGGGGCTCGGACGAGGATTCCAGGCTTTCGGTTGAGATCAAGGGAAAAGATGCATTTTACAGCGAGTTTGCCGAAGTTACCATAAAAGGCGGAGAAGGAAGCAAGGAGCTTAACAGTTTTACGGCTATTCCTGACGGAGCTCAAACCGTTCTTGCATACAAAGGTAAAATTCTTGTCGGCAGCATGGATATCCCTGAAGAAAAGAAATCTGACAGAGGCGAGAGAGTTTTCGCCTTCGGTGCGCTCAGCGATGTTCATTTCAACAGATATAACCAGTCCCTTACGGGCGACGACGCACATCTGACCTTCCCCAACGCTCTGAATTTCCTTGAAGGCTTTGACATTTCGCTCGTCGGCATGTCGGGGGACCTTTCTGCAAACGGAGAAGAATATTCTTTCAGGAGCTTCAACGAAATTGCTTCCCGATATGATTTCCCCGTTTATACCTGCACGGGCAACCACGATGTCAGCGATAAGTTCACGCTTGATAACTGGCAGAAGTACATAAATGCAGGTGCTTACGGCGAGGAAAAGGCAGACGGCATTGAGAGCGTTGCCGATAACGGACTTGACTTTGTTTATGCTCCTGCAGAGGCAAACGGAGATGTTTTCATCTTCCTTTCGCAGTATCAGTGGGATTACAACGAATCAATAAGCCGCATTCTCAAGGACGAGCAGCTCGACTGGCTCGAAGCTCAGCTTGAAAAATATGCGGACAAAACCGTTTATCTTTTCTTCCATACCTTCCTCAATAACCCCGTTGAGGGAGAGGATCCGAGAATGGGAGAAGGCAACCTTGTCAACAATGCCGGTCACGCCTATGACCTTCCTTTTACAGAAGGCTGTCCCGATGAGGTCCGCTTTGAAAATCTTATGAACGAATATGAAAATGTTGTTTTCTTCAACGGTCATTCCCATTGGGCATATGATATGCAGGAGATCAATCCTCAGCTCAACATTGCCGATTATAACGGCGAATTTGCAACGATGGTCCATCTTTCGAGCGTATCATCGCCCAGAAGAACAACCATGAATATTCCCGACACGAGCGAGCACGCCATGCGCTCATCCGAAGGCATGCTTGTCGAGGTCTATGAGAACGAGATCGTTTTAACTGCGATCGATTTCCTCAAAGGCGAAATGCTTGCTTACGCAACATATGTGATCGAAAAATAAAAACGAACGGGTACATGCAGATCGCAGATCGCATGCACCCGTTTTTTTATGCTCTGTTGTTGTCTTTGATCCTTTTTATTGCGCCCTTTTCGAGCCTTGAAACCTGAGCCTGCGAAATGCCGATCTCGCTTGCAACCTCCATCTGCGTTTTGCCTGCCATGAAGCGGAGCCAGAGAATTTTCTTTTCTCTCGGATTCAGCTCGCTGATTGCCTGCCTGAGCAGGATCTCGTCGAGCCAGCTTTCGTCGGTTTCGGGCGAGCCTATCTGATCCATGACATATATCGTGTCGCCGCCGTCAGAGTAGACGGGTTCGTTGAGCGAAACGGGTTCGACTATAGCATCCAGAGCGATAACAACGCTTTCACGGTCAGTTCCGAGCTCCTTGGCGATTTCTTCGGGAGTGGGATCTCTTTCGAGCTCGTTTATCAGTCTTTCACGCACCTGCATGGCGTGATAAGCCGTGTCCCGCACCGAGCGGCTGACTCTGACGGGATTGTTGTCCCTGAGATGGCGGCGCACCTCGCCGATTATCATCGGGCATGCATAGGTGCTGAAACGGACATCAAGGCTCAGGTCGAAATTGTCGATCGCCTTGATCAGACCGATACATCCGACCTGAAAAAGATCATCGGGATTTTCGCCTCTGTTGGAAAAACGCTGGATGACGCTCAGCACGAGCCTCAGATTGCCCATGATGAGCTCCTCACGGGCTTTTTTGTTGCCTGCTCTTGCTTTTTTCAGAAGCTCCATTTTTTCGCTTTCCTTCAGCACTTTCAGCTTTGCGGTGTTGATTCCGCAGATTTCAACCTTGTTGAATTGCAATTTATCACCCCGTTTTTTTCTTTCAGTAACAGTATTGCCTGATTTTGCCGAGGATATCAGACATGACGGGGTATAAAAGCCGTAAATTTCAAAAAAATTTTTCAAACAGAAAAAATGAGCAAAACAGAGGAAAACAGAGCATTTCAGAGCAAAACGGAGTAAAATATTTAAAAAATCCGAACCGAAACGGAATTTTCACGGATTTGTTAAAAAAATTGTTGACATTTGCATGTTTTTGCTCTATATTTTATATTATACTTTTATATGGTAAAGCAGAAGTGTCTTTACTGCTTTAAAAATTATTATCAGCCGTTTTTGTCCGCTTGTTCGGAAAGGGCAGAGAGGGGATGCATAATTGAAAGAAAATGTTATTATCGATTTAAAAAACATTTCCGTTAAATTCGGAGATAATCAGGTGCTCAAAGACCTTAACCTCTATATCCGCGATAAGGAGTTCATTACTTTTCTCGGTCCTTCGGGCTGCGGAAAAACGACGACTCTGCGCATTATTGCGGGCTTCATCGAGCCTGACGAAGGCGAGGTTATTTTCGAGGGCAAAAAAATCAATGGTGTACCGCCTCATAAGAGACAGGTTAACACCATTTTTCAGCGTTATGCTCTTTTTCCTCACCTCAATGTTTATGAAAACGTTGCCTTCGGTCTGAGAATCAAGAAGATTCCCGAAAAGCAGATCAAGGAAACGGTTGAAGAGATGCTTGCTCTCGTCAACCTCAAGGGCTTCAACAAGAGAAACATAAATTCGCTCTCGGGCGGTCAGCAGCAGAGAGTTGCCATCGCAAGAGCTCTTGCCGTCAAGCCCAGAGTCCTTCTTCTTGACGAGCCTCTCGGTGCGCTCGACTTAAAGCTGCGCAAGGATATGCAGGTTGAGCTGAAAAACATCCAGCAAAGACTCGGTATTACCTTTATTTATGTTACCCATGACCAGGAGGAAGCTCTCTCCATGTCGGATACGGTCGTCGTTATGGACAGCGGCGTTATCCAGCAGATAGGAACTCCTCTTGATATATATAACGAGCCCAAGAACGCATTCGTTGCGGACTTCATCGGTGAGAGCAATATTCTTGACGGAATCATGCTTGACGACTGCCTTGTTGAATTCTCGGGTGCAAGATTTGAATGCCTTGACAAAGGCTTTGCCAAGAACGAGGCGATCGATGTCGTTGTCCGTCCCGAGGATGTCGACGTTGTTCCCGTTGAAAAAGGAATGCTTAAAGGTGAGGTAACGACCGTCACCTTCAAGGGCGTTCATTTTGAAATTATCGTTGACATCGGCGGCTTCAAATGGATGATTCAGACAACTGACTATCATCCCGAGGGAAGCAAGATCGGTCTTTTCATTGAGCCCGATGCCATACATATCATGAAAAAATCCGAATATTCGGGTATTTACGGTGACTACAGCTCGTTCAGCGAAGAGTTTGACGAGCTTTCCGATCCCGAGGAGGTGGAGGAAGAATGAGCAACCGTTCATCTCTCGGCTCAAAGCTCATCGCTGCACCGTATATCGTCTGGTCAGTGCTGTTCATCGTTGCGCCGCTGATATTTGTTGTTTATTATTCCTTCACAACCGCAGACGGAAGCTTCACCCTTGCAAACATGCAGGAGCTCGGCAAATATGCGCCGACCTTTCTGCGTTCGATCTGGTTCGGAATCGTTGCAACGCTGATATGCCTTGTCATCGCATTTCCGCTTGCATATTTCATTTCGCAGAAAACGGACAAGGTGCAGAGAACTCTTGTCATGCTCGTTATGCTTCCGATGTGGATGAGCTTTCTTATCAGAACATATTCATGGATGGCTCTTCTTCAGGATACGGGTATCATCAACGGCTTTCTTTCAAAGCTCGGTATTGATCCCGTGCATATGATAAACACCCCCGGCGCAGTTATCCTCGGCATGGTTTATAACTTTCTGCCGTATATGATAATGCCGATTTATTCGGTCATGGCAAAGCTTGACTATTCGATGGTCGAGGCTTGTCAGGATCTCGGCGGCAACAGACTGACCGTTGTCAGAAGATGCATCATTCCCATGAGCATGCCAGGCGTTATTTCGGGCATAACGATGGTCTTTGTTCCGTCGGTAAGTACATTCTATATTTCTCAGAAGCTGGGCGGCGGCTCATTTGACCTTATCGGCGATGTTATCGAAAGACAGTTCCAGCAGTCATATAACTATAACCTCGGAGCGGCGATCTCTCTCGTTCTTATGGTGCTCATTCTCATCTGCATGGCGGTCATGAACCGCTTTACTGAGGAAGAGGAGGGTATGGTCATATGAAGATATTCTCGAAGCTCTATACCGTTCTCGTTTTTCTTTTCCTTTATGCCCCGATCATTGTGCTCATTGTTTTTTCGTTCAACTCATCATCGAGCACAAGTATGCTTTCGGGTTTTTCCCTGCAGTGGTATAAAGCTCTTTTTCAGGATGAAGCTACGCTCAGAGCACTTTACAACACGGTTATTCTTGCCGTCTGCTCTTCGGTTATCGCAACCGTTCTCGGAACGGCGGCAGCGGTCGGCATTGACAAGCTGAAAAAAGGTCCCGTTCGCTCGGGTATTATGGCGGTCACGAATATCCCCATGATGAATCCCGAAATCGTAACGGGTATTTCGATGATGCTCCTTTTTGTTTTTGTCGGAAAGCTTGTCAGCGACGGTGCGGTGCTTGGCTTCGGCACGATGCTGATTGCTCATGTCACCTTCAACCTGCCTTATGTTATTCTTAATGTTCTTCCCAAGCTTCGGCAGACCGACAAAAACCTTGCCGAAGCGGCGCAGGACCTCGGCTGCAAACCCGTTTCCGCTTTTTTCAAGGTGGTCCTGCCTTCGATTATGCCCGGCGTAATAACGGGCATGATAATGGCGTTTACTCTTTCGCTTGACGATTTCATTATCAGTTATTTCACAAGCGGTCCCGGCTTCCAGACTCTTCCCATCGCAATTTTCTCGATGACGAAGAAGCGAGTCAAGCCCGATATGTATGCTCTTTCGGCACTTATATTTGTGAGCATCCTTGTGCTTCTCATCATCTATAATGTTGCTCAGCAGAAGAGCGAAGATAAAACAAAGAAAAAAGGCTGATCCTTTTTTGCGAAAGGAGTTGCAAGGCATGAAAAAGCTTTTTGCATTGCTTCTTGCGGTTGCTTTTGTGATGATGCCCGTTGCTTCGGGCTTTGCCGCAGAGGCTGACGAAATTGAAGCACTCAGGGGAACAACCCTGTATGTTTATAACTGGGGTGAATACATTTCCGACGGTGCCGACGGCTCTCTTGATGTTATCAGGGAGTTTGAAAACCGTTACGGAATCGATGTTGTTTATGACACCTTTGACAACAACGAAACGATGTATTCCAAGCTTAAAAGCGGCGGTGTTACATATGACATCGTAATTCCCTCGGATTATATGATCGAAAGAATGATAGCCGAGGATATGCTTGAAAAGCTCGACTATTCAAACATTCCGAATTATAAATATATTCCCGAAAAATACCGCATGCTCGGACACGATCCCAAGGATCAGTATTCGGTGCCCTATACCGTCGGCATGGTCGGTCTGATTTATAACAAAACTATGGTCAGCGAAGCACCGACGAGCTGGAAGGCTCTTTGGGACAAGAATCTCACGGGCGGAATCCTGATGTTCAACAATCCGAGAGATGCGTTTGCGATCGCTCAGAGCATTCTCGGAATGGACTATAACATGGAAAGTGAAACGGCATGGAAGGTAGCTGCAGAGCTTCTCAAGGAGCAGAAAGTTGTTTCTCCGAGCTATGTCAGCGACGAGGTCTTCAACATGATGGAGGCAGGCGAGGCTGCTCTCGCTCCCTATTATGCAGGCGATTTCCTTTCAATGCAGGAAAACAATCCCGATCTCGATCTTGTTTATCCCGACGAGGGCGTCAACTTCTTCGTTGACTCCATGTGCATTCTCAAAGGAACTCAGAACAAGCTTGCCGCCGAGCTTTTCATCAACTATATGCTCGAACCCGAAATTGCTCTTGCAAATGCCGAATATATCTGCTATGCAAGTCCGCATACCGAGGTTTATTCAAACCCCGAATACAGCTATTACGAAAATGAAATTCTTTATCCCGAAGACGGCAGGTTCAAAACTCAGAACTTCCTTAATCTGAAGCCTGAAACCCTTGCTCTCATGAGCTCGCTCTGGGACGATGTCAAGAATCATATCCCCGATTCAGATTCGAGCAACTATGATTTCTTCTTCGGTGACGGAGAGCTCGGAAAAGCAGACGGAACGGTCATGACTCCCGAAGCATGGAGCTATGTCGTTTATATCGGTATTTTTGTTGCAATATGCCTTGCATATGTGATATTCAGATATGCAAGAAAAAAGTACAGAGAAAAGGTATAAAAATAATAAAAATAATGGCTTGTACAGAACGAATCTGTGCAAGCCATTTTCTTATATAATGCTTATATCAGCTCAATATCTGCATAGACCGCATGATGGTCGGAATAGAATTCGCCGTCGATAAGCTTGTTTATGACCTTGAAATTGACAGGTCTGACGGTTGCCTTGTCAACGAAAACGAAATCAATGATATGCTGAATTTCGTCGGGTCTGAAGCCGTGGAAGGTATAGCATTCATCGCTGTCGGGAGCCATCATTCTAGCGTCGCCCATGTTTGCGCTGATCATTGTTTCATAGCAGTCAGAGCCCTGAAGAACATTGAAGTCACCCGTGCAAACAACAGGAACGCCGCCGAAGGAAGCCGCTTTTTCCTGAATCATCTTTGCACCGTTGATCTGAGCGATTCTGCCGACATGGTCAAGATGAGTGTTAAAGTGGATGTATTCCTTGCCGCTTTCCTTGTGAGTGAGCTTGACATAGGTTGCGATTCTTATGCAGGCGGAGTCCCAGCCCTTGGAGGGAACATCGGGAGTTTCCGAGATCCAGAAGTTTCCGCTGTCGCTCGCCGTGAATTCATCCCTGAGGTAGAAAACAGCCGAAAATTCTCCCTCCTCCTTGCCGTCATCTCTGCCGACTCCGACGAAATCATATTCGGGAAGATTTTCTCTGAGTGCGTTCATCCAGTCAATATGTGCTTCCTGAACGCCGAAGGAAGAGGGCTTCGCTTCACGGATGATTTGGCATACGAGCGGGATTCTGTGTTTATAGTTTCTGTGACCTTCTCCCCAGCAGAGGAGGTTAAAGGACATGATCCTGAACATCAGTTTGCACCTCCGTTGAAGAGTGTCATTTTGACCGTAACGGGGAAATGGTCCGAAGCAAGGATATGGTCAACAAATCCCGAGTCGATTTCGCTTGAACTGACGGATGAAACATAGCCGTTGACAAAAATGAAATCGATGGGCTTTGTTGAAGCCATAATGACATGATAGCCGTGATATGTTGAGTGGTCATCGTATTTCTCTGCAAGATATTTCGTGTCTTTAAGACCGCAGGAGAGAAGGTTGTTATAGTGGTCGGAGCCTTCTGAAACATTGAAGTCGCCCGTTAAAACAACGGGAATATCGGGAGCGATCTCGGCGATTTTTGCGGTGATGAGGGGAACGGATTCCGTTTGTGCCTTTGCGCCGACATGGTCAAAATGAACATTGAAATGAGCGTAAACGAATCCCGTTGTCTTGTCTTTGAGAACAGCATATGTGCAGATTCTGTTGCAAGCCGCATCCCAGCCGAGCGAAGGAGCATCGGGAGTTTCGGAAAGCCAGAAGTGACCTGACTCAACGAGGTCGTATTTATCCTTGAGATAGAAAATTGCGCTTGATTCGCCCTCGGAAATGCCGTCGTCTCTGTATTTTTCAACATGGGCGTATTCGGGAAGCTGAGCAGCAAGTCTTTCAACCCATGCCTTGTCGGCTTCCTGAACGCCGAGAGAGTCGGGAGCTTTTTCGTTGATTGTGTTGACGATATGTTTAACTCTTTTTTCGGGGGATCTTATGCCGTCGCCGCTGATTTTGAGGTTATAGCTCATGATCGTAACATCCTGAGTCGAAACCGCTTCGGCTATGGGGTTGGGATTGACATTCACAAGCGGTGCGTCGGGTGTGATTTCCTGAGAAGGAGTCTGAGGTGCAATAAGGGAGATGATTGCGGTAAAAAACGCAACAACTGCCTGCATTAATTTAAAATACATATTTTACCTCCTGTCAATTAAAGAGCACTAATGTTGAAGCAACGGCGTGGTGGTCAGAGGGATAGATTCCGTTGAGCTTCTCACGGTCAACCGTATAGCTTTCAACCGATTTTGCGTAATCGTTGACGAAGATAAAGTCGATGGGAAGCTCCTTTGCCGTCAGATCTGAATAGCCGTGGAAGGTTCCGTCGCTGTCCTCCGAGCCCGAAAGGACTCTCGAATCTCTGAATCCGCTTGCGATAACTGAAGAATACATGTCGCTTTCCATGTTTTCGTTGAGGTCACCTGTGAAAACAACGGGCATATCGGGTGCTATCTCAGCGACCTTCTTCGTTACGACCGCAACGGATTCCTGCCTTGCGATAACGCCGAGATGGTCAAAGTGAGCATTGAAATGAGCGTATGTGAAGCCCGTTTCCTTATCCTTGAGAACGGCATATGTGCAGACACGGTTGAACATGGCATCCCAGCCTTTTGAAGGCTTCTCGGGAGTTTTTGAAAGCCAGAAGGTTCCGCCGTCAACAAGCTCATATCTGTCTTTTTTATAGAAGATCGGGCTTGCCTCGCCGCCGAGATCTCTTGCTCTGCCGTCTCCGATGTATCCGTAGTCAGGGAACATGCCTTTGAGTCTTTCGTACCATTCCTCGGTGACCTCCTGCATTCCGAAGGTGTCAGGGTCATATTTTTCAACATTCTGCTTGATGAGAGGTGCTCTGTTTTCGGGAGCCTTTTCGCCCGTGCCGCCCATATAAATGTTATAGGTCATGACCTTAACGGTCTGCTCGAGAGTTGCTTCGGGCAGGCTTTCAGGGTTGACGGGGGTCACGGGAGTGGGAGTATAGAAGAACGAGAGGAAAAAGGTTACGACGGCGAAAAACGCAGCAATAATTTTGTCAATCATTTTTATCTTCCTTTTCTTTTTCATTTGTTTATCTGCAGAAGTCTTCAAGAGCCGAAATATCAAGCAAGTCAATGTTTTCAGCTTTTGAAAAAACCTTCAGAATATCCTTTGCCATTGTGAGGATGCCGCCGATCTCATCGCTTTCGGAGTTGAGAACGATTATCGGATCGTGAACGCTCAGACGCAGAAGGAACCAGCCGTTTCCGTTTTCCTTGTCTGTATTTATGCGGATGCCCTCATGGTTGTCATCGCACGAACTCCAGCCGATGTGTGAAGCTGCCTCTTTTTCAAAAAGAGCAATAATTTTTTCTCCTTCGGGACGGAAATCGTCGCAGAGAATTCTGAAGCGAAGCTCTTTTTCTTCGGCAGGCTCACGAAGCTCCGAGATAAGAGCTTCGAGCGTTTCGCCCTTTTCCGCAAGAGCGGCGGCTTCGATGATAAGCTTTGTTATCAGATAAGCTCCGTCATCGAGAAAATAGTTTTCGGCAAATGCCGCATGTCCCGAGGTTTCCATGGCGAGGGGGCAGGGAGTGCCGTTTTCGCAGAGCTCGATCTGTTTGTTGATAACGTTTCTGTAGCCTCTTTTGAAGCGGAGATGAATGCCGCCGTTTGTCTTGATAAATTCGGCAAGGCCGTCGGAGGTTACGCTGTCGGTAACAATCGTTCCACCCTTACATGAATCGAGAGCGATCTTTGATGCAAGAGCAACAAGTCGGTTGCGGTTGATTTCAAAACCGCCCTTGCCGACGCATGCGGCTCTGTCAACATCTGTATCGAAGATAACGCCGAAATCGGCATCAGCCTTTTTCGTTGCCTGCGAAACGCATTCCATAGCTTCTGCATTTTCGGGATTGGGAGCGTGGTTCGGGAAATTGCCGTCGGGCTCAAGGAAAACGCTTCCCGAAACATCTGCACCGAGAGGAGCAAGAACATCGGCTGCATAGAATCCGCCGACGCCGTTTCCCGCATCGACAACGATTTTCATTCCTTTGAGCGGATGCTCACGGTCAGCCTTGCTGTCAACCCCGTCAATAATCATCTGACGGAGAATTTCCGAATAACGCTTCAAGAAATTGCAGGAGGTGCACTCACCGTCAAGCTTACCGATGGGGTTTTCCGTTTCTCCTGCTTTTTTCAGAATATCGGCGATATCCTTGCCGTCAAGACCTCCGTCACGGGTGAAGAATTTCAGACCGTTTCTGTCCTTGGGATGATGGCTTGCGGTTATCTGAATTGCACCGTCGCATTTCAGTTCGACCGTAGTCATGAACATGGCGGGAGTTGAGCAGAGTCCGCAGTCCGTGACGCTGATTCCGTTTGAACAAAGAGCCTTTATGACGGCGCTTTTGATTCTTTCAGCTGAAAGACGGCTGTCATGACCAACGGAAACGCTTACACTTTCTTTATTTGTTTTAACTTTGAGCCATGCAGCAAACGCAGCGGCGCAGCGCATAATCATCATGTCATCCATGAAAAGGGGATTGGTTTCGTCGCCGATCGCATAGCCTCTTATATCGCTGCCGCTTTTGAAACGGGAGTAATCCATGTTATTCCTCCTTTTGGTGTCCTTGAAAGTAGCTGTCCGAAACCTTGAGCAGGAAACGGTACATCGGAGCATATGCTTTATAAGCGTTTCTGAGAATACCGATTATTTTCTCGTTCTCAAGGTCTTCAAGATTTCCCGAAAAATTAATGAAATAAAAATCCTTGCAGTTATAGTATTCCTCAAGACCGAGCGGACACTCGGGCTGAGGTCTTTTATAATGTCTTGCGCTCAGATGAGCACCCGATTTTTCGCAGCTTATTCCGGCTCTGATGAACTCCTCGCTGTTTTCACGAAGATGCTTTCTGAATTCCGCCATCAGACCGGGCTCATCGCCAAAGAATCCGACACCGTAGGAATAAGCGGTCGGAGTCACCTCAAACCACATGCAGGGATAGCCTCTCCACTGATGCTTGTCACGCATGAACATTATCCACATGTTCTCTCTGTAGAGGCTTTTGTCCTTGGTGTATCTCGTATCCCTGCGTATTCTTGAAACCATTTTTGTCGGAACGGTGTTCATGAGCGGATCGAGTGAAAGAAGCTCTTCACCGAGAATGCCTGCAATCTGCCGCATCGGAACGGTCATCTTTGCTTTCAGCTCTTCCTTATGTTCGTCATAATATGCCTTTGAATTGCGGAAGCGGTTATCCGCCATCATGAAAAGAGCTTCGCTTGTTATGCCTTTATATTCCATCATATCAGCCCTTCCCTGAGCAGCTTCTGTGCGGCAAGCATGATCGCCGTTTTTGCGCTGCTGAAATTGATTCCGCCCTGAAGCCACACCGCAAAAGGCTCACGCAGAGGAGCATCGGCGGAAAGCTCGATTGACGAGCCCATTATAAATGCACCTGCCGCCATGATGACCTTGCTGTCATAGCCGGGCATATCCCACGGCTCGGGAACAACATAGGCATCGACGGGAGCGCCCGACTGAATGCCCTGACAGAAGGCGACGAGTCTTTCGGGCTTTTCAAGGCAGAGTGCCTGAATGATATCGTGACGACTTTCGTTGCTTGCAGGAGTGACCTCAAAGCCGAAATCCTCAAACATTGCGGCGGCGAAAACAGCCGCCTTGAGAGCGCTCTGAACAACGGTAGGAGCGTTGAAAACGCCCATGAACATGTTTCTGTTTTCGTCGAGTGAGCATCCGACCTCTTTGCCCAGCCCGGGAGTTGTTGCTCTGTAGGCGCAAAGCTCAACGAGGTCTTTTCTGCCTGCAATATAACCGCCCGTTCTCGCCAGAGCGCCGCCCGCATTTTTGATGAGCGAGCCGGCAATAATATCTGCACCGACCTCGGTCGGCTCTCTTGTTTCAACAAATTCGCCGTAGCAGTTGTCGACCATGACAACGGCATCCGAGTTTTCTTTTACGATTGCAACAATTTCTCCGATCTCCTCAACGGAAAGGCTGGGACGCAGACTGTAGCCCCTTGAACGCTGAATATAAACCATTTTCGGGTTGATTTTAACAGCTGCTCTGATTGCCTCGAGGTCGGGTCTGCCGTCTTTTCCGAGCTCGACCTGAGCATAGTTCACGCCGAATTCCTTCAGCGAGCCCATTCCTTCGCCGCTCAGACCGATAACGCTGTGAATCGTGTCATAGGGAGTTCCCGTTACGCAGAGCATCGTATCGCCGGGGCGGAGAATGCCGAAAAGAGCAACGGCAAGAGTGTGCGTGCCGCAGGTAAAGCTGTGGCGAACGATCGCATCCTCTGCGCCGAATGCATCGGCATAGATCCTGTCGAGCTTTTCTCTGCCTCTGTCGCCGTAGCCGTAGCCCGTTGTGCCAGAAAAGTCTGCTTCGCAGACATTGTTGTTTATGAAAGCGGAGAGAACCTTCTGCTGATTGTATTCTGCGATCTCATCGATCTGCGCAAACATTCCGCTTGCTTTTGCCAGAGCTTTTTTTGAAGCTTCTTTTATTCTTTCGTCAAAACTGAAAAATTCTTTTGTCATTTTCAAAACCTTATCTTTTATAAATTCTGTTCATTTTTTTGAAGAACTCTCTGTCGGCGTTCATGAGCTGGTCTTTTGTGACTCTGTAGCTCCAGTTTCCGTCGGCAACGCCGGGAGTGTTGATTCTTGTGTCGGAGCCGTACATCAGAAAATCCTGAATGGGAATTATCGCAAGATCGCTGACGCTTGCAAAAACCTGCCTGAGAAGCAGGGGAGTTGCGCCGCCCCAGTCACCGCCGCCGAAGCCGCAGTATTCAAGCGTTCTGTTGCGGACATCATCTTCGCTCTCCCAAAGATATCCGAAAAGGGTATTGTTATCATGTGTTCCCGAATAAGCAACGGAGTTCTTTATGTAATTGTGGGGAGCATGAAGGCTGTCACCGCTGTCAAGGAAACCGAACTGGAAAATCCTCATTCCGGGGAATCCGCTTTCCGAAACAAGCTCACGCACCTCGTCGGTAATGTCGCCGAGGTCTTCTGCAATAATCAGCTTGTCTTCATTACCTTCCTTGATGGCATTGACAAAATCCATGCCGGGACCCTTGATCCAGATGCCGTTTTTTGCCGTTGTTTCTTTCGAGTCGACCGACCAATATGACTCAATGGCTCTGAAATGATCGATTCTTACGCCGTCAAACATCGAAAGCGCATGGTTGATGCGTTCTCTCCACCAGCCGAAATTATCCTTTTTGAGCTCATCCCAATCATACAGGGGATTGCCCCAGAGCTGACCGTCCTCGGCAAAATAATCGGGAGGAACACCTGCAACTCTTGTCGGATAGCCTTTATCGTCGATCTGGAAAAGGCTTCTGTTTTCCCAGACATCGCAGCTGTCATCGGAAACATAAATCGGAATATCGCCGATTATGCTGACGCCCTTTGAATTTGCATATTTTTTGACCCTTGCCCATTGTGTAAAAAACTCATGCTGAATGAATTTCCACATGCCGAGGGTTTCAAAATCGGTTATTTCGTCGGATTTCCAGTCCTGCCAGCGTTTGCCGGAATTCTGCTCACGCAAGGTCATAAAGCGGCAGAAGGCATCAAGGCGAGGATTTTCGGAAATGAATTCTTCCGCATCTGAATTGACACCGCAATTCTTATAAGCCTTGCGAAGGAGTGACATTCTTTCCGAGGAAAGCCGTTTATATTCTGCCGAATAGGGAGTCGTCTGACGGCATGCCTTTAAATCCGCCTCGGTAATATAGCCTTTTTCGTATAAAATTTCGGGGTCGATGAAATAAGGGTTTCCGCCGAATGCCGAAAAAGATTTATACGGTGAATTATATTCGTCAGTAACCGTAAAAGGCAACACCTGCCAGACGGAGAAGCCGCAGTCAACAAGAAAATCAATGAATTCAAATGCATTTTTTCCGAAAGTGCCGATGGAATAGTCACCGTAAAGAGAGGAAATATGCATCAGTATTCCGCTTTGTCTTTTCATGGGAGCACCTCTGAGCATAAATTTAGATGAAAATAATTAATTTATATTACTATACCACAATATATGGAGAAAATAAAGTTATTTTCAATAAAATCTTGATATTTTTACCGATTGATATTAAAATAGATATAATACATATTTAACAGGACAGAAAACACAGAATCAGTTCTTGATCTTAACATATTAATGCTGTTTAATCACCTAAAATCTGTAAAGCTATATAACTTTACAGAGTCAAATAAAACATAAAAAAGAACGGTTTTTCGCCGGAAAACAGATTGCTTTTTTATCCGACAAAAAATAATTCTTACTTGGAACAAAGAACCGAGAAATACCCGATGTAAACTTCAGTTTACATTATTAAAAACCCTTATATATCAACGGATTGACGAAAGGAAATAGCGGATCATGCTGAAACCGAACAACCCCGAGCTCAGGGAAGCATATGAGCGTTTATACCATGAAACACCCCTCGGATTCTATAATTGCGGCAGGCTTTGCGACGGTCTGTGCTGCCGTGGCGACTGTAAAGGCATGTGGCTTTACCCGTATGAGGAGGAGCTTTTTGCGGATAAGGAGGGCTTTGAGGTCTGCGAAACAGAGGGAAACTACGGTTATCCCATGGTGATCTGCCCGGGAGAGTGCGACAGAGCGGAAAGACCGCTTGCCTGCAGAATTTTTCCTTTGTTTCCGCTTGTGCTTGAGGAAGACGGAGAAATCAAGATCAAGGTTATCCGTGACCCGAGAGCAACGATGTGTCCGATTGTCCGTTCGTCAAAGAAGCTCGACAGATCTTTTGTCCGTCAGGTCAGAATGGCGGCACGCTACCTGATAAGGGACGAAAAAATCCTTGAATATATGAAAAACGTGAGCCTTGAGCTGCTTGAAATCATCGAATTGAAGGCGAAGCTTGAGGCGGAGGAGTAAAAAATGAAGAAAAAAACAGCGGTTTTGCTGATAATTGTTATGCTTTCGCTGCTTCTGAGCGGCTGCAGGGTTGAGGGGATGGGCAGCCTTGCCGTTTACAACCCCGACGGCTACTATGATTTTGACCTTGCGGCGCAGAAGCTCTCCTCTGCATCGGGGAAGAATGTCAGCGCCGAATTGCTTGAAAGCATCGGAAAAGAGAAGGTCAGCCTGCTTGTTTCGGATGCTGAGTCGGGGGTTTTTACTGAAAAATCGTGGCTTCATGCAACGGGGTATTCATACCTTGCAAACCTTGATCTGTTCAGCGGTGCCGTTTCTTCGGAAAATGTGAGGGATCTTGGCTCTAACGGCAAGAGCACCTTTGATGTTTCGTTTGTCGGAGATGTTCTTTACGATCCCGATTATTCTCCCATGGCGCATGCCGAAAACATGGGCGGAGTGCTTGAATGCATTGATACCGAGGTCGTTGATTATCTTCAGGCAAGCGATATTCTGCTGATAAACAATGAATTTTCAATAGGAACGAGGGGTGAGCCTCTCAGCGGCAAAACATGGACCTTTCAGGCTTCTCCCGAATCGGTTCAGATCCATAAGGATCTCGGTGCGGATATAGTTTCGCTTGCCAATAATCATGTTTATGACTACGGCGAAACGGGTTTCTTCGACACTCTTGCTCACCTTGAAGCGGCGGGAATGCCGTATGTCGGTGCAGGCAGAAACCTTGACGAAGCAAAGCAGGCGCAGTATTTCATCGTCAACGGCATAAAGGTCGGTATTGTTGCGGCGAGCAGGGCCGAAAAGGTTTATTTCACGCCCGTTGCGACCGAGGATTCAGCAGGAATCATGGGCACATACGAAAGCGCCGACTTCCTCGAAGCGATAAGGGAAGCCGACGCTCAGTGCGATATTCTTATTGCATATGTTCATTGGGGAACGGAAAACTCCGTGAAGCTTGAAAAGGCTCAGAAAACGATGGCGAGAGAGTATATCGATGCGGGCGTTGATGCGATCATCGGCGGTCATACCCATTGCGTTCAGGGGATTGAATTTTATGACGGAAAGCCGATATTCTACAGCGTGGGTAATTTCTGGTTCAGCAGTTATACTCTCGATTCCTGCGTTGCAACTCTGAGAGTTGACAACGATATGAATGTTCAGCCGATCTTTGTTCCGCTGATTCAGAAGGGCTGCGAAACCCACCTTCTGGAAGGTGAAGAGCGAAGGGAATATCTCGACAAAATCGAGAACTTCGAGCCGCAGAGCGTCAGCATTTCCGATGACGGCATTGTAACCGAGAAACAGCCTTAATATTATAGTATCATTTATATATGTCTTCGCTTCCGCTCCAGAGGAAACGCTCCATATCGACTCTTCCGTCGGCGAGGAATTCAACTCCCTCTTCGGCGAGAAGAGCTCTTTGCATATTATCTCCGCCGAAGGCAAAAGCTTTCGACAGCTCTCCGTTTTTCGTAACAACACGGTGGCAGGGGATAGCTATCGGCTCGGGATTGACATGCAGCGCATAGCCGACGACTCTTGACCAGCGGGGATTCCCTGCCAGCAGGGCAACGAGTCCGTAGCTTGCGACCTTGCCCTTGGGAATGGCTCTGACGACCTCATATATTCTTTCAAAAGTGTTCATTTAATCACCGTTTTGTATTGTTTTTATATTACATTATTGAATATGTCACACGCAGAGATGCTTTCTGCGGCAGCTTTGTGACACCATTCTATCATAGTTTTATCACAAAAACAACAGGAAGGTAATGCCTATGAAATATACTCATATCATATGGGACTGGAACGGGACCCTGCTCGATGATATCGGTGCATCCCTTGCGAGCGTCAACGATATGCTTGCGGCAAGAGGGGAGCCTCCGATGGGAAAGGAGCGGTATAAGGAGTGTATCGGCACGCCGATAATCCGTTTTTACGAGCAGGCGTTTGACCTTGAAAAAGAGGATTATCCGTCGCTTCTGGCGGAATATAACGCAGGCTATATGAAGCATCTTGAATCGTGCGGACTGACGGAGGGGGCGGAGCATGCGATTGAGTTTTTTGCCGCCGCAGGACTGCATCAGGCAATTGTTTCTTCGTCTAACAATGCTCAGCTTTGCGAAAATGCACGCCGCTTCGGAGTGTACGAAAAATTTGAGGCTGTGCTCGGTGCGGCGGATTTCATGGCGGACTCAAAGATCGACAGAGCGAGGAAATATCTGACCGGAAGCGGAGCGGAAAAGGGCAGAGTGCTCGTCGTCGGAGATCTTGAACACGATGCCGAAATGGCGGCGGAAATCGGGGCGGATTGCGTGCTTCTGACGAGCGGTCATGAGCATCCCGAGAGGCTTGCGAGGTCGGGAGCGGTAATTTTTGACAAAATTGAGGAGCTCATTTCCTTTGTGCAGGATTAACAAACCGAGAAAATATTGTTTGTAAAATATAAACAAAAAACCGTCTTGTTAATAATTTGTTCATAAAATATTTACTAAATGTTCAAAAAGTTGTAGACCGATTGTAAAATCTTCTTTATAAATTAAAAAGCGTAAGATATGGCATTTTTATAAATGTCTTCCCTTTAAAAGGGCATGCGGTTATTCCGCAATCACTATGGAGGTGCAAAAACATGAAAAAAGCAAAACGACTTATTGCTGTACTTATGGCGGCGGTCATGCTTATGTCGGCAGCTTTCCTGCCCGCATATGCAAAGACAACGGCTAATATGTACGCAGTACCGAAGGTTGCAACCAACAAGAAGTATTACTTCTCCCCTCAGCAGGGTGCAGGCTGGCTTCTTGACCTGGTTGACGAGATGCTCGGAGAGGCAAACCTCAAGTTTGACCTTCTCGACCTGACAGGTCTCGCTGAATCAACTTTCAAGTTTGCAGGCATTAATCTTGAGGATATCGACTGGACTCTTGACCTGACCTCGGTTGACAACCTCATCTATTCTCTTGACTTCGCTCTTGAAGAGCTTGAAGGCGCATGGCTCGGAAGCCTTGCATCGGGTCTTGGTCTTCTCGGCGATATCCTGAAAGAAAAAGGTCTTAAAGGTGCTTACAGGACTCTCGACTCAACCATGAAGAGAGGTACAAGAGCCAACAACTATTCGGACGGCGGTTCCGATGACCTTGAAATTCTGTATATGCTCATCAACTGGCTTGATGTTGAGGTTAAGCATGTTCTTGTTAATATTGCAGCCAGTGACTTTGACTGGGGTCTTCTTGAAGGCACGATCGGAGGTCTTCTCGACGGTGCTCTTCTCGACCTTGACGGCTGGCTCAAGCTCATGCTCTATCAGCTGCTCGTTGACGAAAAGGCAACAGCTCTTCCCACCGACACGGCAACTCCCATCGATGACGGTCTCCAGAAGGTTATCAACTGGGCTCTCATCACGGGCACAAACTCCGAGGTCGGCGGTATGACATCGATCCTCGGCCCCGATGCCGAGCCTCTCATGCCCGCAATCGGCGATCAGCCCGGCGGCGCTGACATCAAGGGCACAACCATTCAGGTTGACAGAAACGGCGACGGTGTAAAGGAAACCAAGACGATGAGCTTCTATCAGCTCGTTTCCAACGCTATCAGAGGTCTTCTTGACGGTATGCTCGCTCCCATGCTCGGTGAAGTTATTGCTGACCTTGTCGGCGTTGAGATCACAGAGCAGTTTCCCATGGGCGATCCCGCAATCTTTGAAGACGTTATGTTCAACACCATTCTCGGTGCTGTTGAATCTCTTGCAGAGCAGAACGGTGCTCCCGACCTTGAATATACCGAAGAACAGAACGCAACTCCCATGGGCAAGATCAACGCTCTCATGGATTGGTTCTTCAACGGCGGCGGTCTTGACACATTCATCAGCATCAAGTTTGAAGGCATCGGTCTTACCGATAACTTCATGTCGCTTCTCGGTGACCTTGCAAGACTTGCCATCAACCTTCTTCCCGGCCTTGTCGGCGGCGACATTTTCGAGGGCGCTGAAGAGATCGCTTACACGGCAGACGAACTCAACGTTATCCGTTATTACAAAGAAAATGCTTCCGGCGGCTTTGCAACCTGCGATGCAGAGGACGAGGCTGCACTCGGCGAAACATATGTAACATACGAAGCAGGCGAAGTTCTTTACGCAACTGAGTGGAATGAAGATACAGGTGCTCCCACCGCATATAACTATCTTTCAAACAGCCGGCCCGTAAACACTGTTGATACCACCGCTTCGGATTACAGAAATATCTCCCTCATCAGACCCAACTATGAGATCACAACCGACATGGTTTATGCATGCCTTATCAAGATGCTCCTTAACGGACTCATCGAAGGCTGCTACTGGCCTGAGTGGACAACGGATATTCCCACGGTTCTTGCATATGCTATGGCAGCTCTTGCAGTTCCCACAATTCCCGAAGGTAACTATTTTGCAAGACTTGACGCATATCATCAGACAGGCGGCATCGCACCCGTCTCCGATGCAAACGGCGTTTCGGTCGAACCCATTCCTTACTATACCTATAAGAACGGCGTTGAAGTTCCCACAGGTGCTCTTAACATCGGTGCTTCCGTTGCTGCATTCTATCTCAACGCTATCTTCACCTTCGGCGAAGCTGAAAAGCTGACAGAGATCGGCACAACATTTGAAAGATTCGTTACAGAGTTCCTTCTCTGGGCTGCTGACGAATATCTTCCCATGATTGTCGGCACATATGACAACGCTACTGACCTTTACGTAGGCGACGGTATCTGGGTTAAAGCTATCAACACTCTTATCAAGGGAGACCCCAATGTCGATGACGATGGAATTTATAAGAATTATGCAACAAGAGAGCTTAATGCAAATCCCAACTGGGACGGCATCTATACCTTCCTTGATAACACTCTTCTCAAGCTCATCCCCGCTGACTGGCTTCCCGGTATCGAAAACACCTTCGGTCTTTTCAACGGTTGGCTTCTTAACAACCTTCTCCACTTCGATCTTCAGGGAATCCTCAGCCTCTTCTCGATCAATCCCGATGAATCAGCTGAGCTTCATCAGCCCGTTTTGACCGTTGTTATCAGACTTATCGACCGTGTTCTCGGTGTTGTCTTCAACGGAACACCCATGCTTCCCGGTCAGGATGGCGGCTATAACAGAATCGGCGCAAACGAAAACGGTGTTGCAAAGGTATTCTTAGAGCCGACGAATGTCACTTCGCTTGATAAGCTTCTTTCAGCTACAAGCACAAGCGATACTCTTCCCATGCTTCTCAATCAGCTTGTCGGAGCTCTTAACACTTATAAGGTTGGTCTTTTCTCAACCCTTCTTCCCATCATCATGGGCGGTACTTACAATAAGCCCTATAATAAAGAATTTGACGAATCAGGTTTTGTTACCGATTCCAACTGGCTCGGCGACGATCTGACAGCCTTCAAGATTGAGCATCTCCAGCTCTATGTTGACTGGTTCAGAGCAGATGTCAACGCCGTCAGAGGCGTAACCTATAACACGGAGGCAGATGCCGAGGCTGCAATCACAAATGCAGACCTTCAGTATATCAAGGCTGAAGGAACAGGTACCTTCGACGCAGAAAACAACGAGATCTATACCTACACCGTTTACACAATGAATGAGATATTCACAAACGGTGCAAACGAAACGAAAGTAACCGAAACCTCTCCCGACGGTCAGGTTTCAACAACTGTTTCAAACTTCAACAACTTCAGATATTCTAAGCTTACAATGAGAGGAACAGACGGCAGACCTTATGTTATGTATGAAGATACAATTCAGAAGGACGCAGGTCAGGCTGCTGATTTCAGATTCTTCGCTGTTGAAGACTGGAAAGAAACTCCCTATGTATATCATAACCTGAAGGAGGCTCTTGACGAAGCCGAAGAATATATAGGCACCTATAAGTCATTTGCTGAAAACGATCTCGGTAATGCTTATGCAGAATGGCAGAGATATTTCATCCAGACAAGACTTTATTCGGCAGGTCTTCTTGACACAAACGGCGACGGTGTTGTTACATTGACGGCTGTTGAAGGCGGACCTGAAGTTGACGGCGAGCCCTCGATCCCCACGGCAATGCTTCCCTATTCAACAACTGACGGAACAACATATTCATCTTATACCTATCTTGATACCGAAGCAGATGCTTACGCAACTGTTTATCCCACAGAGTTCACAAGACAGAACTTTGAACAGCTCGATATGGCTCTCAAGCTCGGCGAGGATGCATCCAAGAACATTCCTCTCGGCAATGAGGAAGCTGAAGAAGTTGTAAGACTTGCTCTTAACAGCAGAATATTCGATATCACGGGCGATGAAAAAGGTGCTTATGAGGCAGGCTCAATTCAGTGGGAAGGCCTCAGCGATGCTCAGCTTAATTCAATCACTTCAACATGTGGAACTCTCAACTATACATTCACATATGACCGTGCAGCAGGCACATACGTAATCGCAAGACCCGTATTCAGATTTATCGACGGCTCCTACACAGTCGGCTGCGGCGTTGATGCAAATCCGCCCATGAATCTTATTGTTAAGGATAGCCTGTCATATGCAGAAGAAAACGATAATCAGATGTATCATTCATATGTCGATTATATGCATGCAATGAGAGATAACAGACTCAACATCTATAACAAAATCGACTATATCTCTGACCGTGCAGAAGAAGCTACAACCGCAAGAACAAACGACCATATCGATACAACCATGCTCAAGTGGGCAATCAACCTTCCTCAGGTTAAGAATGCTTACAGAAATGGCGAATCAGGTCTTCTCAACTGGAAGATCTCAGGTCTTAAAGAAGACGGCACATATTACTACACCAAGGACTATACACAGTCAACTTATGATGAGTTCAGCAGAGCATATAACTATGCTTTCAATCTGAACGAAGCTTCAACCGGCGCTATCCAGTCAATCGGTTTGACTCAGTCAATGGTTTCAGAAGCATTCCAGGCTCTTCTTGAAGCTTATAACAAGCTTGTTGCTTACACAGGTGACGCAGACTGGACTCAGCTTGATGAGTATCTTGCATTCGCTGAAGGCGTTTACAATGATCCCAACAAGTTTGATGATGAACTCGGTTACTCGACAGATTCCTATAACAACCTTATAGCTGAATGGGAAGAAGCTAAGCTTATCAGAGCTGACGAAACGATCGACTGCGAAAGACAGCAGGATGTTGACGCAGCTGCCGCTGCTCTCCTTACAGCAATCAATAACCTTGTTTATAACACAGTTCCCAAGATCCTTCCTGCAGTTCAAGGCGTCCTCACAGAGCAGACTTCAGCAGAAGGCGCAAACCGTACTCAGGGTCATGTCTACGGTCTGACAGAAGGTGAAGGCATCACTCTTGACCTCATCGATGTTGTCGGTATGAGAATCGACGAAGGTATCGGTAATGCTGTTACAGTTGAAGATTCCGGTAAGGGTAAAGGTACCGGTGCTTACTTCAAGGGCACAGTCGGTAACCTTGAAAAGTTCAGATTCTATGCAGTTCTTTACGGTGATATCAACGGCGATACCCGTATCGACGGTACAGACAGAACAGCTCTTGACCTCTATATCCTTCAGGGCGTAAACAACAGCGCTGAACCCAGTGCGGGCGGTATGGGTGCTATCAAGTTTGAAGCAGGTGACGTTAACCATAACGGTAAGGTCGATGCAGAAGACTCATACTGGATCGAGCTCCACTATAACTACAATGATGATTCCGAATATGAAATCGATCAGGGCACTCACAGCCCCACAGCTCAGGTTGCTGAATAAGCAGGACTGTGAATCATCAGAGTAAATAATTAACTGAAAATACCCCCCGTTGCAGCGATGCAGCGGGGGGTATTTTATGCTTGATTCGTGTTCTGTTAAAGAAAGGGAAGATTATAACAAATGCAGGAAAATTAAACCAATCCTGCAAAAGTTATTCACGCTGTATACTGTATATACAGTATAATATTTGTCGAATAAAGAAAAATAAACTCTTGTAAAGTGGATAACTTTACGGAAATTATTCCAAATAAGAATATAAAGCCCGAGTTATTCACATTTTCCACCGACTTTTCCACACATGCAAGTAAATCACTTTACAAGCCGATTTTGTAAAGTTTTTT
Source organism: Clostridia bacterium (assembly GCA_017435385.1). GTDB lineage: Bacteria > Bacillota > Clostridia > Oscillospirales > Acutalibacteraceae > CAG-177. The sequence continues at coordinate 68,022 of JAFSFB010000016.1, read as the reverse complement.
CCCCTTACGCATATATTCATGAATAAAAAAAGCACCTTTTTTCAAGGTGCTTTTTGCTTTGCAGGATAACTTTCAAATTTGCCTTAAACTACCCTTTTTCCTTTGATAAAAACGGCTTTTATTTCTTTGAAATCGCCGCTTGTAATGAGAAGGTCAGCATTTTTTCCGACCTCAATGCTTCCTGTTATCTTATCTGCTCCGATAGCCTTTGCAGGGTTGATCGTTACTGATTTAATTGCCTGTCTGAGAGGGATTCCGAAGCCGAGAAGGTTATGGAATTCCTCGAAAAGATTTGTAACGCTTCCTGCTAGCGTACCGTCAGCAAGCCTTGCATCGCTTCTTTTGTAAACCTTCTGTCCGCCGAGCATATATTCTCCGTCAGGCATTCCTGCCGCCATGAGTGAGTCGCTGATGACAACGCTTCTGTCTTCTCCGAGAGCCTTGAACGTGATTCTGAGAGTTGCAGGGCAGATGTGAATTCCGTCACAGATGATTTCAGCCATAACATTTTCGCTGTCCAGAACTGCGCCGACCATGCCTGCCTCTCTTGATGTAAGGCAGGTCATCGCATTATAAAGATGTGTTGCGTGCTTCGCTCCTTTTTCAATTGCTGCTTTACCGGTTGCATAGTCTGCCGCAGTATGAGCAAGCGAAACGGTGCATATCTCTTTTGCTTTTTCGATAAATTCGTCTGCTCCGTCTGCTTCGGGTGCGATGTCAACGAGGCTGACGGGGCAGATATCGTTGAGCTTTCTGAGCATTTCAAAATTCGGAGCAACGATATGCTCTCCTGCCTGAGCTCCTTTTTTTGCATGTGAGATAAAAGGACCTTCCATGTTGATTCCGTGAATGTATGCGCCCTCTTCCTTGCCCATCGTTTTAGCAACATAGGAAAAGCATTTTTCGAGAAAATCCTCGGGGAGAGTCATCGTTGTCGGGCAGAAGGAGGTAACACCCTTCGTTGCGAGCCAGCGGCTCATTTTTGCGGCTGAATCGGGATTGCCGTCAGTTGCGTCCGCCATGCTGCAGCCGTGAATGTGAATGTCAATGAAGCCTGGCAAAACATTGCAGCCCGAAAAATCCTCTCCATCCGCATCGCATGCACCCAAATCGGAAATGATCTCTCCGTCTATCGTGATGTCGGTTTTTATCGGCTCAAAATCCGGACCGTAAACCGTCGCATTTTTAATAATCATATTATATCCCTCCTTACAAATTCAATTATAACACTTTGTACCTCATGTGTCAAAAATAAAAAGCACCGCTTTAAGCGGTGCAGTAAAATCCTTTAGATTCTGTCTTCGATGTAAGCAACGAGATCGCTGACTGTCTTGATCTTTTCGAGAGCGTCGTCAGAAAGCTCGATATCAAATTCGTCTTCGATTGACATTGCAAGGTCAACGAGGTCGAGGCTGTCTGCGCCGAGGTCACCTGTGATTGAAGCGCCGTCTGTGATGATGCTCTGGTCAACTTCGAGCTGTTCGCTGATGATTTTCTTGATTTTTTCAAATACCATGATTTTACTCCTTTAAAAAAATTATTTCGTTTCCCCCCGGAAACCACAGTATAAATATTATTTATTAATCCGCCGTTTGTCAATAGTTATTTTTCATTTTCTTCGGAATATGAGTTATTTTGTGCGGAATAATAAAAATAAAAAGCGAGGAAGGTTCACAGATGGGAATATTGACAGATTTGCTGAAGGCCTTTTGCGTAGGAGGATCGATTTGTCTGATCGGTCAGATTCTGATCGATAACACGAAAATGACTCCTGCCAGAATTCTTGTTTCCTTCGTTGTTATCGGAGTTGTCCTCGGAGCGATCGGAATTTACGGACCGCTTGCCGAATGGGCAGGCGCAGGAGCGACCGTACCGCTGACGGGCTTCGGCTTTGCTCTTGCGAGGGGTGTCAGAGAAGCGATCGCAGAGCAGGGGGCAAGAGGAATCCTGACGGGGGCTTTCACAGCCGCCTCGGGAGGAGTCACCGCCGCAATCGTCTGCGGAATCGTTGCTTCTCTTGTTGCAAGACCCAAAGAGAAATGATCCTGATTATAATGATAACTGATTACGGCCTTTTGTCAATAATCTAAGGACGGAATTAAGAAATTCTTAAAACATTTCAGGGCAGAAAAAATCCCCCGCCAAAGGCAGGGGAAAGGAATCCAGTTGATTATTGAGGCTGAGCAACAGCTTCTGCTTCACAGCATGAGCAAGAAACGTAATTTTCTTCGCAGTCAGCAGCCTGATTCTTCTTTTCAAGATACTTTTTGACGGCGAAATAAACGCCTGCGATAACGCCTGCAACTGCAATGATAATGCCGATAACTTTGAGAGCTTTCTTCATTATTTTAACCTCCGTAAAAATTTATCATTGTAATTATACATTATATTCCGAAGAATGTCAACAGATTGATTGAGTTGTTAACAAAAAAACAATATATAGATATAGCAAAACCGCAGCTATCCGATAACTGCGGTTGATTTGCTAAATTAAATTAGCTCAAATTATTTAATGAGCTGAGCGAGAGCTGACTTCTTGTGAGCAGCGTTGTTCTTGTGGAGAAGACCCTTAGCTGCAGCCTGGTCAACCTTCTTGATAGCTTCTCTTACGATAGCTTCCTTTTCGGGAGCGTTAGCTTCAACTGCTGCATGAGCTTTTTTGATAGCTGTTTTAAGAGCAGTGTTGCGGGACTTGTTTCTTGCAGCTCTTGTCTTGTTAACGATAACTCTCTTTTTTGCTGACTTAATATTAGGCATTACGACACCTCCTTCTTCATACAGGTGATTATGATATCACATTTTTTCTCCAAATGCAAGGAATTTTTGAAAAAATATTAAATAATTTCAATTAATAATACAAAAAAATCACTGAAAAATCAAGAGGTAATTTAAAATATGGATTTCAGAACAGATTTGGCGCTTGAAAGATGCGAAAGTTTAGACAAAAAGGATACAGACGGAATTGAAATAGAAGCATTTGAGGCAAAAAAAGCGAAGGTCAGCAGAATATCCGTCACGAATAAGAATGGCGAAAAAGCCGTCGGGAAGCCGATGGGTGAATATGTTACCGTAGAGGTGGCTCCGTTTGCAAGGCAGGCTCAGTTCATTGATGACAGCCTTGATGCTCTTGTTACTGAAATAAGAAGATTTCTTCCCGAAAAAGGCAGTGTACTTGTAGCAGGCTTGGGAAACATGAAAATAACGCCCGATGCGCTGGGACCGAAATGTGCTTCGATGATTTTTTCGACCCGTCATATTACGGGAGAGATTCAGAAGGCGACGGGGCTTTACGGACTCCGTTGCGTGAGCTCGGTTTCGACCGGCGTTACGGGAGATACGGGCGTTGAAGCGGGAGAGCTGCTCAAGGGAATCATTGACGGAGTGAAGCCCGACACGGTCATAACCGTTGATGCTCTTGCGGCGAGGAGCGTTTCAAGGTTGGGAAACACCGTGCAGATGTGTTCAACGGGAATCGTTCCGGGCTCGGGCGTGGGAAATGCCCGACGGGAAATAAGCGAGAAAACTCTCGGCGTGCCCGTGGTGGCAATAGGAGTTCCGACCGTTGTTGATGCGGCAACTCTCGTTGCGGATTATTCGGGAGATGTTTCTTTTGTTTCGGATAACGGAACAGAAAATATGATGGTGACTCCGAGAGAGATCGATCTGATGATCGAAAGAGCGGCAAAGCTGACTGCACTTGCGATCAACTGTGCTCTGCAGCCCGATATATCCCCTGAGGATATGCTCATTCTGACCTCGTGAAAAAAACTTCTTGACCCTGCCCGTCCATCTTTCGGGCGGGGATTTTTTTGCTTCGTATGCTAAAAATACGGAAAAATGACCGAAAAAGCAAAAAAGTGGATAAAAAAGTTGATAACAGAGCATAAAAAATTAGAAAAAGGTCTTGTATTTCTCAAAAGAGTATAATATAATAAGGTTGCTAAAGGTGGCTCATGGGGGCTAATGGGGAATTTCTGAGAAAGGGGGAGGCTGTTATGTCAGCAAGCTTTGCAGGCCATGAAATCAGAAAATTTGACCAGGGAAACAGAATAGCCGTTCCCACCATGTTCAGAAAAGACCTCGGCGAGAGCTTCATTGTTCTCAAGTCGATTCAGGATGAACCCTGCCTCGTTCTTTTCTCAGAAGAAGAATGGATCAATTTCTGTGACGGCGTTACCGAAATGTTTGAAGGCAGACAGCAGGCGGCGGTTCAGCGTAAGCTCGCTTCAATGAGCGATAAGGTTTCGCTTGACAAGCAGGGAAGAATAACTCTCAAAGAGGATTTCAAAGCTCACGCAATGCTCGAAAACGAAGTTCTTGCGGTAGGAACCGTGAACAGAGTTGAGCTCTGGGCACCTGATGTATGGGATGAATGGAATGATAAGCAGGATGTCAGCCTTGCCGGCATCAGCTATACCGCAAAAGGTGGAAGACGATGAGCGAAAAAAACAGCATCGGTTTTCATCATGTTCCGGTTCTTTTCAATGAAACGATCGATTCGCTTGAAATCAAGCCCGACGGAATATATGTTGACTGCACTTCGGGCGGCGGAGGTCATTCCGCTGCAATTGCAAAACGCCTCAGGGATGGCAGGCTGATTGCGATTGACAGAGATCCCGAAGCTATCGAAACATTAAAAGAACGTCTTGGCGGTTTCGATTGCGTAACATTGGTTCATGATAACTTTTTTAACATAAGAAACATTCTCGACAAGCTCGGAATAGACGCCGTTGACGGTATTCTTGCCGATCTGGGAGTCAGCTCCCATCAGCTTGATGAGCCGTCAAGGGGATTTTCGTTTCATAACGATGCTCCGCTTGACATGAGGATGAGCCTTGAAGGCATGAGCGCAAAGCAGGCGGTCAATTCGCTGAGTCAGAAGGAGCTTCAGAAAATCATATTTGACTACGGTGAGGAGAAATTCGCTCCGTCGATCTCGAGAGCGATAGTCAAAGCGAGGGAAACCGCTCCGATCGAAACGACCTTTGAGCTTTCCGAGATAATCAAGTCGGCTATGCCTGCGGCGGCAAGAAGGGACGGGCACCCCGCCCGAAAAACCTTCCAGGCGATCAGAATATATGTTAACGGAGAGCTTGACGGCCTCGGTGAGGCTGCGGAAAACATGTTCAGCTGCCTTAAAAAAGGAGGCAGGGTGAGCATAATAACCTTCCATTCGCTTGAGGACAGAATAATCAAGCAGGCGTTTGCACCTCTTGCTAAGGGATGCACATGCCCGAGAAACTTTCCGGTCTGTGTTTGCGGCAATGAGCCGAAAGCGAGGGTGCTCAAGGCGGTCGGACCGAGCAGAGCGGAAATCGAAGAAAACCCGAGAAGCCGCAGTGCAAAATTGCGCACGGCTGTAAAACTCTGAATTCAATCTGTCAGATAATCTGACATTTCAAATTTTGTGAAAGGAGAGACGGTATGGCGGATTATAACCGCAGCGAAGCTTACGATCTTTCGCTGTATAATATGCCTGCATTCAAGCCGACGGCAGAGGATCGTCCCTCTCAGCCTCAGCGAAAGCAGCAGGCGGTTCGTACGAAAAAGACGGCAGTTCAGGTCAGAAGAGAGTCGGTTGCATCAGCTGTGCGAACTCTCAAGGTCTTTGCAATAGCTGTTACGATAATAACCTTATTCGGTGCAATTCTCTTTTCGAGAATCAGTCTGACGGTTCTTGAAAGAGAGGCCGTAACGCTTGCAGATCAGATCAAAGACGCCGAAAGCGAAAACACAAGACTTGTCATGCAGCTCAACTCATCGGTTTCAAGAGAAAAGGTTGAGGAATACGCTGTTTCGGTTTTGGGTATGCAGAAATTGGAGCGCTTCCAGATACATTACTTTGAAGACTCGGATGGCGACAAAGTAATTATGGCGGGCGGCGAACTTTCAGATGCAGAAGTTAAAGCAGACAAGAACGGCTGATTTTTGTCTGCTTTAATTGGCATATGCAATCACATAACGGACATATAGATGACAATAGTCAGGGCTGTCTCAATTACGGCGGAATAAAAAAATTCGCAGCTGAAAATGCTGTGGAGGAGTTTTTTTGTGCGCTCTTTTGGGGCGGCAATTTTTATTTTTTATTATTAAAATAAATTATATAAGAAGGGGAGAAAAGTTTTGACAAAGATGTCACCGAGAAGAAAGCTGTTCATCAGAGCGTTTGTTGTTTTTGCGCTTCTGGTCGGTATTGTTTTCGGTTCAACGGTTATAAACCTTGCGAGAATTCAGCTTTTTGACAGCGAACAGTATAAACAGCAGGCTGAGAAGAATCAGCTTCACGATACGGAGTTATCTGCCGCAAGAGGACTGATCTATGATGCGAACGGAACCGTGCTTGCAAAAAGTGCGTCGGTATGGAAAATCTATATCAAGCCCAATGAAATTGCGGAGTTTGAAAACGAGGATTTCAAAAACGACCTTTGCAGAAAGCTTTCTGCAATCATCGGCGTTGATTTTGACGACATAAAAGAAAAAGCAAACAAGAGCAAATATGCTTATCTCATCCTGAAAAGGCAGGTTGAGTTCGAGGAAAAGGAGAAGGTTGCGGAGTTCCTTTCGCAGTATTATTCCTATTTCGTCACAACCGAAAACGATAAGGGAGAGCTTGTTCAGAACGAAAAGAAGATCTATTACAGCGCCGCAGTCGGTATCGATCCCGATGTCAAGAGATATTATCCCTACGGAAATCTTGCGGCAAATGTTATCGGCTTCACGGGCACCGACGATATCGGCAGACTCGGAATCGAGCTGAAATATGACTCTCTCCTCACGGGCACTCCCGGCAGAATAATAACCGCTCAGAACGGCAAGAGCGACGTTATGAAGCAGGAATACGAAACGATTTACGATCCCGTTCAGGGAACGAGTCTTGTTCTGACGATCGACGAGGTCATTCAGAGATATCTCGAGGACAGCCTTGAGCAGGTCTATATCGATTCAAAGGGCGTCGGTGCATACGGCGTTGTTATGGATGTCAATACGGGTGCCATTCTTGCCATGGCAAATATGGGCAACTTCGATCTCAATGCTCCTCAGTCTTTGAACGATGAGGAGGAAAAGGCTCTTGTGGAGGCTTATCCCGACGAAGACGAAAGGTCAACGGCGAGAAACAATCTGCTCTATTCCAAGTGGAGAAACTTCATTGTCAGCGACAGCTACGAGCCCGGCTCCGTTTTCAAGATCGTGACGGCAGCGGCGGCGGTTGAAGAGAATGTTCTCGGCGATGACTTCAGATGCACCTGTACGGGCAAGATTCAGGTTGCCGACAGAACGATCAAATGCCATAAGCGTGACGGACACGGAACGCAGGATCTCAAGCACGGACTCATGAACTCGTGCAACCCGCTTTTCATAACCGTCGGGCAGAAGCTCGGCAAAGAAAAATTCTTTGAGTATTTCGAGGCTTTCGGCTTTACGGAAAAAACGGGAATCGACCTTCCCGCCGAACCGACCCCCGTTTCGGGCGTAAACTATCATGCGCTTGAAAACATGGGACTCGTTGAGCTTTCAAGCTCATCCTTCGGTCAGTCGTTTCAGGTAACGCCGATCCAGATGGTAACTGCAATCAGTGCCATTGCGAACGGCGGTTATCTTATGACGCCTTATGTTGTTGCCCGTCAGCTTGACGAAAACGGAAACACGATAAATGAAACTCAACCCACAATAAGACGTCAGGTTATTTCCGAAGAAACCGCCGCAGAGGTTGCTGATATGATGGAGGCGGTCGTTACAAGCGGTACGGGTAAAAATGCTTATGTTTCGGGCTACAGAGTTGCAGGCAAAACGGGAACCTCCCAGAAGCTCGGAAGCGACGGCGAATATGTTGCTTCGTTCGGATGCTTTGCTCCTGCAAACGATCCCGAGATCGCAGTTCTTATCCTTGTTGACGAACCCGAAGGACAGATAAACGGCGGTCAGATATGTACCCCCGTTGCCGCTCAGGTTGTTGAAAAAACGCTTGAATATATGGGCGTGGAAAGACAGTACAGCGACGAGGAGCTCGAAAAGCTTGATACTCTCACACCCGGTCTTGTCGGAAAAACAACCGTTGATGCAAAGGCGTTCCTTGAAGAAAAGGGCTTCGAGGTCAAGGTTGTCGGAAACGGCGAAACGGTAATCAGTCAGATGCCGTCATATAATCACTCCATTCCGCAGGGCGGTGTTGTGGTGCTGTATACGGAGAAGGAAACCGAGAGGCTTACCGTTGAGGTTCCGAATCTGACGCTGATGACTCTGTCGGCGGTCAATAAATACGGCACTATGGCAGGTTTGAATATTAAAATTTCGGGTAATGCTCTTAATGAGGGCGAATTGATATCATATGCACAAAGCGTTGAAGAAGGTCAGACGGTTGAATACGGAACTACCGTCACGGTTTACTTCAAGTCAGATACGGGAGTAAACGATTACGCAGGATAGGAGGAATGAAAATGAAGCTTTCCGATTTGGTTCAGGATCTGGGCGTTGCCTGCATGGCGGCGGACAGAGAGATAAGCTTTATAACCGATAACTCGAAAAAGGTTGAGAACGGATGCATTTTTGTGTGCATCGAGGGTAAGCATTTTGACGGACATACAAAGGCAAAGGAAGCTCTTGAAAACGGAGCGGCAGCCGTTGTTGTTCAGAAGGATATTGGGCTCAGAGAGCAGATCCTTGTTGATAACACAAGAGCCGCATATGCAAGGCTTTGCGCCGCATTTTTCGGTCATCCCGAGAGAAAGCTGAGAATCATCGGCGTTACGGGCACGAACGGAAAAACGACCTCGTGCTTCATCATCAAATCCGTTCTCGATTCAATGGGATATAAAACGGGACTTATCGGCACGGTCAAAAATATTGTCGGCGACAAGGAATACCCCGCTGTGCTTACAACTCCCGACTGCTATGACCTCTTCTCGCTTTTCAGGGAAATGGTTGACAGCGGATGCGAATTCTGCACGATGGAGGTTTCCTCTCAGGCACTTGACCAGAGAAGAGTTGAGGGCGTTCATTTTGAGGCGGCGATCTTCACAAATCTCACTCAGGATCATCTCGATTATCACGGCTCATTTGAGAACTATATGGCAGCAAAGCATATGCTGTTTGAAAATGCATCGCTTTCAATCGTCAATATCGACGACGAAGCGGCGGAATATATGCTTGACGGAACAGACGGCAGAAAGGTTACCTTCTCTGTCAATAACAATGACTGCGACTATTCGGCAAAGAATATCCGCATTTCTTCCTCGGGTGTCAAGTATGAGCTTGTCAGCAATTCAAATATCGGAAGAATAAGATTCACCGTTCCCGGAAAATTCTCGGTCTATAATTCGATGGGTGCGGCGGTATGCCTCGTTGAAATGGGCATGGATTTCAAGGGCGTTCTTGACGGACTTGAGAAATGCGTCGGCGTACCCGGCAGAATGGAGGTCGTTCCGACCGAAACACCCTATACGGTTCTTATCGATTATGCTCACACTCCCGACGGACTCGAAAATGTTCTCGGCTGTGTCAGGGAAATCACCGAGGGCAAGGTTATAACTGTTTTCGGCTGCGGCGGCGACAGGGACAGAACGAAGAGGCCGATCATGGGCGATATTGCGGCTCAGCTTTCCGATGTTGCTGTTGTGACCTCGGATAATCCCAGAAGCGAAGATCCCGATGCCATCATTGACGATATTCTCGAGGGAGTCAAAAAGCACATCTCGAAGATCGTTGTTGAGCCCGACCGCAGAAAGGCTATTGCAAAGGCACTTTCAATGGCTCATGAAGGCGACATCGTCGTTCTTGCGGGCAAGGGTCAGGAAACTTATCAGATTCTCGCAGACGGAAAGATCCACTTTGACGAAAGAGAAGTTGTTGCCGAAATTCTTGCGGAGGGTAACTGATGAAACGGTTGACATTCAGGCAGGCGGCTGAAGCGGTCGGAAGCGAAACAAAGCTTGACGGCGGCTTCACATGCGTGTGTACGGATACGAGAAAAATCGAGCAGGGCTGTCTGTTCATAGCCATAAAGGGCGAAAACTTTGACGGTCATGATTTTGCCGCAAAGGCAGTTGAGCTCGGTGCAAAGGCGGTTATCTGCGAAAAGGACTGCGGTCTCGGCGAAAATCAGATTCTTGTCAGAAGCACAAGGCAGGCTCTTCTCGATCTTGCAGGATATTACAGAAGTCTTTTTAATATTCCCGTAATCGGAATCACGGGAAGCGTCGGCAAGACAACAACGAAAGAAATGGTTCACGCCGTCATGAGCGTGAAATATAACACCTTGAAAAACGAGGGTAACCTCAATAATGAAATCGGTGTTCCGATGACTCTTTTCAGACTCGACGAAGCCCACGAAGCGGCAGTTATCGAAATGGGCATGAGCGGTTTTGAGGAGATTGCGAGAATGACGGCGGCGGTCAGACCCGATGTTGCCGTGATAAGCAATATCGGCGTTTCGCATATCGAAAAGCTCGGTTCAAGAGATGGCATTCTCAAGGCGAAGCTTGAAATTCTTCAGGGAATGAAGGCGGATGCTCCCGTTATTCTCAACGGCGATGACGATATGCTTTCTTCGGCAAATGTTGACGGTCATCCCGTGACATATTACGGAATCGATAATTCCGACAGCTCTTTTTCGGCTGAAAATATCTGCATCGGGGAATCGGAGATCTCTTTCGATGCGGCTTTCCCGAACGGAAAAGCTTCCGTCAGCCTTCCTTATCCCGGCAGACACAATGTTTATAACGCTCTTGCGGCGGCTGCTGCAGGAAGCTTTTTCGGAATATCTGCTCAGGATGCTTTTGAAGCACTCAAGGGATATGTTCCTGCGGGCATGCGCCAGCGGATCGTTAAGAAGAGCGGCATGACATTCATTGAGGATTGCTATAACGCAAGCCCCGATTCTCAGGCGGCAGCTCTTGCTGTTCTCGGCGGAATGAATGCAAAAAGAAAAATCGCCGTCATCGGCGACATGCTTGAGCTCGGCTCTTACAGCGCTCAGGCTCATGCATCGGTCGGCATCAAAGCGGCGGAAAACAAGATCGATGTTCTTTTTACCTACGGCACGCACTCTCTTGAAACTGCAAGGGCGGCAGAGGGTTCGGTTGAAACGGTGAAGAGCTTTTCGGATAAGCAGGAGCTTTCAAAGGAGCTTTGCTCGATGCTTTCGGAAGGGGATGCGGTTCTCTTCAAGGCAAGCAGAGGCATGAAGCTCGAGGATGTTATTTATTCGGTATATTCATTTCTTGAATAATTCGGCAAATATCTGAAGGGATTGATTTATCAGATGAAAGCATCTGCCGCCATTTTAATGGCAGGTATTATCGGGCTTCTCGTTACGGGAGTCAGCGGCTTTGCCATGATTCCCTGGCTCAGAAAGCTTAAATTCGGTCAGACTATTCTTGATATCGGCCCGAAATGGCATAAATCCAAGCAGGGAACTCCGACGATGGGCGGACTCATGTTCATTTTCGGAACCTCTGCGGCGCTTATCGTTACCGTTGTCACGGACAAAATAATGGGCGGTGACATCGTTGCGTCGGGAAGCATGATTGCTTCCGAGCAGTATACAAAGCTCTGGAGCGGACTTATCATGGCTCTGTGCTTCGGACTCGTCGGTTTTACCGATGATTATATCAAGGTCGTCATGCACAGAAATCTCGGGCTTACTATCCGACAAAAAACCGTTGCTCAGCTTCTGATAGCTCTCGGCTATATGACAAGCATGAGCATGGGGATGGGCGGTTCGCCTTATATGTTCATTCCGTTTGCAGGAATGGTTCATATGGGTTTGTTCTATTGGATATTCGGTATTGTTATTATTTATGCGACGGTAAACGCCGTGAATTTTACCGACGGGATCGACGGACTTTGCTCGGGCATGACCGTAACGACCTCAGCGGCAATCGGAGCGGTTGCGGCGATGAAGGGTCTTTTCGGCTTTTCGATGGCGGCGAGTGCTCTTGCAGGAGCGTGTGTCGGATTCTTTTTGTGGAACAGGAATCCTGCAAAGGTGTTTATGGGTGACACGGGCTCGATGTTCCTCGGAGGAATGCTTGTTGCCCTTGCCTATTCGGTAAACTGTCCGCTCATTCTTCTTCCTGCGGGAATCGTTTTCGTTATTGAAGGTGCCTCCGATGTTCTGCAGATTGTTTATTACAGAGTCAGCGGCGGCAAAAGGATCTTTAAAATGGCACCGATCCATCATCATCTTGAAATGTGCGGCTGGAGCGAAAAGAAAATCGTTTCGGTCTTCGGAATTATAAATATTCTCGGCGGTGCGGCGGCGGTTGCGCTGATGTATTTCGGAGGATATATATAAGGTTATATTTAATGTATATTATTAAAGAGAGGAGAACAGAGGATATTGTTTAAAATTATATTGAAACAGCATTTTGCCGTATTCTATACGTTAAGAGATATATTCGCACGCAGAAAAAGACTCAGGGACTGCTTTTCAACTTCTCCGTTCGATATAACGTTTCTCGCTCTTGTCATAGCGATTCTCTCGATAGGTCTTGTTATGATGTTCTCTGCAAGCTATATCTATGCCTGGTATGATAAGACGGCATCGTACGATCCGTACTATTATATAAAAAGACAGCTTATTTTTGCAGTTATCGGCGTTGTGCTGATGATAGCGGTTTCGTTTGTGAAAACCGATATTTTCAGAGATGCTTCGGGCTTCATCATGCTCGTTGCGGTCCTGCTTCTCGTTTATGTTCTAATCAACCCTTATGAGGTTTTGGGAAAAGAGGAGTTCAAGCGCTGGATTCAGATTCCGGGAACGACGATAACCTTCCAGCCGTCTGAAATTGCAAAGCTTGCGCTGATAATGTATCTCTCGTTCAGCATGGAAAAATATCATAAGCTTGTTGAGCAGAAGGCATGGATGATCTTTCCCTATGCCGCAATTATAATTTTTATCTGCGGTCTTGTTTATATGGAAAACCATGTTTCGGGAACGCTTCTGATCTTCGGCATCGGCGTTGCGATGCTCTTCTTCGGCGGTATCAAATGGCAATGGTTTGCCGTTGCAGGCGTTGTTGTTGCGATCGCAGCGGTCATATTTATGTTTGCGGCTGATAAGATTCTTGAAGGCTATGCCTTTGAAAGAATCCGAATATGGCTCAAGCTTCTTTTCGGAGAAGAACTGACAACGCAGGAGGCGAGAGGCTCCGGCTGGCAGAGTCTGCAGTCGCTTTATGCAATCGGCTCGGGCGGACTTTTCGGTCTGGGCTTCGGAAATTCAAAGCAGAAGCATATGTTCCTTCCCGAACCGCAGAATGACTTTGTTTTTGCGGTTGTCTGCGAAGAGCTCGGTTTTATCGGAGCGCTGATAATCATTGTTCTGTTTATTCTTCTTGTTGCAAGAGGCTTTATCATCGGACTGAGAGCGAAAACGAAATTCGGTGCGCTGCTTGCGATGGGAATCAGCTTTCAGGTCGGTCTTCAGGCGGCTCTGAATATTGCGGTTGTAACCTCGACGGTACCCAACACGGGAATCAGCCTTCCGTTTTTCAGCTACGGAGGAACATCTCTTGTTATGCTGCTTGTTGAAATGGGCATGATTCTTTCCGTTTCGAGAAACGGAGAAAGGAAGACGGGAAAATGATGGATAACAAAAAAATTCTTATTGCCGCAGGCGGAACGGGCGGACATATAAATCCTGCCCTCGGTACTGCGGGATATATAAAGGAAAAGCATCCGACGGCGGAAATCGTTTTCGTCGGAACTGCGGACAAGATGGAAGCAAAGCTCGTTCCCGAAGCGGGCTATGAGCTGAGAACAATTGAGATCAGCGGCTTCTGGAGAAGCTTTTCTCCCGAGGCGATAAAGCACAATCTCGGAACGGTTTCAAAGCTTCTCAAGTCCTCCTCCCAGGCGAAGAAGATTATAAAAGATTTCAAGCCCGACCTCGTTGTCGGCTTCGGCGGATATGTCAGCGGTCCCGTTCTCAGAATGGCGGCAAAGATGGGAATACCTACTGCCGTTCATGAGCAGAATGCTTTTCCCGGAGTTACAAACAAGGCTCTCGCAGGCAAGGTTGACAGAGTTATGCTGGCGGTCGATAAGGCTGAGCAGTATATGAAGCCGAAGAATCCCTGCGTTGTTACGGGTCTGCCTGTCAGAGGCGACATGCTCAAGGGGGACAGAGATTTTGCCAGAGCTGAGCTCGGCATTCCCGACGAAAAGCCTCTTGTTCTTTCGATGGGCGGCTCTCTCGGCGCAAAACCCGTCAATGATGCCGTTCTCGGTCTGATACTTAACAAATATAAGGATAACGATTGCGTATTCCTTCATGCGACGGGCAAGAACGGCTCGTGGTTCACAGAAAAGCTTGAAGCCGAAGGCGTTGAGCTGAATGCAAATCCGTATGTCAGAGTTACCGAATATATCGACATTCCGAAATGCCTTCCTGCGGCTGACCTCGTTATCTGCCGCTCGGGCGCAAGCACTCTCAGCGAGCTTCAGGCACTCGGAAAGCCTTCGATACTCATTCCTTCTCCCTATGTAACGGAAAACCATCAGTATCATAATGCGATGGCTCTCGTCAATAACGGTGCGGCGGAAATCCTCGAGGAAAAAGATCTTACCCCCGAATCGCTGACTCAGAGGGTCAATGCTCTTCTTTCTGACAGGGAAAAGCTTGCTCAGACGGGAAGAAACGCAAGGGCTATGGCTCTTGTCGATGCAACGGAGCGTATCTATGAAACTCTTTGCGAAATCATAAAATAACAGTTATTCACGAAAAAGTGTTCTTCCGAATATTATAAGACAGAGTTGGTATCTGCTCGGTTTTATATTTTCGGGAGCGTGAATTATGGAAAGATTGATTATCAACGGCGGAAAACGGCTCGACGGAAGCGTTGAGCTTCAAGGCTCGAAAAACAGCGTTCTGCCGATTCTTGCCGCTGCCGCTGCAACGGGCACGGTCAGCGTTTTACATAACTGTCCCGGACTTTCCGATGTTGATGCGGCGATGAAAATTCTTCGTCATATCGGCTGTAAGACGGAAAGACAAGGGCATACTGTTATTATCGATTCGTCATGCGCATACGGCTCGGAGATTCCCGACAGCCTTATGCGTGAAATGCGTTCGTCGATAATTTTTCTCGGGGCGCTGCTTGCGAGATTCGGAAAGGCTTCGGTAACGGCACCGGGCGGATGTGAAATCGGACTCAGACCGATCGATCTCCATCTGTCGGCACTCAGACAAATGGGCACGGACATTTCCGAAACGGGCGGATTCCTGAACTGCAATTGTCCGAACGGTCTTTCGGGCAGACACATAACGCTGAGCTTTCCGAGCGTCGGAGCAACCGAAAACATCATGCTCGCTTCGATGGGGGCGAAAGGTGAAACGGTGATCACGAATGCGGCAAGAGAGCCCGAGATCGTTGACCTTGCCGAATTCCTTATCAAAAGCGGAATGAAGATCAGCGGTGCGGGTCAGAGCGTAATGAGGATCTCGGGAAACGGCAGATTTCATTCAGCCGAGCATACGGTCATTCCCGACAGAATCGTTGCTTCGACCCTTATGGCGGGGGCTGCGTGTGCGGGCGGAAAAATATGCATCAGAAAAGCCGAAAAAGAGCATCTTGCTCCCGTTATCCCCGTTTTTGAAACGGCTGGCTGCAGATTTTCTTTCGGTTCGGATGAGATAACGGTCGAAGCGTGCGGAAGACCGAAAAGAGTCAGATATCTCAGAACAATGCCGTATCCGGGCTTTCCGACGGATTCGCAGGCTCTTTTTATGGCGGTTGCCGCAACGGCTGACGGAACGAGCGTTATCAGCGAGAAAATATTTGAAAACAGATTCAGGCATGTGCCTGAGCTTATAAAAATGGGCGCAGATATCAGGGTTGAGGACTGCTGCGTTGCCGTTGTCGAGGGCGTGAAAGCTCTTCACGGCGCAAAGGTTTCAGCCTGCGATCTGCGGGGCGGAAGTGCTCTTGCGGTTGCCGCTTTGGGAGCACAGGGAAAAACGGTTGTTGAAAACATATTTCATATAGACAGAGGCTGCGAAAATTTCGAGAATGTGTTTGCGTATCTCGGAGCGGATATCAAAAGGGCGCAGCGGGCAGGAGAATAAATGGAAAATCAGGAATTTTATCATGAAGACAGACTGACTCCCGAAGAGCGTCAGGAAAGAGTCAGAAAATTAAAGAGAAAAAGAAGGTTCAGAAAAGCGATCGTAATAACGGCGTTTGTCCTTATTGCGTGCGTTGTGCTCAGCCCCGTTCTTCTTTTCGGTATTTTCAGAATAACCGACTTTGCGATTGAGGGCGAAACCCTTTATTCGGAAGAGGAGATCATTGAGGCGAGCGGAATTTCATACGGCAAGAGCATATTTTTTGCTGACCTTGATGAAGCAAAGGTCAGGATCGAAAAGACTCTGCCTTATACAAATAATGTTCAGTTTGCAAGAAGACTGCCGAATACGGTGGTTATCACCCTCGAGTCGACGGATAAGGCTTATGCCGTTGAAAAATCCGAGGGGATATATGCGATCGTCAACCGTGACTTCAAGGTCCTTGAAATAACGGGCATTCTTCCTGACGGAGTTGTTCCCGTTATCGGAGCGGCTCCGGAAAAGGCGGAGATCGGTATGCCCCTGAGCTTTGTCAAGGATGACGAACAGAGCGATGCAACGCTCAATCTTATCCGGAACATTTCTGCGGCGGTTGCCGAGAGCGGTCTGAAGGATATCAATCTTGTCAGTGTCCGATCGAGGAGCAATATTTATCTTATCTATCAGGAGAGGATAATTCTCCGTCTTGGTGACAGCAGCGATATTGATAAAAAGATAGTTCTCGGTCAGAAGGTTATTTCGCAGGAGGATTCGATCGATGCCGAAAAAACGGGCATAATCAATCTGACCGTTCCCAAGAAGGCTTATTTTAACCCGTCAGACATAAAGGATATTCCCGAGCTTACGGAGTATAAGAGATATATCACGGTCAACGACAGGGATTCTGTTGAGCAGGCTTATGCAATCGGGTGCAAAAACGGTTCATATGCGATAACCAATCCCGCTTTTGTTGTTCTCGATTTCTCTCAGACTGCACCCGAGGGAATCGTTCCCATCGGCGGATATTATCCCGAAACCGCAAAGACGGGCGAAGTTCTCAGCTACGGTGACAAGGCTCAGACCGATCTCGCTTTCGATGTTATCAGAAAGCTCAGCGAAACGGTTGCGGAAAGCGGAATCGACGGCGTTGACCTTGTCGGATTTGACAGCGACAACAACATTTATCTGATATGCGATGAGAGAATCGTTCTTCGTATCGGAAGCATCAACAATCTTGAAAACAAGCTTTCCGCAGGCAGGAAAATGATTGCCGAGGAGGCAGAGGATGCTGTCGGATTCATTGAGCTCGATGACCTCGACAAAGCCGAGTTTACGGAGAAAAAATATCAGGATATACCTGAGCTTATGAAATATAAGCCCGTTGAGGAAGAAGAGGAAACAACGGAAGAGAATTAAATATTAAATGTATAAAAAAGCTGCCTCGCCGTTTTGCGGTGAAGCAGCTTTTGATGTTTTATTGATTACTTTTTGGGGGAAGGGCGGTGCTTTGCCGTGAATTCGGAAGCGTCGATTCGGATAATGCAGACGACTGCCGCCATCTTATCCTCGAACTCAAAATGTTTGCCCGTCTGTGTTTTCATAAGGTGTGTGAGAGCGGATTTTTTGGTTTCGATATCTTCGTCATCGATAATCTGAGCCGTTCCTCTTCCCATGAGAGAGGCGTAGGTAATACCGTATTTGCATGCGATTTCGCCCTCAAACGGCGTTATGCCGCATTCCATTTCAAAGAAAACCTTAGGGTTTGCTCTCATAACATCAAGCTTTCTGCCTCTCTTTGCGCCGTGAAGCCAGAGAGTCAGCTTGCCGTCTTCGAGAGTGTAGCCGTAATTCATCGGAACAACATAGGGCTCATCGCCGTCAACCATTCCGAGGTGAAGAACCTTCGATTCGTCGAGAATCTTTTTGATTTCATTGATATCAGTAACTTCTCTTTCTCTTCTTGTCATTCCGTTCATATAAAGACCTCCGTTTTGTGCTGTGGAAAAATATTATCATATTTTACGGTGTTTTGCAACCTGATCCGTATTTTAAAGAAAAAACTGACAATTTAACAAAGTGTTTACAATTGAAATATTGACAAAAAGCGTTTTTGGGTTTATAGTAATAACTGAAATTAGCACTCTTGCTTTTTGAGTGCTAAAATTAGCACTCTGAGAAAGGACGGTGAGGAAATGGCAGAGCTCAGCGAAAGAAAAAAGGCGATTCTTGCCGCTGTTGTTGAGCAGTATATCAAAACGGGCGAGCCAATCGGCTCAAAGGAGCTTATTGCTCTGACGGGAATGTCGGTTTCCTCGGCAACCGTTCGGAACGAGATGAGCGAGCTTTCGTCGCTCGGTTATCTTGAACAGCCTCATACCTCAGCGGGCAGAGTTCCTTCTCAGAAGGGCTATCGGTATTATGTTGATAACCTCATGAAAAACCGTGAGATCGATGAGCTTAACAAAAGGCTTATCGAGGCAGGCATTTCCTCGGCGGCGGGCGATCCCGAAAAGCTGATCGCTCAGGCAGGCGAGGTGCTTGCAGACCTGACGAAATGCGCCTGCATCTCAACTTCTCCGGGCGGCGATTCAACGGTTATCCGAAAAATTGAGCTCGTTCCCGTCGGTCATCATACGGCGATGCTTGTTCTGCTTACCTCAAACGGCATCCTCAAAAGCCGTCTTTGCAGGCTGGACAGCGAGCTTAACGTGAAGATCGTTGAAGAATTTTATAATGTTGTTGAGTCCTCGATAATCGGAAAATCCGCTTCGGATATCAGCGTTGCATCTATGCAGACCGTTGCCGCTTCGGTTGACAGCGATCCGCTTGCCATGCTTCCGCTTATTGCCGCAGTCTGTGAGCTTGCTGGAAGCACGGCGAAATCGAGAATCATGCTCGGAGGCAGCTCGAATATCTTTTCTCATAAGGACTACGGCTCATCGGCAATTGAGCTTCTCGAGTTCCTTAACCGGGAAGAGCCGCTGACGGCGGTCATGACCGAATCGAATGCTCCTCTCAACATAAAGATCGGCAAAGAAAATCTTTACAGACAGCTTGAAAATTCAAGCCTTATCGTGGCAAAATATTCCGTGGGCGGCAACGATTCCGGAACGATCGGAATTATCGGTCCGACCCGAATGGACTATGAAAATATAATTCCCAGCGTAAAATATCTCACCAATCTTGTCGGCAGTCTGATAACCCAGGCGTTGGAGGACTGAAACAGAAAGGAAGCTTAAATGAAGAAGGAAAAAAAGAACCCCGAAACAGTTGACGAAATCAAGGAAGAGGCTGTTCCCGAAATTTCAAAAGAGGAAGAGCTTCAGAAGGCGCTTGACGAGAAGAACGATCAGTTTCTCCGTATTTGTGCCGAATATGATAACTTCCGCAAACGCTCTCAGAAAGAAAAGCAGGATATTTATTCCTCTTCCAGAGCGGAGGTTTTCAAGGATTTGCTTCCCGTTCTTGATAATTTTGACAGAGCGGCTAACAATAAGGGCGCAGGTCTTGAGGATTATTCAAAGGGCATCAACCTTATTTTTCAGCAGTTTGCCGATATTCTCAAAAAGAACGGCGTTGAAGCCTTTGGCGAAGCAGGCGATGAATTCGATCCCAATATTCACAATGCCGTTATGAGCATTCAGGACGATAACTTCGGCGAAAACACGGTCGCCGAGGTATTCTCAAAGGGCTATAAGCTTGGTGACAAGATTATCCGCGAAGCCGTTGTCAAGGTAGCCAATTCTTAATCTGTTTATAATTTATTTCACAATATCAGGAGGAAAACAATTATGTCAAAGGTAATCGGTATCGACTTAGGTACAACAAACTCATGCGTCGCAGTTATCGAAGGCGGCGAACCCGTAGTTATTGCAAACGCGGAGGGCGCAAGAACAACTCCCTCGGTCGTTGCATTCGGCAAGACGGGCGAAAGAATGGTTGGTCAGGTCGCAAAAAGACAGGCGATCACCAATCCCGACAAAACAGTTGCTTCAATCAAAAGACAGATGGGTACAGACTATAAGGTAGCTATCGACGACAAGAAGTATACTCCTCAGGAAATCTCAGCCATGATTCTTCAGAAGCTCAAGGCTGATGCCGAGGCATATCTCGGCGAAAAGGTAACCGAGGCAGTTATAACCGTTCCCGCTTATTTCACAGACGCTCAGCGTCAGGCAACCAAGGATGCAGGTAAGATTGCAGGTCTTGAGGTCAAGAGAATCATCAACGAGCCCACAGCCGCAGCTCTTGCTTACGGCATCGATAAGGAAACAGATCAGAAGATCATGGTTTATGACCTTGGCGGCGGTACCTTCGACGTTTCGATCATCGAAATGGGCGACGGCGTTCAGGAGGTTCTTGCAACCGCAGGTAACAACCGTCTCGGCGGTGACGACTTCGACCAGAGAGTTATCGACTGGCTTGCTGACGGCTTCAAGGCAGAGCAGGGCATCGACCTCAGAGGCGACAAGATGGCTATGCAGCGTCTTAAAGAAGCTGCAGAAAAGGCAAAGATCGAGCTTTCGGGCGTTACAACCTCGAACATCAGCCTTCCCTTCATCACCGCTGATGCAACAGGTCCCAAGCACCTTGAAATGACTCTCACAAGAGCAAAGTTCAACGAGCTGACAGCAGACCTCGTTGAAGCAACAATGGGTCCTGTCCGTCAGGCAATGAGTGATTCGGGACTCAAAACGAGCGAAATCAATAAGGTTCTCATGGTCGGCGGTTCATCAAGAATTCCCGCCGTTCAGGAAGCTATCAAGAAGTTTCTCGGCGCAGAGCCCTTCAAGGGCATCAACCCCGATGAATGCGTAGCTATCGGTGCCGCAATTCAGGGCGGCGTTCTCGGCGGCGAGGTCAAGGGTCTTCTTCTCCTTGACGTTACTCCGCTTTCACTCGGTATCGAAACCATGGGCGGAATCAACACAAAGATCATCGACAGAAACACGACCATTCCCGTTAAGAAGAGCCAGATATTCTCAACGGCAGCCGATAATCAGCCTTCTGTTGAAGTTCATGTTCTTCAGGGTGAAAGAGAATTTGCAAGAGATAACAAAACTCTCGGTGTTTTCCACCTTGACGGAATCATGCCTGCACGCAGAGGCGTTCCTCAGATCGAGGTAACCTTCGATATCGACGCTAACGGCATCGTTCATGTTTCCGCTAAGGATCTCGGCACTCAGAAGGAGCAGTCGATTTCGATCACATCCTCCACAAACATGTCCAAGGAAGACATTGAAAAGGCTGTTCAGGAAGCTGAGAGATTTGCTCAGGAAGATAAGCAGCGCCGTGAAGAAGTTGACACCCGCAACAACGCAGACCAGATGGTATATCAGTGTGAAAAGCTCCTCAGCGAAGATGGCGATAAGTTCAGCGATGACGAAAAGGCTGCTCTTAACGAAAAGATCGATGCTCTCAAAGAAGCTCTCAAGGGTGAGGACATCAACCTCATCAAGAGCCGTCAGGAAGAGCTGACTCAGAAGTTCTACGAGGTTTCCGAAAAGCTTTATAAGGCTGCTCAGGAAGCTGCTGCGGCTCAGGGCGGCGACGCAGCTCAGGGCGGAGCAGATGCAGGCTATACCGAAGCAAACTATACAGAATATACCGACGACAACAACCAGTAATTGAATGTTTCGGGCGGGATTGATTTCCTGCCCGAACTTTTCCGTTATATATTATTCTTAAAGGAGCAACTCCCTTGGAAGATAAAAGAGATTATTATGAAGTTCTCGGCGTGCAGAAGGGCGCAAGCGAGGACGAAATAAAAAAAGCATACAGAAAAAAAGCCAAGGAGTATCACCCCGACCTCAATCCCGGCGATGCTCAGGCTGAGGCTAAATTCAAGGAAGCGAACGAGGCCTATGAGGTGCTGTCCGACAATCAGAAAAGAGCCCGATATGACCAGTTCGGTCATGCAGGCGTTGATCCGAATTACGGTGCGGGCGGTGCAGGCGGCTTCGGAGGCGGCGGATTTGATTTTGACCTCGGAGATATTTTCGGCTCATTCTTCGGTGGAGGCTTCGGGGGAGGCGGCAGACAGGCGAACCCCAATGCTCCGAGAAGAGGCGAGGATGTTCAGGCGAGAGTCACGATTTCGTTTGAGGATGCCGCAAAGGGCTGTAAGAGAACCGTTGATATCAACCGTGTCGATACCTGCACGGGCTGCGGCGGTTCGGGCTCAAAGGCAGGCACAAGCGCAAAAACCTGCTCCGAATGCGGAGGCAGAGGCTATGTGACGGTCGATCAGAGAACACCCTTCGGCATTATGCAGACACAGAAAACATGTCCGAAATGCTCGGGTAAGGGCAAGGTTATAACTGATCCCTGCGAAAAGTGCCACGGTGCAGGCAGAGTTTCGGTTAAAACCTCGGTTGAGGTCAACATACCCGCAGGTATCGATGACAGACAGGTGTTCAATGTCAGAGGTGCGGGAAATGCAGGAACGAACGGAGGACCCAAGGGTGACCTCAAGGTTGCTGTTTTTGTCAGACCTCATGCTCATTTCGAGCGTGACGGCTATAATGTATGGCTCGAACAGAGAGTCAGCTATACTCAGGCGGCACTCGGCGACAGCCTGAGGATCCCCACTCTTGAGGGCGATGTCAAGTTTGACCTGCCTGCAGGAACTCAGTCGGGAACCGTGTTCAGCCTTAAAGGCAAGGGCATTCAGATCCTCAACGGCAGAGGCAAGGGCGATCAGCTCGTCAGAATAATTGTTGATATTCCCAAGAACCTCACCCAGCGCCAGAAGGAGCTCATGATCGAGCTTGAAAAGGAGCTCGGTGTTAAAAGGGGAGCACCCCTCAATTCAAAAAAAGGCGGATTTTTTGACAAGTTCAAGAATTAATCGTAAGGTGATATTATGAAATACGATGCAGTTGTTTTTGACCTTGACGGTACTCTTATCGATACCCTCGAGGATCTGAAGGACAGCGTGAATTTTGCTCTTGATAAGTTCGGATTTCCTTCACGCAATCTTGATGAGATCCGTTCCTTTGTCGGTAACGGAGTCAAGAGGCTTGTTTATCTGAGCGTTCCCGAGGGAACGGATGAAACAACGAGCGAAAAGTGTCTTGACATATTCAAGGAGCATTATAAGGGCAATTCGAGAAACAAAACCGCACCCTATGCAGGTATTCCCGAAATACTTGAAAAGGTGAAATCGGCAGGCTTTAAAACGGCGGTTGTCACGAACAAGATTCAGGATGCCGCAATCGAAATTATCCGAAGCTTTTTCGGCGATAAGATCGATATTATCATCGGTCAGATCGACGGCGTTGCTCAGAAGCCCGAGCCCGACGGAGTTTGGCTTGCACTCGAAAAACTCGGTGTGTCAAGGGATAAAGCGGTCTATATCGGCGACTCTGAGGTTGACTGCATGACGGCGCATAACGCAGGTCTTCCCTGCATTGGCGTGACATGGGGCTTCAGAAGCAGATCGGTTCTCGAAGAGAACAAAGCCGAGTTTATCGTCGAATCACCCGAAAAAATCATGGATTGTCTGGTATAATTTTATATATTTGTTTTTCCGTCAGGTGTTGACAAAAAAACGCAGTCATTATATAATAAATCGTCAATAAAATATGTCCTTATTAAGAGTGGCAGAGGGACAGGCCCTTTGAAGCCCGGCAACCTGTGTTAAGCAAGGTGCTAAATCCTGCGGCGTCAAGTCGAAAGATAAGGTGTTTTCAACCGCTGAAGACTCCTTCGGCGGTTATTTTTTGAGGACTGTAGTTGATAAGTCTAAAAGAGAAAGGTAAAAAGAACATGGCACATTATTTCTTCACATCCGAGTCCGTAACCGGCGGACATCCCGATAAGATCTGCGATCAGATCTCCGATGCGGTTCTTGATGCGATTCTCGCTCAGGATCCCATGGGCAGAGTTGCCTGCGAAACCTGCTGCACAACGGGCATGGTTCTCGTTATGGGCGAAATCACAACAACGGCGGATATCGATATCCCCAAAATCGTCAGAGAAACAGTTGACGAAATCGGTTATAACAATGCTGAATTCGGCTTTGACTGCAACACCTGCGCCGTCATGACTGCTCTCGATAAGCAGTCGGGCGATATCGCCAGAGGTGTTGACAGGCTCGGTGCAGGCGATCAGGGCATGATGTTCGGTTATGCCTGCGACGAAACTCCCGAGCTTATGCCTCTCCCCATTTCGCTCGCTCATAAGCTTTGCGCAAAGCTCACTGAGGTCCGCAGAAACGGAACCATCGGCTATCTCCGCCCTGACGGAAAGAGTCAGGTCACGATCGAATATGATGAGAACAATAAGCCCGTCAGAGTTGATACCGTTGTTGTTTCCTCTCAGCATGCCGAAGATGCAACTCTCGAACAGATCAGAGAAGATATTGCCGAAAAGGTAATCAAGGCAACGATTCCCGCTGAGCTTATGGATGATAAGACCATCTTCCACATCAACCCCACGGACAGATTCGTAACGGGCGGTCCCAAGGGTGACAGCGGTCTTACCGGCAGAAAGATCATTGTTGATACATACGGCGGATATGCCCGTCACGGCGGCGGTGCATTCAGCGGCAAGGACCCCACAAAGGTTGACCGTTCAGCCGCTTATGCCGCAAGATATGTTGCAAAGAATATCGTTGCCGCAGGTCTTGCATCAAAGTGCGAGGTTGAGCTTGCATATGCAATCGGCGTTGAGCAGCCCGTTTCCGTTTTTGTTGATACTTTCGGAACAGGCAAGCTTGCCGACACCGATATTTCCGATATTGTCAGAAAGCTCTTTGACCTCAGCCCTGCAGGCATCATCAGGACTCTTGATCTGAGAAAGCCCATCTATAAGCAGATCGCCGCTCTCGGCCATGTCGGCAGAACGGATGTCGATCTTCCCTGGGAAAAGACAGACAGAGTTGATGATATCAAAGCTGCCGCAAACATCTGAAAATGAAATCAAGCCGCTGACCTTTACGGTCGGCGGCTTTTTCAGTGAAGAGTGAATAATGAATAGTGAACAGTTTCGGAAGGGCTCCGCCCTTACCCGATTTTACGCATGGGCAACAAAGATTATCTGTTCTTTCTCTCGAGAAACTCTTTGTAAAGTTTTTCTTTGTATTCGTCGGTGTATTCGTAGCACCAGAGGTTGAATATTCCGTTGAAATCCTCAAATGTTTCGTCGGGCAGAACTTTAGTCTGACCGTATTTATAGGGAAGGGGAATTTCGACGGTGCCGTTTGATGCGATGTGATATTCCTTTGCGATATCAATGGCAACCCGATTTGATTCCTGCCTCGGAAGTTCTTCGTCGAATTTGATTTCCGTTATCGGGAAAAGCGCACATTCGGCGGCAGAACGGCGGTAAAATTCGGGTGATGTTCCCGTGTGACCGTGATGCGACATCTGGACAACGTCGCATTTGAGCGTTTCAGCCGAATATCTTCTGACAAGAACTCTGTCGCTTTCTCCCATGCTGTCGCCGGGGAACGATATCTTGCAGTTTCCGACTCTCATCATTAGCGAGATCGTCGTGTTGTTGAAGTTTTCGAGGCTTCTCGGGAAAACATCCTCGTGGGTGCAGAGAACGGTGAATTCAAGATTGTCGATATAAAATCTCTGTCCCGTGTGCATTTTATGCTTTTTGATTTCGGGGCGTTCGTCGAGAGCGTTCTTGAAAGCAAGCATAAGATTGTTGCCCGCATCGCCCCAGCCCTTGCTTTCGGGGAGATTGAGAGAGGGAAGATTATGATAAAATGCCTTTATCTCAATTTCATCCTTGTGGTATTTCAGAATATCCGTCACCTTGCCGACATGGTCCTCGTGACCGTGAGAAATGAACCAGCCCTCAACAACGGGCTTTTTTCCGCCTGCAAGCTTTCTGAGAAAATCACAGATTCTGAAATCGTCCCTGACGGAGTAGGGGTGAGCGCTGTCAATGACAAAAAACCTTCCGCTTGCGGTTCTGACGATGTAGCACATGCCGCAGTCGATGAGCGAATGGTCAACCTCAAACTGCCAGAGGGTTGCGCTTTCGGAGTTGCTTTCGGGCTTTGTCGGATATTTTTCAAAATTCCTGCACGCAACGATTCTCATTGAATTGTCGCTGCCGCAGAAATAAACATGAGCCATCATGCCGTTGATATATGTACGGTGTGAGCTTTCTTCGATTTCAGTCGAATCGTAAAGCTCAAAGCCTTTACGCTCGATATCGGCGCAAAGTTTATCAAAAACGCACTTTTCAATGTCGGTATAAACCAGCATAAAGGTTTCGTCGCCGCAGTCATATTCACGGCAGACATATGCGGAAGGCAGGGGGAGAGAATTGAAAATCGGGTTCATGGAAATCACCTCGTTTTAATGGCTTTATTATAACACCGTTAATTGCAAACGGCAACATTTCGGCGAAAAATAGTTGAAATATATGAATAGATTTGATAGAATATTTTCAGAAAAAGGAAAGGAATGATTGCGATGTTTTATCAAATAGAGAACGAATTTTTCACCTGCGAAATCGACGATATGGGTGCTCAGCTCCACTCGCTTAAATCGAAGGAAAACGGCAAGGAATATATCTGGTACGGCAAAACCGAGATATGGTACGGTCAGGCACCCGTGCTTTTCCCCGTTATCGGTCAGCTTATTGACGACAAATACCGCTATAACGGCAAGGAATATTCAATGCCCAAGCACGGTCTTGCGAGAAAGCTTCCGTTTGCGGTGAAGGAATGCGCAGGCGCAAAGGCGGTTTTCAGCCTTGAGAGTGATGAAAATACCCGTGCAAGCTATCCCTTTGATTTTGAACTGCTCATGACATTTGAGCTTAACGGCAAATCGCTTAAAAACACGATGACCGTTATCAACAAGACGAAGGGCGAGATGTATTTCTCGATCGGTGCTCATCCCGGCTTCAACTGCAAGGTCGGCGATATCATTGAATTTGAATATCCCGAAACTCTTGCAACCGAGAGAATCGACAGCGACAATCTCATAATCGACAAAAAATTCCCCCTGCTTGAAAACAGCAGAGAGATTGAGATAACGGAGGATATTTTCAAAGCGGATGCTCTCATTCTTTCGGGCATGAAATCCGAAAAGCTTCGGATCAAGGGCGAAAACGAACTTGAATTCACCTTCGGCAAATGCCCCTTCCTCGGCATCTGGGCGAAGCCCGGCGCACCCTATGTCTGCCTTGAACCGTGGTACGGCGTGAATGACGGCAGAGAGGTCAAGAACGATATCTCCGAAAAGAGGGGAATCGAAAAGCTTGCAGAGGGCGAAACCTTCGAGTTCTTCTGGAATGCGGAAATAATCAAATAGTACAGCAAAACAGCCGTCGGTTTTTGCCGACGGCTGAATTTTTTTATTTTACCTTTCTGACAGTCTTTCCGTTGAACGAAACAACATAGCTGTCAGCTGTGTTATCGGTTCTCGGCGGATAATCCGTTGAAACTATGTTTGCCTTGCTTTCCATGGCAAGCTCATAACGCTCATCGGTGACCTCTGTGAATTTATCGGTGCGTGTGCGTACGATCAGCTTGTTTTCATCAATGACCGCATCCTGAACTTCAAGAAGCTCATCGGGCATGTTCATAATAATGAACGAAGCGCAGTCACGCTCAATATCTTTCTCTCTGAGCATCGGGAACATAGCCTGCGACCTTAATGTTTCGTCTGCTGCAATATATTTCTCGGTGGTGTTGCATTCGTGGAGAAGAATGAGAACTTTTCCGAGCATATCGTTGATTTTGCACCAGTCATCGGCTTTTCTCATTTCGCCGAACGAAGCTTAATCACGGAGCATATCGTCGGGAGTGAACAGCTTTTCTCCGAGTGTTTTCCGAAGAACCGAATCGAATTCATCGGCATACCCGATATTGAACTTTTTCATATCCTCAAGGGGGAGAAATGTTTCCTTGGGCTCAATGATAACCGTTATCGGCAGGTGATCCGGATTGTTGTCGGACCACATGGCGATCTCCTTCATCGCAAGCGCAAAATCATAGCAAGAGGTCGTCATTTCAATGTTTGGGCTGTGCATGCAGGTGAAAGAAATATCACCGTCACGGTCGAAAACCTCGATGTCGATTTCAAAGCTTCTGATGCCGCAGTTGAGCTGGTCCGTGAGCGTTTCACTTTCAAAATCCGCTTTGTTCGGTTTGACAAGTCCGAAGGTGAGGTCAGAGAGATGACGGTATAATTTCTTCGTTGTGTCCGTTGAAACGGTCTGATAGCTGTTGTGGGTTGCGATGAAGCTCAGCTCATTGAATTTTATGCCTGCCTCAAGCTCTGCTTCAAGGTTTCCGTCGAAGAAAGATGCTTCGTCAACGGGGGCGATCTCTCCGCTTGAATAAGCCTGTTTCAAGTCGGAGATCCGCTGAATCTGCTCTGCGATTTCTTCGGAGAGTCTTGCGTCGCTTGCGGAAAAGACCGAAGCAAAGGCGACGACGGTTGAAATCAGAGCGGGAAGAAATTTCACGATGTAACCGAGGCGCTTTATCATTTTTATCATCCTTTTTTACAGAATAACTTTCCATGCCTCAACAAGCTTTTCGATGCTCCATGCGGCGTTTGCAGGGCTTGTTGAGGGCAGGCATATCGCTTTAATACCCGTTTTCGGGTAAGTGTATCTGTTATAGTATTTTTCGGCTGTTTTGCCGTTTACGATGATTCTGTCAACTCTGCTGTTTTCAAGAATGACCGAAAGGTCGTTTGCGGTGACGCTTCTTATCGTGCTGTCTGCGCTCCCTTCGATTTCGCAGGAGGCGATAACATCCCACATGGCGAGATGGTTTTCAAGAATCATCTTCTTTTTTTCTTCAACGGTTTCGGGCTTCGGGCAGCCGATAACTGCCGAAACAACCGCCCAGAATCTGTTCTGGGGATGACCGTAGAAGAATGCGGCTTCCCTTGATTTGACTGAGGGAAATGAGCCGAGAATGAGCGTTCTTGATTCGCCGTCAAACAGCGGAGGTATGGGATGAATTATCATATCTTTGTATATTTTCCGAGTATTTTTGAAATCGGAGTGAAAACGGCAAAGGTGACAACGGCGTTTATCGATGCTTTTGCAAGGTTGAAGGGGATGATTGCGGGAATGAGCATCGATGCGACCGCCTTGACGCCCGTACCCATGAAAATGCCCGTGAAAACGAGATTCAGGGGAATCATGACCGCAGTCATGGCGATGACTCCGAGAACGAGTCCGACGATCAGACTGACGGTTGTTTTCTTTTTTCTGTAAATAACAGAGGGGATAAGCACAAGCACGGAAGATGCAACGAAATGCATGACGAAGCCGATCCATCCGCTTGCGGCGCTGACCGTCAAAGCCTGAATGAGGCAGACGGCAAGAAGGATGACGATGCCCGAAACGGGCCCGAGCATCATCGCTCCGATAAGCACGGGTATGTCTGCGGGATCGTATTCGAGAAAAGCCACTCCCGGAATCAGCGGAAGATGGATGAAATAAACGAGAACGATCGAAACCGCCGTGAGCATAGCCATAATGGCTGTTCTGATGACTGTCTGATTTTTTTTCATAAGTAAAACTCCATTCCCTCGGAGTGCCGAAAAAACAAAAACCGCCCTGAAAAACAGGGCGAAAAAGTCGAAATATCGGCAATCTCTTTCATCCGGACTTTAACCGTCGGTTGCGGAATTTCACCGCATCAGTCATCTTCCGATGAGTCGTGGACTTTACCACCGGTGGGGAATCTCACCCCGCCCCGAGAATTGTTAATTTCATTATATGCCGAATGCTTCGTTTGTCAATACTTTTGCTGCGAAAATATTTTAAAAAAAGTTACTTTTATTTATATTTTTGATTTGTATTTCTATTATATATATGCTACAATAAATCTGATTACAGAATGAAACTCTGTTCGGAGGAGATACATATGAATTTTACCGCAATAGGCTCGGGTCAGTCGCATGAGGGCTTCTGCCTTATCAAGTCGGTTGAAAAGAAAATAACCGCAAAGGGTGTTCCGTATCTTGATCTTGTGCTTGCCGATAATGACGGCGAAATCAGCGCAAAGCTCTGGGATTATAAGGAGTCGCCCTCCAATACCTTTGAAAAGTTTGATTTTGTTAAGGTCAGAGGAAGCTATGTTCCTTTCAACGACACGATTCAGTTCAGAGTGGAAAGAATCCGCTGTGTTCTTCCCGAGGACAATGTCAGAATTGAGGATTATGTTCCCTCGGCATGTCTTTCGGGTGAGGTCATGCTCGCTGAGGTCGAGGCGGTCATTGCTTCGTTTGCCGATGATGAACTGAAGCTTCTTGTTACAAAGGTGATCGAGGCATACAGAGAAAAGCTTCTTTATTGGCCTGCGGCGAAGAACCTTCATCATGCCGTCAGAAGCGGACTTCTGATGCATACTCTTTCCATTCTCCGCCTTGCAAAGAGCGTTTGCTCGATTTACAGATATGTCAATTATGACCTGCTTTGTGCAGGTGCGATCCTTCACGATATTGCAAAGATAGAGGAGCTTGAGGTTGCCTCAACGGGAATCGCAGGCGAATATACCGTCAAGGGCAATCTTCTCGGACATCTTGTTATGGGTGCAGTCAATGTTGACCGCATAGGAAGGGAAAACGGAATCTCCGATGAAACCCTGACGCTTGTTGAGCATATGCTCATTTCCCATCACGGCACGCCCGAATTCGGAGCGGCGAAGCTTCCGATGTTCATTGAAGCTGAGCTTCTTTCTCAGCTTGACCTTCTCGATGCAAGGCTCTATGAAATGAATCATGCCGTCAGTGAGGTTGAGGTTGGTTCATTCACTCCCCGTCAGTGGGCACTCGAAAACCGCAACCTTTATAACCACGGCAGATGGGGCGGCGAAGGCATAAATCTTATTGAAGAAAATTAATCACAGGAGGAAATGATATGAGAAACCATGAAGTTACAAAGGTTCAGCCCTTACTTAAAGAAGACGGAAGCCTCAGAGAGCCCGGCTGGTCAAGAAAGCTCTGTCAGGTCTATGACCGAAATGCGATCAAGGCTCCGAAATTCAGAATCAAGGAATGGGATTATTATCTTGTTCTGTCCGAAAAGAATAACTTCGGCGTTGCTTTCACGATGTCGGATGACGGCTATATCGGTCTGCAGTCCGTCAGCCTTCTTGATTTTTCAAAGCCCTGGGAGCATACCGAAACCATTCTCAACGCTCTTCCCATGGGTAAGCTGAAGCTTCCCTCAACGAGCGAAAAGGGCGACTGCATTTATCATGACAAGCGTCTTGACATGGAGTTCAGAGTTACCGAGGGTCAGCGCAGGATCGTCTGCAATTTCAAGAATTTCCTTGACGGAAAGACCTTCTCCTGCGACATTACTCTTGCTCAGCCCGAGATGGACACAATGGTCATCGCAACCCCGTGGAAAGAAAAGAAGACCGCTTTCTATTATAATCAGAAGATCAACTGCATGAGAGCAAGCGGCAAGGTCAATTTTGACGGCAAGGAATATGTTTTCGATCCCTCGACAGACTTCGGAACTCTTGACTGGGGCAGAGGCGTCTGGACATATGACAATACATGGTATTGGGGCTCGGGCAACATGGATATCAACGGCCATGCCTTCGGCTTCAATATCGGCTACGGCTTCGGCGATACCACAGCAGCAAGCGAAAACATTCTCTTCTATGACGGCGTAGCTCACAAGCTTGACGATGTCAAATTCCACATTCCCGAAAGCGGTTATACTGATCCGTGGAAATTCACCTCGAACAACGGCAGATTTGAAATGGACTTCGTTCCGATCATCGACAGAGCCGCAAAGATCGATGTAAAGGTTATCATCACCGACCAGCATCAGGTTTTCGGCAGACTCAGCGGTAAGGCTGTTCTCGACGACGGAACGGTTATCGAGGTCAAGGATATGCTTTGCTTTGCCGAAGATGTTCACAATAAATATTAATTGGAGATTCAAATGGACTGGACTGAAATCAAAATAACCGTCAACGCCGATGATGTTGACAGAGCAGGGGATATCGCTCATATGGCGGTTCCCTACGGAATTTATATCGAAGATTACAGAACCCTCGAGGAGGAAGCATGGCAGATCGCAAGAATCGACCTCATTGATGAAGATCTGCTTGCGAAAGACAGAACAAAGGGCATTGTTCATATCTATATTTCTCCCGAGGAAAATCCTGCCGAAGCGGTGTCGTTCCTTTCCGAAAGGCTGACCGCCGAGGGTATTGATCATGAACTCGATGAAGCAGTTTGCAAGAATGCGGACTGGGAGAACAACTGGAAGAAATATTTCAAGCCCATGCCCGTGGGTGAGCGTCTGCTCATCCGTCCCATCTGGGAACAGGAATTTGATGCGGGCAACAGAGCCGTGCTTCATCTTGAGCCCGGTCTTGCTTTCGGTTCGGGAACTCACGATACAACAAGACTCTGCCTCGAAAGCGTTGAGAAATATGCCGAGAACGGAAAGACGATGCTTGATATCGGCTGCGGAAGCGGCATTCTCTCAGTCGCAGGTCTTCTCCTCGGAGCAGATTCGGCGGTCGGCGTCGATATCGATGCGCTTGCCGTCAAGACAGCAAGAGAAAACGGCGAAACAAACGGCTTCTCCGAGCCGCAGTATAAAGTTCTGCAGGGTTCTCTGACCGACAAGGTCAGCGGAAAATTCGATATCGTTGCGGCGAATATCGTTGCCGATATCATTGTCATTCTTTGCGAAAATGTAAAGGATTATATGAATCCCGATGCTGTGTTCATCACCTCGGGCATCATCGTTCCGAGAGAGGACGATGTTCTCGCCGCCTTTGAAAAGAACGGTCTTGAGGTCATTGCCCGCCATGAAAGCGGCGGCTGGCTCTGCTTTGAAACGAAGGTGAAGGGCTGATGAGCATTCAGAACGAGCTTAAAGCTTTTCTGCTTGAGAAGGGAGTTTCCGATGTCGGCTTTTTCTCGGCTGACGACGGTCCGCTTCCCTTCGGTGTGAGCATAGCTGTCAGGCTATCCGAGGAGATAATCGAAGAGATCGAGGATGAGCCGACTCATACATATTTCAACCATTACCGTAATGTCAATGCATTCATTGACTCGATGCTTTTGCAGGCAGGTCTTTTTCTGCAGAGAAAGGGCTATCGTTACGTAACCGTTGCCGCCTCGCAGAGCATCAACAAGGACGGCTGGAATTATAAGGGAAGATATTCCCATAAAAAAGCCGCCTGCCTTGCGGGTCTCGGCTCGATCGGAAGAAACTCCCTGTTTCTTCATAACGAATACGGCAGCTTTGTCAGACTCGGAACAATATTCACCGATTGCGAATTTGATGTTTCCGATGTCGAGATCAGGAATATATGCAGCGGCTGTGACCTTTGCGTTAAGGCGTGTCCCGCCAATGCAATTAAAGGTGTTGACTGGTATGCGGGAATTCCGAGAGAAGAGATCTTCGATCCCGAAGCCTGCAGTACCTATATGAAAACAAAATTTCAGAAAATCGGCAGAGGCTCCGTCTGCGGAATCTGCATGAGTGTCTGCCCGATGAATAAAAGATAACTCCAACCCCGAAGGAAGAAAAGTAATTATGCTGACCGAAAAACAAATTGAGCGAACGCTCGATAAACTCAAAAGATTTGAAACAACTCTCAATCCGCTGCTTTTTAAAAAGGTGGCACGCATTGATGATGTTCTTGCCCTTGAAACGACCGAAAGGCTTTATGATATTCCCGATGCATCCCTGATGGCTCCCGTCAGCAACGGCTGGATATGGGGCGCAGAGGAATCCTTCTGCTGGTTCAGAACGGAATTCACCGTTCCCGAAGAGCTTGACGGCAAGGATCTTTTCATCATGCCGCATACGGAGGGCTATGAAACCCTGCTCTGGGTTAACGGTAAGCCGTTCGGCACATTCTGCACCAAAATCGTTTTCACGGGCCACGGCAACCATTATTGCGACCTGCTGAAAATGAAGGCAAGGGCAGGCGAGAAGATCGAAATCGCTCTCGAGGTTTATTCGGGACATACCCATCTCGGCACTCAGCCTTTTGAAACAAACAGACTTATTAAAGAATACAGATATAAGTTCGGTGGCATAGACATCTGCCTCAAGGATGAATATATTAACGAATTCTATTTTGATCTCAGGGTCGTCAACGAGCTTTGCGAAACGCTGCCCGAATCCTCGTTCAGAAGAGGCGACATCGTCAATGCTCTGTATGAGGTGCATAAGAGAGTTTACTATGCATATGACGATGTTGATGAGGAAGCCTTCAGAGCGGCTCTGAAAGCGGCTCATCCTTATCTCAAGGAGGTTCTTGCGGTCAAGAACGGTCCCGATGCCGCACAGGTCGGCATCATAGGACATTCGCATCTTGACACCGCATGGCTCTGGAAAAAGACCGAAACGATCAAGAAATGCGCAAGAACATATTCCAATGCGATCTCGATGATGGAGCAGTATCCCGAATTCCTTTTCGTTCAGAGCTCCGCCTGCCATTCCGATATGGTGCGCAAGCATTATCCTGCTCTTTTCGAGGATATAAAAGCGAGAGTTGCCCAGGGCAGATATGAGCCCAACGGAGGCGTATGGGTCGAGTGCGACTGCAACATAACCTCGGGTGAGTCGATGGTCAGACAGTTCCTCTGGGGACAGCGTTTCACAAGAAAGTATTTTGATTTTACCTCAAACTGCTTCTGGCTTCCCGATACCTTCGGCTACAGCGCCGCAATTCCTCAGATCATGAAGGGCTGCTGTGTTGACTATTTCCTGACAACGAAAATCGACTGGAATGACACGAACAGCTTCCCCTATGACACCTTCTATTGGAAGGGAATTGACGGAACGACTGTTTTCACCCATTTCAACAAGATTCCTGCATGGCCCTCGCCTGCAGATCTTCATTATGCGGTAACGGGTGATACAAAAGAGGGTCACCGTTCGCTTCATGAAAGAAGCGTCACGAGAAAGCGTATCTGCGCCTTCGGCCACGGTGACGGAGGCGGCGGACCGCAGTTCGAGATGATGGAAACAGCAAGAAGGATCAAGGATCTCAACGGCTGTGCCAAGGCGGAATATTCGACCGTCGGCGAATATATGAAGAAGATTGAAGCCGATGCGAAAAACGCTTCAACTTTTGCAGGAGAGCTTTATCTCGAGCTTCACAGAGGCACGCTTACAAATCAGCATAACATCAAGCATAACAACCGAAAAGCCGAATT
This sequence comes from Clostridia bacterium, assembly GCA_017435385.1. GTDB lineage: Bacteria > Bacillota > Clostridia > Oscillospirales > Acutalibacteraceae > CAG-177. The sequence continues at coordinate 32,829 of JAFSFB010000016.1, read as the reverse complement.
GATGCTCCGTGACCTCGAATACCTTACCGTTGCCAAAGCGGTCAGGGATAGTGAAATTGCGAGCGACGAAAAAATCCGTCCGCTCTATGAAAAGCTTCTCATCAATCAGTTCCATGATATTCTTCCCGGAACCTGCATTCCTTCCGCCCATAAGCTTGCTCTCGAGGAAACGGGAGAGATTCTTGAAAAGGCGGCGGACTATATCAAGGCGGTCGTTGACGGCGACGAAAAATATGTGACTCTCACAAATACCCTTTCGTTCGAGAGAAGCGATGCTGTCTTCCTCGAATGCGAAGAAGGACTTGTTGCCGATATTCCCTGCAAACAGCAGGCATATAAAAATCTCGACGGCAAGAATATTCTCATAATCAGCGGCGTTAAGATCCCTGCTTTTTCGAGCGTAAGAATTAATCTTGTTGAGGGTGCTGCTGACTCTGCAAGTGAAATATCCGTCAGCGATTCGGGCGTTTCGACTCCCTTTGCTGATATCGTTTTCGATTCAAAAGGTTATATTGAATCGCTTTTTGATAAGCGTGCAGGCAGAGAGGTCAGAGGCGAGGGATATCCGCTCAATACCCTTATCGCTGCGGAGGATCTCCCCAGCGCATGGGATAACTGGGATATCGATGCCGACCTTGAAGAAAAATTTGAGGATAGCTCCGTGCTTCTCAGCCGTGAGGTTGTTTCTCAAGGTGCGGCGGCACTGATTATCAGAAGTGTCTATAGAATTACGGATAAATCAACCGTGACTCAGGATGCGATATATTTTGCCGATTCTCCCGAGATCCGTTTTGATACGGTTATGGACTGGCAGGATAATCACCGCTTCATGAAAGCGGCATTTGATACCTCGGTTCAGAACAGCTTTGCCCGTTTTGAAATTCAGTTCGGTAATGTTATGCGTCCGACGACCAGAAACGATTCCGTTGAAAAGGCAAAGTTTGAGGTTGTTAATCATAAATATACCGACCTATCCGAAACCCGCTTCGGTGCTGCGATTCTCAATGACAGCAAATACGGCATTTCGGTCAAGGACGGTCAGATGCGTCTTTCTCTCCATAAGGGCGGAACCCGTCCCGACTTCGAGGGCGACAAGGGCGTTCACAGAACGGTCTATTCCTTCCTTCCCCATGACGGAGGCTTCGGTGCGGAAACCGTCATCAGACCTGCATATGAGCTGAATGTTCCCGTTATCGCAGGCAACGGCGGTTTTGAAGCGATTCCGCTCGTTGTTCCGAAAGCGGAAAATGTTATCGTTGAAGCAATCAAGCCCTGCGAGGATAACGAAAAAGCATTCATTGTCCGTCTTTACGAGGCAGAAGGAACGTTCACAAACTGCCCCGTTGAATTCTTTGACGGAGCAAAGAAGGTCGAAATTACTAATATGCTCGAAGAAGTTCAGGAGTCATTTGACGGCGGAGTTCTTCAGTTCAGACCTTTTGAGATCAAGACATTGAAAATCAGCTATTAAAAGGTGAATAATATGAGAGTTTTTACCGAAAAGCTTACCGATGACGGCGTAACGCTCACTGCGTACCTGCCCGATTATTCGGAAGAAATGAAGCATATGGCAAAGCGTCCGACGATGCTTGTCATTCCCGGCGGAGCATATATGTTCTGTTCAGACCGTGAGGCTGAGCCGGTGGCGTTTGCATATAACGCTTATGGCTACAACGCTTTTGTTCTGCGCTATTCCGTCGGCAAGGGAAAAGCGGCATTCCCGAGACCCCTTGAGGATGCCGAGCTTGCCATGCAGACGATAATCGACAATGCGCAAGACTGGAATGTTGATACCGACAGAATTGCGGCAATCGGATTTTCTGCGGGCGGTCATCTTTGTGCCGCTCTTGCAACGATGGGAAAGATAAGACCTGCCGCCGTTGTTCTCGGCTATCCCTGCATTCTTGAATCTATCAGCAATATTCTTGCAGAGCCCATTCCGTCGCTTGACGAAAAGGTTGATGCAAAAACATCTCCCGCATTCATTTTTCATGCCGCAGAGGATGGCTGCGTGCCCGTTGAGCATTCTTTGGCTTTTTCGACCGCTCTTGCCAAGGCTGGTGTGCCGTTCGAGCTTCATGTTTTTGAAAAGGGCTATCACGGCTTCTCTGTTGCAAACAATGCCGTTTACGATAAGCAGGAGCATGTTGATTATCAGGCGCATCTCAGATGCTGGGTCGATATGAGTGTGCGCTGGCTTCATCAGAGGTTCAATTAAATAAATGTTTTTGATGCACCGATGTTTGTCGGTGCATCTTTTTTTGCATCAAAAAGAATTTGAATTATCTTCGTTTATTGTGTGCATAATAATAACAATTCACAATGAAAATTACGGAGGTAATTCCATGAAAAAAAGAATTCTTTCAATCCTTCTTGCGCTGACCGTTGTTACGGGTGTTCTTGCGGCATGCAACCGCACGAAGCCTGCCCCCGACGGAAATTCCGGCACAACGGTAACCGAGATACGCTATCTGAATTTCAAGCCTGAAATCGCAGAAGTATATAAACGCATTTCCGAGGCGTATGAAAAAGAAACGGGAGTGCGGCTTATTGTTGAAACCGCCGCTTCGGGCACTTACGAATCGACCCTCACCGCTCGGATGGCAACCGATGAAGCCCCGACGATCTTTCAGATCAACGGACCTATCGGCTATGCTTCGTGGGCAGATTACTGCGCTGACCTGAGCGGCACGGAGCTTTATAAGCATCTGACCGACAAAAGCCTTGCCATAACCTCGGGCGGCAGGGTATACGGCATTCCTTATGTTGTCGAGGGCTACGGAATCATTTATAACAAAGCGATTCTTTCAAAATATTTTTCTCTCCCCAACAGAGCAACGCCCTATAATTCCGTTGACGAGATCAATTCCTTTGCCGCTCTGAAAGCGGTTGTTGAGGATATGACGGCAAGAAAAAGCGAACTCGGGATCGACGGCGTTTTCGCTTCGACATCTCTCAAGACGGGAGAGGACTGGCGCTGGCAGACTCATCTGATGAATATTCCCGTAACGCTCGAATTTCTCGACAAAAAAATCGACCTGACGGGTGACGGATATAAGAATATCGAGTTCACCTATTCCGATAATTTCAAGAATATTTTTGATTTATATATCAACAATTCGACAGCCGACAAAACAAAGCTCGGAACGATCGATGTCACGGCATCAATGGCGGAGTTTGCATTGGGAAAATGTGCGATGGTGCAGAACGGAAACTGGGGTGCATCGCAGATCCTCGGCGTTTCGGGCAACAAGGTTGCCGCTGATGACATCGGATTCCTTCCGATCTATATGGGAACAAAGGGCGAAGAAAATCTCGGAATCTGCATCGGAACTGAGAATTTTATCTGCATCAATTCAAAGGCAACCGATGCTCAGCAGAAGGCTGCGGCGGATTTCCTCTGGTGGCTCTTCGGTTCTGAAACGGGAAAGAAATATGTGAGCGACGAACTCGGATATATTGCACCCTTTGACACCTTCTCCGAAAACGAAACCCCTGACGATCCTCTTGCGAGAGAGGTTATGCGCTGGATGAATATGGAAGGGATTACGAATATTCCGTGGAATTTCACCGTTTTTCCGAGCCAGAACTATAAGGACAGTCTGGGAACTGCTCTGCTCCGCTATGCTCAGGGACAGATGGGTTGGGATGAAGTCAAAAAACATGCGGTCAACGAATGGAAGAACGAATTCGGAGCATAATATACCTGAAATCGGGGCTGCCTGCAGGCGCACGGCGGCCCCCGTGCTTTTCCGGAGATGATTGAATGCATAAAACTCTAAAAAAATATTTTCCCGTTTTTGTTGTTCCCGTTCTTGCCGCATTTCTGGTTTCGTTTCTGATTCCGTTCGTAATGGGAATTTATCTTTCATTCACCGAGTTCAGAACTGTCGATGCGAGCGAATGGGTCGGAATAAAAAACTACATCAGCATTTTTACTCAGGACAAAACCTTTCTGAATTCTCTTTGGCTGACCGTGAAATTTACCGTTGTTTCGATCTTGTCAATCAACATCATCGCTTTTTCGATAGCTCTTCTGCTGACAAGAAAGCTCAGAGGAACTGATTTTTTCAGAACGGTTTTCTTCATGCCGAACCTCATCGGCGGCATCGTTCTCGGCCATATCTGGAGCCTTATCATCAACGGAATTCTCGGCTTTTTCGGAGTTGACATAACCTATGATCCGAGCTACGGCTTCTGGGGACTCGTTGTTCTGATGAACTGGCAGATGATAGGATATATGATGATTATCTATATAGCGGGGCTTCAGAATATTCCCGAGCATATCAACGAAGCTGCGGCGATCGACGGTGCATCTCCCCTGAGGACTCTTTTCAGCATTACGATACCCATGGTCATGCCGTCGGTGACGATATGCACTTTTCTGACGCTGACGAATTCCTTCAAGCTTTTTGATCAGAACCTTGCGCTTAACGGAAAGTCGGCGGAAACCTCTTTGCTTGCGCTCGATATCTATAAAACCTTCTATGACCACACGGGTCTGCGCCTTGCCGAATGGCACGGAATCGGTCAGGCAAAGGCGGTAATTTTCTTTTTGCTTGTTGCGGTTATTGCTTTTGTTCAGCTTCGGGCAACGGAAAGAAAGGAGATTGAGCAGTAATGAAAACAAGAAAACGGATATTTGACTCATCGGTTTATGCCGTACTGATTATTCTTTCTGCGGTATTTCTTTCGCCGGTTTTCGTGATTCTGATGAACTCCGTCAAGAGCAATTTCTATATCTCGGATGAACCGTTTTCCTTTCCGAGGGGAGAAAAATTCGTCGGCTTTGAGAATTTCGTCAAGGGCTTTGTCCAGTCGGATTTTCTGCGAGCCTTCATTAATTCAGCGTTCATAACCGTTCTTTCCGTTGCGGGAATAGTCGTGCTCACGGCGATGGCGGCGTGGTATATCGTCAGGGTGAAAAACCGCTTCACCAAAATTCTCTATTATCTTTTTACTTTTAGCATGATAGTTCCTTTTCAGATGGTTATGTATACGATGACCTTTCTTGCATTCGAGCTTGATCTGAACAGCGTGCTCGGAATCGTTTTCATTTATCTCGGCTTCGGCTCGGGGCTTTCGGTCTTTATGTTCAGCGGATTCATTAAAAGCATACCGACAGAGATCGAGGAAGCGGCTGTTATTGACGGCTGCGATCCTATAAGAACATTTTTTATGATAGTTTTCCCTATTCTCAAGCCCACGGCAATAACCGTTGCCATTCTCAACGCCATGTGGGTATGGAACGATTATCTTCTTCCGTATCTTGTTCTTGGCTCGGGAGAAAACCGCACTCTGCCCGTTGCCGTTCAGATGGCTCTCACGGGAGGCTACGGCAACAAGGACATGGGTGCGCTTATGGCTATGCTTGTTCTTGCGATTCTTCCTATAATAATATTTTATCTTTTCTGTCAGAAGTATATCATCCGTGGAGTTGTTGCGGGTGCGGTGAAGGGGTGAAAAAATGGCAGCTATTCAGTTCAGAAATGTCGCAAAAAGATTTGATAACGGCAAGGTGACGGTCATTCCCGACCTGACATTCGATATAAAAGACAAGGAATTCGTCGTTCTCGTCGGACCTTCGGGCTGCGGAAAATCGACTACGCTCCGCATGATTGCAGGGCTCGAGGATATCTCCGACGGTGAGCTGTTTATCGACAACAAAAAGGTCAACGATGTCGCTCCCAAGGACAGGGACATAGCCATGGTTTTTCAGAGCTATGCTCTTTATCCTCACATGAGCGTATATAAGAATATGGCATTTGCTTTAAAACTGCGTAAAATGCCCAAAAAAGAGATCGACGAAAAGGTGCGTTGGGCTGCTTCGATTCTCGAAATCGAGCCGTATCTCGACAGAAAGCCGAGGGCTCTTTCGGGCGGTCAGCGGCAGAGAGTTGCTCTCGGCAGAGCGATGGTCAGAAATCCTAAGGTATTCCTTCTTGACGAGCCTCTTTCAAACCTTGATGCAAAGCTGAGAACCGAGATGCGAAGTCAGATAACGATGCTCCATAAGCGTTTGCAGACGACCTTCGTCTATGTCACCCATGACCAGACCGAAGCCATGACCATGGCGGACAGAATCGTTGTTATGGACAAAGGGGTCATCCGTCAGTTCGATACGCCGCAGAAGCTTTATTCAGAGCCTGCGGATATGTTCGTTGCAGGCTTCATCGGTTCTCCGAGAATGAATTTTATTGAATGCATGATAACAAAGAAAAAGGATGCTCTTTATGCCGAGTTTGCCGACCATATCATGCGTATTCCCGCATCGAAGTCCAAGGGTCTTGAAAAATATGAAAACCGAAGCGTTATCCTCGGAATCCGTCCCGAAGAGATCTCCGCCTATTCGGGAGGGCTGAATGTTCAGGAAAGCTGCGTGATAAACGCTAAGGCGGACATTGCCGAAATGACGGGCGGACAGGTGAACATCTATTTTGAGCTGGGGGAAAGCAGGTGCATAGCCTGCGTGAAAACGGAACGGAAAATCTCGGCAGGCGACGAGGTCAAGCTTCTTTTTGACTGCAATTCGGCTCATTTTTTCGATAAAGAAACAACGAAAGCGATTGCTTGCGTATGAGGGGAAGCGGTATTCTTCTCCATATATCATCCCTGCCGTCGCCTTACGGAATCGGAACTCTCGGGCAGGCGGCATATGATTTTGCGGATTTTCTTGAAAGCTCAGGTCAGAAATTCTGGCAGATTCTTCCGATAGGGCATACGGGCTTCGGAGATTCTCCGTATCAGGCTTTTTCGGCTTTTGCGGGTAATCCGTATCTGATCGATCTTGACTGTCTTTGCGATGACGGCTTGCTTTTTCCGTCGGAGTTTTCGGGAGTCGATTGGGGCAGGGATGAACGCAGGGTCGATTACGGCAGACTTTATGAAAACCGTATCCGTGTTCTCAGAAATGTTGTGCCGAGATTTGAAAAGACGGCAGAATATGAGGGCTTCTGTTCGGAAAACGCATTCTGGCTTGATAACTATTCTCTGTTCATGGCATATAAAGAAATGTTTTCGGGCAAGCCCTTTTTTGAGTGGAAGAAGCCTCTGCCCGAGGCGGATAAAAAGGAATGCGAGTTCTGGAAAATACTGCAGTTTCTCTTTTTCAGACAATGGAAAAAACTGAAAAAACATGTCAACTCAAAGGGTATAAGAATAATCGGCGATCTGCCGATTTATGTTGCTCATGACAGCTCGGATGTCATGGGAAATCCCGAGCTTTTTGAGCTTGATCCGAGCGGAAATCCCGCTTCGGTTGCGGGTGTTCCGCCCGACAGCTTCAGCCCCGAGGGACAGCTTTGGGGAAACCCCGTCTTTGACTGGGAATATATGAGAAAGAACGGTTATGCATGGTGGATAAAGAGGATCGGATATTCAATGAAGCTTTTTGATATGCTCAGAATTGACCATTTCAGAGGTTTTTCAAGTTATTATTCCGTTCCCTTCGGAAGCAAAAATGCAGTCAACGGCAGATGGCGTACCGGACCTGCTGCGGAGCTTTTTGATGCCGTTGAAGCGGCTCTCGGAAAGGTTGATATTATCGCCGAGGATCTCGGATTTATCGATGACGGGGTGAGAGAACTGATGCGGAAAACGGGTTTTCCGGGAATGAAGGTTCTTCAGTTTGCGTTTGACAGCCGTGAAAGCAGCGACTATCTTCCTCATAACTATGACCGCAACTGCGTTGTGTATATCGGAACGCACGATAACGATACTCTTGCAGGCTGGTTTGAAAATGCCGACGGCAGGGATATTGAGTTTGCGAAAAAATATCTGCGTCTGAGTGTTGATGAGGGCTTTGTTGACGGCGTTATAAGATCTGCGATGGCGAGCGTTGGGGGAACCGTGATTCTGACGATGCAGGATCTGCTCGGGCTCGGGAGCGAGGCAAGAATGAATGTTCCCTCCGTTCCTTTCGGGAACTGGAGCTGGCGGGCTCTTGAAAGCGATTTCACCCCCGAGCTTTCCGAAAAGCTTTTTGAGATAACAAAAATATACGGCAGAATATGAGCATTAAGACCGCCCGTGTTTTTCACGGGCGGTTTTGCCGTGTTGACATTTTGCATGATTGATTTTATAATATAAATATTAATCTGATATATCGGAGGCGGAATTATGTCGGCTTTTTTCAGAGCGGTGCTTTCGGTGCTGACTGCGATCTTTATGCTGCCGTCAATGCTGAACATTTATCTCTTCGGAACAAAGAATATCAACGAAAATTCATACGGCGAAGTCAGACCCGACACATGGGTAGCCGTTGACGGTCTGGGCAGAAGTCTTCCGACTTATACCGAGGTCGGAGAAACCGACAAGGAAAAATTCGTCGGTCTGTTTTACTGGACATGGCATTATAACTTTGCTTCAAGCAACGAAGCGGATAATGTCACGGAAATTCTCAGACAGTATCCCGAAGCTGTCAGAGATTTCAGCCACCCTGCATGGGAAAATACATACAGCGGCAAGCCCTATCATTGGAATGAACCGCTCTTAGGATACTATCAGAATCTTGACGAATATGTTGTCAGAAAGCATGCCGAGCTGATTGCCGATGCAGGCGTTGATGTTATCATCTTCGACTGCACAAACGGCTCGTATACATGGCAGCCCGCCTATGAGGTTCTTTTCAGGGTGTTTGACGAAGCGATAAAGGAGGGCGTCAATGTTCCTCAGGTTGCTTTCATGCTTCCGTTTGCCTCCTCTGAGGATGCGGCAACCTCTCTGCGTGACCTCTATAACAACATCTATTCGCAGGGAAGATACAAGCATCTCTGGTTTATGTGGGAGGGCAAGCCTCTGATTATGGCTCATTCTCAGGCTCTCGATGAATCCGATCCGCTTGAAAAAGAGATAAGCGAGTTTTTCACATTCAGAGAAAACGAACCCTCATATTTCAACGGAAACAGAAGCATATCAAAGGAAAGCTGGGGCTGGTGCAGCGATTATCCGCAGGCGAAATACGGCACCTCGCTTTTCGGCAAGCCCGAGCAGATGTGCGTTTCGGTTGCTCAGAATGCGGCTGACGGTCAGCTCGTTGCGATGAACAACGGCGGAAATGTTCAGGGCAGAAGCTTCACGAAGGGCGACTATTCCTATTCATATCAGAAGGGCAGCGAAACCGTAACGGTTGACGGCTCGACCGAAAATGCGATGCTTTACGGTCTGAATTTCCAGCAGCAGTGGGATTATGCCATTGAGTGCGACCCCGATTTCATTTTTGTAACCGGCTGGAACGAATGGATAGCAGGCAGACACGATACATGGCAGGGAACCGAAAACGCATTTCCCGACCAGTTCTGCGATGAATACAGCCGTGATATTGAGCCCTCTGCAGGCATCATGCAGGACCATTATTATTATCAGCTTTGTGCCAATATCCGCCGTTTCAAGGGCATCGGAGAACCGATGAAAACGAGCGGCGGTCAGACGATAGATATAAACGGTGCAGACAGCCAATGGAATTCCGTTTTAAACGAATATTTCCATTATACGGGAAGCACCCGAAACAGAGATGCCGACGGCTGGGTTGGTCTTCATTATACTAACAGCACCATGCGCAACGATTTCAGAAGCGTAAAGGTCACATATGATAACGACAATGTTTATTTCAGGATCGAAACGGTGAACGATATTTCGCCTTATACCGATACCGCATGGATGAGAATTCTTATCGATACCGACTCAACGGGTGCTTCGGCAAACTGGGAAGGCTTTGAATATGTCATCAACAGCGGTCTTGCTTCGGCATCGGGCATGTCCGTCGGCAGATCAACGGGCGGCTGGGCTTTTGAAGAAACGGGAACGGCGGCATATACCGTCAGCGGAAATGTCATGCAGGTTTCCGTTCCGAGAAGCGCTCTCGGTCTTTCGGCAGGGGATGAGGTCCATTTCAACTTCAAGCTGTCCGATAATATGCAGACTGACGGCGATATCATGGACTTCTATCAGAACGGCGATGTTGCTCCCGGCGGCAGATTCATGTTTGCATTTTAAAGGAGAAATACAATGAAACTTATTGAAAAGCTTAAATATACACCTGCGGGCTGGGAAACCTCGCCGCTTGAAAGAAAGAGCTATTATCTCTATTTCGCAGGTCAGAACGCAATCTATTTCCTGCTTGCGAACTATCTCAATACATATCTGATCTTCCTCGGCATCAATCCGCTCAAAACGGCGGGCGTTATGCTTGCAGTCAAAATCTGGGACGCAATCAACGATGCGGTTTTCGGAGCGATATTCGACTCGGTGAAATTCAAAAGCGGAAAGAAATATCTTCCCTGGCTCAAGATTTCAACGGCGCTTACTCCTGCTGCAACGCTCCTTCTCTTCTGCATTCCCTCGGGCTCGAGCGAAACGGTCAAGCTCATCTGGTTTGCACTCGCATATATCATCTGGGATACGGTCTACACCCTCTGCGATGTTCCGATTTACGGCTCGGTTACTGCCATGACTCTCAACCTTGACGAGAGAAACTCGATGCTCTCATATAAGAGCATCTGGGCAGGTGTCGGAATTGCGTTCATCACTCTTGCAGGCACCGTTCTTGTCAGCGAGCATGTCGGCATGAGCTACGGCTGGGTTGCTTTTGCGGTTGCGATCTTTGCCGTTATAACGATGGTACCCGTTCTCAAAACGCTTCAGGAGCGCCATGTTCCCGAGGACGAGGAGAGCTTCACGCTTGGCAGAATGTTCAGCTATCTTTTCAAGAACAAATATCTGCTCATTTATTATTTCGGTTATTTCTTCTATTCTGCGGCGAACATCAGCGGCGCACTCAATCTTTTCGTTTCGTATTATCTTTTCAACGACACTCTTTTCTCCCTCGTTGTCGGCGCATGCGGAACGGTTCCGTCGCTTATCGCATCGCTCCTTGTGCCTCACCTTATCAGAAAATTCGACAAGATGAAGGTTTACCGCCTTTCAGCCCTTGCCATGGTCGTTCTCAGCGTTGTCATGTGGCTTGCGGGCTATAACAACCTCATTCTCCATATCGTTCTTTATGTTCTGCGCTCGATTCCGCTTTCGATCATCGGCGTTATCATGTTCATCTTCACTCCCGACTGCGCCGAATACGGCAAATATAAATCGGGCATTGAAGCGAAGGGCATCACATTTGCTATCCAGACCTTCATGGTCAAGCTCACCGCCGCCGTTTCGGGTGCGCTGAGCATCGGCATTCTCGGTCTGAAGTCAACGGGCTGGGTAACCGTTGAGGTTCAGAGCTTTGAGGAGCTCCAGGCTCTCGGCATCGTTCAGAGCGAGCATGCCCTGAGCGTTCTCTGGTTCAGCTATGCGATGGTTCCCGCAATCGGCTGTCTGCTTGCCTATATCTGCTGGGTATTCTATAAGCTCAACGATAAGGATGTTCAGATCATGGCTGACTGCAACGCAGGCAAGATCACCCGTGAAGAAGCCGAAAGCAAGTTAAGCAGAAAGTATTGATAAACCGAAAACCTGCACGGAACGCTTTTCGTGCAGGTTTTTTGAAATCATGTGAGAGTTTTTTCTCTTTTATGCGAATAAAGAGTGAAAGTGTTGACACGGAGGTTAAAAGCCCATGGATAACGGTGAAAGTAGCTACCGCCGTTTCCTTGACGGTGACGATTCCGCTTTCGGCGAGGTAGTTGCCGTCTATAAGGATAATTTAATATTCTTCATCAACCGATATGTGAAAAATTTTGCCGTTGCCGAGGAATTGGCGCAGGATGTTTTCGTTGAGCTTCTGATGCATAAGAGAAGATATAATTTCAGAACATCCTTAAAGACTTATATTTTCACGATCGGCAGGAATCTTGCTGTCAGTTACATAAGAAAATGCTCGAGAAAACCCGAGTGTGCATATGAATTCATTGAAAATGAGCAGGATACAACCGCTCTCGAGGATGAATTTATCAGGGAAGAGGAGAAAAGAGAGCTTCATGAAGCTCTCGGCAGGATTTCAGACGATTATTCGACCGCTCTGCATCTGATCTATTTTGAAGGAATGAGCTATGAGCAGGTCGGAAGGGTAATGAAGAAGAATAAAAAACAGGTGGAAAATATCGTTTACAGAGCCAAAAAGGCTCTCAGAAAAGAAATTGAAAAGGAGGCGAGGCTACCGTGAAAACAAACGAAGAATTTCTTGACGGAATTTACGGCAAGCGGGATGCTTTGCTGAAAAAGCGAAAAAAGAAGATATCGGTTGCCGCAACGGCTTTGTGTGCCGTTGTCTGCGTTGCCGTCGGTGCGGCGGCAGGGCTTGTCGGAAACCGAAACGAGCCGAACAAGGTTATCGAGATATATAACAGCATCAAGAAAAGCGGCTCAAGCGTGACGGAATCGCACATGACCTATGCTGAAAAAGAGATCGTTGAGGATGCAGAGGGCGAAGTGCCGACTCGCACCGAGGAAATTGAATATGCAACGATGGTCGATAACTTTATCAAGCCCGCAAAGCCTTTGCCCGAAGCAACGGAAACGGCCAAGGCGGAAAACGGGGGAACTAAGGACAAGGGTGTGACCGAAAAGCTGACTCTTCCTGCGGAAAGCGGCGCAGCAATTGACGGCGAAATGGGCTATGCTCCCGAAACACCCGATTCGGGCAGCGATTCCGCTTCGCCGACAGCGGCTCTGCCCGAAAACGATCCGATGCCCTCGACCGAGGAGATTATCGAGGCGGCATATAATGCAATTCCCGAAGAGGAGAGAGAATATATTATAAAAGAATCTGCGGAGGCAACCGTAACGAGATATGCCGACGGCAGACAGGAATATACGGTTTATTTCCAAACAACTCAGGATAAATATATTGGAATCAGACTTGATTCGGAGCTGAACACAACTTCTTTCAAAGGGGCTGATTAAGTGAAAAAATTCGTTGCACTTGTTTCTGCGGTTTTACTGATGCTTATTCTCGCTTCGTGCAAAACCGATAAGGTTGTCTGCACGATAGATGATGTTACAAAATCTGTTGTCAATGTGACGAATGCGATTAACAGCGTGACGGATACGACCGAAAAAATAATCCTCAATCCCCTCGGCAGAGAGAACGATGAGGATTCGATGCTCGGACCTATAGGTCACAGAAAAGATAACAAAAATATTGCCGAGGCGACAGCGGATTTCGGCTTTGAGCTTTTCGGATACGCTCTTGCGCAGGACAAAAATGCGCTGATTTCTCCCGTTTCGGTTATGGCGGCTCTTGCCATGACCGCTGACGGCGCAAAGGGCGAAACTCTCGCTCAGATGGAAACCGTTCTCGGCATGACGAACGAAGACCTGCGGGAGCATTACGGCGGCTATGTTCATCCCTCTAATTCCGATGAACAGCTCCGCTTCGCAAATTCCCTCTGGCTTCGCAACGACGGAAGCTTTCAGGTCAACAAAAATTTTGTCAGCAGAACGCTTTCGGCATACGGCGCCGATGTTTTCAGCGAGCCGTTTGATAATTCAACCAAGAATAAAATCAATTTCTGGATAAGCGAAAATACCGACGGCGAAATAAAGAATATGCTCTCGGAAATCCCCTCGGAAACGGTTTCTTATCTTATCAATACCGTTCTTTTCGAGGCGGAGTGGGCAGAGCCTTATCACAAGCCCAATGTCAGAGAAAATTATATTTTCCATTCTGCAAGCGGCAAAGATCAGAAGGTAACGATGCTTCACTCGGGCGAATACGGTCTTGTCGAGCTCGGCAAAACCAAGGGCTTTGTCAAGAATTATGCAAACTGCAACTATGCCTTTGTCGGACTTCTTCCCGATAACGGAGTGAGCGTTGAGGATGCGGCTGTGTCATTCAGCGGCAAGGAGTTCATTGATGCGGTCAGAAATACGGCGGATGTGAAGGTTGTTGTCACGGTTCCGAAATTTGATTTTGACTGCAAATTTGAGCTTAACGATGCGCTGAAGGCGATGGGAATGCCTGCCGCATTCAATTCTGCACAAGCCGATTTCACGAATCTCGGAGTTTCGCCGCTCGGCAACATCTATATCGGAAAGGTGCTTCACAACAGCTTTATCCGCTTTGACGAAAAGGGCACGAAGGCGGGGGCGGCAACGGTTGTTCAGTTTGATGCCGAAAGCGCCATGGTTCAGGAAAGAATTGAATATCTCGTCTTTGACAGACCGTTCATTTATGCGATAATCGACCGCACCTCGGGTATGCCGATATTCATCGGTGCGGTTAAAGAGTTTGAATAATACCCGTACATGCAATAATCAAAGAGAGGATGCAGCCTTGTCGGTTGCATCCTCTCTGCTTTGTCAGAACGCTCGTAGGGCGGGATGTCCTCATCCCGCCGTTGTTTTTGCGCATTCTTCGGCGGCTTGTGGGCAAGCCGCCCTACACTATTTTTCAACTTTTGCTCTGATTTCCTCAATGCTCATTTCGGTGAGCGTACCCTTGTTTGCATAAAAGCATTTTTGTCCGAGCTCAAAAATATGAATGTCATTTTTGAGCGAGTCGGAATAAACATTGATGAATTCGGCATCGGGCAGGGCTTCGGCAAGCCTTATCGGCTTTTGCTTATCCTTGCAGTTTCTGCCGTTGATTTTTCCCGTCTTGGGATTCATCGGGGTGGCTATCAGAGTGTGAACGCCGTATTTTTCGCAAATCGGTTTAAGAAAGAATTCGGGAGAAGCGGAGCAGACAACAACGGGTCTGCCGCTTCTGTTTTTTCCTTCAAATATCGGATAGATGTTTTTCTGCTGATTCTCCCAGAACTTTTCAGCCATTTTCTCTCCGTCAACGAAACGCAGAAAAGAGAAGCATCTGCCCTTGAAGCTGTCGCCGAAGCCGAGGAAAAACAGAATCAGATTCAGCAGCAGCCACGGCGCAAGAATAATCAGATACGGTCTGTGAGCCAGACAGTAAAACAGAAAAACCGTTTCCGAGTCTACGGGGTAAACCGTTTTGTCAAAATCGTAAAGGTCAAATTTCATTTATGCTGCCGTCACTCTCTAACCGTTTTCTTGGTTCCGTCAAGAGAAACGGCGGTTTCCTTTCCGTCAATTATAACCGTGAAATCTCCCTTGCCTTCAAGGCTGCAGCTTGCGAGCTTGCCGTTCTTCCATTCGATGTCAACGATAACATTGCCCTTGGCAAGAAGTCCCTTTATGCTGCCGTTTTTCCATTTTGAGGGGAGTGCAGGAAGAATATAAATTCTGCCGTCACGGCTCTGCATGAGCATTTCGGTAATGCCGCTTACGAAACCGAAGTTGCCGTCGATCTGGAAGGGGGGGTGGGCATCGAAAAGGTTTTCGTATGTGCCGCCGCCCTTTGTATAGTTGATGCCTACGCTCTTGACGGGGCGGAGCTGCATTTCAATGAGCTTGAGTGCATGGTCGCCGTCAAAGAGTCTTGCCCAGAAGTTGATCTTCCAGCCAAGGCTCCAGCCCGTTCCGTTATCGCCTCTGAGTTCAAGTGTCTTGCGGCATGCCTTGGCAAGCTCGGGAGTGCCGTCAACGGTGATTATGTTGGCAGGGTGAAGAGCGTAGAGGTGGGAAACATGTCTGTGATGAACCTCGATTTCGGGATAGTCGTCATCAAATTCGAGAAGCTGTCCCTTGCTGCCGAGCTTGAAGGGTGCAAGCTTGGAAAGGGTTTCTTCGAGTGTTGCGGCAAATTCCTTGTCCTCGCCGAGAATGCTGCATGCTTTGATGCAATTCTCGAAAAGCTCTCTTGCGATAGTCATGGACATGGTTGAATATTTGCCGACGGAGCAGCGCTTGCCCTCGTAGCTGAAGGTGTTTTCGGGAGATGTGCCGGGAGCGAGAACGAGCTTGCCTTCATGCTCAACAAGGATGTCAAGATAGAATTCTGCGGCTTTCTTCATCAGAGGATATGCTGTTTCTCTGAGATATTCAACATCGTTCGTGTATTCGTAATGCTGGAAAACATGCTCGCAGAGCCAACCCGACGAGCCGTGCCAGAAAGCCCACTGAGCATCGCCTGCAACGGGAGTCGACTGACGCCAGAGGTCGACATTGTGGTGGCTTACCCAGCCCTTTGCGCCGTACTGACCTTTTGCGGTTCTTTCTCCGCTGATGCTGAGATCCTTGACCATGTCGATGAGCGGCAGATTGACCTCGGGCATGCGGCACATGAGAACGGGCCAGTAGTTCATTTCCGTGTTGATGTTTACCGTATAGTTTGAACGCCAGGGCGGATTGGTCTTGTCATTCCAGATTCCCTGAAGAGTTGAGGGCTGAGAGCCTTCTCTCGAGGAGGAGATGGCAAGATATCTGCCGAAATTATAAACAAGCTCGATGAGCCCGTCATCGTTTTTCTTTCTCTTGAAACGGCAGAGTCTTTTGTCTGTCGGGATATCTTCGCCGTCGCTTTTAAGGTCGAGCTTCACTCTGTCATAAAGCTCCTTGTAATCTGCAAGATGAGCGGCTCTGACAGCTTCGTAATCATATTCTTTCTTGAGAATCTCGTCAACGGGTGCCTTATATTCCTTGCCTTCAAGATAGGGATGCTTGTCCCAGCCGTTGAAGCTGGTTTCAGCCGTGAAATAAATCTCGGCATATGTTGCTTCCTTGACGATGAGGTGGTTGTCCATTCTGCGGATATCGCCGTCTGAAACGATCTTGATACCGCCTCTGTAGCGGATGCCTCTCTTTTCGGGCTCGTCAGAATATCCGAAGTTTTCTTCAAAGCCCTCAACATCGGGAACGCCGGGGCACTCGCCGTCAAGATAAACGATGCTCTCTTCTTCGGAAACGATGCAGGAGCCTCTGAGCTTTGAGGTGAACTGAGCCTCAAATGTCATTTTGCCGCCCTCTGCGGTCAGACGGACAACGATCATTTTTGCGGGATTTGATGCGAAATATTCCTTCTTATAGGTGATTCCGCCGCTTACGAATTCGGAATAAGCAACTGCGTTTTCAAGGTCAAGGCTGCGCTTGTAATTCTTGATCCTGCATTTTGTCTGCATAAGGATTTCAAGATTGCCGAGCGGAACATATGCATTCGTGAAAACGCTCTGGAAGTTTTCTTCAAGCTCTTTCTGAGCCTCATGAAGCTTTCCTTCAAGAGCAAGCTTCTGAGCTTTTTTATATGCTTCGGGAGCACCCTCTCGGATCGTGTTTCTGGGTGTGCCTGTCCAGAGCTGGTCATGGTTAAGGCAGATAATATCTTTTTCGGCACCGCCGTAAATCATTGCGCCGAGAATACCGTTTCCGACAGGCAGGCTCTGAGTCCACGCCTTGGCAGGGGAGGTGTACCATAAAACCGATGTGTTAGCCATAAGAATCTCCTTAAATCAATAGAATTATATGTATTATACACCATTGGATTTATAAGGTCAATCTCAATAATATGAATTGTTTCTTGCAATTCCGGGAAATCATACTTGCATTTTGTTGTTGATTAGTGTAGAATAGACCATATATGAGTCTTCAGAGGTGTCTTTTATGGCGGAAAACTTTCATACGAAAATAGAGGCGGTTTATCCGAGCCTTTCAAAAGGTCATAAGAAAATCGCAGATTATATAATCAATCATTACCAGAAAGCATCCTTCATGACTGCGGCAAATCTCGGCAAAACCGTCGGAGTCAGCGAATCAACGGTTGTCCGTTTTGCGACAAACATCGGTTTTGACGGATATCCCGAGCTGCAGAAATACCTTCAGGAGATGGTAAAGAGCCATCTGACGAGCGTTCAGCGCATGGAGGTTGCCGCAAGCAGATATGAGGGCAGCGATTTTATTGACAAGACGTTTTCCTCCGATGCCGAGCTTATCAAGGTGACGAGGGAGAGCATATCGAGGGAAGCCTTTGAAGGCAGCGTTGAAGCGATAAACAGAGCCAAAAAGATATATATTCTCGGAGTAAGAAGCTCTGCGGCGATTGCAAGCTTTGCGGCGTTCTATTTCAGATTTCTCAACGACAATGTTGTTCTGATAGATACCTCTTCGTCGAGTGAGCTTTTTGAGCAGATGTTCAGAATCGGAAGCGAGGATGTCTGCCTTGCCATCAGCTTTCCGAGATATTCCAATCAGACTATCAAGGCTCTTTCGTTTGCAAAAAGCAGAGGAGCAACGATTATTTCCGTAACCGACGGCGAATCCTCTCCGATCGCTCCGTTTGCAACTCATCTTCTCGTTGCAAAGAGCAGCATGGTTTCGTTTGTCGACTCTCTTGTTGCACCGCTGAGCCTTATCAATGCTCTGATTGCGGCATGCGCAAAAGAGAAAAAAGATAATGTTTATAACGACCTCAGAGCCCTCGAGGAGATCTGGGATGAATACAGAGTTTACAGCACCGACGGGGAGGATAAGAGATGAAAACCTCTTTGCTGGTAATCGGCGGCGGAGCGGCAGGCCTTATGGCGGCAGGCTTTGCGTCGGCATCGGGCATGCAGACGGTTGTGCTTGAACGCAACGACCGCCCTGCAAGAAAGGTCATGATAACGGGCAAGGGCAGATGCAATGTCACGAACAACTGCAATTCCCTTGAAGCTCTTATCTCCAATGTGCCGAGAAACGGAAGGTTTCTCTACGGAGCATTCTCGAGATTCATGCCTGCCGATGTTATCGAGTTTTTTGAAAACAGAGGTGTCGCTCTCAAAACCGAGAGGGGCAACCGTGTTTTTCCCGTTTCGGACAATGCTGTCGAAATCGTTGATGCTCTGACTGATTTTGCACGCAGAAGAGCGAAGATCGTCAAGGGCAGAGCCGTGAAGCTTCTGATTGAAGACGGCTGTGTCAGAGGCTGTGTGACCGAGGACGGAGAAGAGATCCTTGCCGATAAGGTCATTGTTGCAACGGGCGGTCTTTCCTATCCGGGAACGGGTTCAACGGGTGACGGCTATGAGCTTGCAAGGCAGGCGGGACACAAGATAACGGATATCCGTCCTTCGCTTGTACCGCTCGAAATTCATGAGGGCTTCTGCAGTAACCTTATGGGACTGTCGCTGCGTAATATTTCCGTGAAAGTTACGGATACTAAAAAGAATAACAAAGAGATCTATTCCGATTTCGGTGAAATGCTTTTCACTCATTTCGGCGTTTCGGGACCCGTTATCCTCAGCGCAAGTGCTCACATGCGTGATATGGAGAGCGGCAGATATAAAATATCGATAGACCTGAAGCCTGCGCTGACGGTTGAACAGCTTGATGCGAGGATACTGCGTGATTTTTCTGAGAATATCAATCGGAATTTCATCAATGCGCTCAATTCCCTGCTCCCGAAAAAGCTCGTTCCCGTTATCGTCAGACTCAGCGGAATACCTCTTTCAACAAAGGTCAATCAGGTCACGAAGGAGCAGCGCCGCTCTCTTGCGGAGCTTCTGAAAAATCTGACGGTGACCGTTACGGGCTTCCGTCCCGTTGCCGAGGCGATAATCACCTCGGGCGGAGTCGATGTTTCGCAGATAAATCCGAAAACGATGGAATCGAAAATTGTCAAGGGACTTTATTTTGCAGGCGAAGTCATTGATGCCGATGCCTATACGGGCGGCTTCAATCTTCAGATAGCCTTTTCAACAGGCAGACTTGCCGGCATGAGTGCCGCACAGGAGGAGTAATTATGAACAAAACGGTTATCAACGTAGCTATCGACGGTCCGGGCGGAGCAGGCAAAAGCACTTCCGCAAGAGCCGCCGCAAAAGAGCTCGGATATATTTATGTCGACACGGGTGCTCTTTACAGAGCGGTCGGTGTCAATGCGCTCAGAAACAATATCGACACGAAGGATAAGCCTGCCGTTGCGGCAAGCCTTGAAGGAATATCCGTCGATCTCGTTTTTGAAAACGGCGAACAGAAGGTGCTTCTCAACGGAGAAAATGTTTCGGTCGAAATCAGAACGCCTCCCGCATCCATGGCGGCATCAGATGTTTCGGCTGTTCCCGAAGTCAGAGCGTTTCTCTTCGATCTGCAGAGAGATATCGCCTCCCGCAATAATTGCATTATGGACGGCAGGGATATCGGAACTGTCGTTCTTCCCGATGCTCAGGTGAAAATTTTTCTGACTGCATCCGCTGAGGAGAGAGCCAAGAGAAGATATGCCGAGCTTCAGGCGAAGGGATCAACAGTCAGCTTTCAGTCGGTTCTCGATGAGCTTATTGAAAGAGATTATAACGATTCCCACCGTGAAATTGCCCCCCTCAAGCCTGCCGAGGACAGCGTGATTCTTGACACGACGGGAGTTTCTCTTGAAGAGCAGGTTCAGAAAATAATTGATATCATAAAGGAGAAGGTTCAATGAAAGGCTTTGATTACGACAGAGAGATAACAAACAGTAAGCTTTATGATCGTATGAGATCGTTCGGCTTCCTGCTTAAAGATAAAAGATATAAGGTCGAATATGAGGGCCTTGAAAATATCCCTGCAGAGGGAGGCTTCATTCTTGCTTCAAACCATGTCAACATGTTTGACCCTGCGATCATCGCAATCGGAATCAAGGACAGACAGCTTCATTTTATGGGTAAAAAAGAGCTCTTTGACAACAAGCTCGTCGGCTATCTTTTCAAGAAGGTCAACGGCTTCCCCGTTGCGAGAGGTGCGGTTGACACCAAGGCTCTCGACTATGCCGCAAGAGTTGTCAGAGAAGGTCATATTCTCGGAATCTTCCCCGAGGGCACACGCTCAAAGGACTGCACTCCCAAGAGCGCAAAGAGAGGCATTTCCGTTATCGCAAGAGCGGCAAAGGCAGATGTTCTTCCCGTTTCGATTTATACCGAAACCATGATGGAAAGACATTCAAAGGTGACTGTCCGATTCGGTAAGCTTATTCCCTTTGAAGAGCTGGGAATCGGCGGAGATGACTGCACAAGACAGAATCTGACCGATGCGGCAAAATACATAATGGATGAGATCGTTCACCTCTGGGAGGAAGGACATTGCAAATAAAGCTTGCTGAAACGGCAGGATTCTGCTTCGGAGTTGACAGAGCAGTCAGCATGGCTTACGAGCTTGCCGAAAAGGGCTGCAAGGCGGTAACGCTCGGTCAGCTTATCCATAATCCGACTGTAACGGAGGATCTTGAGGCAAAGGGAATGCGTGTTATCAACAGCACCGAAGAAGCTTCGCAGGGTGAAACGGTTATCATCAGAGCCCACGGAGTCAGAAAAAGCGTTTATGCTGAGCTTGAAGCCATAGGTGCCGAGATCTGCGACGCAACCTGTCCGTTTGTAAAAAAAATCCATAATATTGTTGAGGAGAATTCGGCTGAAAATATTCCCGTCATCATCGGCGGTGATCCCGACCATCCCGAGGTTATCGGCATCTGCGGATACTGCAAGGGCAGTTATCATATCTTCAGCACGGCAGAAGAAGCGGAGAGTTTTTTTAAAAACAACAGCGGAATTTGTCAAAACGGAATTATAGCCGTTTCGCAGACAACTTTTTCTCAGAATGAGTGGAAAAAAATAAAAGAAAAAATAAAAATATACTGTACAAATGTGAAAATATTTGATACAATATGTTCTGCTACCCGCAAAAGGCAGGAGGAAGCATACGAGCTTTCAAAAAAGAGCGACTGCATGATCGTTATCGGCGGGAAGCACAGTTCAAACACGGTCAAACTCAAGACCGTCTGCAGCGAAAACTGCAAAACATTTTTGGTGGAAAGAGCCAGCGAGCTCAGGACCATAGATTTTTCCCAATGCACCGATATCGGTGTGACGGCAGGGGCATCAACCCCTTCCGCAATAATTAAGGAGGTACTTTTAGAAATGTCCGAAATCGTTAAGGAAACCACAAATCTGCAGGTAGAGGAGGTGCCTTCTGAAGCAATGACAACCGAAGAAATGGACTTTTCAGCAGCTCTTGAGGCATCACTCAGCAGCATGAGCACAGACCAGAAGGTCAAAGGCGTCGTTATGGGTATCACTCCCACAGAGATCCAGGTTGATATCGGCAGAAAGCATGCCGGCTATATCCCCATGGATGAATACAGCGCTGACCCCACAGCAAACGCTGCAGCAGAGCTTAAAGTCGGCGATGAGCTTGATCTCATCATCATGAAAACAAATGACGCAGAAGGAACCGTTATGCTTTCAAAGAAACGCTTCGATGCTCAGAAGTCATGGGTTGACATCATTGAGGCAGAAGAAGACGGCAGAATCCTTGAAGGCACAGTTACAGAAGTAATCAAGGGCGGCGTTCTTGTTGTCAGCAACAATGTCCGTGTTTTCATTCCTGCATCTCTTGCAACAGAGCGTCGTGACGAAGAGCTTGAAAGCCTTCTCAAGAAGACTGTTAAGTTCCGCATCATCGAAGTTAACAAGCAGCGCAGAAGAGCTGTCGGCTCAATCCGTGCAGTCCTCAGAGAGGAAAAGAAGGAAGCTGCAGAGGCTTTCTGGGCACAGGCAGAAGTCGGTCAGACATATCACGGCGTTGTTAAGTCAATGACAAACTACGGTGCTTTCGTTGATATCGGCGGCATCGACGGTATGGTACATATTTCCGAAATGTCATGGAAGCGCATCAAGCATCCCTCAGAGATCATGGAGATCGGTCAGGAAGTTGATGTTTTCATCAAGGCTCTTGATGCAGAAAACAAGAAGATCTCTCTCGGCTACAGAAAAGACGAGGACAATCCCTGGGAGATCCTCAAGAAGAATTATCCCGAAGGAACAGTTCTTGAAACCGAAATCGTCGGTCTTACAACCTTTGGCGCATTCGCAAAGGTTATCCCCGGCATCGACGGTCTTATCCACATCTCTCAGATTGCTGACAGACACATCAGCAAGCCTCAGGATGTTCTTAAAGCAGGCGACAAGGTTACCTGCAAGATTACAGGCATTGACTTCGATAAGAAGCGCGTAAGCCTTTCAATCCGTGCTCTCCTCGAGCCCGAAGCAGCAGAAGAAGCTGCTGAGGAAGCTGTTGAGGCACCCGCAGAGGTTGCAGCAGAAGCTGCTGCAGAAGAAGCTGCAGAATAATTATGTTTTTTCGCCGCCCGCAGTTTTTTCTGTGGGCGGTTTTTGTTGGAGTGATACTTATTAATAAGAAAGACAGAATCCTCGGTCCTTTTTATTGCATCCTCGCCGCAGTTGTCTGGGGACTTTCGTTTGTTGCGCAGAGCGAGGGTGCATCAATCGGCACATTCACTTTCAACGGTTTAAGAACCGTTCTTGGCGGAATTGTTTTGCTTCCGCTTGTTGCTCTCAGCTTTAAAAAAGAAAACTCGGGACTTCCCGCACAGGAAAAAAAGAAATTTCCGATAAAGGATGTTGTTATCGGAGGAATATGCTGCGGTCTGCCTCTTTTCATCGGCGGAAATCTTCAGCAGCATGCCTTCAACTATCTCTATGTCGGCAAGGTCGGCTTCATAACCGCTCTGTATATGGTTATCGTTCCGCTTTTCGGCTTGTTCCTCAAGCGAAAGCTGAAGATAAATATCTGGACAGGCGTTGCCCTTGGCGTTGTCGGTCTTTATTTCCTCAGCGTTAAGAAAGGGGACTTCTCGGTCGGCACGGGCGAGCTTGTGACGATTCTGTGCTCGTTTGCTTTTGCGGCGCATATTCTTGTTATTGACTATTTCTGCCAGAGAGTCAATAATATCGCTCTTTCCTGCGCTCAGTTCTTTTTTGCGGGAATTCTTTCTGTCATATGCATGTTCATTTTTGAAGAACCGAAAATCGATGAGATCCTCAGCGCATGGCTGCCTCTTGTTTATGCGGGTGTCGGCAGCTGCGGAATAGCTTTCACGGCTCAGATATTCGGTCAGAAATATACCAATCCGACGGTTGCTTCGGTTCTTTTGTGCCTTGAGTCGGTGTTCTCCGTTCTTTTCGGATGGCTGATTCTTGACCAGAGCCTCGACTCGAGAGGATATCTCGGCTGCATAATCATGTTCGCTGCGGTTATTCTTACTCAGCTTCCTCAGGAATGGTTTGATTTCAAAAGGAAGAAAGCGCAATAAATAAAACAAGACTTGGGTTATCTAAGGAGTTGATTCCATGTTCAGCAAAATTATCGCATTCACAATGTCATTGATAATGACGGTGACGGGAACCGTTTTCGGCTTTGCCGATTCGGTTGTCGACAGCGTTTTTGAGGCTGTCTGCGGAATACCCTTTACATCATCGGCGGTCAAAGACGGTTTCCTGAGCGAGTTCGATAAAGATGATATCGGCTTCATCGACGAAGAAACGGGATATATCAGAAACACCCTTGCGGTTTTTGTTGACGGCAACCTCAGCTTTTTTGAAAGGCTCAGAGTTCTGCGTGAATGCGGCGGTGCAGTTATCGGATGGTGTGCGCCGGCGGAGCTTTATGTTGTCGGAAAAGGAAATATGACTCATGAAAAAGTCATTTCTGAATGCGAAAGGATTGAAGCGCTTGACGGCGTTGCTCTTGCGATGCCGCTCTATCTGAGCAAGACCGAGGAGCAGCTGACTCCCGACGATCCGTTTGACTACATGATTGATAAAGACACTATGTTTTCGGAAAATCCTGTTGAGTGGAACGAGCTTCGCCCTGACGGAAGAAACTGGTGGCTCGAAGCGATCGATGCAAGGCAGGCATGGGATTATGAGGAGCGTTTTCAGCCTGTTTCTCTCGGAATTCTTGACAGCGGTTTTGATCTTGAGCATCCCGAGCTTGCGGGCAAAATAACCTTCCCTAACGAGAAAAGAGCACGCAAAAACCGACCGTCGGATCACGGCTGCCATGTTGCGGGCATAATTGCCGCCGAGCGAAACAATTCAACGGGTGTTTCGGGAATCTGCGATCATGCCGACCTTATCTGCGTTGACTGGAATCCCGATCTTTTTCAGCTCTGGTTCACGGAAATAGCCATTTATTTCGGCTTTACGGAACTTGTTCAGGCAGGAGCAAAGGTAATCAATCTTTCGCTCGGCATTTCTGCATCTGTCAGGCTTGACAGATCGAGCCTTTATGACAGAGTTATAAAGCCGAGAGCTATGTCGCTGACGATGGCATCTCTTCTTGACAAGGGCTATGATTTTCTCGTTGTTCAGTCTGCGGGCAACGGCAACAAAAGCGGTGATCCGATCGACTCGACCAACAACGGTCATTTCACGGCGATAACCGAGAAGAATGTTTATACGGGCAAATATGAAATCGATAAAGAGGAGATCCTCGGCAGGATTATTTCGGTTTCCGCCGCCATGAACCTCTATGACGGTTCGTTCATGCAGGCAGGCTATTCCAATGTCGGACCGTATATCGACATTGCCGCACCCGGCTCCCTTATTTACAGCTGCGGATATCCTGCGATCGCAGATTATACCTATAAATCGGGAACCTCAATGGCGGCTCCGTGCGTTACGGGAGTTGCGGGGCTTGTATGGTCCGTAAACCCCGAATTCACGGGCAAAGATGTCAAGGAAATAATCGTGACATCAACCGATAAAACTGCGGTTATCAACGATTATTCCGAATATATTTTTAATGTTGAGCTCATGGATTATCCCATGCTCAATGCAAAGCTTGCGGTTGAAGAGGCGATAAAGAGAACCGATAAAACCGTCGGTACCGTTACGGGAAAACTCAGCGAGGCTGTTTCTGCTTCGGCAGTTGAATTTGACGGAACGGAGTATACCGTGCTGCCTGACGGAAGCTTTTCGTTTGTTGCTCCTGCGGCAAGCGGCACGGCAACGGTGAAGAACTCTGACGGCGAAGAAATCGACTCGTTTGAGCTGAGCTTTTCCGCAGGCGAAACGGTTGATTTGGGAATCATTTAATTGAAATATGAAAGGAAGATACTGATGGCAGAAATCAAAAAGCATTGGTATAAGGAAATGTCGGTCTATCAGGTTTGGCCCAGAAGCTTTTATGACGGCAACGGTGACGGAATAGGCGACATCAAGGGGGTTATGGAAAAGCTCGATTATATCAAGAGCATCGGCGTTGATGCGATCTGGTTTTCACCCCTTTACAAATCTCCCCAGCATGACTACGGCTACGATATAGCCGATTATAAATCGATTGCCCCCGAGTACGGCACGGTTGAAGAATTCAAAGAGCTTCTTGACGCCGCCCACAGCAAGGAACTGAAAATCATCATGGACCTTGTTATCAACCATACCTCGGATGAGCATGAATGGTTCATTGAAAGCAAGAAGGGTAAGGACAATCCCTATCACGATTATTATTTCTGGCGCAAGGGCAGGAAGCCCAACGGCAAGAAGCCTCCCAACAACTGGCTCTCGACCTTTGCGGGTCCCGGCTGGCATTATAACGAGAACCTCGATGAGTGGTATCTGACTCTCTTTGCAAAGGAGCAGCCCGACCTCAACATGGATAATCCCAAGGTCAGAGAAGAGATCAAGGACATTATCCGCTTCTGGCTTGATATGGGCGTTGACGGCTTCCGTGAGGATGTTATCACCTTTATCTCCAAAAAAGAAGGTCTGCCCAACGGATTTCCGATTCCCGTTGCATGCGGCATGGAGCATTATAAATGCGGTCCTCGCCTTGACGAATATCTCACCGAATTCAGAAAGGTTACCGATAACTATGACTGCATGACCGTCGGCGAAGCTCCGATGATGACCCCGAAGCTTGCTCTCCGTTTCATCAAGGAAGGACCCAAGCAGACTCTGAACATGATGTTCAACTTCCAGCATATGGAAGCTGACAGCTTCATGGTCAGCTGGATTCCCATGCCCTTCAGCCTCAAAAAGCTCAAGAATGCCTATAACAGATGGCAGCATAAGCTCTACGGCATCGCATGGAACGCAAACTATATCGAAAACCATGACCAGCCCAGAATCATCAGCCGCTACGGCGATGAGAAATACAGAGTTGAAAGCGGTAAGATGCTTGCAACGATGTATATCTGCCAGAGCGGCACACCCTTCATCTATCAGGGTCAGGAAATCGGCATGACGAATATTCATTTCGATTCCGTTGACGATTATACCGACACTCAGGTCAAGAGCACATATCAGCTTTTCAAGAAGCTTGGTTTTACGGATAAGATGTTCCTCAGAATCGCAAACCGTGCATCCCGTGACAATGCGAGAACTCCCGTTCAATGGACAGCGGAGAAGAACGCAGGCTTCACAACGGCGGAAAAGCCTTGGTTTACGGTTAATCCGAATTACTCGGAAATCAATGTTGAGGCGGCAGAGAAGGATGAGAATTCGCTCCTCAACTATTACCGCAAGCTGCTTAAATTCCGCAAGGAAAATGAGATCTGCATTTACGGCGATTTCAAGCTGCATTATAAAAACAGCCGCAAGCTCTTTGTTTATGAGAGAAACTATGAAGGAAAGAGAATGCTTGTCATCAACTCCTTCACGGATAAGCCCGTCAGCTTCACCGCACCTGCAGGCTTTGAGCTGAGCAAGGGCAATCTCGTTCTTTCAAACTATGATGTTGTTGATAACACGCTCAATGCATTTGTAACGAAGCCCTACGAAACAAGAGTTTATCTTTTTGATTAATAACAGGAAAAGCTCCTCCGAACCGATCGGGGGAGCTTTTTGTGTCAACATTTGTATTTTTACGCATAGTATATATTAATGTTTACATATACGGAGGAATCAGAATGAATTGCTGCATAACCGAGCTTAGGTGCAAGGAGATAATCAACAAGTCTAACGGCTGCAGGCTGGGCTTCGTGAGCGACATTGAGGTCGACAAAAGCTGCGGCAGGGTGGTTGCTCTCATTGTTTACGGCAGACCGAAATATTTCGGAATCTGCGGCAGAAGAGAGCGGATAAGAATCTGCTGGGAGGACATTGATGTTATCGGCAACGATACGATTCTTGTATGCAAAACGCAATGTGAGAATAATGAAAGAAGAAGAAACCGAGCCTGAACGGGCGTAAAAAGCCCCTGCACCGAGGTGCAGGGGTTTTGTTTAAGCTATGTAATTAATATACGAAGTTCTTGTAGAGTACGTGTGTTGAGCCTGTTGCGTTGCCGCCGCCTGCTGCATCAATAACAACGCTGATGTCAAATTCAACTGTAAGGCTTACGAGATGACCTGTTGCGCCGTCGATAACAGCCTTAACAACTGCATTGTTGTAGCTTTCGGAGATAACTGCACCCTTAACAACCTGACCTACTGCACTGTAAATAACGGGAGCTGTCTTGTGGTCGAAATAGCTCTTATCAGCATCGCCTACGCAGATACCGCACTTATCGATGGGAGCCTTTGTCCAGCTTTCTGACTTTGAAGCCTTGCTGGTACCGTTCTTAACGTTGAGAACGATTGTGTACTGGCCGTTAGCCTCTGTGCAGACAGCATCCTTTGTAAGGTCTGCCTGAGTGAGAGTGCTCTTGCGGAGATAGTGGTGAGGAACGTCGCCTTCCCACTGACCCTTTGTTACGTCCATTGTGTATTTGTTTTCAGCGCCGATGCCCATGAATGAATAGATGAGATCGCCGAAAGTCTTGAGAAGGAAGCCTGCATTAAGCTGCTCGTTGTTTGTGTAACGTTCTTTGTTGAAGCCGACCTTTGCTGCATAAGCATCGTTGATCGTCTTGTTGTAAAGAGCAACGATTTCTTCGGATGTTGCGGGAACTGCTGTGATAGCATTGCTTACGGGAGCTGAGGGATCAACTGCAGAAGGATCTGCTGCTGAGGGATCAACTGCTGAAGGATCTGCTGCTGAGGGGTCATTTGCAACAGGTGCATCTGTTGCGGGAGCTTCTGTTGATTCCTCAACGGGAGCGGTTGTTGTGGGTGTTTCTTCGTTGCCGCCGCAAGCTGCAAATGAGAAGAGCATTGCGAGAGCAAGCATGATTGCGAGAATTTTTTTCATGTTCGGATACTCCTTTGAATTTTTATTATTATGCCTTCAGGCATAGAATACTGATTAAACCGATTCAACGAATCTCAGGAAAGCTGCCTTGCCTTCCTCGGTGCGTTTGTAAACGCCTGCATGCTCGAGAACGGTTGCAAAAACCTTTCCGACCTCGTTTTCGATGATGTTCATTGCATTATCGGCATTGATTTCGTCATAGTCCTTTATGAATTCCTCTGCCCAGTCTGCGTGGCTTGCGGTCAGCTCGTTTGCACGCAGGTCTTTTCCGTTCACAAGAGCGTCGGCAAGAGCTTCAAGCTCAGGCTTGAGTCTGGGCGGAAGAACGGCAAGTCCCATAACCTCAATAAGACCGATGTTTTCCTTCTTGATGTGGTGAAGTTCCGAATGGGGATGATAAACGCCCATGGGATGCTCTTCTGTGGTTATATTGTTGCGAAGAACGAGGTCGAGCTCGTATTTTTCGCCTCTGCGTCTTGCAATGGGGGTTATCGTGTTGTGCGGTGTTCCGTCTGTTTCGGCGAAGATGAAAGCGGATTCGTCGCTGTAGCCTCTCCATTTTGTGAGGATTTTATCAGCAAGCTCAACGAGTCTTTCGGGCTTGTCAGAGAGAAGACGGATCGTTGACATCGGCCATTTTACGATACCTGCTTCAATATCTCCGAAGCCTGCAAAGGTAATTTCGGTTTCGATCGGAGCTCTCTCCATCGCAAACTCAAATCTTCCTCCCTGAAAATGCTCGTGGCTGAGAATTGAACCGCCGACGATGGGCAGATCGGCATTGGAGCCGATGAAATAATGGGGGAAGCGTGAGGTGAATTCAAGAAGCTTTGAGAAAGCTGATTTGTCGATCGTCATGGGAGTGTGCTTGCTGTTGAATACTATGCAGTGCTCGTTATAATAAACATAGGGGGAATACTGCATGAACCACGGAGAATTATCGATCGTTACGGGGATGATCCTGTGATTCTGTCTTGCGGGGAAATCGACTCTGCCCGCATAGCCCTCGCTTTCACGGCAGAGCATGCATTTGGGATATCCCGACTGCGGAGCGTTTTTTGCCGCAGCGATCGCCTTGGGATCTTTTTCGGGCTTTGAGAGATTGACGGTTATGTCGATCGTGCCGTATTCACCCGTCTGCTGCCATTTGAGGATTTTTGCGATTCTGTCACGGCGGATGTAGTTGGTGTCGCCGCTGAGCTTATAATAATAATCCGTTGCAGCCTCGGGGGATTCGGCATAGAGTCGGTTAAACTTTTCGATGACCTGCGACGGTCTGGGGGTAAGGACTCCCATGATCGCCGTGTCGAAAAGATCTCTGTATGTTATGGAATCAATGATGATCTCTTTTTCGGCGGCAATGTCGCAGAGCTTATCAAGGATCTCGCTGATTTCTCCCTGAGCCGCTTCGCATGAATCATCAAACGAATCGATTTTCAGCATCGAGATGACTGCGTTTGTGCAGTAAACACGGTCACTTTCTTCGATAAGACCGTTTTTGACCGCATAGTCGATCAAAGCTTTTATATATGAGTCTGCCATTTCAAACCTCAGCTTTCGTGTTTGTTTCTCCTATTATATACATTTTATTACATTTGTGCAAGAGCTAAAACGATTTTCGTGAAATTGTTTTGCAATATATGTCCGAAAAAAGCTTCGTATTTCTGATGTGAAAGAAAAAATTTGGTTTTACTATTTACTTTTTGCGTTTCACATGTTAAAATATTAAAGTGTAAAAGCGCAGAATTGAAAGGCGGTTTAAAATGAGCAACAAGATCAAGGATAAGAATGTTGATTTTCTTTTTGAAGCGATTCTCAACTTGCAGACGATGGAAGAATGCTATGACTTTTTTGAGGACCTTTGCACCGTGACCGAAATCAAATCTATCTCGCAGAGAATAGTTGTTGCAAAGATGCTCCGTGACAAGAAGGTTTACAGCGACATCGTCAACGAAACTGGCGCAAGCACGGCAACCATAAGCCGTGTCAACCGCTCCTTGCAGTACGGCTGCAACGGCTATGAAGAGATTTTCAAGAGGATGGAAGAATAATGTCTTATGATAATTTCTCCCGTTACTATGACCTCCTGACAGATAACGTAGAATATGAGAAGCGTGCAGAATATTTTTGCAGGCTTCTTTCATTGTGCGGCATAAAGGACGGGATTCTGCTTGACCTTGCCTGCGGCACGGGAAGCATTTCCGTTGAAATGGCAAAAAGGGGATTTGATGTTATCGGCGTCGATTCGAGCATAGGTATGCTCAACGCCGCCCGTGAAAAGGCATATGAGAATGAGCAGCAGATCCTTCTTCTGAATCAGAGCATGGATGAGATCGATCTTTACGGAACGGTCGACTGCGCCGTCTGCGTTCTTGACAGCATCAACCATCTCGGAAACGCCGCTCAGGTAAGGCGGACTTTTGAAAAGGTTTCTCTTTTTATGAATCGGGGCGGAGCGTTCGCCTTCGATGTCAATACATTGTATAAGCATAAGAATGTTCTCGGCGACAATGCTTTTGTCTATGACCTTGATGAGCTTTACTGCGTATGGCAGAACAGCTATAATGAAGCTGATTCGAGCGTTGATATTTCTCTCGATTTCTTTGAAGAGGAGGACGGGGTATATTACCGTTCGGGCGAAAGCTTCACCGAGAGGGCATATGAGCTTTCGGATATCGCCGCATGGCTTGAGGAAGCAGGCTTTGAGGTTGTCGGGATCTATGACGATATGACAATGCAGGATGCACATTCCGAAACGGAGCGTGCAGTATTTTTAGCAAAGAAGAAGTGATAATATGAGTGAACTTGTAAGAATGATTTCCGTTGACGGAACGCTGACGGTTATGGCAGTCGATTCAACGGATATAGTCAACAGAATGGAGCAGATACATCAGACCTCTGCAGTAACCTCGGCAGCTCTCGGAAGACTGCTCACGGCGGCATCGATGATGGGTGCCGTTCTGAAAGGAAAGGATAACAGCATAACTCTCAGAATGAGCGGTGACGGACCTGCGGGCTCGGTTATTGCGGTTTCCGACAGTTCGGGAAATGTCAGAGGCTATGTTGCGAATCCCGTTGTTGAGATCCCTCTCAACGATAAAGGAAAGCTTGATGTTGCAGGCGCAATCGGCAGAAACGGAAATCTCACCGTTATGAAGGATCTCGGAATGAAAGAGCCTTATATCGGTCAAGTTCCGATCGTTTCGGGTGAGATAGCCGAGGATATAACGAGCTATTTCGCAACAAGCGAGCAGACTCCGACGGTCTGCGCTCTCGGAGTTCTCGTCAATCCCGACCTTTCGATAAAAGCGGCAGGCGGTTTCATAATTCAGCTTCTGCCCACGGCGATGGATGACACGATAGATATGGTTGAGGAATGCATCAAGGGCATACCCTCTGTCACTCAGATGCTGACTGACGGCATGACTCCCGAGCAGATATGCCGCAGCGTTCTGAAGACCTTCGAGCTTGATTTCCTTGATAGCTCGAGCCCGGAATATAAGTGCAATTGCTCAAAGGAAAGAGTTTCAAAGGCTCTTCTGACTCTCGGCAAGGATGAGCTCAGAGAAATGGCGAACGATCCCGTGACGGAGGTAAGCTGTCATTTCTGTGACAAAAAATACAGATTCATGCCATCGGAAATTCTGAAGCTTGCCGAATAAGCGGAGCTTCTTTTTATTGGTGATAAAGCGGTTGATGTATAAACCGAAATTAAGGCAGGGCGGGGGCTTGCTCCCGCCGCCTTTTACCGTATCGGGTAATAGTCGGAGCCTTGCAGGAAATCTCCGATTTTTATGCCCTGAAAGCAAAATAAAAAAATTGAAAAATTTTTAAAATTTTTTCAAAAAAAGGGTTGACAATCCCGAAAAAGTGTTGTATTATATAGCACGTCGCTTGACGAAAGTCGAGTGCGAAAAATGGGAGCATAGCTCAGCTGGGAGAGCATCTGCCTTACAAGCAGAGGGTCACAGGTTCGAGCCCTGTTGTTCCCACCAATGGCCCGGTAGTTCAGCTGGTTAGAACGCTAGCCTGTCACGCTAGAGGTCGACGGTTCGAGCCCGTTCCGGGTCGCCATTGTTTTCGGCCTGTAAATTTTATTTACAGGCTGAACTTATGCCTCTGTAGCTCAGTTGGTAGAGCAGTGGACTGAAAATCCACG